>NZ_JABDHQ010000001.1 GCF_018709685.1 Akkermansia muciniphila
TCCATATCCTCAACCAAGAGGAAATAGGGCACAAAGGAGAAGGGCAGAGAGTCTTTCCCTTTTATCGGGAAAGGAGGGAAGGGTTCTACTTTTTCTGAAGGGAACCGGGCGCCTTCCCCCGGTTTCCGCCCTCCCCCCTGCATGGCGCGCTCTTTCCATGGAGACGGAATGCCTTCCCATCTTCCCCGAAGGAGGCCGGAGCCGCCGGTTTTCGAATGGACGGAAGGATTTTTTCTGCTATATATAGGAAGTTTTCATTATTTCGCCATTTATGAAAAGATCATTCTGGATTGGAATTATTTGCGCTGTCTGCTGCCTGGGAAGCATCCCTCTTTCATCCGCTGTACAAACAGCCAGTGTAGGCTCCACTTTTTCCTGCACCTTCCTGGATTCCGGCGACCAGGGATTTTTTGATTCGTCAAGCACCCATACATGGGACCAGGGCCAGATAGACGCCGCCCTACGGGCGCTGTCCACCTGGGACAGCTTAATCACTTCTACCCCCGGCAGGACGCTTACCGTGGGCCTCACCTGGTACGACGGCGCCAATTCCTCCACCCTGGCCTCCGCCTATTCCCCTTATTTTTACTACCAGTCCAACGGACCGCAGCAGGTTTCCACCCTGGCGGAGTCCGTCTGGCGCGATGGAAGCACAAGGGCCGGCACAGGTTATGATATTTACATCCAGTGCAATACCGCCCATTTGAATTCCCTTTACTATGAGGCCGCCTTATCCCCGGAGCATACCGGGAAATATGATTTTCAAAGCATTCTGACCCATGAGGTGGGGCATACCGTAGGGTTCCTCTCCCTGGCTACACAGAACAGTACCTTCCAGGTCCAGTCCGGGAATGCTTCCGCAGCATACAGCACCATGCTGTATACCCGGTATGATTCCCTGTTAACCAACCGGGAAGGCCAGTCCATCGTGGAAAAGGCGGGGAACGGAAATACGGCGTTTACACTGGGAGAAACCCTGTCGCTAGCCGATACCGGGTTGACCGCCTATAATCCCTCCACGTGGCAGCAAGGGTCCAGCATGGCCCATATTGACAGCGCGAGCGATCCGGACGCCCTCATGCAGTATTCCCTTTCTCCGGATACCTACCACCGCACCCTGACAGAGGGGGAAATGGAACTGATGCGCTCCATGGGCTGGAACATGGTGCCGGAACCCTGCACCTCCGCGCTTGCCCTTTTGGGGCTGGCCGCGCTGACGTTGCGGAGACGCCGTTGCTGACGGCATGGCGCTCCCGGGTTTTCCTTTATCCACCAGGTTCAGGCATTCATAGCATAAGGGCGCTCCTGACAGGGAGCGCCCTTATGGTTTTCCCGGCAATGCGCCGGAGAAGCAGGTTTTCCGGTTATTTCTTTTCCTTGGTAAAGTCAAGCTTGCCGCCCTTTTCCCTCACCACGATTTCCGTTCCTTCCGGGAATTCCCCTTCCAGGAGCTTGAGGCTGAGGGGATCCAGCAGGTCATGCTGGATGGCGCGCTTGAGCGGACGGGCTCCGTAGACGGGATCAAAGCCATGATCCGCCACCAGGGCCGTAGCCTCCGGAGTCATGCGCAGGAACAGGCCTTTGGCTTCCAGGCGTTTGCGGACACGCTTAAGCTGAATGTCCACAATGCCCTTGAGTTCTTCCGCCGTCAGGCGGTCAAAGATGATGATTTCATCAATGCGGTTCAGGAATTCCGGCCTGAAGTGGCCGCGCAGGGCATCCAGGGCCTTGGCTTCCCGCTGTTCCGGGTTGGATTCATTAAGGATGTACTGGCTGCCTATGTTGGAGGTCATGATGATGACCGTGTTGCGGAAGTCGACCGTACGCCCCTGCCCGTCCGTGATGCGGCCGTCATCCAGTACCTGGAGCAGCACGTTGAAGACGTCCGGATGGGCTTTTTCAATTTCATCAAAGAGGACCACGCAGTACGGATGGCGGCGCACGGCTTCAGAGAGCTGGCCGCCTTCTTCATAACCCACGTATCCGGGAGGCGCTCCAATGAGGCGCGCTACGGAGTGCTTTTCCATGTATTCCGACATGTCAATGCGGACGATGGCGTTTTCATTGTCAAAGAGGAATTCCGCCAACGCCTTGCTGAGCTCCGTCTTGCCCACGCCCGTGGGCCCCAGGAACAGGAAGGAGCCGATGGGCTTGTTTTCATCCTGAAGTCCCGCGCGGGCACGCCTCACGGCGTCGGACACGGCCTTGACGGCCTGCTTCTGCCCGATCACCCGGGCGCCCAGGCGTTCTTCCATGTGCACCAGCTTGACGCGTTCCCCTTCCTGCAGGCGGTCGGCGGGAATGCCCGTCCAGGTAGCCACCACCTTGGCGATGTCCGCCTCCGTGACTTCCTCCTTCAGCAGGCCTCCGTCTTCCTTCTGCATTTTGTTAAGCTTTTCCTTGCCTTCCTTCAGGGCCTGTTCGGCTGCCGGGAGTTCACCGTACGTGATTTCGGAGGCGCGGGTCAAGTCCCCCATCCGCTTGGCCCGTTCACTTTCCAGTTTCAGGGCTTCTATTTTTTCCTGTTCCACACGCACGGCGTCCAGAGCGGCTTTTTCACTCTTCCATTTGGCAATCATGGAGCCTGATTTTTCCTTTAGGTCAGCCAGGTCCTTGGTGATTTTTTCCAGCCGGGCCTTGCTGTCCGCGTCTTTCTCCTTAGCCAGGGCCTGCCGCTCCATTTCAAGCTGCATGCCCTCGCGTTCAATCTGGTCGATCTCCGTGGGCATGGAGTCCAGCTCAATCTTGAGCCTGGCCGCCGCTTCGTCCACCAGGTCCACCGCCTTGTCAGGCAGGAAACGGTCGGAAATGTAACGGTCGGAAAGGGTGGCCGCCGCCACAATGGCGCCGTCCGTAATGCGCACGCCATGGTGCACTTCATAACGCTCCTTCAGGCCGCGCAGGATGGCAATGGTGTCTTCCACGCTGGGTTCCGCCACCATGACGGGCTGGAACCGGCGTTCCAGGGCGGCATCCTTTTCAATGTATTTGCGGTATTCATCCAGCGTTGTCGCGCCGATGGTACGCAGTTCACCGCGGGCCAGCGCAGGCTTGAGCAGGTTGGAGGCGTCCACGGCCCCTTCACTGGCGCCCGCTCCCACAATGGTGTGCAGTTCGTCAATGAACAGGATGATTTCACCGTTGGAGTCCGTCACTTCCTTGAGGAAGGATTTCAGGCGCTCTTCAAATTCGCCGCGGTATTTGGCCCCCGCGAGCATGGACCCGATGTTCAGGGAAATGATGCGCTTGTTGCGCATGCTTTCCGGCACGTCCCCGTTGACAATGCGGCGCGCGAGGCCTTCCGCAATGGCGGTCTTGCCCACGCCGGGCTCCCCGATGAGCACGGGGTTATTCTTGGTCCGGCGGGAAAGGATCTGGAGGACGCGGCGGATTTCCGTATCACGGCCGATGACGGGGTCAATTTTTCCGGCGCGGGCGCGGGCCGTCAGGTCCGTACCGTATTTTTCCAGCGTCTGGTACTTGCCTTCCGGATTGTCGTCCGTCACGCGCTGGTTGCCGCGCACTTCCTTCATGGCGGCCAGATAGTTGTCCTTGGTCAATCCAAAGGTGTCCGTCAGCTGGTGCACCTTGTTCTGCGTATCCAGGGCGCCCAGCATGAAGTGTTCCACGCTGAGGTAGTCGTCCTTGAGCTTTTTGCGCTCTTCTTCCGCGGCGTTCATCACCGTCTCCAGGTCACGCCCCATGCGGGGCTGCGTGGTTGCCCCGCTCTGGGAGGGTTCGCGGGCCACTTCCCTCTGCGCCGCCTGCAGCAGCAGGCCCGGATCACAGGAGGCTTTCCGGAGAATGGGGGACAGGATGCCGCCGTCCTGCTCGAGCAACGCTACCAGAACGTCCAGAGAGGAAATTTCTGGCTTCCCGAGCCGCCCCGCAGTCTGCTGCGCCTGCATCAGCGCTTCCTGAAATTTTGTTGTTAGATTGTTAAGCATGGTATGTTGGTAATTTAGACATAAGAATAACTCCAACCGTTGAATGGGAAAGCAGGATTTTTCCTGTTATCCGGATTTTTTTTGACCCTTCAAACTGCCTGTAATATTCTCATGTGCCCGGCGTATTTTTAAAAAACCCGCATTTTAGCTGCAATTCCTTATTTCCTGTCTCCAGTTTCAGTTGTTCCTATGATCCGCATTCCTTTTCTTTCGTTTCTCTGCTTCGCCCTGCTCGTGGCCCATACAGCCGCTTCCGGCAGGGAAATGCCTTCCCCGTATCCGGCTCCGGAACCGGGCGTGCGCCTGACCCCTCCGGAATCCCCGGCGCCCCTGATTAATGAACCGCGGCTTTTCGGAGCCACTCCCGGCGCGCCCATCCAGATGTCCATCAGCGCGAGCGGGAAGCGTCCGATGAGTTTTGCGGCCGCCAAGCTTCCTCCGGGATTGAAGCTGGACAGGGAAACCGGCGTCATTACCGGAAGAATCAGCCGCCCGGGCACTTACTCCTTTCCCGTGCAGGCGAGCAACAGCCACGGTAAAACCACCGGGACCATGACCGTCCGCATCGGAAAGGAGATCTGCCTGACGCCTCCCATGGGCTGGAGCAGCTGGTATTCCTACAGCGGCGGCGTCAGCCAGGAAAATATCCTGAAAACCGCCCGGCTGATGGTGGAGTCCGGACTGGCCCAGTACGGTTATTCCTACGTCAACATTGACGACTGCTGGCAGGGCAGCCGGGGCGGCAAGTACCGCGCCATCCAGCCCAACAAACGTTTTCCGGACATGAAGTCCATGTGCCGTGAAATCCACCGCCTGGGGCTGAAGGCGGGGATTTATTCCACCCCCTGGATGGGCACTTACGCCGGCTACATGGGCGGCACTTCCCCCAATTCCCAGGGGGATTATTCCTCCCTGGCCCTTCCCGAGAATAAACGCCCGCAGCCCGACCAGCTGTTCGGAGGCTGTCCCGGTTCCCAGCGGCTGGGAGCCGCCAAAATCGGCCCCGTATGGATGGTTTCCCAGGACGCCAAGCAGTGGGCGGAATGGGGTTTTGACTACGTCAAGATGGACTGGTACCTGATCGACGTGCCGAGCACGGAAAGAATTTCCGCCGATTTGAAGAAGAGCGGCCGGGACATCGTCTTGAGCGTTTCCAATTCCACTCCGTTTGAGATTGCCGGCCCCATCAGCAAAACGGCCAACGTCTGGCGTACCACCGGGGATATTGAGGATCACTGGGGGAGCTTGAAGAAGATCGCCTCCTCCCAGGAAAAATGGCAGCCCTATGCCGGACCGGGGCACTGGAATGATCCGGACATGCTCCAGATCGGCCGCCTGGGCAAGGTCGGGAAGGCGAACACCACGTTCCAGCCCACCCGTCTGACGCCGGACGAGCAGTATTTTCAAATGTCCTTCTGGGCCATGATCTCCGCCCCCCTGATTATTTCATGTGATCTGGAGCACCTGGACGATTTCACGCGGGGCATCCTGTGCAACCGGGAAGTGATTGCCGTGAACCAGACGTTTCACGGCCCCTCGGAAAAGGTTTTAGCCCAAGATGGCTGCGAAGTCTGGATCAAGCCCCTGGGGGAAGGCCGTACTGCCGTCGGGTTTTTCAATACGGGCAATGAACGCCAGACCGTGAAGGTTCCCCTTTCCCTGCTTAAACTGAAATCTCCCCAGCATGTCCGCGACGTGTGGAAGCAGGAAAACGCCGGCACGGCGCGCCAGGAAATGAATGTGCAGCTCAACCCGCACGGAGCGGCCCTGTTCCTTCTGGAGGGTAAAAAATAGCCCGTGGGCCGGGAGGCCGCCTTCCGCCGCTTCATCAATAAAAACCGCCCCGGCTGCCGGAGAAAGATGCGGAACCAAGGCGCCGGCTGACGCCGGGCGATTTTCCGCCGGGATTATTCTCCGGACCGGGGCGGCGTGGCGTTCCCTACCGCTAACCACGGGGCAATGTATCCAGCGCGGCGTTCAGGGTCATCACGTTGATCACGTTTTCCCCCAGAATGCCACCCCGGACGAAGTGTTCCGCCACCAGTTCCCGGATTTTTTCCGGGGGCAGTCCGCGCGCGGCGGCCACACGGTTCAACTGGAATTCCGCCGCTTCCGGAGAGATGAAGGATTCCAGTCCGCTGCCGGACGCAAAGAGCATATCCGCCGGAACAGGCGTTTCCTCCGGCAGGTTGTGGGCTTTCAGCAGGGCCGCCCTGCGCTCTGCCACTGTCTTGACCAGCTCCCCGGAGGTCCAGGAGAGGTTGCTGGCTCCGGAAGGCATGGTGGCGTAGTCCCCGGCGGAGGGCCGGGGCCAGAAGTACCGGGCGGAGGTGAAGGGCTGGGCGATGAGCTCCGAGGCGATGACTTCCCCCCGTTCATTCCGGATCAGGGAACCGTGCGCCTGGTGGGGGAACAGAACCAGGCTGACAAGCGTGACAGCCAGGGGGTAAATGCCGCCGGTGATGACGGCCAGCGCCAGAAACAGGCGCAGATTGGGAAATGTCCATTTCATAATGATTCAGCAGGTTGGGTTTGGATTGTTCAGACAAGGCGCAGGGCGGTGACGGCCATGTCAATGAGCTTGATGCCGATGAAAGGCGCAATCAGGCCGCCTACCCCGTAAATGAGGATGTTGCGTTTCAGCAGGGAGGACGCTCCCGCCGGGCGGTAGGAAACCCCTTTCAGGGCCAGCGGGATCAGCGCCACGATAATGAGGGCGTTGAAGATCACGGCGCTGAGGATGGCGCTCTGGGGGGAGTGCAGGCCCATCACGTTCAGGGTGGAGAGCGGCCCCTGGGCCATGCCGCCAGCTACAAAGAGACCGGCAAACATGGCGGGGATGATGGCGAAGTACTTGGCCACGTCATTGGCGAAGGAGAAGGTGGTCAGCGCGCCGCGGGTGATCAGCATTTGCTTGCCGATTTCCACGATTTCAATCAGCTTGGTCGGGTTGCTGTCCAGGTCCACCATGTTGCCGGCCTCCCGGGCGGCCTGCGTGCCGGTGTTCATCGCCACGCCCACGTCGGCCTGGGCCAGGGCGGGAGCGTCGTTGGTGCCGTCCCCGGTCATGGCCACCAGATGGCCTTCCGCCTGTTCTTCACGGATGCGCGCCAGCTTCATTTCCGGCGTAGCTTCCGCAATGAAGTCGTCCACCCCGGCCTCCGCCGCAATGGATGCGGCAGTCAGGGCATTGTCCCCGGTCACCATGACGGTGCGGATGCCCATGGCCCGGAGCCGGGCGAAGCGTTCCTTGATGCCGCCCTTGACGATGTCCTTCAGATAGATGACGCCCAGTACGTCCCTTCCCCGGGCCACCACCAGCGGCGTGCCGCCCGCCCGCGCGACGTTCTGCACGGTCATTTCCACCTCTTGCGGGAAGGTTCCGCCCTGGTCCTTCACCCACTGCGCCACGCTTTCCGCAGCGCCCTTCCGGATGGAAACGGCCGGCTGGCCATCGTGCTCCGCCATGTCCACGCCGCTCATGCGGGTGGAAGCGGAGAATGGAACAAAGGAGATGTGGTCCGCGTCCATGTGGCGGCCCCGGATCCCGAACTGCTTTTTGGCCAGCACCACGATGCTGCGGCCTTCCGGCGTTTCATCAGACAGGGAGGCGAGCTGGGCGGCTTCCGCCAGCTGCCGGTCCTCCACGCCGGGCGCAGGCAGGAATTCATTCGCCATGCGGTTGCCGAAGGTGATAGTTCCGGTCTTGTCCAGCATCAGCACATCAATGTCCCCGGCCGCTTCCACGGCACGGCCGGACGTAGCCAGCACGTTCCGGCGCACCAGCCGGTCAATGCCGCTGATGCCGATGGCGCTCAGCAGGCCGCCGATCGTCGTCGGGATCAGGCACACCAGCAGGGAGACCAGGATGGGCAGGGAGATATGGCCGTCCGCCCTGAAACCGAGCGCCCGGGCGGAATCTTCAATGTATCCGGCCATGGCTGGGAGGGAAAGCACTACGGCAATGAAGACGATGGTCAGCGCCACCAGCAGGATGCCCAGCGCGATTTCATTGGGCGTCTTCTGCCGGCTGGCGCCTTCCACCATGGCGATCATGCGGTCCAGGAAGGTATTGCCCGGTTCCGCCGTGATGCGGATGACGATGCCGTCACTGATCACGCGGGTGCCCCCCGTTACGGCGCTGCGGTCGCCCCCGCTTTCACGGATGACCGGGGCGGATTCCCCGGTAATGGCAGATTCGTCCACGCTGGCGATGCCTTCAATCACCTCGCCGTCCAGCGGGATGACGTCCCCGGCCTCGCACAGCACTTTCTGTCCCTTGCGCAGCTCGGAAACGGAGACGATTTCCTCCGTGCCCTTATCCGTCAGGAGGCGGGCGTTCACATAGACGCGCATTTTTTTCAGGGCGTCCGCCTGGGCCTTTCCACGGCCTTCTGCCAATGCTTCCGCAAAGTTGGCGAACAGGACGGTGAACCAGAGCCAGAGCGTGATTTGCAGGGTAAAGCCGAAGGGCTGCCCGGCAGCGATATCCCTGACAAGGACAATTGTGGCAATCAGGGCGCCGATGGCCGTGACGAACATCACGAAGTTTTTAGACAGGGAGCGCGGGTCAAATTTGCGCAGCGCGTCCCTGAAGGCCGTTTTCAGCATGGCCCCGGTGCACCAGGATTGATTCTTTTTTTCTTCTTTCATCATCGTAACATCTGGATTGTTGGTGAATATGCCTTACAGCATGGTTCCCGAATACAGGAGCAAATGCTCCAGAATGGGCCCCAGGGCCAGGGCCGGGAAGAAGGTGAGGGCGCCTACAATCAGCACCACGGCCACCAGCAGGACCATGAACATCAGGTTGTCCGTCGCCATGGTGCCCTGGGCCGGCGGCGCGGTTTTCTTGGATACCATGCTGCCCGCAATGATCATCACCGGAATGATGGCTCCGAAGCGCGCCAGCAGCATCGCCAGGCCGCCCAGCAGGGAATAGAAAGGCGTATCCCCCACGGCCAGGCCCGCAAAGGCGCTGCCGTTGTTCCCGGCCTGGGAGCCGAAGCAGTACAGGATTTCCGTCAGTCCGTGAGGTCCGGCGTTGCAGATGGATTCACGCCCCACTTCCGTGGCGGCGGCCAGCCCGCTCATGACCAGGACGGCTATGCCGGGCAGCAGAACGCCCACCATGGACCAGCGCACTTCCCGCGCTTCAATTTTTTTGCCCAGGAATTCGGGGGTGCGCCCCACCATCAGGCCGCACAGGAACACAGTGATCATGGCGAACATCAGCATGCCGTACAGGCCGCAGCCCAGACCGCCAAAGATCACCTCCCCCAGCAGCATGTTGAACAGGGCGATGCCGCCGCCCAGCGGGGACATGCTGCAGTGCATGCAGTTCACGGAACCGTTGGAGGAAGCCGTGGTAGCCACGGACCAGAGGGAGCTGTTCGTAACCCCCAGGCGCACTTCCTTGCCCTCCAGCATTTCCATGCCGGGGAACAGCGGGTTGCCCGCGTGTTCCGCCCACTGGGACAGCCCGATAGTCGTCACGAGCAGAAGCATCATGGCGCCGAAGATGATCCAGCCCTGCTTCTTTTTCCCGATCATCACGCCATAAGCGTACGGGCAGGCGCAGCCGATCAGGAGCAGGGAGAGCATTTCAACCATGTTGCTGAAGGGCGTGGGGTTTTCAAAGGGATGCGTGCTGTTGTTCCCGAAGAAGCCGCCGCCGTTCGTCCCAAGCTGCTTGATGGCCACCTGGGAGGCCGCCGGACCGTTGGGGATCACCTGTTCCACGCCATCCATGCCCGGCACGGTGACGGGCCCGTCAAAGGACTGCACCACTCCCTGGGAGACCAGCAGAAGCGCGACGACTACGGAAATCGGAATCAGGAAGTACAGGGTGCTGCGCGTCAGGTCCGCCCAGAAGTTGCCCAGGGTGGAGGCGCATTTCCTTTTCAGCCCGCGGATCAAGGCAGCCATGACGGCCAGCCCCGTGGCGGCGCTGACGAAGTTCTGCACGCCCAGCCCGGTCATCTGCACAAAGTAGCTGATGCCCTCCGGCCCTTCGCCGGAGTAGAACTGCCAGTTCGTATTGGTCATGAAGCTGACGGCCGTATTCAGGGCAATGTCCCACCGCATGTTTTCCGTGCCGGCGGGATTCAGCGGCAGCCATTTCTGGCACAGCAGGGAAAGGAAGAGGATGAGGAATCCGGCGGCGTTGAACAGAAGAACGGCCGCCAGATACTTTTTCCAGTCCATTTCGCGGGAGGGGTCCACGCCGGCCACACGGTACGTGCAGCGCTCCACGGGGCCCAGAACCGGGGAAAGCCAGGTCCGCTTTCCCTGTAAAACATTCGCCAGCCACTTCCCGAGCAACGGGGTGAAGGCGACCAGTATGCCTATGAATAGGACAATGATTAACAAGTCGTGTGAGGACATAACGCTACTCTATACATGTTCCGGAAATTCCGGGTAGTTAACAAAGGGCTTCCGGACATTAAGAAATTGTTAATTTCCCTCCGGAAGCCCGCTTTCATGCCGTCCGTACGCCGTTAGAATTCCACGCCCAGGCGGAAGCCCACCCAGAACTCGTCCCCGGCGTCCTTGCGGCGCAGCACCGTGGCCGCCTGGGAATAGTTGACGGAGCCGGAAAGCGAATAATGTTCCGCAAACCGCCACGTCACGCCCAGGCTCCAGTCAATGCAGTTGGAGCCGTCGTCATAGTCCACGTTATAACCGCCGTTATACCCGTACCTGGCCATGGGGGCCACCGTCACGTTTTCCAGAGGGGACCATTCCAGCCGCACAAAGGCGCTGTAATAGGCTTCAAAATCCTGATGCTCCACTTTTACCTGGGTTTCCGTCCCCACGGTCAGCCAGTCTGTCACGGCACAGGAGACGGTCAGGGCCGGATTGGCTACATTGTAATCCTGCGTGAAATAGAACTGGTGCTCATACCAGGGATTAACGGTCCACTTTCCCAGCTTCCAGGCGTAGCCCAGCACCAGGTCCAGTTCATCGTAATTGGCGGAATCCCCTCCGGCGTACCAGGCGCTGAGTGTAAGGTCCTTCCAGGAAATGCCCGGAGCCACTTCCCAAATGCCGCTGCCCGGCAGGCAGTCCAGCCCTTCCGTCACATATTTGCTGGACCACCCCGCGGAAAGGGAAAAGGCCCAGTCCGTGTCCGTGGAGGGTATGGCGGCCTCCTGCACTCTCGCCAGGGAGGGAGCAGCCGGGAAAGACGTTTCTCCGCCCACGCAGGCGGTTCCTGTTATCATGGCGCAGCCCAGGGCTGCGGCCCCTATGTTTCTTGCGATGTGTGTAATCTTCATAAAGACGTATCGAATACGTCATGAATCCTACACAGCATATTGACCTGCGTGAAGTTAAGCCATGCCCTGCAACCGTTATGAAAAAATATATTTTTCCGGATGCTACAGATAGAATGCCGCAACTTTTCCCGGCCCGCGGGAATGGAAAAAAGAGTTATTCAGCCCCGTCTGCCACAATCCTGTACCCCAGGCCGGATTCCGCGCGGATGATGCGGTTTTCCGGATCGGAATCCCCCAGCTTCTGCCGCAGGTGGGCAATGTGCACCCGGAGGTAGTGCGTATCTTCCTCATGCTGGGGGCCCCAGATTTCACGGAGCAGCTGGCGGTGGGTCATCACCTTGCCCTGGTGAAGCAGCAGCAGGCGCAGAATGCCGTATTCCTTGGAGGTCAGGTGGATTTCCTCCTTCCCCTTCTCCACGCGCCGGGAACTCAGGTCCACGATGATGGATCCCAGCCGGAACACGGAAGGCTCCCTGTCCGGACGGTTGCGCCGCAGCATCACGCGCAGGCGCGCCAGCAATTCCCGGCCGCTGAACGGCTTGGTCAGGTAATCGTCCGCCCCGGCGTCCAGGGCGTCTACCTTCTCATCCTCCCTGTCCCAGGCCGTCAGGATCAGAATGGGCACCTGAGTCCATTCCCGAAGCTGTTTCAATACTTCCAGGCCGCTGATGTCTGGAAGGCCCAGGTCCAGAATAATGGCGTCAGGCCGTTTCAGCGCGGTCTCGCTCAGGCCCAGTTGTCCGTTCTCACACTCGCGGACATGGTAGCCTGCCCCGGCCAGCGTGAGGTTCAGAAGACGGCGTATCTGCCGTTCGTCATCAATAATCAGTATATCAGCAGGAAGGTTGCTCATCAGGCAGGGGGTACTTATTCTTCAGGAACATGATCATGCTCCACCAGGGGAAAGACAAGGCGGAAACAGGTTCCGGCGGGAACGGGCAACAGGGAGACGGTCCCATGCTGGGCCTCCATGAAACCGCGCACGATGGGAAGCCCCAGGCCCAGGCCGCCGGGCCGCGTCGTCCGGAAGCGCTCAAAAATGGTTTCCGCCCGTTCGGGGGGAATGCCCGGCCCCAGGTCATGGACATCCAGCCAGACCTGGCCGCGCGCGGGGTCTGCTCCGCCCTTCAGCGTAATGGGGGTTCCCGCAGGAGTATGCACGCAGGCATTCAGCAGCAGATTGACCAGCACCTGCTCCATCAGGGAAAAATCCGCCTTCACCAGCGGATAATCCGGCGGCAGGGCGACGGACACGGGATGGTTCCGGCGCGCCTCCCTGGTGGCGGCCAGCGCCCCTTCAATCACGTCCCCCAGGTCGCACCAGTCCAGCCGGGGTTTCAGGGCGCCGGATTCCAGGCGGCTCACGTCCAGAAGATTCTTCACCAGACGGCGCAGGCGGCGCGCGGCCAGCAGGATTTCCCCGTACTCCTCCCGTTCCTCAGGCGCGGACGCGGCGCGCCCGGCCAGCTTTTCACAGCCGCCCTCAATCACGGCCAAAGGCGTCTTGAACTCATGGGAAACGCTGTCCAGCAGGGAGCGATGCAGTTTTTCGGATTCCTCCATGAGCCGCGTACGCGCCCGTCCCGCCCGCAATTCTTCGCGTTCCAGCGCCATGGCCAGCTGCGCGCCCATGCTTTCCAGCAAATCCTTCTGTCCGGCCGTAAGACGCTCCCCTTCCTCCGGCCTCACGCCAAGCACGCCCATGCAGCGTTCCCCGGACATCATGGGGAGGTAAAATCCTTCCGCCACCGGGAGCGTATCCGTAAACCTGCCTGCGGGGCGGCGGTGCTCCATGCACCAGGCCGCCACGCTCCATTCCTTCTCACCCATGGGAAAAGCCCCGCCGGACTCCCAAAGCTTCAGCCTGCCGCTGCCTTCCGGCGTCATGGCCGCCAGGCGCACCCCCATGATCTGGCTCATCTGGCCCACGGCCACGGAAACCAGGGACGGAACATCCGCCGCGGAGGCAAGCGCGCGCGAGTACAGGAACAGGGCGTTCGTCTTTTTTTCACGCTCCCGCTCCTCCTGCTCCCGCACCCTCAACCGTGACGTAAGGCGCCCCGTGGACAAGGCCACCAAGAAGAAAAACACGCACATCAGAGCGTCCTCCAGCCGCTCTATCTTGAAGGTCAGGACCGGGGGAATGAACAGCAGGTTCCACAGCAGGGCGCTCAGCGCGGCGGCCATCAGCATGGCCCACCGGGAACGGATGAAAAATCCCAGCCCCACCACTCCGGCCAGGTAAAGAAAACCCGGCGCAAAATATCCCGTAAACGCCGCCATCAGCAGCCCCAGCGCCGTAACCGCCGCCGTCACGCCTGCGGCCAGCCAGTAGTCCCGGCCATATTTTCCCGTTTCACGGTGCCAGCTCTTCCACCGGTTCCGGGCCGGGCCGGGAGCGGCGGGGACTACGTAAATGTCAATCTGGTCGCTCCCCTTCACCAGCTTGTCCACCAGCGAGATGGGGCGCACCAGCCCCCACAGGTAGGATTCCTGCGGTTTTCCCACTACAATCTGGCTGACGTTTCTTAAAAAGGCCATGCGGAGCAGCGTTTCCGCCAGGTCGGAGCCGGGCATCACGACCACCTCCGCCCCCAGCCGCCGCGCCAGTTCCAGATTGGCGTCCAGCCGCTGCTGCTGTCCGGGGGACAGCGGCACGCCCGTATCCACGGAAAGGGCAATCCACGGAGCATTCAGGGCGTAGGCCATGCGGCGCGTCCAGCGCACCAGCCGGGCGGAAAACGGGCTGGGCCCCACCGCCACCATCAGCCGTTCCCCGCTGCGCCAGATGGAGCGGTCCCCGGAAATGGTGCGCACCTCCGTCAGCTCATGGTCCACCTTCTCCGCCATGATGCGGAGGGCCAGCTCCCGTAGGGCCGTCAGGTTGGACTCCTTGAAAAAATGGTCCAGCGCGGCGGATGCCTGGGGAGCGCCGTATACCTTTCCCTCCCTCAGACGGGCGCGGAGCTGGTCCGGGGAAATATCCACCATCTGGATGCAGTCCGCCTCCGCCAGCACGGAATCCGGCACGGTTTCCTGCACGGGAGCGGCGGTAATGTCATGCACGGTATCGGAACGGCTTTCCAGATGCTGCACGTTCAGCGTGGTGTAAACGTCTATGCCTGCGGCCAGCAAATCCTCCACGTCCTGGTAGCGCTTCCTGTGGCGCATTCCGGGGACGTTGGTATGCGCCAGCTCGTCCACCAGAATGAGCTGGGGCTTCACGCGCAGCGCCTCCTCCAGATCAAACTCTTCCATCTCCACACCCCGGTAAACCACCTTTTTCATGGGAAGGCGCGGCAGCCTGCCGATAAGGCGCATCGTATCCTCACGGCCATGCGATTCCGCCACGCCTGTCATGACCTGCACGCCCTTGTCCGCCGCCTGAATGGCCGCCTCCAGCATGGCGTATGTCTTGCCCACCCCCGGCGCCATGCCGAAGAAGATTTTCAACAGGCCGCGGCCGGGGCAGGATTCCTCCCTCCGGATGGAGGCCAGAATTCTGTCTGCCCGCTGGCTGTCCAAATGCGCTTCTGAAAACATGAAAAAGGGGGGTCCTGATAATCTCCGTCTTTTAAACGGATTCACTTTAATGGAACCACGTTCGCGGCGCAAATAAAACAGACCAGAAAAAACGTTAAAATTTTATTAATTTCCCCGGCTCTTCCCCATTTCTGTTTTCTTCCTCCCCTCTTTCCGCTATCACGTATTTTTGGAATCTTTTTCTCTCTTCACCATGAACGCCTTCCACACTCTCCGCCGCGCTTTTGCTTCCGCCGCCGTCCTGTTTCTCCTGTACCTGGGCGCCGGCATGGCGCTGCGGGCGGACGAGACCGTTTCTGAAAACTTTGATTCCTTCCAGACAGGGGGGCTCACCTCCCTCACGACCGCGCTGGGAACCATGACGGCGGAAAGCGGCCATGCCGCCATTGCCAATAACCGCTGGTCTTCCCAGCCCAACTGCCTGCGGCTCATAGGCCTGGGTGCGGGGACAAAAAGCACGGCCACGCTGACGCTGCCCGCTCCCCTGGCCGTTAAAAAAATGCTTTCCCTGACGGGGGAACGCTGGACGTCCGCCAATCCTTTCTCCTTCACCATCCATGCCGTGGACCGGGAAGGGGAGGAAACCCTGGTTGCGGACGGCTCCTCCCTGAAAACGGGCGGCAACCCCATGACCCAGCAAGTGACGGGAATCATCCCTTCCGGCACTGCCGGTCTTATCTTCCGCTGCGAGGCCCCCGCCGGCACGGGCGTCCTCCTGGACGATCTGGCCTTTTCCGAATTCAAGCCTTTCTCCAGCGCCGCGGAAGCGTGGCCGGCCATGATCCGCATGGAGGCCAACGGCATTCTCCGTTTTTCCCTGACGGAAACCCCCTCCACTTATGCCGGCATGGCCGTCACCGTGGACATGAGCCCGTCCGATGACCTGGGAGACATTGAAAGCGTCTCCCTATACACCGGGGACGCCAACAGCATTTACTCCACACCCGCCTACGGCAGCGGCGGCCACGGCGCCATGAGTTCCCCCGGCATCCTGGCCAGCCCCGCCCAGCCGCCGGCCCCCGTCATGACCTTCCCCGTCACTCCGGGGGCGCTCACGGACGGCCAGCAATACTACTTCTGGGTCAGCGTCAAGCTCAAGGATTCCGCCAGCATGGACCACAAGGTGGGCGCCAGAATCGCCTCCGTTACCGTGGACGGGGAAACGACGGATGTTACCGGCAGAGTGACGGCCCGGCAGCGGATAGGCTATGCCATCGCCAAGGCGAACGACCCCGTTTACGGAGGGCCCACGGAAGGAAAGACCTCCAGGAAATTCCGTATTCCGGGCATTGTGCGCGCCAGGAACGGAGACCTGGTCTCCGTCTTTGACATCCGCTACGACGGCCGGAACGACATGCAGGCCAACATTGACACGGGGTGCAGCCGCTCCACGGACAACGGACGTACCTGGACGCCCGTCAACGTGGCCGTCAACTTCAACCCCACGGGCAATTCCGCCAATGATTACAACTCCGGCTACGGCGTCAGCGACCCCTGCATCCTGCTGGATGAAGTCAACGGCACCCTGTGGGTGGCAGGCATCGCCAGGCACGGGCTGGCCTCCTCCAAGGCCAACGTGGATGTGGAAAGCCTGGAAACCGTCCAGTACGTAGTGGCATACAGCACGGATAACGGCCAGACATGGGGGTCCGCAGACCCGGATACCGGGGAGTTCGTGAAAACGAAGCCCCGGAGCATTAACGGGGACATCAAGAACAGGGCCTGGAAATCCTTCTTCCAGGGCCCGGGCCACGGCATTACGATGAAAAAAACGGTCAATGGCGTGCGCCCCATCGTCTTCCCCTCCCAGATATGGACGGGTACCAGCGGCGCGGGCACCCCCCAGTCCTGCATCATTTATTCCCTGGACCGCGGCCAGACCTGGATCAGCGAGGATACCGGAAAATCCGGCACGCTCGGCATCGGGGCCAGCGCCAGCGAATGCGTGGTCACGGAGCTGAGCGACGGGCGCCTGATGCTCAACGCCCGCAATGAAAACAAGAGCGGCTACAGAAAAGTCTTCACGACGGACGACATGGGGAAAACGTGGACGGCCCACTCCACCAACCTGAAAGCGCTGCCGGAGCCCGCCGCCTGCCAGGCCAGCCAGCTTGCCGTGGAAAACTCCGGGAACATCGGCAGGGCCCTTCTCTTCTCCAACCCAGCCAAAACCGCCGCCCCCCGCGCCCTGATGACCCTTAAGGCCTCCTTTGACGAAGGCGCCACGTGGCCCGCGAACCGCCAGGTTCTCTATGATTCCCGCCCCTGCTGCGGCTATTCCGACATCTGCGAGACGGGAGACGGCCACATCGGCGTGCTTTATGAAGGGCTCAACGGGGATGAGAACATCTTCTTCCTCCGCATTCCGCATGGTGAATTCCTCCCCTCCCTGGACGTTCCCGCCGCCGCCCAAACCATCCGCGTGGAGGCGGAAGGAGTGACGGCCGCCACGTTCACCGTCTCCAGCGATGACTCCTGGGAGGCCTCCTCCTCCGCGGGCTGGATCACCGTTTCCCCGGCTTCCGGCTCCGGAAACGGCACAGTTACCTATAGCGTGGACCGCTGGGAGGGCGCGGGAGAACGCACTGGAACTATCACCGTCACCGTTCCCGGCGTCCAGCCGGCCGTGGTCACCATCATCCAGTCCGGCAGGACTCCCGCCCTGGCCGTGTCTCCCGGCGCCCACGTTCTTCCCAAAAACGGGGGAACGGCCATTTTCTCCGTCACCTGTGATGCCGCGTGGACCGTTTCCAAAACGGCGGACTGGGTGAACATCACCGGAACGCAGGGAGCGGAAACGGGTAATGGAACCGTATCCATTGCCGTAGCGGCCAATCCCGGGGAAAGCTCCCGCACGGCCGGATTCTCCTTTTCCTCCTTTGGAACCGTCCGCTCCGCTACCGTGGTTCAGCGGGGGCAAAAACGCACCTGGGATGAATGGAAAGAGGATGAAATCACCTCCCGTGACCCGGACGCAGGCCAGACGGGGCCCAATGACTCCCCTGCGGGGGACGGCATTCCCAACCTGCTGAAATACGCCACGGGCCTGGACCCTCTCAAACCCTGCGGGAGCGTGGTGCAGGTTTCCACGGAGGAAGCGGGCGGCGGCGCTTTTCTGGCACTGGACTGGCCCGTCAATCCGGAAGCCACGGGAATCAGGCATCTGGTGGAAGCCTCTGAAGACCTCCGCACCTGGACGGAAATAACGGAAGTGGAGACGGAGGGCAAAAGCTCCGCCTCCTTCCGGGATACCGTTCCCATGAACGCGGAAGGCCCCCGGAGGCGCTTCCTGCGCCTGAAAATCTCCCGGGAAAGGGAAAACACGCCTTAAGGGCAGAACTACGCGCGGCACAGGAAACCTCCCGGTGAAGGGAGAAAAACTCTCCGGACAGCCTTTCATTCCGGACAGCGGCGGAAAATGCCGCGGGCACGTCTGAAATCACCGATTCCAGCGTTTTCCGTGTTCCCGGCTGCCGGCAGAAGCCGCCATGCCTTCTCCCTCCGGAACACACTCTCTAACAAATAAAATTAAAAAATCGGAATGTTTTTTCCTTTCTTAATTGACAAATCATTCCCTTTCCTCTTAATGATTTAATGTTCATGAATCCGGTACATTGCCTGCCAGCCTCTTTCTGCGCCTGCGCCCTGTTGTCGGGAACAGCCGCTTCCGTCCATGCGGAAACGGCTTACAGCACACCCTGCGGCTACATCCAGACGGACCTGCACGCCAAGACCACCGGGTACCTGGGGCTGGGGGTGCATCCGGAAGCCCTGATGCGGCACACGCTTGAGGAAGGCAACATTACCGTTTCCGGTAATAAAATTACCATCACGGACCCGGACGTTAATTTCAATGACCTGATGGATGCGGATTCCGCCTATGTTCTGGAACTCATTTTCGGAGACGAGGCGATGGCCCTCCCCCTCAACAGGGATGCCTGGAAAAAGCCCGCTCCCTCCTGGACGGGGAATAAAGTGACCGTGGACGATAAAATCACGGCGGACCTGGTTAAAAACACCAAGCCCGTTTCCTACGTCCTGCGCAAGGCGCGCACCCTGAACGACGTTCTGGGCGCGGACAATACGTTCAGCCTGAAAAGCGGCACTTCCGGCACGGCGGATTCCGTTTATATTTCCACGTCGCCCACCATCCAGATTGCAGTTTACCACTCAGCGGCGGACAACAAATGGATGCGCCGCGGCTCCCGGGACGACATGGGCCTTCTCCCCGTGTTCAACCATGAACCTCTCAAAGTCGTCCGGAAAGCGGGCAATGACGTGCAGGCCTTCGTCATCGGGGAGGTGGTGCAGAATCACCAGAAGCTCCAGCTCTCCCAGGAAGGCACGCTGCTCCATACGGGGCTGGCCGTCCCCCAGACGCTTCACAGCATGTCCCTCCACACCACCCTGCCCGACCCCTCCGGCGACGTGGTTTACGTGCCCCTCACTGCGGGAGGCCCCCTGGAGCCGTGTTATTACGATTCCTCCTCCAGCCAGTGGAAAAACAAAAACACGGGTGAAAACGTATCCTCCACGGTGGTGGAAGGCATTCTGAACGTCCTTTCCGGCACCAGGCTTCCCGCCTGTACAACTGTCCAGGCAACTACCTTGTCCAATCCCCAGTAACTATTGATTACCATCATGAAACATTCCTTCCTGCTGTGCGCCGCCGCCGGCCTGGTCCTGACCGGAGCCGCCTCCGCCACGACTCTCTCCGTTTATAATGAAAACGACTACGGAGACGCCCCCGTTACGCCCATTTTTGACGCTTCCGGACATTCTCTGGAAAACGGGTCCGCCATGCTCGGCCATTTGACCAGCAGTACATGGTCCTTTGACCTGGTTAACGGAAACATCCAATGGTCCAGGGACAACACGCCCATGGACCAGCTGAGCTACAGCCAGATGGTGGAAATCAGGCAGAGTTTCGCCAGCAGCCTCTCCGACGTCTCTCCGGAATATCCCGGCACCATCACCAATAACGGCCAGTTCTCCCTTTCCGGCACCGTAGCCTCAGGACTGGAAGGAAAGCCTATTGTGCTGCTGATCACCAATGGTGATTCCTCTGCCGAATTTTCCCTGTTTGCGTTCCGGAACGTGACGACAGGCGAACTGGCCCTGTACCCGGGAGTGGTGGGAGACGACATGCAGCTCTTCTTCGGCTCACAGGAGGAAGCCGCTGCCGAAGGCTATGACTGGTACATCACTCCCCTCCTGGGCGACGATTTCAACCTGGTGGTTCCCGAACCCGCCACCGCTACGCTGAGCCTGCTTGGCCTGGCCGCCCTGATGATGCGCAGACGGCGGTAAAGCGCTTTTCCTCTCCCTCTGGGCCTCCGCACGGGAATGTTTCCGTCCGGAGGCTTTTTAGTGGGCTCCCGCTGCTTCAATTACGCCGTCCGGAACGCTGCACGCCTTGCTCAGCAATCTACCCTGCGGATGCAATCCGTACTGATTTTAAAAGATGCGTTCAGCGGCGCCCGGCCCGGCATCAGCCGCCGCAAACTTTACGACCTCATCATGGGAGGACAAAAACGCCCCGCGCGCTCCTGAAGAGCGGCGGGGCGCCTGTTCAAACGGGTTGAACCCGCAGGAGTTATTTCTTGACGGGAATGATATCCAGTTCCGCTACGGCGGCGTAATCCCGTCCCTTCGTTTCACTGAGGGCGGAGAAACGGAAGTAGCGCGCCTTGACGGGCGCCTGGAACTTCACTTCCTGAAGGTCCGGGCTATCCGGGAAGGCTCCCTTGGCGGCAGGCTGCCATTTTTCACCGTCCGTGCTCACTTCCACGGAATAATCCTTCACGCGGCCATTGCCGCTGCCGTCCTGGCGGGGCAGGTAGGTAATGCCGGAGAACTCCCGCTCCTTGCCCAGGTCCACGGCCAGCACGTGCGGGTGCTTGGTCACGGTCTTGTTGTACTCGGAGTGCCAGAAGGTGCCGGGATCCCCGTCAATGGCGAACTCGGCGTCCGCCTCTCCCTGCTCCTGGCTGGAAACGCTCTTGACGGTGTACTTGTCCGTACGGGTCAGCATGGTCATGTCCAGCTGGGCCGCGGGCACGCGGATTTCACCCTTGTAGGACTTGGAGGTGACGGGACGCATGAAGAAGGACAGCGGGTAGGGCTTGTTGGCCTTGATGATGTCCCTGCTCATGGGGCCGGGGCCGCAGGAGGCGCCCCCCAGGCCGCGCGTGGCGGAGGAGAGGATCAGCACGGTCTTGTCCGTCGTCTTGGGCAGCTCCACGGGGTGGTTGGCCAGAATCAGGTCCGTCGTGGTGTAGGGAATGGCTGAGAAGGCAAACGGGGCGCCCACGGAACCGAAGAGCAGGCCCTGCCCCTTGTCATCCGTGACGGCCACCCAGCGGGTGTCTTCATGGTTGCCGCAATCCTGCGGCCTGCCGTACGGGAAGAAGGAATCCCGGGCCGTCGTCTTGTACACGCCCAGGGGCATGCCGCTCTTGCGGTCCGCATAGTTTTCCTCCGGTCCGCGGCCGTAGTAGGTTACGTTGCCCATGTTCGCCGGAAGCTGGAGTTCATACCCCAGGCGCAGCAGCTCCAGGGGATTGCCGCGCGGCAGCAGCACGGACTGGCAGACGACGGTTCCATCCGGGTAGATAGTCCATTCCAGATTGTTGATGAAATGGGTGTTCGTGTCGTTCAGAGGCTGCTTTCTGGGCGTGATGGCGGTCTTGGTATCACCGTAGCCGCTGATGTTTTCAGCCTGCTTGCCGCTTACCTTGACGGACTGCTTGACGGTGACGCTGGTGCCGTTGTCCACGGCTTCATAACTGAGCAGTTCATGCTTCAGCTCACGGAGGCCGTTGGCCATGCTCTTGGCCATGACGCCCGGCTCATTGCTGGAAGCGGCGCGCAGGGCGTTCACCGCCATGGGCGTCTTGAACAGGGGCTTGCCGTTCACGGTGAACTGGGCCAGTTCCCCGGTGGCCGCGTCAAACTGCACGGAGAAATCCTTGCCGGACACGGTGTACTTGTCCGCGCTGAGGGTTACCTTGCCGGAAGGAGCCTTGAACATGGGCAGGTCTCCCTGCACGGGAAGCTGGAGCTGGTCAAAGGCCAGTTCATAGCCCTTCTTGGCCCAGTCCTTGTCCTTCTTCAGCTTGTAGCCGATGCGCAGGGCGTATTCCGCTCCCGGCTTCCGGTTCTTCAGCTGTGGGATGTCCGGCACGGGCACCACGATCTTCTCCCTGGGTCCGGCCGGAGGCGTATCCAGCTTGCCTTCCGCCACCACATTCCCGTTCTCCGTCAGGGTCCAGGTAATGTCGTACGGAGACAGGTCAGTGAAGAAGTTCTTGTTGAAGATGGCGATCTTGCCGTCGTCCGTCAGGGACGTGGAGATGTTCTGATAAACGTGCTTCACTTCAAAGTAGCCCGGTTCCGGCGTGCGGTCCGCCAGGATGGTGCCGTTGAACACGAACTGCCCGCTGTTGGGATGGTCGTTGAAGTCCCCGCCGTAGGCCAGCATCTTTTCCCCGTTCGGCAGCGTCTTGTACAGGCCCTGGTCCACCCAGTCCCAGATGGCGCCGCCCATGATGCGGTCGGAGGACTCAATGGCCTCCCAGTAATCCGCCAGGTTGCCCATGGCGTTCATCATGTTGTGCGCGTACTCGGAAATGTAGTAGGGCTTCGGGAAGTTCTTGTTGGCCGCCATGGAGCGCGTCCAGTCCACGGAGGGGTACTGGTTGGAGCCCAGGTCCACGATGTCGTTGTTGCGTTCATAGTGGGTGGGGCGGGACATGTCCCTGGCCTTCACGATCTTTTCCGCGCTGCGGAAGTTCTGGCCGGGACCGGCTTCATTCCCCAGGGACCACATGATCACGCTGGGGTGGTTCTTGTTGCGCTCCACCATCGCCATGATGCGGTCCACGTGGGCCGGCATCCATTCGATGGGGTGGGAAAGGGACTCCTTGCCGTAGTAGTAGCCGTGGGACTCGATGTTGGCCTCATCCTGCACATAAATGCCGTACTTGTCGCAAAGGTAGTAGAAATAGGGGTCTGCGGGATAATGGGAGCAGCGCACGTGGTTGATGTTGGCGCGCTTCATCATCTGCACTTCCTCCTCCATCTGCTCCGGGGTCACGTAGTGCCCGGTTTCCGGATGGCTTTCATGGCGGTTCACGCCCTTCACCTTGACCGGCTGGCCGTTCACCAGGAACACGCTGTCCTTAATCACCACGTTGCGGAAGCCCACGCGGGAGGAAACCATCTCCTCCGTCTTGCCGTCACGCTTCAGCGTCAGCACCAGCGTGTACAGGTTGGGGTCCTCCGCGGACCACAGTTTTGGCTTGGCGTAAATGCCCAGCAGGGAAGTCTTGAAATCCTTCATGCCGGTGATGCGCAGGGGCTTTTCCAGCACGCCGTCATACGGGGCGTCCTTGGGCTTGACGGGCTCCACCAGCTTGCCGGAAGCGTCATACAGGGCCATGGATACGGTGCACCCTTCCAGCTTCTCGGTCGCCGGGAACAGGTTGCGCACGTCCACGTCCACCTGGAGGCGCCAGTCCCCGTTCATGGTGCCGGGCTTGGCGGGGTCAATGTTCAGGGCCCAGTCCCTCTGGTCCACCGGATTGGTCTGCGCGAAAAAGTCGCGGATGTGGACCTTCGGCACCGCAAAAATGGAGACGTTGCGGAAAATGCCTGACAGGCGGAACATATCCTGGCATTCCAGGTACGCGCCGTCGGAATGGCGGTACACCTCCGCGGCCACCACGTTTTCCCCCTTCTTGAGGTAGGGGCTGATGTCAAAGCGGGCCGGATTGCGGGAGTCCTTGGAAAAGCCCACGTACTGCCCGTTGATCCAGAGGTAGAAGAAGGAATCCACGCCGTCAAACTGCATGTACACCTCCCTGCCGTCCCAGTCCGCGGGCACTTCAAAGGTGCGGCGGTAGGAGCCTACGGGGTTCCGTTCCTTGTAGGACGTGTAATTCTTGTTGGAGGGCTCCTTCATCACATAGGGCCAGGAGCGTTCAAAGGGGTACGGCTGGTTGGAATAAATGGGGGTGCCGTAGCCCTGCGTCTGCCAGGAGGCGGGCACCTTGATTTCCTTCCAGTCCTTCACGTCGTAATCCGGCTTGTAAAAATCGGCCGGGCGGCTCTGGGGGTCCTTTGCCCAGTGGAACTTCCACTGGCCGTTCAGGGACTTGCGCCATTTGCTGTTTTCAGGCAGCACCTTCAGGGCGGACTGCAAATCGCTGAAAGACGCAAAAAAGGCCGTGGGGGCCTCCTTGTTCAAATGCAGGTTCTGTTCCTGCTCCCATTCCAGCCCGGTGGGGGCGGGGGCGGGGGCGGAATCGCCCGGGGCTCCGAGGCCGCACATGGCGGAGCCTACCGCCAGCGCGGTACAGGATAAAAGCCAGGATCTGGTCGTTCTCATGAAGTAAGTATGTGTCAACGTTGGTATGCAAAAACGGATTGTCCTGTTACATACGAATCCGCAATTCTAATTCTAACAGCAAACTTCACCTTTGCAAGCTGCCGTTGCGTTTATGGACCGCCTGCGGAAAACGCAGCCGTTAAAAAGTATGCCTTAACTGAAGGACGCCCACGCACTGCATGGATTCCTGCTGCGTGTACTCCTTGGTGATGTAATGGAGGCCGAACAGCAGTTCCGTGCGCTTGTACCGGAGGCCGAAGCCATAACCCCATTCCCCCACCACGGGATACTTGTTCACGTACTCCGGAGAGGAGCGAAACACCGTGCCGTCCAGGTACAGGTCATGGGCCACGGCGCGCACGGCGGCGTGCAGGTAGCCGTAATACCCCCAGTTGGCGACGTTCGTCCTGTTGTAAACGAAGGGCGGCGCGGCGCTGGTGGCCCCGCGGATGCTGTTTTCAGGGGAAGTATTGCCCAGATTGTAGCCAAAGCGGAAGGACATGCCGCCGCCCGCCTGCACCTTCACCGTGCCCGCGTCCGCGTGCCAGTAAGCCAGGGCGTCCGTTTCAAAGCCGGAGCTGTAGCGCTTCTCCAGCCCGCGCAGGCGGTAGTAACGCTTGAAAAACAGATTGGCCGTCATTTCTCCGGGAAGCTGGTTGGACCAGCCGGGCCATTGTTCCATGCCCCACAGCTTATGAATGAAATGCTGGGAGCCTTTCGCCAGGGAATTCGTTCCCGTGGTGCCCAGTTGCAGTTCCAGGGAATTGGCCCTGTCTTCATTCTTGACCAGGGAGGTCAGGCCCAGCGTCAGGTTGCCCACATAGGGATGCTGGTTATAAATGGGATAGGTAGCTTTCTGCTCCGGAGTGTACATGAGCTGGGTCAGGTCCAGCCCCCACTGCTGGCGCAGGTTGGGGGAACCGTTCATGCCCATGAAACGCCGCCAGGAAGCCGAAGCGTTCGTACCCCCCAGCACCGTTCCCAGCATGCCGGAAAAGGTGTGGCTCCGGGACGTGGTGCCGGACATCCAGGCAAAGCGGACGCCGTTGGTATAGTTATCGTCATCTCCCACGAACATGTCGTTTTCCAGATGGAAACTGATGACGGGGCCCTCCTGCGGCGCTTCTATCTGCTGGGTTCCTGCCTGAAGGGAAGCCACCGACAACAGGCCGGCGCACATGCACAAAGCCGTACAATTCATGCGCGGCAGTTTGTGCGTTTCATTTGCGCGTGGCAAGGAAAAATCAGGCATGCCCTGCGTTTGCACTTTTCAAAACCGGGAAATATCCACAAACTTTCCCCGCCCTGCCAGGGTTTCTTACGCCATGATTATTGACACGCACTGCCATCTGGCTTCCGCGCAATTCGACCAGTCCCGCCGGGAAGCCTATGTGGAGCATGCCCTCCGGGAAGGCATTGACCGCATGATTACGCTGGGAGCCCGCCCGGATGACTGGGAGGCGAACGCAGCGTGGGCGCGCCAGTTCCCGGGCGTGGTCTTTTGCGCGCTGGGCATCCATCCGGACGACGCCCATGACGCGCCGGAAGGCTGGGCGGACGAGCTCATCCGGAAGGCGCAGGGCGCCCCCCCGGCCGCCATCGGGGAGACAGGGCTGGACTACTTCCACGGAGCGCCGGAGGGGTGGGATACGGAACAATTCCACCGCCTTCAACAGGACCTGCTGGAACAGCACTTTGACCTCGCGGCGCGCCTGGGCCTCAACATCGTGCTGCACACGCGGGACCGGAAAGGCTCCGGAAGCTTTGAAGACGCCCTGGCGATTGCCCGGAACCACGCGGGCCGCGTGCGCCCCGTGTTCCACTGCTTCATAGGAAACACGGCCCAGGCCGCGCGAATCTTTGACGAACTGGACGGCATGGTCTCCTTCACCGGGGTGGCCACCTTTAAAAACGCCCCCGTGGTGGCGGAGACCGCGCGCTGGTGCCCGGAAGACCGTATCATGCTGGAAACGGACTCCCCCTACCTCAGTCCGGAACCCCTCCGGGGCCGCATGAATGAACCCGCCCATCTCATCCATACGGCCCGTTTCATCGCCGCTTCCAGAGGCATGGAACTGGAGGAACTGGCGCGCGTAACGACGCGAAATGCGGAAACCTTTTATAATCTGGACAAGGGCTGAAAAAAAATCCCGGCAATCCGCGCTAGCGCCTTGAATCCGAAATCATAAATTAGTATGAACAGGGCACACATGAAAGCGCCATTCATTTTTACCTGCGCCTGCGCTGCCGCGCTGGTGCTGCCCTTCTCTTCCTGCTCCACCCAGAATTCCTCCACGGCCGGCTATGACACTGCGGAACCGGCCAGCGGTGAAATCCCGCCGTGGATTGCGGAAAGCTCTGATCCCGCTTATGAATCCGGCCATTACAGCCCGGTGAAGAGCTCCTCCAGCTCTTCCAGCTACGCTTACAATCCGCCCGCCAAGCCTTCCGTCAGCAAGAAATCCTCCACGCGGAAAACTACGGCCAGCAGCAAGTCCTCCCGCAATGCGTCTGCCAAGAAGAGCACCTCACGCAAGCCCGCTCCCAAGGCGCGCACCTACACCGTGAAGAAGGGGGACACGCTGGGAGCCATCGCCCGCAGGAACGGCACCTCCGTCAAAGCCCTCAAGAGGGCCAACGGCCTCAAGTCCGACATGATTCACATCAACCAGAAACTGACGATTCCGCGTTCCAAGTAACTCGGGGTATCCGCTCCGGTTTCACCGCTTATGAAGCATCTCTTTCTTCTGGCCGTCCTCCCCGTGGTCCTCATGGGGTGGACGTCCTGCTCCCACTCCGGCAAGGGCCATCCGGCCCTGCCGGACCCGCGTGCCGTGGACAAATCCGTCCCGGAGTATAAAAACCCGTTCCATCCCTCCACGTATGCCCACTTTGTAGCCCGCAAGGACTACCGGAAAACGTATGACGTGTACAAGGATGACGCCCTGCTGAACCGCAAGCCGAAGAAATCCCGCAAAATCTTCGTCTGCCTGGACGAGCAGCGGGGCCAGTACCTGGTGGACGGCCTGGTCGCCATGGACTTTCCCCTCTCCTCCGGCGTCAAGGCTTACCCGACCAAGACAGGGGACTACACGGTCATCTCCAAAAAGGAAGACCACGCCTCCAACCTTTACGGCAAGATGTATGATGCCGAAGGCAAATGCATCAACTACAACGCCGAATCCACGGACCCCGTTCCGGAGGGCGGCCGCTTTGACGGTTCCCCCATGCCCTACTGGCAGCGGCTCACCAACGCGGGCCTGGGCCTGCACGTAGGGAAAGTGCGGCGCCATCCCATCTCCCACGGCTGCGTCCGCCTGCCGCGGAACGTCGCGGAAATTCTCTACAAGCAAACCAGCGTGGGAACGCCCGTGACCATCCAGCGGACTCCCCTGCCCGTGCCGGAAGTGCAGAAAGCCCCTCCGGTGCAATCCTAGGCCATGCGCCGCAATACTCCATTCAATAAAATCCTGCATCCTGACGGATGCGGGATTTTTTATAGCCTGATCTCCGTGAGACGGCTTTTTCTCAAAAAATTACCTGCTGGCTGATGTATCAGCCAGGACGCAACATTCCATGTAAATTTAACGGAGCATCCATGAAATGACCACTCCGCAAATAGGAAATAAATACAGAAGAGTGAATAAAAATTTTGACTTTTTATATATAGTAAAAACATTGAAGAATGATGCCATCCATATCAATATTCCGAGCGATATTGCCAGCAGCGTTTCTTTATTGCCCCCTATCTCCTTGGGAAGAATGTAATATGCCATCGGCACAATCAGCATGATGAAAATCATATAGCTCACGATGGACAGCTCCTCTCTCCTTTGTTCCCTTGGGAAAAAAGATCAACCGTCACTATTCTTTTCCACCTTTCCGGTGTGCCTTTTTCTGTTGATGGTCCATTTCCTCCATACCTTGCCATTTGTTTAATCAGGACACTCTGCAACACTGCTGGCTGTTCGACACGTCAAGGGCCGTGACCCGCAGCAGGCGCAATAAGAAATAACGCTGAATCAAATTACCATCATGCCCCTGTTTTGCAAGCTGCATGGATACTTTCTCTCCATGGGCAGAGAAAGATTGTCCCCTTCCGGCGGAGACCCTACAATACCGCCATGCCTGTGGACCCGGCTCGCATTCTGGAAGATTTGTCCCCCTTCTATCGGCGGAAGGAATTTCCCGTGCTCCTGAACCAGTATGAAACGTGGTCGGAAAGCCGCCCGTTGGAGGGATGCCGCATCATTGACGCCTCCCCCGTGTTCCGGAATACCTGCGCCAAATACGCCGCCCTGCTGGCGGCGGGAGCGGACTTGACGGCAGCCGTCTCTCCCGTGATGCCCCATGATCCGGAAACGGTCGCGCTGCTGGGCCGGTACGGAATACCCGTGGCGGAGGCGGAACGGACGGAAGGCCCCTATGACGTGGTCATGGACTGCGCCGGGGCGCTCAGCCATGTCCTCAGCCGCTACGGGTATGTGGAGCTGACCCGGTCAGGAGCACAGCGCTATGCGGGCTGCCCGCAGCCCGTGTGGATGGTGGATGCCGGAAGGATCAAGCAGATAGAAACCTGCCTGGGAACCGGGGAAAGCTTTTTCCGCGCCCTGGAGGCGCTGGGGGCGGAAAGCGGCCCGGGACGCACGCTCGTCGTCATCGGCTGCGGAAAAGTGGGCCGGGGAATCGTTCTGCACGCCCTCAGCCGGGGCTTGAACGTCACCGTGGCGGATGTGGAGGAAAAGCCTCTTCCCGCTCCTTCCGCCTCCTTCATCCATGCAGCGGATGGAAAAGCGCTCAGCAACGCAGTTAAACAGGCATTCTGCGCCGTCACGGCCACAGGCAGGCGCCATGCCCTGTCAGGGGTGATTGACCCGGCCGTGACCCGCTCCTCCGGCGTTCTGCTGGCCAATATGGGCGTGGAGGACGAATGGGGCCCGGAGATTCCGAAGGAGCGCCTGCTGAACGGAGGGCGCCCCCTCAACTTCATTCTGCCGGACCCCACGCGAATGTGTTACATAGACCCTCCCCTGGCTCTCCACAACCGGGGAGCCGTGGAACTTGCGGCAGGCCGCGCCAGGCCGGGCATCTTTCCGCCGCCGCCGGAAATAGAGGAAGCCTTCCTCTCCCTGATCCGCTCCCGGGGCTCCGTGCCGCGTGAAATGCTGGACTGGATTTCCTGACTTATCCTCTTGTCTTCGCAGGAATCAGAGAGTACCGTATAGAATACGGCTGGGGGTTTTCATCCCCCGTCCGCGTCTGACGCTTCATTGGCTTCGCAACTCATGAACACTTACTATTCCTACCGCAGTTACCGGCTGGGAGGAAGACTCCTCGGCACCCTGGGGTGCGGCCTGGCCTGGGCCTTCTTCGGATCCGGCTGGTGGAGCTTTCTCCTCGGCGCTCTCCTGTTGTTCCTGTGGCTTCCCGTTCTCCTGGGCAGGCCCTACTTCCTGACCGTTACTTCCGCCTCCCTGGCGTGGGGCAACAGCATTTCACGCAGGGAAATTCCGTGGGAACTTATTGAACGCATAGGATGTACGCCGGATCATGAAGCGGAACCGGGACTGATGATTGAACTGAAAGACAGCCGCATCCTGAATGTGGAATCCGCCTGCTTCAGTTCCCTGCCTCCCGTCCGGGAAGCCATTCTCCACGCCTCCGGTTCCTATCCTTTCCACGTGGCTCCGGATTTATTTTCCGCTCCCGGACTGTTGAGCGAATAACAGGCATGCGGAGAGCCGGGCTATCCGGCTTTCCGCCCTGCCCTTCCGGATTCCCACCCATGCCTTCCGGCGCCGGAAGGATTCTCACACCGTTTCTTCCCTGCCCCCCCCCGGGCCCGTGCATGGTATTTTAAACAGGGAAATTCTTCTTTCCGCCCGCGTCCGGACGGTGGAAAATGAAAAATGTTCCACGTAGAACATTAATGTGAATAACCTTGCCTGTTCCTTCACGGTCAACCCATAAAAAACAGGCGCCATGCTTCCACGGCGCCTGTTCCTTGTATGAACGATTTTGTACCAGTCAAAATCAGTTGGGAGATCTCATCGGCATGAGCACGTACAGGAACTCATCGCCAATCTTCAGCACGCCCGGGCTCATTTCATCAATGAGATTCAGCGTAATGATCGTATCCCCGGCCATTGTCTTCAGGGGAGCCATGAAGAAATCCGGGTTGAAGGAAATGGAGAGCGGCCTTCCCGCATAAGTGATCGTCATGGATTCATGGGCTTCACCCACGCCTTCCGCGCTGGAGGCCACTTCCAGCTCGTTTTCACGGAAGTTCAGCTTGATGTTCGTGCTCTTGTCCACGGAGAGGAGGGAAACGCGGCGCACGGTTTCCAGCAGTTCACCGCAGGGAAGTTCTATGCTTTCCTTGCAATCCGTCGGGATGACCTGGCGGTAGTTCGGATAATTGCCGTCAATCAGCTTGCTGATTAAAAGCGTATCATTGATTTCAAAAGCGGCCTGGTTGCGGGTGAACCGGATGGTGACGGTTCCCACTTCATCCAGAAGGCGGCGGAGTTCACCGACAGCCTTGGTGGGCAGGATGGCGTCCAGCTGCTGTTCTTCCGGGAATTCCAGGGCGGTTTCCGCCAGGGCCAGACGGCGGCCGTCCGTAGCCACCAGGGTCATCTTGCCGTTGCGGAAGGAAAGGGAGATGCCGTTCAGCACGTAACGGGTGGTGTCCGTGGAGATGGCGTATTCCGTGCGGCGGATGCAGTCGCGCAGCAAATTCTGGTCCACCTGGTAAACGGTCGCCTGTTCAAAGGAAGGCAATTCGGGGAATTCATCCGCCGGAAGGCCGTTCAGCTTGAATTGGGAGCGGCCGCATTCTACCGTTGCCTGGTTGCGCTGGTTGACGTCCACCTGGACTTCGGCTTCAGGAAGTTCGCTGATGATGCTCACCAGTTTTTTGGCGGGAAGAGTCACGGTGCCCTCGCGCAGCACGTTCGCGGGAACTACGCCGGTAATGCATACGTCAAGATCCGTAGCCGTAAAACGTACCTGGCCGTTTTCAGCTTCAATCTTGACGTTGGAAAGAATGGGCAGCGTCGTCTTGGAAGACACCACGCTGGCAACCTGTCTCAGACCGTCGAGAAATACTTGCTTGGAAATGGTAAACTTCATGTGTCTGTGCTTTTATCTGCCTCGCATCCTCTCATAAGTGCCTCCTGTGATTCAAGCCATTTCTCCGTCAAACCCTAATATTTGGCAGTATTTTTTTAAAAGCATACCATATGTAGTAATATGCTATTTCTCCGGGCATATCTTGCATGAAACGGTTTTTCAAATTATTTAAGTATTCTTAAAAGTCCGTTCTCCGGCGAACAACTTCCGGTTGACGGCCCACGCGGATTTCGAATCCGGGGTCAAATTATTTTTTTAAGAACAAGCCGGTTAACAAAAAGAAAGATCACGGAAAAATAAAAGCATGAAAGGAAACATAAACGGCATTTCTTCCGGATAGTGTATATTGTTCAATGAATTTGCCGCTTTCCAGAGGAAAAAGAACAGCATCCGGATTCGAAATCCGCTACTTTTCCACCAAGCTCCTGTAATTTCAAACAACAAAGAGAATTTCTGTGAAACGTTCATTCATTATTTTGGCTTTACTGGCTGCGGCAGGCATCGCCCACGCGGCTTCTCCCGTTTATTCCTGGGAGTGGACCACGGAAGGAACGCAAATAACTGCTCCCGGCTGGAACGGTTCATTCACTTATACAACCGGCAACGATTATGCCACTTTCGGCAGCGGCTCCGGCGGAGGCACGCCCTACAATTCCGGCATAGCGGGAATTTCAGGCAGTTTCACCGTCAGCTTCGACCTGAAGAACCTGAGTTCCACCGGCAATGCGTGGAAAGACGTTTTCAGCCTGTATTCCAATGGAACGGTTTCCGGAGAATCCAACAGCATGGTCCTGGAATTCAATGAAGCCGGAGAGCTTTATTTTTATAACAAGGGGTTCGGAGGCCAAACCGGCGGCAACATTAACACGGGCGTGACCTGGACGGACCTTCAGCAGGATACGTGGAACAACTTCAGCATCGTCTCCGATCTTTCCTCCCAGACGCTTTCCGTTTACGTCAACGGTGCTCTGGCGGGCACCATTACGGGCTGGAATCCGTCCTCTCCGGCTCTTACAGGCTCCCAGTTCGGCTCCTCCTTTGGAGAGGTGCGCCCCATGAACGGAACCATGGACATCAACAACATCAAGTTTTATGACGGCGTGGTGCTTCCCGTGCCGGAAGCGGCTACGGCTTCCCTTAGCCTGCTTGGCCTGGCCGCCCTGATGATGCGCCGCCGGAGGCGTTAAAACCATTTCCCCCTTTTGCTCAAAAGGCCGCATGTACGGAGGGATTCCTCCGCATGCGGCCTTTTCGCGTTCCGGGAATTCAGTCCTGGTTCATGCCTCCCGCGAACACCTCTCCCGGCATGGTCCAGGTTCCGGGAGGAACTACCCTGCCGGGCAGAACGACGGTATTGGCTCCCAGGCGCACATGATCCCCGATGACGGCGCCCAGCTTGTCCCTTCCCGTATCCTCCAGCCTTCCACCCGCCATCATCCTGTGCTTTCTTCCGTCATGCCGGAAATTGGAGCACACCGTTCCGGCTCCGAAGTTGACATCCGCGCCGATGATGGAATCTCCCGCATAGCTCAGATGCGGAATAAAGGTGTTATCCCCGATGATGCAATTTTTCAGTTCCACCCCCTGCCCCGCCACGCAGCCGTTCCCGATGGAAACACAGCCGCGCAAATGGCAATTGGGCCCTATCCTGCATCCGTCCCCCACCCAGACGGCCCCCTCCACCACCACGCCCGGCATCACCACGGTGCCCTTCCCCACCCGGAGCGCCCCCGTAACGTGAATGCCATCCTGCGCGGAAAAACTCCCTCCTTCCATCCCCTCCATCACTCTTTCCTGCCACGCCAGCAGGTCCCAGGGATAAACCAGGCGCTCCACCGGAGCCTCCTGCCGCGTGAAAACGCGTTTCAGCCCGCTTCCCTGCCCCTTCCGCGCCAGCAGGCGCCCTTCTCCACTCCACGCTTCCCCTGCCCCGCAGGCGGCAAGCCACGCGGCAGCCTGCGGGGAGAAATGATGCATGGACACTTCCACTACTTCCCCGATTCCTTCCGGAACATCTTCTCCAGGATTCAAAACCGTCTCAAAGCCCTCTTCCCGGAGCCGGGAAGCACAATACGCGGCTATGCTCACCCCCGCCACGGAAAAGCCGCAGAAAGGCCTTTCAGGGCCCGTTGCGGGAAAGGTAAGGTCCATCGCCGGGGTGTAAATCAGTCTGGCAGCCCTCATGCATGCATGGTATGATTTCTTCCGGCGCCTCTGCAAGACGGAATGCACTGTCCCGTTCCGCATGCCAATAACCGTGTGAACGGATGCGTTAATTAAGTGTGGGTACTGTGTGAATAAGTTATTCAGATGTTATGCGCATTTCTATGGGCTGAATTTATTCACATTTGCGGAGTCTTGCAATTCCTTCATGGCTAAGGGATAAAAACGTTGTTCACATGAGGCACATGGTAGAAGAAGAAGAAATTTAATATTGTTAAATCTAATATTCTTCAATCACACAACGTGATTGTCCTCCCTCCGGGATTCGTGTTACAAGGTCCGCATGAACACAGAGGACCAGGACGCCCGCTGGATGAACATGGCCGTTGAACTGGCCGCAAACGGAATCGGGCTGACAGCGCCGAACCCCTGTGTAGGAGCGGTCATTGTCCATGGGAACCGGGTAATCGGTTCCGGGTTTCATGAAAAAGCCGGCCTTCCCCATGCGGAAAGGAATGCCATAGCTGATGGAACAGCCAGAGGAAACGCCGGACTGTTTGCAGATTCCACCCTGTACGTCACTCTGGAGCCATGCAGCACCACCGGAAAAACGCCGCCCTGTACGGAAGCCATTCTGGAACATCATTTCAAACGGGTGGTTTACGGTTCGGAGGATCCCAATCCCAGGCACCGCGGCGCTGCCGCTGAAATTCTTCAACGTGCGGGAATCCAGGTCACGCAGGGAATTCTGGAAAAGGAGTGCGACCGCCTGATCCGGGGGTTCCGGCTGAACATGCTGGAAGGGCGTCCGTGGGTGGTCGCAAAAAGTGCCATGTCCCTGGATGGCCGCATTTCACGCAGTCCGGAACGTTCCCAGTGGCTGACGAATGAAGAATCCAGGGCTTTTGTGCATACCCTCCGTGCGGAGTGCGATGCCATTCTCACGGGAGGAAATACCATGCGCATGGATAATCCTTCCCTGACGATCAGGACTCCGGACCGCCCCATTTCTCCCCTGAAAGAGCAGCCCTGGCGCATTGTCCTGACTCATGACGCGGCGTCCATACCTGCGGATTCCATTTGCCTGACGGATGAATTCCGTGACCGTACCCTGATTGTGGAGAATGTTTCCAACTATTTGGAACTGCTACAAAATCTTTATAGTGACAGGAAAATCGGAATCATCCTGCTGGAAGCCGGAGGATGCCTGGTCAAGGAATTCCTGAAAGCAGGCCTGGTTGACGAATGGGTGGGATTTTACGCTCCCATGATCACGGGAGGCGGCGCCGGCGGAGTGGAGGGCGGCGCATTCCTGGAACGCGAAGCCTATCTCAATCAGCCTGTTGTGAGAACCTTCGGGAATGACGTGTGCATCCGCGGTGACGTGCGCTACCGGTAATGACCATGGCTATTTTTACCCGCTGTCAGAAATGTCCAGCGGGGGTGCGGGACTGATTCCTGAAGCGGCTGCGTAGATGGTTTCCTCCATTTTTCCTTCCTCCCGTGGTTCGTTTTTCTTATGACGGTCAGACCATGCGGAAATGCGTGAGGTCTCTCCGCCGCAGATGAGACTGTTTAAGGAAAAGGCAGATGAATCCTGCCGGATATTTTTATTTGCCGTTCCGGAGCTGCTGGAAGAATAATCGTTGTGTTCCGCTCCTCCCTTCTTCCGGGTTTGAAGCCGGGAACACGGCTTCAATTCCTGACGTTCCTGCCAAAGAGCCGTCTTTTCCCCGGTGTATGCGCCTCTTTTTTGTTCCTGTCTCTTTTTGACGGAAAATCCTATGCCGTGGAGGAAATATTGGCAGCCGGGAAAATGTTGATCAAACTGATGGTAGAAAAGGCCATCCTGCAAGCGTGAATTCATGTGACGGTGAACCGGTATGCAAGGCAAACAGGCCGCGATGCTGAAGGAAAAATGACCGGGAATGAACGGAAGCCGGGGTTGCATCAGGCGGCAGTAAAACGGCTGATATTGTGCATGATGTTTTCCATCATCTGCGGAGCCGTTTTTAAAAGTTCCGGGAAAACAGCGCCGGATATCCGGGATGCTATCTTCCGCGCTTTTGCAGATGTACGAGCAGCAGGGCTATATCTGCTGGAGTAATGCCCGGAATGCGTGATGCCTGACCGATGGTGCCGGGGCGTATCTTTCCCAGCTTGACGACGGCCTCCTTTTTTAAGGCATGAACTTGTTCGTAATCAATGTCGGCAGGGATGGCTCTGCTTTCCATCCTTGTGATTTTCTCCGCCTGTTTTTTCTGCCTTTCAATGTGCCCTTCATACTGGATATCCGTGGCAATGGCATCCAAATGTTCCACGTGGAACATTTTTTTCAGTTCTTCAGGCAACATGGTCCAGTCATTGCCGGGCCTCTTAAGCCAGGTGGACAGGGGGACGCCTTCATGTTTAACAAGGGAGGCTTGTGCCGTTCCCTCTTCAATGGCGTTTTGCCGCGCTTCCGTTTTCAGGAATTCCTTACGAGTAATAAGACCGGTTTCAAAAGCAAGGGGGGCCAGGCGCAGGTCCGCATTGTCCTGGCGCAGCAGAAGCCTGAATTCCGCGCGGCTGGTGAACATGCGGTAGGGTTCGTCCGTGCCTTTGGTGACCAGGTCGTCTATCATGACGCCAATGTAGGATTGGTCCCGGCGCAGCACCAGGGAGGGTTTGTCCAGCACCTTCAGCGCTGCGTTTGTTCCCGCCATCAAACCTTGCGCGGCGGCTTCTTCATAACCGGAGGTGCCGTTGATCTGTCCCGCAAAGTACAGGTTTTCCACCAGCTTGGTTTCCAGCGTGGGATGCAGCTGGGTGGGCGGGCAGAAGTCATATTCCACCGCATATCCGGGCCGGATGAGCTGGGCGTTTTCCAGGCCGGGAATGGTGTGGATGAAATCGCATTGGGCGGAGTAGGGCAGGGAGGTGGAAACGCCGTTGAGATAGAATTCCTCCGTGCCGCGCCCTTCCGGTTCCAGGAATACCTGGTGGCTCGTTTTTTCCGCGAAGCGCACGATTTTATCTTCAATGGAGGGGCAGTAACGGGGCCCTATGCCTTCTATGATGCCGCTGTAAAGAGGGCTGAATTTTAAATTCTCCCGGATGATGTCATGCGTAGCCTGGTTGGTGTAGGTAATCCAGCATGGCATCTGCTCCATCCGGAAATCTTCGTCTCCCCAGGTGTTCAGGGTGCAGAAGGGCTCGGAAGAACGTTTCAAGACATCGCGGGAACGGTAGCTGAACAGGGCTTCCGGGGTGTCTCCCGGCTGCACTTCACAGACGGAAAAGTTTATGGACCTGCCATTGACGCGCGGAGAAGTTCCTGTTTTAAGCCGCTCTACCTGAAAGCCCAGAGCGGCCAGGTTCTTGGAGAGGCTGGAAGGGGCGCAGCCCATGCGTCCGCCCGTCACGTGCTGAAGCCCCACATGCAGCAGACCCTGCATGAAAGTCCCGGAGCAGATGACTACGCTGCGCGCGCAGATGGTGTAATCAAGGGAGGTGACGGCCCCCGTCACCTGTTGTTCTCCGTTCACGAGCAGACGGACCACATCCCCCTGGAACAAACGCACGCCGGGAGCAGTTTCCAGAACCATTTTCATTCGTGCGCGGTAGGCTGTTTTATCGCACTGGGCGCGGGGGGCGCGCACGCTGGGGCCCTTGGAGGCGTTCAGCATGCGGAACTGGATGGCGGTGGCGTCCGTGTTCAGTCCCATGGCTCCTCCCATGGCGTCTATTTCCCGGACAATGTGGCCCTTGGCAAGCCCTCCGATAGCCGGGTTGCAGGACATTTGTCCAATCGTATCCAGATTGTGGGTCAGGACGGCGACGGAACATCCCAGGCGGGAGGCCGCCAACGCCGCCTCAATGCCTGCGTGCCCGGCGCCGACGACAAGAACGTCAAACAGGGGGGAGGCTTGGGAAGAAGATGAATTCATCAGGATGCGGAACAGATGGCAAGACGGTGCAGAATCAGGCGCGGATCAAGCGAGGAAGACACCAGGGCCTTGTCTGCCTTCATGCATTCCTTCAGGGTTTGCTTCAACCGTTCGGTTTTGAATTTGGAGGCGTTCTGCGCCGCCAGGAAAAGCGGGTACGCATTGGGAGAGCCGTCTTTTTTCAGAGGAATCAGAGCGGCTGCATAGGAGGGCAGGGAAGAGATGCGGGCCGTAAATTCCTTGAAGTTGGTAGGCTTCAGGTTGAACGCGTCACATAAAAGCCTGGCGGCCAGCAGATTTCTCAGCGTTGGGATGAACGCGGCGCGCATGATCGTGATAGCGTTTTCACCGCGTTCCAGTTGGAAGTCAATGAGGGAGATGGCCGCATCACTCTTTTTATTTTCCAGGGCGCGTGAAATTTCAAAAATAACGCCCGTGCGCGTCAGCGGAACCATGCGCTCCACATCCTCCGGCATCACGGTGCGCCTGTCCGCGCCCAGGTAGAGGTCCAGTTTTTCAATTTCGGAGATGATCTGGCGGGAAGATTCGCTGACGCGGTGAATGAACAACTCCAGGGCGGCGGAGTCAAAGCTCAGACCCCGTGCTCCAGCCTCCTTGTTGATCAGGGGCATCAGGCTGCCTTCCCAGCCGGCCTTGGTGATGTCCGGCTTGTTCAGTTCCTCCGCGGCGGCGGATTGGAGCAGGAATTTGTTAAAGGAACGGCGCTTGTCAAATTCAGAGGCGGAAATAAGCAGCAGGACGTCCGGTCCCAGGCCGCCTTCCAGCAAATGCCTGAGGGAATCAAGAGCGGCCTCCGTGGTGGAGGAGCGCCCCGTGACGGAATCCCCCAGAAAATTGCAGTTCTTCATCCAGACCACCTTGCGGCCCGGGAAGAAGGGAAGCGTGCGCAGGGCTTCCATGACCTGGCGCGTCACCTGGTCCGCTTCGTCGGAATCGCCGCAGGCCGCTTCCAGTATTTCATGGGAAAATTCATTCGTTCCTTCCGTCAGGGCGGTAAAGATGCCGGAAGCCTTTTCACGCACCATTCCTTCATCCGTTCCAAAAACGAGGTAAATGGCTGGTTGTTGTAAAGTGCTGGTGCCCATAAAACCGTACCCGTAGGTATCATAAAACACGCCTTGTTAAAAGACGTATTTGTCATTTGAAACTTTTTTCGTTTGAAGAAATTATGCTTAAATAGTATCAATAGGAGCGGAATGTCAAAAGATGGATGGAGTCTTCCACGCCCGTTTTCAGGCATTTCCCCGGTATTAAGGCGCAAACAGTTTGACCGTTGCTACGGCAAGGCATTTCCATGAGATCAACCATATGGACACGGGCGTTACTTGTCATCATGATGACGGTTATGATGACCGTGGTCGCCGTTGCCTATTGGAGATGGAACAGCCGCGTAACGGAAAAGAACGTTTCCTTCCGGTCTGAGGTTTTTACCATGGCGCGGGAGTCCGAACTCAAGGAGGAGGACGTTCCCATCCTGCACCAGCTCAATGAAGAATATTCCCGTGTAGCCCGGCTGGTGGAGCGCGTGCTGGTCAGCATAGACACTACTGGGGTGGCCACCGTTCCACAGCCTTCCGAGGACGGGGATTCCACGGTGGAGAAAAGGCTGGCGGTTCACGGCCTGGGTTCCGGCGTCATTGTCACTGAAGAAGGGCACATCATCACGGCCTACCATGTCATTCAGAACAAGCATGCTCTGCGCGTCACGCTGAGCAACGGGAAAAGCGTTTCCGTGCGGCTGGTGGGGGTGGACCCGGAGCTGGACATCGCCGTGCTGCAGGTGGAAAACCCAATGACCTTTACCCCTCTTCCGTTCGGCAACAGTGACGAGATTGCTCCCGGCATGATCGTTCTGGCCTGCGGCAACCCCTATGGTCTTGGAACGACGGTTTCCCGCGGCATCATCAGCGCCAGGGAGCGCAAGCTGGTGGATTCCGGCCTGGACCTGATCCAGACGGATGCCAGCATCTTCCCCGGCAATTCCGGCGGACCCCTCATCAACATCCGCGGTGAAGTCATCGGCATCAACAAATCGGTGCTTCCCAACGTGGAAAAGAACTACGCGGGCATCGGCTTCGCCATTCCCTCCAATCTTGTGGTGCACACTTTTGAGCAGATTTGCAGGCATGGACGCCCCATGAGGGGATATCTGGGGCTGGACATTGTACGCAATACGCCGCCCCTCCGCAGTTTTCTGGACTATCATGAAGCCGGAGGCGCCGTGGTCAACATCGTGAAGCCCGGTTCTCCGGCGGAGCAGGCAGGTCTTCAAACGGGAGACGTGATGCTGAGCTTTAATGAAGTGCCCATCCAGACGGACAAGGATGTAAAGGACCGCATAGAAAATCTTTCCATAGGCGACAAATTCCGGCTGAAAATCTGGCGCAAGGGACAAAAAATGAATGTCACCCTGAAGGTGGGGGACAGCATCCTGAAGAACGTCCCCTCTCCCTGGGAGGATTTCATGGAGGGAGTGGGCATGCACCTGCGTGAACTTACGGCGGAGGAGCAATCCATCGGCGCGCGGGGCCTGCTGGTCATCCAGGTGAATCCCAAGAAATCCGTGGGGCAGATTTTGCAGGCGGGAGACATGGTCTTTGCCGTGAACCACGAGAGCGTCAGCACCATGGATGCGCTGGTCAGGGCCCTGAGGGAAGGGCCGGCCCTGCTCACCGTTTCCCGTGACGGACAGCAGTTCAACGTGAAGGTGGATGCCCGTCCGGTTTCCGAAAAGACGTTGCTGCCCCGCATCCCCACGGCAACAAGGAGCAGCGCCATCGTTCCGCGGGAACTCTGAATCCCGCCGGTCCCGCGTCTTCCGGAGCCTCCCGCGGGAAAGCGTTTTCCGGCATCATTCTTCCGCGGGCTTGACTGGCAGCCGGAAGCGCCTATAATGCATCACCTTTAAGAAATTAAAATTATGACTCGTCATACTATCTCCGTACTTGTTGAAAACAAATTTGGCGTGCTTGCCCGCATTGCCGGTTTGTTCAGTGGACGGGGCTACAATATTCATTCGTTGAACGTTGCCCCTAGCCAGGACCCGCGCTTTTCACGGATGACCATCGTCGTACGTGAAAAGGAAGACGTGCTTGACCAGATCATCAAACATCTGGAAAAACTCGTCAACACGGTGGAAGTTGTAGATTTCCGCAATACGGACAACGTGTACCGGGAGACGGTGCTGACCCGCATTGGCGTAGATTCCGCCACGCGGCATGAAGTCATTGAATTCTGCCAGATTCTGGGCGCGAACATTGTGGATGTCACGCGGGACGCCCTGACCATTGAAGTGACGGGCGGCGAACACAAGATTGACCGTTTCCTGTCCCTCATTGAGGATTACGATGTGCAGATGCTGACGCGCAGCGGACGCATCGCCCTTCCCAAACCCCGGCAGTAAAGAAACCCTTTCCGGCTTTTCCATCAAACCCTGCAGGACGTTCTTGCAGGGTTTTTTTCTCCCCTCCATCATGAACATTACTTATCCGGACCTTCCCATTTCCCGCCGCCGGGATGACATTCTGGCGGCCATGCGGGAGCATCAGGTCATTGTGGTGGTGGGTGAGACCGGGTCCGGCAAGACCACCCAGCTTCCCAAGATGGCCATGGAGCTTGCCGGGGAGGCGCGGGGCAGGGTGGGGTGCACCCAGCCCCGGAGGCTGGCTGCGGCATCCGTTTCCCGCCGCGTGGCGGAAGAACTGGACTGCGAGCTGGGCGGCCTGGTGGGCTACCAGGTGCGCTTTGAGGAAAAAGCCGGGCCGGATACGCGCCTGAAGTTCATGACGGACGGCATTCTGCTGGCGGAAACGCAGCATGATCCGGACCTGCGCCAGTACCATACCCTGATTCTGGATGAAGCCCATGAACGAAGCCTCAACATTGATTTTCTGCTGGGCTACCTAAGGCTTCTGCTGGACAGGCGCAAGGACCTGCGGCTGGTCATCAGCTCCGCTACGCTGGATGCGGGGGGCTTTTCCGAATTCTTCGGCGGCGCGCCCATTATCCAGGTGGAGGGCCGTACTTACCCGGTGGACCTTCATTACCTGCCGCCTCTGCGTGACGATGAAGAACTTCCCGCCCATGTGGCGCGCGCCGTGGACTGGCTGGATACCCTGGACGACCGCGGGGACGTGCTCGTTTTCCTCCCCGGAGAGCGTGAAATACGTGAAGTGGCGGAAAAGCTGGAAGGCCGGAATTTAAGGAATACGCGTATCCTGCCGCTCTTTACCAGGCTGGGACTGGCGGACCAGCAGAGGATTTTTCATCCGGAACAGGGCTGCCGCCGCATCGTGCTGGCGACCAACGTGGCGGAAACATCCCTGACCATTCCCGGGATCATTTACGTCATTGATTCCGGGGTGGCGCGCGTCAGCCGGTACAGCCCGGCGCGCCAGGTGCAGCGGCTCCAGATAGAACCCGTCTCCAAAGCCAGCGCCCGCCAGCGCGCGGGCCGCTGCGGGCGCGTGTGCGAGGGCGTATGCATCCGCCTGTACAGTGAGGAGGACTGGGAGGACAGGCCGGACTTTACGGACCCGGAAATCAGGCGCAGCGCCCTGGCCGGGGCTCTTCTCAGGATGAAAGACCTCGGTCTTCCGGAAATGCCGGAATTTCCCCTTCCGGACCCTCCTTCCTCCAAACTGGTGACGGAAGGCTACCGCACCCTGCGGGAAATCGGCGCCCTGGACAAGGCCCGGCAGCTCACGCCCATGGGGCGGAAGCTGGCGCGCCTGCCCATTGACCCGCGCCTGGGCCGCATGCTGCTGGAAGCGCAGCATGAACAGGCCCTCCCTGAAATGCTGGTGATTGTGGCCGGGCTGGGGATTATGGACCCGCGGGAACGCCCGGCGGACGCCGCGCAGAAGGCGGACCAGGCCCACGCCCAGTGGAAGGATGAAGACAGCGATTTCCTGTCCCTGCTCAAGCTCTGGAAGGCCGCATGGGAATTCAGGGAAGGGCGCCGCTGGCGCAAAAACCAGCTCCGGAAATGGTGCGGGAAAAACTTCCTTAACTTCAACCGCATGATGGAATGGTTCAACCTGTGGGAAGACCTTTCCCGCCTGGTCCGGGAAACCCTGAAATGCAAGATTCCTCCCCTGGAGGCGGAAACGGAGCGCCAGGCGTCCTTTGCCATGATTCACCGGAGCATCCTGGCTGGCGTCCCCAGACAGTTCGGGCTCTGGGATGCGGACAACCGTGAATACCGCGGCGCCGGGGGGCGTTCCTTCGGCATCTTTCCCGGTTCCGGCCTGTTCCGCCGCAAAAAGCGCAGTGAATGGGTGATGGGCGTGGAGCTGGTGGACACCACGCGCCTGTGGATGCGCCGCGCCGCCCGGCTGGAGCCGGAATGGGTGGAGCAGGTGGCTCCCCACTTGTGTGAATCCCATTATTCCGGAGCCAGGTGGGACAAGGAGCAGGGAGCGGTTTACGCCGTGGAGCGCGTGGTGTGCGGCGGCCTGCGCATCATTGACAACAGGCGCGTGCACTATGGACGCATCAATCCGGCCCATGCGCGGGAAATCATGATCCGGGAAGGGCTGCTGGGCGGCGGCTTCCGCACCAGGCCCGGCTGCATCACCCATCTGGAAACGCTCCGGGAGGAGGTGCGGCAGATAGAACTGAAGCTGCGCCGCCCGGACCAGGTCTGGTGCGAGGAAGGCGTTTATGAATTCTTTGACAGGCTCATTCCGCAGGACTGCTGCACGGCCAAGGCCTTTCTGCGCTGGGCCGGCAGTGTGGAGAAAAAAGATCCGGACGCCCTGCATGTTCCGCCGCAGGAGGCCATGTATGACTTCTGGGGCAGGGACCTGCTGGACGGCTTCCCGGATGAAATGATGTGTGCCGGGGCAGAGTATGCCGTGTATTACCAGAATGATCCCGGAGCGGAAGATGACGGCGTGACGCTGGGCGTTCACATTGACCAGTTGCCGGACGTGCCTGAATGGCTGCCGGAATGGGGCGTGCCGGGCCATCTGGCCCAGCGGGCGGAGTGCCTGCTGCGCACCCTTCCCAAGGACTTGCGCGTCTTCCTCCAGCCCATCAGCCAGAAGGCCGCCTATTTTGCAGAACTCCGTCATGGCCTGGAGCCGGACGGTCCGCTGGCGCAGAAGCTGGCGGAATTCGTGGAAGCGGAAACCGGGCGATTCTGCGCTCCCTCCTTCTTTGACATGAACCGCATCCCTGCGGAGCTGGTGACGAAAATCTGGGTGTGCGATGACGAAGGCGAAGAGCTTGCCATGGGTACGGACGTTGCGGAGCTGAACGGGCGGCTGGGCAAAAAGCTTTCCCGCCGGTTCCGGGAAACGGCGGCGGACATCGTCTCCGTTACGGGCATGAAGGAATGGACCTGCGGAGATTTGGAAAGCACGGTAGATGTGGCGGGCAGGCCGGGCTACGTGGCCCTGGTGGATGAAGGCGCGTCCGTAGGCGTCCGCGTTTTTGAGGATGAATTGCGCGCGGCGGAATCCCACCGGGGAGGGTGCCTGCGCTTCATGCGCCTGCGCCAGGCGGACCAGCTCAACCACCTCCGCAAAAAATTCCCGCTGAAGCTGGAAGGGAAACTCTCCCTGCACATGCTGGGCCGGGACCCGTCCACCAATCCGGACGACCTGGTAGACGTCTCCGCGGAGCTTGCCATGGGCCGCCCCCTTCCGCGCACGGCGGCCCAATTCGCCGCTGCGGAAATGAGCCTGCGCCAGAACCTTTTTGACGCCGCGCACAGCGTAGCGGACGTATGGGAATTGGTAGCGGCCACGGAACATGCCGCCAGGGACTTTATGGCCGCGCAGCAGGGCGTGCGCCATACGGAACGCATCACGGCTGACCTCCGTCGCCAGCTTGACTGGCTGCTCCGCTCCCGCTTCCTGTGGGCGCATGGAGCGGAACATCTGCCGGACCTGAAACGGTACATGCAGGGCATCGCGGAACGCATCAGGCGCATCGGCCAGCAGCCTCTGGCCAAAGAGCTGGAACGCCTGGACCTCTTTGAACGCGTGTACCTTCCCTGGCATCAGAACCTGCCGGAACATAACGGCGACCCGCGCTGGACGCAGTACGGCTATTCGCTGGAAGAATACCGTCTGGCCGTCTTCGCCCCCGCCATCTCCGTCAAGGGGCGCATCTCTGAAAAGCGCCTGATGAGCGCTTTTGAAGAGCTGTCCTGAAAACCGGGGTCCCGGAATAGTACTGGTCCGGGTTTACAGCCCCTTGGAGAGCTGGGCGAATTCAATCAGGTTTGTTTCCTTGCCGAACAGGATCAGGATGTCGTGGTCTTCAAAGACGAGGTCCGGAGAAGGGGTGCCGATGACGGGAATGCGCGGGATGGAAAGAATTTCCCGGCGCCCCTGCGGGGTCTGGGCTTCTCCGCGGCGGATGGTGAGCAGGTTGAGGTGGTGCTCCGTGCGCAGGCCCACATCCCGGAGCCGCTTGCCCACCCAGATGCGCGGCACGGCTATTTCCACAATGCTGTGGTTTTCATCCATGGGGGAGACCCGCAGGAATTCCGGGGATTCCAGCTGGCTGGCGAGCTGCTTGGAAGCCACGCGGGACAGGTTGATGAGCGCGTACACGTTCATCTGGCTGAGGATGTGCTCGTGCACCGGGCTCATCACGCGGGCGTAGATATAGCGCACGCCCATTTTCTGGAGGTGCGTGACGACGAGAAGGTTTTCTTCAAAGCTGTCCCCGATGGCGACGATGACGGCGGACTGGTCGTCCAGCTCCAGTTCCCGCAGGGCAGCCGGATTGGTGTAATCCGTCACCACGGCATAAGTCACCAGGTCCTTGATCTGCTCCAGTTCTTCATCCGTGGAAGCCACGGCCACTACTTCAATATTGCGGGCGGAGAGCTCCGTGCAGAGCTCCTGCCCAAACTGGCCCAGGCCGATAACGGTATATCTCATAACGGTATGTTCAGGTTAACGGGATTTTGACGGATGGATAGCGGTAATGCCGCGGGGTGGGGGTGCCGGCCAGGGCGATGAGGAAGGCGAAAAGCCCCACGCGGCCGGCGAGCATGTTGATGATGAGAAGATATTTGGAAGGGTCGCTCAGATTGGGCGTGATTCCCCGTGACACGCCTACCGTAGCAAAAGCGCTGCAGTTTTCAAAGAAGATATCCAGTGAGCTCATGGCGGGCTCCAGGCTGCAAATAAGAATGGTGAAGCAGCCGATCCAGGCGCAGGAGACCACCACCGTGATCACGCACCGCGCCACGGTACGCTGCTCAATGCGGCGGTGGAAGAATTCCACATGGTCCCGGCCGCGGAGGATGCGCAGGATTTCCGCGCCTGCAATGGCGCAGGTGGTGGTTCTCATGCCGCCTGCCGTGCCGCCGGGGCTGCCGCCTACCACCATCAGGCCGCACATGATGAGGCTGGCCGCGGGCAGGTAGCGGCTGTAATCACTGATATTGAATCCCGCCGTACGGGCCGTGACGCTGTCAAAAAGGCAGCTCCAGAGATGCTGGCCCAGCGGTTCCGAAGTGTGGGGAGCGGACACCGCGAAGATGGACAGGGCGCCCCCCGCCAGCAGAATGCCCGTGGCGATCATCACCAGTTTGAAATACGGGGTCCACTGCATGCGCAGGCGGCGGTGCTTGGCCAGAAAGCGGTTGACCAGGCGGGAGTTGATTTCCTTGTAAATGCCGAATCCCAGGCCGCCGCATACGATCAGCGCCATGATGACGGCCTGACCGCTGTAGCACAGGCGGATGCCCGGCTCCATCAGATTCATCGGGAACGTGGAAAAGCCCGCGTTGCAGAAGGCGGAAACGGAATGGAAGAGGGAATGCCACCACAGGGGCTCTCCCATCAGGTTGATGTCCTTCCCTTCCCAGGAAAAGTACAGGAGGACGGCGCCGCACAGTTCAATGAACAGCGTGCTGACTACAATGGTGGTGATGAAGGAGACCACGGACCCCAGGTTGCCTTCGTCCAGCAGGTCCGTCAGCAGCACGCGGTCACGCAGGGAAAAACCCTGGCCCGCCACCATGGCCACGAAGTAGGCGAACGTCATGATGCCGAAGCCGCCGATCTGGATCAGGGCAAGCGTGAACATTTCCCCCAGCGGGGTGAAGGTACTGGCGAAGTCCACGGCGTTCAGCCCGGTGACGCACACGGCGCTGGTGCTGGTGAACAGGGCGTCCGTAAAGCTCAGCGTGATGCCCGGATATGTGGAATTGGGGAGCAGGAGAAGTCCGGTGCCAGCCAGGATGACCACTCCCAGGGAGGTCACGAACTGCATGGCGGGAGCCATCAGCGGGCGTCCTTTTTTCTGCTTGCCCAGCAGCCATTCAAAAATCCTGGTCAGGGACATCAGCGTGGGGATGGCGATCAGCCCGGCCGTAATCACCAGGCGGGAAAGCTCCGTAAACCTCATGTAACTGTCCTCCTGCTGCTCCCTGGCGATCAGAAGGAAGATCAGCAGGCAGCAGATAATCTGGAAAATAAGAAGCCTCAGGGAAGGGCGGTTGATCTCCTTCCGGAAATAGGAGCCCAGCACGCCCGCCAGGTGGCCCAGCGTGGCCACGGCCGCAATCAGGCGCGACCACTCATGCTCCGCATGCGTCAGGGGCCACCCCAGCTCCCAGATGACCGCCCCCAGAAGGATGGCAATGCAGATAGCTGCAAGTTTGGTAAATCCCGAGCGTGTGGTTGTCATGGGTGGAGATGCCTTGCGCGGAGTCTACCACCTGGATATGGAAAGAAAAGCTATTAAGCCGTTTGCTCTCTTCGCCCGGTTTCCTCCGGTTATTCCGGGGCTCGTACTGATGGTCCGGTTCCCCGTAAGCTGGCGGCAGTGGCATGGACGTAGATGAAAGCCAGGGGGAAGATACATCCAGGCTTGTTTTTCATGCCATTGGCGGAATTGAGCGTTCATGCCCACGATTATGCATACCATTATTTGTTGAATTTCAGGGATGCGTTTAAAAATCAAAGGCAATGTCAATAAGAGTCAATCCCGGAGCGCGGAGCGGGAAGACGGAAACTTTTAATGAATGCTTTCCGGAGAAAAGGCATATTTTAAGCTTTTTCTTTTCCGGACGGGATGGCTTTATAGGGGCGTGCTGGCAAAAAGAATTATTCCGTGTCTGGACGTGACGGACGGCAGAGTCGTCAAGGGAACCAACTTCGTCAATTTGAGGGACGCCGGGGACCCGGTGGAATGCGCCAGGGCGTATGATGCCCAGCAGGCGGACGAACTTGTTTTTCTGGACATTACCGCTTCTTCCGACGGCCGCGCCACCATGGTGGACGTGGTGCGTCGCACGGCGGCCTGCTGCTTCATGCCGCTGACCGTGGGCGGAGGCATCCGCTCCGTGAAGGACATGCGGGAAATGCTTCTGGCCGGGGCGGACAAGGTCTCTCTCAATACGGCGGCCATCAACCGCCCGGACCTGATTAATGAGGGGGCCGCGGCTTTCGGCAGCCAGTGCATCGTCGTGGCCATTGACGCCAAGAGGCAGGCTCCCGGAAAATGGGGCGTTTCCACCCATGGCGGCCGTAAATTCGTGGGGCTGGATGCCGTGGAATGGGCCGTGGAGGCGGAACGCCGCGGAGCGGGGGAAATCCTGCTGACCAGCATGGATGCGGACGGGGCCAAGACAGGTTACGATATTGAACTGACCCGTGCCGTCAGTGAGGCCGTGCGCATTCCCGTGATTGCCAGCGGCGGAGCGGGCAACCTGGACCACATGGTGGAAGTGCTGGTGGAAGGAAAGGCGGACGCCGTCCTGGCGGCTTCCATCTTCCACTTCGGCGAATATACGGTGCCGGAAGCCAAAACCTACTTTGCCTCCAGGGGCATTCCGGTACGGCCTCTGGCGGAATAGCGGAAATATTCTTTTTTGAGAGAAAATGGAATTCCGGCACGTAGTGTGTACATGCGCCGTCTTCTTTTTCCTCTGTGTTCCGTTATTGCCTTAACGTCTTTTGTTCACGCCCAGTCGCCGGACAGGCACCCCTTGTATGAACCCGCCCTGGTTTCCGCCGGAGCGGCAGGTGATGCGGGCAACCTGTTCTCCGGGGCCAAAGTAACCGCTTCCGGGCATTACGGCAATGACCGTCCGGAACTGGCCGTGGACGGCCAGGCGAACAACGCGGGCAAATACTGGGGCTGTGAGGGCATTCCCGTCTGGCTCCAGATAGACATGGGGAAGCCCCGCACGCTTTCCGCCCTGCATGTCTGGCCGTATTGGGAGGGGGGCCGCATTTACAAATATAAAATAGAAGGTTCCGAAGACGGCAGGAATTGGAAAATGCTGGCGGACCAGTCTTCCAACAGCATTGCCGCCACTTCGGAAGGCGTTCCCTTCAAATTCAATCCCCAGACGGTCCGGTACGTCAAAATCACTTTCCTGGGCAACAGCGCCGGCAATGACAAAGGGGGGCATCTGGTGGAAATCAAGGGTTACGGCCCTGATGCCGCGCTGAACCTGCAAGCCGCAGCGGTGAAGGACTATGACCGCATCCCTTACAGCGGCGCGCCCGGGCAGGAAATGCTTCAGGATGCCGTGCGCCTGTCCGGCTGGAGGGGTGAACGCGCCGGCGGGCAGATTGCCGTCTGGTCTTCCCAGGCGCAGCCCCAGTTGTCCGCTGCCTGCGCCGGGGTAAAAAACGCTGCCGGGCAGGTGATTCCCGTCCGGACCTCCATGATACGCTACACCAAGGGGGGCAACAGGCTCATTTCAGATATCATAGGCAGTGAAAACACCAGCGACCTCCAGGCGGGAGGCGTGCGCCCCGTCTGGGTGGAAGTCAACATTCCCCCGTCCGCCAAACCCGGCGTGTACAAGGGAAAAATAGTGGTTTCCGCTGAAAGCGGCTCTCCCGTGAGCGTTCCCGTAGTTCTGGAAGTGGCTCCGGAATCTCTGCCTGCGCCCGCCAACTGGCAGGTTCACCTGGACCTGTGGCAGCATCCGCAGGCCGTGGCCCGCTGGCATGATGTGGAGCCGTGGTCTCCGGAACATTTCGCGCTGATGAAGCCGGTGATGAAAAGGCTGGCGGACGCCGGGCAGAAAGCCATTACCTGCTCCCTGATTGATGAAGCCTGGAACGCCCAGACTTACGACTGGTTCCCGCCCATGATCGAATGGGTCAAGGACAAAAACGGGACCATGCGCTGGAACTACGCCAACTTTGACAAATGGGTTTCCTTCATGATGAACGAGGTGGGCATCAAGGGCCAGATATCCTGCTACACCATGATTCCGTGGAACATGAAAGTCCGTTATCTGGATGAAGCTACCGGAAAGTACAAGTTCCTGGATCTCAAGCCGGACGATCCTTCCTACGAAGCCATCTGGGGGCCTTTCCTGGCGGATTTCCGCAAGCACGTCAAGAGCAAGGGATGGCTGGAAAAAACCTGCATCGGGCTGGATGAACGGCCGGACGCCATGGTGAAGGCGGCCAAGAACGTGCTGGACAAGTATGCTCCGGAATTCAAGATCGTCTCCGCCGTCAACCGCCCTACCGCCATGACCCGGGACGTGTATGACGTCTCTCCCGTGATCGACCATGCGGGCACAGTCACGGGCGATCTGCTGGCGCAGCGCAAGAAGGAAGGGAAAAAGACGACCTTCTACGTTTGCGTCCATCCCAAAAAGCCCAATACCTTCACCGTTTCCCCGCTGGCGGAGGCGGAATGGCTGCCTCTCTTTGCCGCCGCCAACCATCTGGACGGTTTTCTGAGGTGGGCCTACAATTCCTGGAATCGCAATCCGTTTGAAAAAACGGACTTCGGCAACTGGCCCGCGGGAGACTGCTATCTGGTTTATCCCGGCAACCTCAGTTCCCTGCGGTTTGAAAAACTCCGCGACGGGCTGGAAGAATTTGAAAAGGTCAATATTCTGCGTGCCCGCGCCGCGAAGAACCCGAAGGCGAAAGCCGCCGTGGCCCGCATGGATGAGGAGCTTTCCAAACTTTTCACCGTGGAAAAAAGCCGCGGCGATTCCCACGAGGACGACGTGCGCAAGGCCCGTGAAATCATCCGTAAAACAACGAAAGCCACTAGATGATTTAATAACTTCCGCGTTTTCGATTCTTTATTTTTATAAAAAGCTTGTCTTTGCCTTCAGGTTGCTGGAGGACAACGGGCAAGCTTTATTCATTGTTCTTCCGTTTCTGGGAGCGAGCAGTTTGGGCAGTCCTTTGGACTTTCCGCCCGTAGTGGCAGTATTTATGGAATTTGCTTATTTTCAACAGGATGGAGTAGAGGCACGTATCCTCCGTGTTTAATTCATAAAGTAATGGTTGAATCTCAAAAAACCAATATTTACGATGGCATTCCATAAAAATACTAAATGCAATGAATAACGCAATTTCAGTAAATAACGGTGATTCCCGACATGAAATAAAGATTGAAAACGGGAAGATGGGCTCAACAGGAGCATTAAATCAGAAACATGATCAGGGATATGCGGAAGGCGTCGAATTTAAATATGGATTCATTTCTTCCACGGAAGGAACTTCCGACCGTGCTTCCAGAATCCGGAAATGGTATGCCCTCCGCGGAACAAAAATAGAATACTGGTCTGTAGAAAGTGATCATGTTACATGTGCAGAGCTGGATTCTGACAAAACTTCCGGAGGCATCAAACAAAGAATCATGTTCTTTGAAGACAGGGATTCGTTTAACACTCCGGATTATGCCGCGGGATTTTATGTAATTTCGTGGAAGGACCGGGGCAGGCGCGGTGATGATGGCAACAAGGTTAACAATAGTTACCATGTTAAAGTAACGCTGGGAGACCCGTCGCAGAATACCGGAGAAGTAATCGCCTCGTTGAATGTGAAGGAGGGTGAAATTATCCCGGGGGAATGGAGAGACAGATGTTTGCTGATGCGCCTCAAGCGTTCCCAGGAATTCAATACGGGAAGGGAAGACATATGGCTCTCCATGGAATGTGAGGAAGGCGGAACTTTTGGAACTCTGATTACGGAAGTGGATATTCATCCCGTCACCTTGAAGGCTTTTCCGGCTCCGCTGTTTGGAGTATCGGAAAGATTGGTCGTACCGCAGGAAGATGATCATTCCGATATGCTGGGATATGTGGACGGCAGGAATACTGACACGATTGCATGGATTGATTATGCAGAGACAGGTTCCGGCCAGGAAAGCAGTCCTAGAATGCCTTGTTTGCATTTTGAAATAAAAGGGTTGGATGCCGGGCGTTTTTCCTGGAAAACCAGGCTGACGGTAAGCTACAGCCGCCCGGCGATCCAATATGCAGATGCTCCTGCCGGAACCCGGGATCGCAACCAGGCCGTTTTGGATAAAGATACAGTACATATCCCTTCCATTCCGGAAAATTGGAAAGAACAGCCAGTATCCTTATGGAATATTGCGGAGGATACGGATTGGCTTGAAGAGGTGAATGAAGGCTTTTTTGGAGGAAATGCCAGTCTGGAATTTGAAATTAAATCCAAAAACGGCAACTCCTCCTACACAGGCGCGGATATCTATCGTTTCCGCATCGGAGGGCAGAATCCGGACGATCAAATGTGCACCCGGTATATTCAGTCCTACGTGCTGCAAATGTATCCGGATACTTTAGCCTCCATGGAATGGTGTCTTCCCGCCGTAGGCAAAAGCGAATCATTTGGATATGGCGGCGAGGCGGTTTATTACCCCTTCTCCTGGAGTAATGCCCCGTCATCCTTGTACAATCAATTTTTAGCCGGAGGAAGCAATTACCGGATGGAACCCGGGGCGGAAGGAATTCCGCTTCATAGCCAAGATACCGCCGGCGCCGGCGGTTACGGCATTTTTCAAGTGACGGGAACGGCAGGGGGAGACGGCATATATACCGCCATCCCAAGGGAGCAAATATGGAACTGGCAGAAAAACATTCAGGCAGCCCTTCAAATCATCCTTGTCAAATACAATGAGGCGCACAGGTGGATGCTCCGTCAACTCCAGCAGCAGGAGGCGGAAGCGCCTGAAAATACTCTTCCGGTTTATCGTGCGGCCGATACCAATCCAGGCCAGGGGGTTCCGTACGATTATTCATTTGCGGAAGGAACGGACTGTACTATCGCCCAGCTTTGCACGCTTAAGGCATATAATGGAGCTTCCAAATGTTCCCGGCAGATTAACGAACCCGGCACCAAGGTGCGCTCCCCCGGTTTTCTTTATGATCCCGGAAAAAGCGGCCACTACTGCGCCTGGATGAATACTTCTAGACAATGGTGCATTTCCAGATATAATAGCAATAATTTTGATTATGTGGACAGGGTTCTGTCCCGGGTAAATCAAATTTAGAATGAATGCTTTAATCACAGGATTATGCTTTTTATGCTGCTCTGCCGCCTTGTTAAAGGCGGCAGAGCAGCCGCCTGTTTTTTCCCTTCATTTTTCCCAGCTTCCTTCTTTTCTCCAGTGGAATATTCGCAAACAGGTTTCCAGACAGGGCGATCTTATTGAATCATGGACGGGCTGGAATCCTGCATTAAAGAATTCAGACGGCCCCAACGGCGGCCTTGTTTTTATGCAGGAAATTGATCTTGTGGGAGACAATGGAAAAGAAAGAATTTTCCTGTACCGGAACCCTGAAATAGCTGGAACTCCTCCCCCGCAGGATGAACATGTAAGGTTTATCTGCAATGCGGATAACTCTTATCTTTATACGGTTCCTTCCTTCTGCCTGCACGGGAAGAAAATCGGCAGTGTTTTTCGTGGTGAAGAAGCTTATTATTTTTGTCCTGACAGGTATGTTAACAGGTATCGCTTTACCTATGGATGGAAGCAATGGGAACTGACGGGACAGTATGGCAGGGTATTGGAATGGAGCGGCTGTGAAGAGGACAATCCCAAAGATGGAACCCGCTGGAAAAGCGGCATGGAGCAGACGGAAAGCGTTTATGTAAATACGGGCGTCATTAAGGAAATATGCTCCCTTTCCCCAGGCAGCCGCCGGGTGCCTCTTTCCCAGGAAACCGAGGGTGAAGATCCGTTTGAAACAATAGTAAAAGAAAAGGCCAAATCGCCTGCATCACCTGAACAGGAAAAATTGGCAGAGGACATGCCCTCTGAAACGGTTTGGGTTGTGTCCCTCTTTGAACTTCTTACACAGGATGCTCCCCAGTGGAAATGTTTTAATGCGGTTTCTTTAAAAGAGGCGGAAAAAGAATGGAGAAAAATTTCCGGTCCTGCCCTTGAGCAATCCCGGAAATGGAATCAGAAAGAAGCCGTGCAGGCTATGGATGCGTTTCTTAACGTGGAGAATCCCCAAGGGATAAAAAATTGTCCCTTATTCCAATCTCCAGCTGAAACCGTATTGAAAGTTGATAAAACGCCGCCAGGCAGTCCCATGGGCGGGGGAGAACCGTAAAATGGGAATATCCTTGATTGCGGGCTTGGCGTGTTCATTTGCTGATAGGCTTTCCCCAGCGGGGACATGAGGCCAGAATGGGTACATTCCGCGCACAGAGTTAAGAGGCACTTCCGCATACACTTTCCACGTAAGCAGGCCATTCCCTTCCATGAAGCACAAATGCGCGCCCGGGTTCGTGGCAGTGCAACCGGTGCAGTTTGCCTGCGGCCACCGTTATCATGAAGTAAATGAAGAGGTATTTTACATCATCAGAGGCCATGCCGCCGTGCGTACTCGGGAGGGTGAAAAGAATCTGAAAGAAGGGGATGCGATAGTTCGGAGAGAGCGCACGTTATCCGCAACGGGGCCGTTATGGATAAGCTGGTTTCTCTGGATGTCGGTACCCGCTTCATGCCCGATGTGATGCACTTCCCGGATAAGGTATCCAGAATGGTATGTTCTTCCTCGGGTGTGTACCGTTTCCGGGAATTCTGGGCAGCATCCCTGTTCTGGGGGGTGCTCCCGGCTTTTTCCTGTTGCGGCCTGCGTGCCGTGCCAGCGGAAGGGGATGTCTGAGACCGTTTTTCTTCCCGGCGGATAGCATGAGGGGGTTAGTTTATTCTTTGTCGGGAAGAAAATCCGTACCTATACCTGATATATTCAGACAAATTTCATGTACGGAAATATTGTTTTGCTTGCGTTGTTTTTGTTGTCGTCCATCGTTCCCGGGATGGAGCCGGACACGGCTCATTGCTTTTCTGCAAAGGGGTATTTGATCATAGATTCCCTGCTGTTTGCGGGGTGCTTCTGTTTCCAGCTGGTGATGATTTTCCTCCAGTGCGGGAATCCGTGGAAAGCAGCAGATGCGAAAAACCTTCCCTGAAAAGGTTTCTGCTGTTCCGCGGGTCATGGAGCTTCGGGTACTTTTGGGTATGGGTTCTCGCGGCTGTTACCGTGGGGCAGGCGGTGCATCTGCTGCTGTTCCGGGAGTGGAAGGACGGGTGGCTGTGGATGGATGCGCTGGGGTGCTTGGCGGCCTTCCATCCCTGTTGAATGAATAAAAACGCCCCTGCCGGACGAACCGTGCAGGGGCGTTGAAGTTCAGTGGCCGTACGGTTTATTCCGCGGGCTTGTCGGCGCCCATGTTGGCAATGCTCTGGTACAGGTTCCAGCGGTGCCAGACGTCCTTCTGGGCTTCTTCAAGGAGCTTTTCAAAGCCTTCCTTGTTGGTCTTGGCCAGAAGCTTGAAGCGGTTTTCGCTGAGGAGCACGTCGCGCAGGTCGCCCTTCGGTCCCTTGCCTTCCACAATCAGCGGGCTCTTGCCCTGGAGGGCCAGGTCCGGATTGTAGCGGTAGAGCAGGATGCGGCCTGTGTCCACCCATGCCTTCTGCTGCTGCAGGCCCTTGGCCATGTTGATGCCGTGGGAGATGCAGTGGGAGTAGGCGATGATGATGGCGGGGCCGTCATAGGCTTCCGCTTCCACGAAGGCCTTCAGCGTGTGCTCGTCCTTCGCGCCGAGGGCGACGGAGGCCACGTACACGTTGCCGTAGGTCATGGCCATCAGGCCCAGGTCTTTCTTCACCCCGGGCTTGCCGGTTGTGGCGAACTTGGCCACGGCAGCGCGCGGGGTGGACTTGGAGCACTGGCCGCCGGTGTTGGAGTATACTTCCGTATCCATGACCAGCACCTTCACGTTCTTGCCGCTGGCAAGGATGTGGTCCAGGCCGCCGTAGCCGATGTCATAGGCCCAGCCGTCGCCGCCGAGGATCCAGACGCTCTTGCGGACAAGCTTGTCCGCCATGGTCAGGAGGCGTGCGCATTCCGGCTTGCCGGTGATTCTCTTCTTGAGTTCGGCGACGTTTTCACGCTGCTGTTCGATGTCCGCCTCATCCTTCTGCGGGTTGGTCAGGATCTGGTCAACCAGTTCCTGGCCCACGATCCCGGCGGCGTCACGAAGGAGCTCGATGGCGTGTTCCATCTGCTTGTCCAAGGAGACGCGGAAGCCAAGGCCGAATTCGGCGTTGTCTTCAAAGAGGGAGTTGGACCAGGCCGGTCCGCGTCCTTCCGCATCATGGGACCACGGGGTGGTGGGCAGGTTGCCGCCGTAGATGGAGGAGCAGCCCGTGGCATTGGCGACCACCAGGCGGTTGCCGAAGAGCTGGGAGAGCATCTTCACGTACGGGGTTTCACCGCAGCCGGCGCAGGCGCCGGAGAATTCGAACAGTGGGCGGAGCACCTGCATGGAGCGGATGTTGTCCGTCCTTACCTTGGTGCGGTCCACGTCCGGAAGGCTCATGAAGAAGTCCCAGTTGGCTTCTTCCCTGTCGTGAATCTTCTCGGCGGGAACCATGGTCAGGGCCTTGTGGGTCGGGTCCGTCTTGCTCTTGGCCGGGCAGACGTCGGAGCAGAGCGTGCAGCCCGTGCAGTCGTTCGGGGAGACCTGGATGACGAATTTTTCACCCTTCCAGTCCGGATGCTTGGCATCCAGGGACTCAAAGCTCGCGGGCGCGCTGGAGAGGGCGTCCGGGGCAAAGAACTTGCTGCGGATGGCGGCGTGCGGGCAAACGGCCGTGCACTTGCCGCACTGGATGCAGATGGCGGGGTCCCATTCCGGCAGGTCCAGCGCCAGGTTGCGCTTTTCATACTGGGAAGTGCCGTTCGGGAACGTGCCGTCCACGGGCATCTGGCTGACGGGGATGCTGTCCCCTTCACCGCACATCATTTTGCCGAGGACGTTCTGGACGTAATCCGGAGCGTCTGCGGACATGACGGGGGGAATGGCATGGCCGGTGATGGTCTTGCCGGTGGTGTCCACACGGTGCAGGTTTTCCAGGGTGGCGTCCACGGCGGCGATGTTCTTGTCAACCACTTCCTGGCCCTTCTTGGCGTAGGTCTTGGCAATGGCCTTCTTGATGTAGCCGATGGCTTCGTCAGCGGGAATCACGCCGGCCAGCTTGAAGAAGCAGGTCTGCATGATCATGTTGATGCGGCCGCCCATGCCCGTCTTGCGGGCCACGGAAAAGGCGTCAATCGTGTAAAGCTTGAGGTTCTTGTCCAGAATCTGCTGCTGCATGCGTGCGGGCAGCGTGTCCCACAGCTTGTCCGCGGGGTGCGGGCTGTTCATCAGGAAGGTGGCGCCGTTGGCGGCGTTCTTCAGGAAGTCAAACAGGTTCAGCAGCGTGGGCTGGTGCAGCGCCAGGAAGTTGGCCTTGGTGATCAGGTACGTGGACTTGATCGGGCGCGGACCGAAGCGCAGGTGGGAGATGGTGGAGGAACCGGCCTTCTTGGAGTCGTACACGAAGTAGCCCTGCACATACAGGTTCGTGTGCTGGCCGATGATCTTGATGGCGTCCTTGTTGGCGCCCACGGTGCCGTCGGAACCGAGGCCGAAGAACATGGCGCGCGTCACGTCGTCCGCTTCCGTGGAGTAATCTTCATCGTACGGAATGCTGGTACCCAGCACGTCGTCGTTAATGCCGATGGTGAAGTGGTTCTTGGGGGCGTCCTGTTCCAGGCTGTCATAGATGCCCTTGACCATGGCGGGAGTGAATTCCTTGGAGGAAAGGCCGTAGCGGCCGCCTACCACCTTGGGCATGCCGTTGGTGAAGGAGAGCGTGCCGGAGCCCTGGGCGTCAAAGAGGGCCTGGATGACGTCCTGATGGAGCGGTTCACCCTGGGAACCGGGTTCCTTGGTGCGGTCCAGCACGGCGATCTTTTTGACCGTGGAGGGAAGGGCCTTGATCAGTTCCGCGGCGGGGAAGGGGCGGAACAGGCGCACCTTCAGCACGCCCACCTTGGCGTTTTCACGGGCAATCATGGCTTCCACCGTTTCTTCCACGGCTTCAGCGCCGGAGCCCATCAGGATGATGACGCGTTCAGCGTCCGGGGCGCCGGTGTAGTCCACCAGATGGTAGGAACGGCCCGTGAGGCCTGCAAACCTATCCATGGCCTTCTGCACGATGGCGGGGGTGGCTTCATAGAACTGGTTGACCGTTTCACGGCCCTGGAAGTAAACGTCCGGGTTCTGGGCGGTGCCGCGCAGCACGGGAGCGTCAGGCGTCAGGGCGCGCTCGCGGAAGGAGTCCACCCATTCCTGCTTGATCATGCCGTTCAGCGTGTCGTCCGTGATGTCTGCAATCTTGCCGATTTCATGGGACGTGCGGAAGCCGTCAAAGAAGTTCATGAACGGAACGCGGGATTCCAGCGTGGCGGCGTGGGAAATGGCGGCAAAGTCCGCAGCTTCCTGCGTGGAGGAGCCGCACAGCATGGCCCAGCCGCAGGAGCGGGCGCTCATCACGTCGCTGTGGTCGCCGAAGATGGAGAGGCCCTGGTAGGCCAGGGAACGGGCGGCCACATGGAACACGGCCGGAGTCAGTTCCCCTGCGATCTTGAACATGTTCGGGATCATCAGCAGAAGGCCCTGGGATGCGGTGAAGGTGGTTGCCATGGCTCCGGTCTGGAGAGCGCCGTGGACTGCGCCGGCGGCGCCGCCTTCACTCTGCATTTCCACAACGGAAGGAACGGTGCCCCACAGGTTCTTCCGGTTCACAGCGGACCAGCTTTCAGCTGATTCACCCATGGGAGAGGACGGTGTAATGGGGTAAATGGCAATGACTTCAGAAAAACGATAGGCTACGGAGGCTACGGCTTCGTTAGCGTCAATCGTGCTGTAAGTTACGGTTGTCTGATCACTCATAAGTCTGCACGGATAGTATATAATTGATAAATAAGGTGCGCCTTAACGGAGACAGTTATAACATGTCTGACGCCAAAGGTAAAAGCAATTATGCGTAAACGGGGTTTTGTTGGCTGTTTTTTAATAATAAGACCAGTTTCCCTTCAAATCCTTTGAATATTGGCTCTTGCGTGGTTCTCCGGGGCCGTCCGGAAGCGCCGCTGGCGGTCCTCCGCTCCTGCGGAAGCGTGGCGCCCCGGAAAGGAGGGGTGAACGCATCCCTCTTCAAGGCTCCCGCCCAAAAATGTTCCCCTGCCTGACAATGCACTAGCCAAAACGGAGGCAAGCCTTTAAAATCCCCGCACTATGTCCGAACAACAGCAGGCACATCCGAATACGACGGAATCCGAACTCATTGCCGTGCGCCGCGACAAGCTCGCCAAGATCCGCGAGCTGGGAATAGACCCCTACGGCGCAAGATTTGACGTGACCAACACCCCCGCCGGATTGAAAGCCGATTTCAAGGAAGACAAACAGGAGGCTGTGGCCGGCCGCCTGCTGGCCATTCGCGACATGGGGAAATCCCAGTTTTTCGTCATCGGGGACGTGCGCGGCAAAATCCAGGGGTTCCTGCACAAGAATGAAGTGGATGAAACTACCTGGAAGCTGTGGAAGCTCCTGGACCGCGGGGACTGGATCGGCATCAAGGGCACCACGTTCCTGACCCGCACCGGGGAACCCACCGTGAAGGTTTCCGGCCTGACCATTCTTTCCAAGAGCCTGCGCCCGCTGCCGGACAAGTGGCATGGCCTGGCTGACAAGGAAGTCACGTACCGCAAGCGCCATCTGGACCTCATTGCCAATGAGGAAAGTGCGGCCCTGTTCGTCACGCGCTCCCTCATGATTGCGGAGATGCGCCGCTTTCTCCAGGACCGCGGCTATTTGGAAGTGGAAACCCCCATGCTTCAGGACGTGGCTGGGGGCGCCGCCGCCAAGCCGTTTGAAACCTACCATAACGCGCTGGACATGCCGCTGACGCTCCGCATTGCTCCGGAACTCTTCCTCAAGCGCCTGATGGTGGGCGGCTTCACCAAGATTTTTGAACTCAACCGCAGCTTCCGCAATGAAGGCATCGACCGCCGCCACAACCCGGAATTCACCATGCTGGAAGCCTACTGCGCCTGCGGGGATTTTGAAACCATGGCCAACATGGTGGAAGAGCTCATCTGCCACCTGGCGGAAAAATTCTGCGGAGGCCTCCAGATTGACCACAAGGATGCGGAAGGCAACGTGCTTTACACGATTGACCTCTCCCGCCCCTGGAAGCGTGCCGACTATCAGGACCTGATCCGTGGTGTGGCCGGACAGGACTGGTTTGACATTTCTCCGGAGGAACGCCGGGCCCGCTGTGAAAAGCTGGACGTGGAAATCAGCCCGGATATGAAGGATGTGGACGTCTCCCAGCAGGTATATGAAAAGCTGGTGGAGGAAAAAACCATGAACCCCTGCTTTGTCACCCATGTGGCGAAGGACCTGGTACCCCTGGCCAAGCTGAACCGGGAAAACCCGGACGTGGTGGACGTGTATGAACTGGTAATCAACGGGCAGGAAATTTCCCCCGGTTACTCGGAACTGAACGATCCGGACGTGCAGAAGGAGCGCCTGGAACACCAGGCCGCCGGAGAAACCCAGCGCGTGGATTACGACTTCATTGAAACGCTGGAATACGGCATGCCTTCCGCAGGCGGCATCGGCATCGGCATTGACCGCGTCGTCATGATGCTGACGGGCGCTTCCTCCATCCGTGACGTCCTGCTGTTCCCGCAGCTGAAGCGCAAAGACAGTTAATTTACCCCCTGGCCGCATGGCTCCCCGCACCCCGGATACCCTGGACTGCGCTTCCGCCCAATGGATCGGCAAACGCCGTGAGCAGGAAGACGTGGTTAAAAGCCTTCCCGCCGCCGGCGGGATGCTGGGGATTGTGTGCGACGGCATGGGGGGCCATCTCCGCGGGGACTGCGCCTCCTGCGTGGTGGCGGAGGAATTTGCCGGAGCTTTTGCAGAAAGCGCGGTGGAGGATATTCCGGAACGGCTGACGGAAGCCCTGCATGCCGCCAACCGTGCGCTGGCCTCCATCCAGAAGGAACCGGAGGAATCCGGAACCACGCTGCTGGCCGTCTTCATCCGTGACCGCTCCCTGTGGTGGATCAGCGTGGGGGATTCCCCCCTCTACCTGTGGAGCGGAGCGGACAGCTTCCGCATGGACCGCCTAAATGAAGACCACTCCATGAGGCCGATTGCGGATTGTCTTTACCGGAAGGGGGAAATGTCCCTCCAGGGCGCCCTGCGCCAGCGCTGCGTGCTCCGTTCCGCCGTCATGGGCGGCCCCATGGAGCTGGTGGACATCAGCGCCGTTCCCCTGCTCCTGTACCCCGGGGATGCGGTGCTGGCCTGTTCGGACGGCCTGCAGGTCTGGTGCGAGCTGCTTAGGGAGCCTTCCTTCCTGGCCCTTCAGAAAGCCCGTGACTGTTCCAGCCGGAAGCTGGCGGAAACCATCATGGAGCAGGTCAAGGACATGCTGGAACCCCAGCAGGATAATGCCTCCGTCTGGGCCGCCGTGATGCGGAAGCCGGGGACTGAAGGCAAATAAAACGGTACCGCCGGAGCGTGCCGGGACCGGAAATTGGCGGGGGCCCTGAATATTCCGCGTTTCCGCTGGAACGGGGCGCCGGAAAGAACTGGAGGGGAGATGATTTCCCCATTGTCATTTGACTGGCGGGGGGGTAGAATACCCTCCGCACGACATGATTGCCTGGATAGTTCTCTATATTGCAGCCTCCTACCTGGTTGGAGCGATTCCGTTCGGCTACCTTGCCGGCAGGGTCAGGGGCCTTGACCTGAGGCAGCAGGGGTCCCGCAACATAGGGGCTACCAATGCATGGCGCGTGCTGGGCTGGAAGTGGGGCCTCTCCGTTTTCATCCTGGACTTTTTAAAGGGATTCGTGCCCGTGTTCGGCGCCTTGAACTGGCTGCCGTTTTTGACGGGGGATGCGGGCGGCTGGGATTTCAACGCTGTGGTGGTTCTCGTCTGTTTTGCCGTGGTGCTCGGCCATACCTATACCTGTTTCCTTGGGTTCAGGGGCGGAAAAGGCGTGGCGACAACCGCGGGCGTCTTATTTGCCCTCAATCCGGTGGTGGCCTGTGTGGCCCTGGGCGTGTGGCTGGTGCTCATGGTAATCTCCGGCATCGTGTCGCTGGCCAGCCTGGTCGCTGCCGCGGCGATGATCGCCGCGGGGTGGTGGTCCTACCCGCTTTGCCGGGATGGGGCCGTTTCTCCCCAGATACTTTACGTTGCCTTTTTCACCGTGGTGGGGGCGCTGGTCATTCTCAAGCACCGTTCCAATATCGTGAGGCTTCTCAACGGAACGGAGCACTCCTTCTATTCCAAAAAGTCCAAGTAAGATGATGAATCGGTTACATAAAATAGCAGTCATCGGCGCCGGTTCCTGGGGTACGGCCCTGTCCATGGTTCTGGCCACCCGCGAATGTGAAGTCGTCCTGTGGACGCCGGAAGAAGCGCAGGCCCGCCAGCTTGCGGAAACGAGGCGCAGCCCGGTCCTGTCCGAGACGGCCGCTCCCCTGGCTCCCAACATCCACCCCACATGTGACCTGGAGCAGGTGAGGGATGCGGAACTCATCGTAGTAGTGGTGCCTTCCGTAGCCATGCGTTCCGTGGCGCAGCGGCTGCGCGGCCTCCCGGTACGGCCGGACGCTGTAATCGTCTCCTGCACCAAGGGCATTGAACAGGGCACCCATAAAAGAATGACGGAGATCCTTCAGGAATATCTGCCCTCCAATCCCATAGGCGTGCTTTCCGGCCCCAACCATGCGGAAGACATCTGCCTGGGCCTTCCGTCCGCCTCCCTGATCGGTTTTGAAAACCCCAAGTATGCGGACTGGGTGCAGCAAATCTTCGTTTCCAAAACTTTCCGCGTTTACTCCGCCACGGACATCATCGGGATGCAGCTGGGAGGAACCATTAAGAACGTCTTCGCCATCGGCGCCGGACTGTGCGAGGGGCTGAAGCTGGGGGATAACGCCCAGGCCGCCCTGCTGACCCGCGGCCTGGCGGAAATGACGCGCATCGGCGTAGCCAGCGGAGGCCGCAGGGAAACCTTCATGGGCCTTTCCGGCGTGGGTGATCTCATTGTCACCTGCTATTCCCGCCACTCCCGCAACCAGACGGTGGGCCGGAGGCTGGCGGAAGGGAAAAGCCTCCAGGAAATCCTGGACACCCTGGGCATGGTGGCGGAAGGGGTGCCCAACACGCTCTCCGTCTATGAAATTGCGCGGAAGCTGGGAGTCAGGACGCCCCTGATTGACGCCGTGTATTCCGTTCTTTATGAATCCAAGCCGCCGATGGAAGCGCTTGTGGAGCTCATGACGCGTGACCCGCGGCCGGAATTAGATTGATTTTTTGTTTTTTTGAGTTGCTTTTCCTCGACAAATTGTACTATATAAACAATCAGTATGAAACGTGCCATCATCTCAGCTCTTTTTGCCGCCGGCGCCATCGGTGTCGCCAGTGCGGACATTCAGGCTCCTCCCGCTTCCGAATACACCCCCACCCGCAAGCTGGGCCGCGCCATTGCCAACCTCATTTATTCCGTTGAGGAAATTCCGCTTGGAGTGATCAACTGGACCAGCCGTGAAGGCGACTATGCCGGTTTTTCCGTGGGCATCGTTGATGGCACCGCTACCATGCTTGAACGCATGGGCTACGGCATCTATGAGCTGGTCACGTTCTGGGCCCCCACTTACAAGTGCACGTACAAGCCCCCCTATCAGGGACGTTGCGGCATGAGCGGCCTTAAGGAATACAACCCCAACGGCGGCTTGAGCGAATTCCCGGCGGAACTCAGCTTCCAGAGCTACTACAAGTACTCCCGCCAGCAGCGCGACTAAGGTCCGGCTGTCAAGAATTTCAAAAGGGCTGTCTGCAAGCAAGCGGACGGCCCTTTTTTATATGGTGGATTTGCGTGGCCTTGACAATAGCCGCCATTGACGGAAAAAGGGGGAAAACGTATTCTTCCGTACCGGAAAGGCTTCCATATCATGAATAAAACAGTTGTTTTCATCAGCCTGGGCGCTGCCGTCTGCATGACAGCCCCCGCATTTGCCCAGGACACCCATCTTTCCCTGACCAAACAGAGCGTTGCCAGCATGCATGAAATTACGGCGGCGCTGGACAAGGTGACGGATGAGCCCGGAGCGGCGGACGCCGTGAAAACGGTTAAAAAGGTGCGTGAAAAGCTGGTGGACCTGGGGAAAAGGCAGTTGGAGCTTCCCGGCGCCACGCCGCAGGAACAGGCGCAGATTGCCGCCCAGATGACGGAAGTGCAGAAGATTTCCGGTGAGTTGGTGAAATCCCTGGCCCGCTTGAAAAAAGAAGGCCTGCTCACGCCTGACTTGCAGAAGGCTTTGATGGATTTGCAGTCCGTCCAGACGGAACTGGCGCAGGCCTCCCAGGACAAAGCCGCGCAGGCGGAGCCGTTCCCGAAGGATGCGGAGGGCAACACGCATGAAACCCTGCTGGCTAAAACCGTGGATGAAGTCAAGAAGTTGGATGACTCCCTGTCCAGGGTGAAGGATGAGGAAACCAGCAAGGCCGCCGTAGACCAGATAGGGCATTACCGAACCGCCCTGCTGGACATTGCCAAAAAGCAGGCCGCCCTGCCTCCTCTCACCCGCAACCAGCAGGCCAAGCTGACGGGAGTGCAGCAGCAGCTTGTGGAAATGATGCAGCCCATCGTCAAGCATGTGACGGCCATCATGCTTTCTCCGGATGCCTCCAGGAACCTGAAGGAAGCCCTGAATTCCCTTTCCGAATTGCCCAGGGAAGTTCAGAAAATCCGTGAAGAGGCGGCCAAGTGAACTTTCTGGGGAATACCCCTCTTTTGGACTGGTCAAAAATTATAATTGTTCTAAAGTGGCTGTCCTGAGGAATGCGACCGATTTTTAGTGAAACAGATCTCAATGAACGCCCCTTCCTGGTTTTCTGGGAAGTGACGCGCGCCTGCGCGCTGGCGTGCAAACATTGCCGCGCCGTGGCCCAGCCGCGGCCTCATCCTGATGAATTGACCCATGAGGAAGCCCTGCGCCTGATTGACCAATTGGCGGAGCTGCGCCCTCCCATGCTGGTACTGACGGGCGGGGACCCCGTGATGAGGCCGGACATTCTGGAATTGATCCGCGCGGCGGCGGGAAAGGGGCTGCACGTGGCGTTGAGCCCCGCCGCTACCGCCCGGCTGCTGCATGCGGACTTCCATGCCTTGAAGGAGGCCGGGGTCCAAAGCATGTCCCTGAGCCTGGACGGTGCGCATGAGGCTACGCATGACGCCTTCCGCGGCGTTCGCCACACGTATGAACGGACCCTGCGCGCGGCGGAAATGGCGAAGGAGGCGGGCATGCACCTGCAAATCAACACCACCATCACCAGAAGCACCCTGGGTGAGTTTGACGACTTTGTGGAGCTGATGAAGAAGATGGAGCCGGGCATGTGGAGCGTGTTCCTGCTGGTGCCCACGGGCCGCGCCGCCATGGATGAAATGCCCACGGCGGAAGAAGTGGAGGCCGTCTGGGAAAAACTCAGCAAGGTGAGCCGTGAAGTCACTTTCGGCGTCAAGACCACGGAAGGGCACCATTACCGCCGTGTGGCCCTTCAGGAAGCCCGCGCGCAGGGGAGCAAGCCTGCGCGCCGCGCCATCCCTACCCGGGACGGCAAGGGAATCATGTTCATCTCCCATACCGGGGAAATCCAGCCCTCTGGCTTCCTTCCCGTTACGGCGGGAAACGTCCGGACGGACGACCCCGGAGAAATCTACCGCACGCACCCCCTTTTCCTCAAACTCCGGGACGACAACGCGCTGCAGGGCAAATGCGGCCGGTGCGAGTACCGCACCGTCTGCGGCGGCTCCCGTTCCCGCGCCTATGCCGTTTACGGAGACATGATGGCGGAAGACAACCTCTGCCCCTACCAGCCCAGGCTTTCACAACACCATGATTAATATTACCAGACTTTGGACAGGGGCGGAACAGCCCGCGGACCATTTGAGATACGGGCAGGGCCACGGGCACGGCCGCTCTGCGGGAGGCGCCGTGGAATCCTGCGCTCCGGCATCTTCCCGCGTCCGGAAGCCCATTGTGGTCTGGAATATCACGCGCACCTGCAACCTCAAGTGCGTGCATTGCTATGCGGACGCCTCCGCCAGGAAATTTGAAGGGGAGCTGGACTGGGACCAGTGCTGTGCGGTCATTGACGATCTGGCGGACTACAAGGTGAACGCCCTGCTGTTCTCCGGAGGGGAGCCGCTGGTGCATCCGCGCTTCATGGAGCTGCTGGAACGCGCTACCGGAAAAGGGCTGAAGGTGACCATCTCCACGAACGGAACCCGCATTACGCCGGAAGCCGCCGCGCGGTTCAAGGAACTGGGCGTGGCGTACGTAGGCATTTCCCTGGACGGCATCGGCGCCGTCCATGACAAGTTCCGCGGAGTGGAAGGCTCCTTTGAACAGGCGGTGCGCGGTTTCAAGCTCTGCAGTGAAGTGGGGCAGAAGACGGGCCTGCGCCTGACGCTGACCCGCAACAACGTGCAGTGCATGGAGCAGATTCTGGACTTCATTGACGCCAATGACATCCAGCGTGTCTGCTTTTACCATCTGGTTCCCACGGGCCGTGGCGTGGAGGTGCAGACCCTGACGCAGGAAGAGGCGCGCCATGCCATGGACACCCTGATCGCCCGCGTGGAGCAATGGAAGGCGGAGGGCAAGAACCGTGAAGTGCTGACCGTTACCCAGCCCGCGGACGGCATTTACCTGCTGCTGCGCCAGCTCCGGGAAGGTTCCCCGCTGGCCAAGGACACGCTGAACCTGCTCCAGTGGAACGGCGGCGGGGCGAACAGCTCCGGCCGCGGCATTGCCAACATTGACACCCAGGGCACCGTGCATCCGGACCAGTTCTGGCAGTCCGTCACGCTGGGCAATGTGAAGGCCAACCTGTTTTCCGACCTTTGGGACGCCAAGGCGGGCGCTGCGGCGGACATGCTGCCTGAACTGCGCGGGTCCGACGACCCCCTGGAACGGCAGAAAAAGATTGAAGGCCGCTGCGGCCGCTGCGTGCACTTTGCCCTGTGCGGGGGCGGCTTCCGCACCCGTGCCGCGTTCGCCAACGGGCACTGGTACGGGTCCGACCCCGGCTGCTACCTGACGGAAGAGGAAATTTCCACCCCTCTGCCGGAAGCCGACTGATTCCGCGCAAGGCTTTGCCCGGCACAGCCAGGGATGCCCCATGCTGCACTGCGTATAGGGAGAAAACCGCGCTTTTCCCTGCTTTACAAGGCACGCGGCATGGCATAGCATCCCTGCATCATGAGTCAGGAACTGAGACCGGAAACGCTGTGCGTGCAGGCGGGCTGGACCCCCAAAAAGGGAGAACCCCGCGTATTGCCCATTTACCAGAGCACCACGTTCAAGTATGAAACCAGCGAGCAAATGGCCAAATTGTTCGATCTGGAAGAAGCCGGATTCTTTTACACGCGCCTTCAGAATCCCACCAATGAAGCGGTTGCCAGAAAAATCGCGGAGTTGGAAGGCGGCGTGGCCGCCATCCTGACCTCCTCCGGACAGGCGGCTTCCTTCTTTGCCGTTTTCAACATCTGCGAGGCCGGAGACCACATCGTCAGCGCCGCTTCCATTTACGGGGGGACGTACAACCTTTTTGCCGTCACTTTCCGCAAGATGGGCATAGAAGTCACCTTTGTGGATCAGGACGCCCCGGCGGAGGAAATAGCCAAGGCCTTCCGCCCTAATACGAAAGCCCTGTTTGCGGAAACCATTTCCAATCCCACGCTCTGTGTGCTGGACATCCGCAAGATGGCGGACATCGCCCATGCGCACGGCGTTCCCCTGATCGTGGACAATACCTTCGCCACGCCTATCAACTGCCGTCCCTTTGAATGGGGCGCGGACATTATCACCCACTCCACCACCAAGTATATGGACGGCCATGCCACGGCAGTGGGCGGAGCCATTGTGGACAGCGGCAACTTTGACTGGGAAGCCCACAGGGACAAATTCCCGGGCCTGACGGAGCCGGACCCCTCCTATCACGGGCTTTCCTACAGCAAGAGCTTCGGCAAGGGCGCCTACATTACCAAGGCGACCGTCCAGCTCATGCGCGACCTGGGTTCCATCCAGTCCCCGCAGAACGCCTTCCTGCTCAACCTGGGCCTGGAAACCCTGCACCTGCGCGTGCCCCGTCACTGTGAAAACGCGCAAAAGGTGGCGGAATTCCTGGAAAGCCGGGAGGAAGTGGCCTGGATCAACTATCCGGGCCTGCCGTCCAACAAGTATCATGACCTGGCGCAGAAGCAATTCCGCTGCGGGCAATCCTGCGGGGTGGTCACCTTCGGTATCCGGGGCGGCCGTGACCGCGCCATCAAATTCATGGACAGCCTGAAACTGGCCGCCATCGTCACCCATGTGGCGGACTCCCGCACCTGCGTTCTCCATCCCGCCAGCCATACGCACCGCCAGTTGACGGATGAACAGCTCATGGAAGCGGGCGTCCGGCCCGACCTCATCCGTTTTTCCGTAGGGACGGAAGCCGCGGAAGACATTATTGCAGACCTTGGCCAGGCTCTGGAAGCCATCCGTTAAACCGGTCTTTCCTTTCTCGTACGAGCAGCCGTTCCGCGGGCATCTCCGCGGAACGGCTGCTCTGTGTGTGGTATGGGGAAGGCCGGGATGGCACGGAGTGTGGAATGCCTCCGGAAAAACCATTTCCCGGAGCAGGGGCCTCCCCTCCCTTGTAAAAACCTGCGGAAACTCCGCAGAAAAATAACTTCATTTCATTTTCCCCTTATTCCAAAGCTTAATTCCACGTAAAATAGGTATTTTAATAGGGTTATAAAGAAAAATCCAGCAAGGGCGCGTTCCGGGAAACGCTTCGGCCTTTCAACCTCAAGAAGATGCGCCAGATTTCAGAAAAAGCGGAAAATTCAAAGACTTTTCTTCTTAATTGTAAATTGACATAACATAATAAATTTATTATGGTGTGTAGCTTATGAAAAGTAGATATTGTGCTGTATTAATAAGCTGCGCCAGCGTGCTGGCCGCCAATGCCGCTACCATTACTGCTGAACTGCCTGAATCGGCCAATTTGCCACAAACGGCAACCATGGCGCCGCAGACGGGGAACCAGCTTCTGGATAAGGTAAGGACCCGCGGGTTTGGCGTCTATGCGGGAGGCAATAACAACAGCCTGGCCAACTGGCCCCAAAATGGAGAAGGAACCTGGATCAGCAACGAGAACGTCGGCTCCATCATCCTGTGCGGCAGGAGCGGCGTGGCCGGAGACTCCTTTGCCATGGTGCTGCGGGGCCCGGAGCAGGGAGACCTTGTCTCCTCCATCGTTTTTTCCTGTGATACGCCAGCCTCCGTCATCACCAGCTACGTCATGGTTCTGGCGGTTTATGACTCCGCCGGAACGCTTGTCCAGGACCTCTCCGCCATGGAAAGTTTTACCTTTAATTCCACCTCCGGGACGACGGCCGTCTCCCTGAACATGGCGGATGCCCCTCTGGCGTGGGGAGAGGGTTACAAGGTAGTTGCAGGAGTGCGCGGCGGTGCCGGGCCCGCCACCTCCCCTTACACGCTCTCCAACATCCAGGTGGCCTATGAGATTGTTCCGGAACCGGGTTCCGTCTCCCTGGGAATGTTGGGCCTGGGCGCGCTGGCCGTACGGAGGTACCGGAGCCGGTGAACAGCCATTCCGCCAACCGGGAGGGAAGCGGGATTTGTCCCCCGCCTCCTTTTCCCGTTACGTTTGAAAAGGGCGAACTTCCGGAATGTGGGAAAACACGGCTTTCCGCCAGCCGGAGCGGGGTTATTCCCGGAGGGAATGTTCAAAAGCCCGGTACTGCACGGCCTCATACAAATGGGAATCCTGGATTTCCGGGTTACCCTCCAGGTCCGCTATGGTGCGGGCCACTTTCAGGATGCGGTCATAGGCCCGGGCAGAAAGGGACAGTTCCTCCACGGCGCGGAGCAGAATGTCCCGGCCTTCCGGCCGCAGGCGGCAGTACCTTTGCAGGGCTTTTCCGGAAAGAGCGGCGTTGCTGCGGAATGGAGTGCCGGCATACCTGCTGCACTGGAGCCGCCGGGCCGCCATGACGCGCTCCCGGATGCTGGAGGAGCATTCCCCGGCTGGCGCGGAAGCCAGGATGGAAGGGTCCACGGCGGGAACTTCCATCAGCAGGTCAAACCGGTCCAGAAGCGGCCCTGAAATCTTCCGGCGGTAGCGGGCAATTTGCGCCGGGGGACACGTGCAGGTTCTCCTTCTGTCCCCCAGATACCCGCAGGGGCACGGATTCATGGCTGCCGCCAGCATAAAGCGGCAAGGAAACGTCATGGTGCCGGAGGCGCGGGAAATCACCACATGGCCGGATTCCAGCGGCTGCCGCAGGGTTTCCAGCGCAGCGCGGCGGAACTCCGGCAGTTCATCCAGAAACAGGACGCCGTTATGGGCCAGGGACACTTCCCCCGGAGTGATATTTGCCCCTCCGCCCATCAGCCCCGCATCCGATATGGTGTGGTGCGGTGCCCGGAACGGCCGACGGGCCACCAGCCCGTTTCCCCGTTTCAAGAGTCCGCATGCGGAATGGATTTTACTGGTTTCCAGGGCTTCTTCCCGGCTCAGCGGGGGCAGGATGGTCGGAAGCCGCTGGGCCAGCATGGATTTGCCGGATCCCGGAGAACCGCTGAGCAGGATGTTGTGGCCTCCCGCCGCGGCAATCTCCATGGCGCGGCGGGCGTAGGATTGCCCCTTGATCTCGTCAAAATCCACGGCAATTTCCTTTTCTCCATCACTTTGTTCTTCCGCCCCGGAATTGGTGAAAGGAGCGGGCAGGGCGGCGGAGGTGAGCAGCTGCCAGGCTTCCCGCAGGGAGGAGACGGGATAAATATCCACGCCCTGCACCGGCGCCCCCTCATGGGCATTGGCACAGGGCAACATGATGCGTTTCCGTCCCATGCGCCTCGCCTCCATAATCTGTGGCAGGGTGCCTTGTACGGGGCGTACGGCGCCATCCAGGGCCAGCTCTCCCATGATGCACCAGCTAGAAGCGTCAATCTCCGTTTCCGCCGCTCCGGCAATCATTCCCAGGGCAATGGGAAGATCAAAGGCCGGCCCCTGCTTCCTTAAATCCGCCGGGGCCAGGTTGACGACAAAAATGCCCTGCTGGAAAGGCAGCCCGCTGTTCTGGATGGCCGTATCCACGCGCTGGCCGCTCTCCTTGACGGCCGTATCCGGCAAGCCCACGATAAAGATGCGTTTTTCCGCCATGGGGCGGAAATCCACTTCCACCTCCACCTCTATGCCATCCACGCCCAATACGGTAGAAGAATACAGCCGCGTCATCATTTCCCCATGCTAGCGGGGAACACCAAAAAATAAAGAAAAATAGCAGAACAAATAAAAATATCTGCCGGATTATTCAGCGCCGGGAGGCCCTCCGGAGGATTTCCCGCTCCTCTTCTGTGAGGCTGGACACGCCGGACCGGGATATTTTTTCCATAATGTCATTCACCTCTTCTTCGGAAGGGAAGCGGTTATTGGCGGAATGGCGTGCTGGGCGTGCCGGAGACTGATGGGAGGAAGGAACGACCCGTGCCTTGGGGGAGGACAGTTTTTCCTTCCACAGGATCAGCAGGGTCAGGATAAATCCGGCAAACATGCCGCCCAGGTGGCCCGCTTCACCGCCTGCATTGTTCCACTGGAAGATAATGACGGCGCAGGCAATGCCCAGCACGGCCAGCGCGAACTGGCGGACGCTCAGATTGACCGGAGGGAACAGAAGCTGGACCCGCGCATGCGGGAAAAGCACCGCGCACGCGGCCATGATGCCGTAAATGGAGCCGGAAGCCCCCACCATGGGAATGAAGCGCCACTCCGGATCAAAAAATCCCATGTACCCCAGCAGGGAGGAGAACAGGGCCGCAGCCACCCCGCAGAACAGGTAATACAGCAGGAAGCGCAGGTGGCCGAAGCGTTCCTCCACCACCGGGCCGAAAAACCACAGGGCAATCATGTTGAACAGGATGTGGCCCAGGTTGGCGTGCAGGAACTGGTAGGTGAACAGGCGCCACAGCTCCCCTTCATGAAAGCACGTATATTCGCTGTAGGCCCCGTAAAGCTGAATCAGGTCCAGGCGGCCGGGAGGGTAAATATTCCGCGGAATCTCCACCTGGAAGAAGAACCCGAGCATGAAGACGACCACATTAACCAGGATCAGCCAGTGCACTATGACGGCGCCGCGCTGGTCAAACAAATGCTGCCGTACCGTATTTCCCCAGTTCTCGTTCTCCGCTCGCATATAAGGCCGAATGTAATCGTGTTCAGGGCGTTTTGACAAGGAAAATACCCGTCCCGTTCAAGGAAGGGGAGGGAACCGCGCCGCATTATTTCCACAGTGCGGCGGGCAGCAGGTCCGGCGGCAGTTCCGCGCCGTGCACAAGATGTTCCGCCAGTCGGGCCGCCGACCACGGGGAGGTGGTCACTCCCTTGCTGCCCAGCCCGGAAAAGACATACTGGCCGTTCAGGCCCGGAATGGGCCCGGCGATGGGCTGGCTGCGCCGGATGATGGGGCGCACGGCGGCGCGTGCGCGGATGACGTTCATCTCTCCGGAATAGCGCCTGACCAGGTCCAGCATCAATTCCTGGACGGCAGGCGCCTCCGGAATGCCGGGAGCTTCCCACGCCCACGCGTACGTAGCGCCGAAGCGCCAGAAAGAGCCGTTGTGAACCAGCCAGCGGCCGAAGTGCAGGATGCCCGCGTGCCAGTCCAGCTCCTTCAGGTCCAAGTCCAGAATCGTTCCCTTGGAAGGGCGTCCTTTCAGCGGGGCCATGTCCGGATGGCATCCGGCCTCCCAGCCGGTGCACCAGACCACATGGGTGAAAATCCGTCCGTTCCAGTGGAAAAGGCCGTCTTCATCCGGCTGGATGTCTGCGGGAGACACGTCCGCTTCCGCAAAACGGCCCTGTTCCGTGAAAAACCGCCGCATCGCGTTGACCATGTCCTCCACGTGAAGGACGGCGGAACCGCGCGTATAAGCGGCTTTTCCCTGTCCTTCCCAGTGTTCGGGCCACGGAAAAAGGGGACCGGCATAGGGGCTGGATTCCGGGGCCATCTGGCGCTCCTGCCAGATTTCAAGCTGGTCCTCCGTTTCCAGTTCCCGGAAAATCGGGGTCTTCTGCCACCAGGAGCCGCCCAGTTCCCGTTCCGTTTCCGGATAAAAATCTGCTGCTGCGGACAGGCACTCCTCCTGCCGCCAGCCGGGGCGGAAGGCGCGGCCCGTCAGGGGATTCACCAGCCCGGCCGCCACACGGGAAGCCGTTTCCGCAACAGGGCGGTCCGCAATGGTGAAATCCGTGCCGCGGCGTTTCAATTCCCATGCCAGGCAGCTTCCCGCGATTCCCTGGCCGATGATAAGAATGTTCATGATCGTTGAATGAAGAACCGGAAAAGCCCGGGAATAATGGAAAAATGGAGGCAAGGTCTCTCTCCTCCGGAAGCGGAATACCCCGCAGGCGCCGGAATGCGCCTGCGGGGCTGGAAAAAGGCGTCTTAAAGGGCCGCGATAATGGCGTCCCCCATTTCCGCGGTGTTCACGCGAATTTCTCCGGGGGCTCCCGTAGCCAGGTCTCTCGTGCGGTAGCCCTGTTCAATCACGCGGCGCACGGCGGCGTCAATGGCGTCTGCCGCGTCCTTTTCCCCGAGGGAATAGCGCAGCAACATGGAAAGGGAAAGAATCTGGGCGATCGGATTGGCAATGCCCTTGCCGGCGATGTCCGGGGCGGAACCGCCGGAAGGCTCGTAAAGGCCGAAAAACAGGCCGTTGTCCCGGCTGCCCTGGCACAGGCTGGCGCTGGGCAGCATCCCCAGGGAGCCGCAGATCATGGCCATCTCGTCGGAAAGAATGTCCCCGAACAGGTTCTCCGTCACCAGCACGTCAAACTGGCGGGGATTGCGCACCAGCTGCATGGCGGCATTGTCCACGTACATGTGGAGCAGCTCCACGTCCGGATAATCCCTGGAAACCTCAATCATCGTCTCGCGCCACAGCAGGGAATTGGTCAGCACGTTCGCCTTGTCCACGCTGGTGACGCGCTTGCGGCGCCCGCGGGCGGCTTCAAAGGCCACCCTGGCAATGCGCTCCATCTCGCTCTTGTGGTAGCGCATGGTATCCACCACCACCACGTCGTCCCCTTCCTGCTCGCGGAAACGCGGCTGGCCAAAGTACAGGCCGCCCGTCAGTTCCCGGACGCAAAGAATATCAAAACCGCCTTCAATCAGCTCATTCTTGATGGGGGAGGCATGGGTAAGCGCAGGCAGGCATACGCCGGGGCGCAGGTTGGCATACAGGCCGAAGTGCTTTCTCAGAGGCAGCAGGGCGCCGCGCTCCGGCTGTTCATTGGCGGGAAGGTGTTCCCACTTGGGGCCGCCCACGGAGCCGAACAGGACGGCGTCCGCCTCCTCACAGGCGCGGATGGTTTCCTCCGGAAGGGCCTTGCCGCAATGGTCGATGCCCGCACCCCCCACAAAAGCCTCCTTGCGGCTCACGGTAAAACCGAATTTGGCGCTTACGGCGTCCAGAACCTTCAGGGCCTCCTTCATGACCTCGGGGCCGATGCCGTCGCCGGCCAGAACAGCAATATAATGGTGATGTTCACTCATGTCGCTGAAAGTCTGGGCATTCTCCCCTCAAAGGTCAAGAAACACCGCTGGCATGTCCATTTCCCGGCGCCTTTTTGCGTCAAAAAGCATACAGGAACAAAAAAGTACTTGCCAAACGCCCGTGCCTCCATTAAAAATCCCTCCGCGCTCCATGGAACGCAAACTCCCCTGTAGCTCAGCGGTAGAGCGGGTGACTGTTAATCACTAGGTCGTTGGTTCGAGCCCAACCGGGGGAGCCATTCTTTTTCTAAAGCCCTGTAAGTTCAACAACTTACGGGGCTTCTTTTTTGCCTGTTCCGGGGCTGGAAATGTGAAAAATCGTGGGGGAACAGCCATAAATGCTGACTCAATATCATTTTTTGATTCCGTTCCGGCGTAAAACCGCGCTTACCGGATAGAGTCATGAAGCGCTGGAAAGTAAATCCGGCACAATATGCTCCAAGCGGGTGGTGACGGGGCCGTATTCCGCCAGGTTGTCCGGCTTCTGCAAAGAAAACCGGGTATTTTTTCTTCAAGGGAAGAATAACGGCTGTATCGCCATTTGAAAAATGAGCCCGCAGGAGGGCGTTTGAGAGAACCCTTAGTTAAAGAGGCCGGAGAGCGGCATCATCCTGTATCTTAACCGGGCCACCAGTAAAAAGGATGCCGAGCATTCTCCGCTGAAAGAATTAAAACAGCGGAATCCTCAACAGGTTCCATTCCATTTTGATTCCCGTTCCGGTGCATTGATTCTGAAATAATATGGCTCCCCGGGCAAAGAGAGGGGAACCGTGCCGCGATGGAAGCGGCGCTCCTTGAATGGCGTTACTCGTGAAAAAGCATGGGTATTTGACAAGAGGGCAAATCACAGTAAAATTACTGAAATAATTGCAGTAAAAACATTGACCTGCTCCAATAATTCAGTAGGTTGGCATTGTTGCAGGAAAACAACGGATCGTAATCTGCTGCGCATTTCAAAACATGGCGAGACACGATGTTATTTACCATTACGCGGGCATGAAGGCGCTACAGTCCTGTTTGGCAAAGGAGCCGCAGGCAGGAATAGATGATTGGCGCGCCTCCGGCAGGGTGCTTCAGGCGTGATGCAAGAAAGATTCTGGAAAAATTGTGAAAACCTACCTGGACAAAAACGTCTATGAAGCGGCGCTGGAACGCATCGCCTACTGCTTCCAGGAGTTTGACCATGTTCTGGTGTCCTTTTCAGGCGGCAAGGATAGCGGCGTCATGCTCAATCTCTGCTACAATTATGCGGATGAACAAGGCCTGCTGGACAAGCTGACCATGTACCACCTGGATTACGAGGCCCAATACCAGATGACGACCGAGTATGTAACCCGGACGTTTCTGGAACAATTCCCCGGCATCCGTAAAATGTGGTATTGCGTGCCGGTCAAGGCCCAGTCGGCCTGCGCGCTGGGGGAGCCCTACTGGACGCCGTGGGACGCCGCCCAAAAAAAACTGTGGGTGCGGCCCATGCCGGAAAACCCCTATGTGATTCATGAAGGGAATCTTGACGTTCCGTTCCGGCACGGCATGGTGGATTACGAGTTCCAGGACAAGCTTTCACGCCACTTTGCCAGGCAGCACGGAACCACTGCCGTCATGGTGGGGCTGCGGGCGGATGAGAGCCTGAACAGGTACGCAGCCGTTGCACGCGGCAATAAACGGAGATCCTATCAAGGCAGAAAGTGGATCACGCAGACGGATGCCGTAACCGTCAATGCCTATCCTCTTTACGACTGGCGCGTCAGCGATATTTGGACGGCCAACGCCCGGTTTGGTTTTGACTACAACCGCCTTTATGACCTCTTGTACCACGCGGGCCTCACTGCCGGGCAAATGCGGGTGGCCAGCCCCTTCAATGATTGTGCCCAGGAAAGCCTGAAACTTTACAAGGTCATTGATCCCGCCAACTGGGCGCGCATGATCGGGCGCGTCAACGGCGTCAACTTTACGGGCCTGTACGGAGGCACAACGGCCATGGGCTGGAAAACCATCAAGCTGCCTCCCGGCCATACATGGAAGTCCTATTATGAATTCCTGCTTTCCACGATGGACGCGAAAACGGCAGCCCATTACAACGGCATCCTTGAAAAATCCAAAAAATACTGGACAAAAGGGGGCACCGTTGATCCCGGAACCGCTGATGAAGTGCTGGCCGCCTACCCCCTGGCCACCGTGACGGGGAAGTCGAGGCGCTACGGCGGGCGCGACGTCGTTCAATTCATGGGATACCCCGACGACATGCCCGTCAGCAATTTCCGGCAGGTACCCTCCTACAAGCGCATGTGCATCTGCATCATGAAGAATGACTACTTTTGCAGATATGCCGGATTCAGCCCTACCAAGGGGGCGCTTGCCCGGCGCCGTGCCGCCGTCAACAAATACCGCAATATTTCATGAACACCTCTTCTCCATCCCCCGTCTACAGGATCCGGCGTGTTCCGCTGGACCAAATCCGCTCCAATGCCTACAACCCGAACAGTGTGGCTCCCCCCGAAATGAAGCTGCTTTACCAGAGCATCAAGGAAGACGGCTATACGATGCCGATTGTCTGTTATAAACTGGAGGACGGCACCTATGAAATCGTTGACGGGTTCCACCGCTGCCAGATCATGAAAATACACCGCGATATCTACGAGCGGGAGGAAGGCATGGTGCCGGTGGCCGTTATCGACAAGCCCCTTGGAAACCGCATGGCCTCCACCATCAGGCACAACCGTGCCCGTGGCTCTCATAATATCGAACTCATGACCAACATTATCCGGGAATTGACGGAAGCGGGCATGTCGGATGCGTGGATACTTAAAAACCTGGGCATGGACGCGGCGGAACTGCTGCGCCTCAAGCAGCTCAGCGGTATTGCCGCCCTGTTTCATGACAGCGAATTCAGCCGGGCGTGGGAATCAAAATGACGCCAGTCCATGAACAAAGATGTCACTCAATTGCTGGAAGCCATCCGGAAGAAAACGGGCTGTGACACGAGCGGCGCCGTGCGCTGGCTGGCGGAGCAGGCCGGAGTATCCGAGAGAACGGCGTGGTACTGGAAACAGCAGGACAAATTGAGGACGGCAACGGAAAAAAACCTCGGCAGAATTGCGGAGGAATTGAAAAGGTAAGCAGGGGACTGTGTTTATGCCGCCGGGGAGGGATTTTCCATCAACCGGGGATGGCTTTTAACGGGGCCCCTGTTCAGGAACGGTCCTGTTTTTCCTTCTCCGGAAGGGACGGTTCAAAGATGCCGGGCAGGGAAGTGCCGTTCAGGAACAGCCCGGCAATGACGCGTGCCGCCTTATTCCCGTCCGCCGGCTGCCCACAGTCATTTTCCGCATGGAAAATGGCCTTGCTGACACGGGAGAATCTTTTTTATTTGAGCGAAACGGCATTTTGTTAGGTATACCTTATAACGAAGGAAAGCATCAGCGCCATGACCAGCAGCCGTGAAGATTATTTAAAAGCGATTGCCAGACTCCAGCAGAATGCGGAGCGCGTCAGCAACAGGCATATTGCGGATGATCTGGGCGTTTCCGCCGCTTCCGTCAGTGAAATTATCCGGAAGATGGAAAAGGAAGGCCTGGTGGAAAGCGTGGAGAAACGCTCCATCCGCCTGACGCGGAAAGGGGAGGAAGCCGCCGTGCGGCTGGTGCGCATTCACCGGCTGTGGGAGGTTTTCCTGGTAGACCATCTGGGATATGCGTGGGGGGACGTGCATGAGGAAGCGGAAAAGCTGGAACATGCGGCTTCACCGCAGTTGATGGAAAAGCTGGACCGTTTTCTGGGTTACCCGGAGATGTGCCCCCACGGGAGAAAGATACCGGGCAGGAAGAAGCAGGGACCGCAGGAAGGGCCGCTTTCCCGGCTGTCTGACCTTCCGGCAGGGATTCCGGCGGTGGTCAGGCGTGTGCCGGAGTCAAAGGAACTGCTGGAGCTTCTCGCCTCCTGCGGCATTCGCCTTCATGAAAAAGTGGCTCTCCTGGAAGAAGGCGCGCATTGCGGCGCGTTTCTGGTGGAAGCCCAGGAAGGGCGCCGGCTGGAATTGCCGGTAGCCGCCGCTGATGCCATCCTTGTGGAAATTTCTGCATGAACAATTAATAGAAAGGATAAACTGACCATGACATTAAACCAGTTGCCTGAAGGAAAAGCCGCCAGGATTGAGTCTCTGGGAGTGGAAAGCCGCCTGAGAAGGCGGTTGATGGATATAGGCATGATTCCGGGAACCAGGGTGGAATGCCTGGAACGCGGGCCGTTCGGGGACCCCGTTGCCTTTCTTGTGCGCGGAACGGTGATGGCGTTCAGGTCTTCCGATCTGGAACTGATTACCGTCAAGTCCGCCTGAAACCAGCCAATGAAGGAGACCCGGTGAGTCCGAATAGTGAAGAGGAACGGGACGGCTCTTGCGGTCCGGCGGAAAAGCGCATGCCTGTTGTGGCGCTGGCGGGCGCTCCCAATGTGGGGAAAAGCACGGTGTTCAACGCGCTGACGGGGCTGCGCCAGCATACCGGGAACTGGCCCGGAAAGACGGTGGTCCGTGCGGAGGGTATTGTGGGGCGCGGTTCGCGGGAGTACCTGCTGGTGGATACGCCGGGCACGTATTCCCTGCTGGCCTGTTCTTCGGATGAGGAGGCGGCGCGGGATTTCATCTGTTTTGGCCATGCGGATGCCGTCATCGTGGTCTGTTCCGCCACTAATCTGGAGCGGGATTTGAATTTGGCCCTCCAGGTCATGGAAACGACGGGAAATGTGGTGGTCTGCGTCAATCTGATGGATGAGGCCCGGCGCAAGGGCATCCGCATCAACTGTCCTCTTCTGGAAGAGCGTCTTGGAGTGCCCGTGGTTCCGGCGGCAGCCGCCAGGGGGGAGGGGCTGAAGGTCCTGGCGGAGACGGTGCAGCGGATGGCGTGGTCCGGAGAAAGGCGCCCCTCCCGCCACCTGTCCTACGGGAAGGACCTGGAACCGTGGCTGGAGCGTTTGGACGCCGCCGTTTCCGGCTGTTCCCTGAACGGCCTGGAAGCACGCTGGGCGTCCGTCAAGCTGCTGGAGGGGGATGAAGGAACGCTCGGGCTTCTGGCGCAATATGCGGGAAATGATTTAAGGAAAGAGAAGGAGGTGGAGGACATCCTCCGTGAGGCGTCCGCGGCGGATCCCTCTTCCGGCGAATCTTTCGGCGACCGTGTGGCGGCCGCCTTTGTGGAACGGGCGGAGCGGCTGTGCCAGGGAGTGGTCATCCTGCCGGACGGCGGGGGCCTGGGGCGCGACAGGCGCATTGACAAGGTGCTGATGGGCCGGTGGACGGCCTATCCTCTCATGTTCGTCCTGCTGGTGCTCATTTTCTGGATTACCATTGTGGGGGCCAATTACCCCTCCCAGTGGCTGGCGAACCTGCTTGGGGAAGGCCAGGAGGCCCTGACGGCCCTGTTCCGCCTGGCGCATGCTCCGGAATGGCTGCACGGCGTGCTGGTACTGGGCGTTTACCGCGTGGTGGCATGGGTCGTTTCCGTGATGCTGCCCCCCATGGCCATCTTTTTCCCCCTGTTCACGCTGCTGGAGGATTCCGGCTATCTGCCCCGGGTGGCGTTTAATATGGACAAGGTGTTCCAGAAGTGCTGCGGCTGCGGCAAGCAGGCGCTGACCATGTGCATGGGGTTCGGGTGCAATGCGGCGGGAATCACGGGATGCCGGATTATTGATTCCCCGCGGGAAAGGCTCGTCGCCATTTTGACGAACAACTTTGTTCCCTGCAACGGCAGGTTCCCCACGCTGATCGCGCTCATGACCATGTTCTTTGCCGGGTCCGTAGCATCCGGGTTGCAGCCGCTGGCCTCCGTTGCGGGGCTGGTGCTTCTGATCGGCTTGGGCGTGGGGATGACGTTTGCCGTGACGGCCCTGCTGTCCCATACGATCCTGAAGGGGACTCCGTCCTCCTTTACCCTGGAACTGCCCCCCTACCGCAAGCCCCAGATCGGGAAGGTGATTGTCCGCTCCTTCATGGACAGGACGCTGACCGTCCTGTGGCGCGCGGTGATGGTGGCGGCTCCCGCCGGGATCGTTATCTGGCTGATGGCTAATATCCGTTTGGGAGACGCCAGCCTGCTGGTGCACGGCACGCAGTGGCTGGACCCCGCCGGGCGCCTCATGGGGCTGGACGGCGTGATCCTGATGGCGTTTATTCTGGGCATTCCGGCCAATGAAATCGTCTTTCCCCTGATCATCATGGGGTACCTGGCTTCCGACAACATGATGGACATGGATGACATGAACCAGTTGAAATCCCTCCTGACGGACAACGGCTGGACCTGGGTGACGGCGTTGTGCACCATGCTGTTTTCCCTGATGCACTGGCCGTGTTCCACCGCCGTTCTTACGGTCCGCAAGGAGACGGGCAAATGGAAGTGGGCCCTGCTTGCCTTTGCCATCCCGACGGTCTGCGGCGTTGCCATGTGCATTCTGGTGGCGGGAACGGCGCGCCTGATGGGATTCGCCTGATTTGAGAGGGAATTCATGCCGCCGGGGCTTGCTCCGGAACGGCGGGAGCGTCCCTCCCCGGAACCCGGGAAGGGAACAGAAGGCCAAGGGTCCAGCTCTGCCGGAAAGACAGGCGCCTGCGGGGGTAAAGCGGCTCCCATCCTTTCCCGGTTCCGCGGATGTCCGCCTCAGGACAGGTGCATTCCTCCCGTGACGCCGAAGACTTCCGCAGTGATGAAGCTGGATTCCTGGGACGCCAGGAAGACGTACAGTCCGGATAGTTCCACAGGCTGCCCGGCGCGCTTGAGAGGCGTTTTTTGGCCGAATTCCGGCAGGTCTTCCTGAAGCTGGCCTCCCGTCACCTGCAGGGGCGTCCAGACCGGGCCCGGCGCCACCACATTGACCCGGATTCCCTTGGAGGCCACCTGCTTGGCCAGGGCGCGGCTGAAGGCGATGATGGCCGCTTTCGTGGAGGCATAGTCAATCAGGTTTTTGCCCGGCTGATAGGCCTGGATGGAGGAACAGGTGATGATGCTCGCCCCGGGCTTGAGGTGGGGGAGGACGGCCTTGGCAATCCAGAACAGGGAGAAGACGTTCACTTCAAATGTCTTGGTCAACTGCTCCGTGGTAATGTCCTGAATGTCTTCCACGGCCACCTGCTTGCCGGCCACCAGCGCCAGGATGTCCAGGCCGCCCAGTTTTTCCAGGGCGTCCCTGATGAGTTGCTTGCAGAAGGATTCATCGCTGAGGTCTCCGGGCAGCAGAACGGCCTTTCTCCCTTCCTTCCTGACCAGTTCCGCCACTTCCTCCGCGTCGCTTTGTTCTTCCGGAAGATAATTCAGGACCACATCCGCTCCTTCACGGGCATAGGCAATGGCGGCCGCGCGGCCTATGCCCGAATCCCCGCCCGTGACCAGGGCCTTCCGGCCGCGGAGCTTGCCGGTACCCTGATAGCTTTCTTCCCCGGCGTCCGGCACGGGCTTCATTTCGGATTGCAGGCCGGGGGCTTCCTGCTGCTGTTTTTCATACCCTTCCCGGTGGAATTCATGGCGGGGGTCCTGCATCTTGCGAATATCTTTTGTGCTCATTTTTTCATTAATCGTGCTGTTGGCGCGGTACTGCCGGGAAGAATGAATATTCCTGCCTGGCGGCTGCATTTCTTCTCCGGTGTTCCGCTTCTCTTCTCCGTGATGACCGGAGCCCGCGTTATCCGTTCAGGGGAAGACGGGTTTTTATGATAACATGTCATTGATATTCATGGATATAATGTTATTCTGAATAATATTCCCCTTGATCAGGATAAAACTTTCCAATCCCGCTCTTCCTTGAATACTTTTAAATTTCTCCAATTTGTTATCAGGAAAAATTACCGGCCGGAAGGTCAACCGGCAGGGCGGTTGCTTCAGGACAATCCGTAAATAAAATATCCGGCCAATCCCGTCAGGCTCATCAGCAGGATGGGGTTCATCTTCCATTTCCGCAGGATGAACAGGGCCGCGCCGAAAAGGATGATGCTCGGAATATCCACCTCCGTGATGGCGTGCCAGTCAAAGGTGCCGCAGAAGGTCAGCATCAGGATGGTGCCCCCGGCGGACATGATCAGTCCCACGGAAGCTGCTTTCAAGCCTTCCAGAACCCCGGAGACGTAAGCGGACCTTTTGTGCCTCTGGAAAAAGAGGTGCAGCAGCAGCGCCGCGGCCACGCCGGGAATGATGCATCCCAGGGTGGCCGCCACGGCTCCGGGAATGCCGGCGATTTGCAGCCCCACGAAGGTGGAGGTGTTGATGGCCAGCGGCCCCGGCGTCATCTGGGAGATGGTGATAATATCCGTAAAGACCTTCTGCGTAATCCAGCCCTGGTGAATCACCACCTGGTCCCGGATCATGGGGATGACGGCATAGCCGCCCCCGATGCTGAACGCGCCGATCTGGAGAAAGACGCTGAAAAGCTGCCAGAGCGCCTGCATCATCCGGCCCTCCTTCCCAGCGTTCTCCAGACGTGCCAGAGGCTCAGGACGCAGCACACGGCCAGAATGGCGGCGATGTTGAGACGGAAGACGAAGCTGGCCAGGAACGCGCCCGGCACCAGGGCATTCAGCAGGGCGGATTTTCTGCGGAGAATCATCTGCCACATGTCCGCCACAATGTCCACAATGAGCGCCGCCACGCCCGCCTGCATGCCGCGCAGCACCGCTTCCACGGCGGTATTGGAGCTGAAGGCGTCATACCAGACGGATACGATGGAGAGGATGATCAGCGGCGGAATGACGGCTCCCAGGCAGCTGGATACTACGCCGGCCATGCCTGCGGTCCGGTGCCCCGCCAGCGCGGAGAGGTTGACGGCAATGGCCCCGGGCGCAGATTGCGCGATAGCGGCCATGGACAGAAGCTCCTCCTTGGAAAACAACCGTTTTTTCCGGACAAAGTACTTGCTGATCATGGGAACGACAATGTAGCCGCCCCCAAAGGTGAAAGCCCCGATGAACAGGTTGATCCAGAATAACCAGAGGCATCTTTTGACTTTTTCTCCTGTCATGCGGATTACGTTTAAGGGGAGGAAATGGCGCTGCGGGTTCCGGCTTTGCCGAAGAATGGACGCCGTTTTCAGGGGGAGAATGTCTTAATGCCCCGTGCTGCTTCCTTTTTCCAAGGATGATGGAACACGGAAATCCTACCACAGCCGCCGCTGGAATTCCATGCCATTACACCCGCAAAGGCAAAAAATATGGGAAGGAGGAGTTTCCTGGCCCTTGCAGCGCGGTGGTATCGTGAAATCTTTGCACGCCGGGAAACGGGCACAAAAAATCCGGCGGGTTTTACCCTGCCGGACGTAAAAAATAAAGGAAGTAAAAGGTGGAAAATTACTCGTCCCCTGCTGTGTTCCGGTTAAGGAAGAAAAGTGCAGTTACTTTTTTTCCCGTTCCAGTTCCGCTTTACGGGCCAGGATTTTGTCCATGACGGCCTGGCGGTCCTCTTCCGGGATTTCCACGGGATTGCCGCGGTAATCGCTGGTCATGGCGGCCAGGGCTCCTCCAACGTGGTGCATGTTGAAGATAGGCAGTTTCCAGGTGGAAGGCTTTTCAGGGTCCGGCACGTACGCGAAGTCGGAAGCAGGCCATTCTTCCCCGTCCACTTCTTTCGTTTTGGGTTCTCGATCACGGTCCATAAGGAATAGACAACCCTGTCCGCCGCCATGGTGAAAAATGGCGGGAATAAGACGCACAAATCCGCGTGTCCGGCAGAAGAATGCCTTTTTCTTTTTCTCATTTTGAATGGAACGGAAAGTTCCGGCGTCTGTTGTACCAGTCATGCAGGCCGGGATGATCCGCACAGGGAAGGAAACCGTGGGAGCGGCCTGCGCCGCTTCCGCTTTTTGCTCTTTACAAGAGGGCCGGGATGGATAAGCATAACTGCATTAATTTATAATTATTCTTATTTATGGAAAGTACCTATCAACATGCCCAGCTTCCGGAAGACCGCATTCCCGCCTTGCGCGTGGAGCCCATGCCCGCGGATACCAATCAGAGCGGGGAAGTGTTCGGCGGCTGGGTGATGAGCCAGGTGGACCTTGCGGGCGCCAATACGGCCATGCGTTATGCCCTGAGCCGCTATATTGTGACGCGTGCGGTCAGCAGCCTGACGTTTGAAGCTCCCGTGCTGGTGGGGGATATAGTTTCCTTTTATACGGAGATTCTCAAGGTGGGGCGCACTTCCGTCACGGTGAAGGTGGAGGTGTACGCGGAACGCCTGACGAAGCTCTGCAACAACATTGCCAAGATTACGGAAGCGGAGCTGGTTTACGTGGCCCTGGGGGCGGATAAGAAGCCGATCACCCTGGAAGAGTCCCGCGCCCAGTTTGCGCAGTGCTGCTCCATTGATACGGGAGAGAGCGTTTCCTGTTCCTGAACGGGCGCGCCTCTCCGGCATCAGGCCGCTTTTTTCCGTTTGCGGGTAATGCCCTTGTCCTTGTCCACCAGGGCAAAGATGAAGGAGCTGGCCGCCGCCGTGATGCCAATGGTGACGAAGGTGGCGTGGAAGGCGGCTTCCACGGCTGTTCCGGACGTGGCCGAGTGGCCGCCGAAGCTGTCCAGCAGCAGGGAAGCTGCGGCGATGCTGACGGCGATGGATAATTGCATGATGGTGGAGAGCAGGGAGTTGCCGCTGCTGGCGTCCGAGTTGGGAAGGTCGATCAGCGTCAGGGTGTTCATGCAGGTGAATTGAATGGAGTTGGCTCCCCCCAGCAGAGCCAGCATGCCCAGCAGGGTGAGTTCACTGGTGCCGGGGCCGACGAAGTAGAACGCCGCCAGCAGGGCTCCGATAGTAAAGGTGTTGACCACCATGATGTTCCGGTAGCCGAATTTGCCGAGCAGCCGCGGCGCGACCGTCTTTGCCAGCAGGTTGCTCAGCGCCAGGGGGATCAGGGACATGCCGGATTGAAGGGCTGAGTAGCCCAGCACCACCTGGAAGAAGAGCGGAATCAGGTAAGGCAGGCAGCTTCCGCCCAGCCGGCAGACGATGTTGCCCGCAATGCCGATGGCGAAGTTCCTGATGCGGAACAGGGCGGGGCTGAAGAGGGGCGCCTTTGACCGGAACGCCAGCACCCAGTACAGGAGCTGAAGGACGCCTCCGGCAGACATGAGCAGGATCATGCGTTCCCTGTCTTCCGTGCCTCCTGTGGCGGAGAGGCCCATGGTGACCAGCACGGCGGAGGAGGAGAAGAGGAGGAACCCGGGCCAGTCAAATCCCTGTTCCCGGACGGCTTTCAGGTCCGGCATGATTTTCCAGGTGGCCCACAGGCCCGCGAGGCCCACCGGAATGTTGATCAGGAAAATCCAGTGCCAGGAGGCGTACTGGACGATGATGCCGCCCAGCACCGGACCCAGGAGCGGCCCCAGCAGCGCCGGAATGGTCACGATGTTCAGGACGTTCACGAACATGGAGCGCGGGTAGGAGCGAAGAACCACGAGCCGCCCCACAGGCATCAGGAAGGCGCCCCCGATTCCCTGGATGACGCGGCAGGCGGTCATCATGGGAACGGAGGTGGAGAGGGCGCAGAGCAGGGACCCCGCGGAGAAGACGGAGATGGCGAAGAGGAAGGTGCGGCGGGAGCCCAGCTTGTCGGAAATCCACCCGGAGGCCGGGATCAGGACGCAGACGGTGAGCATGTAGGCCGTTACCAGGGAATGGAGCTGGAGCGGGTGGCTGTGGAAGCTCCGGGCGATGGTGGGAATGGCCGTGTTCAGGATAGTGGCGTCCAGCATCTGCATGAAGAATGCGGATGCCACCAGAAAGGGCAGGTAGCGCAGCGCTTTTGAGGATGTCTGCAATTTTTCCATGGACGGCCGCCGCCAGTATCCGGCTGGGCCGCGCCGGGGGCAAGGCAGATGTTTGTCCGGGATGCTCCCGTTTGTTTTTCCGGGAGTCTGCGGGGGCTCCGTTTACGCCTTGGGAGGTTCCGGAGCGCGGCGGCCGAGCACGCGCCTGGAGAGCCACGCACGCACGGGTTCGTCATAGAGCTTCAGGCACCCGTAGGCCACGGCAATGCAGAGGAAGAGGACGCCCACCGCCACGGGGAGAGCCCGGGAAAAGGGGACTTCCGCGTCGTGCACCCATGCCAGGTAGATGTAGACAATGGGATAGTGGGTGATGTAAAGGGGGTAGGAGATGTTTCCCAGGAAGCGGCTGGCCCGGGAGGAGATGTCTCCGGGGATGTCGCTGGCCCCCATGAAGACCACCGCCGGGAAGATGATGATGATGCAGAAGGCGTCATACAGGCCGTTCAGGTGGAAATTTTCCGCGCCGCCCACATGCGGCATGGCCAGGGCCGCCGCCAGAAGCAGGCTGCACCACCAGAAGCCGTGCCTGATCCGTCCCGGCTTGCACAGCCGGAACAGGAGCAGCCCGCCGAAGAAGGGGAACATGAGGCGCGTGAGGCCCACGCGGCATTGTTCCACGTCCAGCGTCCAGCCGCCGATGTTGTTGCCCTGCGTGTAGCATTGGTGGATGAGGGCGCATCCCGCCAGGAATACCAGGACCGCCAGCCATCTGCTGGTGAATTTCCTGATGAGCACGGCGTAAAGGATGTTGGCGATGTATTCGAAGAAGAGGGACCAGGCCGGACCGTTCAGGGGGTGCATTTCCGTCCATCCCCGGATGTCCAGGGAGACGGGCACGGGCAGCAGGGTGAACCCCACGGTCATGACCAGCAGCATTTTCCACACGGGAGTTTGCGCCAGGTTGGGAAAAATCTCGGAGCCCTGGAAGTAGAAGAGGATGCCTCCCAGCAGCATGCCCATGACTACCATGGGCTGCAGTCGCACCAGCCTTCGCTTGCAGAAGTTCCATAGGCTCATTTTTCCCCAGCGGTCGTCATAGGCGTATCCGATGACGAACCCGGAGAGCATGAAGAAAAAGTCCACAGCCAGGTAGCCGTGGTTGATGATCTGGTCCGTATGGAATTGGAAGTCCTTTGTGCTCCCTTCAAACATGTGGAACAGGACCACCATGACGGCCGCCACGCCGCGCAGGCCGTCCAGGGCGGCATAATGCGGTTTGGGAGCCAGGACGGATGGAGAGAGGGGAACCGGAGCGCTCATGGTATAAAGTACGGCAAAAAATGATCGTGCTTGCAGAAAGATGGATGATATTTGCGTGGCGCGCAGCCGCGGTGCCGGAAGGGCCCTTCCTGCGGAAAAGATCCCGGTGCGGGGCTGTGCTGTAGCGGCCCGCCCGGCAGGCGGGCAGACCGCCTCCTATATTCCACAGGGAGGAAGAGAGGTAAAGAAAAATGAAGAAATGGAGAGGGATTTTCGCAGTCCCCTTTTCCGGAGTGGGGAACAGGTTCCTGCAAAAACGGTCCGGGGGGACTTACGGAACGGGCGTGAGCACCACGGATTTCGTCTCCGCCCCGCTGGTGATTCCCTTGACGGTCAGAGTGCATTTTCCCGGCGGCAGCGTGATGGTGCCGGGGGAGTATTTGACGAACCGGGACCAGCCCCCGGTGCCCGGGAAGGTGAATTCCGTCAATTGGTCATTGACGGAATAACCCAGCTTGAACAGGGTGGAGGGAGCGTCCGCAATGGCGTAATCCGTCGTGACCGTGTAGGTGCCGCCTTTTTTGGTGTAAATGTCCCAGCTGACGGAATTGAAGTGGGACAGGACGGTGAATTTCCCCATGTCTTTTGCCAGGGCGCGGGTGACGAGGCAGTTTTCAGGCAGAAGCGTGATTTTGCCGCTCGCGGCGGCCCGGACTACCGGGAAAATGGCGGTGGGAATCAGCCGGATATAGCGGACGTAAATGCCGTCCCTTCCTTTTTTCTTCAGCGTGAAGGTTTGCTTGCCCTTGGCCAGGTTCATGCGGCCCAGGTGGTAGATGCCTCCGTCTGCCGTGCCGCCGCCGGAGGTGGGCACGTTCCACAGGAAGGGGGCGCTGCCGCCGCATTTCAACTCATACTGGGCGGTGGCGGAAGCTGTCCAAGGGAACGTGTACCAGACTTCAATGACGTATTCCCCGTCATTCGCCACGTTGACTTCCCAACTGGCGCCGGAGTCTTTTTCCGCCATGCCGGCAATGAATTTGCTGGACTGTATTTTTGCCAGCTTGCTTTTGGAAAGCTCCGCGTCTTCAGCCTTCATCAGGATGGCTTTCCCTTGGACAATGCCGGAGGATGCCGTTTTAACCAAACCGTCCGCCGGGAATTTGGCCTGGGCGGTCATGCAAAGAAGAAGGGAGGCATGGAGAAGGAAGAGCAGTTTCATGTTGGATATGGGTGTTGATAGTTGAGAAACAGAGATGAATCTTCTCAGGTCTTGTCCTTCAAGATACCGTTGCGGTCAATAAAAAAGTGGAAGATTTTTCCGTATTTTTCCCGGCTCCAAGGGTGGAACGGCTGCATGGCCATCCGCAGAATCCCCGTGGTGAAGGCTCCAGGAAAGGGATTTTTGGGCGGAAGGGAAGCGCCGTGGTCCGGCACGGAATTTTCTGGAGATTCCAAGCCGGAGGCAGAGGAGGAAAAAGATAAAAATCTGCTTGTCCTCAATGCATCAGAAGCCTTTAATCAATGATAGCCGGACAGTGGTCCGGCGTAACCCCAACTACGATGATGAAGAATTATTATTTGCTGATTTTCCTCCTGTCCGGGATGGGAGCGGGAGTGCTGAAGGCTGAAAAAACGCTGTCCGACTTTGACCGGGAGCCTTTTGAGCAGCCTCTGATCAGGCCCGGAAAAACGCTCCTGTCCCCTGCGGCGGCCCGTGTGGAAGCCTATATGGAAAGCCTGCCTCCCGGAGAACGGGAAAACGCGTCCGTTCCCTGTTTGGTGCAGGTGAAGGACGTGGCCGCAAACAGCTGGCCCGGTGTGAAGGGGAAAGCGGGAACGGACTGGATTGCTGCGGAGCTGTTTTTCCAGCTCAACGGCTGTTCCGTTTCCCTGGAGAGGCAATTATTTCAGAATGCCCGGAAACCCGTGGTTCCAGTCGGTTCGCGGCTGTTGTTTTCCGGCTCCCTGCCCGCTGGCGTGCTCCGGAACGCCCTGCTGCCGGGGGAGACGTATGAAAACCCGGAAAAGGCGGATAAAATTTGCCGGGCCGTTTTTAAAAATTTAAAGAGAGCGGAAGGCACGCCTCCCTCCATCCCGGATATGGCGCCTGCTTTGCAGGAGAAATACATGAAGAAAAATCCTGCCGCCGCTGTGGTTCCGGCCGCCCTGCTGAAGGAGATTGCCGGGGATGGGTACCGGATTCGTTCGGAATCGTTGCCGAATGGTATGAGAGCCGTGATTTTTTCCAGCGGGGCGGAAGAAAGCTGCCTGGCGGCCAACCGGCGCTGGATGGAGCTGGTTCCCCTGCCGGAGGAAGATTACTTCATCGTAATCAACCATCTGGACGGCCACACGGCGACCCTGCTGCTTTACCGGGTCGTTAGGCATGAGTATGAGGTTTCCAACACGGATGAAGGTACGGCGGAGGCCTCCCTTCCGGAGATTTCCGTGGAATGCGTGTACCGGGCCCCGGCCATTTACAACGTGGTGTGGTGGCTGGGGGGCTGGGATTATGAAGGGAACGTGATGCGCGTGGTACGCCGGGAGATGATGGAGAAGCAGGGGTATGAAACCGTTTTTTATGACGTTCCCATCCGGTAGAGTATCGGGAAACCGGGCTTTTCAGCCCGGCCTCATGCTTTTTCCTGGTGGAGGCTGACCCGGTTTTCCAAGGGTTTGCCTTCCAGAAAATCCCGGATGTTGTGCAGGGTGACTTCCGCAATATTGTGCAGGGCCTCCTTCGTGAAGAAGCCCTGGTGGGAGGTCAGGATGACGTTGTTGAAGGAGAGCAGCCGCGCCAGGGTATCATCATCAATGATTCTGTCTGACTTGTCTTCATAAAAATATTCCCCTTCCTCTTCGTACACGTCCAGGCCGGCGGAGCCCACTTTCTTTGATTTCAGGCCGTCAATCAGCATCTCCGTGTTGATCAGCTTGCCGCGCCCCGTGTTGATGATCATGACGCCGTCCTTCATTTTGCCGATGGAGTCCGCGTTGATCAGGTATTCCGTTTCCGGGGTGAGGGGGCAGTGCAGGGAGATGATGTCGGAGCGAGCGTAAAGGTTGTCCAGCGTGGTGTACGTGATGCCGGCTTCTTCCGCAAAGCGCTGGTCAGGGTACGGATCATAAGCCAGGATGTTCATGCCGAAGCCCTTGAGGATGCGGATGAGGATTCTGGCGATTTTACCCGTGCCGATGATTCCGGCCGTTTTTCCGTTCATGTCAAAGCCCATCAGGCCGTGCAGGGAGAAATTGCCGTCCCTGGTGCGCCAGTAGGCGCGGTGTATCTTGCGGTTCAGGGCCAGCATCAGCGCTACGGCATGTTCCGCCACCGCGTAAGGGGAGTACCAGGGAACCCGCACGACGGGCAAATCCTCATCTTCCGCCGCTTTCAGGTCCACGTTGTTGAATCCGGCGCAGCGCAGGGCCAGCAGCCTCACGCCGTTTTCCTTCAGGCTCCGGATTACTTCCCTGTCCGCCGTATCGTTGACGAAAATGCACGCCACGTCCATGCCGCGCGTCAGCGGAACGCTGTCCGGAGTGAGGTGCCCCTTGAAGTAGCGGATGTCATAATGGAAATCGCGCTCGTTGATCGGGTTGAAGGAGTCCCGGTCGTAGGGTTTGGCGTCAAAAAACGCAATGCGGCAGGATGGGTGGGTCATGTGGAAGGAAAAAGGGTTGAGTGGCCTATGGTTTTTTAGCTGCCTGCCCCTGGCTGGCGACGGCTTCCATGCGTTTACGTATTTCATCCGGATCCCCCAGGAAATAGTCTTTCTTGAGGTTCATGGAATCGTCAAATTCAAACACGCAGGGAATGGCGGTGGGCAGGTTCAGGGAAAGAAGCTGTTCATTGGGAATGTGTTTCAGGTACTTGATCATGCCGCGCAGGGTGTTGCCGTGGGCTACAATCAGGATGTTGTCCAGCGTCCGGAGGGAGGGCAGGATGGTTCCCTCCCAGTAGGGCATCATGCGGTCAATGGCTTCCTTCAGGGATTCCGTCCGCGGAAGCTCTCCGGCGGGCACGCCTTTGTAGCGGGGGTCCCATCTGGGGTTGGCGGGATCATCCTCCGCCAGGGGCGGCGGGGCCACGTCATAGCTGCGCCGCCAGACCAGCACCTGCTCGTCTCCGTATTTTTTAGCCGTTTCACTTTTGTTCAATCCCTGCAGCATGCCGTAATGCTTTTCATTGAGCCGCCAGCTTTTGGCGACGGGAAGCCAGTCCTGGTCCAGGCGGTCCAGCACGCAGTTGAGCGTCTTTACGGCACGCTTGAGATAGGAGGTATAGGACTGGTCAAAGGCCAGCCCCTTCTCTTTTAACAGGTCGCCCGCGTGGTACGCTTCCTCCACCCCCCGTTCCGTCAGGTCCACATCCGTCCATCCGGTAAATCTGTTTTCACGGTTCCACGTGCTTTCTCCATGGCGCAGAAGAACAATCGTTTTCATATCGCTGAATTTAGACACCCGGCTTCCGGCATCCGCGCAAAGGAAGGCGGGCGTATGACATGATTGCAAGCTCCGCCACGGGAGGAATTTGTCGTGAAAAGGGCCGCCGGCCCGCAGGTGCGGGAGCATATGTGAAATTGTGATTGGCAACCGTCTTCAAATGGATTAACAGTTCATCATGATGAAGCAATATGGGTTCAGGTGTGCCGCCGCCCTGATGGCCGCCGGAGTGGGAGCTCTCGCCTGGGCCGGGCCCGAGGCCGTCCAGAATGTGCAGAAGCCCGCTCCTTCCGGGGGTGCTCCCGCCGTGTTCAAGTTCGGCGGGGAAGGGAATCAGGAGTTCATGCTGAACGGGAAGCCGTTCCAGATCCGTGGCGCGGAGATGCACCCCCAGCGCATTCCCAGGGAATACTGGAGGCACCGCATCCGGACCGCGCGGGCCATGGGCCTGAACACCATTGCGTTTTACGTGTTCTGGAATGACCATGAGCAGCCGGACGGCAGCTTTGATTTCAAGACGGGCAACCGTGACCTGGGTGAGTTTCTCAAGATTTGCCAGGAGGAAGGCATGTGGGTTCTGTTCCGCCCGGGCCCCTATGTGTGCGGGGAGTGGGATATGGGAGGCCTGCCCCATTATCTGCTGAAGGATCCCAAAGCCAGGTTGAGAACCACGGAAGACTCCAAATTCATGAAGGCGCAGACGCGTTACCTGGAGGCGGTGGCGCGTGTGGCGGAGCCGTTTTTAGTGAAGAACGGCGGTCCCATCCTGATGACCCAGCTTGAAAACGAATACGGCAGCTACCAGCGGAAGGACCGCAAGTACATGGAATGGCTGAAGGCGTTCTGGACCAAAAAGGGGTTCGGCCCCTTTTACACGTCTGACGGCGCGGGAGAACATTACCTGAAGGGCGTTGTGTTGCCCGGCGTGGCCGTGGGGCTGGACCCGGGCCTGAACGACGGGCACTGGAACGTGGCCAACAAGTGCAATCCGGGCGTTCCCGTCTTTTCCTCGGAAACGTATCCGGGCTGGCTGCGGCACTGGGGGGAAGGGAACTGGGCGCCCACTCCGGAAATCGTCAACCACGTCCGCTGGTTTATGGACAAGGGACGTTCCTTCAGCCTGTTCGTGTTTCACGGAGGCACCAACTTCGGCTTCACGGCGGGGGCCAACAACGGTGGGCCGGGACAATACCAGCCGGATGTTACAAGTTACGATTACGGTTCTCCCGTGGATGAGCAGGGCCGGATGAATGAGTATTACACCCGGATGAGGGAAATTATCCTGGAAAAACTGCCCGCGGACACCGCCGTGCCTGAACCTCCCGCGGATATTCCGGCCATGGAGATTCCGGAGTTCACGCCCGTGGTGCATGCCGGGCTCTGGGAGAACCTGCCCAGGCCCTTCCGGTCCAAATTCCCGCAGCCCCCCTATTTTGAGCAGTGGAACCAGAACCAGGGGATGGCCATTTACAGCACTACGGTTCCCGCCGGTCCGGCTGAAAAGCTGGAATTGAGCAATGTGAATGATTATGCCCAGGTATACCTGAACGGGGAACTGGCAGGCACGCTGGACCGCCGCCTGGGGCAGAAGAGCCTGGAACTGCCGGAACGCAAGAAACCCGCAACGCTGGAAATCCTGGTGGAGGCCATGGGCCATATCAATTTCCACATCAGCATGGAGAGCGACCGCAAGGGGCTGCACGGAGACGTGAAGCTGGGAAAGCGTGAGCTGAAGAACTGGACGGTGAGGGCGCTTCCCCTGAAAGCCGCCTCCATTGTCCGGGCCCCCAGGGGAAAAGGCCCTTCCGCAAAACGGGAAGGCGCGCATTTCCGGGCCGTGGTGAATATTGATGAGCCGCAGGATACGTTCCTGGATATGTCCCGCTATGCCAAGGGGTATGTTTGGGTGAACGGCATTAACGTGGGGCGGTACTGGAACGTAGGGCCCCAGTTAAGGCTGTATGTTCCGGCGCCCTTCCTGAAAAAGGGAGAGAACGTGATTGATATTCTGGACCTTCATGAGAAGGAGCCCAAGCCCATCCGCGGCATGAAGGAGCGCAACAAGGAGCCTGGAAAGATAGATACCAAAAATCTGGACAACCAGTGGTAAAGCCGCCGGGCTTCCCGCCCGCGGTCCGGAAGAGGCTTTTTCTCCATGAAACCGCCCCACGGGGGAAAACGCGGCCTGGGGTCAGACGCCCTGAGCCTGCCGTTTTTTCCGGAATTCCTCTTTGAATGCCTTCCAGTCCGTGGTCCTGACCAGCTCCGCGAGATTGGAGTAGTAGGACCGGTGGTGCCCGAAGCGCTCGTCCATCAATTCCTCAAGGGCTTTTTCCGGCGTCCAGCCCTGCATGACGATGCGGTACGCGGCGCAGACAATGCCGGTTCTGTCGGAGCCGTGCCAGCAGTGTACCAGGATGGGCTTGGGTGCGCTGCTGATGACCAGCAGGCAGTCCATGAGTTCCTCCCGGGACATTTTTCCGGCCGCCAGCTTCCTGCGGTACAGACGCAGTCCGGTGTGTTCCGCTTCATCGGCGTCGCTGTGGTATTCCCGCAAGTTCAGGACGGATTTGAGCCCCAGTTTTTCGAGGGCCTTGAATCCGCGGCTGCCGGGCTGCCCGGAACGGTACAGGTCAGCACTGAGGCGGTAGCAGTTTTTGGCGTCTTTGATCTCAACAGGGCTCGGAACTTCCGTCATGGTTTCTGCACAGGCAAGGGAAAACGAGGCCGCCAGGACGGCAAGCACCATGAATTTCCGGTTCATGGCCCTTTTCAGGAATTGGAAGGATAGCCGACGCTCTGGGCGTACAGGACTTTTTTGAAGACAGGGAGCCGGAGACGGCGCTGAAGGTATTCGGCATCCAGCATGGCCCGGAAAACGGTGCCCAGCCCCGCCGAGGTGCAGAAGAGGTAGACGTTTTCGCCAATGAATCCCACATCCGCGGCGGCGGTGACCTGTTTTCTTTTCGCGTCAAAGTCTCCGGGCTGTTTGGACTGGTCCACCACATAGACGAGGTTCAGGGGCGCAGTGCCCACGAAGTCCTGTGTTCCCGTTGCGGCCCTTATGTCACCCTGGACGACTTGATGCAATTTGTGGGTTTCCGGCTTGTAAAGATAGGCTCCTTCCGGAAGAACGACGTAGATTTCTATTTCATTGGAATTCCGTGAGGACGGTGCCGTGCGGTAGTCCGGGTCATCCCGGGTGACGCCTTGCGCCGCCCAGAGCAGGGAAGACAGGACTTCCACCGGAATGGGCTTGTCTGTAAAGGACCGGGTGGAATGCCGTTCATTCAGAACCTGCATGAGGGGCTTGCCGCCCTTTTTGTCCGGCGCGGGCAGCATGATGTCATCGCTGAGGGCTGTTCCGGAGAGGAGGCCTCCGGAGAGAACGGCAAGAGAGGAACAGAGGGCATGAGAAATATTCATAGGCGGGAAAAAACGTACAATGGTTATGGGATAATCAGCGTGATACTTGTATTTTTTTCATGTTTTTGGAAGCGCATGAAAACTTAATCCTATAAAATGGCTATGAAAACACAAGGAAAAAGCGCCAGGACTGGTTCTTAACAGGTTCCGCAGGATGGGGGATATGAAAAAGACCAGCGTTTCAGGTTGACCTGGGAAAGGTAATGCGCTTTTATGTCAGGCGGAATGAGGTTGAAAAACCTTTTTCTTCCTTGTCTAGGCTGCTCCAACCCTCTCAACCCGTATCCGATGAATCCTGCCAATCCTTTGCGTCCCGGTTCCCCCAAGCGTAAAAAATCTTCCTCCGGGGGAATAATCATGACCATCATTCTGGTGCTGGCGCTTGCCGGCGGCGGTGTGGTTTACCACCGCATTTCAGTTCAACGGGCGGCGGAGGCCGCAGAACTGGCGGCCAGAAAGGAGGCGGAGGCGAAAGCGGCCCGCGCACGGAAGGCCGCGGAGCTGGAGGCGGCGCGCAGGGCGGCGGAGGAACGGGCGCGTGCGGAGGCGGCTGAGAAAGCCCGGCTGGAAGCGGAACGCCTGGCCGCGGAAGAAGCCGCCAGAAAAAGGCAGCAAAAGAAGCCGGAGGAGGTGAAGCCCGCGCCTGCGGAACCGAAGGAAGAGCCCGTGGTTCAGGAGAAAGACCCGCGGCTGGAGATTTTCAAGAAGCCCGTTCTACTGGTCAGCCTGAAGGCCAGTAACGCCGCCAATAGAAAGCTGTTTACGGACGCCTTCAATCTGGCCCTGGAAACGGGCCGCTATGACCTGTACGCTGATTTTCTGCGGTCTAATCTGGAACGGGACGCCGTGAAGGTCATTAAATTCGGCAAATTCGACGTGTCCATGTATGACCAGAGCCCGTATCTCATGCGCGCCAATGAGTTATACCAGCTCATCAGCAAGGTGGGAGCGGAAACCATTCAGGAGCAGCTCAAGGAGAGTTCTCCCAGATATTTTTACCCATGGCTTTTTTCAGACCCCTCCGATCCCCTGAGGCTTTTCCTGCGCACGATGGCGCGGGAACAGACGCCGAAGGAGCAGTGGGGAGGCATTCTGCGGAAGTGGGCGGAGTTCTGGATGAAAACCTCCGCCATGCCCCGGAGCAAGTATTCCTCCCTGGCGCTGGCCTGCGCCATGCTGGATCCCCGCATAGCCGCCAGTCCGTCCAGGCTGCGGGCCTCTTCCTCCACCAGTGTTTCCACCACTCCCCTGACGCTGGAACAGGTGTTCGAGTACTTTGTGGAGATGGATGAAGCCCATGAGCTTCTTACAGATATTACCAAATTAAGCCCTTCCGAGCTGCTCTTTGTGGTGGACGTGCGCCTGCCGAGGTCGGAGATGGACTGGGCGCGCAAAAAGGTGCGTCTTACCCGGAAGGGCTGGGGCGGGGCCTATTCCATGATCCGCTACCGGATGGACCGCGCCGCCCTGGGCAAGGACCCGTACACGAACTATACCTTCCAGGAGATTCTGGATGAAGGCGGCATCTGCATGGACCAAGCTTATTTTGCCGTAAATACCGCCAAATGCAACGGCATCCCCTCCGCCTACGTTACCGGGGACGGCAACCGCGGCCCGCACGCCTGGATCAATCTGCTGACGACGGATGAAACCTGGCAGTCCTATGGCGGGTACGGATATAATACGGGGCATTTCTCCCATCCGCACAACCGCAAATCAAAGCATGAATCCACCCTTTTGCAGGGCATGGACAAAAAGGTGAACGGGGCCCGGCTGGACAGCTCCCTGGATTATCTTTCCCTGGCGGACCTGTTTGAAGAAATGCAGAAGCCGGATTGCGTCCGGGTGATGCTGGAGGCCGCCACGCAGGCCACTCCTGGAAGCCCCCTGGGCTGGGAACGCCTGATTGCGCTGATGAGCCGCCCGGAAAGCGGCACGAAGCTGGAGGAATGGGATGCGCTGGTTACGATGATCAAGCGCAAGTTCCGCTCCCGTCCGGACTACCTGGCCATGGCCGCCCGCGTGGAGGATGAATACATTTTCCCCATGCGGGACGCCTCCACCAACAAGCGCAACGTGGCCCGCGACCTGAAAAAGCTGGAAAAGGAGACGGACGAGGGCCGCAGCGACCTGACTTCCGCCGCCATCAAGCGGCAGGCGGATATTCTGATGGAGAACGGGGACAAGGCCGGGGTGGCTTCCCTGTACCGGAAATCCATGAAGGACTACGCGCGCCGGGCGGAAGTGTTTGAGGCGCTGATGGGGCAGTATTACCGGTATGTTTCCCAGGACCAGGAGGCCGTGCTTCAGTTGGCCAAGGAGGCGGAATCTTCGTACAACCGTTATATCCGGACCAAGTCGGACGACTATTTCAAGGTGAAAAAGGAGGTCGCCATCCAGAAGAAGATTGCCGGGTATTATGAGAAGGGCGGCAATGAAAAGAAGGCCGCCTCCCTGCGCAAGGATGCGGAAAAGCGGGAGAAGAACAGCAAGAAGGGCATCAGGGAAGAGAATTAGTCCGGCAACGCCTCCCGCGGCCCCTGCATTTCCGCGAAGGGCGGCCGTGCCTCTTTCCGGCTGCGGCATACCCGTGGAATGAACGTTTTTAGGCTGGAATGCTGTCTTATCTTCAACTAATAAATGACCTGTATGTCAAGAGAACCTTACGCGAACTTCTGGCCCAAAGTGGCGGATACCGCTTTTGTGGCGGACAGCGCCGACCTGATCGGAGATGTCACCATTGGAGAACACGCCAGCATCTGGTACCATACCACGCTGCGCGCGGATATCAACAAGATCGTTATTGGGGACTACTCCAATATCCAGGACAACAGCTGCATCCACCTGGCGGACGACTTCGGCTGCTACGTGGGTAATTACGTGACCGTGGGCCACGGAGTGATCCTGCATGCCTGCACCGTGCAGGATAATTGCCTGATCGGCATGGGTTCCATCATTCTGGACGGCGCGGTCATCGGTGAAGGCTCCGTGGTGGGCGCGGGTGCGCTAATCACCAAGGGCACCGTCATTCCTCCCAATTCCCTGGTGCTGGGCTCCCCCGCCAAGGTGGTGAAAGACCTGGGTCCGGAATCTGCGGACAACAACCGCAAATGGGCTGAAAAATACGTGAAGGTGGCTGCCCGCTACACAGAACGCGTTATCAATCCCGGTTTTTAACATCTGATTTCCTCCCTCAATGCCGGATGAAAAGCTGATCACCCTGGAACTGTACGCCCTGCTCTATACCCGGGCCGGGGCCGGGGTATGCCTGCGTGATCCGCTGTCCGGCAAGGTGGGCGTTATCTTCATGGAGCTGGCGGACGGCATGGCGCTGGAGCGCATCCTGAACGGGGAACGCCCGGTGCGGCCGGATACGTCCTCCCTGCTGGGGCATTTCCTGTCCGCCATGGAATGCCGGGTAAGGCTGGTGCTCATCAACGGGCGCAAGGATGAAGTCTTTTACGCGCGCGTGGCTGTGGAGGCCGCCAATGAAGTCATGGACAAGCTGGTGGAGCTGGACGCCCGCCCGTCAGACGCCCTGATGATTGCCGCCCGGTCCGGAACCGGCATTAAAATCGTTCCCGCCGTCTGGGAAAGCATGGAGAACATCCTGCCCCAGCTGGAGCAGCTTGACTCGGATTCCCCGGACAGCCGCGCTCCGGTGTATGTGGGAGAGCCGTAGGGCGGCGTTCCGTGCTTCGGCACCGTGCCATTTCCTGCCCGGCGGCATGAATTGCGGCATAAGGATTTCCTGCCGATGGACGTACCCATTTTTTATAAAAAAAACTTGCTAAGGCGCGGGAATCCCTATACATTCGCCGCACATCACTTCAAGTGGGTAGATTCCCGAGCGGTCAAAGGGGGCAGACTGTAAATCTGTTAGCATTCGCTTTCGAAGGTTCGAATCCTTCTCTACCCACCACTTTTCTTTTTAAAACGCGTTCTTTCCGGGAGCGCGTTTTTTATTGCGCGCGCCGTTGCGGATTCATGACGCCGGGGGACAGTACGGCCTGCGCGCGGCGCATGGCCCGTTCCCTGGCCGGATATGGGAAGCGGAAGATGCTGCGCGGATGACTTGTTCAGCCTATCGACAAGGTGTACGGGACATGTTAGAAACTTCCTTCCCTATTTTCACCTCTACCGCTTATTGACATGTTGACCACGCTTCTCATCCTGGGAGTATCCGCCGTTTTGTTCGTTCAGGGGAGAATCCGTTCGGATATTGTCGCGCTCTGTTCCCTGCTGTGCCTGATCGTGTTCGGGATTTTAAGCCCGGACCAGGCGCTTTCCGGGTTTTCCAATTCCATCGTGGTCATGATGGTGGGGCTTTTTGTGGTGGGGGGAGCCATTTTCCGGACGGGGCTGGCCAAGATGCTGGGCGGCAGGATCATGAAGCTGGCAGGCAAGAGCGAGCTGCGGCTGCTGGTGCTGACCATGCTTGTTACGGCGGGCATAGGCGCGTTTGTCAGCAATACGGGAACGGTAGCCCTGATGCTGCCCATTCTGGTGAGCCTGGCTGCGGACGGCGGCATCCAGACCAGCCGCCTGCTTATGCCCATGGCGTTTGCGAGCAGCATGGGCGGCATGCTGACGCTGATCGGCACTCCCCCGAACCTGGTCATCAATAACCAGCTTCAGGAGGCCGGCATGGAGGGGCTGGGCTTTTTCTCCTTCACTCCCATCGGCCTCGTCTGCATCGTGACGGGCGTTCTGGTGCTGATTCCCCTCAGCAGGAAGTTTCTGGGCCATCATGACGACAAGACGGAACATGAGGCCAAAGGGAAGTCTCTCAGCCAGTTGATTGACGAGTACCAGATTATCAACAATCTTTACCGTCTCCGGGTGGTGGAGGATTCCGCCCTGACGGAGAATCCCCTGCATGACCTTCATATTCCGGACCGCTACCACGTGAACATCGTGGAAGTGCGCCGCAGGCATTCCAGCCGCCATTCCTTCCTTCAGACGGTCAGCCAGACCATGGCGGGCTCGGACACGCGGGTGGCCAGGGGGGACGTCATTTACGTGATGGGGGAGTTTGAGGACGTGGACCGGTTCGCGCGGGAATGCGGGGCGGAGATGATCAACCGGAGGACATCGGAAGACACGGACTCCATGCTGAAAAGCAAATTGAAGTTTGACGAGATAGGCATTGCGGAAATGCTGCTGATGCGCAACTCGGACCTCATCAACATGCCCGTGAAGTCTTCCGGACTGCGCGCCAAGTACGGGGTCAACATTCTGGCTATCCAGCGGGACAATCATTACATTTTCCACAATTTGAAGGACGTCAAGCTCCAGTACGGGGATACGCTGCTGGTTCAGGGAACCTGGGCGGATATTGCGCGCCTGAGTGAAAAGACCTTTGAATGGGTGGTGGTGGGGCAGCCTCTGGCGGAGGCGTCCAAGGTGACCCTGACGCACAAGGCCCCGCTGGCCGCCGGCATCATGGTGCTGATGATTGCGGCCATGGTGTTTAACTGGGTTCCCGCGGTGGCGGCGGTGCTGATTGCCGCCGTGCTGATGGTGCTGTGCGGCTGCCTGCGCAACGTGGAGGAGGCGTACCGGACGATCAACTGGGAAAGCATTGTGCTGATTGCCGCCATGCTTCCCATGTCCGTGGCGCTGGAGAAGACCGGCACCTCGGAGGTTATCTCCCACGGGCTGGTGGCCGGGCTGGGCGGCTTCGGCCCGCTGGCCCTGATGGCGGGCATTTACTTTACGGCGTCCCTGCTGACCATGTTTATCAGCAATACGGCCACGGCGGTGCTTCTGGCCCCCATTGCCCTGCAATCCGCGGTGAGCATGGGCATCAGCCCCTATCCGCTGCTGCTGGCGGTTTCCGTGGGCACCAGCATGTGCTTTGCCTCTCCCTTCTCCACGCCGCCGAACGCGCTGGTCATGCCCGCCGGCAAGTATACGTTTATGGATTACGTGAAGGTGGGCGTGCCGCTCCAGGTGATCATGGGCCTGGTCATGGTGGTGGTGATTCCGCTGTTTTTCCCCTTCGCAAAGGCCTAGGCCGGAGAGCCGTTCACGCAGCGGAAAGGGCGTATGGCAGGGTAATTTACATGCATTACCAGAAAAAGAGAGACAAGAGGAACGTGCGGGGGTAGAAGAGGATTGTTTAAGAACCCCCATTTTATTATGAAGTATTTGCTTATTGTTCTGGCCGCTGCGTTCGCCATGCCGTCCATGGCGGAGGAAGACGCTCCCAAGAGAATGACTTCCGCGGAAAAGAAGGCCGCCCTCCTTGAAAAATATGATACCAACAAGGATGGCAAGCTGGATGCCGAAGAGAAGGCCAAGATGAAGGAAGACCTGAAGAAGCAGAAGGAGGAGGAACGGGCCAGGAAGCACGCCTCCCGCAAATCCGACTAAGGGTTTATTCCTTGGCGGGTCATCTGCTTTTCGAACGGCTTGAACCGGGTTCAGGCCGGAAGGGAAACTTGTGCCTGTTCATATGATGAATTACAGAATTTGGACCAGATGGGCCGCGGCGGCCGTGTTTGCCGGGCTGGCTGCCTGCACGGCGGAGGAGTGGGCGCAGTTTAACCGGGAACTGGAACAGAATCAGCGGGCCGCCGCCGAACGCCGGGTCAAGTACCGCAAAGTCAGGCTCCAGTGCTCCGACTGGGAGATGGCGGATACGGCGGCGGCCTCCCTGTCGTCCAAGGGGTTCCAGGTCATGTACCCCGGAGAGGATGGCTACGGGGCCGTGGCGACCGTCAGCAAGACGGCGCAGGAGCATGTGCTGATTCGCAACGGGAATTATTTTACCACGCTGCACGGGCCCAATACCCGGCCCGGCTACAGGACGAAGGTTACCGTGACCGTGCATAATTTGACGGGCAGGAAGCTGGCTGAATACCAGGGGGAAAGTGTTCCTTCCGAATCCTTTCACCGTTCGGAAGCGGCCCGTTCCGCCTGCCGCAAGGCTATCGGCAGAATGCCGTCCAGCAGCTCCATTTACTGGTAGGTAATGCCGGAAGGCGTGTCCGGAACCGGAATCCGGGTTACGCCCCGGTTCCGCGCTTGCCGCGTGACCTGATTTTATAGGCCAGGGTGTCCGCCAGTTCCCGGATGGCGTTGAGCGGGTTTTTCCGCAGAACATGGCGCCCTTTCAGCGTGGCGCCGGGGCGGACGGTTCCGGTTCCCCGGTGGTTGCGGATGACCGCCGCCGTCTGGGCGAACATGTTATATTTTTCCAGCACCAGGCGGCGCGCCTCCCGGATGGCGGGGAGGCGTTTTTCATATTCCCCGCCGTCCATGGCCTTGCGGATGATTTCAAAGGCTTTCTGCGGGTTGTCCAGCGGGATGGGGATGAAGCTTTCCGGCGGGAAGCATTCCGTTGCCAGCGGGTCTCCGGCGTAAAAGGGAAGGGTCATGGCGACAAAGGCGTCAGACAGTTTTTCCGTCCAGTGGTGGGGCTCCAGGTGGTTTTCCACGCACAGATGGTATTTGTAGTCATCCATGGCGACGGTTTTGTTTTCTATTTCCTGAATGCCGTGCCCGAACCAGTCCAGTTCCGGCAGATGGTCCGCCAGGTAGCGCGTGAGGTCATAACGCATTTTATGCATGGTATGCGTGTGCTGCTTGGCGGAGCAGATGGTGGAAAGCATTTTTGTCTTAGGGAATTCCGTCTGGTCCAGAATTTCCTGCATGGGCTTGATGTACAGCCATTCCAGGCAGCCGCGGCCCAAGGTGTGGTTGGGATGCGGCAGGTCCCGGGAGGAGTGGGTGGTCAGGACGGTGCCGAACTGGCCGGTGTACGCCCGGCTGTAGATCTTGATGGACGGGGGTTCCACCGTGATCAGGATGGTCTGGTCCGGCGGGCAGAGCAGGGGTTCCGTTTCATCCTTGATGGTGCCTACGGAGCGCCTTGGAAATTCATCATACACCAGCACCCAGTCGTAATCCGTCATGGCGGCATCCGTGCAGAACAGGCAGTCGCCCCACAGCAGGGATTCCGTTTTTTCCGGGGAGGCCTTTGTGGATTTTCTGATGACCTTGATGCGTGTGGGGCGGGGGGAGTCCGTCATGAAAGTATAGGCGTTGAAAAGGTGCACGGGCCTGCCGCCGGATTCTGGAATTTTCTCCGGAAGCGCTGCGGCAACGCTGCCTGCATGGCGCCAGTGTATGGGGCCTTCCTGCCTTGTCAATGTCAAAGGATTGGAGCTTCCGGCAGGAAAGCTCCGTCAGTTGGACGCCGTGCTTTCCAGGGCGGGCTCCGGAAAAAGCTGGTCAATGATGCAGGAGACCATTTTTCTGGAGCCGTAGGGGGAAAGGTGGTTGTCATCACAGTACATCAAGTTGCCCATGTCTTCCTCCAGCCATTGCCCGTCTTGATGGAAGGCGCCGTGAAGGGGGATAAAGCGGCACAGGCCTGTAGATTCCATGTGTTTCAGAAGGGCGAATACGGGGCGCTGCCGCGTGGTGAAGTCCCCGCCCAGCAGGCGGTCCGCCCGGTTGGCGTTCAGCAGGACGTTGCGCCGCATGAGTTTGCGCGGGCCGAAGGTCCATTCCGGCACGGGGCCCAGCAGCACGATTTGCTTGCCGGCCTTGTGGAGGCGGGCGCAGGTGTGGCGCAGGCCGTCCGCCACCAGTTGTTTCAGGCGCGCGTCCCGGTGGCTGTTGACCAGTTCAATCCACCGGTTGTGGATGAATACGGTGTGAATCCGGGGAGTGCTTTCCAGCCAATCCAGAATCAGGTCCATATTGTGTTCCCAGTGAGGGTACATCATGCGCAGGAGCGTGAGGGAATCAGTGTCTCCAGAGTCCGAGATGCCACTTAATGGGCACAGCCGCGCCCGGTAGAAGAGGCCTGAGCGGTGCAGAAGCCGCGCGGCGTCATCAAAGCCGGGGGAGCTGGCCATGGCATGGCTGTCCCCCATGAGCAGGAAGGAAGGCGGCTCCCCGGTTTTCCCCAGCAGGACGAAGGGGTAGTCCGTCACGTCCCCGAGTTCAGGATGATGGGGCTGGATGGCGTTCCCCTTTTCCACCACTGCCCGGTCAGGGGGGACAATGCCGAAGGAGGGAGGGAAGGCCGGGCCTTTCCAGTATTCCGGGAATGATATGTTGTTGGCGGTTACATGCCAGTAGTCCCGTGCGCCGTCCGTCCATTTGAGCCATTCTCCCGCAAAGCCCAGCATCAGGCAGCCGGAGGCCGTGAGAAGAAAGGCTTTCCCGGGTTTCCACCATGCGGTCCCGGTCCGGAAAGGCGTTTCCACGAATTTCCAGGAGAGGAACCCCAGGAGGAGGGAGAGCGCAAACATGCCCGCATAGTCCCACGGGCTGCATTCATTGAAGCAGATGTAGGTCCAGTACACGATGACGGGCCAGTGCCACAGGTACAGGGAGTAGGAGATTTTGCCGATGCCTGTGCTGAGCGGGTGTTTGAGGATGCGTCCGGACCAGCCATGGCTTCCGTAGCGGATCAGGAGGGCCGCCCCCGCGACGGAGGGTATGGCCGCATACCCCGGAAAAGGCGTGGAAGCGGTGTAACAGGCAAAGGGAAGCAGGATGCCTGACCACCCCGCCAGGCGCAGCCAGCTTCTTCCGCGGCCCTGTTCCTCCGCGGCCGGAGCCAGGGCCAGCAGGCAGCCGGCCAGGAGTTCCCAGGCGCGGCAGTAGAGCAGGTAGAAGGCTTTGTTGTGCTCCAGATGCCCCATGTGATGGACGGCGGCAAACAGGGAGAGCGCCAAAGCTCCGCAGAGGACGGGCGCGACGGCGTTTTTCCTGAATTTCCAGAGCAGCCACAGGGTGAGCGGGATGGCCAGGTAGAATTGTTCTTCCACGCTCAGGGACCACAGGTTCAGCAGGGGGTTTTCTTCTGCGGCGGGGCTGAAATAATCCCCTGCGGTCCTGCTGAAGTAAGTATTGGTGATGAAAAGCGCGCTGGATCTCACCGTTCTGCCCAGGGTGCGCAGGTCGTCGCAGTCCAGCACCACGCAGCCGAAGGCCAGCACTACCGCGATCAGGCAGAAGTAGGCGGGCATGATGCGCCTGATCCTGCGGCAGTAGAAGGAGGGCAGGGAGAAGGAGTTCTCTTTCAGGCTGCGGACCAGGCCGCCGCCGATCAGGTAGCCGGAGATGACGAAGAAGATGTCCACGCCCGTGTACCCTCCGGGGCACGCCCATTCCAGCAGATGGTACAGGACGACGGCCAGTACGGCAAAGGTACGCAGGCCGTCAATGTGCGGAAGGTAGGTGCCATGGACGGTGTTTCCGGCCTGATGGAGGGAAGGCGAACAAAAGTTTTCAGAAAGGCATTTGCTCATGAGGCGGAAAGGAGGCACATACGGGAGTGGGAAATAAGGCGGGAATGCGGGAAGGGAGAAAAAACGGAGTGGGATTGCGGGGTCGGGGAGCTTCTGTTATTTGCGCAGGCGTTTTTTCAGCCGCCGCCACGCCAGGCGCAGCCTGTGGCCGCGTTTTAAAAAGCGCTGGTAGTAGGAAATCCAGGTTCCGTCTCCCTTGCGGCGCGCTTCTTCCGGAGACTGGTCGAATATCCGGTAAAGTTTGGCTGTTTCACGTTCCGTTTCTTCCAGGAAGAGGGCTTCCTGTTCCGGGGTTTTCCAGGGGCGGGACATGATTTCACACCACAGGCCGTCGTCTTCATCCACTTTTTTTACATAGGCTACGGCATCGTCCAGGGTGGGGAAGTCATGGCAGTTGATGAATGCGGCGGAGTTGAATTCCCTGCCGATGTCCGGGTTGCCCCAGTAAATGGGGATGGTGCCCGCCAGCATGCTGGTGACGATTTTCTCGCTGGTGTAGCCGGGGTACCACGCGTTTTCAAAGGCAATGGAGAATTTGTACGGCTTTTTCATCCGGATGGAGGAAGAGTACCAGTCTTCCGACTGGTGGCCGTCGCCCGGCGTGTTGTTGAGGTGGGGCCCCAGGGAGTTGACGAACCGGAAGGCGGAGAGCTTGTGGAAAATGGCGTCCCGGTTGGGATGGGATTTGCGGTTGGAGTAGATGAAGTTGCAGAAGCCCGTTTTGGAGGCCAGGAGGGCGCGGGCGTCCAGGCCTTCCTTGCCGCCGTGCACTTCCTGCAAATGGTGGCGCAGGAAGGGGAGTTTGACGGTGCGGCCGCTCCCGGGCACGGTATCCAGCCCGATGTAGTAGTCAAACAGCATGAAGTCCGGGGCAATGGCTTCATGGCAGGCGTACATGACGGTGATATGCCCCGGCGCCCGTTCCAGAAAATCGTAGAATGCCTCCCGGTTGACGTAAAACCAGGGGGTGGCGATCAGGTAATCGAAGTCGGTATTGTCTTCCACCACATGGTACCGGTCTTTCAGGAGCTGAAGAATGCCTTCCCTGCCGAAATCCGGAGTGGACTGTAAAAAGGAGATTTTAAGCGTTTTCATGGGAGGAGGCGGGTCGGAGTGGTTCAGAGTGTATGGGGCGGCTCTTTCTTGTCAATGACAAAGGAAGAGGCTGTCCGGGCATGTTGGAGGAAGGTTGCCCGGCAGTTAAACGTCAGTCATTTTCACCCTTCGCGACGGTATTCCCGGAGCGTTTCTTCATAGAGGGCGGCATGTTTTGCCGCAATGACGGGATAGGAGAATGTCTGTTCCGCGTGTTTCCGCCCTTCCTCCGCCAGGGACAGCCGGAGTGCCCGGTCATGGATGAGGCGTTCACAGTGGCCTGCCAATTGATGCAGGTCTCCCTGGGGAGCCACCAGCCCCGTTTTGCCGTCCAGGACCACTTCCGGAACCCCGCCCGTCCGGAAAGTGACGGAAGGGGTCTTGCAGGCCATGGATTCCAGAGCTACATTGGAAAGAACGTCCTGCAGCGTGGGATTCAGGAACATATCCGCCGCGCTGTAAAGCCCGGCCAGTTCCTTCATGTCCGTAATGAATCCGGCGTTTGTGCTGGGGAAGGGGAATTCCACGCTTTTTTCCTGATTGCCGAAGAGCAGCAGATGGAGGTTCCGGTGCCCGCGCCGGTACAGTTCTTCCAGCGCCAGGGGGATGAAATGGCCTCCCTTGACCGGATTGAACAGGCCGGTTGCGCCGCAGGCAATGACAAAGGCTCCGGACGGGATGCCCAGGGCCGCACGGATGGCCTCCCGGTCTTCCGCCGGGCGGAAGAGGTCCGTATCCACAGGGTTGTAAATCTGGACAATCCTTCTTCCGGGGAACATGCAGCTTTTTTCCACTTCCTTTTTCAGCCAGAGGGAGGGGGTGACGAGCGTGAGGGAAGGGATGCTGCCGAAGGCCCTGCGTTTACGGGAGAAGAGCCATGCAGGCAGGTTATGGAACAGGCGGGGCGTGCCAAGCTGGGGGCAGAGGCCCCGGCATCCGTCCCGGAACAGGCCGCAGTCCATGGTGCAGTGGCACCCCGCGGTGCAGGCAAACATATCGTGAAGCGTATGGACCAGCGGGCGGCGGATGTGGCGCAGCCGCGTGAAATCCACCGTTCTGCCGCCTATCCAGTGCAGGTGCACCAGGTCCGCCTCCTCCATCTGGGCGGTATCAAAGCCCATGCCCAGCACATTCAGGGAAAAAGGAAGGTCCCTTCTTCTTTCCGGCAGCAGAACGTTAAAGCCGTGCGCCAGATGGCGGCGCAGGGCGTCTGTAGCTCTTCTGGCGGCGGACCTTTTGATTTCAAGGCCGTTTATTCCCTTGCGCCTCCTGAGTAAAAGAACGGATTCCATGCCGGAAATGTTCCGGTTCAGAGCATCATTCAGCCGGTAGGGAGCGGAGCTGGCCGATACGCTGTGGGAGACTTGGAATACTGTTCTGCATTGAGGAGAAGCCACATAGGAAAGTATGGGGATTTGAAATCCGAAGTCAATACAAACGGCTGAACGGGAATAGGAATGAAATGAAAGTGTCCCGGAAAGATACGGCTGGCGGGCTGGGCGGCTTAGAATTTATCTATGTCGCAACCTGTTGGTGGACCTGTATTAAACGGGGATGGTCCGCGGGAGTCCGCTATCTTCGGATTTCAAATCCGCCTTTTTTGGAGGGAAGGAGGAGCTGCCTGCATTTTTGGAGCCAACCTTTCTTTGCGGTCCGCGGGATTCCCATGTCGCGCCTGTCCTGGAACGGGAAGGAGGAAAGCTCCTTCCAGTCTTCCGCATAAGTTTCCGCACTGTCCAGAGAGGTAATGCCCCGCAGTTTGCACAGGATGGAGAAAATGCTCTGATCATACCGGTTTTCCACAAATCCCGGCAGGTTCGGAGAAGTAGAGGGAGAATTATCCACCAGGTTCAGATGGCCGTAAAAGGTATGGAGCCATTCGCGGATCAGGTTTTCCGTGAGCGGATTCTTTTTCAGAAAGACGTGGCCTCCCGCAATTTGCTGGGTGTGCGTGATCCAGGTGTCCGCTCCGGAAATGCCAAAGTGGCGGAAAATGTCTCCCTTGGTCCACTTGTATTCCGGCTGTCCACTGTTGAAAACCAGCATGCCGAGGTTGTCCCGGTCCAGCATGTCCACGTATTCCCGGAAGCGCGCCGCTCCATTGATGTTGATATGGCAGCCGGCATCCAGGTACAGGAGGCGGTCTCCTTCCTGCATGTCCTGCAGGATGTGGTGGATGGACCAGGGTTTCCAGGACCAGTACCCGAATCCCCGGCAGGACGGCGTCAGGTATTTGCCCATGCGGCTGGTGAATTCCGCGGAAAGGTCACGTTCCGTGAACAGCGTGATCTCATCAAAAAAATCCAGCGCTTCCGCCTGCCTGCCCAGCCGTTCCAAGGCGGCGGACATGCGGGAGTCTGCGAATGAGAGAAAGCGGTTCATTAGTTCGGAAGACGGGGATAAGGCAATTTACAGGGAAGGCGGCGATGTGTCAAACGGCTCTTCCGGCGAGGCGTTTTTCCCTTGGGAACCGCTGGAATGCGTTTGGGAAAAGTGTTCCGCGAGCATTCTTTTGCAAGAGTAATAGCGTCCCTTCTGTCCGGGAAGCAGGGAACAGGCCGCCAGAAGGATGCGGCCCCAGCCGTTGGCCGGCAGTTGCGCCGAGTTCAGCAGGTCCACCAGCTGCCTGTCCCGGCCCGGCAGGACGGAGAGAAACCGCGCCCCGTCCGCGTTCTGATAGAACAGGTGCCACCAGTCCAGCAGGGATTGCTGCTGAACGGCGGTCATCTGGTGGAAAAGGGGATGTTTGGAGACGAAGAAAGGCCTGATTTTCCGCACGCCGTAGGTGAACAGGCCTTCATTCTGCCACCCATGTTCCTTCCAGTAGTCCACAATGTACAGCAGCCGCTGGAATTCCTGCACACATTTGAAGTAGGTGGGGTCATTGCAGCGGCGGGAAAGGGAACCGTTCCGCATGAGGCGGTAGTAGTACAGGCAGTCCGGGATGAACAGGAGACGGGAGGCATGGGGAACGGCCATCAGCCGGAAGGTTTCATCCTCCGCGCCGGATTTCAGGTTCACATTGAAGCGGAGGCGGTGGGCATCCAGCATGCTTTTCCGGAACAGCTTGCTCCACACGCAGATGTCCATTTTACCCCAGATGGAGTCCCGGAAGAAGCTGGCGGGGGAGGCGTTTTCTTCGAAATGCCAGGAGGGCGACCTTCTTCTGGCCTCAATGAGCCGGTCCGAGGAGTCTTCAAAGACGTGGTTGCCGCACTCCACGATGTCCGCATCATGTTCCAGCGCCGCGGAAAAAAGGCGGCAGTACATTTCCGGGTCCACGTAGTCGTCCGGGTCCGCAAAGCCTACATAAAGGCCGCGGGCCGCATCCAGCCCGGCATTCCTTGCGGCGGAAACGCCCGCGTTCTGCTGGTTCAGGAGGATGATTCTGCCGTCTTTTTCCTTCCAGCGGAGCAGGTGCGCCCAGGTATCGTCCATGGAGCCGTCATTGATGCAGATGATTTCAATGTTCCGGAGGGTCTGCCGTACCAGGCTGTCCAGACAGTTGTCCACATAAGCGGCTACATTGTAGCAGGGAACGATGATGGAAACGTCGGGCCGCATAGAGTTTGTAATGTATGTAACGGATTTACAATCCGTGGTCAATGATAATTTTTGCAAGATAAATATTACCGCAGGTTTTTGATGTTGTCAGCATGAAAAGGAGGGTATGGAGACCGGGGCTTCCGCAGGGTGCGGGGGGGTTGCGCTCCAATGGTTTTCCGCATGGGGCGGTCAGGGCTTGGAGTGTCCGGATTGTAAATTCGTTGAGAATTTGGAGTCCGGGAACGCCTCAAATGGCAGTTGCCTAGGGCCGGGTGGATGTGGTACAAGAGGCCGTACAACTTCTTCATTTATTCTTCTTTTATGATTATTGTCACGGGTGGGGCCGGCTTCATCGGCTCAAACATTGTCGCCGCTCTGGAAAAATCCGGTAAAAAGGATCTTGTGGTGGTGGATGAACTGGGTTCTTCCGAGAAATGGAAGAACATTGCCAAGAGGGAGCTGTGCGCGGTGGTTCCTCCGGAAGATATGCTTGACTACATGGAGGCGCATGCGGAGGAGATTGAGGCCGTCATTCACATGGGGGCCATTTCCGCCACCACGGAGACGGACGCCGATCTGATTATCCGGACGAATTTCACGCTGAGCTGGTATCTGTGGGAGTTTTGCGCCCTGTACGGCAAGCAGTTTATTTACGCCTCCTCCGCAGCCACGTACGGAGACGGTTCCATGGGGTTTGACGATGACGCCTCCCTGGAGCACGTCAATGCGCTGCGCCCCCTGAACGCGTATGGATGGAGCAAGGCCCTGTTTGACCGCAAGGTGGCGCGCGAGGTCAGGGAAGAAAGGGCTGTTCCGCTCCAATACGCGGGCCTCAAATTTTTCAATGTGTACGGCCCCAATGAATACCACAAGGGAGGCCAGAAGAGCGTGGTGGCCCACATCTTCCCGCAGGTGAAGGCAAATGAAACGGTGAAGCTGTTCAAGTCCTACCATCCGGATTACCGGGACGGCTGGCAGCTCCGGGACTTTGTATGGGTGGGGGATTGTGTGAATGTGGTGCTGTGGCTGCTGGACCATCCGGAGGTGAGCGGGCTGTTCAACGTGGGGTCCGGAGAGGCCCGTTCCTTCCACGATCTGGCCAAGGCGGCGTTCAACGCGCTGGGGCTTCAGGAAAAGATAGCCTACCGGGAGATGCCGGAAGAGCTCAAGGGCAAGTACCAGTATTATACGCAGGCGGACCTTTCCAGGCTGCGCGCCGCCGGCTATGCGGCCCCCATGACTTCCCTGGAGGACGGCGTGCGCCAGTACGTGCAGAAGTACCTGGACCGGGAGGACAGCTACGTTTAACCCGCATTTCTTTTTCCGCCCATGCCTGCGCAGCGCATTCTGATCATCAAGCACGGAGCCCTTGGCGACGTGGTGCTAGCCATGGGGACGATGAAGCGTCTCCGGGAGCTTCATCCGGAGGCGCACATTACCCTGATGACCATGGGGATGTTTGTTCCCATGGCGGAGCAGCTCGGGGTGTTTGACGATTTCATTGTGGACAACCGTCTGCCCTACCGGAAACTGGGCGCCACGCGGGACGCTATCCGTTCCATCGTGAAAGGGAATTTTGACGTGGTGTACGATCTCCAGGAGTCTTCCCGTACCAGAAAACGTTATTATCCCGCCGTGCGCTTCCTGCTGGACCATGACATGGACTGGGTGGCCTGCAATTCCGGGGAGCGGCGCAGGCTGCTGAAGAAAGGAGCCTTCCGGTTTGGCCGGGTGGAGAGGGAGCCGTTCCATCTGGAACGGGTTTTGACGGACCTTTCCTTCATGCACGGGGAAGGGCGGCATTTTGACGAGCTTCCGGAACGCTACGTGCTGATGATTCCGGGCTGTTCCCCCAGCCATCCCTACAAGCGCTGGCCCGTGGAGAATTTCTGTGCCCTGGCCCGGCGCCTGGCGGAACGGGGCATTTCCTCCGTCGTGATCGGCACCCGTGCGGAGGCAGCGGAGGTGGAGGCCATTGCGGCCAGTTCCCCCCTGGCCGTCAGCTTTCTGGGCAAGTCCACCCTGATGGATATTCCCCAGATGGCGCTGCGTTCCCTGGCCTGTGTGGGCAATGATACGGGGCCTACGCACATGTGCGCCTATGCCGGGGTTCCGGTGACCGCCATTTTCTGCCACAGGACGCGCAAGTCCGCCATTACGGCCCGGCGCATTTCCAACCTGATTTCCCCGGGAGCCATTGAGGAAATTACGGTGGACCAGGCATGGTCCACGCTGGAGCCCTTCCTGCCCCCGCGGGAAGAACCTGAATTTGCGAAAATGGAGGATACTCCGCAGGCGTGATGACGGCTCCCGTGAAAATTTCCGTGCTGGTTCCGGTGTACAATGTGGAACCGTATCTGGCCCAGTGCCTGGAAAGCATCTGCGCGCAGACGCTCCGGGAGCTGGAAGTGGTTTGCGTGGACGACGCTTCCACGGACGGTTCCCTGTCCATCCTGCGGGAGTTTGCAGAGCGGGACCCGCGGGTGAAGGTGGTGCAGGTTCCGGAAAACGGCGGCCTTTCCCGCACCCGGAACCTGGCGATGAGCCATGCGCAGGGAGAATACCTGGTGCTGGTGGATTCAGACGACTGGCTGGAAACGGATTTGCTGGAGGAAATGTACAATCGCGCGAAGGCGCTGGACGCGGACAAGCTGGTGTGCGGGTTCCGGTATTATTACGAGTCCGACCCCGGCCGGGAGGACCAGTTCCTGCCGGAGGACGTGGCGCCCCCGGAAAAGGGGTGGATTCCCTGTACGCCGGAAACCATCGGAAAAATACACCATGGAGCGGGCGGCATGATGATACGCCGTTCCGTTGTGGAGGAGCACGGCATCCGGTTCCCCGAGGGCGTTGCGTGCGAGGACCTGTATTTCCACTATGCCTCCTTTCCGCGGTGCAGAAGAGCCTGCGTCGTCAGCAGGGCGGCGTATGTCTACCGCAAGCGCGCCGGGTCCATCACCAGCGGCTTTGCGTCCGGCAGTTCCCTTCAGTCACTGGATTACCTGACGGTGGCGGAGCTGGTGCTGGAAGAGTGGAAGCAAGCCGGAATCTTGGAGGAGTACAGGACGGCTTTCCTGAAAATGCTGGTGATGGGCGTGCGGAATATCCGCAAGTACGCCCCCCATGCCGTCCAGAAGGAGGTCACCCGGAAGGTGTCCCGGATGCTCCGTGAAGAAAACCTGTACCGCCCCGGAGAGGATGATTCCAGCCTGTCCCGCCGGGAAGGAAAACTGCTGAAAACCTGGCTGGACGGAAAATCCGGCTTGGACTTTTCCTATTACTGGAAGAGAATGCGCAAAGCGGGCGCCCGGCTGCTGCGCCGCTGACCCCACCCGAACGATCGACTGATGAAGAAGAATGAATTTGCCGTCGTCCTGGCCAGTGACAACCGGGGCATCCTGCCTTTGAGCGTTACCGTTTTTTCCCTGCTGAATACCGCCGTGCCGGAGACTTTTTACAAGATTTACGTGCTTTCCGACGGCATTGACGGGGAAAACCGGAACAGCATCGAGCGCCTGGCGGCTCCGTTTGAGTGCCGGTTGGAGTTCATAGACGTTTCCGGCATTCTGGAAGAGCACGATTTCCCCCATACGGAACAGTGGCCCGTTCCCGCCTGGGGCCGCGTGTTCATTCCGGAATTATTGAAGGAGGAGCGGGGCAACATCCTGTATCTGGATATTGACGTTCTGGTTTGCCGTGATTTGACGGAGCTGTTCAGGACGGATATGTCCGGGAAGGCGGTGGGGGTGGTGTTTGAGAATTTTTCCAAGCCAGGTTCCCATTTCAACGAACGCCTGGAAATGCCGCTGACCTGCACGGGGTATTTCAATTCCGGCGTGCTGCTGATGAATGTGGACGTGTTCCGGGAAAAGAACCTGGTCAGGGCCGTGCTGGATTATGCCGTCAGCCACCGGGACAGGCTGACCTGCCCGGACCAGGACGCGCTGAACGGCGCCCTGTGCGAGCTGACCGTGCCGCTGCATCCGCGCTGGAACTGGCATGACGGTCTGACGCGCCGCATCCTGAAAAACGACCCCAGGGAACAATTCTGGCGCGGAGTGACGCCGCGCCAGGCGGTGGAAGCGGCGTTGGAACCGGGCATTCTGCATTACCAGGGGGTGCACAAGCCCTGGCGGTATAATTGGCGTTATGAAGGGGAGCGTTATGAACATGCCATGCGTGAAGCCGGGCTGCTGCATGGCCCGCTGCCCGGAAGAACCCTCCCGGCTATCCTGAAAAAGCACCTTTACAGGCCTGTTTACCGGATGACCAGGAATAAAATTCTCAGACTGCAAAAGCAGTTTGAGAAGGAGGACGGCACATGCTCCTGAAGCCGGATGCGGGTTAATGCTCCTGTTTTATCCTGGACCGGATATCACGTAAAACCGCCTTGTAATACTTCTCGTAATCCGGGCCATCCGCGTTTTTTCCGGGAGGCGCGGGCGAAGAGGAGCAAACCTCCACATCAAACTCTTCCAGAAGGGCCTTCATGGCTTTGACGGGCTGGCCGTAGAAAACGATGCGGTTTTGAATGTAGCGCGCCTTTTTCAAATCGCGCAGCCAGCGTGACCGGAGATTCAGGATATAAAGCAGGTCTATTTCTTCCGAAGAAAGATTCAGGCCCATGATGTAAACGTTGGAAAAGAAAAACAGGTCAATCCATGATTCCCCCTGTTGAAGCTGCGGCTTGCGCAGCTTTTCCGGGATGCTTGCTATTTCTTTTTTCTGTGTTTGAACCGAGTAGGTGTAGGTGCCCTTGAGGTAGTTGTCTATTTTGCCGATGCAGCCGCAATAGTGTTCGTACCCGTATTGGATCGTGAAGGAAGAAGGCCTTTCATCATACGTGCCGTGAATGTTCCAGATACGGAGGGAACGGCGGCCGTTCTCCATGCAGACATGGCGGCGGATGCTGTATTTGGTTTCCGAATTCTGGCGATGGCTCGTCCTGTAGTGTTGTGATTCCAGGATTTGAATCAGGAACGTATCGTAATTGGTGGTCAGGTAATCGTCTACCGGGAGACCGGCAAGCCGGTGTAAAATGGAGCCGGGATACTTCTGCGGGGTGAATTCTTCCAGTTTTTTCCTGATTTGATCACGCACCCCGGAAGATACTTTAACCATGTCGGTTTCCGGATGCCGCTTTTGTTTTTTCAGGATTAAATATTCGTAAATCAGGGGAAAGGGCAGGTAATCCTCCGGTTCCATGAACGGGCAATAGTCGCCTTTTTTGCAGTCTTCATAATCGTTGCAGGGGGGGGCAAACGGTTTCCTTGAGCAGATCGGTGCTGCTCGGGCTTCCCAGTGTGCGGATTAAGCCGTTCCCAAACAGGACGGCGTTTTTTCTGACGGGGGATTTGATATTGGCGGAAGTAGTCATCAGGAAACAGCGGAACCGTTTTCCATGCTGGTCCATGGACGCGAAAAATCAAGAAACAAAGAAAAATCCTTTTCCTGCCGCCGTCTTGTCCGGCATGGGAACCGGAAGGCCGCGTCAGTGCAGTTCCAGCAGGTAAATCTCCGGAGGGCAGTTGAAGCGGAGGGGGAGCGTGCTGGTTCCCAGCCCCTTGGTGATCAGGTAGGTGTTGCCGCCGGAGATGTGCCAGGGGTAGGTGTAGGGCTGGGCGTGGTCCGGGCTGGCTTCAAACCACAGGAGGTCAAAGGGGAGGCGAATCTGGCCCCCGTGGGTGTGGCCGCTGATGATGATGTCCGCGTCTCCGTGGGAGAGCATGTGGTCCGCTTCCGGACGGTGGGAGAGCAGGAAGTGGGGAATATCCGGAGACTGGCGCTGGGGGCGGTGTTTTTTGGAATTGCGCGAGGTGTCCAGGATTCCGGAAAGCTGGAGCTGTCTTCCGTCCCTGAACGTGATGAGAACGCTTTGATTTTCCAGAACCGTGATGCCGGCATCGGACAGTTCCCTGCGCCAGTTGTTCCAGCCAAAGGTGAAGTCATGGTTTCCCTGAATGGCGAATACGCCGTAGGGCGCTTTCAGCCCGTGAAGCAGCCGGCCTGCGGCGGAGGGGCTCATGCTGGCATTGGTACTGGCTCCCCGGGCATAATCCCCCGCCAGCAGGATCAGGTCCGGTTTAAGCTGCATGATTCTCTGGACATAACGCAAGGCCCTTACTTCATCAAAGGCTGTGGGCATCAGGTGCAGGTCCCCGGCAATGACGACTTTCAGGGGTTTTCCCCGTCCGTTCCATTGGGGGACGCGGTAGTCCACCTTCCGGACGAACAGAAGATTGGGCTCTATCAGGTATGCCCAGGTGATGCCGGCCACGCCGAGCGCGCAGGCGCCCAGCAGGATGGAGCCTAAAAGCCGGAGTATTCTGACGGAGAAGGGCATGGAAAAAGAAATGGCTGGGAAAGCCTATAATTCCCAGGGACCGGAAGCGAGCGCTGAGTGCGTCTTGCCGTTTGAGAAAGGCCCCTTTGCGCCGTAGGGCAGGCGGAAAGAAGCCCCTCCGGGAGATTTTAGCAAATTTGATTGACGGGCGCCCGCATGGTATGCTTTTATGCTCCAAGATATTTCCATATCCTTTATCACCCATCATTTAACCACGCATATGAAGAAGATTACCGTTATGGCTCTTTCCGCTTTTGCGGCGAGCATCATGGCTTCCTGCTGTTGTCAGGATCAGGGTGCCCCCCCCCTGACCCCCCTTCCCAAGTTCAATGACCTGAACCAGCCCGCCGTGGATGTGGCGCCGGTAGTCATGAAGTCCAAGAAGTAATCCTCTTCCGGGATTAGATACGACTTTTCAAGCCGCACTTGGTGATTGTCCAAGTGCGGCTTTTTCTATAGAAACGTGGCAGAACATATGGAAGATTGGAAACATTGTCCCGAATTTGCGCCTTTGGCGGACCTGCTGCGCAAACATGACAGCTTTGCGGTAATCGCGCACGTGCATCCGGACGGTGACGCCATCGGTTCCACGCTTGCCCTGGGGGAAGCCCTGAAACAGATGGGCAAGAAGGTGATTATGATGAACGAGGACGGCGTGCCTTCCAATCTGGCCTTTATGCCGGGTGTGGAGAATATCATTCCCACGCCCGACGAACCGGTGGAGGTGGACGTGGCCGTCTCCGTGGACAACGGCGCATTCAAGAGGCTGGGGGAACGGAGCCTGAAGGCCCTGGCGGGAGTGAAAGTGTGGGCGAACATCGACCACCACCAGACGAACGAGCTGTTCGGGGACGTGCAGTGCGTCCTGCCGGACGAGTGCGCCACGGGTGCGGTGCTTTATTACTTGTTCAACTACCTGGGCGTTCCCATTACCCCTGTCATGCGTGATGCCCTTTACGTGGCCGTGAGCACGGATACGGGCTCCTTCCAGTACCAGATGACGACGGCCGCCGTGATGGAACTGGCCGCGGACCTGATCCGGATGGGCGTGGACGTGCAGGACATCAACCGCCAGCTGTACCAGGAAAAGCCCTGGGTGAAGATGCAGCTGATGCGTGAAGCGCTGAACGGCATGAGGCTGACGCCTGACGGCAGAATCTGCACGTTCTGCCTGACGAATGAGGCGAAGGAGCGGATTGGAAGCCGTCCGGAAGACACGGAAGGCCTGATTGACCTCCTGCGTTCCGTGCAGGGAGTCTGGCTGGCCGCCTATCTGGAGGAGGCGGAGGACGATCCGCGCATCCGCATTTCCCTGAGATCCAAGACTCCGGAAGTATCCGTGGCGGAGCTGGCCTCCCGCTTTGGAGGCGGAGGGCACGCCATGGCCGCCGGCGTGCGCATCAGGGGACCCATTGAAGAAGTGCGCCTCATCATCCTGAAGGCCATGCAGGAGGAAGTGGAACGCGTGCTCCAACAGCAGATTTCATGAATACTTCCGATTCCATTCAAGCGCCCTCCGGCGTCCTGCTGGTTGACAAGGCGCAGGACATGACTTCCCACGATGTGGTGGCGATCGCCCGCCGGTCCCTGGGGATTAAGAAGATAGGCCACTGCGGCACGCTGGACCCCATGGCTACGGGGCTGCTGATGCTGGTGGTGGGAAAGGCGACCAAGCTTCAGGACAAGCTGATGTGCGAGCATAAGGAGTACGCCGGAACCCTCACGCTGGGGGTGGAAACCTCTTCCCAGGACGCCATGGGGGAAGTGGTAGCGGAGTATTCCGTGGACGGCGTAACGGAACAAGCCGTCCGTGCGGCGTTTGACCGGTTTGACGGCGCGTTTGAACAGATTCCCCCGATGGTCTCCGCCATTAAAAAGAATGGCGTGCCGCTGTATAAGCTGGCCCGGAAGGGGCAGGAAGTTGTGCGGGAGCCGCGGCCTGTGGAGGTGTTCGGCCACCAGATTTCCCGTGTGGCCGTTCCGGAAGTGGACTTTACCGTGCAGTGCTCCAAGGGTTTTTATGTGCGTTCCTATGCGTATGACATCGGGAAGGCGCTGGGATGCGGAGCACATTTGAGCGCCCTGCGCCGCACCAGGTCCGGCGCTTTTACCCTGGAGCGCGCCATTACGGTGGATACGCTGAAAACCGCTCCCAGGGAAGAGCTGTTTCATGCCATGCTTTCCCTGGAGGAGCTGGCGGATATTCTGATTGCCAGGTAGGAGCATGGTCATTTACCAGGAGTTCAAGGAACTACAGGGCGTTTCCTCCCCCGTGCACTGGGCCATGGGAATGTTTGACGGGTTGCACCTGGGGCATGCCGGAGTGATTGCCGCGGCAGTGGAAGGCGCTGCGCGTGACGGCGGCATTCCCGCCGTGCTGACCTTCCGCACCCATCCCCTGGCCCGGGTGCGCCCGGAAAGCGTACCCCCTGCCATTATGGCGGCGGACGCAGAAAAGTTCGCACTGCTGGAAGAGCTGGGGGTGAAGATGGTGCTGACGCTGGAATTTTCCTTCCGCCTGGCCTCCATGAGCCCGGAGGAGTTTATTAAGGAACTCTGTTCCTCCTGCCGGGTGGCGGAAATTGCCGTGGGAGAAGACTGGCATTTTGGCCGGGGCCGCGCGGGCGATGTGGGAACTCTGCGCCTTCTGGCAAGCCGCTACGGGTTCCGGGTGACGGCCGTTCCCCCCATCCTGCGGGATGGGGAGCGCGTGAGCAGCACCCGGATTCGGGAAGCCGTGCGCGCGGCGGAATTTTTACAGGCGGCGGAGATGCTGGGCCGTCCCTACCGCTGGAAGGGCACGGTGATTCACGGGCGCCAATTGGGGCGCCTGCTGAATTACCCGACGGCGAACATGAAACCCGGCAGCGGAGTGCAGCCTCCCCACGGCGTTTACGCCGTGCGCGCCCGGGTGAAGGGGGCGGAATATGGGGGTGTGGCCAATCTGGGGGTGCGCCCCACCGTGGAAGGAGCCGGGGGGGAATTGCTGCTGGAAACCCATTTGTTTGGGGAGCCGGGGGACATCTACGGAGAGGAAATGGAAGTGGAGCCGGTGCGGTTCCTGAGGGCGGAAGCCAAATTCCCCTCCCTGGATGAGCTGAAAAACCAGCTTGCGCTGGACGCCGCCCATGCCGCGGAAGTGTTGAAACGGGGTAAGTAAGACACAGAAAACCGTAAAATGAAGGATGACGGCTTGACCGCAGGGGCGATCGGGGTTTTGTTGTTCGGACGTCATGTTGGTTGAGCAGTTAAAATCAAAAATCCACCGCGCCATGGTCACCCGTGGCGATGTTCAATATGAAGGCAGTATTGAAATTCCTGCCGATCTGATGGCCGCTGTGGACCTGTGGCCCGGAGAAAAAGTTCTCGTGGCGTCCGTCACATCCGGAAACCGTCTGGAAACCTATGCCCTGCAGGGGCCTGCCGGTACGGGAAACATCATCATGAACGGCGGCGCAGCCCATTTAATCAAGACGGGTGAACGGGTGGTCATCATGAGCTTTGCCTTGTCGGACAAGCCCATCGTCCCCAAGAAAATCGTTTGCAACGAGCATAACGAAATCATTTCCTAGACTTTACAAACCATCGGAATTCACACATACTCCCCGCGTTCATGAACCTTTTTTTAGCAAATTCACTCAATATCAGCATACAATTACTCTTTGCCGTTCTGGTGATTGTGTCACTTCTTCTCCTGGGCGTGGTGCTTATGCAGAGACCCAAGCAGGAAGGGCTGGGCGCCGCCTTCGGCGCCGCCATTACGGACCAGGCCTTCGGTGCGCGCACTACGGACGTGCTGAAAAAAGCCACAGTGTACTTCGGCACCGCTTTCATGATTCTTTGCCTGGTGCTGGGCATGCTGATCAACCGTCAACACGTCAAGAGCTCCGAGAGCCTGCTGAGCCCGGAAATGATGAAGGCCGCCGCCAAGCAGGAAGCCGCCGTCCCCGTCAAGACGCCGGAAGAACTCCAGCAGGAGGAGCTGCGCAAGCGCGCCGCTGAGGCGGAAGCCGCTTCTTCCCAGGCCCCGGCTCCCGCCGCTCCGGAAGTACCCGCGGCGCCCGCCAGCTAAGGAAATTTCCTTTTCAAGCACCCCGGCTGTCTGATGATGGCCGGGGTGCTTGCGTATCCGGGCAGGGCCGCATGTTTGCCGCACCGGAAGCGCGTTTTGAAATTGGCGGCTCCGGTTGTTTTCCGCTTGCCCTGAACCGTAATTGCGCTACTCTTGGCAAAGTATGAAGGCACCTTTTTTGAACCGTAAATCCAGAGGATTCACGTTGATTGAATTGCTTGTGGTGATCGCCATTATCCTGACGCTGGCCGGCATTGCCATGACGGTGGTGAATGGCGTGATGGAAAAGTCCCGGGTTACCACGGCGCGGAGCGATTGCAACGGGTTGCAGACGGCCGTTGAAAATTACATGCTGGACAATGGCCGCGTTCCCGTAGCCTGGAACAGCCGGGAAATGGCCAAGCAGTCCCGCAAGGACGGACAGTATTACGTGACGACGGCCGTGGATGACGACAGCCGCATCATGAGCATTCTGACCAATTACATGGACCGCGGCGACGAGGACAGGAAGCTGAACCCCAAGAAGACGGCTTATTTCAACACCACCACCACGGATGTGGAAGGCTCCCCCGGCCTGTTCTTTGAAAGCCGCGGGCGCGTGGGCCTGATGGACCCGTGGGAATCCCCCTATTACATCATTCTGAATGCCAATCCGGACGACCGCACCCCCCGCGTCCAGGTCGGTTCCCGCATGGTGACCAAGAATGTAGCCGTTTACAGTACCGGCAAGGACAAGCAGGGCAGCACGGTGGACGGGCACATCAATAATCAGGAATTGACGGAAGACAACGTTACTTCCTGGTAACGCATTACCGGACCGTCAGTTGAGAGACGGGCCAATTTATGTTGCGGGGCTTCCGGCTTATGGCCGCGAGGCCCCGTGATATATTCAGGCATAAAGCCGCCAAACCGTATTTTTTTCTTTTCAACCACTCTTAAAAACCCCTCAATAAGCCCAGACATGAACTGGTTCAAAACAGACGACGTACGCATTCAAGACATCGAGCCCCTGATTTCCCCCGCCATCCTGATCAAGGATTATCCGGCGACCACGGAAATCGCCAAAATGGTGGCTACGACACGCAAGAATGCGGAGAACATCATTTCCGGCCACGACGACCGCCTGCTGGTGGTGGTGGGGCCGTGCTCCATCCATGATCCCCAGGCCGCGGTGGACTATGCCTCCCGCCTGAAGGAACAGATGGCGCGCTTTGAAAAGGATCTGGTGATCATCATGCGCGTGTATTTTGAAAAGCCCCGCACCACGGTGGGGTGGAAGGGCCTGATCAATGACCCGTTCATGAACCACACCTTTGACATCAACCGCGGCCTTCACATGGCCCGCGGCCTGCTGCTCCGCCTGGGAGACATGGGAATTCCCGCAGCCACCGAGTTCCTGGACACCATTACTCCGCAATACATTGCGGACCTGATTACATGGGGAGCCATCGGCGCCCGCACCACGGAAAGCCAGGTGCACCGTGAGCTGGCCTCCGGGCTTTCCATGCCCGTAGGGTTCAAGAACGGCACCAGCGGCAGCCTTCAGATTGCCGTGGACGCCATCATTTCCTCCTCCTGCCCGCACTGCTTCCTTTCCGTGACCAAGCAGGGCGTTTCCGCCATTGTCTCCACCACGGGCAACAAATCCTGCCACCTGATTCTGCGCGGTTCCTCCCTGGGGCCGAACTTCGATGGCGAGCATGTGAAGGAAGCCGCGGAAGCCTTGCAGAAGGCCGGCATTAACAACCGCATCATGGTGGACTGCTCCCACGGCAACAGCTGCAAGGATTACCGCAAGCAGCCGTCCGTGGCTGCCAGCATCGCGGAACAGATTTCCAATGGTTCCGACCAGGTGGTGGCCGTGATGATTGAAAGCAACATCGTGGAAGGAGCCCAGCCGCTGAGTTCCGACCTGGTGTACGGCAAGAGCATCACGGACCAGTGCATCGGCTGGGACACCACGGTAGAAGTGCTGGAGAACCTTGCCGGCGCCGTCCGGAAGCGCCGCGCCAAACGGCAGGAAGCGTAAGTCTTCCGGTATGGCCGGAAGGCAGTTGCCGGGGATGAAGGATTAACCGGTTACGCTAGGGATCATTGCGCCCGGAAATTGTAGTTCCAATCTTTCATATCCGGTCATTTTCATTGGCCCTTCGGCGTTTTTGCCGGAGGGTCAATAGTCGTCTCCCCACAGGTAGGAATGGCGTTCGGAAATGGTTTTGCCCCGGTTGTCTTTCAGGACGAGCTTCCATGCAAGAATCTCTCCTTTTGTTTTGGCCTCATCCCCGGTGAATTCAAAAACGGAGTGTTGCGTGCCTCCTTTTCTCCCGACCGGGTAGGAGATGGATTTGTTCAGAACGGTGGAGCCTGTTTTACCCTGCCGGTACATCATGACCAGGGTGGCTGCCTGTTCCGGGTGTGCATCATTCCACGTGACAAAGTAGTATTGGCCCAGCCGCTGGAGGCGCTGTTGCTGGGAGACGGCGCCATGCAGCAGGTAAGTGGCTTGGGAACGGTGCATGCCTACGTCTTCCGCAGGAATTGCCGTGGTTTTCAAGGGAACCTCCCGCACGTGTTCAATCCGGGAAACCTGCTCCGCACAGGAAAACAGGACCGGCAGCACAGCAGCGGTGAAGAGGGGAGCAGGAAACTTCATGGAGCCCATTCAATACATATCCGTCCGGGGAGTCAACACAAAGGTGGGAAAGCCCCAGCATGGAAACGTGGTATGGACGCAGAAAAAATGCAGTCATTCAAGAGGCGGAATTGTTCTGCTGAGGAAGTAGGCGGAGCCCTTGCTTTTCCCGGCAGGCAACGCTGGTTTAAGCAAGGCCATCCGGGCAATGTGCCGCCACCCTAATACAGCGGTACGACCAATGTAGAGCCCAGCGCCAGCCAGCAGGGCAGCGTGATGAAGGAGGCCACGGTAGTGGTCAGCAGGATTTGGGTGCCCAGGTCCGGATGGCCGCCGAAGCGCTTGGCCAGAATGACCGGAATAACGGCGGAGGGGATGGCAGCCTGGATGATGATGACGCGCTTGATGTAGTCGTCCACCGGCAGGAAATAGGCCATCAGGAGCAGGAGCGCCGGAGCCAGTCCCAGGCGCGTCAGCAAGCCGCAGACGATGGGTTTGGGCTCCCATTTCATGTTGTGCCACAGGTCTCTCATGGAGCAGCCGAAGAGGATCAGGCAGAGGGGAGTGGCGCAATTGCCGATCATTTCAAAGGTTTTCATCAGGGGCGGCTGGGCCACGTAGATTCCTAGGCCGGACCAGGCGAGGGTGAGGCCCGCAATGACCGCCAGCAGCGGTCCGCGGAAGAAGACGCCCATGTTCAGGTTGCCCGGCCCTCCGGCAATGATGATGACGCCGATGCTCCAGACGACCAGTTCACACCCTACGTTGTGGACGAAGAGGACGCCCAGCGTGGGATCATTGCTGGCCGTAAACAGCATCTGGATGATGGGAATGACGAAGAAGGCGTAGTTCTGCACCCCCGCCGTCAGGGTGAAGGTGCGCAGCCCCGTGCCGATGCGCATGCGCAGCATTTTGGCGACCAGCCATGCGGACGCGATCCCCAACAGGAGTTCCAGCGCCCCTGCCGCAATGGCCTGAAGGGAGAAAGAAATGCTGCTGAGCGTTTCATTTCCGGAGAGCACCATGTATTTCATGATGCTGTGGAAGACAAGGCAGGGATAGGCTACGTCCATCGCAAGGCGCATGATGGGCGCGTCATGGTCCGCCTGGATAACGTGCTTGTGGCGCAGGTAGAAACCCGTGGCGAAGAAAAGATAAACGGGAATGGTGGAGAGGAAGGAGGTGAGGATGATGGAACCGGTATCCATGGCGGGAAGATTGCTGGGCGCGACTGGTTAAGGCAAAGGAACGGAGCAGGTCAGGTGCCTTCCCGCAAATGGAGCAGGAAATGCGACAGATCCTCAATGCTGAAAAATACCCTTGAAGGATTGGCTTCTTCCAGGCCGCTGATGTCCGCAGTGGTTCCCCAGGCGGCGGACAGGCAGGGCACGTCCGCTTTTTTACAGGCGGTTACATCCGAAACCGCGTCCCCGATGTAATAAAATTCATCCTTTGCCACGTGATAGGCATCCAGTAGTTCCTCAATGGCTTCCGCCTTGTTCGGCCTGTCTTCCGCACCAGTTTTAACAGAGCAGAACAGGTCCTGCATGCCGAATTTTTCAAGAGTGATGCGGCAGCTCTTTTCTCCCTTTCCGGTAATCAGGGCAACGAGTATCCCGGCATCCTTCAGGGTGTGGATCAGCTCGCGAATGCCTTCATACGGTTCCGGGCATTCATCATGCATTTGCTCATAAACCGGATAAAAGTCATGAAGGGCTTCCCGCCATTTTTCCCCGGCCACTACCTTGATCATTCCGACTTCATTGAGGCCGAAGGTTTGCGTGATTTCCCGTTCGCTCAGCGTACGGCCCGCGTAGGGGGAGACCGCCTGCTCAAACGCCCTGATGCACATGGGGACCGTCTCCCCGATGGTGCCGTCCAGGTCAAACGCTATCAGTTTAATCATTGTTCCGGGCTTCCGTTGATTTTACGGATAACTTTGCAGGGATTTCCCGCCGCCAGGCTGTTGGCGGGAATATTCCGGGTGACTACGCTGCCGGCACCGATGACGCTGCCTTTTCCAATCGTAATGCCCGGCAGGATGATCACGCCCCCTCCAATCCAGCAGCCGTCTTCTATCGTCACCGGAAGGGCAAAGGTATGGCGAACGTATTCAATGCCTTCCGCCGTTTCAACGGGGGTGAGGCGCTCATTCAGGTCAATGGGATGCGTGGCGGTGTAAATCTGCACGTTGGGGGCGATCAGCACATTGCTGCCAATGGTGATTTTATTACAGTCCACGAACGTGCAGCCCGTATTGACAGTGACGTTGTTCCCGATATGGATATTGCAGCCGTAGTCGCAGGTGAAGGAATGGCCTATGGAGACTTTGGCGCCGATGCTGCCAAGCATTTCCTTCAATACCTGGTATTTCTCCTCCTTATGGTCGTAGGGCAGGGAATTGTATTTCATCAAGAGGCGGTGCGTCTTGGCCTTGAATTCCAGAAACACCTTGTCGTGGCAGTCATACCACTCTCCCGCCATGCATTTTTCCAGTTCAGTCATGATGGTTCTCCTTTCAATTACCGGCGGTTATTGGCGGCAGGCACCCTGCTGCATGGTCGTCAGCAGGGTGCGGAAGCCTTATTCCCACTCAATGGAAGCCGGGGGCTTGGTGGAAATATCGTAAAGGACCCGGTTGATGCCTTTCACTTCATTGAGGATTCGGTTGCTGGTTTCACGCAGCAGGGCGGGTGGCAGTTCCACCCAGTCCGCCGTCATGGCGTCTTCCGACACGATGGCGCGCAGGTTGGTGGCCCATTCATAGGAGCGTTCGTCGCCTTTCACGCCCACCGTCTTCACGGGAATCAGGCCGGCATAAGCCTGCCAGACTTTTTCATACCAGCCGTACTTTTTCAGATTGCCGATGAAGATGGCGTCACATTCCCGGATGATGTCCAGGCGGTCCCTGGTGACCACGCCGGGGCAGCGTACGGCCAGGCCGGGACCGGGGAAGGGGTGGCGCCACAGGATGTCGTGCGGGATGCCCATGGAGGCTCCCAGTTCGCGCACCTCGTCCTTGAAAAGCTCCGCCAGGGGTTCCAGCACTTTCCCCTGTGCCTGGAGCTCCAGCACGCGTTCCACGCGGTTGTGGTGGGTCTTGATGACGGAGGCCTTGGATTTGGCATTGGAGGCGCTTTCAATCACGTCCGGGTACAGGGTGCCCTGGGCAAGCATTTCCGCGTCTCCCACGGCATCCCAGAACACGTCGATGAACAGGCCGCCGATGATGCGGCGCTTCTTTTCCGGATCGCCTTCCCCGGCCAGGGCCGTCAGGAAGCGTTCGGAAGCGTCCACCGTCTCGATTTCCACGTTCATGCGGGCGAAATTGGCACGGACTTCATCAGCCTCATTCTTGCGCAGCAGGCCGTTGTCCACAAAGATGGCGCGCATGTTCACGCCTGCTTCATGCAGCAGGACGGCCAGCACGGTGCTGTCCACGCCGCCGGAGACGCCGCAAACCACCTGCTTGCTGCCCACGCGCTCCTGAATCTCACGTATGAGCTGCCTCTTGAAGTCGCCGATGTCGAACTTCTTGAGGTTGGCGGCGCAGGAGAGGAAGTTGCGCAGGATGGTGCGCCCTTCATGGGAATGGGTCACTTCCGGGTGGAACTGGATGCCGAAGGTGGTTTCTCCCCACTGGAGGGAGACGGGAACGCCTTCCGCATTGCGGGCGATGACCTGGCAGCCTTCCGCCAGATGGTCCACCGTATCCGAATGGCTCATCCATACCTGGGAGGAGGCTGACATGTCCTGGTACAGGCCCGCGCAGGCTTCCGGCAGCAGGGCGGCGGGGCCGTATTCACGCTTGTTGCTGGCCTTCACGGAGCCGCCGTGCTTGATGTTCAGGAGCTGCATGCCGTAGCACACGCCCAGCACGGGGACGTTCAGGCTCTGGAGCCATTCAAAGTCAATGTCCGGGGCGTCCGCGTCCGTGGTGCTTTTAGGGCCGCCGGAAAGGATGACGGCGCCGGGTTCATGAATCTGGTCCAGGTCTTCCAGCGCGTACAGTTTGGCCATGTAGCCCAGTTCGCGCACGCGGCGCACAATGAGCTGGGTGTATTGGGAGCCGAAGTCAATGACGGCTACGAGGTGCTTGTCGTCCATGTGAGAGGGGGGTTAACAGGAATAGTTGATGGGTTCTTCCGTAATGGTAATGTCGTGGGGATGGCTTTCCTTTAGGCCGCCGGAGGTAATCTGGACAAAACGGGCCTTGTCCCGGAGTTCCGCCAGGGTGTGGGCGCCCAGGTAGCCCATGCCGGAGCGCAGGCCGCCCATGAGCTGGAAGACCACGTCCGCCAGCATGCCCTTGTACGGGACACGCGCTTCCACGCCTTCCGCGACGAGCTTGCCGGAGCTGTTCTGGCCGTAACGGTCGCCGGAGCCGCGGCGCATGGCGCCCAGGGAGCCCATGCCGCGGTACTGCTTGAAGTGGCGGCCCTGGTAGTGGACCACCTTGCCCGGACTTTCTTCCGTGCCGGCCAGCAGGCCGCCCAGCATCACCAGGTCAGCGCCGGCGGCCAGGGCTTTCACGATGTCCCCGGAGTAGCGGATGCCGCCGTCCGCAATGACGGTGACGCCTGCGGGACGCGCTACGGAGGCTACCTCCTGAATGGCGGTGAACTGGGGCATGCCCACGCCGGAAATGACGCGGGTGGTGCAGATGGAGCCGGGCCCCACGCCTACCTTGATGGCCTGCACGCCTGCCTTGATGAGGTCGGAGGCGCCTTCCGCCGTGACCACGTTGCCGGCCACGATAGGGCGGTCCGTCAGTTTGCGGAGGTTGGAGACCACGTCCATGACGCGGGTGGTGTGGCCGGTGGCGGCGTCAATGAACAGGGCGTCCGCTCCGGCGGAAATGAGAGCCTTGGCGCGGTCCAGGTAATCGGGGCCCACGCCCACGGCGGCGCCGCAGCGCAGGTGGCCGTGTTCGTCCTTGGAGGCATCCGCAAACATGGCGCGCTTCTGGATGTCCGTTTCCGTGATGAGGCCGGCCAGCACGCCGTTTTCATCCACCAGGGGAAGCTTTTCAATGCGGTGGGTGTAAAGAATGTGGCGCGCTTCCTCAATGGTGGTGGTGGGAGCTGCCGTAATCAGGCGGGAAAGGGGAGTCATGACGTCCTTGACCCGGACGTTCTGGTAATCGTCCACGCCGCGCATGTCTCGTCCGGTGATGATGCCTTCCAGACGGCGGTTGGCGTCCACCACCGGGAAGCCGGAATAGCCCTGTTCCATCATGATTTGATGGACTTCTTCAAGCGTCATGTCCTTGTTCACCGTGACGGGATTCGGGATGACCGCGTTTTCAAAACGCTTCACGCGGGAAACCATGGCCGCCTGGATGTCGATGGGATTATTGCGGTGAATGACGGCCAGGCCGCCTTCCCGTGCCAGGGCAATCGCCAGTTCCGATTCGGAAACGGTATCCATGGCTGCGGACAGCATGGGGATTTTCATGTCAAAGCCGGGAACAAGCTGGGAACTGATGTCCGCATCACCGGGAAGAATCGCGCTCAGGCGGGGCAGCAGGAGCACGTCATCAAAACTTAATCCAAGAGGGAGATCTGCCATGCGATAATCTACAGCCGAACACCCTCCGACGCAAGCCGAAACACGGGAGAATCTTATTTTTGGACGGCACGGCGGCGTTCTGCGGTTTGCTCCCTGCGTTGTCCCGCCGCGTGTCTGCTTTCCGTGCAGGAAACTCTTCCCTCTTGATCCGGGGAAGCGTCTTGCCTATCCTGAAAGAAAATAATTGTCTCCCATGAATGCTTCCGAACCTTACCGAGTCCTTTTTGTCTGCCTGGGCAATATCTGCCGTTCTCCCGCGGCGGAAATCATTTTTAAAAAGATGGTGGAGGAGCAAGGTTTGGAAAACCTGATTGAGAGCGATTCCGCCGGAACGATCGGCTACCACCGGGGCTGTCCGCCGGATGCCCGGATGGTGCAGGCCCTGGAAAAATACGGTTATCGGAATCCGGGAGTCAAATCACGCCCCGTGCGGAAGGATGATCTGGAACAGTTTGACCTGGTTGTAGGGATGGACCGGGAGAATCTGCGGGATTTGAAACGGCTGGACAAAAGCGGGCAATGGGAAGGGAAAATTGTACCCATGTGCTTTTTCACCACCCGTTTTCTGGATGAGGAAGTGCCGGACCCCTACTACGGAGGCCAGGAGGGCTTTGACCATGTGGTGGAATTGCTTCAGGACGGCTGCGCCAACCTGCTGGAGCATTTGAAGGAGCAGCTCTCTGAATGATAGAAATGTCCCGGCAGAAAGGATATTCTTCCCTTTTGCCTGTAACGGCTCCCGTACCGGGCTCCGGCGGGAAAAGACCGGTTTGATGCCCGGGGGACAGGATTGGTCATCTATTCCGGGCGAGGGGGAGCCAGCCGTTATTCAATGAAGCTTCCACAGTAATGAAAAAATCCCCTCTTTTTGAAGGGAAAGAAGTAGTTTTCCTGCCGCCGGAGTGAATGGAATGGCAGATATTCTTATGACCCTTGGAGCGCGCCTATCCCGTTTTGGACGTGTTGAAAAGTAAAAATTAGTTGGCATAGGTAATGAATTGATAAAGTTATTGCTGGGATTCCCGTACCGGAATCAAGCAATGATTGATAATCAACAATTAATCTATTTCAACCATGAGAGAACAATTTAACGATGATATCAATTCCCTGACAGGCGCGCGCAGTTCCGGCAGCGGAGGAAAACCGACGCCCATTGATGAAAGCGCTCCGGATGCTTTTGACCGGAACTGGAATTGGGAATTTGAGGTGCGCCCGCTGGGGCCTTCTGAAACGGCCAAATGCTTTGTCACCATGGGCGCCGATGATTTGGCGACGCTGACGGTGGATCAAAAGGAGGTGATGGATCTCGGTCCGCGCGGACCGGAAGGAGGCGGTACTTATAGTCCGGAGACAACCTCATTTGATATCCAGGGAGGGAAGCATGAGGCCCATTTGGAATATCATAACATTACCCTTAAGGACCATAAGAAGAACGTCGCCAAACTTACTTTTGACATGAACGTGGTCATCACTGACCATCAGACCGGTTCTTCCTCTTCCTATGTTCCTCCGGATACGGAAACGGAGCCGATGGACAATGATGATGAAGGTGAAGACGATGCATGCGGCTCCAGCAGCGAAGGGAGCAGCAGCTCTCCCAACAGCAGCTCCAGCAATCCATGTCCGGACGGCAACAATGGAGGGGATGAAGACGGTGATGATCCGGTTGGCAACCCTTCTTCCTCGGACGGATGCATGGATAACACAGGTGGAGATGCTCCCCTTCCTACAGCTCGCGGGCTGTTCTCTTCTCCCGCCATGCGCGGCAACATTTCTTCCGCCGGCAGGCGCGTAACCACCCAGACCAGGAAAACCAGCATGGTGTGGCGCACCAATTTCGGCGCTTTCCGGGGGATGGAAGGAATGCCTTATGGCATGCTGGAAATTGTAGCTTACAACTTTTCATCCAAATTGTGGACTCCCGCCGCTCTTCAATACCTGCACCCGATGGCAAGCAGCATCCGGCCGCCTGCCGGAAGTCCCTTGAGAGCGGACACGGCTTTTCAGATCAGGAATGGGGGGACCAATGTCAACTACTATTGCTATGCCGGCGCGGCCAGTGCGGGTTCCATAGGCGGCTCCAAAAAACGGGGAGGTTCCGTTTCCATGACTTACGCACAGGAAAGCAGCCGTACTGCCGATGCGGCTTCTTCCTTTGCCGCGGAAATGCGCGTGAGCAATAACAGGGGGAATTCCGTTCTGTACGGAGGGTCTTCCCTCTCTTCCCTAAAGAATGCTACCGGGTATGTCTCCAAACTTGGTTCTTCCTATACGGCACAGGATTTTTCCCGATACCTGGACATCGTGCGGGGGAGTGACGGAAACATCCGCCAGATATGGAATCTGTGGGATGGCCTTGTCAGCATAGAACATGTGACGGCTGACGGCTATGTGATTGCCTTTTATCTGCCGGAGCAGGTGAGGGAAAAGGCGAATGGCGTTTATCCCGTCACGGGGGCCCCTTTTAAAACTTTCTCCATTTCCGGAGATGCGGCAACCAGCAAGCTCACGGTTACGGAACAGGCTGAAGGCCGTTCCCCATATGTTACCCGTTATTGGCAGGGGACGGGAGGCGCCTGGTGCATGTCCCAGGGTGAAGGAGAAGACGCCATTTACACCCTGCGGGAAAAACAGGCTGTCACTTCCACCACATGGAAATTGATTACTACCGTTCAGCGCAGAGAAACCGGAACACCCATTTCACGCGTATGTGAAACTTATGAACAGACGTCCAAGGGGAACCTTTGCACCAGCCGCATTGAAGCTTACGGCACCGACTATGCCCGGGAAACCACCTACGGTTATAACAGCATAGGAAAACTGTCCCGGGAGACGGCTCCCGACGGGAGTGTCAAGACGTGGGCCTACGATGCTTTTGGCCGTGAAACAGTTCGCATGGAACCCTGGGCCGGAGGAGAAAGAAAAGGCACTTACACTTATTACCGGTACTCCGACCGTCCTGATCCGGATATCATCCACCAGTACGTCGTGCTTACCATTAAAGCCGTGCGGCTGAGGGACACGCGCTACACCTATGAGGAAGCCAATGACGTACGCCGTGTGACCAAGCGGACGACTGCGCTGGGTGCGGAAGGAGAACAAGTGGAAATAACGGAAACGTGGATGCCCTCGGCCTTGAATGTCCATGCAAGGGGTCGGTTGAAGATGCGGCAGGCTATCAATGGAGTGCAGACCTTTTACGAGTATGAAGCAGACAGTCAGCACGGCGCTCTGTACAGGATTACGGCGGAAATCCGGGTTGAGGGAGAAGCTGTGCCGGGGCAGAGCAAGCGCAAATTGACTTACGTGTCCGCGCAGGGTACCAACACCCGGATAGAAAAATACGTTTTTCTGATGGATGGAACCTGGGCATTGACAGATACAGCGGACTACGAATATGACAAGGAGAGGCGATGGATCAAGCGCACGCGCGGTAACGGACGCGTGACGGAACGTGAAATGATGTGTTGCGGCCCCTTGTGGGAAAAGGATGAAGACGGAGTAATGACTACGTATTCCTACAATACGGCCCGCCAGCTTGTGGAAACCATTCGTTCGGCTACGGAAACTACTCCGGAAACCATTGTCAGCTACACGCGGGATGCTTTTGGCAGAGTCCTGGCAATGCGGCGGGACGTCGGTTCCATGGCCACCAGTGAAGGCCGGGAATACGATCTTCTGGGGCAGCTTATTCGTGAAACGGATGTGCTTGGGAGAGAACGTACTTATGCCTATAGTGAGGACGGATTAACGGAAACCGCTACCACGCCGGCAGGAGCTACGCTTGTCACCCGCCGCCATGCGGATGGAACCGTTTTGGAACAAAGCGGAACGGGACAGAGGCATTTGCTTTATCAAACGGAATGCACGGAAGAAGGGATTCTTCACTCCTCCCTTATACCGCAGGAAGCCGGGGAATCGGTCCTCATGGAACAATCTGTAACGGATGGCCGGGGCAATGTGGTCCGCCTTTCCCGGGCCAATGCCAACGGCGGCCTCATCCATGAACGATACAGCTTTGACACGAAGAACAGGCTGTTGCGGAGGGGAGTAGATGGCATGGCTCCGAGGCTCTACGATTATGACTCCTTCGGCAACGTGGTGAAAGAGACATGGAAGTTGTCGGAAGAACCTGCTCCGGCTAACTCCCGTATAACAGAATACTCCTATGCCTGTGAACGGAGGGAAGACGGCATATACCGTGTGAAGACTGTAGTGAATTACAATAGCTACGGGCAGCCTTACTCGAAAAGCACGTCTACGCTGGTCTCTTTCCTGTCTCCCGTTGTTGCTGAAAAGATCATCTCTTCGGATACGAGAGGCAATGAGATTCCGGAATGGATGGAATATACGGCCCCCGGCAAACGAACGATCCGGAAACAGGTTCCTGATTCCATAGTCATTGCAGAAGTACTTGTCATTGACGGTTATGAAGTCTCCAAAAAGGATTTCGCAAACATGACCACGACTGCGGCGCGTTCCTACACGGCCACGGGGAAAAAGGAAATCCTTACGGACACACGCGGCAATGAAACCACGATCATGTTTGATCTTGCCGGACGTGAAGTCGGAAGAACAGACGCTGCCGGCAATACGGTTACGACTGCCTATGATCCGGCGACGGCATTGCCCTCCTGCATCACGGACGCATTGGGGAAAACGGCTTGCTATGCTTACGACTTGCGCGGGCGCAAGACTGCTGAATACGGTACGGCGGTTCAACCCTCTGTTTTTGCTTACGACGATGCGGACAGGCTGATTGAACTCAAAACTTTCCGGGCTCCGGAAGAAACCATTGCAGGTGATCCGCGTGAACGGACGGATGGCGATACCACCGTGTGGAGCTATGATGAAGGCTCCGGCCTCATGACGACAAAAACCTATGCTGACGGACATGGGGAAAACTATTCCTATGACGGGTGGAACAGGCTGGTGGCCAAATCACAAGCCCGGACGATTGATGAACAGGGAACTCAACTTATCACGACTTACGGCTACGATGAGTTGACGGGAAATCTGCTCTCTGTCACCCACAATGATGCCACGCCGGCCATAGGCTACACATACAACCATCTCAATCTCTTAACGCAGGTAACGGATGATTCCGGTACGCGCACGATTTCCTATAACCAATATAATGAAGCGGTACAGGAAAATACGGCAGGTCTGGTGGCCAGCCGGCTTGACTACCAAATTGACAGTCTGGGACGGCTTTCGGGCTATGGTTTGCAATACAAAGACAATGTCGTTTTTCAGACCATTTGGAATTATGATATGTATAAACGCCTTGGCACCGTTTCTTTCAGGCATGCAGGCGAACGGTTTACCTACGGCTATCATGCAGTTCACGGACTTCTGGAAACGCTCACCTACCCCAACGCCCTCAAGAGATGGTATACCCGGGAGGAAAAACGTGACTTGCTGACTAAAATAGCCTACCAGCGTCCCGGGAGCTCCGACTACGTGGCTAAAGTCGACTATACTTACGATGCGCTGGGGCGTCCTCTGGAAAAGAAGGATTACTTCAATACTCCCAATCCCGATCTCACTCATGTGTACATGTATAATGACCGGGGAGAGCTGGCGGCGGACACGATGAGCCGGGGCGGAACGTACAGCTACTCCTATGACAATATCGGTAACCGGTTGACCTCACAGGAAGGAGCGGAAGCGCCTTCCACCGTTTATGTATCAAATAATCTCAACCAGTACGTTTCCGGTGATCGTGCACCTTCCCGGGGAGGTACGGAAGAGGTTGCAATCGTCTATGAGACAAATAGTCTCAACCAGTACACTTCCATTATCGGTGGAGAAGAAAAGCCTTTGGTGCGGGAATATGACGAAGACGGCAACCAGATTAAGGTGAAAACCTCTACAGGCGAATGGGAGGTAAAATATAACGCCCTGAATCAGGCGGTCAGATTCACGCAGGACGCCAAGCGGGTGGAATGCCGTTATGACTACCTGAACAGGAGAGTGGAAAAAGCAGTCTATGAAGGAGAAGTACTGGTTTCCCGGAAACGGTTTATTTACCGTGGTTTCCTCCAACTTGCGGAACTGGATGCTGCCAATGCAACGGAAATGGTACAACCCGTTCTTCGGAAAGCCTATCTGTGGGATACGATGGAGCCCACAGCCACGCGAATCCTGGCGATGACCTTATTCGACGAAACGGGAACCTATGTGGAAAACCTTTTTTACACCCATGACCTGCTGAAAAATACTACAGGCCTATTTGATACCCAGGGAGAATGCCGGGCTCTGTACGAATACGGGCCCTATGGCAATGTTCTCAGGATGGAAGGCAATATGGCAGAGGACAATCCGTTCAGGTTTTCTTCTGAATACTCTGATGACGAATTGGGGCTGGTATATTATAATTACAGGTATTATAATGTTTTTAACGGTAGATGGATCAGTCGTGATCTCATCGGAGAATTATATTCAAAAAATCTCTATGGCTTTGTAGTTAATAATCCTATAATTAGATTTGATTTTGTGGGGTTGGATATGATGCCTTGGGTCACTGATCCCTCTGTGATCTCACAAGCTGCTTTGTCATGGGGGGATTTCCAACGGCAATTAGACGAAGCCGCAAAAACGGCGGAACAAAGGCGAAAAGAAAAAGAAATCCTCAAGAAAAAATATGATGAATGTGTGAAACGATGTGAGGAACAAAAACAATCTTCTTCAGAAGAGTTAAATAAACAAACTGAAGATCCATTATCAACAGCATGGGGAGATGTTATGAAGACTTCTAAAGAATGTGAAAAACCTAAATCTGAACGGATGATTAAATTATTAAGTGAAAGTTTGGGGGCTGCCCAAGCTTGTAGCCCTGTGAATGGTCCTCCTGTACGGTATGATCCGAACTGTCTTGGAAATTCTTATGCAAAAGCTGCGAAGCAGGTGCTCACTGTGGTAGATATTGAGAAGAAATATAGAGAATGTTTAGATAATTGTAAAAAACAATTTCCTTATGAATAATATTATAAATATATATTGTATTGGGATTTGTATGCTTCAAACAGCGTATGGTGGGAATGATCAGGTTTTTGAAAAAAAAGAGAGTTCCCGTTTTTCTGAAGAGAAAGAGGAGATATCTTCACCTGCTAAATCTTTTTCTGTGGAAGAAAAGCAAGCTCTTTTTTATTATATCAATAAAGAATTTATTAATAGATTCCGATTAATTTCTGACTATTACTTAAAAAAATCGAAAGAATCCGGGAAAGTAAGTGATTTCCTTGATTTCTCAGATAGATTCTGGGTAGTGGGATTAAAAGATATTATGGAGAAAAATATGAAATCTTCATGGTTTAAGAAGCTGCCTGTTTTTTATAAAAAACAGTTGGAAATGCAATATGAGGAACTGACGAAGCTTACCCAATCCCATGGCAATAAGGTACCTCCTGGAATAGTTGAAGAGTTATTCAATACGACTTATAGTTTTAGTCGTTCTGACTATTTAAAAAATCTTAAAGAGTATGGGTTTAAAAATAACAATGATTTTTTCTCTGAATTTTCGAATTATAATTTATCTATTGCCGAAGAGGCTGCATCATCTGTTTTTTCTAAAATTTCCTATAGGGAAAACACAAATTATTTAAATTCAAAAGTCTTTTTAGAAATAGCGAAAATATTGGAAAAAAAATTGAGGGAGGGAAAATGTCGTCCATTAGAGAAGATGTTTTCCGAGTTGAAAAGAATGGCGCTTCAGGAAAATGCAGAGGCCCAATATTCTTTAGGCATGTGTTATTTTTACGGATGGGGATGTCAAAAAAATATTGAAAAAGCAAGAGATTGGTTGAAAAAATCAGCAGACCAACTTGATAAGAAAGCTGAAAAGGCTTTAGAACAGCTTTTCAGCAATGAAACAATATAACGATGCTTTCTTTTGCATCATTGATTTCCATCCTTCCATAGAGAACTATAAAGAATGCATTGGATTGATAGAAGAGGTAGGAAAAATATTAAAGAGAAATAGTATAATGGGTGCTCTAATAGTTCTATGTCTTGCTTCATTATCTATGGTTTTACACGCAGAATTTGTTGAAATACCAGCAACGGAAATAAACATGGATAAACAATTGCATGACAAGGAAAAATCGGCAATTAAAAGAATTGCTTTTCAATCTGGTGCATTCTTGCTACGTGCTGTTGGAGAGTCTAAATATCCATCCGAAATACTTAATGATTGTAATCATAAATTTATAATAGAGCAAAATATTAAATTCTATAAAGAAGGAAATTTTTCTGATGCACCTGAAGCAATCAAAAAATATTTCCACGAATGTTTCTTAATAAATTCTTTTCTTTTAAAAAATAAATCAGATAAAAAATTGAAGGAATTTAATGAAAAAAGAAAAGAATTGAAAAGCGACTTAAATAAATATTTGTCTCAATATGGCATGGAATGGGATAATATAATTTTGAGACGACAGGAAAAACAGGAAGCGATTTAATGTGTCCTTTTGTTAAAAAGAATTTTTCAAAATACAGCCTTGAAAAAGTGAATATGAATGATCCTGCAATTAGGGAAAAAGTAATCAAACAGTCTTATGTTGATTTAGCAGATTTTCTCGATGCAGAGTCTTTAAAATTGGTTGATAAATAATAGATTAAATTATTGTGACAGGCTGCTGTCGTCCAACTTGACGTTAATATAAAAGCTGCCTTCCATACTTTACAGTAGAATGGGAGGCAGCCTTTAATTATTTGAACAATATGGATACCATAGTAAGGCTGAAATTTTGTGCCCTGAACAAGAAGCTGGCCCTGGCATGAATCGGGGGGTTATCATTGCATGGAATAAAGAAAAAGCGTAAATTAACATGGCTATGGCTTATTATACTTCCGAGATTTTCAATGATATGATTCACGAAGTAGAAAAAGCATTTCCGTTGGAAACTCCTGTTTTTCCAACAAGTAGCATTCGCGATCTTATCGAAAATCCCGACCATCCGGATGATGAAGGGCGAGAATGTGGTGAACCATTTTTGAACCAACGCTGGATTGATGTTACGGCCATGCAATGGTATGATAACGCCGAGTTTGTGAGTTTTGCTACAAGTAATGCTCTTGCCTATTTTCTCCCTTCAATCATAAGGCTTTCTTATCTTGAGGAATTATCAAATGAAAAAAGGTATATGAGTGACACAAGGGAGTGGATGATGAATACTCTAACTGGCACGGATTTCTGGGGAGAAGAAGTGGATTGGAGGATAAAAACCACGAATGACATCTATCATTCGTATACAAAAAAACAACTTGATTTAGTCAGAGAATGGATTTTATTCGAGAATAGAAAGGATCACTATGAAGTTCGTTGTGTACATGCGTTAGATCTGCTAGACCGGGCAAGAGGAAGGTTTTAAACAGAACCCATCCAAATTGTTTTTTAGTACAGTGAGAATATGCCTGTGAATTCAACTGCTGTTGCGGCTGTTGTTATTTTTACACGCAAGGGTTGCAACCCTTGCGAACCATTTGCGAGATCAAAACGGCATGATCTTAGCACCTTGGAAAATATTCGAACTCCGCCAGAGAGATGCCTGGATAGCTCTCCTTTTTCAAATCCTGAACCTCTTAGTGGGCATTTATAGTAAGTAAAATATAAGAATAATGAAAACCGTTTCTTATCCCGATGGACGGCCAGTGAAAACAGGTGATATTGTGTGGAATAATGAGGGCGTGAATGTACGCAAAGTGATAAGGATTGTCACGGAAGAAGATGCTAAGCAGGTGTTTGTTGCAGATGGCATGACGGACGGAGCCGGATTTTTCTGGTCGCGTTATATTGGTGAATCCGATCTAGGTATCCTTGGATTTGAATCGAAAGAATCTTTTGAAGAAGAAGGCGTGGGAAAACTCTCTCGACCAGAACTATTATGCGTGAAATTTTTATCCCATTTGCTGGGAAAGCAGATCGGTTTGAATATATGGAATAATAAAGATTATCTGTATTATCCTGTTCTGTGGCCGGAAGAAAAGGAAGACGGAAAATATGAATGGATATGGTATTTATTTTTCCAACCGTATCACCTACCAGTCACATCGTTTGATGAAGAACAATGTTTTCGGTTTGATGAACATTCATGGCATTTTGAAAAAGTGGATCGAAAAAAGCAGGATTTGGTTCGAGGCCTGTAACAAGTGCTATGTTTTAAGTACTAAACGTTAATATAGTGGCTGTCTCCTATTATTTAAAGTAGAATAGGAGGAAGCCTTTATAGAATACAGTTCAGAAGCTTGTTACATATTTGATTAAAGTTTAATTCAATCAATGCTAGGCCCGTTTTTTATTTTTTCCTGGACAGAGATATGATGGCATTAAGTACACTTGCCTGCAAAATATGGATCCAGTAGCTGCCTAAATAATCTATTCAATGTATATGAAAAATAAAAAAATGATTTGGATTTTGATAAGCTTGATATTCAGTTATATTATATATTGTTGGGTTTCTCTCTTCATTTCAGGTTTGAATATTGGGAAGGGGTATGAGAACAATAAACGCTATTATGATGCAATTAACAATAATCTGGACTTAGTAAAAGTGTTTTCCAAATATGGTTTAACACTGGATCATGTCTATCATGATTATTATGGTAAAACTTGCGTTTTGCAATTTGTTGTTGATGGCAACTCTGTTCCAGCCATCCCTCAGGAAGTGGATCAATATATTTTACACCATCCTGACCTCGTTAAAGATTGCCGAGTTATTGTAGAAATCATGTTTCCTCAAGGAAAGAATCTTCCTGACAAGATATGTTGTAGAAAAACTTATTTTTGGTGGAGGCTTCTGTACTGACCTTATTATCGTGGCTTCCATCCCTCTGCAGAGGGATGGAAGCGGAACTATGTACTAAATCAAGATGAGGAAACTTGATAAAAATGCATTGGAAATGCATTTTTATTGGCATTAAATAAATTAACCATGATTCCTTTATACATTATCGGGTTTCCGTCCCTTTATGGAGGGGCGGGAGCCGAGCTTTATCACCAGATTAAGGTTTGGAGACACATGGGTGTGGACATTCACCTCATTCCCACACAGAAAAACATTCACCGTGCCGAGCTTTATCCGGAAATGGTTGAGCGGGGCGTCACAGTGCATGAGGGGTATGACTGGTCAGCTATTCCGGAAGGCGCGCCCGTCATCAGTTTTTGCAATGAAGAGTTCCTGGCTGCGCTGCCGGAGATACGGAAACGGACGAGAAAGACAGTGTTTGTTAATTGCATGACCTGGCTTTTCGGACGGGAGAAGGAAGCTATGAATAGGGGAGATATTTCCCTGTTTCTTTACCAGAATGACCGGGTGAGGAAGAACATGATGACGCGCCTGAGAGCCTTGAATGCTGATCCGTCCATCCAGTTCATGACGTTCAAGCCGTATTTTGACGCGACCGATTTTCCCTTCATTGCCCAGCGATCCGCGGACTGGTTCGGCGCGGGACACATTTCCCGGCAGGATGAGGATAAATTCAGCAAGGATACATGGCACATTTACGAGAATTTCGCCTCGCCCGTCCGGAAGAGCGGAACTTTTCTCGGGTTTGACCACCGGAGTGAGGCAAAGACCGGGAAACCTCCCGGGTGGGTGGAGACTTTTCATGACCAGAAGTCCCTGTCCCAGCAGGAGTTTTACCAAAGGTGCCACATTGTGCTGCAACCCACGGATACGACGGAGAATTGGCCGCGTGTTGGGTTTGAAGCGATGGCGAGCGGAAGCGTGCTGATTGTGGACAAGCGCGGAGGCTGGGAACAGATGGTGGAACACGGCAAAACCGGATGGTTGTGCGAGAGCCCCGGGGATTTCATCACCTATGCCACCAAGATGGCCTGGGAGCCGCATTATCGTGAGGACATAGCCTCCGCCGCCCGGGAACGCGGCATGGCCCTGGGAGGGCTGGAGGCGTCCAGGGAAAGCTGGCGGGAGGTGTTTGAAGCAATCAGCCGGTTACCGGGTTAGCATCCTTCTCCCGCTGTGATTGGCATGTGTTCTGTTGCCGTACACGGTCAGATAAGCCACGTGCCATATTGGCAGAGGTTTTTCTGCCTGTTCATGCTGTAGGCGAGGATGTATTTGAGCAGATCCGCCTGGGAGTAGCCGTGTTCCGCGGCAGCCAGGCAGATGGAACCGCTTTTGCCCAGGTGACAGCAGATGTTCATTTCCAGGATGCGACGTTCACCTTTTTCAAAGTCAATCCGGTAGTCGATTCGGAAGTAGTCCATGGGGCCCAGAGCATCCCAGACTTTCTGGACGTCTCTGGCGATGTCCTGTTCCAGGTCGTGCACGGAGACTATCTGGTAGCCCAGGTGGTCATGCAGTTTCAGGTCTTCCGTGATGATGCTGCCCGGTTTGTCGGATTTCGGCTGCACGTATCCCAGGATAATGGGCTTTTCTCCGCCTAGAACGGGGACCGTCACGTCAATGCCTTCGCAGTATTGTTCCACGAGCACTTCGTGTCCTTCCTCCATGAGGCGTTCGGCACACGCGGCGACTGCCTCCCAGGAGCCGCAGATGCTGTCTTCCCGGATGCCGCCGGAAGCGGCTCCAAACCGTTTTTTGACGAAGTAGGGGCCGGGGAAGGGCGCCTTGTCCGGAATGCCTTTTTCCCTGGACAGCCCCATGCCTTCCGGAATGTTCAGGCCCAGGGAGCGGAATACCATTTTGGTCAGGAACTTGTCCTCCGCAATGGCGCGGATGTTGGGCGGAGCGCCCAGATAGGGAACCTGGATGAATTCGCAGTAAGAGGAGATGAATATTTCAGGCTTGGACATGGCGAACCTGTTCATCAGGGAGAACACGTAGTCCACGTTTCCTTTGGCAAATTGCACGGAATAGGGTTTGGAGGTGGAGACGACGTCGTAGCCGATGTCCTGAATGGCCTTGTAAATATTGTAGTGATACTGGGGATAGCCTCCGTTGCCGGAGTAGGGCTTTTTGGAGAAATCGGGAGCGTCGGGGGCATAGGGGGCCAGATACATGATCCTTGCCGGCTTGCCGTATTGATTGAGTTGAATATCCGGTACTTCAAACATGGTTTGTGGCGATTGCGTGGAATGTTTCTTGGATTATGGAAATCGCCGCAGTGTTCAAACAATAGATAAATAATAAGGGACGGCGTGCAGCCGTCCCTCCGGGAATGAAAAACTGGTAGTGGGATTCAACCCCCCTATTTTCTGGCAAATCCCCTGGCCAGGCGCTGGACGTATTGTTCCATGACCGGAAGTTCTCGTTCAATGCATTCCGCCAGCTTGAGCTGCGTGCGGCAGCGGATGAGGTTGTGGTCCGGACGGGAGACTTTGAAGTACTGGTCCCCTTCCAGGTAGTCCGTCAGGAACCGGATGCCGATTTCCAGCGTGATAAGTTTTCCAGAAAAGGCAAGCTGGTCTATTTCCTCCTGGGTCAGGAAGCCGTGGGCGGCGGCCAGGTAACCCTCCACGATGGACTGGAACATGGGCATGCGCATGCGCACCTTGTCCAGGTCTTCCTCATCTTCTTCCGTGGGCGGGGTGACGGTGCGGACCATGTCGCCGAAGTCGTACAGGACAAGTCCGGGCATGACCGTATCCAGGTCAATAACGCAGACGGCGTGGTCCGTATCTTCATCCAGCATGACGTTGTTGATCTTGGTGTCATTATGGGTGATGCGGGTGGGGAGCACGCCGCTGGCCTGAAGGTCCAGCAGGCGGTCTACATCTTCTTCCCGCGCCTTGATGAAGTCCAGTTCCGGAAGGCAGGTGGAAAGGCGTTCCCGGGGGTCCTGTTCCGCCACTTCCATCAGGCGGTTAAAACGGTTCCGGGTATGGTGGAAGCCGGGGATGGTTTCCACGATGTCTTCCGGATTCATATCGCTGATCAAGTCCTGGAAGGAGCCGAACGCAAATCCGGCCTGGTAAGCCTGCCGGGTGTTTTCCACCACGTCATAGGTGTGCGTGCCGGCCAGGTAATTGTAGCAGCGCCAGATGCCGTCACCGGGAATGTCAATGTAGTTGCGCCCTCCGCGGGCCGGATAAAGATTGAGGGTTTGCCCGGCGGAGTCCTTCAGGCGGCGCAGGACCTTCCAGTTGATGTGCCGCGTGACTTTCTCCACATTGCGCATGACGGCCCTGGGATCCTTGAATACGTAGTCGTTGATGCGCTGGAGGATGTAGGAGTCTTCCGTCCCGTCGCTTTTACGGTAGGTGGCCTTGTAGGTGGTGTTGATATGGCCGCTGGGGATTTCCTTCCCGGTGACGAATTCCCCTTCAATGGCGAAGAGGTCTCCAATTCCGGCGATGCGGCACAAAAGCTGGCTGGGGTCTGTTTCTTCAGTAAGCGGAGCGGTCATGTCGGATGGGGAGAGAGGATTGGCGGTTAGCTTTAACGGACGAATTTATAGCCTACAAGCTCATCAAGCTTGCTTTTGAGCTGGGAAATGCCATCCCCGTTGAGGGCGGAGATGGGAATGACGTCCACCTTCGGGAAACGCATGCGGAAGTTGTTCAGGTTTTCCTCCGCGCCTTCCAGGTCCATTTTATTGGCGACGACGAACCAGGGTTGTTTGGCCAGGTCTTCACTGTACAGTTTGATCTCCGTGCGGAGGTTCTGAAGGTCTTCAATGGGGTCGCGGCCTTCGCTGCCGGCCATGTCCAGAACGAAGACCAGCACCTTGCAGCGCGTGATGTGGCGCAGGAATTCATGTCCCAGGCCGCGGTTGTTATGCGCTCCCTCAATGATGCCGGGAATGTCAGCCACGACGCAGCGGCGGAAGCTGTTGAATTCCACCACCCCGATGATGGGCTGGAGCGTGGTGAAGGGATAATTGGCAACCTTGGGCTTGGCTTGCGAGATGTCGCCCAGCAGAGTGCTTTTGCCCGCGTTGGGGTAGCCCACCAGTCCGGCGTCCGCAATGCGGCGCAGTTCCATGAAAAAGACGCCTTCCTCCCCTTCCGTCCCCAATTCGGCTTCCGTGGGGGCCTGGTTGGTCGCAGAACGGAAATGCCAGTTGCCCTTGCCGCCTATGCCCCCCTGGCACAGCGTGAACCGGGTGCCGATTTCCGTCAGGTCCGCAATTTTTTCCAGCTCAATGCCTTCGCCTTCCCGTTCCAGCCATGTCGCCTCCGACATGGAAGACGCATTGCTGCGGTAAATGATGGTGCCGGGAGGCACTTTCCCGATGACGGATTTGCCGTTTTTGCCATGTTTTTTGGCGCCCTGGCCGCCTACTCCATCCGTGGCAATCAGTTTGGGATCATAGAAAAAGGAGCGCAGGTCATTCGTATGCGGGTCCACCTCCAGAATGACGCTTCCGCCGTCGCCGCCGTCGCCGCCGTCCGGGCCGCCCTTGGGCACGAATTTGGCCCTGCGGAAACTGACGAGCCCGTTTCCTCCCTTTCCTGCCCTGGCAAATATGCGGATGTTGTCAACAAACATGTTCTGAATATGAAACATTTCCCCCCCAAACGCAAGACAAGTGCAGGACTGTACGGCTTTTCCATGGCATGTGGCGCTGACTTTTCCAGTGAACAGGAAACAGGCGCCGCGGCAGAAAACGGCGCTGGTGGGGCGGCAAAGCCGTCACCGGTAAAAAACGGCATAAAGAAGCCGTTGCCAGGGAATGCCGATGTTCTGGAACCGGGCTGCCGCCATTCGGAGGCGCTCCGGTGTTTTTTACTGCCGGAGGAGGCGCAAACGGTCTTTTGGATTGAAAATGAGCATCGGCATGGCATCATGCCCGCAAATCATGCCCCGCCTTTCCATCCAACTCCCTGACGGTTCCGAGAAAACCATAGTCCTTCCGAAGAACGGCGAATATTTCGCCCGCATCGGGCGGGACGAACATTGTGAAATCGTGCTGCCTTTTCAATCCGTGTCCGGGGAGCATGCCCTGCTCCAGTTCAAGGAAGGCGGTTATGTCCTTGAAGACCTAGGCTCCACCAATGGAATTAAAATTAACGGGCTGACGCCCATGGGCGGCGCTCCCCTTTACGACGGGGACGAGATAGCCCTGGGGGATGCCCGGCTCCGGTTTGTTGAAGAGCCTTCCCCCGGCCTGTCTCCCGCACCGGATGAAGAGGAGGACGAGAATATGGCCCCGTCTCCCGCCATGCGGAATTTGCAGCAGCTGGCGGACCAGGCTACCCGTACGGCGCGGAAGAATTATTTATGGATGGCCCTGTATGCCGTCCTGATGTTTCTCCTGGCCGTTTTCGCCGGTTTGACGTACAAGCATTACAAGTTGACGGGAGAGCTGCTGCCTCTCCAGTGGCTCGGCATTGAATCTCCCAAGGCTGCCTTGAAGTCCATGGCTCCTCCACAGGAGGACGCGTCGCACTGAGAACGGGCGCGGCTTCTGTGCCGGAATCAGGAATCGGCGGGGATGTCCCATAACATGCGTTCCGTATCCGGAAACAGCATGAACGGGGCTACGGCCCCCTGTTCCAGTTCTAGCAGGTATTGCTTGATGGTCATGCCGCCTGCATAGCCGGTCAGTTTGCCGTTGGCTCCAATGACCCGGTGGCAGGGGATGATGATGCCGATGGGGTTCTGGTTGTTGGCATGTCCCACGGCCCGGCAGGCGGACGGACGCCCTATTTGCCGGGCGATGTCTCCGTAGCTTCTGGTTTCTCCATGGGGAATGGTCTGAAGGGCTTTCCAGACCGTTTGTTCAAATTCCGTTCCCTGCGGGGATAGCGGCACGTCAAAAGTGCGGCGCGTGCCTTGGAAGTATTCGTCCAGTTGCCGGGCTGCGCGGCGCAGCAGGGGAGTTTCCTTCCATTCCACATGCTCCGGCTGCATCAGGCGGCCAAAGAAGACATGCGTGACAGCCGTTCCGTTCTCCACGATGACGATGGAGCCTGCCGGAGTTTGATGAAGAAGAGCCGGACCACGGGGAGGGGGATTTGCCTTCATACCGTACATGATAGCATGCGGCGGAGGGAGGTTTCGATTCATTTTACCCGGTAGTTTTGCCATCCGGAGGGGAGGAAGAAGGGAAAGGCGCCCGTCCGGACGTATTTTGTTTGAAAGGCCGGGGTTCCAGGTACAGTATTGCTCCGTATGAAGAAAAGCCTGTTTGCCGTGCTGTTGACCGCATGTTTTTGCATGTCCGGAAAGGGAGAAGACGTCAAGCCCCCTAAAACCCTTCCCGGCGGATGGGTTTATGTTTGGGGGGATGAGTTCAACGGTTCCAAGATAGACGCCAAGAAGTGGAAGCCGGAACTGGGCGTGGTGCGCAACCAGGGTTCCCAGCAGACTTATACCGGACGCCCGAAGAATATGAGGGTGGAGGACGGCTGCCTGGTGCTGGAGACTCATTTTGAAAAGTTCGCCAATATCAATTACAAGAAGAGCCCGGCGGACTGGATCAGGAATACCAAGTTCATGCCTTACACGTCCGGATCCGTCACCACGATCAAGACGAAAAACTTCATGTTCGGCAGGCTGGAAGTGCGGGCCAAAGTCCCCAAGACCAAGGGCATCTGGCCTGCCATCTGGCTGCTTGGCAAGAACAAGTGGGGCTGGCCCGGCAATGGGGAGATTGATATGCTGGAAAACATCTCCCAGCAGCCGGACGTGGTTTACTCCACCTTCCATTTAAGCCCGGACGGCGTATCCAGCAAGGACGCCTCCCGCGGGGGCACGGTGAAGATTGATCATCTTTCCGATGATTTCCATACTTACGTCATGGAATGGGACAAGGATTCCATCAAACTGCTGGTGGATGACAAGCTCGTGAAGTCCATTGACCTGAATACCACGAATTACACCAAGGATGAGGGCAATCCATTCCGCACGCCGTTTTACCTGATTCTCAATTCCGCTGTGGGCGGCAACTGGTGCGAGAAAGCTCCGAAGGACGGCCAGGGCTATCCCGTGAAGTTCCTGATTGATTACGTCCGGTTCTACCAGACGAAGGAACACGCCCAGCAGGCCAAGCAGTTTGACCCGCAAACCGGATTGCCGAAGAAGAAATAGGGCTGTCTTTTTTCGCGCCGGGGTGCGGCTGTCCGGAGGATCAACGGAGTTTGGGCTTTTTTGAAGCGTCTCTCCGTTGCGCTCCGGAATAAATTGCTCCAGGAAGGCCGGGAGGCCTTCATTCCCGGCTGGCGTTTTTCATTCAAACCGTGGAGACAATCCTTCCACCGGGTCTTTTGACGGCCGCCCTGCTGGGAACAAGAGTCTCCTGGCCCTTGTAAGGGATAATCTCCGTTGTTTTCCGGAATGAACCAGGTATGAAAGCCGGAGACTCCGGTTCCAATTGGCTATGTTAAATTCAAGCCGTGGGAATGCGTCCTTCCCCTTCTTCCGTCTCTGTTGCTGGCCGCTCTGCCGGGAATGCGGGTTTTCGGGCTCTTCCCCTATAAAAACTACGGTCAATGAATCCCATCCGGCTCTCCGGTCCTGATGCAACAAAAACGGCCCCGCCGATTGGGGGGGCCGTTTTTGCTGTTTAAAAGGGAATCAGCGGGTCTCAGAAGTCCGTTCCCGTGGTCTGGTCAGTTCCTGGAAGCGGGCCAGGATGCGGGCCGTCACCGGGCCGATTTTTCCGGAACCCAGTTGGTAGGCGTCCAGCTTGGTGACCGGGACGCATTCCGCTGCCGTGCCGGTCAGGAAGCATTCATCCGCGCAGGTGATGGTAAAACGGTTCATGGTTTTTTCTTCCGCAGGGATTTGCAGTTCCCGGCAAATTTCCAGCACCACGCGGCGCGTGATGCCGTCCAGGCAGCCGTCCGTGACGGGCGGCGTGAAGACGGCGCCGTCCTTCACGATGAAGATGTTGTCTCCCGTACATTCGGCCACGTTGCCCAGGTCGTTCAGCATCAGGGCTTCCGCCACGCCCTGGCGCACGGCTTCCATCTTGGCCAGGATGTTGTTGAGGTAGTTGAGGGATTTGACCTGGGGGCAGAGGGCGTCCGGACGGTTGCGGCGCACGGAGCTGGTGATCAGGGCCAGGCCGTTTTCATATACGGCGGGATCATACAGGGAGATTTTATCCGCGATGATGAAGACGCTGGGGCGTTTGCAGTTGAAAGGATTGAGACCCAGGTTGCCGATGCCGCGGGTCACCACCAGGCGGATGTAGCCGTCTTTCAGGCCGGAAGCCGCTGCCGTATCACATACGGCCCTGGAGAGTTCTTCACGGGTATAGGGAATGTCCAGGAGGAGGTAATGGGCGCAGTCGTACAGGCGGTCCATGTGGTCCTCCAGGCGGAAGACGCGCTTGTTGTAAAACCGGATGCCTTCAAAAATGCCGTCTCCGTATAGCGTACCGTGGTCAAAAACGGAGGTCTTGGCCTCCTCCTGCTCCACCAGTTTTCCATCTAACCAAATCTTCATCTTGTCTAAAATTAGAAATTATTTATGCCAGAGCAGGATAGCCCCATTTGAAGGCAGGGGGAAGCTATAAATTCACCGCAGAAGATAAAAGTTCCGTCACCTGCGGCTGTCACGGCACGCGCGCGCGTAAAAAATATATGGAGGTATTCATGGAGCAGGCTTGACATTTATTTTCCAGTGCTTTTAGCTCTCGCGCGCAATGTCAGACCCTTCCAAGTTCCGCAACCTCGCTATTATCGCTCACGTTGACCATGGGAAAACGACCCTGGTTGACCAACTTTTGCAGGCGGGGGGAGCCTACCGGGCCAACCAGGCCGTGCAGGAACGCGCCATGGATTCCATGGATCTGGAACGTGAAAAAGGCATTACGATCAAGGCCAAGAATACTTCCATCCTCTGGAATGGCTATACCATCAACATTGTGGATACGCCCGGGCACGCCGATTTCGGCGGCGAAGTGGAGCGCGTGATGAAGATGGTGGACGGCGTGCTCCTGGTGGTGGACGCTTTTGAAGGTCCGCAGGCCCAGACGCGCTTCGTGCTCCGCAAGGCCTTGCAGGAGGGACTGATGCCCATCGTGGTGATCAACAAGATCGACCGTCCCCATGCGGACCCCGCCGCAGTGCATGACCAGGTGCTGGAACTCTTTCTGGAACTGGGTGCTACGGACGAGCAGTTTGAAGCCCCCTTTGTATACGGTTCCGCCCGCGACGGCTATTTCATGAATTCCATGGAGGGGGAACCTCCCGTGGACTGCACGCCTCTTCTGTTCAAGATTGTGGAACACATTCCCGCTCCGAAGGATGCCGATCCGGAAGGCGAGTTCAAGATGCTCGTTTCCAATATTGACTGGGATGACTATGTAGGCCGCGTGGCCATTGGCCGCATTACCTCAGGTACCGTGAAGAAAGGGGACACCGTCTGGCTTCATCAGAGCGACGGCACCTGCATCTCCGGTAAGGTGACCCGCATGTTTGAATATTCCGGCCTGGGCGCCACAGATTCAGCCATTGGCGTGGCGGGTAACATCGTAGGCGTAGCGGGGTTTGAAAACGTGAACATCGGGGAGACCCTGGGCGGTTCCGCAGAGACGGAACCCCTGCCGTTCGTGGCAATTGACCCGCCCACCATCTCCATGGAGTTTTCCATCAACAACGGGCCTTTCGGCGGCCGTGACGGCAAGAATGTAACTTCCCGCGTGATTCGCGACCGCCTGATCAGGGAAATGCGCACGAATATTTCCATCCAGGTGGAAGATACGGACAAGGCCGGCGTCTTTTCCGTCTCCGCCCGCGGCGCCATGCAGATCGCCGTGCTGGTGGAAACCATGCGCCGTGAAAATTATGAACTGTGCGTCTCCCGTCCCACCGTAATCATGAAGAGGGATGAGAACGACCGCCTTACGGAACCGTATGAAACGATCTATGTGGAAGTTCCGGACGAACACGCCAATGGCGTCATGAAGCTTCTCCATGCCCGCAAAGGGCAGATGGAAGACATGGTGTGCAAGGAAGGGACAGGCCATACCTTCATTCAAGCCTACATTCCTACCCGCGGCATCATCGGGTTTGAGTTTGAGCTGGTCAACCTGACGTCCGGCCACGGCATTTTCTCCCACCTGTTCAGGGATTACGGCCCTTACGCCGGAGACATCACCACGCGTACCACGGGAACGCTGGTTTCCATGGAAACGGGCGTCTCCACTCCCTTTGCACTGGTGGCCCTGGAAGAACGCGGACGTTTGTTCGTAGGAGCCCAGGAAGATATTTACGAGGGCCAGATCGTGGGTGAAAACCCGCGCCAGATGGACATGCCGGTCAATCCGTGCAAGGAAAAGCACCTGAACAACATCCGGTCCGCCACGAAGGGTGACGGCATCCAGCTTTCCCCTCCCGTCATCTTTTCACTGGAGCGTGCCATTGAATACATTGAACCTGATGAACTGGTGGAAGCCACTCCCCACTTCATCCGCCTGCGCAAGCGCATCCTGAACGCCAACGACCGCGTGAGGGAGTCCCGCAAGGCAGGCAACTAGGGGCGCCGGAACGCCGGAGAGGCGCCTTCTTTCTATGTAGTTGCGTCCTGATGGCCGTTAAGGTACAATCAGGGCGATGGATTACAGCCGGATTCCCTGTCCCCCTGTCCCTGTTCACGCGGTGATGGAGCTTCTGCGTGAGCTGGGGCCATTCCATTATATGATGAACCAGGGGAATGTGGGGGATGCCCTGATTGCCGCCTCCACGGTTGCCCTGTTTGAAAGAGAGAGGCTGGATTTCAGTTCATGCGGGCAGGATCTCCCTGCCGGAAAGGAAGAAATAACGCTGGTCTACGGCGGTGGGGGAGGTTTTGTCCCCTATTTTGGCATGCTGCCCCATTACGTGCGCCTTTTTTCGGATCCGCGCCTCCGGAAGTGCGTGATCCTGCCGCAGAGCTTCAGGGATTGTGATGAACTGGTGGATGTGCTGGATGAACGTTTTACCGTATTTTGCCGGGAACGGGCCAGTTATGACTACTGCCTGTCACGGAATGGAAAAGCGCGGTTCCTGCTGGCGGATGACATGGCCCTGGCCGCAGAACCTGAGATGCTGAAGAAACGGCCCGTCAGACTGCCTTTTCTGGAGATGGAGGAACGGGCGTGGGGCAAATGCATGAAAAAGGATACCAGAACTTCCCTGGTGACGCTCCCCGGCGCCGGAAGGCTTGCCGTCTGCCTGCGGGATGACGCGGAAAGTACCGGCCATGCCCAATCCCTGAAGGAGCTCCCCTTGAATACGGACCTTTCCGCATATTCCGTACGCGTGATTGATGAAGTGGAACACGCTTTTGCCTATACCCGCTGGCTTTTGAAGGCGCTGGATCAGCCTGACATCATTTTGACGGACAGGCTGCATCTGGGTATTTCCGGAGCTCTTCTGGGCAAGGAGGTTTTCCTGATAGATAACGTTTACGGAAAGATTTCCGGGATTTATGAGTTGTCCCTGCGGGAGCGTTTCCCCCGCGTGCATTTGCTGAATGGGCTAAGTGAGTTTCCATGGCTGGACAAGGTTTTGGCTGCTCCGGACATGGACCGCCGCCGGAAGAAGAAGGCCGCGCACGCCCGGCAGATAGGGAAGGCCGTCGCTTTGTCCAAATACCTTTATTACCGCAAGGAGGAGAACGGAGTGCTTCGTGTGAAGGTCTGCGGTTTGCGGGTCTGCAAGAGGCGGCTGGGGCATCCCCCGGTTGGGAAGACGGGGACTCCTTCCTTTTAATGCCGGGACCGCTGGAATGGCTGGAATAACCGCTTGCGGAGGTAAAGAAGGCGGAGACGGCGTTTTTCCTGCTGTGTCAGGGCGGCGGAAATCGGAATGAGGCTCTCCGTTTCCTTCCTGAAGTGCGGGTCTTGCAGCATGCCCAGCGCCAGGAACCGGACAGGGTCTTCCCGGAAAGGCGCCAGATTGAAAACTTTGGAGAATGAGAAAAGTTTTTCCAGCAGGAATAGCTGTGAAATGGTGCGGCGGCATTTGGCGCATCTGCCACAGTTTTCCACACGTTCCAGGCAAACGTTCAAGGCCTGGTATGCCGGAGGGTAGTTCGCAATGATGGCGGTTTTCTGGGCCCGCGTCAGGTCAAGCCCGTGCATCTGGAAACGGGTGGTTTCCGTTTCACAGCCCTGGAGAATGTGAGATTCCAGGTGAAAGGCGCAGTATTCTGTTTTATCCCTTTTAGTAAAGCTGGGATGGTTGATTTCACAGGAGGTGGAATAGTAATAGGAGGAAAACAGGCCGTTCAGAGCCAGAATGCTCCCGGCATCCAGAAAGGGAAAGAAGTTCAGGTACCCGTCATTGCCGTAGAAGTCAGACAGGCTGGAGTCCATCCAGACGAATTCCTTGCGTTGTTCTGCGGCAAATTTCCGGCAAAGTTCTCTGCGGCCATCCAGCAGTTCCCGGCTGCCCCAGTGGGAGCCGCAGTTGTTGTGGAACAGGTGGGTGACGGGCGTGCCCGCCTTTTCCAGTTCTGCAATGGTGCACAGGGAATCCACCCCCAGGGAACCGCCCGTGCCGGTACGGCGGCCGGGAATGGGAGAAAGCGCTTCCGCGTTAACTTCTCCTACCAGTTCAACAGGTTTCAGAAAAGGGCCTATTCCCGTAAGGATATGAGACAGAATCCGTATGCCGAAGTGGTACAGGCGCGGGGAGATGGCGGGAAGAATGCGAGCCTGGCCGCCCTGCCGGGAAATCCAGGGAAGCAGGGCTACAATGGCTCCGTCCGCCCTGCCGGGATTCAGGAAGTCACGGAAACGGGAGTCTACTGTAAACGAAAGAGTGCGCGGCGCCTGCCCGTCCTGAAGAATGGGGTAGGAGATGGTGGCCGCTCCGTTCTCTGTGCGTATGGACGGATGATCAATCGTGATCATGAGCGTTGAAAGAACTGCCGGATTTTACGCCCCATGCCGGTTTGCGGCTTGTCCCTTTCCTCCAACCGCCGTTCCAGGGTGACCACCCAGAGCTCCTGCCCCAGGCCGTTGGCTTTGGCATGCTTGAGTATTTCCTGGGCATAGAGGACGCGGAAGGGTCGGTTGAACTGAATTTGTGAGATGTCTTCATTCAAGGCGTTGCGCGGCATGCACGCTATCCTGTCCCTGGGCACTCCCATGGCCATGAAGTTCATGATGGTCAGGCGGCATTTGGTGCACACGCCGCAGTTGCCGGAAGCGTCTTCACCTTCCCAGCAGCATCTGAGCAGGGACATGGCCTTGTCCCACTGCGCGATGATTCCGGCTTTTTCCGTACGGTCATGGCCCATGCCGTCCGTGACTGATTCCTTGCTGTGAGAGCCGAGATAATGGTCTGTGATAGGGTTGGAGGCCCAGGGGTAGGAGAAGGAGTCATAGGACCCTTCGCTGCCCGCCATGAAGTAGCCGAAGCGGGAGGTGAAAACGCGCATCCCGCCTATGAGCATGGTATGGTAGGTCATTTCATAATCCATTTCCATGCTCCGGAAATTGGTCCGGATGCGGTAGAATTGGCGGATGCCGATGTCTTCCAGCAGTTCGCGGGCCTTGGAAAAGGCCTTGTCAAAGTGTTCCTGGTTGGTTTCCGCAATATCCGCTCCCTGGAACATGACGCAGGCCGTCAGGTTCAGCGTCTGCGGGCCTGCGAGCCCCTTCCGGTGGCGATAGGCGGTGAAGCAGGCGTCCAGACCGCCGGAGAAGCAGGAAATGGCTTCTTGCAGCTGGGGGACTGCGGAGTCCTCCCGCAAGGCGGCATGGATGGTGATGCGGTGAAAGGCGTCAGGCATCCAGCGGTTCCAGGCTTCAGCGTAGCGGTCCAGATTGACCAGCAGGGAGCGGGACAGCCGCCCCGGTCCCGTAACGGTAAATTCCCCTCCCGTCTCCATCATTTTATGGATGAAAAAAATGCACCAGGCGTCCGCCAGGTCGTCTTCGTCAATGTCCACGTTTCCGGTGGATTCAATGTCCATGTATTGATGGAATTCCCGGCCCGCGGTTGTGAAGAGGACCGCTTTCAGCGTGGTTCGGTGCGGAGAGTGTACCTCGGGGGGAAGAATGCGGAGTTCGTGGGTCATGCCGGAAAGGAATCAGTCTTAAAGACGGACGAACCTTAACGGATAAGAAATCCGCAGACAATATGTTTTTTTGAGGGAGAGGGGGTAGCAGCGGAAGAGAGGAGGATGGAAGGAAGAATGGAGAAAAACCGTCCCATGTTTTTTTCTTCTAAACTTCCTGTCAAATGAATGGTTCAGGGAAAATGTTCCATTTCCGTCCGGGTGACGGATTTCTTATCCGCAATCCGCAGATTGAAAAAATGCCCGGTTCCTTTCGGGGAACCGGGCATTGCATCAAAGCAGTTAAGGGGCTGTTTAGATCTTGCCGAAGAGGGTCTTGCCGGCGGACATGAGGTTGTCTGCGGCTTCCTGGAGACGGGCGGCGACTCCCTTTTCACCCTTGGCGAGGTAGGAACGGGGATCGTAGTCCTTCTTGTTGCCCACTTCACCGTCAATCTTGAGCACTCCGTTGATGTGTTCGCACATGTGGGAGACGATCGGGCGCGTGAAGGCGTACTGCGTATCGGTGTCGATATTCATCTTGACCACGCCGTAGGAAACGGCTTCCCGGATGTCGGAAAGCTCGGAACCGGAACCGCCGTGGAAGACGAGGGGCATGCGGGCCGCTTCGCCGTGCTTGGCAACCACGGCTTCCTGGCCGTCGCGCAGGATGCTGGGCTTCAGCTTGACGTGGCCGGGCTTGTATACGCCGTGCACGTTGCCGAAGGTGGCGGCCAGCATGAATTTGCCGAGGGGGGCCAGGGCTTCATACGTCATCAGCATGTCTTCCGGAGAGGTGTAAAGCTTGTCGGCGGGGTGGCCGGAGTTGTCCACGCCGTCTTCTTCGCCGCCCACAACGCCGATTTCAATTTCAAGGACGATGCCCAGTTCGGCGCATTCCTTCAGCAGTTCCCGGGAGAGCTTGAGGTTTTCAGCCATGGGAAGAGTGGAGGCGTCCAGCATGTGGGAGTTGAAGAGGGGGGCTTCACCGCGTTCCACGCGGCGGCGGGATTCGGCGATCAGGGGGCGCAGGAAGGTGTCCACGTGTTCGGGCTGGCAGTGGTCCGTGTGCAGGGCCACAAGCACGTTGTGCTTTTCAGCCAGGCGGCGCGTGGCTTCCGCCAGAACAATGGCGCCAAGGGCGGAATTGCCGATGGATGTGCCGGAGGCGAATTTGCCGCCGCCGATGGAGACCTGGATGATGCCGTCGCTCTTGGCTTCGGAGAAGGCGCGGAGGGCGCCGTTGATCACTTCGATCGTGGTTACGTTGACGGCCGGATAGGCATAGCCTTCCTTCTTGGCCGTTTCAAGCATGGTGATGTATTGTTCTGGTGTGGCTATTGGCATAACGGCAGTATAATAGGTGTTTTTTTTCAGGAGGGCAAGGCTGAACTCCGGCGCGCACAGGGGCGCCGCGCTCTTGCGGGACATGGTCATTCACGGATCATTTTTGCCTCCGGCTGCGCCGGTTCTCCGGAGTCCGTCCGGTAGTTAACGCGCAGCGCGTCCAGAAAAGGCTTGTGCCTGTCCAGGCGCTCCTTGAAATCCGTAAAATCCTTGCGGCCGGGCTGCGTCCAACCCAGTTCCGCGATGGCGAACATGCGCGGAAAGACCATGTACTGCCACTTGGCCAGCGTGGTCATGTATTCGCTCCAGCAGCTTCCCTGCACGCCCAGGACGTTTTTTTCCTGTTCCGGGGTAAGCCCCTTGGGGATGGGATTCATGTTGTAGACTTTTTGCAGGGGAATGGTGGAAAAAGTAGCCATTTCATATTCGGGCCCTTCCGGATGCGGGCCTTCCTGCCGGATCAGGTACGTGCTTTCAAACGGGGTCATGATGACCTTGTTTCCGTGCTTGATGGCTTCCCTGGCAATGCCGGGATCGTGCCAGACCATCAGGGTGGCCGTCTTGGAAAGGCCGCCTTCCCGGATTTCATCCCAGCCGATTATTTGCTTGCCGCGCGCGTTGACGAGCTTTTCTACGCGGTGGATGAAGTAGCTCTGGAGCTCTTGTTCGTTTTTCAGGCCGTTTTTCTTCATTACCTCCTGCGCCTGGGGAGAGTTCTTCCACTGCTGCTTGGGGGCTTCGTCCCCGCCTATGTGGATGTAGGGGGAATCCGGGAAAAGCTGGCAGACTTCTTCCAGGATGCCGTCAATGAATTTGAAGGTGGGTTCCGTGGGACTGAACGTGAAGGGAAGAATGCCCCAGCGCGTCGCCACCCGCGGCTTGTAGCCGGGAATGTCCTTGTTGCCGAATTCGGGATAGGCCGTGATGGCGGCCGCGGCGTGTCCCGGAGTTTCTATTTCAGGCACGATGGTGATGTGCCTGCGTTTGGCGTAGTCCACCAGTTCCTTCACTTCCTTCTGGGTGTAGAAGAAGGTGAAGGGCTTGCCGTCCCCCTTGTTGCGGTTGCCCGGAATGGGGCTTTCCGGCCGGGTGGCGCCGATGGAGGTGAGCCTGGGATACTTTTTAATTTCCAGCCGCCAGCCCTGGTCTTCCGTCAGGTGCCAGTGGATGGTGTTCACCTTGTAACGGGCGAGCAGGTCAATGATGGTTTTCAGCTCCTCAATGGACCGGGGGTTGCGCCCGCTGTCAATCATGATGCCGCGCCATGTGAAGCGCGGGCTGTCCGTGATGGTCATGCAGGGAAGGGCCCAGCGGCCGGAGGCATCCTTCTCCAAGGATTGCTTGAGGGTCTGCGCCGCATAAAAGGCCCCGGCAGGGGATGTGCATGAGACGGTGACGCCCTGCGTGGTGACCTTGACGGAGTACCATTCCGGAGACAGGGAAGCGTCTTTTTTCAGGAGGATCTGCACGGCATTGGCCGCAAAGGGGGCCGGACTGATTTTGATTTGCCGGAGGTTGTCGGAGAACCCCGTCACGAAGGAGGCAATGCAGCTTTTGTCTCCCGTTTTGGAAACGGACAGCACGTTGTTAACCAAAAATCCCGGCTTGTTCTTTTCCACGTCCAGTGTGGAGGGAAGAGGGATGATGGCCGGGTTTCCCGGTACGGGCCTGGAGGGCACGGAGAAGGTGAAGGACGCGGACAGGAGGCCGGCGGCCAGAAAGAGGCTTTTGGAAAACATGACCAAGAAAGGGAGAAAAAAGTTTTAACGTAAATAGTACATTCCGCAGGCGTTTGCAAGGCGGCTTTACGGGATTTGACTTCCGGATGCGGAAAGACTGGAAAGGGGATGCCCATTCCCGGTTTTAACCTGGAGGGACATCCCCTGAAGAGGAATTGAATGGGGGAGAGATTATTCCGGAATGGATTCTCCCCGGATGAGGTCTTCCCAGGTCTGGCGGCTGCGGATGACGTTCCACTGGTTTCCGTCCACCAGGACTTCTTCCGCCATGGGGCGGGAATTGTAGTTGGAGGACATGGAAAAACCGTAGGCGCCGGCGGACAGCACGGCCAGGAGTTCTCCCTGGCGCACGTCCGTCATGTCCCTGTTCTGGGCCAGGAAGTCCCCGGATTCGCAGATGGGGCCCACCACGTCCGTGGTGATGCAGGATTCGGAGAGGTGTTCCTTTACCGGAATGATTTCATGATAACCCTGGTAGAGGGCGGGGCGGATGAGGTCGTTCATGCCCGCATCCACGATTTTAAAGGTCTTGGCCTTTCCCGTTTTTTCATACAGGCAGCGGGTGATGAGCGCGCCGGCATTCCCCACGATGAGGCGCCCCGGTTCCACGATGATGTGCAGTCCCAGAGGCTGGAGGGTGGGCACGACGGCCTGGGCGTAGGTGCTCAGCGTGAGCTGGGCGCAGTCCTCGTTCCACCATTCCTGAACGCCGGAATCCAGCGTGTCCTGGTAAACGATGCCGATGCCGCCGCCGATGGAGAAGAATTCAATGCCGTGCTTTTCTTTCAACGCGGCGGCCAGCGGAGCCACTTTCCTGACGGCTTCCAGGAAGGGTTTCGCCTGGGTGAGCTGGGAGCCGATGTGCATTTGCAGGCCTTTCAACTGGAGGTGCGGAAGTTCGCGGGCCGCCATCTCGTAAAGAGGCTCAATGAGTTCAAAGTCTACACCGAATTTGTTTTCAGCCTTGCCGGTGGTGATGTATTTGTGCGTTCCCGCCTCCACGTTGGGATTGACGCGCACGGCTACCGGGGCTTTCACTCCCATGGATGCGGCAATGGCGTTAATGGCGCGCAGTTCCGCCTCCGATTCCACGTTGAAGCAGTAAATGCCCTGTTCCAGGGCGTAGCGGATTTCCTGCTCCGTTTTTCCCACTCCGGCATAAGTGCATTTGGAAGGGTCTCCCCCGGCTTTGAGGACGCGGAAGAGCTCGCCGCCGGAAACGATGTCAAACCCCGCGCCGTTGCGGGCCATGAGGTTCAGGATGGCGATGTTGGAGCTGGCCTTGACGGCGTAGGCCACTTCCGCGTTAAGGGGCGCCAGGGCTTCCCGGAGGCGGTGGAAATGGTTCAGGATGGTCTGCTTGCTGTAAACGTACAGGGGCGTCCCTTCCTTGTCCGCCAGTTCCTGGAGGTTGACGTTTTCACAGTAGAGCGTGCCGTTTTTGTATGCGAATGAATGCATGGATTATTCCTTGGTTGTGCTTTCGTTGGTTTTCCCGGAATGGAGAGGGGGGAGCGGGAATCTGGGCGTGGGAGGGTTGTCGATAAGCTGGGCGATCCAGGCGAGGTCCTTGGAGCTTTCCAGCCCCAGCTTGATCAGCATGGTGATGGGTACCGCCAGAAGCATGCCGATGGGACCCCAGACCCAGCCCCAGAAGATGACGGAGAGCAGCACCATGCTGGTGACGATGCCGAACTGGCGCCCCAGCAGCATGGGTTCCAGGCAGCTCCCCAGGGCCGTATTAATTACCAGATAGCCGCCGGCCACGATGATGCCCGCCGTAGGGCTGATCAGCAGCATGGCAAGCAGGGTGGGGGGAATGGCCGCGATGATGGAGCCGAAGGTGGGAATGAAGTTGAGCGCAAAGGCCACGATGCCCCACAGCAGGGGAAAGTCCACCTTCATGTAGTAGCAGAGCAGGAAGGCGAGCAGGCCCGTAGCCGCGCTGATGAAGGTTTTGATGATCAGGTATTTCTGGACTCCGGCCAGGGCTTTGGAGAATTTGCGGATGCCCGTGTCGCTGTTGTTCCCCAGCTTGTTGATGTTCATCCGGAAACGGGGTGCCTCTCCCAGGAAGAAGGTCATCAGGATCAGGATGAGGGTGGTGAAGGTCAGCATGGAGGCGAGCTGCCCCATGACCCCCGTGGAAAACGCCACGATGCGCTGGCCATTGAGCAGGTCCGGCAGTTCCTGAAGTACCTGGTCCGCCAGGTTGTTCCAGTCATGTTCAATCAGGAAGGCGCGGAGTTCATGGATTTTTTCCACCAGCATGGGCTGGTATTTGTTCGTAACGGTGTTGGCGAGGTCCTGCCCCAGGTACTGCGCCAGATAACCCAGTCCCGCCAGAATACCAAAGTCCATGATGACCGTGAAGGTCACTGCCAGCCAGTGCGGAAAGCGCAGGCGCCCTTTGAAAAAGGAGGTCAGCGGATAGCTGACAATAGCCAGGAAGCCGGATAGAACGATGGGAAGCAGCACCGGCTTTCCCGCCTGTAGTCCGGCCGTGATGACGATGACGCTGGCGAGCATGAGCAGGATTTTCAGGCCCTCTTTTCCGGATTCTTTCTGGGAAGTCATTGAAGGATTGGTTTTAACGGGGTGAACAATGGTGTCTGATTTCCTGCGGGATTGCAATATTAAAGGCCTTCATTTCCACCATGGAGCGGCGTCGGCCCGCCCGGCGTTCCGGGCGCATGCTCCCGGAAAAAGCGGTCCATGTCTTCAAAGCGGGTCAGCAGGTAGTCCGGCTTCCGTTCTTTCAGCCCTTCCACGTCCGCTTCCGCGGCCCAGCCCGCGGCAAGAATGCGGATGGGAACGGCGCGGCACGCGTCCACGTCCGTGGGGGAGTCTCCAATGTAGATGGCTTCTTCAGCGGTGGAATTCAGGCGGTTCAGCGCCCGCTTGATGCAGTCCGGCTTGATGCCTCCTTCCGGGGAGCCCGTTTCCAGAATGGGAAAGAATTCGTCCAGGTGGAAGAACCGGAGGGAAATGTCTGCGCTTTCCAGGCGCTTGCCGGTGACCATGGCCAGCCGGACGCCGCGGCTGCGGAGGGCGTGCAGCAGCTCGTGGACGCCGGGGAAGGGGGCGGGAGCCAGTTCCGGGTGGAGTTCCCGGTAATAGCGGATGAAAAGCTCCCTGCCGCGTTCGTGGAGCTCCGGCTTTCCGGGAAGCAGCCTTTGAATGACGCCCAAGTCGTCCGGCCCGAACTGGCGTTCTATTTCTTCATCCGTCACCGTCCTGCCGTCCAGATCCCGCACGGCCCGGCGGAAGGCTTCCCGGCACAGGGGCAACGTATCCGCAAGGGTCCCGTCAAAGTCAAAAATGGCGGTTTTGATCATCAGCCGTACCCTACATGCCCCCTGCGGGCGGTTCAAGGGGAAAGCCGTGCCGGAATAGTCATGATGACGTTGTACGTCCGGAACCGGCAGACGTGTCATGCCGCGGGGAAAGGTCAACGTTCCGGGAGCCTGAGCTTTCTAATTCCCTTATGCACGGAAAGGCTCCAAAAGAATATTTATCCCTGTGGAGCGTGATTGCATTGGGAATAGGTTCCATGGTGGGAGCGGGAATTTTCGCCCTTATGGGTCAGGCGACTCTGATGGCGGGCAAAAACGTGTACTGGTCTTTTCTGCTGGGGGGCGCTGCCGCCCTGCTTTCCGGTTATACGTATGCCAAGCTGGGCTCCCGTTATCCCGGTTCCGGAGGAATCATGGATTATTTCAATCAGGCGTTTTCCCACAAGACCTTGTCCGGAGCGCTCACATTGATTTATTTGGGAACGCTGGTCATCACCGTGGCTCTGGTCGCCAAATCCTTTGGCGCGTATGCGTCCCGCCTGTTTTTGCCGGACGGAGTGGTCAGCATGTATTCCACCGCGCTTTTTGCCAGCGTTGCCATTCTTTTGCTGGGGGCGCTGAACATGGGCGGGGCCAAGGCCGTTGGGAAATCGGAGGTGGTGATGGTGGCGTTCAAGCTGCTGATTCTGACGGTGCTGATGCTTGCCAGCTTCGGTTCTACCGTGCCGGTGGGCGCGGACCCCATTCCGGTAAAGGGACTGGACGGCCTGCTGGGCAGCGTGGGGTTGACATTCTTCGCTTTTGCCGGTTACGGCATGATGGCCAATACGGCGGGCAATCTGAAGAACCCGGCCAAAACATTGCCTAGGGCCATTTTCGTGGCGATCGGCATCGTGCTGGTGCTGTATCTAGTGCTTTCCTACGTGGTGCTGTCCAATGTTCCCGCCACTTCCCTGGAAAGCCATACGGAAACCGCCGTAGCGCAGGCCGCCTATCCCGTGCTGGGCGTGTGGGGGTTCATGGCCGTCTCCGTAGCGGCCTTGATTGCCACGGCGTCAGCCATTAATGCCACCATGTTCAGCATGCTGGACATTTCCAGGGCCCTGGCCCACAACGGGCAGTTGGGAGCCATTTTCAAACGGCCATTCTGGGGGAACGGCACAGAGGGCTTTTTTTACCTGCTGCTGGGCATTCTGGTGATGACGAATGCCTTTAACCTGGTAGCCATCGCCAATCTGGCGGGGGCATGTTTCCTGATCAGCTATCTGGCGGTGTTCGTAGCCCATTGGCGGTTACGGAAGGAGACGAACGGGAACATCCTGCTGATTATCCTGGGATTCCTGCTGATGCTGTTTATTCTGGGCGCCTTTTTCTACCAGATGTTCTTCAGCCAGCCTTACCTGATTCCGCTGATTGTCCTGTTTGTGGCCGCCTGCTTCGTTCTGGAGTTCCTGATTCGCAGGAAGATGGCGAAAACGGCGGCGTCCCAGGCCCCCTGAGCCGCGGCAGTAAAGAAGAGGCCCCCGCTCCTGCTTTTAATGCAGGAAGGAAGTGAGGGGACTGGTGGCGGCGGCCTTGGCGGAGACGGAGGGAAGGCCGGACAGATAGGCCATGCGGCCTGCACGGCAGGCCAGGGCAAAGGCTTTTGCCATGCCCGCAGGGTCTCCGGCGGCGGCGATGGCCGTATTGACCAGCACGGCGTCCGCTCCCATTTCCAGGGCTTCCGCCGCGTGGCTGGGCGCCCCCAGCCCGGCATCCACCACGACGGGAACGACGGCTTGTTCAATGATGATGTTGACCAGTTCCCTGGTGAGAACGCCCTTGTTGGTGCCGATCGGCGCGCCCAGGGGCATCACCGCCGCCGCTCCGGCTTCCTGAAGGCGCTTGGCGAGCACGGGGTCCGCATTGATGTAGGGAAGCACCGTGAAGCCTTCCCTGACGAGAATTTCCGCCGCCTTGAGCGTTTCTATGGGGTCCGGCATCAGGTACTGGGCATCCGGGTGGATTTCCAGCTTGATCCAGTTGGGAAGACCGGCCGCCACGGCCAGGCGCGCCAGGCGCACGGCCTCTTCCGCCGTGGCTGCTCCGCTGGTGTTCGGGAGAAGGAGGTGTTTTTCCGGATCAATGAAGTCCAGGATATTGGCGGCGGGATCATGGGAGCCCGTCAGGTCCGCCCGGCGCAGAGCCACCGTAACAATTTGAGAGCCGGAAGCCTCCAGAGCATCTTTCATGCTTTCATTGGAAGAAAACTTTCCCGTTCCCACCATCAGGCGGGAGGTGAATTGGCGTCCGGCTATCTGCAAAGGTGTATCTGTCATTGCGGGGAGAAGGGTACCTCCCCTTTCTTTTCCAGGCAAGGGAGAATGGAGAAAAGGGTGAACGGGGAATAGTGCGGGAGGCGGTTTTCCCGGGCAGAAGACCGGGAAGGAAGCGGCTTGTTGCCCCCGTACGGAGTCCAGGTTTCATCGTTACAAGGTCCGGAAAACCGGTTTTCCCGGAATGTACCGCTTGAACCCCGCAGGGTGTGCAAAATCCAAAAGGTGAAGGAAGCGGCCCCTTGCTTTCAGAAGCGCGTCCATCGGAAGACATGAAGGAGCCGCCGGCTCAACCACGGGGGGAAAGTTCCTCCCTATTCCCCGCTGAAGGAGACGCCCCGGAGGGCACGGGGCTTGCCCAGGATTTCCTGATAAAGAATAGCCGTTTTCAGGGATTGGGAACGGCGCAGGGAATTTTTCAGGGTAAGGGGGCTGTCTGGAGCAACCGCCGGGAGCGGTTCAGGAAGGTTTTCCTTCATTTCCCTTTCCTGTAAACGGCGCAGGGCGGCTTGCTCCGCGTCAGACAGGGCTCGCATGGACTGCTGTGCTTCTTCCGTAGCTTTCACGTACTGCTCCAGAACGTTCCGGGCTGCTTGCTGGGCAGTGGGCACGGCCCGTTCCGGCACGGAGGCCGGTGCAGGGCGCGGCTTGCGGGCCACGGAGGGGTTGGGGAGCTCCACAGGAGGCGCAGAAGGGCGCGGTGCGTGCTGTGGAGGTTGCGGAGGGGTCCGGCGCATTTCCGCAATAACCTCCTTCACGCGTTTTTCATGGTTGTCCTCCGTGTCCAGAATGGGTTTTTCCTTTTCCTCCTCTTTTGGTTTCAGGAAATTTACCACCATCTTGATGAGGTAGATAGCCCCCACGACCACCCAGAACCAGATTTTCAAGTGGTCGTCATCGCCGCCGGAGGCAAGCATGTATGCCAGTAAATCCATAAGGAAGGAGGGGGCCTCCGGAGAGACCGTCCGGGTCTCTCCGGAGGCCGGAAAGTTTATTTAATGGAGGAAGGAGAGGTATCCGGCTTGGCGATGGAGTCCCTCATCCGGGTGTCAGCCACCACGTTCTGGTAACGGGCATAGTCCAGCACACCCAGGTTGCCGTTGCGGAAGGCTTCCGCCATGGCCATGGGGATTTGAGCTTCCGCTTCCACCACCTTGGCGCGCATTTCCTGCGTCTTGGCGGCCATTTCCTGTTCCGTGGCTACGGCGGCGGCGCGGCGCACTTCCGCCTTGGCCTGGGCAATTTGCTTGTCCGCTTCCGCCTGCTCTGCCTGAAGGCGTGCGCCCACGTTGCCCGCTACATCCACGTCTGCAATGTCAATGGAGAGCACTTCAAACGCAGTGGCGGCGTCCACTCCCTTGTCGCTCACGGTGCGGGAGATCACTTCCGGTTTTTCCAGAACGTCCTTGTAGGAGGGGGCGGAACCTACCGCGGAAACGATGCCTTCCCCTACGCGGGCGACCACCGTTTCTTCCGTGGCGCCCCCGACGAAGAGGTCAAGGTTGGTGCGCACCGTCACGCGGGCGCGCACCGCCACGGCAATGCCGTCACGGGCCACTGCCGTCAGGCGCGTCTGGCCGGAGCTGGGGTTCGGGCAGTCAATGACGCGGGGGTTGATGGAGGTTCTCACGGCTTCTAGCACGGTTTTGGACGTGCCTTTCACGGCCAGGTCAATGGCGCAGGCGCGGTCATAACTCAGCGGGATTCCGGCTTTTTCCGCGGCGATCAGGGCCAGCACGCAGTCCACGATGTCGCCGCCGGCCAGGAAGTGGGCTTCCAGTTCATCCGTGCTGATGTCCAGTCCGGCCTTGGCTGCCGTAATGCGGGTGTCCACCACCAGGGGGTAGGGCACTTTCCGGAGCCACATCCCCAGCATGTTGCTCATGGAGACGGGAGCTTTTGCCAGCCGTGCGCGCAGCCATGTCTTGAAGAATTTGGCGATGATGGCGAAGAAGATAACCAGGAAGATGACCAGAACGACTACCAGGATGGTCCCCCAGGCAGTGGTGTTGGAAATGTTTGCTGACAGCAAGTTGTTCATGTTCCCTTCCATACCATATTATCCGGTACAGGCAAAGATATAATTGTGTTACCTATGGTTTAAAGGTATTGACCTTTCAGCGGATTCGTGGCAATGCACTTGGCCGTGCGCACCATTGATTTTGATTATCCGCTGCCGGAAGAATTGATTGCGGACCGGCCCCTTCCGGACCGCGCCGCATCCCGGATGATGGTCATCCACCGGGACACGGGCCTGATTGAGCACAGGCATTTTAGTGATTTGCCGGAGTATGTGCGGGCGGGGGACCATTTTATCCTGAATGATACCAGGGTGGTTCCGGCGCGGTATTTTTCCAATGACGGGTCTATTGAAATTGTGCGTGCGGAGGTGCTTAACCCCCTGCTGTGGAAGTGCATGGTGCGTCCGGGGCGCAAGATGAAGCTGGGGCGTACAGTGGCCATTGGAGAAGCGGTGGGCACTGTGGAAGGCATTGATGAGGAAGGCTACCGCCTCATCCGGTTTGACCGGGAGGTGGATGAGGAGAAGTACGGCCGCTTGGCGCTTCCCCATTACATGAACCGGGAGAGCGACCCGTCCGACAAGGAGCGCTACCAGACCGTTTACGCCAGGCATGAGGGAGCCATTGCCGCCCCTACGGCGGGCCTGCATTTTACGCCGGAGCTGCTGGCGTCCGTTCCCCATGATTTTCTGACGCTTCACGTGGGCGTAGGGACGTTCCGCCCGGTCAAGGCGGACAGGATTGAAGACCACCAGATGCACACGGAGCATTTTTTCCTGCCTGAAGCCACCGCCCGGGCGATCAATGAAGCCGGGAGGGTGTTTGCCGTGGGCACTACCAGCGTGCGCGTGCTGGAACATGTGGCTGCCGCGGAGGGTTTGCCCTTGAAGGAGTGCGCCGGGTCAACGAGCATTTTTATTTATCCCCCCTATAAGTACAAGGTGGTGGATGCCCTGATTACGAATTTCCACCTGCCGCAGAGCACGCTGCTGATGCTGGTGAGCGCCTTTGCCGGGAAAGAGCTGGTCATGAAGGCTTACCTGGAAGCCATCCGGGAACGGTACAGATTCTTCTCCTACGGGGACTGCATGCTGATTCTGTAGGGTTACGGCCTGCGGCCCGGAACGGATTCCCGGTCACGGGAGGCCGCCGGAGTGCATGGGGCGTCAACCGGGTTTTGTGAATATTGTTCCCGGCTGAGTGTCAGCATGTTTTTGCCGTGGTTCCTGATTTGCCGGAGGGAAACCAGGGAGCGTAGAGTTTCCCCCAGCAGGATGTACATGAGGTTGGCATAATGGCGGTCCGTGTTTTCCCGGCATAATCCCGGGAAGTAGTCCTCCTCCAGCTCCGGCGCGTTCCATTTGTCCCGGATGAGGCGGCTCCTGCGGGAATCCGGCGGCCAGCAGGGATGCTGCCTGTCTTTCAGATAAAGGAGGTAGCAGTCTTTTAACATATCAAGCTGGGAAGTTGTTTCAGTTCCCGCGTGCGGCTTGATGAAAGGCGGCTCATCCTTTACCCCCTGGAGCGTCATGTGGATATTCGTTTCCGCGAGGACGGTCCAGTAAAGAATGGATTCCGCCAGGGAGCGGCTTCTCCTGCGGAACCGCAGGTAAAAGTGATGGCTGAGTTCTAGGATGGACAGGGCTTTGATGTAGTGCGTCAGGACCATCAGGCCATACTGGCGGAAAATGAAGTGTTCCAGCTTTTCCCGGAGGGCAGCGGAGTCCATTTCCGTTTCCTTCCGGAGGAGTGCCCATTGTTCCTCGAATATTGAATCTCCCGTCATGAATTTGATAAGGGTTTATTTTCAATAAATATGGAATATATTTCTATTAAATTCAAATAAAATAACAAGTAAGCCTGATAAATATCAAATACATGCAGGGAGGAGGAATGAAAGTTCGCGGGAAACCGTTTGGGGAAGTTGAAGCGGCATGTGCGCTTGAAGTTGGGAAACAGGACATAAAAGCGCCATGCCCGGAGTGCAGGCATGGCGCTTGTCAAATGCGGCTTGGGCCGGATCAGAAGTTATAGCGGTAACCGAGGGCCGCGCCAATGGAGGTGTCTCCGGAGCGGAGGTCGGCGTTGCCGTCCACATAAACCGCGCCGTAGTCGGCGCAGGGGATGTGGAGGCCCACGCCCAGCTGGACGCCGGTACGGCCAAGCTTGGCGCCTCTGATGGTCTGGATGAGGCCCGGATTGGCAAGATAGGCCACGTTGGCCTGCGCCTTGTCATCTCCAACGTCCTGGGAGAGGAGGACGCGGAATTCTCCCATGATGTCGCGCCCGGTCAGGCTGGTGCCCAGAACGCCTTTCAGGCGCAGACCGGCGGCAACGCTTCCGGTGGTGATGTCCATGTCATCCACACGGAGCCCCGCGCCGCCTGCCCCGGCTTCATTGAAGCCGTCCACGGAGGAACGCATGATGCTGACGTTGGCGACCGGCTGGAGGATGGTCGTCTGGCGCTTGTTGAGAGCCAGGTCATAGGTAAGCTCGTACATGGCCCCGAAGCTCATGCCCGTGGTGCTGAAGCTGGTCTGGTAGCTCCCCAGGTCATGGCGTACGCTGCGGGTGATGTCCGCATCCGACCATCCGGCGGAAAGAATGAGGGAGTGCCCCCACTTCTTGTGACGGTAGTGGCCGAAGAGGCTGACGTAGTAGGTATCCAGATTGCCGGAGGCGGAATCGGCTCCGTCGGAGGAGTAATCCCCGTAGTTGGCGGAGAAAGCGCCGCCCACGGTGAAATTCTCCGCGCAGTTGACGTCCAGTCCGGCCGTGCCGCCCCAGGAATTGAGCGTGAATCCGTTGCCTTCATTGGAGCCGTCCAGGGAGTCCCTCCCCGTGTTGGCTTCAATCCAGCCGTTTACCTGGGGAAGGTCCCCCGGGAGGTTGTTGGGATTAAGGCCCATGGTTTCCGCCCGGTTGCGGAGGAAGGTCATTTCCCTCCGCAGGCCGGACCTCTGGGCGGCCAGGATGCCGGGAATGGCCGTACCCGCGGAAGCGCTCAGCAGGCGGTTGGCTCTGGAGTAGTCCCCGTCATTCCAGGCATCGGAAACGGCGCGGTTCAGATAGCCCAGCTCCGTTCCGTCTTCAATCTTGTCACAATTCCAGAGGAGGACGGCCCCGGCGGCGGAATTGGAGGTGTCAGCCGTTGCAAGCAGGGCGTTGTCCGCCTTGCGCGTGCCGGTCAGCACGATCCGTCCGTCCCGGTCTTCCGCATGCAGGTCGGAATAATAGGTGCCCAGAGCTCCATAGGCGTTGATATTGAGATCAGCGCCTACCAGGTCCCCTTCAAAAAGCACCAGTTCCAGCGTTCTTTCCGGCGCGGCGACATTGGATTCAATGTTGAGGGTGGTTCCGTTCCGGTCTCCCTGGACGGTCAGCGTGGCCCCGTCTTCCGTGGAAATGAAGGGCGTGTTGTTCTGCGCCAGCAGGGGATTGATCACGAGCGTGATGGTGGAGCCGTTCATGAACTGGCTTGCTCCGTTGAGAAGAAGCGTGGTGTTATGGGCGGCCCCGGCGGATGCCATGGCAAGCGTGAGCGTGCCGCCGGACGCCACCGTGAGGGAGTTGAGCAGAATGGGGTTGGCGGAATCCCGGATCAGGGACACCCCGCCTTCCGTAATGTTGAGGTTCAGGGTGGTTGATCCTGCTCCGGTATAAGTCCATCCCGCTTGTCCGGTCTTGTTGATCGTGCCGTTCCCCTGGAAGGAGCCGGAGAAGACAGAGGATTTCTCAGCATGGATGCCAAGTTCCCCATTGTTGAAGGCCACGGAGCCTTTCCCCAGCAGGCCGCCTGTTACGGAATTGCGCGTGGAGCCCAGGTCCAGCGTGGCGCCCGCGGAGTCCGGGCCCACGACGACCGCCGCCCCGTCAAATTTTGCATCCCCGGACAGGGTGAAGGTTCCTCCCTGTACAACTAGCAGGCCGGAACCGCCGATGGTGATGTCCGTGTCCAGTTTGTTGCCGTTGCGGACGGTGAGCATGGAATCCGCGTTCAGTTGGAGGATGCCGGTTCCGGTGATGGAGGCTTTTTCCGTCAGGAGGTTGGCCGTTCCGCTGATGGACAGCGCGGCGTCATTCAGCGTCAGGGCGCCTTCCTGTCCGTTCAGGCGCGTGGTGGAGGAGGCATGGAAGATGGAAATGCCGCCGCCGTTCAGCGTCATGGCGCCGTAGGAGGAGGATTCTGCGGTCAGGATGATGGTGCCGCTGGAGGAGTCCAGATGGAATCCCGCAGTGCCTGCGCCGCCCAGCGTCAGATCGCCATCTCCTTTTTTGTTGAGCGTGCCCGTGCCCTGGAGAGTTCCGTTCCAGGTAAGGGGATTTGCCGTATCCAGCGTGATTTTACCGCCCTGGGCCGCCAGAATGCCGTCTCCCGTGATGGAATGGATGACAATATGCTGCGTGGCTCCCGCATTAAGGGTGGAAGTCCCGGAATCCAGGGCCAGTGCGGCTATTTCCATCCGGGCCTGGTTGGTGAAGGACAGCGTGCCCCGGGTGATGTGCACGGTTCCGTTCCGGGACCCGTCAATGTAGATGGCGTCTCCAATGGTATTGCTGCCGTCAAACGTAAGGGACTTTCCCTCCGCCAGGGCGATGGTGCCGATGCCCACCAGTTGCAGGCCGCTGTAAATGGTGTTGTCCGTTCCGGTCAGGGTAAGCGTGGAATGAAGGAGGTTGATGGAGCCTTTGGCGCCCGTCAGCTTTCCTGCCTCCGCCGTGGCTTCCTCCTTGGCAAGCTGGGACACGCCGAAGGCACCGCCGTTTATCTTCAGTTCCCCGATGGTGTTGGAAGCGCCGGAAAGCACCAGGCCACCCTGCTGTACGTCCAGGGCGCCGGTGGTGGAGAAGCCGCCGGCCAGCACCAGGTTTTTACTTCCCGTCTTGAGAAAGTTGGCGTCATTGCCGATGACCTCGCCCGCGCAGATGGAATCCATGGCCGTGTTGGAAAGGTTGACGGTCAGGGATTTCCCGGCGGTAATGGTGACGTTGTATTCCGCCTTGTCCCCTCTCAGGGAAGGCAGGATAATGGTGGCTCCGTCACCCGGATCAATGGTCATGTTCCGGTTGACGAGAACAGAGGTGAAGAAATCCAGGTCAATCTGGTCCGTGATGGAAGCGCCGTCCACGGACGCATAATAGGTGGGGTCATCCTTGAGCACCCAGCCCATCTCCGCAAGGAGGGCTTTTTCCAGGCCGCTGAGGTCTCTCCTCTGGATGCCCGTCCCGATGGAATATTGCATCAGCGCCTCCGGATCGCTTAAAGCATCCACGTGGGACATGCTGGACCCTGGATTGAAAATAAAGGGGTTGTAGACAGTGAGGCCGCCGGACCCGATGGTGTAGGAAACGCCGGTCTGGTAATCGAAGCCCGCCTCTCCCGGATGGTTGCCCTGGGCATCCGTGATCAGGGAATCCCAGATCGTGTAATACTCTCCGTATGCTCCTGCGTTGTTCAGCGAGTTGAAACCGACATTGTGTCCGATTTCATGCAGGAGGACGCTGATGAAATCCGTAGAGTCCTGGGGCGTGGTGTTGCCTGTGCTGAAGCCGTAGACGGGGTTGAATTGGAGCCTGAAATCCATTTCCCCTTCGTCCAGCGCGACATCTTCCCCTTCTTTCCAGATGACTTCCGTGGAAGTGGCCGCATTGTAGTTTTCCCCGTCGTATCCGACATAATTGGAGAAAGAAGCTGCCAGGGTGCCTTCTCCCAGGGCGCCCCAGGAGATGGTCGCTTCAATCTTCCGGGAAGCGGTATTGCGGAAGGTGTCATCCCAAATATTGAGCGTGGTGGTGACGGCGGCTATCTGGGCGTCACTCCAGTCACGGGTCCCCATCCAGTCCGCCGGACCGTCCCCGTTACCGAGGAGCGTGATGTGGAAGTTTTTGGTAGTGATTTCATGGGTGGCCGCCCAGCCCATGGGGGCCAGGATAGAGAGGCCCGCCAGATATGACACGATAAATAGGGTGAGTTTCATCAACACGCTTTATAGGTAGCCCGTGTCAGTGAAGTCAATCAGAAACAGTTGAAAGTAAAATAAAAACAGTATTTTTAATAATAATAAAAATATGGTAGAATCCGGCAAATCCCCGTTTTCCGGGCGCTGGATCGGATGCCTTGAAAAAGTGCGACTGCATTCCGGTGCGGCGCAATGCGTTCTTGTGGGGGGCAATCAAACGCGGTAGCGTGGGAACGGCCTGCTGGCCAAAGAACATTCCCCAGACCTGACACGCGCGTATGGATCACGATTTTAGCCTCATCTTCACTTTTGTCGGCGGATTGACCGCTGCCCTCCTTTTCGGTCTTATTGCCAGAAAACTGCATTTGTCCCCGCTGGTGGGGTACCTGCTGGCCGGGGTGGTGGTGGGGCCGTACTCGCCGGGCTTTGTGGCGGACTCCCATACGGTGGAACAATTCGCGGAGCTGGGAGTTATCCTGCTGATGTTCGGGGTGGGGCTTCATTTTCATCTGAAGGATTTGATTGCCGTGCAGAAGGTGGCCGTGCCGGGGGCTGCGGTGCAGATCTCCGTGGCAACCGTGCTTGGGGTGCTGGTGGGCTGGATGTTCGGATGGTCCACCATTTCCGGACTGGTGTTCGGCATGGCAATTTCCGTGGCAAGCACGGTGGTGCTCACCCGGGTGCTGGAGGACAACCAGAACCTTCACACGCCAAGCGGCCATGTGGCCCTGGGCTGGCTGGTGGTGGAAGACCTTTTTACCATTCTGCTGCTGGTGCTCATTCCTGCGGTGATGGAAGCGCGCCAGAGCGGCGCCGGGGACTGGAACGGCATTCTCCTTGAACTGGGGTGGATGTTCGTCAAGCTATCCCTCCTGGTGGCCCTGACGCTGTTTGCCGGAAAAAAGGTCATTCCCTTGGTGCTGCGCTACGTGGCGCGGACGGGAGCGCGGGACTTGTTCACGCTGGCCGTGCTGGTCATTGCGCTGGGCGTGGCGGTGTGCTCCGCGGAATTCTTCGGCGCCTCCATGGTGCTGGGCGCCTTTCTGGCGGGCATGGTCGTGGGCCAGTCTGACTTCTGCGCGCGTGCGGCGGCGGAGGCCATGCTGATGCGGGATGCCTTTGCCGTGCTCTTCTTCGTTTCCGTGGGGATGATGTTTGACCCCATGTCCGTGGGGGACTGCTGGCCGCTGGCCCTGGCGACGCTGGCGGTGGTCATGGTCGGCAAGCCCCTGGCGGCCTATGTGGTAGTGAGGTGCCTGCGGCGTCCGCTGCCGCTGGCTCTGAGCGTATCCGTGGCCCTGGCGCAGGTGGGTGAATTCTCCTTCATCCTTGCCGGGATGGGGCTCATGTACAATATTCTGCCGCCGGACGCCAACCAGGCCATCATTCTGGCGGCCGTGGTTTCCATTTCTCTCAATCCCATCCTGTACCGCCGGATTGGCCCTGTGGTCAAGTGGCTGCAAAAGCGCGGCATTGGTCTTACGGACATGGGCGGGGTGAACAGCATGGCTCTTCCATCGCCGGACGCGCGGCGCGTGGTGCTGGTGGGATTTGGTCCCACGGGGCGCATTCTTAAAAGAATCCTGAATGACAACGGGGTGGAAGTCGTCATTGTGGAGATGAACATAGATACCGTTACCGCGATAAGGGAACAGGGCGGAGACATCGTTTACGGGGATGCCAGCCAGCGGGAAATCCTGCGCCATGCGGGCATTGAATATGCGGAAAGCCTGATTCTCTCCGCCTCCATTCCGGATGCCAGGGAGATCGTGAGAGTGGCCCTGGAACTCAACCCCCACATTGACGTCATGATTCACACCAAGTACATGAGGGATGTGGACGTGCTGAAGGAGGCTGGAGCCTCCCAGGTCTTCTCCTCGGAATCGGAAGTGGCCCTGTCCATGGCGGAATACTTCCTGCGTGAGGGCGGCGCGGACGACGAACAGATCGTTTCCGAGCGCCAGCGCATCCGGGCGGAGCTGGACCGGGAAGTTCCCGGAACTCCCGTTGCCGGGCGCTGATAACCGTGCGCGCTACTTCTTGCGGGCGGAGATAATCAGCATCATGGGGCGGCGCAGTTCATCCTGCATGCCGGGCACGGACTCCAGGAGTTCCTGCGGCGGCTGGGGTTCCTCCAGGGCCGTAACCTCAAATCCGTTTGCGGCCAGCGCGCTGAGGTAGGAAGTGAGCGTCCTGTGGTATTTGGTCACCTCTTCTCCCAGGAAGAGAGCCTGCCGCGGCCCTTCCATGAAATAACGGTCCACGGGCCAGTGCATGATTTTTCCTGATTCATCACGCTGCCAGTCCTGCGTTCCCTGGGCGGTGAAAACGGGATGCTCCACGGAGAAGACAAAGACGCCTTCCGGCTTGAGCCAGCGGAAGACATTCCGGCAGACCTCGTTGAAATCCGGCGTATAATGGAAGGCCAGGGAACTGATTGCAATGTCGAAGGAAGCCTCGGGCAGCTGGATGTCTTCCATGGGCATGCAGCGGTACTCAATGATGCCCTCATTTCCCATGGAACGGGCTTTGGCGATCATCTTTGAAGAAATATCCACGCCCAGGACGGAGGCCGCCCCGTGTTCCGCCGCATACCGGCAGTGCCAGCCGAAGCCGCATCCCAGGTCCAGTACGTCCTTCTCACGGAAATCCGGCAGGAGCCGTTCCAGCGTCTTCCATTCTCCGGCTCCTTCCAGCCCCTTCACGGAGCGGTCCATCTGGCTGTATTTCCGGAAAAAAGCGTTATCGTCGTACTTGTTTTGTTTCATGATGGGCGGAAGTGTCTTGTATGGGATGAATAAGATACTTTTTATTTGGATGGTTTCAGAATAACGGTGACGCGGCCCAGATGGTGCAGGGCGTTTTCTATCTGGTTTTCCAGCTGTGAGGCAATCTGGTGGCATTCCCGGATGGTCAGGGAGGCGTCTGCGGAACACACGCACGTCAGGGTTGGGAAATTGTCCTCCCGTGCCAGGTCCAGCTTGAGAACCTTGCAGATGCTCCTGTGCTGCTGGAGGATGAGATTTACCTTAAGCCGGACTTCCTCCGGAGAAACGTGTTCCGGAATGGCGTTCGCCTTCATGTCCCGGCAATCCGGCTCAATGCGGCAGATCACCTTCTCCGGCTTGAGAGCATGCCGCACGGAATCCCGGAACGATTTCACTACCTGGTAACCCCGTTCCAGAGGCCAGTCCGCAGGAATCTCCACATCCATGAAATAACAGGGCGCATGCTTGCCCCTGCCGGCGTAAAAACCATGAATGCGGACGTGGTGGCGCAGCGCCAGCCGGTGGACGACCGTGTCCGGCTCCATGTTGGAAAAATTCTCCTGCGCCGGTTCGATATGGACGATGACGTCCGCCTCCGGCAGCTCATACTTCACAATGCCCTCAATGGACTCCGCCACGTCGTGAGCGTCGTCCACGTGCAGCTCCGCGGGGGCTTCCACGTCCAGCTCCACAAAAATGCGTGCGCCGCCGTCACGCAGGCGGATGCGCTTGACCGGGTAATCCGGGGCGTTCTTCTTCATGGCGGCCAGCACCTGGTGCGTCAGGGCGGAAGACCCCCCGTCCATCAGGGCGTGAATGGAACGCTTGGCAAGGCCGAAGGCCACGGAACAAACCAGGGCTGCCACAAACAGGGCCGCGACGGCGTCCGCCTTTTCCAGCAGTCCGTGCCAGACGGAATCTGCGGGAACCAGATGAGCCAGCCATACGCAGAAAAGGCCCAGCAGCACCACGGCGGAAGACCAGATATCCGTGGTGAAGTGGAGGGCGTCCGCCTCCAGTGCCTGGCTCTTGTGCTTTTTGGCTACCCGGCGGAGCATCGCGGAGCGGTTCACGTCCACCAGCAGGGAGACGGCCACCACGGCAAAGGCCCACCAGGTGAGGGTGATCTCCGCCTCATTGTAAAACAGGCGGTCCACCGCCTCCCAGACAATCCAGGCGCAGGTGATCAGGAGCAGGGCCGTTTCCGCCAGCGCGGAAAGGTTCTCCACCTTCTCATGCCCGTACGGGTGGCTTTCATCCGCGGGGCGGGCGGCCACCTTCACGGCGTAAAAAGTCATGGCCGCAGCCATCAGGTCCAGGCCGCTGTGCAGGGCCTCGGAAATAATGCCCAAGCTGCCCGTCACGATACCGGCCCAGAGCTTGATCCCCGTCAAAAAGGCGGACCACAGGACGGAGGAAAAGGCCGCATGTGATTTTTCTTGGTGCGCTGCTTGATCCATAAGACAAAGAAAAGGAAGAAGAGCATATCTAAGCCTGCCCCCCTTTCTTAGTCAATAATAACACAGACGGCGTTGAACTTCCCTTCCGTTCCATGACGGAATCAGGAAAAATAGCCGTATACTGTCTCCAAACCATAAGGAAAGACAATGCATAGCAATATCATATTATGAGGGTAAATGAAGAACGGGTTTTATAGTTTTTTTATCTCCAGCATCCTTCGGAACTTCCATGATGGGAGTTTTTGGGTCTTCTTCAATGAGAATGGCCCGTGTGTTTTGTGCGGCTTTTTTTTTGACAGGTATCGAAATATTAGGAGCCATGCCATCGAGCGATGGACTACGAAGAGGATCAGATTTCGGACGGTCCTCCGGAGAAATATAATTATAGATATGTAAATCTCTAAAATTATTCTTATCGAAGGAATTATTGATAGTGTTGGATATATTTTTATTTTCTTCAGAAGCAGTATCTTCTGAATTTTTTAAAAATGTATAGATAAAGAGAGAGATGATAAGCACTGCGGAAATTTTCCAAAACAAATATCCCTGTGCTTTCGTATATTTATTTCTATTTTTAAAAAAAATAAATGTAATATATAGGAGAATAGAGAAGAGTATTATAAAAAATATCTGTGTCCCTACTCCTTTATTACTTAAAAATGAAAGTGTCCCTGTAAGAGCGCTTAAAACAGCGCAAATAGGAAAGAGAGTAGTTTTAAATCCATATGAATTCTGATCACTGGTTTTGTTATTTGGCCCTATATCCATACGAAATTATTTCACATAAAACATTTCGGCGGGAGGGTAACTTTTTGCAGTAGCCTTTCCTTGCGGTCTCAAAGAGAATTTGTAAGATATCAACGAAAGGGCTGGGTCATTGCAACGGCCTACATAGGCAAAAATTTCCACTTTATGAAATCCTGGCTCTAAATTAATTGTGTTAGTGTCGATGGCTGATTTTCTTAAATAAGTATTATTTTTTGCATCGCTCATACTCAATATCAATTCTCCATTAATACGAAGGAAAACATGTGAAGTGAATGACCCGGCAGGATCACGATCCGTATAAGCTTCGAGTATGGCTGCATGATCTCCTGATGTTTCAACCTTAATTAATCCCGTCCATTTTACAGCGAAGAAACTGTCCAAAAAATTCTTTAAATCTTTTCTGGACTCAAAATTGGTTAGCTTCATAACATTTGATTTGTCAATGAAAACTCCGGCGGCAAGACCTGTTGGCGTATCTTTGTTAAACCCACGATCCACTTTCCAAATTTCCATCATAGCTCCTTTTCCTAAAGTTACAGGATCAATATTTTTGGGAGACTGCACCGGTGCAGTAGATTGAGGGGTGGAAGCTGTGGATACGGAAGAAGGAGATTGTTGTTTGGCTGCCTGGAGCAAGTCTTTGATTTCTCTGATGCCATTTTCCAGGTTTTCAACTCGTTTTTCCAGAGCAGCATCCTGAGCCATGCCAGAAGGTACAAAAGAAATAGTAAGTGCAAAAATGGCGCAGTATCTTTTTGAAATGGAAGACAATTTATTCATGAAATAAATTCTATGTTTTTTATTTTCAATATCAATAAAATAATAATAATGTTGGAAACAATCAAAATATATTAAAAATTAGGCAACGATAGTGGTAGGTATTTTTGGGATTGGCTGACTGCCGTGACCTAAAAAAGTATTGCCAATGCTGGGGAATACGTTATTTTGCATGTGTTGAGAGTGACTGCCAAGCGGTAGCCGGAGCCCTGTGGGCGCGCGGCGTGTTCCCCGGCAGAGTATCCGGTCCCTGTAACGTATTTACGGATGGCCGCACCCTGATTCCCTTCCTGCGTGGTATTTGCGAAAGACAATGTGTTCGCCCGGGTTGAAGAACGGTTCCGCTGGTTAGTTTGTCTCTTTACATTCACTTACTATTATTCCCAATTCTATGTCAGGACATAATAAATGGTCTAAGATCAAGTACGTTAAGGCTAAGGAAGATGCCAAGAAGGGCAAGGTGTTTGCCCGCTTTGCCCATGAAATCATGCTAGCCGCCAAGAGCGGCGGCGGAGATCCTGATCTGAATCCGCGCTTGCGCGCCGCCATTGACGGGGCCAAGGCCGTGTCCACTCCCAAAGAGAATATTGAACGCGCCATCAAAAAGGGAACCGGGGAATTGGGCGGCGCCACCATTCAGGAGATTACCTATGAGGGCTACGGTCCGGCGGGTACGGCTTTCCTGGTTGAAGTGGCTACGGACAACACGAACCGTTCCGCTTCCGAGCTCCGGACTCTTTTCACCAAGAACGGAGGGAGCATCGGCACGCCCGGTTCCGTTGCCTACCAGTTTGAACGCAAGGGAGAAGCCCGCATCATGGCGGAAGGCCTGACGGAGGATTCCGCCATGGATCTGGCGCTGGAATGCGGCGCGGACGATGTGGAGCAGGGGGATACCGATAACGAATGGGTGTTTGTAACGGACCCGACGGAACTGAACAATGTATGCGCCGCCCTGCGCGAGGCTGGCCATACGGTGATCTCCATGAAGCTGATTTCCGTAGCGCAGAACATTTCCGTGATTAATGATCTGGATACGGCAAAAGCCGCCATGCGCCTGTATGAAGCTCTGGACGATTACGACGACGCGCTGAATGTCTTCTCCAATTTCGACGTGGCGGAAGAAATCCTCGAACAGCTTGACTAACGCCGTTGTCTTTCAGGAGACGCCTGTTGTTGCAGTCCAATTTTCTTTTCCATGTCTGATACTCCCCCAGATTTGACTCCGGAGCAGGTTTCTCCGGAGCCTTCGCCCAAAAAACGTGTTGTCCGCAGAACCAAGTCTGCGGCGGAAACTCCTTCGGGGCCCCAGGCTGCCGTTGAGCTTTCCGTGTCCGGACCGGATGCTTCCCCCGCCCCCCGCAAGAGGACGGCAAGGAAAAAAGTTCCGGAAATGGCAGGTGAAGGAATGGGGGAAACGCCTGAGCCCAAAAAGAAGACTGTCCGCAAAAGCAGTGCTGAAATTCCGGCTCCGGAAGGTACGGAAGAAACCCCGGCCAAGCCGCGGCGCGGACGTCCCCGCAAGAAGCCCGTGGAGGAAGCGCCGGAAACGGATGGCGCCCATGAGGCGCCCGTAACGGAGGCTCCCGTCAAGCCTGTCCGCAGGCGTTCCACCAAGGTTGTCGCGCCTGAGGGCGATACACCGGGGGGCGCCAGGGCAGAGGCCGTTGTTCCCATGGTTCCTGCGGAACCGGGCGCCGCTCCTGCGGAGTCCGCTCCGGAACAGCCCGGGGAGGGCAGGCCGAAGGTGATCCGCCAGAGGTTTGTAAGAAAACCTCGTATACAGGAAGGGGGGGAGGATGCGAATGGCTCTGCCCCGTCCATCAAGGTGGTGCAGGAAGGCGCGGCGGATTTATCTGCGGATGCCGCCCGTGAAACCTACCGGGGCAACGACCCGCAGAGACAGCGTTTTGACAGGCAGAACCGCCGCAATAACAATAATAATGACCGTTTCAACAAGAACCGGAACAACCGCCAGGACGGCCGTAATGGCAGGAACGGCAATGACCGGGTCAAGAACCGCTGGAACAATAACCATCAGGAGGGAACCGCCCCCCAGAATAACGCTCCCCGTGAACTGGGACCGCCGGAGCCCGTGGATGGGCTCCTGGAAATCACGAATAAGGGATTCGGTTTTTTAAGAAAGCAGGATAATGATTTTGACGCCTTTGCGGAAGCCGTTTACGTTCCGCAGGACATGATCCGCAAATTCGGCCTGCGTCCCGCCGTGTGGGTGCATGGGCAGGCCTGCCGCCATGACCGCGGCATTCTGCTGACGGAGATCACTGCCATTAACGGGGACGCTCCGGAGAAGGCGCGCAAGAATCCGCATTTTGAAGAGCTCAAGGCGGTCAATCCGAACAAGCGCATTTCCTTTGAAACCCGTCCGGAACGTTATACTACGCGCACGCTGGACCTGATTGCTCCCATCGGGCGCGGACAGCGCGGCCTGATCGTTTCTCCTCCGCGTGCAGGCAAAACCACATTGCTGCAGCACATGGCGGAAGCCATTCTGGAGAATTACAAGGATTCCATTCACCTGATGGTGCTGCTGGTGGACGAACGTCCGGAAGAAGTGACGGAATTCAAGCGTTCCCTGCCCGGTGCGGAGGTGTACGCCTCTTCCAATGACGGAAGGGTGCGCGACCACTGCCGCATGGCGGAACTCTGCATTGAGCGCGCCAAGCGGCTGGTGGAAGCCGGCCAGCATGTTTTCCTGCTGATGGACTCCATCACGCGCCTTGCCCGTGCCTATAATAACGCGGACAAGGGGAGCGGACGCACCATGTCCGGCGGTATTGACGCCCGTGCTCTGGAAATGCCCCGTCGCCTTTTTGCCGCCGCACGCAATACGCGCCAGGCCGGTTCCCTCACCATTATCGCCACGGCCCTGGTGGAAACCAACAGCCGCATGGATGACCTGATTTTCCAGGAGTTCAAGGGAACGGGCAACATGGAGCTGGTGCTGAACCGCCGCATTGCGGAACAGTACATCTTCCCTGCCGTGGATATTCTGAAATCCGGGACGCGCCGGGAAGAGCTGATTATGCCGGAGGCATGGCTGTACAAGATGAACCTGATCCGCCGGGCCCTGGCAGGGCACAAGCCTGTGGAAGCCATGGAACGCTTCCTGTTCTTCCTGAACAAGTACCCCGGCAACGCGCAGATGCTGCTGGACCTGAAACAGAAGGTGTAAGCCGCGGAAGGAGCAGGAAAGGGTTCATGCAGGGAACCCTTTCAGCCGGGGAATTCCGGCCATTTAAAACCAAGGGCGTTTTCAGACGCCCTTTTTGCTGCCCCAGATGGCGATGTGCAGGCGGTCTGAAAAGCGCAGGCCGTAGCGCAGGCACCATTCCACCGTTGGCGCCCGCATGGCGTCCAGTTCCTCCCGTGTGGCAGCCAGGGGCATGATGAGGATGCGTTCCGCGGGAATACCGGCACGGGAAGCCTGCCGCAGGATGGTCTTCACGTCTTCTTCACACGCCACTACAAATTTGAACCAGGCTTTTTCCGTGTCCGCTAGGCGGCGCAGGACATCCGGTTTCCAGGCCCTCCCGGCATCGTTGCCGGAGTGGGGAAGCTTGGGAGACACGTTGAACTGCGTGATGCGTTCCAGCAGCTGCGCATCCGGGATGATGGTGCCGTTGGTCTCCATTTCCACGGCATGTTCCGGCAGCAGGCGCAGGAGGGAGGGAAGAGCTTTTTGCTGGAGCAGCGGTTCCCCTCCCGTGAGGACCAGGCGGCGGCATGGATAACGGAGGACCAGTTCCGCCGTTTTTTCAGGTGTAAGCCGTACTCCTGGAACCGTTCCGTTCCAGGAGTACGCCGTATCACACCAGGAGCAGGCCAGGTTGCAGCCTGCCAGGCGCAGAAAGATGCAGGGCGTTCCCTGGGAAACGCCTTCCCCCTGGATGGAATGGAAGATTTCCGGTTGTCCGTGAAGCTGGGCCAGTATGAGCATGATCAGGCAGGCCTGAGACTACCATATCGGCGCCGTCCGTCAACGCCGCCCTGCGGAGGCTGCCGCAAGAGCGGAAGTCCGGATACCTTCTGCATCCGGAATGTTAAAAAGAACGGGAACAGGTTCAGCCGTTGCTGCGCCGGAAAGCACCCACGGTGAACAGGAGCAGGAGGAAACCCGCTACAGAGGCTCCCCCCGTGAACAGCTTCCGGAAGGAGGCCTGGTCTTTTTCCTCCTTCTCCAGCTTCTTTACTTCATCCCTGGATGAATGGCGCAGTTCTGCACGGGCTTCGTCATAAGCCCGGGAAGCCTGTTCCTCCTCTTTCCGGGCTTTTTCCAGAGCTTCCCTGACGGGTTTGGACTGCTCCCTGTATCCGGCGGTGGCCAGTAATTCTTCATCTCCCAGATCCGGGAGCGCGTTTTCTTCCTGGTCATCGGCGACCAGGGCCTTGTTTTTCTCTTCGGTAAGTTTTTCTTCCACTTTCCGCATTTGGAGTTCCTGCTTTCCGGCATTTTTTTCCTGGGCTTCCAGGGCGGCATCCAAAAGGCGCATTTTTTTATTGGTAGCGGCGGTTGCCGCGCGGATACGGTTCATTTGCGCCTGAAGGTCCGCGATATTATCCTTCTGGGGGGCGGCACCGGAAAATTTCTTTTTAGCTTTGGCGTCTTCACGGTTCTTGGAGAGCTCCCGTTCCGCCTGGCCCAGTTCCGTCTGAAGGCTCCGCTGCCTGTCGGCCAGCTTGGCAAGCAGGGTTTTCAGGCTCTCCCTCTTCTGCAGCAATTCTTCCCTGGCGGATTTGGAGTTTTCCTTCTGCCTGTTCATGCGGCGGCGCAACTGGTCAATTTTCTGGTTATGTTCCGCTACTTCCTCCTGCTGGTCCGCCATGCTCTTCCGGTAGGCGGCATCCAGGGCCTCCTGCTGCTCCTGCCTTTTTTGATCAAGATAAGCCTGCTGGAATTTTTCCACGGCTTCTTCCGCCGTATGCGTGGCGTCCTGGGTTTCATCCAGCTTTTTCCGGGTCTCGCCGACGGTTTTTTCCAGCGCCACGGCATGTTGTTCCATGGCCGTTTTCCGGGCGGCCAGTTCCCTGCCTTCCGGGGAGATGCGGTTCTGATAGTACCAGACGGAAAATCCGGCGGTTAAAATAGTAAGGAGAAGCAGTATGTAGCGCATGAGAGTGTTCCAATGATTCGGGTAAAAGTACAAAAATGGACGTGCCTTGTCAACATGGCAGAAAAAAGACAGCCCGCCTTCCACCGTGGCAGGCGGAAAAACGGGCTGTGTGGAAAGCGGTATTCCGGAATTTTCCGGAGGGACGCCTTTCCAGGTTAAAGATTCAGGGCGAAGGCGGAAATAGCGCCTATCTCTCCTGCAATCTTGTCCAGCAGTTCGTCGGAAACGGGCTTGTTGGTCTTCAGCACGGCCAGGGCTTCATGAGTCGCGTGGTCAGCCGGAGCGGCAATGTTGTCAATGTTGATGCCGTTGGAATACAGGGCGGAACCAATGGTGGCGATGATGCCCGGACGGTCCTTGTAATGCAGGAACAGCGTCGTGCCGCGCAGGTCCGCATACAGGCCGTTGAAGTTGTTCAGACGGGAAACCATGGGAATGCCTTCCGTCACCACGCCGCGCACGCTGGTGGAGACGTATTCCCCGTCTTCCTCCATGGCGATGTCCAGGGTGATGGAGTCTTCATACGGCTTGTCATCCTTAGGTTCACGGGCTTTGAAGACGATGCCGTGCTCCCGCAGGGATTCTTCCGCCGCGGCGGGCATCAGGCCCTTTTCCGCGTGCGGCAGCAGCCCTTCCAGGATCGGGGCCGTGAACCATTTGCGGAATACGCGCAGGTTGCCGTAAAAGGTGCATTCCACGCGGCGGATCGGCTTGTTGCCCCCGGCATTGCGCGCCAGGGCGGCCAGCAGGAAGGCAAGCTGGAGATGGGCCGGATTAAGGCCGTTGGGGGATTCCCCGTTCACCACGCAGGAGGTGTCCCCATCGGAGAAATAGGCCACCATCTGTTCCGCGGCGCGCTTGGCGGCCTTGGTGTTGGCTTCCTGGGTGTTGGCGCCCAGGTGGGGCAGGATCAGGTCCGCCACGGCGGCGGAGGGCTTCTCCCCTGCGGCGTCCTTGGGGTGCACGTCCGTCAGGTAGCCGATGTTCTTGCCGGAGGCCTTGACGGCGGCAACGGCTTCTTCATCCACCACGCCGTAACGGGAACAGTTAATGAGCACGGCGCCGTCCTTCATGCTTTCAAGAAGCTCCGCATTCACCATGTTGTGGGTGGAGGGGCCGCCCGGAACGTGCAGGGTGATGATGTCGCACTGGGAGAAAATGTCTTCAATGCTGGTGGGCGTGACGCCGATGTTCAGGGCGCGCTGGCGGGCCAGGAAGTGGTCATAGCCCAGCAGGGTGGGTTCAAAGCCCTGGAGGCGTTTGACCAGGTTGCGGCCAATGTTCCCCAGCCCGATGATGCCCACGGTCTTCTTGGTCAGCTCGCTCCCCATGTACTTCTTCTTTTCCCACAGGCCGGCGCGGGTGGTGGTGTCCGCCTGGACGATGTGGCGGTAATATGCCAGGATCATCGCCATGACTTCTTCCGCCACGGCGTTGGAATTGGCGCCGGGGGTGTTCATGACGTCCACGTTTTTCTTGCGGGCGTACACGATGTCAATGTTGTCATAGCCGGCTCCGGCGCGGATGACCAGCTTCAGGGACGGCAGGGCATCCATGATTTCCGGAGTGACTTTTTCACTGCGCACGATCAGGGCCACGGTGTCCGGATGGGCGGCGGCCTGTTCTTCCAGAGGCGTGTCCGCGTCTTGGATGACTTCATAACCGGCCGTTTTAAGCGTATTGGCCGCTACGTCGGAGAGTTTGGTGGGAATAAGAACCTTGTTCATATTGGTGTGTGGTGGAAAGATTATTGTTCAATGGTGTGGACGAACAGTCCGCTGCGCAGCTTGGGTTCAAACCAGGTGGACTTGGGCGGCATGATTTCCCCGGCGTCCGCCACGCGGAACAAGTCGTCCATGGTGACGGGATACAGGGAAAAAGCCAGCGTCATTTCACTGGCGCAGCGGCGTTCCAGCTCTCCCAGGCCGCGGATGCCGCCCACAAAGTCAATGCGGTCGCTCGTGCGGGGGTCTTCAATCCCCAGGATGGGGCCCAGCAGATTGGCCTGGAGAATGGCGCAGTCCAGGCTTTCAATGGGGTGGCCGGCAGAGAAAGTGTCCGGCCTAGCGGTGATGGAATACCAGCGGCCGTCCAGGTACATGCCGAACTCATGTTTGGCGCGGGGCGCGTAGCCCTCTCCGGGAACGGTTTCCACGGGAACCGCGTCAAAGGCGGTTTCGAGTTTTTCCATGAATTCTTCCCGGCTCAGGCCGTTCAGGTCGCGCACCACACGGTTGTAATCCATGATGAAGAGGTCTTCATCACAAAAAACTACGGCCATCAGGTAATTGAACTCCTCCTCTCCCGTATAGTCCGGGTGTTCCCGGCGGCGTCTGGCGGAAACGGCGGCGCTGGAGGCCGTGCGGTGGTGGCCGTCCGCAATGTACAGGGCGTCCACTTCTTCAAAGCCCTTCCGGATGGCTTCCACCGTACCGGGGTCGGAAACGGGCCACAGGATATGGGTGACGCCGTCATCCGTGGTGAAATCATATTCCGGCTTATGGAATTTGATCCATTCCCGGATGATGCCGGAAAGGCCTTCGTGCTTCCGGTAGGCCAGGAAGACCGGCTCCGTCTGCGCGGAACAGGCGTCAAAGTGTTCAATGCGGTCCAGTTCCTTCTCCCGGCGGGTCAGTTCATGTTTTTTAATGGTGCCGTTGATGTATTCGTCCACGGAGGCGCAGCCGACGATGCCTGTCTGCACGCGGCCCCACATGAGCTGGCGGTAAATGTAGAAGGAGGGCGCGTCATCCCGCACCAGATACCCCTTGTTCACGAACGCCTCCAGGTTTTCCCTGGCCTTGGCATAGGTTTCCGGGTCATGAATGGCGGCTTCGCTCATGTCAATGTCAGAGCGGCAGATGTGAAGGAAGGAGGCGTCATTCCCGGCGGCCATTTCTTTGGCCTCCCGGTGGTTCATGACGTCGTAAGGCAGGGAGGAAACCTGCGCGGCCAGTTCGCGCGGGGGGCGCAGGGCCGGAAAAGGATGGAGCGTGGACATGGAAGTATGAGAAAAGGGATGGGATCAGGAATAACGGAGCCTGCAACGGAACGCCCGTACGCGGAAAGGAGGCGGCGGAGCGCAGGCCGGGACCATGGCGGACAAGGTATGCAGAGTTGCCTGGAGCATCTTGTGCAAGGAAGCCGTTCCTTTCATGCCTCCGGAGAGGCAGGCTTCTCTTTCCCGGCAGGCCCGGGAAAGAGAAGGGAGAATGGAATTATTTGAGCTTCAGGATGTCCACGATATTGGACGTGATGGAGCGCATGTCATCCATCGTCAGCTCACCCATGTGGGCGATGCGGAAGGTCTTGTTCTTCAGGTCTCCGTAACCGTTGCCAAGCTGCATGCCGCGTTCGATCAGCACATTGTTCAGGGCGGCGATGTCAATGTCCCGGGTATTGCTGATCACCGTCAGGGTGCGGGAGAGGTGGTCACGATTGGCAAAGACGCTGAAATACTCGTCCGCCCAGGAGCGCACGAATTCCGCCATGGCTTCATGGCGCGCAAAGCGGTTTTCCACGCCTTCCTGCATGATGCGCTGGAGCTGGAGGTCCATGGCGTACATGATGGAAACGCAGGGGGTGTTCGTGTACTGGTAATCCTTCTTCTGGATGGTGTCGTAAATGGAACGCAGGTCAAAGTAGCAGCCGCGGTTGGGAACGGAGGCGGTGCGTTCATAAGCCTTCGGGGACAGCGTGCAGACGGCCATGCCGGGGGGCAGGGCCAGGGCCTTCTGGGTGGAAGTCACCAGCACGTCCACGCCCAGCTTGTCCGTTTCAATCCGGGAGCCGGCGGCGGAGCTCACGGCATCCATGCACCACACCACATCCGGGTACTTCCGGAGCACTTCCGCAATTTCCTCCACAGGGTTCTGAATGCCGGTGGATGTTTCATTGTGCGTGATGCAGATCGTATCGTACTTGCCGGTCGCCAGGGCGGCGTCCACCATTTCGGGAGTGGTGGGCTGGCCGAGCTCGCTCTTGAAAATATCTGCGGGAACGCCGTTGCCGGTGGCAATCTTGTACCATTTGTCGCCAAAGGCGCCCACGGAAAAAATGGCGGCGCGCTTGGCGGTGCAGGAACGCACGGCGCCTTCCATCAGGCCCGTACCGGAAGAAGTGGAAAGCAGGATTTCCTGGTCTGTCAGCAGGATGCGGCGCAGATTATCGGAAATGCGGCGCTGCAGGGCGGAAGCGGCCTTGGAGCGGTGACCCATCATCGGGCCGCTCATGGCGGCGAGTACTTCAGGTGCTACTTCAGTGGGTCCGGGAATGAATAATTTGGTTGCCATGGTTTTTTAACAGGGTGCGTGTACTATAGCGTTTTCAAACGGTTTGGCTATTCAAAATTCCTGAGAAACCCGGCTCTTCATGGCGGGAAATGCGGAATGCCGGCCTTTCCGGAAATTTCCTCAGGCCATCCAGGCCGTAACGCCCTTTACCAGCCAGTACCCCCCGAAGAAGAGCCAGGCGTAAAGCAGGGCCGCCAGCAGGAAAGGCCGCGCCCCGGCTTTTTTAAATTTCTCAAAACTGGATTCGGCGCCCAGAGCTGTCATGGCCATGGTCAGCAGAAAAGTATCCAGGGTGTTGATGGCGTCCACCAATCCTGAGGGGAGCAGATTCAGGGAATTAAAGCCGATGACGACCAGGAACAGGAAGGCGAACCAGGGAATGGTGATTTTCCGTTTTCCTTCGTTCGTGCCGTTGGCGGAATCCCGGCGCGCCAGGATGATGCTCAGAATGACCAGCACGGGAGCCAGCATCATGACCCGGATCATCTTGACGATGATGGCGGAATCGGAAATGGACTGTCCCATGGCATTGCCTGCGCCTACCACATGGGCCACCTCATGCAGCGTGGCTCCGGTAAAAAGCCCCATCTGCTCCGTGGTGAGCTCCAGCATCCCGGCACGGAAGAGGGCCGGATACAGGAACATGGAAATGGTACCGAAGATGACGACGGTGGAAACGGCCACGGCCGCCTTGTACGGCTTGCTTTTTACCACGGGCTCCGCGCCCAGTACGGCCGCGGCGCCGCAAATGGAACTGCCGATGGAGGTCAGCAGGGCCGTATCCCGGTCCATTTTCAAGAGCCGTCCCAGGCCCACCCCCAGCAGGATGGTAAGGGTAACGACAACCGCGTCAATAAGCAGAGCCGCTCCGCCGATGTCAATCACGCTCTGGAACGTCAGCTTGAACCCGTAAAGTACAATCCCGGTTCTCAGAACCTGCTTGGTGCAGAACTGAATGCCGGGAACCCATGGTTCCGGAAGATGGTTGCGCAGGCTGTTGGCGTAAAGCATCCCCAGCACGATGCCGACGATCAACGGACTGAAGGAAAGGTGTTTCACCCATTCAAAATCCGCAATGTAAAAGGCGGAAAAGGAGAACAGGACGATAAGCAGAATACCGTGTAGCGGATTGGCGAGGTGTTTGGGAGACATGGGCTGTAGAATGGTCATCACTGCCGCCGGAGACGCCCGGATGAAGGCGTGCTGAAGCGGATGCGGTGGAGATATACTCCACTATTATGATAAAATCTAATCAGAAATTGTTATAGACAATTAGATTTTGTTATAATAATTCCGGCAGAATTTGATGAATAACTCATTGATTCTGCTGTGGTCTCCGTGCCCGGTGGCAAAATGGAAGGAGCGGCGGATTTCCAATTGGCGGACGTGGATTTTTTTCAGATCCCCGCGTTTGAGTTCTTCCCGGACCGCGAGGGAGGAAAGAAAGGAACAGGCGGGCGAATGCGCCAGATACAGCTTGATGCTCTCCGTGTTCCCCAGAGTCATCAGGATATTAAGACCGGAAGTGGTTATTCCGTGCGCCTTCAGGGCTTCCTCCACCACCCGGCGTGTTCCGGACCCCGGCTCCCGCATAATCAGGGGAACGCCGGAAAGCTGGGGAAGGGAAAGCCCTTCCCGCGGCACGGCGGCGTGGGCGCCTCCGGCCAGAATAATTTCATCCTCCATGAAGGGCAGGTAATGCAGGTCCGTCCGCGTTGCTGTGCCTTCCACGATGCCCAGCTGCACGGCTTCATGCTGTACGGCCTGCTCCATTTCTTCCGTATTGCCGCTTTTCAGCCGTATCCTTATCTCCGGATAATGGCGGTTGAACAGGGCCAGCAGCGGAGGCAGCACGTACTGGGACATGGTGGAGCTGGCCCCCAGGCTCAACTCTCCGGAAATGGGGGCGTTCCTGCCGGAAGACATGTCTTCCTCCAGCGTTTCATATTCTTTCAGAATGCGGCGGGAATGAGCCAGCAGGCGTGCGCCTTCCGTCGTCAGGGCGATGCCGCGGCCCTCCCTCTTGAAGAGTCGCACGTCCAGCAGACGTTCCAGTTCCTTGATATGGCGGGTGACAGCCGGCTGGGTAATGAACAGCTCCTCCGCCGCGCGGGTGAAGTTAAGCCGCCGCGCAACGGTCTCGAACACTTTCAGCCGGAAATCCGTAATCATGGAATGATGGCATTCAACCATTTCACCCGGTCCCCGGCAAGGTTCTTTCCCGGTTTCTACGGGCTGATAAAAAATACTTTCCCGGAGAATTGGATTACAAAATCACTCCTATAAGCGGTAATACCCGGTTTTTCATGGGTATGAATAAGTCCCCGGAAGCAGCTTGCTCTGTGGTGGCCATGCAAGACAGAAAGGAGGGAAAGTTTTGAATGTGGATTCGTTTCTGATTGAAGGTCAGATTGTTGTTTGCTGTGAATGAACCCCGGAAAAGGTTTTGCGGTCACTCATGGTCTGAACGGTTGCGGGCGGAAGGGACTCCAATGCCTATATGAAACTGCAATCCATGATCATTGTCGGCGGCGCCAGCCTTTTACTGCTGGGAGCCTGTTCGCCTTCATCCTATCAGACTACGTTTCCGGAACCGGCCTATGTGAAGGTTTCCACCAATAACGGAGCGTATGCGCCTTATCCGGATAATCCCGCGGGCCAGCAGGAACTGGTCTACTGGTATGATTCCCTGACCACCCCCATGACCGTGGTGGCGGAAGTGCCCCCTACCCCCATTGTGACCAAGGGGCCCGGCCCGGTGATACTTGATTCCGACGGTTTTTCCGCCAAACTGTACCGCGACAGGACGGAAGTGAAGAAGAAGGACAAGGACGGCAACTGGGTCACCAGCGTGCGCCCCACCACCCCTGCCGACCAGCGCATGAGGAATTATCTGATTGCTTCCAAGAAGGCCCGCTAACCGCGGCTTTCATCAATTAGAACACGTTTAACCGCATCCGGCCCGCTTTCCCCTTGAACGGGAAGCGGGCCGGATTCATGGCAGGAGCACTCCTCCTTTCAGGAGGGAGGCGCTTACAGGTCTTTCAGCGTCCATTCATCCTTCCATTCCAGAATAATCTGGTCCCCGTCCCATTTCATGGGCAGCCACATGTGCCGCCCGTCAATGGCGTTTTTGGGCCTCCAGATGTCCGCCATGAAGATGAATTTGCCGGGCTTGCCTTGCACGGGCAGGATGTAGGTGCTCTGGCCGCCGAAGGTGATGCCGGCTTTTGGCCCCACGCAGGGGTTCTTGAGTTCCGTCCACGGTCCGGCGATGTTCTTGGCTACGGCGCTGCGGGCGGCATTGGGCGCCCAGCCGGAGCACCCGGAAGCGATGAGGTAGTATTTCCCGTTGTGTTTGCAGATAGCCGGGGCTTCCATGTAGCGGTTGACGAAGGCCCGGACATATTTTCCCGTATGTCCCGTGTAGTCCGGCGTCAGTTCCGCGATGTGCAGGGTGATGTTGCCTTCCGAAGAGTAGATGTGGTAGGCCTTTCCGTTGTCGTCCACAAAGATGGTCATGTCCCGGCTCATCTGGCCTCCCGGGTAATCCCTGCGGATGATGCGGACGTAGTCGGGCATCTCCTTGGTGAACTCGGTCGTCCGGTCCTTTTTGTCCAGGTTCGCGGGCCATTTGCCCGGGTTGACGCGCCCGGCTTTCAGGAATGTGAACGGCCCCGTGGGTTTTGTGGCCGTCGCCACGCCAGCGTACGCGGAGCCGTAACCCTTCCCCTTGAGTTCCAGATGGAACCACATCACGTATTTTTTAGTCTTTTTGTTGTAGACCACCTTGGGGCGTTCCAGGATGCATCCTTTGGCGATGGGGTGGGAGTTGTCCCCTTCCACCACTTTCAACGCAATGCCTTCATCCTTCCAGTTGTACAGGTCCTTGGAGGAGTAGCAGTGCACGCCTACCTGGGCGCGGTTTCCGGCGTCTCCCTCCACCTTGTGCTCCCCGTACCAGTAGTAGGTGCCCTTGTCGTAAAGGATGCCGCCGCCGTGGGCGTTAATGTGCACGCCGTTGTTGTCCGTCCAGATTTCTCCCGGCTTGAAAGACGTGTGCCTGACGGGGGCGTCAGCCGTGGCAACGGGGAAAAGGCAATAGGCCAGCCCGGCAAAAAAAGTAAGCAGAAGCGGTTTCATGAGCAATGTTTGTAAGAGGTGTTACATGTCTTCCAGTTTCCATTCATCCTTCCATTCCAGCTTGATCTGGTCACCGTCAAACTGGATGGGCAGCCACAGGTAGCGGCCGTCTATGGCGTTTTGGGGCCTCCAGATGTCCGCCATGAAGATGAATTTGCCGGGCTTGCCATGCACGGGCAGGATGTAGGTGCTTTGGCCATCGAAGGTTCTCCCCGCCTTGGGCCCCACGCAGGGATTTTTGAGCTCCGTCCACGGTCCGGCGATGTTTTTGGCTACGGCGCTGCGGGCGGCGTTGGGCGCCCAGCCCGTGCAGCCGGACGCGATGAAGTAGTATTTCCCGTTGTGCTTGAAAATGGCCGGAGCTTCCATGAAACGCCCCGGGAAGACACGCACGAATTTCCCGGTGTGCCCGGTGTAGTCCGGCGTCAGCTCCGCGATGTGCGTGGTGCTGTTTTCTTCCGAGGAATAGATGTGGTAGGCCTTTCCGTTGTCGTCCACAAAGATGGTCATGTCCCGGCTCATCTGGCCTTTTTCAAAGTCTTTCTTGAACATGTCCTCGGAACGGACTCCTTCCGGCAGTGCGCTGGAGGTCAGGCCGGGTACTCCCTTGAACGTCTTCATGGTCTGGTCCTTCTTGTCCATGTTCGCGGGCCATTTGCCCGGATTGACGCGCCCGGCTTTCAGGAAGGTGAACGGTCCGGTGGGCTTGTCAGCCGTCGCCACCCCGGCGTAGGCCGCCCCGTAGCCCTTCCCCTTGAGTTCCAGATGGAACCACATCACGTATTTTTTAGTCTTTTTATTGTAGACCACCTTGGGGCGTTCCAGGATGCACCCTTTGGCGATGGGGTGGGAGTTGTCCCCTTCCACCACTTTCAACGCGATGCCTTCATCCTTCCAGTTGTACAGGTCCTTGGAGGAGTAGCAGTGCACGCCTACCTGGGCGTAGTTCCCGGCGTCACCCTCCACCTTGTGCTCCCCGTACCAGTAGTAGGTGCCCTTGTCGTAAAGGATGCCGCCGCCGTGGGCGTTGATGTGCACGCCGTTGTTGTCTGTCCAGATTTGTCCGGGCTTGAAGGAGGAATGTTTTTCCTGGGTCTCTCCGGTGGAGACGGCGGCTGCGCCGCAAAACAGGCAAAGGGCGGCAAGTGATTTAAGAACCTTGGTCATGGCTGAGTGGATTTGGGCGTGGTTAGTGGTCCGGTGGGCGTGCCGTAGAGCTTGTCCCATGCGCGGGAGAGGGCGTACAGGGCATAACCGGTACCGTAGAATTTGTGGTAATTGTACAGGGGATAGTCCCACCAGGAACCGTCGTCGCCTTGCCGGGTGAGAATATCGTTCGCCAGCAGAGACGCATGCCGTTTTACCTTGTTTGGGGGCAGCATGTCCAGACACATTCCCGAATAATAATATCCATAATAAAAAAAGTAGCCGGAGTTCTGGGCAAAACTTTCATGCGGCGTCGGCTTGTGAAGGGCCATGGTCAGCCAGCCGCGGCGGCTCCACAGACGGTCCAGCCCGTCAATGAGCTGGCGCAGGGAGACGGCTTCCGGCTCCCACAGCCTGAGGGCGTAATCGCAGGCGGGGGTGCGGGCCAGGCTGCCGGTATGGCGGTTGATGGGGCGCCCGGGATAGAAGGCGTGCCCCAGGGAATAAACGTAGGTTCCCGCCGGAGTCCGCTGGGATTTCAGGAATTTCAGCGCCCGGCGGAATACCTTGCCGTCCAGGGAAAGATTGAATGTCCTGCCGGCCATCCAGGAGGAGATGAGTACCGTTCCCGTCAGGAAGGAAGTGGGTTCCGCCGCGGGCCGCCGGCTGTAGCCCGTGTAGGTCAGGTAGCCCCAGCCGCCTTTGGCGGAGGCCAGTTCATTGAGCCGGTCCACCTGGAACCGGGCGCAGCCCATCAGTTCCCGGTAGCGCGGGCTGTTCCGGTCCAGGGCGGCTGCCCGCATGCTCATGGCGTCCAGCACGTAGGTGTGGGCCCAGGTGTTGTAAATGCAGAGGGCGTCTCCCCGTTTCAAATGGGGCATCGTCCGGATCAGGTAATCTTCCGCACGGGTCATGGCCTGCTGCACGGCCGGTTCGTTCCGCAGGGGGCTGGCGTTCAGCCCCGCGATGCACAGGGCCGTGCTGGCCGTTTTAAACGTCAGGGGGCCATCCGGATAGGGGCAGAGGATGTTCCACGTGCCGATCACCCGGTGATCACCCCAGGAGCCGTCTTTGTTCTGGCTCTTCAGCAGGAAGTCCGCGCCGCGGCGGAACGCCCGGTCAAACTGCCCGGCTTCCGCAGGGGGAACGTCCGGGATTTTGGCGATGGGGACGGCATCCGCATTGCCGGGGGGGGCGGACTCCGCTTCCACTGCGGCAGCGTGCAGGGTGGCCGTCAGGAACAGGCTGGTCAGCAGCAGGCGGAACATGGGTTCAGGGGGCGGGAGCCGGGCTTGGAGGGTACAGTGAATCCCGCACGCGGGAAACGGCAAACAGGGCATAGCCGGTGCCGTAGAATTTGTGGTAGTTGTACAGGGGGTAGTCCCACCAGGAACCGTCCTTTTCCTGCATGGGCAGCAGGTCGGCCGCCAGATGGGAGGCGTGGCGCTTCAGGCGTTCCGCAGGCACTTCGGAAAGGCAGCGGGCGGCATAATAGTAGCCGTAGTAGAAGAAGTAGCCCGCATTCTGGGCAAAGCTTTCATGCGGGATGGGCTTTTTCACGGCCAGTGAAAGCCATCCTCCGCGGCTCCAGATGCGTTCCAGGCCGTCTTCCAGCTGAAGCCTGGAAATGAAGTCCGGATCATACTGGATCAGGGCCAGATCCCCCGCCGGGGTGCGGGCCAGGCTGCCGGTGTGGCGGTTGATGGGCCTGCCGGGGTAGAAGGAGTGGGAGAAGGAATAAACGTAGCTCCCGGCGGGAGTGCGCAGTTTTTCCAGCCCGGCCACCGCCCGTTTGAGGATGCGGGGATCAGGCTTGAGGCCGAAGGCCCGTTCCGCATCCTTGTAGGCGATCAGCACCGTGGCGGTCAGGAAGGAGGTAGGTTCTCCGATAGGGCGTTTGGAGAAAGTCTGGAACGTGTAATACCCCCAGCCGCCCTGGACGTCCGCCATCTGGTCCAGCGCTTCCACTTGCAGTGCCGCTACTTTTTTCAGTTCCGCATACCGGGGGGAGTCTTCCGGAAGGCCCCGGGCCGCCCTGCACAGGGCGGAAAGTCCGTAGGCATGCCCCCAGACGCCGAGCACGGTGCGCGTATCTCCGCGTTTCAGGGTGGGAAGCGTGGTAAGCAGGTACTGGATAGCCTTGTCCAGAGCCGTTTTCACGACCGGGTCTTCCTTCAGCGGGCTGGCGAGCAGGCCGATGACGCACAGGGAGGTGGAGGCGGTCCTGAATGACCTGGGGCCTTCCGGGTAGGGGCAGATGACGTTCAGCCCCTTGGTGAGCGTATGGCTTCCCCAGGAGCCGTCTTTGTTCTGGTTGCCCAGCAGGAAATCCGCCGCCTTGCGGATGGAGGCGTCCAGTTTTTCCCGGGAGGGCGGCGGAACGTCCGGCACCTTGGCGATGGGGATGGTGTCCCTTTTCTCCTTCTTTGCCGTATTTTCCGGTTGCGCGGGAGCGCAGAACGCCGTGCAGGCGCCCAGGGCGGCGAGAAGGAGGATAGCCTTGTTCATGGCAGTCCGTAGGGGCTTACGCCTGCTGGTCCTTGATCGTCACCTGGACGGGAAGGCCGGGGGCGAAGATCTGGCTGGCGGGAACCTTGGGCGTGATGATGATGCGCCGCTTGCCGTCGGCACCCGGAATGGGGCTGGCTTCCGTGATCACGCCCGGAATCTGCATGTTCGTCACCTTGATGATGACAGTTTCCCCTACCTTGGGCGTGGCGGTGGAATCCGGCAATGTGGCCTGAACGATCAGTTCCGAATCAGGGGGGACAATGGTGGCTATTTTATCAAAAGCTTCCAGCTTGCCGCCGGGTTTCAGCTTTTCCGCCACCGGAATGGCTACCCATTTGTCCGCCACGTAGCCGCCGTAAAGCAGGATGCCACTTTCCGGCGCCTTGAAGGCGGCCATTTCCCGGTCCGCTTTCAGTTCATTGTACTTGTCCTGGAGGCGGCGCAGGGAGACTTCCGCTTCCGTCAGGGCTATCTTTTTCTGTTCCAGGTCAAAGTCCGCCTGTTTTTTGGCTTCCGCCAGGTCTGTCTGCTTTTCCCTGACCGCGGTGGCGTAGTCTTCCCCCAGGCGGTGGATGTTGCGCAGCTTGGCAAGTTCCGCGACGAGCTTGGCCCCCTGCACGGCAAATTCGCTTTCGCCCAGTTCGTTTTTCAGGCGCTTCAGGATGATCTCTTCCGTTTCTTCCGCCACCTGGTCGTCCTTGTACATCTTGGTGAGCTGGTTCAGCTCCTCCTGCTTGTAGGACATGTGGCGCAGGGCCCGGTTCACGCGTTCCTCCTCTTCCGCCAGCATGCGGGCCTTCCGCTTTTCCAGAAAGTCCTTCTGGTCCTCTTCCGTGCGCGTCAGGGCGGTCTGGTATTTTTGCAGGGCCATGGCGGAGCGTTCCTTCTGCTGGTCCAGGGCGTAGCGGAGTTTCAGCACTTCCAGGTTCTTGCTTTTAATGGTGCGTTCGTAGTCCTCAATGCTCCTGTCCAGAATGCGGAAGTCGGCCTGCGCCACGGATTCCCCCTTTTTTACGGAACTGCCCTGGGACATGATGCCCAGGAGGAAGATGTCTGAGGTTCCCTTGGGGGAGAAGGAAATGGATTTGGTATTCTTTTTGGGCAGCAGGATGCCCGGGGCGATGGAGTCCGCCATGGCGGGGACTCCCATGAGGAGGGCGGCCAGAAGGCCGGCGGTGGTGAGGGATATGCGCTTCATATGGAATGGTGAAATCAGGACTGGTGGGCGGAGAAGGGGACGAAACGCCCCTTCTTTCCAAGAAGAACGGTGTGAAAGGTGGTTTTCTTTCCTTTATGTGAGGCAGGCACGGCTTCCGTGCTGACTTCAAAGCCCGCTTTTTGCAGGGTGCGGGCCAGGCGGGTGTCCGGCCGGGCTATGGTGATGACCAGCAGGCCGCCCTGCTTGAGCGCGGCAAAATAGTCGGAAGCCTCCGCCACGGTCAGGTTCATGCGCTCATGCGTGGAGCGGCACAGGATGGCATGGAAGCTCTTCGGGTTCTTGCGGGCCACCTGGAGCGCGGAAGTAAATTCCACGCTGACGCGGGGATCATGCAGAAAGCCGGGGCGTTCCTTATCCAGCAACTGCTCATGCCAGTCCACGAGCTGTTTGCAGGGTTCCCCCACAATGAAGCTGGCTTTTTCCCTCTGCACCTGGTCCATCAGGGCAAACAGGGTGAATCCCAGGCCGAGGCCGTCCAGGAGAAAAGAGGGCTGGTTGGCCCTTTTTACCGGGGCTGCGGCCATGGCTGCGGCCGTTTCATTGCTTCCATGGGAAAAACTGGACGCCATCTGCATGCCGTCACGGAGAAGAAAATGAAAGCCGTCCCGTTCCCAGAGTTCAAGAAGGGAACCGTCAGGCAGGCTGGTGGAAGCTAATTTGGTAATGGGTTTCATATGAAATAATGCCGGATACACAGCGTAGGAAAGAACGCTTTTCAGGGCAAGTCCGGACAGCGTGTTTAGGATGGAATACGGTTCAATTTGAAAAAAATTGCACGGAATTCAGGCTTTGCGCATTCTTTTTCTTGATTTACGGACGGAAATAAGCGAGAGCTATCGTTCAGCACAGCTATTTTTTCCGATATGAGTAATCCACCTCCCCCCTCCATTCCGGGCGGTACTCCGCCCCCGCCCAGCATCCCGACTCCGCCGGCAGCTCCTTCCGTGCCCAGTGCACCGGCAGCTCCCGCGGCGCCTCCCGTAGCCGGCGCTCCTGCGGCTCCCGCCGCTCCGCCTGCCGCCGCTGCGCCCACCATCCCCCTGCGTCCCGCCGGACTTGGCGGCGGCATCAAGCTTGGCGGCGGGTTGAAGACGGTTGCTCTTGGTTCCGCCACCACGCCCATCACTCCTCCTGCCGGTGCGGCCCCCGCCGCCGCTGCGCCCACCGTTCCCCTGACGCCTCCCGGCGCAGGAATGGCTACCGCCCAGCTTCCGCAGGCCACCATCGGGCTGAATACCGCTCCTGCGGCCGCTCCCGTTTCCTCCACTTCCTTTACGGCCAAGAAATTTGAAGAGGATACGCAAGCCGCCCCCAATACGCTGCTGAATGTCCTTTCCTTCGTGGCCCTGGCTTTTGCGCTGATTTTTGTTGGTTACCAATACTTCACGGATACTCTGGAATCCCGCAGCATGACGGGCTGGCTGGGCGGCGATTCCAAGCCCGCCGCCGCGGCTCCCTCCGCCGCTGATGAAGAAGCAACGGAGGATACGGCTGCTGACGAGCCTTCCGATGACGCTTCCTCCGACACAGCCGCTGACGAGTCTTCCGACAGTGCGGATGCAGAAGAATAAGTGAACGTAATCCTTGTTGAACTACTCTAAGCGGTACTATGGCAAACGTATTTTCTGAAGCAAATTTTGAGGACGAAGTTCTTAAGTCCGACATCCCTGTGCTTGTCGACTTCTGGGCTACATGGTGCGGCCCCTGCCGCATGATCGCCCCGATCATTGACCAGCTCTCCACGGAACTGGCCGGCAAGATCAAGGTGGGCAAAGTGGATGTGGACGCCAATAACGGCCTGGCCGCTACCTACGGCGTGCGCACCATCCCCACGCTCCTGATTATCAAGGATGGGGAAATCATGGACACGATGGTGGGCGCCTCTTCCAAGGACGCCATCATGCAGCGCTTGCGCCCGTTCATGTAACCGGACTGGTTATTCATTCAAGGCGGCCTGTTGCGGATTCACCGTGGCAGGCCGTTTTTTGTATAAGGGATGGGCCTGAATGATCCTGATGCAGGGAAGGGGAACGGTCGCCTTTCCTCCAGTCCGCGTGATTCCTTTTTTCTTGGCAGAGCCGTCATGGGAGAATACATTGTCAGTATAAATCCCGCGCCGCGGGATAGCCCTCAACTCCTTTTCCGTGATGCGCTTCATCTCTTCAGTCCTGTCTCTTTTTTCCGCCTGCTGTCTTCTTTCCGCTGCATGGGGTGCGGGGGACATTGCGCCGGATTTGAAGTCCGGTGCGTTCTGGAATCTGCCTCAACCGGATTTGTTCGGAAAATATTTTAACGGGGAGTCCGGAGGCTGGGTGGACAAGGGAAAAACCCAGCTGCGGATTGCGAAGCCTGCGATCAAGCTGGGAAAAATGTCCCTGGGGGAAATGCTGGTGCATTGGAAGGAGGGCGTTCCCCAGTCCATGACCATCATGATGTATAACAAGGGGGACAACGGGGCCATTGACAAGGAAGAGTTTGAAAAGCGCCTGGACCATATCCGGGAGGCCCTGACCGGGCTCACCGGTGTGCAGCCCAAGGAATACCGGGCCTCCCGCCGGGAGGCGGTGGTGAAAGTCAACGGCTGGTCCTGGAACTGGGACAAGGGGGCGATTGCCCTGGAGATCAATACGTCCAGGGAGGGCAGGGAATTTGAAGCGGAATTCATCCGGTTGAAGGCCGGCCCCACGGAGGCTTCCATTGCGCGGGGAGACACTTCCTCCCGCGCCAGGAAGGCTGACGTGAAACAGCATGTCAGGAAGGAGGGAAAACGCGTGGTGATCCATGATATTCCCATGGTGGACCAGGGGCAGAAGGGGTATTGCGTGGTGGCTACGGCAGCCCGCATTTTTGCTTATTACGGGATGGATTACGTGGACCAGCATGAACTGGCTTCCCTGGCCAATTCTTCCGCTGAAGGAGGCACCAGCACGAAGGAAATGGCGGAGAACCTGAAAAAGATCGGGGCGCGCTTCCAGATCCGGATCAAGGTGCTGGATTCCCTGACGGATGCCCGGGATTTCAGGAACCTGCTGAAAGCCTACAACCGCGCGGCGTCCAAATTGAAAAAGGAGAAGTTCGAGGATGAATATGACTGGCCCGGCTTCTGGGACAATGCGGACGGGGAAGTGTTGAAACTGGCGCGGGCCGGATCTCCGTCCCAGATGGATAAATGGCTTAATTCCATCAAGCCTTATATCTCGGCGGGCATTCCCGTACTGTGGTCCGTGCAGCTTGGAGTGGTTCCGGAACCGATGCGCATTTCCCAGACGCGCGGCGGGCACCTGAGGCTCATCATCGGCTTTGATGAGGAAAAGAAGACGCTGATCTTCTCGGATTCCTGGGGAGTGGAGCACACGGAGAAGGAAATGCCTTTGGCGGACGCCATTGCCATTACGACGGGGCGGCAGGTCATGCAGCCCTCCAAGTAAAGCGGCTTTGCCTCCCCTTCTTTCCCTGGCTGGAACGCCGGATTATTCTCCGCGCGGGAAGGTAATTCTGCTGGAATGGGAAGGGAGCTGTATTATACTTGCGCCATGATCAGCAGAACATTGGTGAAGCATGCCCTGGCCAGTGAGGCGGAAATACCGGACGTACTGATTCAGGGCTGGGTGCGGACGCGCCGTGATTCCAAGGCCTTTTCCTTTCTGGAGGTAAATGACGGCTCCTCCGTGGCTTCCCTCCAGGTGGTGGCGGATGAAGGCATTCCCGGCTATGAACGGATCGGGGAGATGACTACCGGGTCCGCCGTGAGCATCCGCGGGGCTCTCGTCGCCGGGCAGGGCAGGCAGCGCTGGGAACTGCGCGCCTCTTCCCTGGAGCTGGTGGGGACCGCCCCGGATTCCTACCCCTTGCAGAAAAAGGGGCATACGCCGGAATTCCTGCGTTCCATTGCCCATCTGCGGCCCCGCACCAACCTGTTCGGCGCCGTGTTCCGCATGCGCAGCAGGCTGGCGTTTGCCATTCACCGGTTTTTCCAGGCCAGGGACTTTTCCTGGGTCAGCACGCCCATCATTACCGCCAGCGACTGCGAGGGAGCGGGTGAAATGTTCCGCGTAACGACGCTGGAAGTGGGTGACGCCGCTTCTCGGGACGCCGCCCGTGATTTCTTCGGCAAGGCGGCATACCTCACCGTGAGCGGCCAGCTGGAAGGGGAGGCCTTTGCGTGCGCCCTGAGCAATATTTATACCTTCGGCCCCACCTTCCGGGCGGAGAACTCCAATACCACGCGCCACGCGGCGGAATTCTGGATGGTGGAGCCGGAAATGGCCTTCTGCGACCTGCACGGGGACATGGACATGGCGGAAGCGTTCATCCGCTTCCTGGTCAGCGATGCCCTGGAAAACAGCGCGGAGGAAGTAGAATTCCTGACCAGGTTTGTGGACAAGGGGCTGAAAGAGCGGCTGGAGCATGTGAAGGAAACGCCGTTTGTGCGCTGTTCCTATACGGAGGCCGTGGACATCCTTCTCAGGAGTGGAAAGGCGTTTGATTATCCTGTTTCCTGGGGCATCAACCTCCAGAGCGAGCACGAACGCTTCCTGACGGAAGAGCATTTCAAGTGCCCGGTCATCGTGTACAACTACCCGAAGGAGATCAAGCCTTTCTACATGCGCCTGAATGAGGACGGTAAGACCGTTACCGCCATGGATGTGCTAGTGCCCGGCATCGGGGAAATCGTGGGAGGGAGCCAGCGTGAAGAGAGGCTGGACATCCTGCTGGAAAACATGAACCGCATGGGCATGAATGAGGAGGCGTACCAATGGTATGCCGACCTGCGCCGTTACGGCACCGTGCCGCATGCCGGATTCGGCGCCGGGTTTGAACGCCTGCTGATGTTCATTACCGGAGTGACCAACATCCGGGACGTGCTGCCCTTTGCGCGCACTCCGCGGAACTGTGAGTTTTGACCGGAGCCGCAAACAGCCCGTTTTTCCGTCCGGGGCGGTTCAGGGCGGCCTGGGGCGGAACTCTTGACGCATAAGGCGGGGGAGATTTGTGTGAACTGGCTCCGCGGTAAAAGAAAACCCCGGCTTTTCCTTTCAGGAACAAGCCGGGGGATCAAACCGTTTCTGCGGCAGTGAGGCTACTGCCTCTTTCTTCTTAACAGTAGGGCGCCCAGTCCCAGGAGGCTCAGCGTGGCCGTGGCGGGCTCCGGAACGGTTTCATAGTTCACGAGCACCTTGGTAACGCCGTTTTCCGTGACCTGCGTCACGGTCGCATGAACCTGGGAGTTGCTGGCGATGTTCAGGCCGCTCAGGTCCAGGTTGAGATTGCCTCCCTGCTGGGCGGCTTTGATGGAAGCCAGTTCAATGGTTCCACTTCCGGAAAGGCTGTTCATGTCCAGCGTGCCGGTGAAGGTGACGGTCTTTCCATTGGTCCAGAAGTTGGTGAGGTCCGTGGCAACCCAGGAACCGTGTTCCGCTGCTGAGAAGGTGCCGAAGTCCAGCGTAAAGTCCCGGCCCAGTCCAAAGGCGTTGGTAGATTCGAATACCAGCTGGGAATTGCCGTCCAGCTTGAAGGAATTGACGTTGAGGTCTCCTACCGTGGTGGTGCAGAGCAACGTGCTTCCGGAACCGATCTGGACCGTATTGGTGGCGCCGAAGAAGCCTTGGGCAGTGGACCACGTAATGGTTCCGGCATCTTCTCCAATGACGGCGTTGTCATTGGTGCTGTGCTGCGGGTAATAGCCGTTTGGCGTACCGTTCACGGTCCAGTTATTGGAATCTCCGTAAATCCCGTTTCCTGCCGCTCCGCTCCAGACGTAAGTGGCGGCCTCGGAAATCCCCGCGGACAGGCAGCATAAAATGCAGAATGTAGATAGCTTCATGCTTAACAGATACTTTAACGAGGATACGGATAACGGATTTCCAATCCGGGGTCAATGCAAATGTTTGAAGGAAGACGGCATCAGAAAAACATATCTTTACTACAAGTTTAAAGGAAAAAGTAGCCGTGGGTATTTAATTAATTCATAATCCATTATCCGTGAGATATTTGTTTTCCGGCAAACTGTGAACCGGATTGGAAATCCGTAAGGCCGTTGGCCCTTTATTGGAGAATGCCGTTTTTAAAAGAAAAGATTTAATGCGCGGCGGCATGCCATATGTAAATACACGGAAAACCCTTTCCCGCGCCAGGCGGGAAAGGGCCTACCATAACCAAGTAAAAGCATGCGCTAAAGCGCTCTCCTACTTAGAACGTATAGCTGATGGCGCCGTTAATGCCGTGGGCGGTCAGCTTGTTGCGGGTCTCGAACTGGTAGCAAAGGCGGGCTCCCCAGTTGCTGGAGAACAGCACGTCAATGCCGGCATTCAGGCGGAACGCGGTGCGGCCGACGTTGACGCCGCGGGCGTTCCAGGCTCCGAGGGGCCCGGCGACATTGGATTTCGGGTTCATGCGGCTCACATCCTGCGCCGCGGCTACCGTCAAAGCCGGGGTGATGGTGGTGCCGCCGTCCGTCTGGTAGGCGCGGGCAATCGTGACGCCGACCGGAATGGTCCAGTTCTGGGCCCGGGCATGGCCGAAGGTGCGTCCATAAGGACCGCTTTCAGAGAAGCCCTTGAGCTCGGAGGTCATGAATTCGATACCCGTGTAAGGCGTTACGTAAGCCTTGCCGAGTGCGAAACGTTCCGTCCAGGTACCGTACAGGCCACCGCTGAAGGTATCCGTATCTGCTCTGCCGTTGGCGGCGGAACCCATGATGTAGGAATTACCCTTGAAACGGGAGCGGCCGTAGGCGCCGTAGCCGTCCAGCGTGAACTTGCTGTCCCTGAAGGGATGCATGCGTCCGTAAATCATGGCCAGGAAGGAGTCGACGTCGTAGTCGGCGCCGATGCCCGTCTTGTCCTTGAAGTCACCGAAGCTCTGGCCGGCGGCGATACCGATCAGGGAACCCTGCGCAGCCTTGTAGTCGATGCCCACGGCATAGCCGCCGACATTGTACTTGTAACCGGAAACTCCGTCACGGGCGTCCTGGTCATCCCAGATGCCCATGCCGCCTACCCAGATGTTGCCGTTGCCCTTGGCGATCGTCTTGCGGGCGATCGGGGAGCCCTTGGCGTCCACCACTTCAATGGTGTCTTCCGTCTGGCGCGCCATGGAGGCGGCGGACTGGATGCGTCCCAGGTCGGCGAAGTTCCGTACGGTGCGGCTGGCTGCCCAGGTGAAGTTCACTATATGTTCACCACTGACGGATTGAATAATGCGGGCGGCTTCATCCGCGCTCGTGGACCGGAACAGGTTTTCATAGAACTGGGCGGCGGGAGAACCGGCGGCCACGTTCAGGCGGTTGTTTTCCAGGGCGGCCGCTACGGTGTAAACGTTGCCGTTGTAGCCGGACATGGGGCCGTCAATGCCTTTCATGTTCTGGGTGATGGTGGTGGTGCCTTCCGTCGTTCCCGGAGCCATGGTGGTGTTCAGGAACAGGTTGTTCAGCAAGCGTCCGGAAATGTCCGTGCCGTTCAGCGTGACTGTCACGCTTTCCATGCCCTTCTGAAGTTGGGCAAGCGGGACGGGATTGCCGGTGGCGTCGGATACCTGGATGCCCACGCGGGAATTATCCGTGAATGTGGCGGGAGTGCCGAAGTCCAGCACGGAGCCGTCGCTCAGCAGCAGGGTGGAATCACCGCCGAAGGTGGCGGAAGCCCCCTTCATGGTGGAGTTCTGCGCCAGGGTCACTTGGCCCGTCCGGATGTCGTAAACCGTATCGTCCGTGCCCATCACGGCAGCGCCGATGGACTGAAGAGGGCCGACCTTTCCGGTAGCGGCGTCCACCGTGCCGAAGGTGGCATGGCCGATAATCAGGTTGCCTTCAAGCTGCTGGTAGGTGCCTCCGAACGTGTCGGTGGCTTCGCCACTGCCATAGACGAGGGTGCCTGCGCCGGTCTTCGTCATGACGGTCTGGTCAGCGGCCAGCGGGGCGGCGTCAGCCGTGGGTGCGGCGGCGGGTGCGGTGGAGATGCCGTCATTAATGAAGGTGTAGGCGGCGGCGTCCGTATAAACGTTAATCTGGGTGTTCTGGCCCGCATGCACGGAACCAAGGGCGCCGTTGGACGTATTGTCGGAAAGGACTGCGCCGGAACCGATGTACAGGGTCTGGCCGTCCGCCAGGTTGATGGCGGCCTTGTCAGCGTTGGTGGCGGTATTGCCCACGACCTGAGTGCCGTCTCCGATGGAGATCTGCCCTCCCGCGGTGATGATGCCGTCAGCGGCGGTATTGCCGGTGATGACGCTGTTGTCGCCGATGGCAATATTGTCGTCCGCCGTCAGCGTGGCGTTTCCCTTGACAGTGGTATTGTCGCCCAGCGTGATGCTGCCTTCGATGGTGTCCAGCTTTTCCGTACCCACGACAGTGTTCCAGTTGCCGTCGTCATTGCTGTAGACGGTCTTGTTCAGGTCCACGGATTCCGCGGAAACGGTGGTGCCGTTCAGGACGGAGTTGTCCCCCAGGGAAACATTGCCGCCCTGGGTCTTGATGTCGATGGCTCCGGCCGTGGTTTCGCCAAGGACGATGCCGCCGGAAATGCTGTCATCCATGGAGTCGATGACGGTTTTGCTGTTCTGGTTGTTGGCCGCGTCAAATTGTTCCGTGGTCACGGTGCCGATTCCCGCCGTGGAGGTCACGTCTCCGTTCAGCGTAACTTTGGCATCCGGATTGCTGACGATCTGGCCGGTAGCGGTCACGGTGTCCTGCATGGTGACGTTGTTGCCCAGGACCACGGCCTGTTCGTTGGAATCATTGTAGGTGTCGTAGGTCGTCCTGGTATAGGCCTGGCCTGCCGGGGGCGTGGCGGGGTCTACCGTGTGGGCTGCCTGGCCGGTGACGGTCACGGCTTTTTCCATGGAAACGTTGTCGCCGATGCCTACCTGTCCATTCGTGGAAGTGACGGTGGCGCCGACCGTCTTGGGATTGGCGGCGTCATTCGTGCCTTCGATGGCAATGTTCCTGCCATCAATGGTGGTGGTGTCCGTGGCGTTCGTCACCACGATGTCATTGTCGCTTCCCAGGGGTTCGCTCAGCGTGATGTCGTTGAAGCTGACCTGACCATTAACCAGATCATAGTTGAAATTGACTAATTTGCCGCTGGCGTCCGTCATCTGGACGGTCACATTGCCCGTTCCGGAGATGGCATTGAGCTGGGCCCGTTGTTCCTGGGTCAGCGTGATGTTGTCGGAACCTGCCGGCACGGTGATAGTGATGGTTGAAGCTTCGTTGGAAGCGGCAGCCTGGTTCCAGGCCGTAACGAATGTATCGGCACTGTTGGCTGTGTAGTCGGCTGCGGTAGCAACGGATAAGCTACCGAGGCAGGCGATCACCGCTGCCAGCAGCATATGTGGGAGTCTTAATTTCATGCTTTTTTTATTAGTTTAATGATTAGGTGGTTATGCGTTCGTGACAATCACGGCGCTCAAGAGATTAGATGGTTCTCATTCCGGGCCGTTCAAGGACATGACAAGGGGGAAAGTGATAGAACCTGAAAATGAAATTACTCATAATGAATAACTTATGTATAATCTCTAAATGTGTCATTCATGACGGAGTTTTTAAGCCTGATCATGAACGATAATTCAATGAGGCATCAGGGGAATTCATTTCCAGGACAAATAAAATAATCACATTGATCATAAATGTATTACGGAGTCTTCAGGAGCCTCTTTTATTCGTGCCGGGATTCTGCCGAAATAAGGGGCGTCAACATGTTCAGCGCATGAACGAAAAAAATCCGTTTTTACAGGCAACCGGGGCTGGCATGCCGTGTTTTTCTCCTGCCGTGTGCACCCGTTGAAAAAGGGCCGTATCCAAATAGGGCCAGGGTGGGAAATCCTCTTCTCTGTCAACAGGCGGCATAACATGGACAGGGATGGATGACCTTCCAAAATTTGGAATCACTGGAACATAAGGTGGAGATGCGCAGATGGGGAAGGACTGCAGACAGGAATGGAGAGAAAACAGCTATTATATATAGTGGCGCGGATGAAGGGGTGAACCGTACCGTCATCCATGAGGCCGTGGTGCTCAAAAAACGGCGCGCCATGAAGGAATTTCCTTTTCCGGGAAAGCATCAAATAACGCCGGTCCGGAACCGGACGGAAGGCCTCCGGCGGATTGCGTCCAGTGGCTCCTGAAACTTCCGGGGAATGCTTCCTCTTCCGCAGAGAGAATTGAAGTTCCGGCGCGTCTCCGCTTTATGGCGGCAGGGGCGGAAAATTCACTCCACCTGCCACTCTTCCACCAGGCTGGCGGGGAATTCATCCAGAAAGCGGGAAGGCATCTGCATGAAGGTGCCCCCCTGCGCGCGGCAATTCCAGCGGGGATAGGTCAGGTAAAGCTGGTCCTTGGCGCGGGTGATGCCCACGTAGAAGAGGCGGCGCTCCTCCTCCAGCCCCGCCAGGTCTCCGTCATCAATCACGCGCTGGTGCGGGAACATGCCGTCGCACAGGCCGATCAGGAAGACCACGGACCATTCCAGCCCCTTGGCCTGGTGGATGGTGGACAGGGTGACGGCCCCTCCGGAGAGGTCCGCGGCTGCGCTTTCATCATCCGTATTGCCCAGCAGGGAAAGCTGGGAGAGGAAGTCCTCCGCGGAATCAAAGCGCTCGGAAAATCCGGCCAGGTGCAACAGGTCCTGCCTGCGCTGGTCATAGTTCTCAAAAGCGGACTGCATGTACTCGTCATACACGGCTTCATTGATGGAAAGGAGCATGGACGCCGGTCCGGCGATTTTACCGGCAGGGGCCAGTTCGTCCAGCGTGTAGCAGAGCTGCGTCCAGCCTGTTTTGGACTTGGCCGGGACCGGAAAGTCCAGCATCAGGGCGGAGAAGGATTCCGGTGGCGTTTCCAAACGGCTTTCCGGGCACGCGGCCCAGCGTGTCCAGAGCTTCTGGGCCATGCCGGGGCCTATGCCGGGCAGCAGCATCACCATGCGGCGGAAGGAGAGTTCATCCCTGGGATTGACCACAAAGCGCATGAACGCCACCACGTCCTTGATGTGGGCCTGTTCAAAAAACCTGATGCCGCTGGTGATGCGGAAGGGGATTTCCCCGCGGGTCAGTTCCATCTGCAGCTCCATGCTGTGGAAGTGGGCGCGGTAGAGCACGGCTATTTCATTGGGGTCCGTTCCTTCTTCAATGAGGTCCCGGATGCGCTGGGCGATGAATTTGGCCTGCATCCTGTCGTCATTGAGTGGGACGAGGGCGGGCGGCATTTCCCCGGTAGGGCGCACGGAGCGGAGCTGCTTTTCAATCTGCACCTCGTTGGCGGCGATGGCGGCGTTGGAAAGCTCCAGAATCTCCGGCACGCTGCGGTAGTTGGTCTCTATCTTGAAGGTTTTTGCGGCCGGGTAGCGGGTGGTGAAGCTGAGGATGTTCTCCATGTCCGCCCCGCGCCAGGAGTAAATGCTCTGGGCGTCGTCCCCCACTACCATGAGCTGGCCGTGCTCCCGGGACAGCATGTCAATGAAGCGGCTCTGGAGGTAATTGGTGTCCTGGTATTCGTCCACCAGGATGTGCTGGAAGCGGGAGCCGTACAGGGCGCGCAGGTGTTCCTGCTCCTGGAAGAGCCTCACGACGTTGAGCAGCAGGTCGTCAAAGTCCATGCTGTTGGTCTCCTGCTTGCGCGCCACGTACTGTTCGTGCACGTCCAGGATGGCGTCCAGGTGGTTGGAAAGGTACGGATAGGCGTTTTCCAGCGTTTCCTGGATATTGGCGCCTTCGTTGTCCGCCAGGCTGAACAGGGAGGAAAGAACCTCCGCCTTGGGAAAGCGGGTGGATTTTTCATCCAGCTTGAGGGATTTGACCACGCTTTTGATCATGGATTTGCGGTCGTCGGAATCCATGATGGTGAAAGCCGGGGTATAGCCCAGGTATTCCGCATGCTGGCGCAGGATGCGGTTGGCTATGGAATGGAAGGTGCCGCTCCACAGGCGGGACAGGTCCAGCGGAATCAGGGAGCGCACCCGCTCCGTCATTTCCCGCGCCGCCTTGTTGGTGAAGGTCAGCAGCAGGATGTTCCACGGGTCCGTGCCATGGTCCAGAAGCCACGCCACGCGGTAGGTCAGCGTGCGCGTTTTTCCGGAACCCGCCCCGGCAATGACGAGCGCCGCCCCCGGTTCCGAAGAAACGGCGGCGTACTGTTCTTCATTGAGGGCCGTGCGGTAGTCAATCCCTGAGATGGGCGCGGCTGGCGCGGCATCCTGCTTGATGACGTAACGGCGGGCCATGGCGTTTCAGTTAATAGTTAATAGAGAATAGTTAATGGAATTGGCCGAAAAACTTTTCTCTCCACTCTCCACTCTAATCACTCTTTAAAAGTCCAGGTACATTTCCGCGCGGCGGTTTTCCTTGCGGGCTTCGTCCCGCGTTCCTTCGTCCGCCGTGGGGGAATAGGTGCGGCGCGGCTGTGATTTGCCGAATCCCTTTGTAACGATTCTTTCCGCAGGCACGCCGAATTGGACGAGCTGGGCCTTGACCGCCGCCGCCCGGCGTTCGGAGAGGCCCTGATTGTAGCGTTCGCTGCCCACGTCGTCCGTGTGCCCGCTGATTTCCAGCTTCTTGCCGCCGTCCATCTTGATGGCTTCCGCCACGATCTGGAGCTGGCGTTCGGAACGCTTGGAGAGGGCATCTTCATTAAAGCCGAAGAACAGGGCCAGGGAATCCCCCCCCTGCGGGTTCTTTACGATGGGAATGAAGATGTCGTCCCCGGCGCCCTGCCGTTTGGTATAGGCTTCCAGCATGCTGTCCAGGGAGGCTTCCGCAACCAGCCATTGTTCATCCTTCTTGGCTACGGTCAGGCCCACGTTGCCGGCTTTCCGGCCCTGGGCGTCCTGAAGATGCACGAAGAACCCGGCGTTGGTGGGAGCCTCATAGGCGGTCTTGATGGGGGCATCCTCCCGGAGGCGGAAGGCCCCTTCCTCAAACAGGATGCACAGCCCGGCCACGGTGGCGTCCTGCACCCTGGCTCCGTCCACGAATTTCCGCGCCGTGCGGAAGTCCGCCTTGGCGACGGCGTCCATGAAGGAGCTGACGACGCCCATGGGATCATTCATGGCCATGGGGGCGGCCTTGTCCTTGGCCAGGTCCTGCTTGCTGGGCAGGGTGAGGGTGTCCAGCGTCCACTGCTGCTTGTCATTGCGCTTCATGTCCAGGTAGCCGCGCGCGCCGCTGCTGAAATTGAGCGTGTATCTGGCCGTAGGGTTGGCCCCCTGGTTGTTGGCGCCGATGCTGGTGATGCCGGGAGTGGAAAGGCGCACGTGGCGCGCATCCATGAGCTCCCGGATGGTGCGGCTCTGGGCTTCCGTGACGGCCTGCTGGATTTCCAGGGATTTCAAGGTGTCCGCGTCCCTGTCCTGGATGACCTTGGCAATGGCCTGGGCCAGCGTCTGGGGGGAATTGAGGTTGACCACGGAGGACGGCGTGGCCGTCTGCCGGCTGATGTCCTCCTTGGTAAGCGGGTCCACGGTGGGCTGGGGCGTCACCGTCTGGCGCGCCGGAACTTCCGTTTGCGCCGCGGGTTCCGTGGCGGCTGGCTCGTCCTCCCGGTTGCCCAGGAACAGGAAGACCAGGGCCAGGCTGCCCACGACCAGGAAGCTGATGATGAAGGCGGTGATGGTGGATGCGTTTTTCATTGGAGATGAATAATGTAGGAAAAAGGGTCAGGCGTTCAGGGCTTCCAGCAGTTTGGCGTGAATTCCGTCAAAACCGCCGTTGCTCATTACCAGAATAACGTCTCCCGGCTGGGCTTTCTTGCAGACGGCGGAGACGATTTCCTGCGCATGGCCTCCAATGAGAGCGTCCTTGCCCAGCGCGGACAGGTCATTGGAGAGCTTGGTGAGGTCCAGGCGTTCTTCCAGGGCCACCTTGTCCGGGTGGTCCACGGCGGCCACCACGGGGAAATCCGCTGTGGCGAGGGACAGAGCCAGTTCATTCTGGAAGATGTTGCGGCGCGTGGTGTTGGAGCGCGGTTCAAAGATGGCCCAGATGCGTGAGTCCGGGTAACGCTGGCGCAGTCCCAGGATGGCCTGCCTGATGGCTGTGGGGTGGTGCGCGAAGTCGTCCACCACGGAAATGCCGTTAACCACTCCCTTGACTTCCTGGCGGCGCGCCACGCCCTCAAAGCGGGCCATGGAGTCTGCGAGCTGCTTGACGTTCAGGCCCGCGAACTGCGCGGCGGTGATCGCCATGGCGGCATTGCGGATGTTGAATTCCCCGATCATCGGCACATAGTACCGGGTGCCTTCCAGCGTGAAGTGGCTTCCGTCCGTGGAAGTTTCCACATCCAGGATGCGGATATTGGAGGAGTCGGAAAAGCCCAGCGTCTTGACGGGGCAGGGCGCCCCCTTCACCACGTCCAGGCAGTTGGGATCGTCCGCATTCACCAGAGCCAGGCCGTTGCGGGGGATGATCTTGGTCAGGCGGCGAAAGCTCAGCTTGATTTCCTCCAGGGAGTTGTAAATGTCCGCGTGGTCAAACTCAATGTTGTTGATGACCACCAGTTCCGGCAGATAGTGCAGGAACTTGGAGCGTTTGTCGAAAAAGGCCGTGTCGTACTCGTCCCCTTCCAGCACGGAAAAGTCGGAATCCGTGAAACGGCCGCCGCGGCCCAGGTTGCGGGCAATCCCGCCGATCATGAAGCTGGGGTTCAGGCCGGAGTCTTCCATGAGCCACGCCAGCATGGACGTGGTGGTGGTTTTGCCGTGGGTGCCGGTCACCACGTAGTTGCGCTTGCCGCGCAGGAAATATTCCTTCATCGTTTCCGGCAGGGAGAGGTAGCGCAGGCGGCGCTGGAGCACGGCTTCCACCTCTTCATTGCCGCGGCTCATGGCGTTGCCGATGACGATGACGTCCGCATCCTTGGGGATGTTGGCCGCCTTGTAGCCTTCAAAAAGGGTGATGCCCTCTTCCTCCAGGAAGGTGGACATGGGGGGGTATACGTTGGCGTCCGACCCGGTGACGGTGTAGCCGCGGCGCGCCATGGCGGCGGCTACCGCCCCCATGGCGGTTCCGCAGATGCCGAGAAAGTGAAAATGATTGTTCATGACGGGGAGAGGAATGGAACAGGTTTATTTGGAAAAGGAGGGAGCCGCCACGCAGGAATCCGCCAGGGCGCGGTCCCGGCGGCGCACGATGCCGTTGGCGATGTCCGTGACCATGCCGGACAGAACGCGGGTAAGGTGGCTTCCGGGCGTGTAGTCCGCCGGGGCGATGAAGTTGACGCGGTCGGAATTGGAGGCCAGGTTGTAGCACTTGCGGAAGCTGCGGCCCGTTTCATCCTCCGGGTTGTAAACGGCCACGGCATGGCCGCCGTTCCTGCGCATGACGGTAAAGCAGGGAACGTCCGTGGGGCCGTCGCCGATGTAAATCATGTTGGCGAAGGGGATGGGGCGCATGTCCTCCGGCATGTGGTCGTTCACGTCCTGGTCGTAATCCAGCATGCCCTTGTTGATGCGGAAGAGGTACTGGGTCTTCGTGGTGTGGGAGATGACCCTTTTGGGAAAGTTGATGTGCCCGTCCATTTCGCTGAACTCGCAGCCGAACACGGCCTTGAAATAGGGGCGCAGGGCGGAGCCGTCAATCAGGGCTTTCAGGCCGGAGGAGATGATGTAGTATTCAATGTTGATGCCCAGGTCCGTATGAAGGGAGGAAAGGGTCATGGCCGGGAAGGCGTCAAAAAACTCCGGCAGGCCGGGATAAAAAGTGAGACGTTCACCGAGCTGGGTGAGCCGGGCATTGCTGACGCGGTCCAGGGAGAGGGCGTCCAGCAGGCTTTTCATGTAAATCAGTTCACCGTCCCAGCCTTCCTTTTCCCCGGTGGCGTTGCACCGGGTCCAGAACTCCTGCGGGGAGATGCCGAATTCCGGAAAAATGGCCTGGTCCTGCATGTAGAAAGGGCTCAGGGTCTGGTCATAGTCGAACACCAGGGCGATTGTATTCTGCGGGGAGGACATGGGACTGGCGGAAGGAGGTGTTACATGCGGAACTGGTCGCCCAGGTACTGCTTACGGGCGATGGGGTCACTGGCGATTTCCTCTGAAGTGCCGTGCTTGATCACTTTCCCTTCAAACAGGATGTAGGCGCGGTCCACGATGTGGAGGGTTTCCCGCACGTTGTGGTCCGTGATCAGGATGGAAAGGCCGTCCGTGTCCCGCAGTTCCATGACGATCTTCTGGATGTCTGAAACGGCAATGGGGTCCACCCCGCTGAACGGCTCGTCCAGCATCAGCAGCTTTGGATTGGTGGCGAGGGCGCGGGCGATGGTCAGCCGCCTCTTTTCCCCGCCGGAAAGCTGGATGGCCATGGAGCGGCGCAGCTTGGTGATGCCGAAGCGGTCCATCAGCTCCACGGCGCGGTCCTTCTGCTGGCGGGAGGTCATGTCCTTGCGCGTCTGGAGAATGGCCAGGAGGTTGTCTTCCACGGAAAGCTTGCGAAAGATGGATTCCTCTTGCGGCAAGTAGCCCATGCCGCGCCTGGCGCGCAGGTTCATGGGCAGTTCCGTGATGTTCTCATCCGCAAAGATTACCTGGCCCTCATCCGGGCGCACGAGCCCCGCCACCATGTAAAAGGAGGTGGTTTTTCCCGCGCCGTTGGGTCCCAGCAGGCCCACGATTTCGCCGTGGCCCACCTTCAGGCTGACCTGGTCCACGACCGTGCGCGTCTTATAGGTTTTGCAGATGCCTTCGGCGCTCAGCAAAGGGGAGGAGTGGAAGGAACTCACGGCTTGCGGTTGGTTTTCTGTTTTTCCTGGTCGGAAAGTTTTTTATCTATGTGGCGGAACGTGGTCTTGGTTCCCCGGCTGCTGTACATGTTTCCGTTTGAGTACACGCGGATGAAGGCGTTCTTGTTCGGATTCTTGATGATGGCGTCCGGCGTGATGATCACCGGGGAGCCTGTCAGAATGATTTCCCCGGTTTTGGCGTTATAAGTGATCTTGTCCGCCTGGGCGTTGCTGGTTTCCCCTTCCTTGTTGGTATAGCTGGCTCTTACGTTGCCGGAAGCCGCGACGGTTTTAATGGAGTTATAGTCAAAGTTGCCGCCGTTGGGGAGGGCCACCTGGGGCTTCTCTCCCTCTTTTTCTCCGGCTTTTTCCTTTTCCTTCTCCTGCTTGCGTTCGGAAGGCTTTTTGTCGCCCGGCTTTTTGGGAACGAACTCCGCATAAATCTTCAGGTGGTCCGCGCAGTCCATGGAAAGGTTGGGGTTGCGCACCCGGACGTTTTTCATGAACACCAGCACGCCTTCTTCCATGTCAAAGTACAGGTCCCCGTCACAATCCACGGAGTACAGGTTGTTTGCGGAGTTGGAGCGCATGAAGCTTTCTTCCGGATCGGGCGCAGCGGGGGCGGCTTCCGCTGCCGGGACGGCGGAATTGCCGGTGACCTGGTGCTTTTGCCGGAACTCCTGGATCTGCCCTTCCACGGCTTTTTCCTGCTCATTGTAGGTGTTGATCGCCTTCTCCCCGTCTTTCTTCAGATGCGCAGCCGGAACGGGGGCCAGCTCCTGGTTTCTTCGGGCGGTTTCTTCCGCCGTCATGGGGCGTACGATGTTGGAGGGAGGAGTCAGGGGTGGTTCCAGGCGGGGATCCAGTTCTTTAGGCAGGGGCTGGACGATGTGGGCCGGGACGCCGTCAGAGGCGCCGCAGGCCAGGCCCCCGGTCAGGGCGAGCAGCAGCAGGGAGGAAAGTTTCTTCATGAAAGTAATGGTTACTTGTTGCGGTGATCCGTGCGGATGGTTGTTTGGACGGGGCCCAGGATGATGCCCCTCTTGATATCGGTATCCAGGTAAAGGCCGGTTCCCCGGGCGGAGATATTCTCTTCCTTGAGAGTGGTTTCCGTATGGGAGACAACCAGTTTTTTGTCCAGAAAGTAGGACGCGGCCCTGGTGAAAAGCCGGGAAGTCTGGCTGTCCTTCCCGTACAGGTAAATATTCAGGATGCTGGCTGCGATTTCCTGCGGGGCGGCTACCGTCACGCTTGACGCGGTCAGCAGCATGGAAAGGCGCGGGCCTTCATAACGTGACAGGCTCACCTTGGGCAGTACCTTGCCCACGGGCAGGAGCTCCAGCATGGGCAGTTTCTTGTCCACCCCGGCGAAAGGCGTGGCTGCGGGCAGGCTGGTATCCGCCTGCGCCGCCATGCTGTGCATGGCCGTCGCCAGAATGCATGTGGACAATAATTTCATCATGACTGAACCGCCTGATGGATGGACTGAAGGCGTTTCAGCACTCCTTCAAGCAGGTGGAGGGGGATTTGGTTGGGACCGTCGGAAAGCGCTTTGGACGGATCCTTGTGCACTTCCATGAACACGCCGTCAATGCTGCCCGTCGCCATGGCGGCGGACGCCAGCACAGGGGCCAGCTCACTGTCCCCTCCCGTGGTTCCGCCCAGGCCGCCGGGCCGCTGGACTGCGTGGGTGGCGTCAAATACGACGGGGAAGCCTTCCTGCTTCATCCAGTACAGGGAGCGCATGTCCACCACCAGATTGTTGTAGCCGAAGGAGGTGCCGCGTTCGCACATCATGAACTTGTCACAGCCGAAGGCGCGCATCTTTTCCCCGATGTTCACGGTATCCCACGGAGCCAGGAACTGGCCTTTCTTGATATTCACGGGGCGCCCGCTCTTGGCGCAGGCTTCCAGAAGGTCCGTCTGGCGGCACAGGAAGGCGGGAATTTGGAGCAGGTCCACATACTCGGCGGCAACTTCCGCTTCCTGGGCCGTATGCACGTCCGTGACCACGGGAATTTTTAATTCCTTCCCTATTTCCGACAGGATGCGGCAGCCTTCCCGGACGCCGGGACCTCGGAAAGAGGTGATGGAAGTCCTGTTGGCCTTGTCGTAGGAGGCCTTGAAGATAAGGGGAATATCCAGGTTTTCCGCGATGGACTTGATGGAGCGGGCCATCTCCCAGACGAAGGATTCGCATTCCAGGGAGCAGGGGCCCAGAAGGTAGAACGGCCGGGGGCCGCCGATTTCAACGGATTGAATGTAAAACGACATAAAACAAAACCTGTATGTCTTTATATTATGACGGTTTCAAGACCTCCGGTCAAGCCGCTATCCTGCCTCCGGCGGAGATTGGAAGGGAGGGTTGCATTTTATCCGGAACGTTTCTTTTAAAAATTTATAACACAATAATTGACAGCATGATAAGTTGATTTTGTATTCCATTTTCCGGAGGTTGAAAACTCATCAATGGAAAAGACGGTTATGGTATTGCCGTAATCCGGAGTTTCTGTTACAAACGGCAGGCATGCGCTGCCCGGCGTCTCCGGACGGGGAGAGATGCTGAACGCCGCTTCCCCTCCGGGGTCTTACTTGACATGCCCAGAAAGATTTACACGTTATGCGTCTCCTATGATGAGGCGGGGGCCGAACTGCGGCAGCATCTGGCCGATGGCCTCCGGGCGCGGAGCCTGAACCACGCTCCCGTCTGGCAGGCTTCCTTCAGGGACATGGAAACGGCTGACCTGCCGCCGGGCGACGGAGTGGTCCGGGTTTATCCGCTTTTCATGCAGAGCGGCTGGACGGTGACGGAGGCGCTCCCGGAAAAATTGCGTGCCCTGTATGCGGAACGCGGCCTATCCCCGGAATTGGAATTCAAGCCGGTCTGGGGGGCCGGAGAAGGTGTGGAAAACTTCCACGGCGTTATTGGCGCCGCCCTCGCGAAGGAGCTGGAGCCGGGTACGTCCCTGCTGCTTGTGGCGCATGGGGTGGTGGGGAAGGAGCTGCCCCCGGAGCCGGCCGGATTTCTGCGGGCGCTCCGCCCCTGGTTGCAGCCGCAGGTAAAGGACATGGCCCTGGCGTATTTCGGCGCTTCCCCCTCCGTGGAGGAGGTGCTTCCACGATTGAAAGGGAACAGGATCGTAGTGCTGCCGTTCCTGATTGGGGAAGGAAAGCATGTGAGGGAGGACATGCCTTCTCCGGAACTGGCGGCAAAGTTTGGCAAGGAACTTACGGTTTTACCTCCCATTGGCGCGTTTTATTTGCAGAAGGCGCGGGAATACTGGGGAAGGGAGCATTCCGGGTTTTCCGCAAAGGCCTGTGATTGACCCATGCGGGGGCCATGACGGCTTTCCTTTTCTTCCGCTGGTGCATCGGTTCCCGGGGCAAGGCCGCAAAACGCTGCCGTTACACGGCCTGCCGGACGGCTTCCGGTTCTTCCTCACAACATGGCGGAAAGGTCTGCTTCATGGACTGCATCATTTTTCTGCTGGTGAAGTAATAGGCGATGGCGAGCGGCACGCAGGAGCCTATCCAGGCGGCGGGGCTCGCCATGCTGGCGCCCGTAAAGCCCAGGTAGCGCGCCAGGATGATCGCGGCCAGGGCGCGCATGCACAGCTCCATGACGCCCGCGAAGGTGGGCACAATGCTCTGGCCCAGTCCCTGAAGCGTGTACCGGAAGACGAAGAGGAGCGCCAGCACCCAGTACATGGAGGCGTTGATGTTCAGGTAGGTCTGGGCCAGGCTGACGACTTCCTTTTCTCCGTCTCCCACGAACAGCCTGATCAATTCAGGCCCCCAGGCAATGTTGACGGCCGCTACGGCGATGCTGAACCCCACGGACATCAGGTTGCACTGGAGAACGCCCTGCCGGATGCGCGCCAGGTTCCTGGCTCCGTAATTCTGCGCCACGTACGTAGCCATCGTGATGCCGAAGGACATCATGGGCAGCGTGGCTACCATGTCAATTTTCTGGGCTGCGCTGAAAGCGGCCACCGACTGCGCCCCCAGCCGGTTGAGGGCAAACTGCACCAGAATGGCCCCCATGGCGATGATGGAGGCCTGGAACCCCATGGGAAGGGCCACGCGGATGTGGGCCCAGAGGTAGCGGCGACTCATGTTCCAGTCCGCCCGGGTCAGCCGGAGAATGGGGAACTTTTTAAAGACGTAAGCGGCGCAGCACAGCCCCGCAACGAGCTGGGAGGCTACGGTGGCGACGGCCGCGCCCGCAGGCCCCATGCCGAACCGCAGGATCAGCGCCAGGTCCAGCGCGATGTTCAGCACGCAGGCCAGAACCAGGAAATAAAGGGGCGTCCGGCTGTCCCCCAGGGCGCGTAGCACGTTGGAAAGGAGGTTGAACAGCATGGCCGCGCCGATGCCCCAGGAGATGACAATGATATAGGCATGGGCCGCATCCAGGATTTCCGGCGGCGTTTGCAGCAGTTCCAGCACCGGACGTGCAAAGACGACGCTGACAGCCGTCAGCAGGACGGTCATGACAGAACTCAGGACGATGCAGACGGCAAAGCTGCGCCGCACCGCACGCCTGCGTCCGGCGCCGAAGCGCTGTGCCGTGATGATGGCCAGCCCCGCTGTAAACCCGATGACGAAGCCGAGGATGAAGAACATCAGCCCTCCCGTGCAGCCCACCGCCGCCAGCGCCTCCACGCCCAGCGTGCGGCCCACGATCAGGGTGTCCGCCATGTTGTAAAACTGCTGGAACAGGTTCCCGATCAGCAGGGGTATGGTAAACAGGAAAATCAATTTGGCGGGATTGCCGCTTGTCAGGGTCTTGGTCATCCGGAACGCCCGCATGGAACGCCTCTTCCGCGTTTTTTCCAAGACTGTTTTGCGGCATGTTCCTGTTTTTTGTACGATAAGGGTTCGGCGGAATAGGAAAGACTGTGCCGGAGGCCTCTTTCAGGCTATCTCCGCGGATGGCGGAATGGCTGCGTAAATCAATGATTTATGCTTTGACAAGAAGGCCGTTCCGGAGTACATTATCTGTCCCTCGCGTGATTCGTCGCAACCTAAACAATGGGGATCGGAGGGGTAGAAAGCGGCGAAGTCCCCAAAAAACGCTTTTCCTGACGCAAGGAAAGCCACCTACATACAAATATGATTAATGATCTGATTAACCAGATGGTTGAAGCCGGTGTTCATTTGGGCCACCAAACCCGCAAATGGCACCCCAGCATGAAGAAGTACCTTCTCAAGGACAAGGCCGGTATCCATATCATCAACCTTGAGGAAACGGAAAAATGCCTGGACAAGGCTTGCTCCTTCCTGGCCGATCTGGCACGCCGCAACAAGAAGATTCTCTTCGTCGGCTGCAAGCGCCAGGCCCAGGAAGCCGTCCGCGAAGCCGCGGAAGCCACTGGTCAGTACTACGTCAACCATCGCTGGCTGGGCGGCATGCTCACCAACATGAGCACGATCCGCAAGAGCATCGAACGCCTTGCCTACCTTGAAGGGATTGAAAAGACCCCGGAATTCAAGAGCATGTCCAAGAAGGAACTGGCCGCTCTGGACCGCGAACGCCAGAAGCTGGAACGCAACCTCCAGGGTATCCGCAACATGGGCGGCGCTCCGGACGCCATGGTAGCCATCGGCGCCGATCATGAAGACATCGCCATCCGTGAAGCCCATCGCCTGAACATCCCCGTCTGCGTGCTGGTTGACACCAACGCCGACCCGAAGGAAATTGACTTCCCGATTCCCGGCAACGACGACGCCGTCCGTTCCATCCGCCTGGTGCTTGACTGCATTGTCAAGGCCATCAACGAAGGCAAGGGCGCTCCCGCCGAAGCCTGAACACCGATTTAGAAAGAATAGAAACACTATGGCAGAAATTACTGCAGCTCTCGTCAAGGCCCTCCGTGACAAAACGGACGCCGGCATGATGGATTGCAAGAAGGCCCTCAACGAATGCAACGGCGACATGGACGCCGCCGTGAAGTATCTCCGCGAAAAGGGCATTGCCAAGGCCGCCGCCAAGGCTGACCGCGATGCCAAGGAAGGCGTGATCCGCGCCGCCGTGGCCCCCTGCGGCTGCTCCGGCATCATCCTTGAACTCAACTGTGAAACGGACTTCTGCGCCAAGGGCGACAAGTTCCAGGGCCTGGTGAACGACGTTGCCAAGGCTCTCATGGATTCCAAGGCCGCTACGCTGGAGGAAGCCCTCCAGGTGGCTATGCCGGAAGGTTCCACGGAAGAATACATCAAGGCCATGTGCAGCTCCATCGGCGAAAACATGGCTCTCCGCAAGTTCGCCCGCCTGACGGCGGACGGCACCGGCGCCGTGGTCTCCTACATCCACATGGGCGGCAAGGTAGGCGTTCTCCTGTCCATCAAGGCCGGCAAGGAAGAAACCGTCAAGTCTGACGCGTTCAAGGCCCTGGCCAAGGACCTTACCCTGCACATCGCCGCCGCCGCTCCCAAGAGCGTCAGCTCCGACAGCCTGGACCCCTCCTTCGTAGCCGAGGAACAGGAAATCGCCAAGCAGCAGCTCATCCAGGAAGGCAAGCCCGAACACCTGCTGGAAAAGATTCTTCCCGGCAAGCTGAAGGCCCTGTATGCCCAGTCCTGCCTGCTGAACCAGGTGTTTGTGAAGGACCCTGCCGGAAAGATGACGGTGGAAGCCCTGCTCAATCAGGTCGGCAAGGAACTCGGCGACGAAATTACCGTCGTCTCCTTCGTCCGCTACCAGCTCGGCGCGTAAGCTCCGCGGCAGCATCAATCTCAGGAGCCGTTCCCTTCACGGGGAGCGGCTCCTTTGCATTCCGCGAATGCGCTGCATTTCCATTTTCCGCTGCGTTTTTCATTATCTGGCTATCAATTCATTTATTTTAAATGTCATACACAAGTTTCCCGGAAGCCGGAACACCGGGGAGAGCTGGCGGGATGCGAACCGGAGGCGGACGGAACGGTTAAAGCTCCGCTTCATTCCCTCCTAAGGCGCCGTAACCGGCCGTTCCGGCGGGGATGAGTCCGGGTTGGCTGCGTGTTGACGAAGCTGGCACGGTTGGGGTCTTGTCTTGCTCCGGGAGGCTTGTTAGAGTGATGGCATGGCTTTTCTGGAACTGGATCATGTGAGCGTTGTCTTTCCTGCGGTGCAGGGGCTTCTCTCCTCCCGTAAACCGGCGCCCGTGGTGGCGGTGGACGGGGTATCCCTGTCCGTAGAGCGCGGGGAAATCCTGGGCCTGGTGGGGGAATCCGGCTGTGGCAAGTCCACGCTGTCCCGGACGGTCATGCTGCTCCAGAAACCCACGGAGGGCCGCATTTGGCTGGAGGGGGAGGAGCTGACCGCCCTGTCCCCTTCCGAGGTCAGGAAGCGCCGCCCGGATTTCCAGATGGTTTTCCAGGACCCTTACGCCTCCCTGAATCCGCGTTTCACCGTGTACGCCACGCTGAAGGAGGCTCTGGAATGCCGTTCCCGCAAGCGTTCCTTTTCCCAGATGAGGGATGCCGTGGCGGAACTGATGGAGCGGGTGGGGCTGAATCCCTCCCTGATGCGGAAGTATCCGCATGAATTTTCCGGAGGGCAGCGCCAGCGCGTCGCCATTGCGCGCGCCCTGGCACCGGAGCCCAGGCTGGTTATTGCGGATGAACCCGTCTCCGCGCTGGACGTCTCCATCCAGTCCCAGATTTTAAATCTTCTCATCTCCCTGGCCCGTGACTTGAACCTGACCATGATTTTCATTTCCCATGACTTGTCCGTGGTTCATTACATTGCGGACCGCATTGCCGTGATGCGCAAAGGCCGCATTGTCGAGTACGGGGAGGCGGAGCAGGTGTTCTCCTCCCCTGCCCATGAGTATACGCAGGCATTGCTGGCTGCCGTGCCGCGACTGTAGGTGAATGGAAGGAAAAAGAAGAGGGAGGGATTCCTGCCCAATGAATAGATTCGCTCCATCTATGTCCTTTCCAACGATTAGCAAAAGGGAAGTGTCCGGGCTACCTGTCCTGCATGACTAAATGGAGGATCAAGAAAGTGCGATGCAGTCATCAAATCCCGGTCAGTAATTTGAGAATTTTACATTATTCCCATTTCCATTTGTCATTAGGGATAAGGCACATTCTTTTTTAAGCGGAATATCATGGCAATTAAAGGTTAAAGTGATTGAGTGGGGATTGGACCATATTTCCACTACTGTAATGATACATCCGGGCCAGTGTTATTGTTTTGGAAAAACGGGAATGTTGGATGGGTACCAAAGGTATGCTGATGCCAATTATTTTCAGGATGGAATTGATGATTTTATTGTATTTAGGCCTGTAGTAATGGTCGCCGTAAAATCGTTCAGGATAGATGATACGGTCCGTGAATTCAGTATGGAATTCTAAATTTATTTTAATTTCATATCCGCATATCTGGCTCATGTATGAAAGTCGTTTGTTGATTTCATTGATATTTTCGTCTGTAACCAGTGTATCTGACCAGTATTCTTTAAATATAATAATACATGCTGGTTGCTGTCTATATGCAGGGAATCATTTTCCCACCATTCAACGATGCCTGTTAGCTGATGCAAATCAATATTTGAAATGCCGGTTCTTTTCATTTACTTTCATTGGCTCATCGGTTTACAAGCGTGATTTGGTTTTCCTGAATATTAAAATTTCCTTTATGATGCTTTGAAACTTATAATTCTGAGAAATGGCTATTTTCAGTAAAAATTTCTAAAGAAACTTCCATTGCGTTTTCAAAATTTAATACTTTTTTTTGTTCAATGATGTATTCAGGATCTTCTTCGATTATTATTTCAGCATAATTTTTTAGGTTGGATAAGAAATTATGTGACGAATAGTAACCGCCATAAAATATTCTGGTTTTTCCTGAAGGCATTTTAATGAGAATAATTCCATTTGGAAGTATATGGCGAGTATTCGGTATGCAAATACTTGTGTAAACACCTACATGCGTTGTAAGAGTTTCAATTTGATCGTATTTATTTCTTATTTCCTCCGGAGAAGAAGCATTAAATGTTTCTTCAAGATGGCAGGCCTGTCTTTTATTGTTTTCAGAAATGAGGAAAAATGATAAAATAAGAATACATAATAAAAAAGTGAGCCAGAATATGATTTTTTTTAACATCCGTTGAAGCAATTTTAATAAAATTAATTAAATAATTTTTAATATGGATACTGAAATTTACCAATATTTCTATATCCAAATACATCGAATTTTACAAGAGAAAATATCCTGCAATGAATTCGTAATCCATCATTTTACCCCAAATGGCAAGGTTTCAATTCCACTTCACATTTTCACAGCAACAGTGTTCGCCAGAATTAAAATCCACCGGAGGAAAGGTCTCATAAACCGTATCTTTTATTTTTAATTGTTTTTTATTTCTTCAAAGACCCAATCTTTCGTTTTGCTTTCCGGGATAAAAGATATAATTAATGCTGATACGTTGCTTGTCTGATCTTGATCAATTTACTACAGTTGCCATTTCTCCTTTTCTGGAAAGCTCATAGACTGTAAAAGTCGGGATATTGAGCTTGAGGAGTCAGGTATTCATAGGCCATGCTATTGGAGAAGGGGGGCTATTGAGGAAGCTCCCGGTTACGATATTCTAGTTTAGTCATCTGGGATATTGCATACAGGAATGGAAACTAAGATTGTTATTCATATTGGTGAAGGATGGCGTCCGCTGTGAAATCTATGGAGAAAATTATGGTAGCTCGCATGAGGAAGAAGTTCATGACAGATGCATTATCGTCACATATTCTATTTTTCTAATTTTTCTTTCATCCATCCAAGTATGTGGAGGTTTTGGTCAAGCAGGAAATAGTAAATTGTTTTATCTGAAAGATATCCCAAATTAGCCTTGGTGCGTCCCCATGCTGTCCTTGTCTCATAGCCAACTATATATTTTACTTTATTGGCCTCTCTATTTTCGGAGTACCAGTTGATATGCAGGGAATTTAATTTCCCCTCTGTTATGTATCTGGCTGTGACTCGCTCCAGCCGTTCCATATAGGACTGAAAAGCGGAATCATCCTGCTTGGGAGGAACTCTGCTCTTATCTAATCGTTGTTCTATATCATATATCTCTTTAGGATTTTCTTTGATGATTTCATTCATCATCCCAGGAGTCATATCGGGGTTTAAAGTGTATTTTACGTATAAAAAGGGATACATAAAATAAAACGGCATAAAGATCCATATAAATCCGACTACAACAATAATACCTACAATCCATTTGAAAATAATCTTTATTGTTTTCATATTTAGTCTGTCTTGAGATCACCATATAATAAATCAAATGCGTTATACTTAATTTCAAGAAAGTCTGAAAGTAGAAAACCTTCCAGGAGTGATTGGCTTGATTTTACGGGGTTCATGTTTGACCTTTGAAAATTATGAAATGATGGCACAATTTTATGGAATAAAAGTCATTGTGCGTTGTCTGAATAAGAACAGTCCTTCCAGTTTTGCAAACATGAGAATATCGTTTTTAACCTTACTGGCTCTTTTCTTTCAGGCTGTTTCGGCCATGGCGCAACAACCGGAGGTGCGGAGCGCCGCCAGGGACGCCGTGGAGTGGAGGCACCACATTCACCAGAACCCGGAATTGTCTTTTGAAGAATACAAGACGAGCAATTATGTGGCGGACCTGCTTGCCTCGTTCGGACACATTGAAGTCCTGCGGCCTACAAAGACCTCCGTGATCGGCATTCTGCGCGGCGGAAAACCCGGGAAGACCGTCGGGTTCCGGGCGGACATGGATGCGCTTCCCGTGCAGGAGGAGACAGGATTTTCCTTTGCCAGCAAAACGCCGGGCGTAAGCCATGCCTGCGGACATGACATGCACACGGCCATGCTGTTGGGGACGGCCAGGGTTCTGGCTTCCATGCAGAAGGAGCTGCCCGGCACGGTCTATTTCATTTTCCAGCCCGGTGAGGAAAAGTCGCCCGGCGGCGCCCTCCCGATCATCAAGAGCGGAGCGCTCAAGGGCGTGGACGCCATCTTCGGCGCGCATGTGATGCCCAATGCTCCCGCGGGCTCCATCGGCATTCTGCCGGCAGGGGCCGCTTCCTCCGCCTCAGACGGTTTTTTCCTGACCATCCAGGGAAAAGGTTCCCATGGCTCCATGCCGCAGATGGGCGTGGACCCCATCGTCACGGGGTCTGAAATCGTCATGGCGCTGCAAACGGTTGTTTCACGCAGCGCCACGCCCGGAGACATGGCCGTGGTGACCGTGGGCAAGTTCCAGTCCGGCAACGCCCCCAACGTCATTCCGGACAAGGCGGAGCTGGGGGCCTCCATCCGTTCCGTGACGCCGGAAACCCGCAAATTGCTGGAGGAACGCATCCGGACCATCATTGACCACGTATGCAAGGCAAACGGAGCACAGTACAAGCTGGATTACGTCCTGGGTTATCCGTCTATCCAGAATGACGCCGCATTGCGTGAACTGGTGAAGAAGGCGGCCATTGAGGCGGTAGGGGAGAAGAACGTTTTTGACGCTCCCAGAATTCCGGCCAGCGAGGATTTTTCCTATTATGCGCAGGTGGCCCCCACCTATTTCATCACCGTGGGTTCCGGGGACGGTCCCGCCAACCATAATCCCGGCTTCAAGGCAGACGACGGCGCGATTTCCAACGGAATCAAGACCGAGGTTCAAATGATCCTGGATTACCTGAACGCCAAATAAAGGAGGCGTCCAGGGTTCACGCTCCCTTAGTTGTAACAGCGGGCGGCTTTCTCCATTTCCCGGATGCATTCCTCCATCAGGGCGGCGTCTATTTCATGGACATCCTTTCCCCGGCCTATGCCGGTGAGCATCAGGATGGTCAAATGGCCGCCCAGATGCTCGCGGAAGGCCTCCAGGCCCTTCAGGACTTCGCACCGCCCATTCTCCGTCCTGCGGGAGAGCAGGGGATGAAATACGGGCAGTTCCAGGGCTTTCAGCACGGAGATGATTTTTTCCGCCTCTCCGGCAGCCAGCCATCCCTTTTTGACGGAGTAGAGAATGTCCAGGCACATGCCCACGGAGACGGCTTCCGCATGGCCCAGCGTGTAGCCGGACATGGTTTCCATGTAATGGGCCGCCCAATGCCCGAAGTCCAGGGGGCGGCTGGACCCCAGTTCAAAGGCGTCCCCCCCGCGGGCGATGTGGGAGGCGTGCAGCAGGGCGGAATGTTCCACGGCGTATTCCAGCGCATCCCGTTCGCAGGCGGCCAGCGCAGGGGCGTTTTCTTCCAGCCAGTCAAAGAAGGCGGCGTCTTTCACCACGGCCACTTTCACCACTTCCGCCAGTCCGGCCCTCTTCAGGGCAAGGGGCTGGGAATGCAGGAACAGGAAATCATTGAGCGTAGCCCACGCTACGGCGAAGGTGCCCAGGTAGTTTTTCTGCCCCATGAAGTTGATGCCGTTTTTAACGCCCACGCCGGAGTCCGCCTGGGAGAGGGTGGTGGTGGGCACGCGCAGCAGGCGGATGCCGCGGTGGGCCGTGGCAGCGGCAAAGCCCGCTACGTCCAGAAACGCCCCGCCGCCCACGGCAATGATGTAGGAATGACGGTCAATGCCCGCTTCCACAATGTGGCGCAGGGCCGTTTCCCAGGCGGCGAAGGTGGTTTTGGCCGCCTCCCCTCCCGGAACGGGACGGCAACCTGCATAGGCCAGTTCCCCGGCGTTTTTCTCAAAATAACGGTCAATCTCCGCGGGGAGTTCCGGGTAAAACCGTTCCAGGCCTTCTTCCATCAGCACGAGGATGCGGCCTCCGGGCCTCTGCTCCATCAGGCTGGACAGCGCGCCGTTTTCCGGATGGAAGGCCCCATGGGTGAAGCCTGTCCTGTAGGGAAAATCCAGACGGATGTTCAGCGTATGGAGGGACATTTCAGAATGGATGCAATGGAATGGCGGAACGCTGCGGGGCCTAATCCCTGCGGAGTACGGGCACGGCCCTCATCTGGATGAAGCGGTCCGCCTTGGCGGCCTCCTTCTGGGACATGTACATGGTGTACGGCTGCTGGGTCACCTCAATGCGGTGCGTGCCGCCGGGAGCGGGCAGGTCCAGAAGCTGGTTGAGGTGCTTGAGGCTTTTCACCTGCACGCCATTCACTTTTTCCACAATGGAGGGGCTCATCTGGGCATAGCCCAGCGTGGCCTGGGTGGGCAGCGCCATCAGGAAGACCACGATTTCATCCACGCCCTTTTTCCGGATGTCCTCTTTCTTCTGAATGGCTTCCACCAGATTGAGGGGGGGGCGGTTTTTGCTGAGCTTGTTGATTTCCCCTATCAGGGCCCCGGTCAGGGGAACGAAGACCAGGCCGCCGTAAATGCGGTAGGGGGGATTGGAGACAAAGGGGGCCGGATTGACCAGGTCGCCGTCCAGGGCGCTGCGGTCCAGCTTGACGTCCAGGGTCATGGGCTGGCTGACGCCGTCCTTGTCCTTGCGGCGGATGCCCAGTGTGATGGTGTCCCCCGGCATGGCGGAATCACGGAACAGGACATTGGCGGAGACGGGCCCCAGCGCGGGGTCCTTGATCAGTCCCTTGCTGTCCAGCGGGATGCCGTTGACGCTTTCCACCACGTCTCCGGGGCGGACCCCGGCTTTGTAGAATGAACCGTAGACGGGCAGCTTCACCACGTAAAAACCGCCTCCGGTTTCAGGAAGGCCCAGGAATTTGCGGAAAACGGGGTCCGTCAGTTCCGTAACCTGGGTGCCGTCCGCCGGGAAGCCGGTGTAGTTGCCGGACCGGGCCTGCTTGAGGAAGCGGGAAATCATGGTCTGGGTGACGGCCAGCGCCTTCTGGGCGGAGGGGTCGCAGCTGGCGCTGAGAGCCACCAGTTCATTATCCCTCATGATGGGGTTGCCCGCGCCGCCCTTCAGGGGCGTGACGGAGGATTTGACATTGTACAGGACAAAGGGTTCGCTGTTCGTGAAGGGGCTGGCGCTTTCCGTAGCCAGAAGGGTGCCGGAGGTGGTGATGGGAAGGCCGTCGTCATTGAACTGCCAGAAGGCCACCTTGTCCCCCAGGCGGGGGGCGCTCCCCAGCGTAACGGGCACCAGCTTGTCCAGGAATGGGGCGTCCTTTTCATTTTTCAGGCGCAGCAGGGCAAGATTGGCCTCCGGGTCAAAGGCGGTCACGGTCACGGGAACCGTCTGGGAGCCGTCCGCGGAGGTCACCTCCACGAAACTGGCGGAATAAACGATGTTGGCCGCCGTCAGGATGTCGCCGTCCCCCAGGTAGATGCCGAAGCCCTGGCTGTACGCCGGGTTTTCCTTGCTCCACGGCTGGACCATGGCATAGCCCTGGTTGGTGGCGTTAATGCCCACCATGGAGTTGGTGGGGGAGGGGAGACTGGCCGGGGCAGGCGCTTCCTCCGGCTGTTCCTGAGGGGATTCCGGCTGCTGTTCGGGCTGCGGCGCGGGGGCCGGGCGGCTGTCTTCGCGCGGCTGGCAGCCGCTGAGGAGAATCAGGGAAGCAAGGGAGAAAAGGGAAAGAATTTTCATGGCGGTTAACGGGCGGGAGTGGTGTTCCTTTCAGGCTGGCGGCCGGGAATGGCGCTGTCCAGGCGGGCATTTTTCGGAATGTTGTAGGTTTTGGAGATGCGCTTGTTGGCCGCCTCCATGGCCTTGCCTTCAAAGACCAGGGGGCGTTCCCCGTCTTTCAGTTCAATGACCACGTATTCCGGCATGTTCTTCGGGTAAAGCAGCTCGTAGGCGTGGGTGAGGCCCTTGACCTTCACCCCGTTGATTTTTTCCACAATGGCGTTGGAGATGGAGCCGGACAGGCGGGCATTCACTTCATCGTCCAGCACCTTGGTAATAATCACCATGTCTTCATGGTCCACGCAGCCCCCGTCTTCCTGGTAATCCCGGATGTCCAGGGCCACGTCCAGCAGGGAGATGTCCGCCGCCGCCAGCACGTTGCGCTGGATGGGCTGGAACACCAGGCCGCCAAAAACGACGTAACGGGGCATTTTATCGTATTCAGCCATCAGCAGGTCTTTGGAAAGAGAGGGTTTCATCACCATGTCCACTTTCATGGGCTTGCCGTCCCGGATGATGTCCAGCGGGAGCCGGTCATCCTTGAAACAGCGTTCAATGAGCTCTTTCATGCTGATTTTCTGGCCGTCCAGCTCAATCATGGCGGAGCTGTCCACGTCGTACCCGTCCACCTTCATCAGCAGGTCTCCGTTGCGCAGCACGCCGTCCGCGGAGGAGCCCTTGAGCACCTTGCCGATCAGGACGCCCTTTTCGTCGTCCGGCAGGCCGAATGCCTTGCGCATGGCGGGATTCAGGATGGGTGCGGCCTGGATGCCCATGTCCACATAGCCGTCATAGACGCCGTCCTTGATGTCTTCCAGAAAGTGGCGGATGACGGGCGTGGGAATCACGTACCCCGTATTGTTGGCGTTGTTCAGGCCCTGGAAGGCCACGCCGATGACTTTGTTCCCCATCAGGGCAGGGCCGCCGCTGTTGCCCGGATTGATGGCGGCGTCCACCTGGATGGTCAGGTGCTCCGTGTTCCGGGGATGGGCGTACGTGGTGAAGTCAATGCGGGAGACCACGCCGCGCGTGACGGAAAGCCTGTTCCCGCCGATGGGGTAGCCGATCACCCGCACTTCATCTTCCAGATGGGGCAGGCTTTTACTGAATTCAAAGGGCTTGATGCCCTTGAAGGGCTTTGGGTCCTCTGCCTCCAGCAGGGCCAGGTCCGCGTCATGGGCAATGAATTTGACCCTGGCGGGAATCTTGCGGGAGTCCCCGTACATGGAGATGTAAATGCGCTCCGCGTTGCTGACCACGTGGGCGTTCGTCATGAACGCGTTTTCCCCGATCAGGAAACCGGTGCCGATGCCGCCCTGGTAGCGGCCCGTGTCCCACGGCGTGGCGTAATCCGGCGTCAGGGAGTCCACTTCAATCTTGACTACTCCCTTGTACTGGTCGTTAATGGAAAGGACAGGGCCGGACATGACCTTGTCCACGCCGAAGTCTGAGAGGGAAACGGCCGGTTCATCCGCATGGGAAAGAGCGGCGGCGGCGAGGACTGCGCACAGCCCTTGGAAGCAGGTATGGGAATACATGGTGGTCAGCGGTTGAGGATAATGCTGTTAAGAAAGGGGGCTGTGTTTACAAATTGCTCTTCCGGCTTTGGGTGGCCAGGCTTTCCTGGAAGGAGTTGACCTCCTCCAGCAGGGAGGAGAAGCGTTCCGTCACCTCGCCGTCCACCTGGCTGCCGCGGTTGTCCAGAATGCCGACGGTCTGGCGCGTCTGTTCCACGCACAGGGCCATGCGGGCCGCCATGGTGCAGTAGTCCGCATCGTTGTCCTTCTCCTGGAGGAGGCAGGAAAGAATGCGCGGGGTAATATAGCGGATGCAGTAGAAAATCTGGCTCAGGGGTTCCGGCGGTTCCGTACGGTTCCGCTGGGACTTGCTGATCTCCCTGCTGAACTTGCGCTGGCACAGGTCCGTCAGCTCCATGACCTGCTGGAACAGGGGGTGGAACATGCAGGACTGCACTTCCTGGGCCTCCTCTTCATTGAGGATGTCAAACAGGCTGAGCATGCCGGTGCTTTTACAGGAGCACGGGGTTCCCGTTTCTTCCGACTGGGCAATGTTGTCCAGCACGTCGTCCCAGCCCATTACAAAGGCAAGGCGGATGTCCCCGCTGGGGTTCAGCCTGTATTTCTGGAACACCTCCTGATAGGCGATGGCGATGGCTTCCGCCTCCCGCAGGCGCTTGTCCCAGTGGTGGTCCGGCAGGTTGCCGTCCTCCTGGTTGTTGGAGTAGGCTCTGGACCATTCCCTCACCTGGGTGCGCAGCATCTGCTGGCTCGCCATGATCTGGGCCTGTTCCTCACAGGAATCCATTACCCATTCCGGCAGGGATACCTTGGTGGAAAAAGCCGTGCTTTCCAGCAGCACCATGTCGTGATGGTCCGTGAACCATTCCAGGTACAGGGCGTTTTCCATGGTTTTCTTCCCCTTGACGGGCACGCGGCGGCTGGCCGTCATGTCTCCCGCCACGCCCCGGATGTTTTCCGGGAGCTGGGTGAGCTCCGCAGGGAGCCGCTGGGGGGAGGGGTTCCTGAAATCCGCCGTGCATCCGGCCAGATCCTGCAAACAATCCCCCTGCAGGGTGATGTTCACCGGATGGGACAGCCCCATGAGCTGCAGCGTAAGTTTGACGGTTCCGCGTTCACGGTTGTCCAGGGTGCCGTAGTGGACGTAGTCTGTAATTCTGAAAATCATATGGGGAGTAGGGGTAGGGGGAGATTGGTGAATACAGGATCAGCAGGCTGCCGTTACCTGGGGCAGCTCCGCGTTTTTCTTTTCCACGGCCTCCATGTTGACAAGCAGTTCAGCGATGGAATCCCAGCGGCCCCTGCTCAGGGCTTCCCGGGCTTCCGCAGGCATCCGGATGGGGAAGGAACCTTCCTTCCAGGAGGCTGTCATGTTCAGGAGATCGATCGTCACTTCCGTTTCCGGATGATCGGAGATGTACTGGGCCAGGGCGGCAATGTCCGCGGCGGACGCGCACACGCAGGGCAGGCCGATGCCGGTGCTGTTGCCGAAGAAGATTTCCGCGAAGGATTCCGCGATGACGGCATTGACGCCGGAGCGCTTAATGGTCTGCGGAGCGTGCTCGCGGGAGGAGCCGCAGCCGAAGTTGGAGCCACCCAGGATGATGGAAGCCCCCTTGAAACGGGGATCGTCCACCGGGTGGGATTTGGACTGTCCGTTTTCATCAAAACGTTCGTCCCAGAACATGACCCCCGCCAGCTCGTCAAACGTGATGCACTTGAGGAAGCGGGAGGGAATGATGCGGTCCGTGTCCATGTCCGGTCCGGGAACGGGAACGCACGTGCCGGTGATGGAGGTGAATTTGGTCAGAGACATATAGGTAAAAGCTGGATAGTTAATTGAAGGAGAATACTTCGCGGGCGTCACAGACTTTCCCGGTCAGGGCGGCGGCGGCCACCATGGCGGGGCTCATCAGCAGGGTGCGCCCGGTGGGGCTTCCCTGGCGTCCCTTGAAATTCCGGTTGGAGGAGCTGGCGCAGAGCTGGTCCCCCTGGAGCTTGTCCGGGTTCATGGCCAGGCACATGGAGCACCCCGCCAGGCGCCACTCAAAACCGGCTTCACGGAAGATGTCCGCAATGCCTTCCTCTTCACACTGCTTTGCAGTCATCTGGGAGCCGGGAACGGCCAGCGCCCGGACGCCGGGCGCCACATGGCGCCCCTTGATGAGGGCGGCCACTTCCCGGAAGTCGGAGATGCGGCCATTGGTGCAGGAGCCTACAAAGCACACCTGCACCGGCAGTCCTTTAAGGGGCATTCCAGCGGGGAATTTCATGTATTCCAGCGCTTCATGAATCATCTTGCGTTCGTCGTCATCTTTGGCGGAGGCGGGGCTGGGCGTGCTGCCGCTGATGCCCGTGTTCTGGTCCGGGGAAATGCCCCACGTTACCGTCGGTTCAATGGCGGCGCCGTCAATCTCCACAATCTCGTCGTATTCCGCGTCCGCATCGGAGGCGAAGCCCAGCCAGCGTTCCACGGCCTTGTCCCAGTCCGCGCCGGCGGGGGCGAACAGGCGCCCCTTGATGTATTCCACCGTAGTCTGGTCAGGATTCACGTAACCGCAGCGGGCCGCGCCTTCAATGGACATGTTGCAGAGGGTCATGCGTTCGTCCATGCTCATGGCGTCAATCACGCTGCCGCCGTATTCATAGGCGAAGCCCAGGCCGCCCTTGGCGCCCAGAAGGCCGATGATGTGCAGGGCCACGTCCTTGGCGCGCACGCCGGGGGCCAGTTTTCCGTTTACATTGATGCGGCGCACCTTGAGCGGGCTGAGCGCCATGGTCTGCGTAGCCAGCACGTCGCGCACCTGCGTGGTGCCGATGCCCATGGCAATGGAGCCGAAGGCGCCGTGAGTGGCCGTGTGGGAGTCACCGCACACGATGGTCATGCCCGGCTGGGTGATGCCGAGTTCCGGGCCCACCATATGAACGATGCCCTGGAGTCCGGTAGGGAGGTCAAAAAAGCGGATGCCGTTTTCCGCGCAGTTCCGGCGCAGTTCCTTGATCATGGCGTCAGCTGTGGCGTCCGCGAACGGTTCCTCCTGGTTGTCCGTGGGAATGATGTGGTCCACGGTGGCAAAGGTGCGTTCCGGATGGCGCACGGCAAGGCCCAGGTCCCGGACCATTCCGAAGGCCTGCGGAGAGGTGACTTCATGCAGCAGGTGAGTAGCGATGAACATTTGCGTTCTTCCGTCCGGCAGGGTGCCGACGGAATGAGCGTCCCAGATTTTTTGGAAAAGCGTTTTCCCCATAGCTGGCATAAGCATCCGTCCGTTCGGGAACCGCGTCAAGATGCAAGGGCGTATTGCTGACACGGTCTGTGTCTTACAAAGAGTGTTTTTTTGAACATTTCCTCCGCCTTCATGGTCTGAATTGGCCCTTCCCATTCTTTGCCTCATTTCCGTCTTCAAGGAAAGGCGGGCTTTCAGCGTTCTTCTGCATTGGAATTCCTGTGGAATTTTTCCTTCCACAGTTCTGCGAAAACATCCCCGAACCGGGTCAGCAGCGCGTCCCCCGGAGCAGGGTCCGGCATTTCGTTTTCCAGGCAGGTCATCTGCACGCCCTGAATGCCGCAGGGGGTGATGGCCTGGAAGGGAGGCAGGGATTCACGGGTTACGTTGAAGGCGAAGCCGTGCATGGCAATCCATTTTTTCACCCCCACGCCGATGGAGGCTATTTTGCGGTCCTCCACCCACACGCCCACCAGTCCTTCCCGGATGCGTGCCTGCACGCCGAACCGGGCGCAGGTTTCAATCAGGGCGTTTTCCAGGGCCGTAACGTAGTTGTGCAGGTCCCTTCCGCAGCGGTTCAGGTCCGTAATGGGGTACCCTACCAGCTGGCCGGGGCCGTGGTAGGTGGCCTGCCCTCCGCGGTTGATTTCATAAATGGGGTACGGGAGCACGGAACCGGGGTGCAGGCTGGCGTGGTCCCGCGTGCGGCCGATGGTGTAAACCCCGGCGTGTTCCAGCAGGAGCAGGTCGTCTTCACGCTCCGGGTCTTCCTGGTGGGCGCGGACCAGTTGTTCCTGGAGCTGTAGGGTTTCCTGATAGTCTGCCAGGCCGGGGATGCGGATGATGTTCATACGGCGGGTGGCGACGCCCGGTAAGGCCGGGGTTAACGCGTTCTGCGCGCCTGCTGGCCCAGGGCGGTGCGGTACTGGCGCACGGCGGCGGCCAGGGAGGAGGCCATGAAGTTCTGGTAGCGTTCCGTGGCGATGAGCAGGGCTTCCTGCGGGTTGGACATGAAACCGCCTTCCACCAGGATGGCCGGATGCTTGATGGTGCACAGCACGGAATACCGCGCGCGCTTGATGCCGCGGTCAACCATGGAGATGCCTTCCTTGATGGCGAGCGGCCCTTTCAGCATGTGCCCTTGCACGGCGGTAGCCAGGGCGATGTTCATGCTGTCCTGGGCGTTGCCCTGCAACGCGTCCTGCCGGATATTGCGGGACATGGAGGAGGAAGTCCCCGCGGGGGCCAGCGTGAAGGTTTCCACCCCGCGGGCGGAGGGGCCGCCGTCATTGAAGTGGATGCTGATGAAAATGGCGTTGTTGTGCCTGTTGGCGATGCGGACGCGGTCCTGAAGGGTGATGAAGTTGTCCGTGTCACGGGTCATCACCACCTGGTAGCCCATGCCCTTGAGGCGGTCGCGCAGTTTTTTGGCCACGGAAAGGTTGATGTCCGCCTCCCGGCTGATGCGGTTGCGCGTGCCGCTGTCGTGCCCGCCGTGGCCGGGGTCAATGACCACCGTGTTGAAGCTGCGGCGGTTGGCGATGTAAATGGGGCGCAGGACCGGATCAATGATTTTATGCAGGTCCATGTTGGAGACCATCAGCCCCTTGGAGGGATGGTCCGCCACGGGGTAGGAAAGCACGAACTTCATGTTGTTCATGAACATGTCCTGGCTGTGAGCCTGCATGCGGATCTGGATCTTTTCCGGCACTTCGTAAACTTTCTGCCGCCCTTCCGTACGCTCACGGGTCAGCTTGTAATGGGTGCGCACCTCGGACATCGGTATATACTGTATCCCGTTGATGGTTTCCGGGTTCCATCCGAAGGCCGTGGACAGCGTCAGCAGAAACATGCCCAAAACGCCAAGCATGGCTGCAAATGATGTGCGAGAGGTCGGATACATAGGACGATATCGCGTCCAGACTAACGGATTTTTCATGACGCACAAGAGAAAAATTCCCGTGAAAGATTCTTTTGTATCCGCGTCCGTAAAGGGGAAAGGCGGCTTCCGGAAACGGAAGCCGCCTTTGATAGGGGGGTGAAGGGAAGAAGCCGGATTATTTGGCCGCCTTCTCGTCCATCTTGGCCTTGACCAGTTCTTCGATTTCCTTGTACAGGTCGGGGTTGGACTTGAGGGCTTCCTTAGCGGCGTCCCGGCCCTGGGCAATCTGGCTGCCGTTGTAGCTGATCCAGGAGCCGCGCTTCTGGATAATGTCATATTCCATCGCCAGGTCCAGCAGGCTTCCCACGGAGGAGATGCCTTCATTGTACATGATGTCGAACTCGCATTCCGTAAAGGGCGGCGCCACCTTGTTCTTGACCACCTTGATCTTGGTGCGGTTCCCGGCCACGGTTCCGTCGCTGGCCTTGATCTGGCCGATGCGGCGGATGTCCACGCGCACGGAAGCGTAGAATTTCAGGGCGCGTCCGCCGGGAGTGGTTTCCGGGTTGCCGAACATGACGCCGATTTTTTCACGGATCTGGTTGGTGAAGACGCACACGGTGCGCGCCTTGGAGATGAAGCTGGTAAGCTTGCGGAGGGCTGCGGACATCAGGCGCGCCTGGGCGCCCACCGTGGAGTCCCCGATTTCGCCGTCCAGCTCCTGCTTGGTGACCAGGGCGGCTACGGAATCCAGCACGATGACGTCAATGGAGTTGGAGCGCACCAGGGCTTCGCAGATTTGCAGGGCTTCTTCACCGGAGCTCGGCTGGGAGACCAGCAGGTCGTCCAGGTTCACGCCCAGGCGTGCGGCGTACTGGGGGTCCAGCGCGTGTTCCACGTCAATGAACGCGGCCAGGCCGCCGGCCTTCTGGGCCTGGGCGATGGCCGTCAGGGTCAGCGTGGTCTTGCCGGAGGACTCCGGTCCGTAGATTTCCACGATGCGGCCGCGGGCGAAGCCGCCCACGCCCAGCGCGCGGTCAATGAGAAGGTTGCCGGTGGGGATGACGTCCACTTCCATTTTTGCGTTGTCGCCAAGACGCATGATGGCATTTTCACCGAAGTCTTTCTGGATCTGGGAGAGGGCCAGGTCAAGGTTGCGCTTGCGGGCCGCTGCCAGTTTTTCAGCTTCGGGGGATAAAGATGTTTCGTTACTCATAATATCGCGGAAAGTATAGCTGACGCGGCCCTGATGGCAAGTGTTCAGTAGGTCTTCACGGCCTCATTTCCCGTTGAGGAAGAACAGAATTCTGACATGGGGGAAATCCTGTGAAAACCGGGTATTCCCTCCGTTGGGGATTGAGGAAAAATGGAGAATTCTCCGTGGGCGGGAAGGGGGAGAACGGGTGAGGCCGCGCCATCGGGAAGGAGCGCGCGGGGGCGTCACTCCTCAATCGGTTCCGCCAGGGGGATATCCTCGTAGGCATCGTCAAAGATGACGGGGATGTTATGTTCCGGAATCAGGTTGATGGCGCTGATTTTGCGGTGCGTCTGGCGCGCGTGCTGAAGCGCCTTGGAGAGTTTTTCCACCTGGTGCTCCAGGCCGTAATGGCTGAAAGTGGCCTGGCAGTCATTGGAGAAGCGCACGCAGAAAGACCAGTCATTGGGCGTGGTGATGGAGACGATGCTGGGCAGGAATTCCGTCACGCTGCCGGACAGCAGCTCAATAAGCTGCATGGGCGCTTCCAGCTCACGGATGCTGATGCCGTAAGTGAGCTGGCCGGAGCTGGGCGGCCTGAGGGTCACGGAAGGCATGTGCCTGCCCTGGATGTAGGGCAGGTGGACCTGCTCCATGCAGGGGAAGATGACGCCCTCCTTGTCCGCCAGAACGCCGTACCTGGCGTCACCGGGGCGGATGCCGAGCTCCGGGCAGTCAATCCATGCTACGGGGATGCGCGCGTCAATGTCCACCAGCAGGGTGGGATCAGAGGATATCTGGCGTTTGACGGACGCCCGGCGGATGGCCGGGCATTTCAGCAGGCGTTGTTCCAGCTCTGCGGCGTCCATGGCAAAGATGTTGTCTGCGGGCCCCACGCCCATGAGGGAGAAGGCCTGCTCCGCGTTGAAGATGCCGTTGCTTTTCAGCGTAACGGTATCAATGGAGAGCCAGTCGTATTTAAGGATGTAGTCCTTCCACAGGAAGACAATGGCCCCGATGAGGCCAAAGATGAGCGTGTAAACGGTGAGGATGTGGAACAGCCTGCGCCGGAAGAGCCAGAAACGGTAGTTCCTGCCCTTGCGCTCAATGGTTTCTTTTCTCGCCTCCCGTTCCAGCAGGAGCAGTTCCGGCCTCTTGGCGGAACGGGGGACTGGCGTTGTGGCTTTGTGCGACATCGGGGGGTGTGGGAGGGGCAGCTCCCCGCCCTCTGTCAGATATTACGCTATTTCCGGGGGGTGGCTAGCGATAATTCCGCTATTTTTTCGCAAAGGGAGCCGTAGGGCCATCCTGCAGCCGCGGCGGCCTTGGGCAGCAGGCTGGAGGGGGTCATGCCGGGAATGGTGTTGATTTCCAGCACAAAAGGCTCGCCGTCCTGTTCACGCAGCAGCACGTCCACGCGGCCGTACACTTCCACGCCGGCGGCGCGGTAGGCCTTCAGGGCGGCATCCTGCACCTTTTGGGCGGTATCCTCCGGCAGGTCCGCGGGGCAGATGTAGTCCGTGCCGCCGCCCATGTTCATCCACGGGTACTTGTTGCTCAGGTCGTAGAACCCGGAGCGGGGGCAGATATGGATGACGGGGAGGGCCTCCCCGTCCAGAACGCCCACCGTAAGTTCACGGCCCTGAATGAATTCCTCCACCAGCACGGTGGAACCGTGGGTAACGGCTTCCTCCATGGCGGGGAGAATGTCTTCCTGCCTGTGGACAATGTGGACGCCCACGCTGGAACCCTCGCAGGGGGGCTTGATGACGAAGGGGAGGGGGAGGGAAGGCATCACGATGCCGCCGGAACAGTCCAGAATTTCCGCGCGCGGGGTGGGCACTCCGGCGTCCAGGAACACTTTCTTGGATTTGGCCTTGTCAAAGCACAGGGCGCTGGAACGGGAGCCGGCACCCGTGTACGGAATGCCGCGTTCCTCCAGAATGGTTTGAAGGGCTCCGTCCTCGCCGAAGGTGCCGTGGATGATGTTGTAGGCCAGTTCCGTGCCTTCCGGCAGGAGGAAGTCCGGGCCGTGCACGTCCACCTGCGTTACGTTGGTGAATCCGGCCTGGCACAGGGCGTCGTAAACGGATTTGCCGGAGACGAGGGATACTTCCCGTTCAGCTCCGGGACCGCCCAGAAGAAGGGCGATCCTGAGGTCGCGCTTGAGAGTGCTCATGTTGGAATAAAATAATGAATAGGTTAAAATTGAGGTTCCCGGTCACCGATGACCTGGGCTTCCGATTTCAGGTCAATGCCGCGGTTTTCCATGGCTTCTTTCCGGATCATGTCAATCAGGATGGTGATGTCCCGCGCCCTGGCGTGGCCGCGGTTGATGATGAAGTTGGCATGCACGTCGGACACGCAGGCATCCCCCACGCAGGCGTTTTTGAGGCCCAGCTCGTCAATGAGCCTGCCCGCCGGGATTTCCGGCGGGTTCTTGAAGATACATCCTGAGCTGGCTCCTACGGGCTGGGTGAGCTTGCGCTTGGCGCGGGCTTCTTCCAGGCGCTGCTCCATTTCCCGGGTAGAAGCGGGTTGCGTCTCAAACACGGCCTGAAGAACAAAGTTGTGGGCCAGGTCCGGAATGGAACGGTACTGGGCGTTCAGTTCCTCCTTCGTATGGCTGCGGATTTCCCCGTCTTCATCCAGGCAGACGACGGAGACCAGGTTTTGAATCATGTCCATGCCCATGGCTCCGGCGTTCATGCGGAGGCTTCCCCCCACGTTGCCGGGAATGCCGTCCATCCATTCCAGGCCGCCAAGGCCGTTCTGGACGGAGGCGGAGACCAGCTTTTTCAGGCGCACGCCCGCACCGGCGGAGATATGGCTGCCCTGGATGTCCAGCTCGTCGAATTCGCCGCCGGAGGGGTGGATGACGGCGCCGCGCAGGCCGCCGTCCCTGACGATGATGTTGGAGCCGCGGCCAATGACGTGCACGGGGATGTTCCGGTCCCGGCAGTAGTTGACCGCCGTCCGCATCCCGGAAAAGGTGGAGGGCTCCAGCCAGTACTGGGCGCAGCCGCCCACGCCCATGGTGGTGTGGCGTGACATGGGCTCGTACAGCCTGCCTTTCAAATCTTCCCCCGCGGTGCGTTCCAGGTCTTCCAGCAGGGCCAGGTCATGGGCAATGCGCATGCCGCATTCATGGACGTTCCCGGCTCCCAGCGTCAGGAACAGGTCTCCGGGGTTCAGCGCGTTGCCGATGGCGTGGTGCGCCGTGGCGAGGTTGGGGAGGTAGTGGGTTTCCACCGGGCCGTGCTTGTGCATGGCGTCAATGATGGTCTGCCCGCTCACTCCCTTGATGGGCAGTTCGCTGGCGGGATAAACGTCCGCCACAAAGACGAGGTCCGCCGCCTGGAGCACCTTGCCGAAGTCGTCCGCCAGCATCTGCGTGCGCGTGTAGCGGTGCGGCTGGAAGTACACTACCAGGCGGTTCGGCTGGAGGGAACGGGCGGTTTGGAGGGTGGCGGCTATCTCCGTGGGATGGTGGCCGTAATCGTCCACAATCCGGATGGAGGGGGAAAGGTATTTGGTTTCAAAGCGGCGCTTGGCTCCGGCAAAGGAGGCCAGCCCGCGCGTCACCGCCGGGAAATCCACGCCCAGTTCCGTTGCCAGCGCGATGGCCGCCAGGGAGTTCAGCACGTTGTGGCGGCCGGGAATGCCCAGCTCCACGCGGCCCAGTTCCTCCCCCCCCTTCAGCACGGTGAACAGGGTGCGGCCGCGGCGTTCCAGAACGTCCGTGGCGGTATAGTCCGCATCGGACCAGCCGTAGGAAACGGAATTGGGGTATGCGGCGCATACGTCCGCAGCGCCAGGATGGGCGCGGCAGTAGATGATGCTGCCCCGCGTCTGGGAGCACAGCTGGTTGAACACGGCCTTGATTTCATCCAGGTCCTTGTAATGGTCCAGGTGTTCCGGCTCAATGTTGAGGACGATGCTGTGCTCCGGGATGTAGTTCACCAGCGTGCCGTCGCTTTCGTCCCCTTCCGCCACCAGGTACTCGCTGTCCTCGTTCCAGTGGGCGTTGGTGCCCAGCACGGGGATTTCCGCTCCCACGTAGTGGCACGGGCGCATGCGGCCTTCCCGCATCAGGTGCGCGCAGAGGGCTGAAGTGGTGGTTTTCCCGTGCGTGCCGGAGACCACCACGCCCTTCTTCCCGTTCAGGATGGCCGCCAGGCATTCCGCGCGGCGCATGCAGGGGATGTCCAGCTTGCGCGCGGCGGCCAGGGCCGGATTGTCCTCCCGGATGGCGCTGGAATAAATGACGATTTCCGCGTCCGAGACGGCGTCCGCGGAGTGGGGGCATGAGAAGGACAGGCCCAGGCTCTGGAGCCGTTCCGTTTCCGTGCTCGTAACCCGGTCGCAGCCGCTTACCCGGTGGCCCATCTCCATCAGCATGAGCGCCAGGCCGGACATGCCGGAACCCGCTACGCCGATGAGGTGCAGGCGTGCCGGGTGTTCCCTGTCCATCAGGCGTTTGCGTAAAATATCAATCATGGATGGCTGCATGGTCCGTGTTTTCAATGACGTTGGCGATGCGGGATACTGCATCAGGCGTATCCAGACGTAAAGCACATTCATTCATGGAGGCCAGCAGGGAGGAATCCTTGAAGACTTCATTCAGAAAAGCCGTAATATCGTCCGGCGTGAGGGTGTTTTCACGCATCATGCGCGCCGCGCCGTGGGCGGCGAAGACGCGCGCGTTATGCGCCTGGTGGTCGTCCGCGGCAAAGGGGTAGGGAACCAGCAGGGCCGCCTTCCCCATGTGGGCCAGCTCCGTCAGGCTGGACGCCCCGGAGCGGGAAATGACCACGTCCGCCGCGGCGTACGCGGTAGCCATGGCGGAACAGAATTCAATGACGTGCACATGGGGCATGTCCGCCGTGAGCTGGCTCACGCGCGCAAAATCCGCGGAGCCGGTGATGATGAGGAAGTCGCACAGGTCCGCGCATTGCCGGGCCGCTTCAATGACCAGGGAATTGAGGTTCCTGGCCCCCTGGGAGCCGCCCATCACCAGGGCCACGCGGCGGTCCTTGGGCAGGTTGAGCTCCGCCCTGGATTCATCCTTGTCCCTGCGCTCCTCCATCTCCTGGCGCACCGGGGTGCCGGTGACGATGCACTTGGCGGGGTTGAAGTAGTGCCTGGCTTCCTCAATGCCCAGCAGCACGTTCGTGCAGCACTTGGCGGTCATGCGGTTGGCCTTGCCGGGCAGGGCGTTGGAGTCATGCACGTAAGTGCGGATGCCCTTGCGGTGGGCGGCGTACACGGGCGGGAAGGAGGTGAACCCTCCCATGCCGATGACGACGTCCGCGTTCACCTCGTCCAGCAGGCTGCGGCTGAAACGGATGGCCTTGTACAGCTTGATCCCGAACCCCAGCAGGGACATGGACGGGATTTTAGGCATGGCAATGGCCTCAATGGTGCGGAAGTTGAGATCGCCGTAATTCCGGCTGGCCTGGGCGTCCACCTTCTTCTGGGAGATGAGCAGGGTAACGTTGTGGCCGCGCTTTTTAAGTTCCTGGGCCACGGCGATGCCGGGAAAAAGGTGCCCCCCCGTGCCGCCGCAGGCAATCACGATGTTCAGGGGGGGGCGTGTGGAAGAGGGTTCAGTCATAATCTTACATCAATGGAGCGTTCGTCTTTGCGGGTAATTTCACAGTTGGGCTGTGCCCCGGTGGAAAATCTCTGGATGCTGGTGAGCATGCCCAGGGCGGCCAGCGTGAAGACCAGGTTGGTCCCCCCGAAGCTGATGAAGGGCAGGGGCAGGCCGGAGTTGGGAACGGCGTTGGTCACCACCGCAATGTTCAGGATGGCGGGGCAGAAGATGATGGCGACAATCCCCACGGCCAGGAACCGCCCGTAGGCGTCCCGGCACTGCATGGCCACGCCGATGCCGGCGTACGTCATCAGGAAGTAGCAGAGCAGGACGAACATGGTTCCGTAAAAGCCGAATTCCTCGCCCAGCGGAGCGAAGATAAAGTCCGTATGGGCAAAGGGCAGCGTGCCGTGCTTCTCCGCGCTGTTGCCCAGGCCCACCCCGTCCAGTCCCCCGCGGGACAGGGCGATGGAGGCGCGGTACTGCTGGAGCCCCGCGCCCAGGCGGTGGGCGTCCAGGTCCTTCCAGGCCAGGAAGCGTTCCAGGCGGTTGGCGTTGCTCTGCACCAGAACGTAGAGGGCTCCCCCCGCCAGGGCCAGGGCGCCGCCCAGGTAAATTTTACGCGTGCCCGCCACGAACATCACGCAGAACGCGGCCAGGGCCAGCGCTACGGAGGTGCCCATGTCCTTTTCAAAAAGAATCAGCGCCAGCGGAACGCCGAAGATGATGCCGGGCATGGCGAACCCCCACCAGAAGGAGGTGGTGCGGTCCCGGTACAGGGCCAGCCAGTGGGCCAGCGCCATCATCATGCAGAGCTTGGCGCATTCACTGGGCTGGAACTGCATGCCGATGGTGATCCAGCGGCGTTCCCCGTTGATTTCCTTGCCGATGCCCGGCACGTAGCACAGCACCAGCAGGAAGGAGGCGAACCCCAGGATCCACCAGATGTACTTCCTCCATATCCGGTAATCTATCCGGGAGAGGACCAGGGCCCCCAGCAGGCCCGCGCAGGCAAAGGCCGTCTGCTTGAACAGGGGTTCGTAAGGGTGCGTGGTTTCCTCCGCCCACGCCGCCGTGCTGGATACCATCACCAGGCCCACGACCAGAAGGCAGATGACGAAAAACCAGACCAGAATCATGCAGACTTTGGAAGACATGGCGGGAGGGGCTGGGAAGGGAGAAGAACTACTTCTTGGGAATCATGATTTTTTGACCAATCTTGAGGCGAGCTACGTCCTTGTCACTCATCTTGTTGAATTTCTGGATATTGCGCCAGTTCATCTTGTACTTGCGGCCGATGACGGAGAGGGTTTCTCCCTTTTTCACGATGTGCGGCACGCCGTCCAGTTCCGCTTCAGCCGCGGCGGTTTTTTCCTGCACGGGCTTGTCGCCGGGGCGTGCGGGAATGACCAGCGTGCTTCCGCTGACAAGGCGCTGCACCTTGGGGTTGACGGCCTTCAGGTCATTGACGGCCACCCGGTTGTCACGGGCAACGCGTTCCCACGTATCCCCCGTGCGCACAATGTGGCGCGCAGGACCTGCCACCGGAGCGGCGTCCGGAATATGTTCCTGGGCGGCGGGGGCGGGAGCCGGATGCCTGTTCGGCCGGGCGTCCACCACCTGTTCCGGCTGCGTGATGGTGACCGGGGCGGCGGGAGCGGCCTGCGGAACACGGGGCAGAACCGCGGGAGCCGCCGCAGGCGCGGGCGTCTGGGCAACGGTGGGCGGCGTAGGCAGTGTGGCTGCCATTTCCACGGTTTCCGTGGTGTTCCTGAACCAGGTGCTGCGGACATAGACGCCGCCGATCACGAGAAGGTGGAGAAGAAGGAGGACGACGAGCCAGCGCACGACGGTGCTGCTGGGGGCGTCATCTTCAAATTCGGAGACGCGGGCGCGGTACCTGCTGAGCTTGGCGCGGAGCACGGTGCCCATTTTGCGTTTCGGACGGGTGCGTCCGGTCGGATTGTGATCGGGGGTCTTGGTCGTTTTCATGATGGTGGGTTTCTGGTGGGTTGTCAGGGAAGGGGGGTAAGGGCGTTCACCGCGTCCCGGAAGGCCTGGCCGCGCTGGACGTAGCCGGTGAACATGTCAAAGGAGGAAGTGCCGGGGGAGAACAGGACGGTGTCTCCCGGCCGCGCCAGCGCGCGGGCGCGGGCCACGCAGTCCGCCACGTCCGCGGCTTTTTCCGTGGGAACCACGGGGGAAAAGGCGTCCTGAAGCTGGTCCGCGATCTGGCCGAAGACGACGCACGCGCGCGCCTTCTCCTTCAGCGCAGGCCGCAGGGGCACGTAATCCAGCCCCTTGTCCTTGCCTCCGGCAATGAGGACCACGGGGGAGTTCTGGGATTTCAGCGCCGCCTCCAGCGCGTGCAGGTTCGTGGCCTTGGAATCGTTCAGCCACAGCACGCCGTCCAGTGTGCGGACGGTCTCGCAGCGGTGGCCGGGGGGCGTGAACTCCTTCAATACCTCCGCGGCGGTTTCCGCGGGAATGCCCAGGTGGCGGCAGGCCAGCACGGCGGCCATGACGTTTTCCGCGTTGTGGCGCTGGTTCAGGGTGGTGTCCGCCAGATTCAGCAGCGCGGCGCCTTTCTCCATAACCTGGGATTCACGGTAATAAAGGTCCGCCGCCGGGGCTTCCGAACTGAAGGTGCGGACGGGGGCGTTCAGGCTCGGGAGCCGTTCCCCGGCGCGCACCACGGCCAGGTCGCTTGCCGTCTGGTTGTCGAAGATGTGCAGCTTGGCCTGGTAGTAATCCTCCACGGACTTGTAGCGGTCCATGTGGTCCGGCGCGAAGTTGAGCCATACGGCCACGTCCGGGTGAAAGTCGCGGATGGTTTCCAGCTGGAAGGAGCTGACCTCCAGCGCCAGCACGTCCGGCACGGAATCCCGGAGCAGGATTTCCGACATCGGAACGCCGTAATTGCCGCAGGCCACGGCTTCCTTTCCGGCGCGCAGCAGGATTTTTTCTACCAGGGACGTGGTGGTGGTTTTTCCGTTGGTTCCGGTGATGGCGATGATGCGGCCATGGTAAAAGCGGAACGCGAGTTCCATTTCACCGATGGTCTCCACGCCTTCCCGCCCGAATGATTTGACGAAGGGGCTGTCCGTCTCAATGCCGGGGGAGATAACCACCAGGTCCGCACGGAAGGCGCGCCCGTCTTCCTCCGTGGCGGCGGCGTGCAGCGGAATGTCTTCCGGCCAGTTGCCGATGGAGGCGGAAGTGTCAAACACGCGTACGCGTGCGCCGTGCTTCATAGCGAGGCGCGCGGCGGCGCGTCCGCTTCTTCCCGCTCCCAGAACGGCTATGTTGAGGTTGTTGAGCTGCATGTCCGTGGCTTGTCAGGCGGTGGTAATCAGGAACAGGCCCAGGAACGCCAGCAGGAGGCTGATCATCCAGAAGCGGGTGATTACCTGCGTTTCCTTCCATCCCTTAAGTTCAAAGTGGTGGTGAATGGGGGCCATGGCGAAGATGCGCTTGCCGTGGCGCAGCTTGTAGCTGCCCACCTGGAGGACGACGGACGTAGCTTCCATGACGAAGACGCCCCCGATGACGATGAAGAGAAGTTCCTGCGCCGTGCAGACGGCGGCCATGCCGAACGCCCCGCCCAGGGCCAGGGAGCCGGTATCCCCCATGAAGACCTTGGCCGGGTAGCAGTTGTGCCACAGGAAGCCCAGGCAGGCCCCCACCAGGGCCATCATGAAGACGCTGATTTCACCTGCGCCGGGGTGGAAGGGAATGTCCAAGGAATCCGCCATCAGCCAGTTCCCGCAGACGGCGGCAAGAATGGCGTAGGAAATGCCCGTGGTGACGGAGCAGCCGGAAGCGAGCCCGTCCAGCCCGTCCGTCAGGTTCACCGCATTGGAGGCGGACATGATGACCACGGTGCCGAAGGGGATGTAAACGTACCACGGCAGGTTCACCTGGCCGTAAAACGGGATGAAGAGGGAGGAAACGTAGTCATTCAGTTCCACGCGGGGAGTGCCTTCCGGGTACAGGTACAGGAACGTGACGCCTATCAGCCCGGCCAGGAACTGGATGAGGAGTTTTTTGCGCGCGGAAATGCCGTCCGAGGTTTTCTTGGCTACCTTCAGGTAATCGTCCCGGAAGCCGAGCAGCCCCAGAGCCAGCGTGACGAACAGGCAGGCGATGATGAAGGGATTGCTCATTCTGGCGCATACCAGGGTGGCCGCCACCATGGAACCTGTAATCAGCACGCCGCCCATGGTGGGCGTCCCCGCCTTGGCGCCGTGGAGCTCCGCCAGCTTGTGCACTTCCTCCGCCGTCCTGATGGGCTGGCCGATTTTCAGGGAAATCAGCGCGCGGATGACCCGCGGGGCGAACATCATGGTCAGGACAAAGGAGATGAGGCAGGCCAGCAGGGCTCTCCCTGCCGGTTCTGCAAACGCCCCTGCGGGGCTGAGCTGTTCAATGAGGGAATGCATAAAATTTACTGGGGCGGGAAGGTGAGGTTCATGACTTGCTCCATCCGGGCAAGGCGGCTGCCCTTGAAGAGAACGATGTCTCCCGGAGCCGTGTGGCTGCGGAGCCATTCGGCGGCTTCTTCTGCGGTGTCCAGGTTCACGGCCCGGGTGGAGGAGCCGGGGGAAATGGCGTCCGTAATGCGCGCGGCGTCCGGCCCCACGCTGACCACGCAGTCAAAGCGGAGCTGTTCCGCCGTGCGGCCCACCAGGGCGTGGCCTTCCGCGGAGAACGTGCCCAGTTCCCCCATTCTGCCCAGCACGGCAAAGCGCCTGCCGGTGCAGGAAAGTTCCGCTGCGGTGCGCAGGGCGGCCTGCATGGAATCCGGGTTGGCGTTATAGGTATCGTCCACCACCAGGATATCATTGACCCGGGTGCAGTGGAGCCTGCCGCCCGTAAGCTGCGCCCGGTTGAGGCCGGAGACGATTTGCTCCTTCGCAAGACCTGCCACCCAGCCGGCGGCGGCGGCCAGCAGCGCATTGCCCACCATGTGGCGGCCGTGCACGGGCAGTTCCACCTCCTCCCGGCAGAAGCCCGGGATAGCGAGGGTGAAGCACGTCCCGTTTTCCGTGGAAACGGGGTTTTCCGCGCGGACGGTTCCGGCGTCAATGCCGCAGTCAATGCAGGCGGCGCGGGTGGACTGGCGGATCATGTCCGCGTAATCGCAGTCCGCCGGAAAAATCATGAAGCCGTCTTCCGGCAGGCAGCGCGCCACCGTGCATTTTTCCCGGGCGATGTTTTCCCGGGAACCCATGTATTCAATGTGGGAGGTGCCGATGCTGGTGATGATGCCGATCTTCGGGCGCGTCATGTCGCACAGCGGGGCCAGTTCTCCCGGATGGTTCATGCCCATTTCCCACACGGCGGCTTCATCCGCCGGGGAGGCCTGGAGGATGCTGAGGGGAACGCCGATGTGGTTGTTCAGGTTGCCTTTCGTGGCAATGGTCCGGAGACCCTGGGAAAGGACGGAGGCCGCCAGGTCCTTCGTGGACGTTTTTCCGTTGGAGCCCGTCAGCCCCACGGCAGTGAGGGTCAGGCCCGCGCGCCACCAGGAGGCGAGTTTCTGAAGGGCTTTCAGCGTATCCTCCACCAGGATGACGGCGCAGGAGGGGTCCATGCCCGGTTCCACGCGGCTGACGACGACTGCCGCCGCGGTGCGGGAGGCTTCCGGCGCAAACAGGTTGCCGTCAAAATGCTCCCCCCCCAGAGCGAAGAAAACGGCATGGGGCGGCAGGGCGCGGCTGTCCGTGCACACGCCTCCGGAGGCGACCCTGTCCAGGGGGCCGCTGACCGGTGTTCCGCCGATGGCATTGCAGATGCCTTGTGCCGTGAGGGAGGTCATGAAAATGATGGTGCGTGTATTATGCCTGCGGGAATTCTTCCCGCTCCTTGATGAACATGTTGCGGCGCACTTCCTTGGCGTCGCTGAAATCAATGCGCCCGGTGGAAAGCTCCTGGTAATTTTCATGGCCCTTGCCCGCAATGAGGACGATGTCCCCCAGCCGGGCCTGTTCAATGGCCGTGGCGATGGCCCGGGCTCGGTCCGGGATGATGGCGTACCTGCCTTCCGGCATGCCCGCCGTGATCTGGCTGATGATGGAGAGGGGTTCCTCGCTCCGGGGATTGTCGGAGGTGACGATGCAGGCGTCAGACAGGCGCGCGGCCACGGCGCCCATCAGCGGGCGCTTGCCTTTGTCCCGGTCCCCGCCGCAGCCGAACACGGTGATTAGGCGGCGGGAGCAGATTTCCTTGAGCGTCTTGCAGACGTTTTCCAGGGCGTCCGGCGTGTGGGCGTAGTCAATGAAGATCTGGGCGCCTCCGGGGTGGGTGAACAATTGCAGTCTGCCGGGAACCTGCGGAATGTTCTGGAGATTCGCAATGGCGTCCCGCACCGGGATGCCGGCGCAGATGACGGCCGCTAGCGCGGCCAGGCTGTTGTACATGTTGAATTTGCCAATCAGGGGCACGCGCACCAGGTAGCTTTTTCCCTTGTATTCCAGTTCATACTCGCTGCCCTTGGCCGTGGCGTGGTGCACCAGCATGCGGAAATCCGCGCCCAGGGCGGAACCGTAGGTCTTCACGGCCATGCGGCCGGAGAACATCTCCGCCAGGCGGCGGCCGTAGGCGTCGTCAATGTTGATGACGGCCACGGGCTTGCGGCGGGCCTTGGTTTCCTGCGCCATCTGCTCGAACAGCTTCGCCTTGGCCTGGAAATAGTTTTCCATGGTGTGGTGGTAGTCCAGATGGTCCTGGGTCAGGTTGGTGAAAATGCCCACGTTGAAATTGATGCCCGCCACGCGTTCCTGGTCCAGCGCATGGGAGGATACCTCCATGGAGACGCCGCGGCAGCCGTTTTCCTCCATTTCCTTCAGCAGGTGCTCCAGTTCCAGCGGGCCGGGCGTGGTGTGGGTGGAGGGGGTGATTTCCTCCCCGTTGTCATAGGCGATGGTGCCGATCAGCCCGGCGCGCATCCAGGACTGCTTGAGCAGGGAATGGGTGATGTAGGCCGTGGTGGTCTTTCCGTTCGTCCCCGTCACGCCGATCATGGTCATGTGGCGGGAGGGATGGCCGTTCCAGGCCGCGCCCATCAGGCTGGCGGCCAGGCGGGAATCATTTACCTCCACCCAGGAGACGCCGCCGTCCCGCGCTTCCTTCGTGCAGGGCATTTCCGCGACGATGGCGCAGGCCCCGCGGCGGATGGCTTCCGGGATGAACTCATGGCCGTCCGCCTGGGTTCCCTTTACGGCAATGTAGCAGGAGCCGGGCAGAACGCGGCGGCTGTCGCATTCCAGATGGGAGATTTTCACCTGGGGGGAGCCGGTGAGCGTATGGGCGGGAAGGTCTTTGAGTAACGTAAGTAGCTTCATGATGTGGTTTATCTGCGCGGCGGTTTGGACGTGGAGGAAGAGGCTTGCGCCCGGGAGGCTTTCTTGTCCGCATCTGCGGAAGGAGTGTTTTTGGGAATGTTCATGGCCGCCGCCAGCCGGGTGGCCAGTTTCTGGAAAACCGGGGCGCATACGGTGCCGCCGCCGGGGTGGCAGTGCTTGGAGGTGGGATCGTCAATGACGATGAGGCAGACGAAGGCCGGGTCTTCCACCGGAAGCATCCCCACGAAGGAGACGGTATAGCGGTTTTCAAAATAGCCGCCCGTGGGCTTCACCTTGTGGGCGGTTCCGGTCTTGCCCCCCACGTTGTAGCCTTCAATCCGCGCCCTTTTGGCGGTGCCGTCCAGGTCCGTGACGTGGAACAGGGCGTTCCGGAGGTTCCGCGCCGTTTTAACGCTCATGACCCGGCAGGCTTCCACGGGAGGGGAGGGCTGGAAGTTCTTGTCATCCACATAAATGCCGTCCACCAGGCGCGGGCGCATGCGCACCCCGTCATTGGCAATGGCGGCGTAAGCCATGGCGACCTGGAGGGGGGAGACCATCAGGGAATAGCCGAAGCTGATGCGGGAGAAGTTGACGAAGTTGTTGCCGTCCTGGCACTGGCTGCTGGTTTCCCCCGGCAGGTCGATACCCGTCTTGGAGGAAAAGCCATACAGGTCAAAGTACTTTTTATAGGTGGGCCAGCCGGACCTGAGCGCAATGCGGAAGGCCCCCGGATTGCTGGACTTTTTCAGCACTCCGGCTACGGTCAGGCCGCTGTAGAAGCGGGGGGCGTCCGTGACGGGGCGGGAGCCTGGGACCATGTACGGCGTGCAGTTGATCATGGTGTCAAACGTGGCCTTCCCGGTATCCACGGCGGAAGTGACGGAAACGATCTTGAAGGTGGAGCCGGGTTCGTACAGGGACTGCACGGCGAAGTGGTAGGCTCCCTCCTGAAGCCCCTCGCGCGTATTTAAATTATAGTGGGGGCGGCTGGCCATCGCCAGGATGCTGCCGGTCTTGGGCTCCACCACGATGATGCAGCCGCGGGGCTTGTGGGTCTGGTCCGTGTAAAAGGAAATGGCGGCGTCCAGTTCCTCCTCCACGATGGTCTGGTACTCCATGTTCACCGTCAGGCGCACATTCAAGCCGTCCACGGCGTCCTTGAACCGGGAATCCGCGGAGGGGATGATGCGCCCGCGGCTGTCCTTCCGGTACTCCCTGATGCCGTTGTGGCCCAGAAGCTGGTCGTCCAGCTGCTTTTCCAGGCCGGAAAGCGCCACGGGCCGGGGGCCGCTGTCCTTCGTCTGGGCAATGTAGCCCAGGATGTGCACCATGCATTCCGGCACGGAATAAACGCGTTTGGAAGAAGTCTCAAACCGGAACCCCTGGACGCGGGCGTTCTGGATGGCCTGCCGCAGCAGCTCCGCTTTTTCCTCGGACAGGTTCTTGGCGATGACGATGCGCTTCTTGGGAATCTCCCCGTCCTTTTCCACCGTGTTGATGATGTCCTGCACGCTTACGTCCGGCAGGAAAGGGGCGATCACGCGGGCGGCGTATTCCAGATGGGCCTGCACGTACTCCTTCACCATCTCCGGCTCATAAAGCTCTTCCAGCTTCTTTTTGGCCATGTCCACCCCTTCCGGGCCGTCCTCGGGTTCTTCCAGCAGGATTTTCGCCAGGTTGTGTTCCTTGCTGCCGTCCTTTCTGCTGGCCGCCTGGCCCAGAATCTTGCTGCGGAAGCCGGAAACGAGCTTCTCCTTTTCCTTTTCCGTCACGGCTTTTTCCCAGAAGGCGGAATGGACGGCCTTGGAATAGGCAAGCGCCCAGCTGATGGTCTTGGGATCGTTCAGGTGGTAGCCGTCCGCGATCAGCTCGGAGCTCTGCATGTTGTTGGTCAGGATTTCCTCATTGGCGTCCATGATGCGGCCGCGCTGGGGCAGGAGAACCTCCCGTTCAATGATGCCGCCGCTGGGCACGCCGCCCGTTTTCCGGGGGGAAACCAGCTGAAGGTTGACCAGCGTCAGCATCAGCCAGATGACCGCAGCGCCCGCCACGCCGCACAGGACGAGGCTTCTTCTGGCAAATCTGGACTTCGTGATCGTGGTCATGAACGGCTCAACGCATTAATTGCCTGCCGCGGCAATGCGGGAGGCGTTTTCAGAGGAAATGTATTCGATGGCGGAGGGCTCAATAGGCTGCAGGCTGGACTTGTCCTGGGCCAGACGGTCGCGGATGGCCCAGCGGCTGGTCAGGGAGGAAGTCTTGGAGCGGTAGTATTCCTTCGTGAGTTCGCAGGAGGCGATCTCCTCGTTCATTTGCTTGATGTCGCGGGCGACCTGGATCTGGTCGTTCTTCAGCACGGCATAAGTGATGCCCGCTCCGCAGGTCAGGGCGGCGAAGGCAATGAGCCACATGATCATGCTTACGCTGATCTGGTGGCCGGTGAAACGCTGTTTGAATTTTTTCATGGTGGTGGCGAAGGAGAGGGTGTCAGATGATTTTTTCCACGCCGCGCAATTTGGCGCTGCGGGAACGGTGGTTGGTTGAAAGTTCTTCTTCTCCCGCGGTGACGGGTTTGCGGGAAAGCAGGCGGAAGCAGTAATCCGGATTGGGGCGCGGCGCCGGCCATTCCGGGCGGTCGATCTCCGGACGGCTCCGGAGGTCGAAGAACTGCTTGACCCTGCGGTCTTCCAGGCTGTGGAAGGTGATGACGGCCATGCGCCCCCCCTTGCCGAGCAGGCGCACGGAGGAATCCAGCAGGGCGTCCAGGGCGTCCAGCTCACCGTTGACGGCGATTCTCAGGGCCTGGAATGTGCGGGTGCCGGGGTGCTGCCTGCCCTTGCGGGGGAGAACGGATTCCACCACGCGGGCAAGCTGGGTAGTGGTGGTGATGGGAGCCTGGGAGCGGGCCTTCACGATGGCGCGGGCGATGGCGCGGGAGGCGCGTTCCTCGCCGAACTGCCAGAGAATGTCCGCGATCTCTTCCTCCGGAGCCTCGTTTACCAGGTTCCGGGCGGAGAAGGCGGCGCGGGTATCCATGCGCATGTCCAGCGGGCCGTCTTCCCGGAAGGAAAAGCCGCGGGAGGCGGTGTCAAGCTGGTGGGAGGAAACGCCCAGGTCCGCCAGAAGGCCGTCCACCCGGGAAACGCCCTGCCCGGCGAGGATGGCTTCCACATCCTGGAAATTGCCCGCGAGCACCTTGAAGCGGTCACCGAAGCGGGCCAGCTTGAGCATGGCGGCGCGGCGGGCGTCAGGATCACGGTCAATGCCCCAGACGGTAGCGCCCTGCTCCAGAAGAAGTTCCGTGTGGCCGCCGCCGCCCAGCGTGCAGTCCACGATGAGTTTGCCGGGGCCTGCCTCCAGCATGTCCACCGTTTCATGCAGCAGGACGGTGATGTGGCTGAAGCCGCTGCCGGAGGCGGCTTCGTCCGTTTCCGCGTCAGCGGCGGCGGAAACGGCGTCATCCCCCAGCTCGGCAATCAGGGCGTCCACTTTGGCTCCGGCTTCCTGAGCCTTCAGGGCTTCCGTGTGGTACACGTTTTCCCAGGCCATGGAGGGGGCGAGCGCCTTCCAGGAGCAGACCAGTTCATCCACTCCCTTTTCCTCCGTCAGCTCCGCAACCACATGCACATGGTTGCGGCAGATGCTCCACGCCAGCACGCGGCAGGAGGTGGCGTCCGCCAGGCCGTCCGCCATGGCCTGAATCTCCTCCGGGCGGATGTGCGTACCCGCGCCCGCGCGTAAGGAAAGCTCAACGTGGCCGTCAAAAGCCCGGTTCAGGCTGGAGGACAATGCGCCCAGTTTGCCATAGGCGCCCTTCTGGCCCGCCAGGGACATTTCCCCGGTGATGCGCGTTTTTTCCTGCTGCCAGGCGATCATATCCTGCGCCGGAAGGGCGTCATGCCCCCAGAAAACAATGGAATACGCCGTGACTTCCGCATCCAGCCCGGTTCTGGCCCCGACGCCCAGGCTGGAAACAAGCCAGCCCGGGCGCAGCGCAAGCGTTGCGTAGGGACGGGCCTGATGCGTGGGCGGAATGGTGGAGTCAGGGGGCATGAAGGGAGATTAGAGAATGCCGTAGGATTGGTTGATGTCGGAGATGCTGGCGTTTTCACGCCGGGAAACCTCTTCATAGAGGGACGGTTCCCATAATTCGAAGTATCCTCTCCGCGCGGCCAGCCTGACGGAGGAACTTAATTGTGCGTGCTCGCACATTTGTTTGGGTATCAGCAATTTACCCTGGGCGTTAATGACGGCCTCCACGCAATTGGCGTATAATCTGCCGATGAACAGGTCAATCTGCGCTTCCGTGTATCCGGGAGTAGATTCAATCTTATCAATGATTTGCTGGAATTTTTCCCGCGTGTAGGCTTTAACGGTCGGCAGTTCAAGGCGCCGTCCGGACAACAGGAGCAGGGCGCAACCTTCGGTAGGCCTCCATTCAGTCGGAATTGCAATCCGGTTTTTGGGGTCCAGCTTGTGGGTGTATGCACCAAAAAGGTTGTCAGATACACTGCTCATCACATGCAAGTACACTACGTAGTGACTTCAATACACTTTAATGCACTTGAAATGTCAACACCGTACTGGAAAAAAGTATTTTTTCTTGTGTTCATGTCGTGAAAAAAAGCATTGATCCGGTCTTGCGCCGCTCCGGGGCCGGTATTATATTCCGCGCATGATGCAGTTTTGCGTGTTGGGCAGCGGCAGCGGAGGAAATGCCACCATCGTGAAAGCGGGGGAAACCATGCTGCTGGTGGATGCCGGGTTCAGCGCCGCCAGGCTGCGGGATAAAATGAAATCCGCCGGCGTGGAGCCGGATGATCTGGACGCCATCCTGCTCACCCACGAGCACACCGACCACATGAAAGGCGTGCACCAGTTCACCAAGAAATACACCGTGCGCGTTTATGCCACGCGCCACACGGCCATGTGCGTTCAGGAAAAGGCGCCGGAAGCCCCCTGGGCCTACTTTGAAAAAGGGCAGTCCTTTAAAATAGGGGACATTGTGGTCACCCCCTTTGCCACCTACCATGACGCCGTGGACCCCGTGGGATTCAAGTTTGAAACGGAACAGTCCAGCCTGGGCTTCATTTCCGATACGGGGCACGCTCCCGGAAGCGTGGCGGAGCACCTCTCCATGGTGGACAGCCTGGTGGTGGAATCAAACTATGATCCGGACATGCTGGCCGCCACCCCCAAGCGGCCTTGGCCGCTGAAGCAGCGCATAGCCTCCGAGCACGGCCACCTGTCCAACGAACAGGCCTGCGACCTGCTGAGGCGCATCGCCCATGACGCCCTGAAAAACGTGGTGCTGGCCCACCTGAGTGCAGAAAGCAATTCTCCGGCATTGGCAGAAAGCCTGATGCGTGCTACCCTGCATGACATGGGGCTGGCCTCCACCTCCCTGTTCTGCGCCAGCCAGGACTCCTGCCTGCCGTGGATACGGGTCTGCTGAAGCTCTCCTCTTCCTCCTTTCCCCCGCCATGTTCCTCTCCATCTGTGAAATCATGAGCACGATCATTGGAGCCCTGGCGGGGTCCATTGCTTCCTCACGGGTGAAGATGGACCTGTTCGGCGTGATTGTCTGCGGCACCCTGGCAGCCCTGGGTGGGGGAACCGTGCGCGACGTCCTGCTGGACATTCCGGTGTACTGGACGCTCCCTTCCGGGGAAATCTTCGTCCTGGCCGCCGTCGTCACCAGCCTGGGAACCTTCTACGTAGCCCAGAAATATCCGCCCCCCATGGGCACCATCCGCGTGGCGGACGCCATCGTGCTGGCCCTCTTCGGCATGATCGGCACGGAAAAATCTTATCTCCACGGTTATACCTCCACCGTTTCCGTGATGATGGGCATCTGCACCGGCGTGGCGGGCGGCCTGCTGCGCGATGTGCTCACCGGAAATGTTCCCTATGTGTTCCGTCCCGGTGAACTGTACGCCACCGCGGCCCTGCTGGGCGGCGTGGCGTACGCGGTGCTTTACTACTTCGGGATCGACTCCTCCACCTGCTTCGTGACGGGGTTCGTAGTCACGCTCTCCGTGCGCCTGGCGGCCATCCGGTGGAACTGGAACCTGCCTTCTTACATCCCCCTGTTTTCCCCGGAAGCGGAATCTGAAGATGAAGGAAGTGAACGGTAGAAGATTATGGATGTGAGATAGTTATATATTTTTTCTAGTTGATTGCATTTATCATGCGTGTTTCCACTGGGTTTAAAATGCATGATACCATTTCTTATATTTCTAATTTCATCAAATTCTCTAAGAAATATTTCTTTATCAACATATTTGAGTTCTAATTTTTTCCAAATATTGTCTTCTTTTATTAATGAAATGTAATTTCCAAAGGTGAGATCATTAATAGAATTTAATTGAGTATTCCTATTTAAAATTTCTTTAATTTCACAGAGTGGAATTATTTTAATTAATTTACGAATAATTTTTTCTATTTGCTCTAGAAGAAAAAAAGGTTGTGCCATTTCAAGAAATTGAAGAGAAATATCTGTTGTAGTTATAATTCCAGATATTTTATTAGATGTATCTGTATCCATGACACAGACAAAATCGTGTTCGTAAATAGATCTAATTGCGTTTAATAGTGGAGTATCCAATGATACCTTGATTACATGCTTATTTACATAGTGTTTAACTATATCCAATTGCACTCCTTGTGAAAATGCTGTACCTATAGTTGTCCATGAAATATAACCGATTAACTCTTCTTCTTCAGAAAGCACAGGTAGTTGAGAATAATTGTTTATTCTCATAATAGTAATAGCTTTATCTAATTTGTCATGTTCATAAATAAATTCAGGTTTCGATATGTTGTCTTTAATTTGTTTTAACCTGATGATAGGATCTTCTGTTTCACAGCTCATTTTTTGAATATAAGGATTTGAATTTTTCAAACTGCTATCTTTTTTAATACTATTTGCCCAGGCAGAAGGAGGAGAAAATAGCGCCCAGGACGTCCTCCGTATCCACGGCTCCGGTGATTTCCCCCAGGTGCGTCAGGGCTTCCCTGAGTTCCAATGCCGTAAATTCCGGGCTCTCCTGCCGGGAGATGGACTCTGAAGCCAGCCGGATGTGCTCCAGGCACAGGCCCAGTTCATGCTGGTGCCGGGCGTTGATGGCCACCTGGGAGCTGCCCGTTTCACCGGGCAGGGCGGAGGCAAAGGCGCGAACGATGGCTTCTTCCAATTCCTCTCTGCCCTCTCCGGCGGCGCAGGAGAACCTGATGCCGGGAATGGTTTTCCAGTCCGGATGGATTCCCAGGTCGCACTTGTTCAGGACCAGCAGCCGCGGCGCGGTGCGCCCGGCGGTCAGGAAGGGTTCTGTGCGGGGCGCGGAGGCGTCCGCCACTTCCAGAACCAGGTCCGCGGTTTCCAGCGCCCGGTTGGTGCGGGTGATGCCTGCCTGTTCAATCACGTCAGATGATTCCCGGACGCCTGCCGTGTCAATCAGCCGCAGGGCCAGCCCGGCGAGCTGGATGGATTCCTCCACCGTGTCCCGCGTGGTTCCGGCAATGTTGCTGACAATGGCGCGCTCATACCCCAGCAGGGTATTCAGCAGACTGGATTTTCCGACATTGGGCGGTCCGGCGATCGCCGTGCGGATTCCTTCCCGCAGAAGGCGGCCGCCCTCGGCGGTCCGGAGGAGGGCGGAAAGTTTTTCTTCCATGCTCCGGAGACGCGCCAGCAAACCGGAGGCAGTGTCCGGGGAAATGTCTTCATCCGGAAAATCAATATAGGCTTCAATATGGGCCAGAACATGAACCAGGCACTCCTTCAGTTCGTCCACCTGGGAGCCAATGCCCCCGTCCAGCTGGCTTTGCGCGGCTTTCAGGGCCAGGTCGCTCCCGGCGGAAATCACGTCCATCACGGCCTCAGCCTGGGTCAGGTCCATGCGCCCGTTCAGGAAGGCCCTCTTTGTGAACTCGCCCGGTTCCGCCGGGGAAGCTCCGCACCGGTACAGGCGTTTCAGCAGGCGGTCCGTCACCAGCATGCCGCCATGGCAGGAAACTTCCACGGTATCTTCCCCCGTATAACTGGCCGGAGCCGGAAACCAGGTGATGAGCGCCTGGTCAATGGCGGCTCCGTCTGCGTCCAGGATGCGGGCCAGCGTCGCGCGCCGCGGCTGGAGGCGGTCCGTGAAGGCCGCGGGGGTGCATTGTTTCAGGATGGCCATGCAGCCGGGACCGCTCATGCGGATGACGGCGATGGCTCCCTGTCCTGCGGCGGTAGCCTGTGCGGCTATGGTGCGTTTCGGGTCAATCATGGTTCTATGGATTCAAAAAAACCGCCGCCCAGCAGCTTGCCGCCGTCGTAAAAGGCGCAGACCTGCCCCACGGCCAGCGCCCGGAGGGGCGTGTCAAAGCTCAGGCACACCTTTCCTTCTTCCAGATATTCGCAGGAGGCCCATTCCGCCTTGGCGCGGTAGCGGGGCTGCGCCATCACGCGGGAAGGCAGGGGAACCAACGTATTGGAAATGCTGCCAACCACCGCATGGGCGGCGTACAGTCCCTGCGTGGATGCGTCTTCATACCCCAGGATCAGGCGGTTGCGCTTGACGTCCTTCCCCACCACCACATAAGCGATTCCCTCCCGGGGGGAGGCTACGCCGTGGCCTTTCCGCTGGCCCATGGTGAACAGGTGCAGGCCGTTGTGGGAGCCGAGCACTTTTCCCTCCGTATCCACGATTTTGCCGGGCTTGTCCGGCAGGTAGTGGCGCAGGAAGTCGCTCATTTTCACCTGGCCGATGAAGCAGATGCCCTGGCTGTCCTTCTTGCGCGCTGTTGGAAGGCCGTATTTCTCCGCCAGCACGCGGACTTCCGGCTTCAGCAGGTCCCCCAGGGGGAACACGGCGCGGGCTGTCTGGTCCGGGCGCATCAGGGACAGGAAGTAGGACTGGTCCTTGTTCGGGTCCCGCCCGCGCAGGATGAAGGAGCCTTGCGGCGTATCCAGTCTGCGGGCGTAGTGGCCCGTGGCAACGCCGTCAAACCCCTGTTCTAGGGCGTAATCCAGAAAGACGCCGAACTTCATTTCCCGGTTGCACAGCACGTCCGGGTTGGGCGTGTATCCGGCGCGGTAGCCTTCAATCAGATAATTCACGATGCGGGCGCGGTATTCGTCCACCAGGTCAATGACCCGGAATTCAATGCCGATTTTTTTGGCGACGGCCAGCGCGTCCTGAATATCCTGTTCCCACGGGCATTCGCCGGGAATGCCCTCGTCATTCACCCAGTTTTTCATGTAAGCCCCCACCACGTCATGCCCCTGCTCCACGAGCAGGGCTGCTGCCACGGAGCTGTCCACCCCGCCGGATAAGCCTACAAGAATACGTGCCACGATGTTGAAAAAGATATGGGTGTAATAGGGAACCTGCGTTTGGGAAGTCTTTCCCGCCTGCCCCTGTAAATCAAAGATGCCGCCGCAAGCCAAGACAAAAAGCGGTGAAGACGATTATTCGGACGTAACCTGGAAAAACAAGGGGATGCCTTACAGTCTTTTTATGCAGGAAAGGGTTTGCACTAGTGACGCTTTTTGTTGTTCGGATTTAGATGCCGCTTTAATTTTTCTGTTTGGGCAATCCCTTGTAAAGGTAGGCCGCTTTCGGCACCCGGCCGACGGTCCTGTCCAGCAGGGCCGGAATGTCCTTATCCCTGTATCCGGCCAGACGCAGGTATTTTTTGACCTCCTGGGCCTTGGTCGGGAAGCAGGTCATCAATTCCCTGATAAATCCGCGTTCTTTGCTTTTGATGGCGAATTGAGCGTTGTTGCTTCTCGAACTCAGCGCGCTTGTCTTGTTGAACAGCTTGGTATCGTTTCCTTCGGGCATTCCGGAGGCGTAGTCGATGAGCATGTGAGCGAAGATTTCCGTAGCTTCAAAAGCATAATCCACTTGGCTGTGGAATTGTTTGATGATCAGAGCTTTTGCGGATAAATAAAATCGAAGGGCCTCTTCCTTGCCTGGAAGGCTGCTATTCTTGTCCGTTAGGGCAAGGAAAGGGATACTGTTTGTGAAAAACTCTTTTGCGTAGTGATCAACATCAGTATATTCTGAAACCCATTCGACGTTTTCGTAATCGTTGAGGTCGATGAACGGGGCCTTGGCAATCAGATAGCACAGGAAAAGCCCCTCCGTCAATTCCTGAGAAGTGACGTCCTTTTTCCGGTAGAGGTTGGCTTCTTTCAATATCTTATCCGCCCCCTGGTAGAATGGAATGATCTGGTCACTGTCCAGCAATTTCTTGAGCCGCAGGAGTTCCGGGTTCTGCCTGTTCATATTCCTGATGGCGGAAGGAAGGGGGAGCTGGTCCTGCTCCGGAGAGGCTGAACAGGGAAAAGACAGCAGGAAAAGGACTAATAACAGAAGGAAGGGACAAGATTTATTCATGATGCTAAAACAGGAGGTTATGGATTGGCGGTAGAGTCGGCATGCAGGGCGTCACCTGCTGTGCTGCGCGTGACGGTGCATCCGAATTTGGTGATGCTCACCTTGATGTTTTTCAAGCCCCTGGTGGGGGATTTCTCATTGGTTTCCCGTTCATCTTCGTATTCAAAACTGAAATCTTGGGCGTACGTGTCGTTTCCGATCTTGCAACAGTCCTTGCCGTCGGCGCGTACGTACCACCCGCAGGTCCATGAAAAGGAATACGACAGCTTCATATTCTGCAAGTGCTGCAAGCGAATATCCTTCTCCTTGTCCCATCTCCAGCCGATGTTGTCATGATGGTGGGCATTCAGAGCATTAGGTCTCATCAACAATTTTCCCGGGGTATGCACCGGTTTGAATCCTTCCGGGTCTTCCGCCCGCTCCATGATGGAAATGTTGCTGAAACTGACTGTCAAGGGAAGAAAAGTCACGACAAGCTTGGAGGAAGCTCCCGGTCTGTCTTTCTCCTTGTCCTGGGGATATTTTTCCACCCGTTTCCCGGAATGTTCCGCTTTAATGTCAGAGGGAACGAGAATGCTGAAAACGGAGGGTTCCCTTTCCGGCAATTCTTCGTCAAGGCTGGTTTTGACTCGAACTTTCAGCGTGGTATTCTGGGTGAGGTTACTGCTGATCTTCAGCGTGGCTTGGTTAATATCGTCATTTGATTTCTCAATACTGGCCGCATTCTCCGGCTCCAGGGGCCATTCAAGGGAGGCTGAGTCCACGTCCTTAACCCTCTTGCCGTTCAAGGTTAAGGTGACTACTTCTCCAATACCGACTTTGGTGCGTTTCCTGTCCTCGTCTTGGTCTCCTTGGTCGATGAGGCATTGAGGAGAGGCAACCTTCGTTTCCGATTCGATGTACAGGGAGCGGTCATCCGTGGTGGGAATATCTTCTGCATGGGCCAGTACAGCCAGGGCATGCAGAAAAATGCCGATAGAGGAAAGGCGGAAAGAGGGAAAGTTCATGCCAGGAAAGGAACTGCGAAGAACGATACTTATGATAACTTTTTGTCCATTTAAATGTCAATCTATCCAAAAATATGTTAGATATAGCCTGATAAAGAAGGAGCAAGCGGGTTGCCATGGGAATAACAGGATGACGCGGCTTTCCGGATGTTTACCGCCGTGTGAAGAAGAGCTAACCTTCCAGTTCCCGCATGATGCGCTCCGCCAGCTCCCGGGGGGAGCCGAAGGGGGAAGCCGGAAGTTCCCGGAGCCATTGTTCCCGTTTCAGCCAGGTACGCTGCCGTTTGGCGTACTGGCGGGTGGCCAGGGCCAGTTGCGCCTGGCAGGCTTCCTGGGTGATTTCTTCGCGCAGCATGCTACGTATGATTGCCAGACCCAGGGTGCGTTCCGCCGTGGCGGAGCAGGGGCCCAGCCGCTCTACTTCCTCCACGGCTCCTTCCTGCATCATGCGGGCGGTGCGGGCGGCTATTCTGCCGTCCAGCTCCGGGACGTCCCGGGTGATGGCCCAGCCGGGGCCGCGAGGCGGTTTCAGCCAGTTCCGCTTCCAGAAGGAAAGGGGTTTTCCTCCGGCAAGGACGATTTCCAGGTTGCGTTCCACGTAACGCCGGTTGGCGGGACTGGTGGCTGCCGCGCCTTCCGGGTCCAGTGCGGAGAGCCGGGTGTATAGCTCTTCCGTAGAGTAGTCCGCAAAGGCGGCGCGCAGGGAGGCGTCTCCCGGAGGAGCTTCCGACAGGCCATGGGAAAGGAATTTGAAGTACAGGCCGGAACCTCCCGTGACGATGGCCGTTTTTCCCCGCGCATGGATGTCTTCCACGCACCGCATGGCTCGGTGGTAGTGTTCCGTGGCGTCCCAGGGCATTTGGACGGGAATGACCGAAATCATGTGATGAGGGATGCGCGCCTGTTCTTCCGGGGAAGGAGCCGCCGTCAGGACGGGAATTTCACGGTACACCTGGTAGGCGTCCGAACTGACGATCTCCGCGCCCAGCATGTCCGCCAGTTCCACGGCCACGGCGGACTTTCCGGATCCGGTGGGACCGGCAAGGAACAGGGTGGAGAGGGTGGCTGGGGATGGCTGCATGAAGATTCTGCGGTGGACGGAAAGGAGGGGTTACTTTTTCAAACAGGTCCTGACGGCGCTTTCCAGTTTTCTGGCGGTGGCGGAAAGGCCGTTTAACAGGGCATCTGCACAGGCGCCTGACGGCGGCGCTCCCTGAAGCTGAAGCCAGGCGTCCAGATCCTTGTCAACTTCGGGCCTTTGTCCCCCTATGGAGTCCAATGCTTTTAGATGATGCTGAAAACACAGGATGGAGAAGATGGCCTGGTCGTGCCTGTGGTCCTTGAAGGAAGGGCTGTTCGGAATGTCCGTGTTTGCGTCGTAATCTCCGACCAGCGATAAATGGCGGCATTTTTCTTCCCATTCCTCCGCCAGTCTCACAGTCGCCGGGGTTTTTCTCCAGACGGAGAAGGAGGTCTGAATGGGAGGAGAATTCAACATATCCGGCGAGAGCGATTCCATTTGGTTCAGCGTGGCGGCCTTGGTCCAATTTTCTATTGTGCCCGTATAGGGGATGTATATTCCGGGCATGATGTCCTGGCGCAGTTCTTTCAGCCATTGTTGAACAGAGCCCAGGGAATGGTGGAACATCCGCACCCACGGCCGGCCGACGTCCGAATAGATGACCATGTCCCCGTCCTGCACCTGCCGGAGGGCATGGTGAATGATGAAGGGTTTCCATGACCAGAATGCAAATCCTCTCTGGGAAGGGTGAGCCCAGGGATGGGTGTTATAAAACCCGAGCTTTTTTAAGTGCTTAGGCTGGAATCCATGTACTTGATCCGCTTTTCCGGCCAGTTTGGCGGAAAGAAGCTGCAACATCTGGCGGTGCGTAAACCGGGCGGAACCGAAGTTAATGAAAACAACCTTTTTCATGGGAACGGGGAATGGAAGAGTATGACCGGGCGCAGAGCCGGTTTCATGCATGGATGAATCAATCCGGAAGAGAGGAGAGTTTGCCGTTCATCAGGGAGCCGTACAAGGAAAGGAATTTGCTGCAAGTCAGTTCAATTTTCAGAGCTTCTCTAACCTCATCCAGCCCGTAAAGCCCCATGGTCATGTTTTTCTCCAGGGATTCAGTCAGGGAAAGGACTGCCTGGGCAATGGCTTCGCTGTCTCTGACGGGAATAATGTACCCGGATTTGCCGTCAATAACATACTGGGTCTGCCCTCCTTCGCAAGTGGTAACTACGGGAAGCCCGATGACTCTTGCTTCCTTGACGCAATTGGGAGAGGCATCACCCAGGGTGGGATGTACCAGGCACCATGCTGACGACATCCGCCTTTGCAGTTCAGGACGCTGCAAGGTGCCAACCCAATGGATATTGGGCGTGCTTGCTGGTTCCAGTTTTTCCCTTAATTCCCCTGATCCGGCAATATAAAGTTCAACATGTTGCAGTGAGGGTTTCATAAATGCTTGAATCAGGTACCTGACGCCTTTTAATTCATTGAGGCTTCCTACAAACAAACATTCCGGAGTGGCGGAGGGTGATCTTTCGACGTGATGGAATGATTCCTCCACTCCATATTCAATGATCGAAATCTGGGCGGAAGGGGATATTTCAAGAATACGGTCATGTATCCATGGAGATTCACAAGTGATGTGGCGGTATTCCGGAGTGGTCCGTTTTTCCCAGAAGGCCTGAATCTTCGGGAACATTTTCATTTTGGAACGTTGGCAAGAAGCAATCAGGGAGCCCTGGTAGGACAACAGCTTGATGCGTGGTTGCGTTTTGCACGCGGTCGCGTATGCCAGTTCAATACCCCAGACGTGAATCAGGTCCGGATTCAGTTGATCCAGAAGATGGCGGATTTTTCTGGAGGCGGAAAAATGATTGGTAAGCAAACCTACTGCCAGGCTGGAGTCCGGCAAAATATGGATGGTCTGGTGATGGATGGATTTGACCGTATACTCGGAAACATATTTCTTGAGCGTGATCCAGTGGATGTCGTATTCCGCTTGGTTTGCCAGAGCCTGGAACAGGGAAAAAATCCATGGTGTAAGGGAACGATCTTTTTCCTGAAGCTCGCTGGGAATCAGACGCCCCAAAGGCATGTCCGAGACAATGGCGAGAACGGGCCGGGTATGGTCGGAAGGGATCATATGAAGAGGAGATTCAAATCACTTGTAATTCATGTGTCTGAATAGTTTTCAGATTTTTTGGCGGAACGGAACAGGGCCTCCCACTGGGTATAGACAGCATGGGGCGCATAGCGCTGCTGCCACTGCTGGAATCCGGCGGCGCCTAAACTTTTCCGGGTATCAGGAGCCAGCATGGAGGTTAGAGCCTTTTTAAGACAGCCGGGAGTTCTTCTCTTCAGCATGATGCCACCTTTCAAAACGGAAATGCAACCGATGTCCGGAGCTATCCAGGGAATGCCGCAGGACATGGCCTCCAGAATACACAAAGGCTGTTGTTCCTGGTAGGAGTAGAGGAACATGGCGTCGCTTTCCGAGATGGCGGCCTCCACTTCATGCCTTGGAAGATTGTAAAGAATGCGGAATCCGGGATGGTTCCCGATGGCCTTTTCCATTTGCTCTGCATACGAATTGCGTTGAGGGACGAGAAAAAGGAAAACGATATTCTGCAAATCCATGCGTCTTGCCTGGCGGATGAAAAGGAGCTGTTGTTTCGTCGTGCAGGCGCTGGCCGCACAGGTGAACACGGAGACCCCGGTTAATCCGTATTTTTCCCGGAAGAACGGAGCGCCGCGTTTCAACGCCGGAAAAGTGTTGGGAATGCAGCAGGCGTTGGGAAGCTTGAGCTTGCTGGCATAATAATAATCGAATCCTTTAAATAGGCTTCCATAGGGTTCAAGAAAAACAAGACGGTTCAAGGGCGCTTCTTTGCCCGTAAGGAGAACGGACTTCCTGGTATTGAGGAAGGAACCGATCCATTTTTTCATTCCGAAGAAGGGGGGGTAACGGAGTCGGAAGAAGGCGGAAAAATTGGTGCCTGTCCCATGTGAGCGCAGGATGAAGGGGATGTGGTGCGACTTGGCATATTCCATGAGTTCCTTCCTGCACCAATTTGACCAGGAATGATAAATGATGAAATCCGGCTGGATATCTCCCAAATGGGTGTTCAGGTATTCCTTTAAACGCGGCCTGTCTTCCGTTAAGGAATCCGGTATGGAGGCGACGGAACAGCATACCGGGCGGGATGGATCAGCCAGTGGATTCTGTTCCCGCGTAAGCACGTGAATGTCCCAGTCTAAAGTACCGAGCCCTTTCGCCATTTCAAAAGCTGCCATTCCTACCCCGCCTTCTCCCGGAGGAAATGTATAGGCGACAATTAAAATCCGGCCTTTGCTCACGAACTTCAATATAGATGGCAGGTGAAAATAAGGCAAGGAAGTTTTGCACCGCATTATTGAATAATAGGAATCAAATGGATTTTTTTTTGCTAAGGTAAAAAGTGTTGATGTAGTGGAATGATGTGCTAGGGTAATGCCGCTTTCATGGGTATATGATTGGCGGAATATTTTGTTTTATTTTACAGGCTGAATAAATAAAAGCGGGTTTGTGCAATTTCTGTATTTTATATTTTCTGATAGGGTTGGGTTGAATTCATGAAATGTATGAGATGAGGGAATCACGTGTAAAAAAGAGTTTGCAGAATGCCCGTGTGAATCTTGTGTTCTACATCTTGATTCTATGCATCTCCTTTTTTTCCCGGAAAATATTTTTAAACTGCCTGGGAGCCGATTTTGTCGGCTTGACGGGAACTTTATTAAATTTGCTGAATTTTCTCAATCTGGCGGAACTGGGAGTAAGCACGGCGATAGGCTATGTGCTTTATAAACCTCTTTTTGACCAGGATAAAATCAGGATTAACGAAATCATTTCCGTCCTAGGCTACATGTACCGCTGGATAGGCCTGGTTATTATTGGCGCCGGATTGGTGCTGGCATGTTTTCTGCCGTTGATTTTTCCTTCTACGGGGTTTTCCTATGGCGTCATCTACTTTGCTTATTTTTCATTTCTGGCATCTTCCCTGATTGGCTACTTTGCCAATTACAGGCAGACTCTCCTGGGTGCGGACCAGAGAAATTACGTGGTAGCCGTCTATTTCCAAACGGCTACCATCATCAAGATTTTATTTCAGATGCTGTCCGCCTGGTATACGGGCAGCTACTATCTATGGATCGCGATAGAACTGTTATTTGGGGGAATCTATTCATTCATCCTGAATTGGAAAATCAACCAAGTGTACCCGTGGCTGAAAGGCAGTGTTGCCTTGGGGCGCCAGTTGTTCAGGAAATATCCGGAAGTCATCAGATACACCAGGCAGCTGTTTGTTCACAGAATTGGGGCCTTTGCCCAGTTCCAGATAACGCCGCTTCTGGTTTATGCCTTCGTTTCCCTGCAGATGGTGGCTTACTTCGGCAACTATTCCATTATTACGGACAAGCTGTTTCTCCTGGTCAACAACCTGCTGGGCAGTACGGAAGCCAGTGTAGGGAATCTGATTGCGGAGGGAAATACGGCAAAAATCCGCAGGGTGTTTAATGAACTGTTTTCCCTGCGTATGCTGATCGCCGGAACGATATGCTTCGCCCTTTACCAGTTGCTGGAGCCCTTCATTTCCCTTTGGCTGGGGTCCGGCTATATCCTCTCCCGGGAAATCATGATTCTGGTGATCATTAATCTTTTCATTGCCATTACGCGGGGAGTGACGGATCAATTCTTGTATGGCTACGGTCTCTTCTGGGATATTTGGGCGCCGCTGGCAGAGAGTGTGATCAACATTACAGTGGCTGTCATTGGAGGCTATCTCTGGGGGCTGCCCGGCATTCTGCTGGGAGGCATTTCCAGCCTGATGCTGATCGTAGGCATCTGGAAGCCCTTTATGCTGTACACATGGGGGTTCAGGGAGAATGTGATGTTCTACTGGCTTCAATTCGGTTACCAGCTGGCGCTGATTCTGGCACCGGCCGTGCTGATGTCTTGGGTATGGAGATATATTCCCCTGCAGCCTTCCCTGTCTTTCCTGAATTGGTTTACATGCGCCTTCCTGATGGTTGTCTCCTATGGCGGCGTAACGGTGTTTTTAATGTATTGCGGTACGGCGGGCATGCGCTCCATGGTGCACCGGGCCTGGTCCATGGCGGGCAGCCGCCTGCGCCTGCTGTGGAAAAAATGACCCCGGCATGCCGCAGGGCCTGTTATGCTGGTCAACTCCGCGGGATTAGGCTAAGGTCTGCCTATTGTTCTATCCCTGATCTAATCTCCCGTCATGAATCATTCGGATCCTCCCTCCATCAGCATCGTTCTGACCGGGCATAATGAAGAATACTGCATTGGAGATGCCATCCGGAGTGTGTTCCGGCAGGACTATGAGGGACCGGTGGAAATCATACTGTCCGATGACGGTTCTTCCGACCGTACGTTTGCCGTCATGCAGGAAATGGCGGCCCGGTACCGTGGGCCGTACCGGGTGGTTTTAAACCGGAATGAAACCGCCCTTGGACGCGGGCAGCACATAAGGCAGGCGGTGGAACTGGCCACCCATGAATGGATTCTCCGCCAGGATGGGGATGACTGTTCTTTTCCCTGGCGATGCAGGTTTTTCGCCCGGGCGGTGATGGAGCACCCGGATGCCGTGGCTGTGGCCAGTCAAATGACCCATGTTTATGAAGAAGCCGGGGTTCCGTTTGAGTTCCCGGCGTTTCCGGCTACTCCGGAAGGGGCATTGTCCGTTCGGCTCCAAACAGGGCCTTTTTCTTCCCGCGCCCATTACGGAGGGAGCATGATGATCCGGAAGAGCGCCTGCCAGTGGGGAAATTCCCTGCCGATGACGGCCAGCTTTGAAGATGATTTAATGGCATTTTATGCGTGGCTCCAGGGGAATATTTATGAACTGCCCGCTACTTCCCTGTACTACTACAGATTTGCTTCCAAGAACATTTGTGCCATTAACAGCGCGGCGAGATTTGCCGGCATGAAGACGGCGCTGGCCTTTGAGGAAAGAGAACGGAAAGTGCATCAGCAGTTGCGAAAAAGCAAACGGACGGGCCTGGAATTGTGCGGGGATTTGTTGAAATCCGGAAACGCGGTTTTCCGCTCCCGGGAGGAATTGCTGGCGGAGATTGAGGAAAGAAAGAACATGGTTGAGGGCATTGACCACCTTCTGAACTGGTGGGATTATCCCTTCCGCCGGAGATGGAAGTTGAAAGGGAAAGGCTGGATGGGCATGGCCCATGCGTTGCCGCAAAGGCTCTATTTGTTCTGCATGGTTTCCTTCTTTAAGCTCAGGAAGGTTAAAAGATACCTTTCTGGTATCAGATGAATGCTCTGTCAGGGAAAGAAAAACACCAGTCGCCAAGTAATGGCGGGTATTGCCGTGACGGTTGGAATTGGGCTTCTGGCCCGGTGAAGAGGATGGCATTGTCCCTTGTGTGGGAATGGAATCTTGAATGAGTAAAGATGCTTCCGGCGTGGTTTCGTCTGGCCGGGGGTAAACTGGAGTGGGTAGACGGTTTGTGCGTGATGATTTTCTGGTCGATTGGTGTTTTTTTAAGCCTGATTAATTAAAATTTATGAGAATTGATACTGTTAAAGGGGGCGCGTATGCGCTGACATGTACGGAGGCCTGTACCGTTCAGGCACTCCGTGCCGATGCTGCTTTTATCACCATTCTGGAGGCTGATACAGCTGGACAGTATAGTTTTGTGGCTCCCGGGGAAGCCGTGGAAGTATCTGATGAAAATGCCATGGTGACGCAGATGCTGAAACCGGCCGTGTTAGGTGCGGCTAGCCGGAGCGGAATGCAGAGCGGGGGGGACGTGGTTTTAAGAAACCTGATGGCGGAGGCGGCCGCGTTTTCCGGGATCGTCAACGCCAACGGAGGTATCAATATTCCACTGGCTGCCGGGGCTGAAACGGATACGGCGTCTGTGAACCGGGCTTACGCCATGGGAGTGGTCCAGCTGGTGCTGATGCACCAGACGCGTACCTATTGGCTCGCGTCCTCGTGCACGGCTACCAATGGGGTGACGATCAATCATGTGGTTCCAGGGTGCTACTGCGAGATGCTTTTGGGCGCCAGTGGCTGTACCTCCCTTACCTTGCCAACTACCGGAGCAGTTGGCGGTGGCGATTACAGCAAGATCATGGGATATTCCATCCCGCTCCGGCATAACGGTGGGAGCGCCGGTGTCTGGATCAAAATGTCCATGCTCCTGGGAGCAGGAGGAGAGTGGACGGAATTACCGGATGCGGGGATGGATGGTTACCGCTTCAGGCCCGTGGCCGGCAGCGTCCCTTCTATTGCCCGATTAGTTGAAGTGACTCTCTATTACGATAAGGGGTGCAAAGCCCGCGTTCGCGAACTCATCGGCATTGGGACTCCACGGAGTTACGTTGTACGTACTACTGAATCCAGCCTGAATTACGACAACAACACGAATCCCTGTTCCGCGGCCTACCGTCTGGTGATCGCCCAGTCGGAGATATCTTATACCAACACGCTGGGAGCTGCGGTTTGGCTGGTCATGGGCGGAGCATCCGGAGATACGGTTGTTAAGCTGGCGGACATTAGGGGATGGGATACCTACCACATGTCAGTGTCTCCCAAACTATACCTGGATATGCAGGCGGGGGAATATGGGGGCAGGGCGCAGCTGGAATCCCCGACAATTCTCAACGGCATAGGCGACAATACCTATGTACGTTATGGTCTGGAACCCTACCAGCGTAGCTGGATTACCACGGAGACGGAAGTTCCGTACAAGGATCCGGAGTAGCCGTCCGCGTCATAGATGCGGCCCGGAAATAATTTTTAATGACCTTCTCTGGGAGGAACGGTTTCCAATTGGAGCACATGTTTTTTCCGCATAAAAGGGAAATGACGGCATCTTTCTATGCCGGAATGTTTATCCGGTGAAAGGCCTCTCCTAGTACCTGTAGCGGTGAAGGCCGTCCGGGTTCCCGGACAAAAAGCGCTTTTCCACGGATGGTGGAAAAGCGCGATAAAAAAGAGGAAAATCCGGAGGGCGCGATTAATACACGTCCCGCTGGTAGCGGCGGTGCTCTTTCATGTCAGCCACGTATTCCGCGGCTTCTTCCGGTGACTTGCGGCCCCAGGTCTGGATTACTTCATGGAGGGCCGCGTCAACATCCTTCGCCATGCGGGAAGCGTCTCCGCAGACGTAGAAACAGGCGCCGTTTTCCAACCATTTCCAGAGCTCTTCACCTTCCTGGACCATGAGGTGCTGCACATAGACCTTCTTCTCCTGGTCGCGGGACCAGGCTACGGACAGCTTCAATTTGCCGGCTGCCGTCAGTTTATTCAGCTCGTCTTCATAGCAGAAATCGGTAGCCTTGTACGGATTACCGAAGAACAGCCAGTTGCCACCCTTGTCTCCGGAGGCGATGCGTTCCTCCCAGAATGCCCGGAAGGGGGCGATGCCGGTACCGGGGCCAACCATAATGATGGGGGTGTTTCCATCTTCCGGCAGGCGGAAATTCTTGTTGGTATGTACAAACACCCTGGCCGTATGTCCCGGCTGGAGGCGGTCCGCCATGTAAGTGGAGCACACGCCGCCGCGCTGGCGGTCCCGGGCCGTGTAACGCACGGCGCCCACACACAGGTGCACTTCTTCCGGGTGCGCGTTCGGGCTGGAAGCGATGGAATAAAGGCGGGGCATGATCTTTTTCAGGATGCCGACAAAAGCTTCCGCAGATTCAAAGGACACGGGGTATTCCGTCTCCAGGTCCAGCACGTCGCGGCCCCACAGGAAATTATTAAGGGCCTCCTTGTCCCCGTTCAGCAGAGCTTCCAGTTCCTGGCTGCCGGAGGCGGCGGCCCATTTGGTCAGAAGGGCCTTGTTGACGTTGGTGATGTCATAGTTATTGACCAGGGCGTCCTTCAGGCTGGCAGTTTCTCCTTCCGGAGTGGTGACCAGGGCGTCCGGACTGAGGCCCAGCTTGTTGATCAGGGTGTCCACCAGGGCATGGTCATTGGCGGGAATCACGGCCAGGGCGTCTCCGGCGATGTACACCATTCCGGCGCCGTCCAGGCTGTATTCAATATGGATCGTCTCTTTCGGGCTGCCTTCTCCGGTCAGGTGCTTCACGGAAAGGACTGGTGCGGGGAACGGATTCTTCTTGCCGTACGGTTCGGTTGTCATGTGTAATGTAAGTTCTGGAATGGAATAACGGAATTACCACCGGATGGCTGCTGCGGCCCAGGTAAGCCCCGCGCCGAAGGTGACCAGGACGACGTTGTCCCCCTTGCCGAATCTGCCGGTGCGGCGTGCCTCGTCAAACGCGATGGCCACGGCGGCGGCGGACGTGTTGCCGTATTTTTCAATATTGATGAACACCTTGTCTTCCGGGATGGAGAGACGCTGGGCCACGGCATTGATGATGCGGAGATTGGCCTGGTGGGGGATGATCAGCTTGATCTCCTCCGCCGTGAGGCCGGCGCGTTCAATCACGCTGGCGGCGGAATCCTTCATGCGGGGAACCGCCTGGCGGAAGGTCTCCTTGCCGCGCATGGCGAGGGTAGCCAGGCGTTCATGCGCGTTTTCCGCCGTGGTGGGGCAGCGGGAACCGCCGCCGGGAATCTGAAGCAGGTCATGCAGGGAACCGTCCGTGCCGATGTCCGTGGCCAGAATGGAGCCTTCCCCTTCTTCCCCCGTGGAAGCCTGGAGCACGGCTGCGCCGGCGCCGTCCCCGAACAGGACGCAGGTGGTGCGGTCCTCCCAGTTGACGACGGTGGAAAGCTTTTCCGCGGCAATGATGAGGGCAGTTTTCATCTGGCCCGTACCGAGGAACTGGACAGCCGTCTTCATGGCGAACAGGAAGCCGGAGCACGCGGCGGAAATGTCAAAGGCGGCGGCATTCCTGGCGCCCAGGGCGTCCTGGATGTAGCAGGAGGTGGAAGGAGTGAACGTATCCGGCGTAATGGTGGAAACGATGATCAGGTCAATATCCTCCGGCTGGAGGCCGCAGGATTCCAGAGCGCGCTGGGCGGCCTTGGTCCCCATGTGGGAGGTATACTCGTCAGGGGCGGCGATGCGGCGCTCCACAATGCCCGTGCGTTCAATGATCCATTCATGGGAAGTGTCCACCATCTTCTCCAGGTCCGCATTGGTCAGACGGCGTTCCGGAACATAGGAGCCCGTACCGATGATCTTGACGGGCAGTCTTTTAAAGGCGATATCAGAATTTGCGGCCATAGCTTTGGGCGTATGATGAACAGAAAACGTCCTGACGTTTTATGTGGGAACAGTCTAAAAGAAAGGAGGCCCCATGACCAGCACAAAACGCGGGACTCCTGCCATGCCGTAAACGGATGGCTTACAACAGCCACCCCTGGCTGTTGGCCGGCGGAGTGGCCCCCATCTTGAGATAGGCGGAGGGCATCGCCACGCGCCCCCTGGGAGTGCGGCTGATGTACCCCTGCATGATCAGGAAAGGTTCATGCACGTCCTCCAGTGTGGAGGCGTCTTCCCCCACGGCCACGGCCAGGGAGGAGAGGCCCACGGGACCGCCGTTAAACTTGTAAATCATGGCCTCCAGCAGGCGCTTGTCCATCTCGTCCAGGCCGTCGTCGTCAATCTCGATCATGGTCAGGGCGTCATGCGCCAATTGTTCCGTAATCACGCCGTTGCCGCGCACCTGGGCGTAATCCCGCACCCAGCGCAGCAGGGAATTGGCCACGCGGGGCGTGCCGCGGGAGCGCAGGGCAATCTGAAATGCTCCTGACGCCTCCACGGGAACGTTCAGCAGCCCGGCGGAACGTTCGATAATGGAGCACAAATCCTCCTGCGTATAATAATCCAGCCGGTTCACCAAGCCGAAGCGGGAGCGCAGCGGGCTGGTCAGCATGCCGGCGCGGGTGGTGGCCCCCACCAGGGTGAACTTGGGAAGATTCAGCTGGATGGAGCGGGCGTTCGGGCCCTGGTCAATAATGATATCCAGCCGAAAATCCTCCATGGCCGGATACAGGTACTCCTCAATGGCCGGGTGCAGGCGGTGGATCTCGTCAATAAAAAGAATGTCTCCCTTTTCCAGATTGGTCAGCACGCCGGCCAGGTCTCCGGCCTTCTCAATCTGGGGTCCGGACGTCGTATGAATGCGGCAACCGACGGCATTCGCGATGATATTGGCAAGCGTCGTCTTCCCCAGGCCTGGGGGGCCGCTCAGCAGAATGTGGTCCAGCACGTCGTCGCGCTGTTTGGCGGCCTCCACCATCAGCATCAGGCGGTCCTTGATCTTCTCCTGCCCGCGGAACTCGCTGAAGGCGGGTGGTCTGAGGGACAAATCAAAAGCGGAGGGGGGTGTCTCCGTGGTGCGTGTGTAAAAGGACTCTCCCATGCGCAGGACTAGCAAACCCGTCTTTAAGCCATCCGTCAAGATGGAAGTGCAGGCGGGGAACGCCTTTTCCGGGACATGCCGGAACCCTATGGTCTTTTTTTGATTGCGGAGGGAAAGCGGTTCCGTCAGAATCGCGCGCAATGAAATGGCGTATCCTACCTCTTCTGCTGGCGATGGGCGGCAGTGTTCTTGCTGCCGGCGACGTGGAATCCCGTCCCTATCACATCATACCGGAACCGGCCGAAGTCAGCACCTCCTCCGGCATTTGTAAATCCTCCAAAATCCTCAAGCAGGCCGCCAACAAGGCTCTGGGGCCGGAGGGGTACAAACTTACTGTCAAGCCGCAGGGCGTGGAAATTCAGGCAGGCGACCGCGCGGGCCTCTTTTACGCTAAAAACACGCTGGAACAGCTCCAGGCCCAGTACAAGGACGGCGGCATTCCCTGCGGCGTCATTGAAGACAAGCCCCGGTTTGGATGGCGCAGCATGATGATGGACACTGCGCGCCACTTCGTGCCGGTGGAGGACGTCAAAAAATTCATTGATGTGATGTCCTTCTACAAATTCAACAAGCTCCATTTCCACCTCACGGATGACCAGGGCTGGCGCCTTCCCGTCCCCGGATACCCCAAGCTGGAAAGTGTGGCCTCCAAGCGTAAGGAAACCTTTGGCAACAAAACCCCCCATGGTGGCATGTACACCAAGGAACAGCTTAAGGACCTGGTAAAATACGCCGCCGCTCGGAACATTGAAATCATCCCGGAAATAGACGTGCCCGGCCACAACCAGGCCCTTTGCACCGCCTATCCGGAATTCCTCTGCTTCCCAAACCCCAAGCTGGAAGTGCGCACGAATGCGGGCATCTCCTACACGCTGGTCTGCCCCGGCAACCCGGACGTGTGGAAATTCTACAACGCCGTCTTCAATGAGCTCAAGGACATTTTCCCGTCCCAATACGTGCATCTGGGCGGAGATGAAGCGCCGGAAGACAACTGGATGAAATGTCCCAAATGCGCGGACTTCCGCGAGAAAGCCGGCATCCGGGAGGAAAACAAAAAGGCCGCCGCTCAAAAGGAAATGGTGGAATTCTTCACCCGGTGCGCCAAAATGCTGAAAAGCCGCGGGAAAACGGCCGTCTTCTGGTATGAGCCCATGGGCAAATATCCGGACGGAGTGATCGTCACCACGTGGAGAGGCGGCCACACGCCTAAAACGGTAGCCAACACCACGGGCGACAAGGTGGACGTCATCTGTGCTCCCAACGGCAAATGCTACTTTGACTATCCCCAGCTTTCCGGCGACTGGCCCTCTGGTCAGCCGGACACGGGCTGGATGCCCGTCAACACGCTGGAAAACGTGTACTCCCTGGAACCGGGCCACGGCCTCTCCGCCAAGGAAATGGAACGCGTGCGCGGCGTAGACTGCTGCCTGTGGGCGGAACGCCTGCCGAACATTGAACGCGTCTTCTACCAGGCTTACCCACGCGCTCTGGCTCTGGTGGAAACCGCGTGGTCCCCCAAGGAGGTGAAAAACCTGAACCGCTTCAAGGACAAACTGGAATTCCACAAAAAGTTCATGCAGGAAAAATGGGGTATCGACCTCGAACGCCCGGAAAAGAAATAATGACCTAATAGTAAGAGTCCCTTCCTGAAAGACGCAAACGCTGAAAAAAGAGGAAGAACGTCTTTTGCCTTTCTAAAAGAAGAGAGGCATCGGGCACGAAGGACTCAACCTTGTTCAATGACAGGCTTCTGTAGATAACAGAAGCCTGTTTTTTAATGGTATCATGAAGTTCTCTTGCCATCCCATTTCCAGAATTCCCTGGATACCTATGCGCTTCCCATCCTTTTCTGGCAACAGACGGAAACGCAGGAAGAGCTTGAGGAAAACAGGAAAATGCCTCCCAAGTGAAAAAAAGATTGCCAACTCCCTCTTCTACCGTTACATTACCCCCGCTTTCCTATCTAACACAATCTATCAACGGGCAGGTGTCAGAGTGGTCGAATGAGCACGCCTGGAAAGTGTGTGTACTGGCAACAGTACCGAGGGTTCGAATCCCTCCCTGTCCGCCATCAATTTTTCGCCGCAATATATTCTTAATGAGTATATTGCGGTCTTGTTTGGAGGGATGCGGAGAAGAAATTGGAGAAATAGCATGTAAACAATCGACTTTTCAATGTATAGGAAGTATTTTTGACTTCAAGTTTTCATCAATTCACCTCATTACTGCAAAAAATATGACTCTTTCTGACATTCTCAAGGACTCTGATTACAAACAATCTCAATTTTCCCCTGACCAAATACGTAATTTTGAAGATAAAATTATCGTTTCCCAAGACAAAAAAGGGAATGATATTCCCTATTACCCATGTTCTATTCGAGGTAAAGAAATCAGGCTTACTCCTGAAGAAGCAGTTAGACAGCTCTATTTGGAAGTTCTGATGTCTCAATATGGCTATACGGCAGACCGCATAGCATTAGAGTACATGGTTACATTCGGACGCGAAAAAAAACGCGCCGACATTGTTATTTTCGACAAAGAAAAGCTGACTGCTCCTTATATCATTATTGAGATGAAGAAGCCAAAGCTCAAAGACGGAAAGGAACAGTTAAAGTCATATTGCAATGCTACGGGGGCTCCCATCGGCGTTTGGACAAATGGAGATTCCATTTCCTACTATCATCGTAAGGATCCTAATTATTTTGAAGACATTCCGAATATCCCCAAATCAACGGAAAGGTTGTCGGATATTCTTTCCGACCCATGGACAATCAATGATTTAATCAACAAAGATAAGTTGGTTAAAGAACGAAAATCATTGAAAGATTTGATCCTTGAAATGGAGGATGAAGTACTCGCCAATGCCGGGGTTGATGTGTTTGAAGAATTGTTCAAACTCATTTTCACCAAGCTTTACGACGAAATGGAGAGTGGCCGCAACCCTAAACGCCATCTTCAATTCAGGAACTATGGGGATACGGAAACCGAATTGAAGACAAAGATCCAAACTCTTTTCAATGATGCCAAAAAGAAATGGGAAGGCGTTTTTTCGGACGACTCTAAAATTGAACTAACTACATCACACCTTTCCGTTTGCATATCGTCTCTTCAAGACGTTAAGTTGTTCAACAGCAATCTTGACGTCGTGGATGACGCGTTTGAGTACCTTATCAATAAAAGCAGCAAAGGAGAAAAAGGCCAGTATTTCACTCCCCGCTATGTCATCGACATGTGCGTTAAAATGCTTAATCCGCAGGAAGATGAAACAATGATAGATACTGCTGCCGGGAGCTGCGGATTTCCTGTCCACACAATCTTCCATGTCTGGGAACAGATTATGAAAGACGAGGGATTGGACAAGAGCCATCTCTTCACCTTGGAACAAAAACCGGCCCGATGCTGTGATTATGTAAACAACAAGGTTTTTGCTATTGATTTTGATGAAAAATCTGTCCGTGTTGCACGTACATTGAATCTGATTGCGGGAGATGGACAAACCAACGTGCTTCACTTGAATACCCTTGACTGGGAGCGGTGGGATGAAAAAACAAAAGAGGATGAAGAATGGTTAGATACCTACGGCCAGGGATGGACCAAGTTGAAAAAATTGCGCACCGATAAGAAGAGCAATCGTGAGTTCAAATTTGATATCTTGATGGCGAATCCTCCTTTTGCTGGAGATATCAAGGAAACACGCATCCTCTCCAAATATGATCTAGGAAAAAAACCAAATGGCAAATATCAAAGCAAAGTTGGCCGTGATATTTTGTTTATTGAACGCAACCTTGATTTTTTAAAACCCGGTGGACGCATGGTTATCGTGTTACCCCAAGGACGCTTTAACAACAGCAGTGACAAATACATTCGCGAATACATAGCTAAGCAATGTCGTATTTTGGCAGTCATAGGCTTGCATGGCAACGTTTTCAAACCCCATACAGGAACAAAAACCAGTGTCCTGCTTGTCCAAAAATGGGATGATGAACTTTGCCCTCGCCAGAAAGACTACAACATCTTCTTTGCCACCATGCAGGAACCCAGCAAAGACAATAGCGGTGATAAAATCTACGTCCGCAAACGAGATCAAGATGAAAAGCAGGTTCCTTCATCCTTGGATAGCGGTCCACTCAAACTGAATGAACCAATAGATGCCTATACTGCCACTCCAAAAGAATATGATGAATTTCTGCTGGATTCCCACAATCACCTGATTGTAAAACATGACCTCTTTAACCATGACGGATTGACACAAGACGGCATCGCAGAAGCCTTTATCGAATTTGCTAAAAAAGAAAAACTAAGTTTTTTTTAACAAGCTCTTTCAACGAAGCGAAATACAACGCATTGTTGAAAGGGCTAGAAATTACGGTTAAATCATTATCTGAGGTTCTTATTGATAATTATACAAACAGATGTGACAGTGAATTTTTCAAAAAAGAATATGTAGACATATTTAAAAATTTATTTTCTCACAACGTAGAAAAACTTGATGTTTTAACATCTTGGATTACTCAAGGACCAAATCCGTTTTTTGTTGGAAAAAGTAATATTCCTTGCCTAAATGGAAGAAATATAAATAATGGAAAATTAAACTATGAAAGCTCAGATTATATAAGCCCTGAAGAATATCAATTACTTAAAAGATTTCAGATAAAATACGGCGATATTTTGATTACACTGAAAGGGAAAGGTTCCACTGGTAAAATAGCATATGTGAAAGAAGTTAGAAATGCTATTTTTAGTCGAAACATAGGAATTATCCGTTCTAAAAAAATAATTAATCCGGCCTACTTATTTATATTTTTGTCATCAAAATATGGTCAAAAATTAATAGCTAGAGGAGAAACAGGGGGTACTGGCCAAACAACACTCACAACCACCTATTTAAAATCTTTATATATCCCTCGTTTATCATGCGAAGATAAAATTGCAAATATACAGAGCAATGCCGAAAATTTGATTCTTAAATCAGAGAAGATTTACTCTGAGGCAGAAGAAATGTTACTGAAAGAAATTGGCTTATATGCTTGGAAAATTAGCACTGAATCAATTACGTCACAAAAATTCTCTAAATCAGTAACTACAAGCCGCCTGGATGCTGAATTTTACCATCCTAAATATGAAAACTATTTGTCTGTAATTAAAAAATATAAAAATAGTTATGATACATTAGACAAAATATGCTATCTTAAGGATGAAAATTTTACTCCCGTTTATGGCGTTCTATATAAATATATCGAGTTGTCTAATATCGGCTCTCAAGGAGAAATAACAGGTTATACATCAGAAAATGGTGAAGATTTACCATCACGTGCACGTCGGATAATTGGTAAAGGCGATGTAATTGTATCTTCGATAGAAGGCTCTTTAGATAAATGTGCTCTTGTTACCAATGAACATGAGAGGGCTCTCTGCTCAACAGGTTTTTACGTTATTAATTCACCAGAGATAACCCCTGAAACTTTATTAGTGTTATTTAAAAGTCCGTTATATCAGAATATTTTAAAACGTTATTGTTCTGGAACAATTCTTACAGCAATCAATAAAATTGATTTTCGGAATCTCCCGATTCCTTTGATTGATAACAAAGTTCAAAAAGAAATATCTTTTCTAATTCAAAATAGTTTTCGTTTAAGAGAGGAATCTGATCGTTTATTGGAACTTGCTAAGAAAGCAGTTGAAATTGCTATCGAACGAGGTGAAGAAACAGCTATGGAATTACTTAATGATGCATAATTATCATCCCGAGTTATAAGAATGGTAAAACGAGTTGAAATTAATTTTTATGCTGTATATGTTAATGCATGGATTCCTTTCAACTCTTCGTATCGTAATTAATACGGGAAACATGATTAATATAGGCGATTTTTAAATATCATTTAAACCATCTTGAAATGAATCCTTACTTTTCCTTGTCCGGGGAGGGAGTAATTTATTTCGAATGCTGCTAGAATAATTTGTAAGGATTCCAGAGGAAAAAACTGGTTTTCCTTTTTCATACATTTCCTAGTGATGAAAAGGTTTTCATTATTACCATAAGGTAAGGTATATCTGATACTTATTAGGAATGGACAGGAATATCGAATATCCTATTAGCTTATTCTGGTGATATCAGTTTCAGGTTTTGGGTAGGCTTTATCGGCAATCCATTTTTTTGTTTCAGCCACCATTTCGGGAGTGACGATGAAATCGTAATTAGCATAGTCACCGATGTGGAATTGTCCGGTTTTGAAGAATCCCCATTTCTCGAAGAAGTCGGTTAGGTCGGTTTTTGTGACGTCGCAGCAGGCTTTGATGAATTCGAACTGGTATTTGATCGTTTCATTTCCGCCGTAGTTTCCCGCATTGTTGCGCAGGTACTCCATGACGTCAGGGTAGAAGTCGGGATGCCCGTTTTTGGTAAAGTAAAGATGGAGCTGCCACAGGGGGGCCAGCTTGTTGAAGACGTCCTTTGATTCCAGGTAGGCTATTTTTCCGTCGATGATTTCCTTGCGCGCTTTGTCGTAACTGCCCTGGCGCTTCAAGCGGCTTTCGTTGCCTGTTTTGGCGGCGGCTTGAACAGAGAAAATATTGTTGCTGACCTCCGTCATGCCGCCCCAGGTCATCGGGCGCATTTGCATGACGTGTCCGACTTCATGGGAGAACCCCCAGCAGGCGTCGCCCTTGAGGACGTTTTCCGGATCGGTCACCATCCGCATGGTGCCGTTGTCTCCCAGGTAGGCGACTCCGTCGCCGTCGCGGAACATGTAGTAGTTGAAGTTCACGCGGGCAAAGACACGGTTTTTCGGGATTTTGCCGTATTTATCAAGGCCCATCAATTGGTATTGAATGCCAATCAGCTTGTCATAGGCGTCGATCAGTTCGGTACCGCGGTCTCTGGTGAATTTTTTCAGGAATTCGATAGGATAGGCCACCTGGATGTATTTTCCCCGGGCGTCCATAATCGGAGAGACGGCCTGGTCAAGCAGGCGTACCCAGTCTTCGTTGGTGTCGCCCCGGGTGGTGTCGAAATACCCGTTGACCTTGCCCGTCACGAAATGGACGGGGATTTTCGGAGCCGTATCGGCATCATTGGTGAAGTAGCTGATGTAGGCGTTGGCGGGCGTTTCCACATCAATGATATTGATTCCTTCCTTGAGGGAAATCTGCTTTTTGTGCAGTCCCCAGCCGTTGGGGTCTTTCGTCGGCTGCACTCCTTCGGCCGGCTTGCGCATCAGGTTCGGGAGCAGGAGGCTGATTCCACGTCCATCCGTCTTGCCTACCAGCACGACGTGCTGCCCTTTTTCTAGGTAGACGCCCGTCATGTTGTCGTATTTGCTGAATCCGTCGCCGATTCTGAGATTTTTGCCCGTCTGGCGGGGTGAGGGGAGGGCCTGATATTCGGCATACAGGTAGTCCGGCTTGTAGCTGCCTGCCAGGATTTTGCCCGCGAGTTCCTTCATCGCGTCAGACTGGAAAGCGGAAGTGTCCTTAACATCCTGTTTCAGGGCCGTGCAGGAGGCATCCTTGAATAGCTGGAGGTCATTGCCGATACTTTCCGGCGTGTTGGCGGCAAATACTGTTGCGAGCGACAGCAGGGGAAGGGAGAGGAATGAAATGATCCGGTTCATAACAACGTGGGGAGTGAATGATTTTACGATGTTAGAAGTTACACTCTCCGTTTTCCTCTTCTTTCACTATTTCTCTTTTTACCGGCAAACGGAACCCCACGCGGCTTCAACGCAAGGCCCGGGCTGTTTGATGAAGGGGAGTGCTTCAGTATTGTATCTGTCAATCTTCTCTGCGCGTGATTTTGAAGGCTTCCATTGTTTTAATCACTGGCCTCCCCCTGCTTTGGTTTCCATGACAGGGGCATCCGCTGCTGCCATGCTCGAGATATTTGCCTCGGGTGAAGCGTTTTTTGCAGGTTCAGAACCCGTTAGCAGGGCTTTCCGGTTCATGGCGTTCCATGGCGCTGGTATTTTACCTTGGGGACATTAAAGTTGTAACATGGTACACCTTTCCTTCTTCTTTGAGAGTCTTATTCTTGAACGGAGAGGCCAGGATATTGTTTTAACAGGAGAGTAGCCTTCCGCTGTTCTTCAATTCCAGTCTCTGATGAAAGGGTCCTTCATTTTTCAAATCAAGTTATTGTTTTTGCGGGCTAACAAGCTGCTTTGGGTCAAGGCTACCTATTTTGCCCTGCTGGCTATTATTACGGCCATTGCATCAATTTATCTGGGTGAGTTTGTGCCGTTTGATATTTTCCAGAAGATCGGGGCCGATACGGTTGATACGATTTTAAACATCCTGGCTTCAAGCATGCTGGCGGTTACTACTTTTTCCTTAACTACCGTCGTTTCCGCCTATGCAGCGGCTACATCAAGCGTGACGCCACGGGCCACCAAGCTGCTGATGGAAGATTCCACGGCCCAGAATGCACTTTCCACGTTCATCGGGTCCTTCATTTTCAGTTTGATTGCGATTATTTTCCTGAATTCCGGCATGTACGACCAGAAGGGAAGAGTCGTGTTGTTCGTTGTCACGCTGGGGGTCATTGCCATTATTCTGGTCACGCTTATCCGGTGGATTGAGCATTTGTCCCGTCTTGGCCGGGTGGGCGAGACTTCAGAGCTTGTGGAGGGAGTAACGCGGAAAGCATTGCTGGAACGCGCCAGAGAGCCGTATCTGGGGGCCAATCCCCTGGCTGACCGGGAACTTGATATTCCGGAAAATGCCGTTCCCGTCAGGAGTGAACAGACAGGCAATATCCAATATATTGACATGGGGAAGATGGACCACCTTTCCAGGGACAGGGACCTTGATATTTACGTTATCTCTCTGCCGGGGGATTTCGTTTCCGTTTCCTCAATTCTGGTTTACGTTGACAAGCCTGTGTCGTCTGAAACCCGGCGTGAGCTACTTGGAGCTTTTGTGGTCGGCCATGAGCGCAATTTTGAACAGGACCCCAGATTCGGATTGTGCGTGCTTGCTGAAATTGCCGCCCGGGCCTTGTCCGCGGCCGTCAATGATTACGGCACAGGGATTGATATTATCAACCGGGGCGTGCGGCTCCTGACGAATTACGCCCAGGCGGAACGCCATGCCGAGGTGAAGTATGAGAGAGTCTGGGTGCCTCCTTTAACTGTCTCCAATCTGTTTTCAGATATTTTTGCCCCTATCCTTCGGGATGAAGGAGGCATTACGGTTATTGACATCAAGCTGTTGAAGGCTTTTGCCGAGCTGTATAACCTGGATAACGGGCAATTCAAGGAAGAAGCCCGGAAATACTCCCGCCAGTGCTATGAACATGCGCTCAGAACCGTAGCGCTCGACGAAGACAGGGAGACCCTGAAAAAGCTGGTCATTGATGAGGCGATGGCCGAGAGAAAGGAGCAGCCTTTCCATTCCGGTCAAACCGGGCGGACTGATTTTTGAGGACAGCATGAAGTTTCCCGGATGCCTGTACCGGAAAAGAAAGAATGTATTTTCCGTCAGCCTTCGTTGATAAGTCGGCAGGAAGAGGGAGCATCCCGACATTTTCATGACCGGGGGCAGGCACGGGCTGCGCCATGTTATTGGCGCTGATGATTAATGTTTTAGAATAAGATTGTTCAGGGATGAGGCAGTTTCATCTGTTCCTTGATAGTTTTCTTCAGCAAATGGAAATTTTAATGAGCGTCCAGCCGTACATGCTCATGATTCCGTGATATGATGAAGATGAATATATGTGTCCGTTCCGGCGTTCTTTTCTGCCTGTTGATGGCGGCGATCCCGTGCAGTTTTGCGCAGAAGCCCGTGTTGACGGCATGGAATTACGTCCCGTCTTATGGGCAGTCGCTTTCCGTAGGGTGGACGGCCAAGCCGGTCGTAACCACGGAGCAGAAGGACGGTAATTTGATGTTCAAGGGCGGCGTGCGGCCTTTTGAGGGCGGCAATGACCGGAGCGCCGTAGTTCCTCTGGTGGAGAGGGTTTCTCCGGACGGCGCCAGGGGGGAGACGCCCGTTTCCGGAGCGGCCGGTAATTTCATGCGCCTGCTGAAGAAGCGCGATGCCGGAAAGGCCGCCAGGGTCCGGTTCCTTTGCTCTGCCGACGGCGTGGGCGGTGTCAGCATAGGCGTTCTCTCCAAAGGGAAGGCTCCTTATCAACGCATTCTGGATGATTTAAAAGCGGGCCGCGAGCTGGCGGCCAAGGCCGGAAAGACCTTTTCCATGCCCTGTTTCCTGTGGACGCAGGGGGAAACCGACCAGCAGGACAGGAAAACCAGGGAGTGGTACAAGGAGAGGATGCGCGCCCTGATCCAGGATATTAACGCGGACGCCAAGGCCGTTATCGGGCAGAAGAATGACGTGCTGTGCTTCGGGTACCAGGTTTCTTCCCACCTCAATTATTTTGCCCAGAATCCCACGGATTACCCCGTGATTGCCATGGCCCAGCTGGATCTGGCCCTGGAGAAAGACAGCCGGTACATCATGACCACGCCCATGTATCATTTCACCTATAGCGACGGGGTGCATTTGACGGCTCCCATGTCCCGGCTTTACGGGGAGTATGCCGGATACGTCATGTATAAGGTGATGGTGGAAGGCGTGAAGTGGAAGCCCATCCATCCCGTCGCCCATGCAATCGGCAGGGAGGGGCAGGACTGGACGGTAGACGTGAAGTTTTTCGCGCCTATACCTCCTCTGGTGCTGGATACCAGGACGATTCTTGATCCGGGCAATTACGGCTTTTCCCTCGTGAACGGCCGGGAAGAGCCTTTGGAGATCAAGTCCGTCAGCTTGAACGGCAGCAATGTCGTCCGCATCGCAACATCGTCAGACCCTTCCGGCTGCCGTCTCCGGTACGGGATGACCTTGAAGGAGAAGCTTCCCTCCGGTCCGCGTACCGGAGCGCGCGGATGCCTTCGGGATTCCCAGGGGGAGAAGGTTAAGACCCGGATTCAGGACGTCGTGTACCGCATGGATAACTGGTGCCCGTTTTTCGATTATCCCCTGGAATCCCGGGGCAGGATGAACAAGATGGATTCCAGGTAGATTTCATGAGGCAACCGGAGCCGCTTCCGTTCCTTTCCTCCTGCATGGCTTATCCATTCCTTTTGAAGACATGGAGCTCCTGTTCTCGTTTTAGTGACCTATACCCCAAATTGGAGCCGGTTCAAATGAGAGAGTTCTAAGGCCTGGTTATCGTTTGTAGATTATTTGTCCAGCGTATATTTAGAAAATAAGAAGGATCGAGAATTTTCCCTATTGCTGTTGCAATTTGTCTCATTTATTTCACCCATTTTATTTATCTTCTGATGAGCCGGAATAATTTTCTGCACCATCTAGGCTGGCCGGACTTTTCTACGAACGAGACAGGAAATGAATGCAAGCAAGCCAAGCATGGAGGTCGAAGGCTCCGGAATAGCATCATGCACCATGCCGTTGAGCCGTATGTTGCTAATCGCCAAACTTTCCTCAACATCTTCGGTCGTGTTGGCAAAAGCAATTCTGAATGTGACTTCATTTATGTTGCTGTAGGCTTGACTCCAGGAAGTTAAGTCGAAAGATACACTTTGATCAAAAGTTTTGAATCCTGCATCTGTTCCAACATTAATGATGCCTCGCTGGCTTGTCAGACCAAGAGGTATCCAATCCTCTCCGCCTATGTTGGCGAAAATTTCAAATCCGAACCGTGAAGTTACTGTTGTCGGTTCCAGGACAGCCGCTCCCCAATCAAACGTAATGTTATATAAATCAAGGGATTTTCCTTCTTCTGCCTTGGTTGAAAATTGAATATATGATTTGTCGTAGTGGGGGGTGTCGCTCGGCGTTGTATGATCATTGAACAGGGCCCAATAGTTGCCATCGCCACCCGATACGGTTGGGAAGTTGATCATATCCAGATTTCTGCTGTAGGTGAATGAAGTGATGGCCCCCTCATAAGTAGTCATCTGGCTGCCTCCCGAAGAGTCAATGCCGGGTACTGTGGCAGCGTGGTTATAAGGGCTTGCCTGCCCGTCAAGGAAATGGGACAGAAGTTCGGCTTGAACCGAGCTACAAGTTGCAAATGCCACCAGAATGAGGAAAAAGTTTTTCATAGAAAATATTTTTTACTGTTTATATTAAAGTAAGTGCTGGTGAAAATGTTCGATATCATCTATATGTAATTTACATTAAGTGGTTTATTTTATTCTGCGCAACACTTTTTCCCATGGTGCCACAAAGCGACGAATATATTAAGTTTCTGTAGTTCAATAGACGCCCCAGTTTTTGGAATAGACATTAACGCGCTTTTTTCCGCTTGTTCAGGATTGTCATACGTTCTCCCGAAATTGCTGTGCGGCCCCGGTCGATATCCGATTTTGTAACTTGGCTGATATTGCATGATCGATCATGTTTTCCGCTGAAGCCGGCTTCGTTAGGCAGGCAGAATCGGGCGAGTGCGTCCAGTTGCCATATTCTCCAATGATTTCGATAAAGATCAGCATTTTACATCCTCTGTCCCATGAAGCTTCAAATGCCTGTTTCATCTGGGAAAGCATCCATTATGTCCATTTAAATTAGCTCCATTTCCGATTTTGGGAAATGCCCCACATCTGTAGTAAGGGTATGCGGGAAAGTTGCCGCCCCATGACAATAAAGAAGCAGACAGCATGCAGAGCCGGTTGTTTTACGGAGGTTTCAGAAGAAATTATCCGGTTTGGAATAAGAACTGAGATAGGGACCCTCTACCTTGCGGACAGGCACAAGATATCTTATTCCTTCCCGTTTGCTTTCCAATGGAAAGGGATGAAACCCTATGGTGGCTTCATCCCTTGGCGGCAAATAAACAGCCGTTTTTACCCAGTCTGCATTTCCGTTGGAACGGTTTCCTCGGAAAGAAGACTTATGCCAGTTACGGCATCTATTTCAGGAACGGTGTTTTAAGCCTGCATTTTTGCAATGCGTTCAATCAGTTCCATGCACATACGGCCGTTGTGGTAGGGGCCTTTCCAGGCGTTTACTCTGAATTCGTTGTCTCCGTCCTGGGGATCCAGGTCTCCTCTGGAGAGCCATTCCCGGAATTTCCCGCCGCTATGGTCGGAGACATAGTTCCTGATGTAGTCGACTACGTTCATTGTCAGCGCCAGATATTTGGGATCACCCGTCAATTGGAAGGCATTAAAGAAGCCGATGACCGCTTCACTCTGCACCCACCAGGACATCTGACGGTCTACGAGTCCGTACTCGTTGGCTTCCGCATACAGGCCCCCTGTGTCCGGGTTGATGCCGTCCGCGCATGCATCGGCAATCCGCACGGAAATCGGTTTGCATTTTTCCACCAGTTCCTTGCCTCCGTAAGCTTCGGCGGCTTCCGTCAGCAGCCAGGCGCCTTCAATGTCGTGGCCGAAGGAAAACAGGGTGTCCGTTGATTTCCAGTCATCAGTCATGTAGGGCTTGTAGTGGAAGTATTCCTGGTCCAGCAGCTTGTTGGTCATGATGTCAATGAGTTCGCCTACGGTTTTCCTCAGCTTGGGATCATCATCCACGAGCATCAGAGTCGTATAACTTTCAATCATGTGCAGATGGGTGTTGAGCGCCTTGGACCCCAGCGAAGGGTCCGGAATATTAAAGCTGTCATCCCGCCTTTTCCAATCCCGGGTAAAGGTTTCAAAGTATCCCCTGTGTTTGGAATCCAGGGCATGTTTTTCCAACGCTTCATACATGTCCCGGGCCAGCTTCAGGCCGTCTTTGCTGCCGCTCGCTCTTGCCAGTTCCGCTCCTCCGTAGATGATGAAGGCAATGCCGTAGGGGTATTTCGACTCATCCGCGGGGTTGCCCTGGGCGTCCACCACCCAGTAGGCTCCGCCGTATTCCTTGTCTACAAAGTGTTCCTTGATGTAATCCTTCGCATGGTTGGCCATTTCCAGATAGCGGGGATCCTTCAGAATGCGGTAGGCGCTTGCAAACGTCCACATGAGTCTGGCGTTGAGCACAATGGAGCGGTCGGCGTCCTTGACCGGTTCAAGCGTCCTCAGAACGGCTCCGTAAAAACCGCCTTTGGGGTCGTAGTCATAATTGATATAAAAATCCAGAATGTCTTTCAGTTCCTGCCTGGACCATTCATCCAAAGATTGCAATGTTTCCTTAGTTTCCATCGTTATATATTTCGTTACATTTCATGGGCATCCCGTTTGCCGACGCCCCCTGTTTCCCGGCTGCAAATGCATTGTCGACGGGGTTTTTCCATCCGGCCGGGAGAAGCCGCGCGCTTCTGCAAGCGACATCGTTTTTCGTTTTCCCTGAAAGGGTTCCCGCCAGGAATGGGAACATGCCATGGATGCATGTTCGTACCGGTTTTGACATCCTGACATATTTCCATGTTGAGAGTATGACCTCTGGGAGAACGGCTTCGCCAGGGAACGGGCGCTTCCCGCAGGTTCCTTTTTAACGGGTATTCGTCGCGTGCGGCGCGGCCACGGCACCCGGGCGAATTTTCTGCGGTGCCGGACACCCGTTATTTTTTATTGTTATGATGATCAGCATGTTTTGATGATATTTCATTATACACTCATGGTATTGGCCCGATTTTTTCCCATCTGAGAGTCCTGGCGTGAAATCTCTGCCAAGAGGCGGAAAAAGGAGGCGCATGATTACCGAGTCATGAATTGCCTGGAAGGCGTGTTTGGCTCCCTTCTTCCGGAAGGCGTGACGGCATCCGGGAGGCCTGCGGAAAACCGAATTGATTGCCTTCATTCCTCAAAAGTTTCCTCTGGTCTTCACTCGAATGCATGACATGGCTGTTGTGCGGAAAGAGAAAGTGGAATAGGATGAAGAGGATGATGAATTCCGTATTCAAGTGTTTGATGAGTGCCGTATGCGCCGTGGCGTTGCCGGCATTGGGGCAAGAAGAAAAGGCTGGCTTTCCCACGGACAACGCCGTGACCGTATTTAGCGCAGGGGAGGGGAATCCTTATGAATCCATCCGCATTCCCGCATTGCTCAGCCTCGGCAAGGGGCAGCTTCTGGCGTTTGCCGAAGGCCGGTACAAGAATACGGACCAGGGGGAAAATGACCTGATCATGAGCGTCAGCAAGAATGGCGGGAAGACCTGGTCACGTCCCCGGGCGATCGCCAAATCGCATGGGGCCACCTTTAATAATCCCTGCCCGGTTTATGATGCCAAAACCAAGACGGTGACTGTCGTGTTCCAGCGTTATCCCGCCGGAGTAAAGGAACGGCAGCCCAATATCCCCCAGGGATGGGATGATGAGAAGTGCATCCGCAATTTCATGATCCAGAGCAGGAACGGAGGCGCCACCTGGACGAAGCCGGAGGATATCACGAAGACGACCAAGCGCCCCACGGGTGTGGATATCATGGCTTCCGGCCCGAATGCCGGGGCGCAGTTGAGGAGCGGTCCCCACAAGGGGCGTCTGGTAATTCCGATGAATGAAGGACCGTTCGGCAAGTGGGTGATTTCCTGCATTTACAGTGATGACGGCGGCAAAAGCTGGAAGCAGAGCCAGCCAACCGCCAATATGAAGGGCCTGGTGAATGAAACGTCCATCGCGGAAACGGATAACGGGGGCGTGGTCATGGTCGCGCGCCACTGGGGCGGAGGCAATTGCCGCCGCATCGTGTGGTCGCAGGACGGCGGAGAGACATGGGGTGAAGTGGAAGATGCTCCGGAATTGTTTTGCGACAGCACGCAGAATTCCCTGATGACTTATTCTCTGACGGACCAGCCTGCCTTTGGCGGCAAGAGCCGCATTCTGTTTTCCGGACCCAGTGCCGGACGGCGCATCAAGGGGCAGGTGGCGATGAGCTATGACAACGGCAAGACCTGGCCTGTGAAAAAATTGTTGGGCGAAGGCGGTTTTGCCTATTCCAGCCTTGCCATGGTGGAGCCCGGCGTAGTAGGCGTACTTTATGAGGAGAACCAGCCGCATATCAAAAAGTTGAAGTTCGTTCCCGTGACGATTGAGTGGCTGACCGAGGGGAAGGACACGGGGCTGGCTGCCGGCAAGAAACCCCCGGTGTCCAAATAAGTTTTATTGAGGGAGGGCAATCCTCCCTCATTCTTCCCTTCTGCATGCTGACGGAGTCCCCGGATACGGTTCCGGGACAGTCGCGCTGTTGAATGGGGCCGTTGCTTCAACATCCCCCCATCGGCCCTACCAGCCGGACCGCTTTGCCGAGAAGGCCGCAAGGCATTAGGGAGGAGACTGCGTTCCTGTGCAGGAGGACATGCAGCAGAATGGAGCTTCCCGTGCTTTTTAGCCGGAAAGCAGGCCGGGACATCATGGAACTCCGCGTTTTTCCCCGGAGTGATGGGGCCGCAATGCCATGCTCCCGCAGGAATGACCGGCTGCCTACTTGAACTGTCTTTTCCGTAGCTGCACCCAGGCGGATGATCAAAGGATTCCATATTTCCTCGGAGGTAAAAGAATCTTTTTTCTTTGTTAGCAAATTCGTGAGCAGGAAAGTTAATTAATTTCAATGTACAAAAGTTGATTATATATGTTAGATTATATGTACCCAACGATATTTGCCCATGAACCATTTTATAAAGATCAGCTGCCTGGCGGCAGGTTTGCTGGCGTTTTCCGCTTATATATGCGCTGCCGCTTCCTCTTCTCCCAGTGAAACCTTGGGGGTCCTGTCCGTAAAAACGCTCAAGCCTTCTTCTCCCTTGGGGAAAACATTGGCGGAAGTTGAACAGCTTTACGGAAAGAAGCACTTACCAACTTCCTGGCCCAGCAGCGGGAGAATATGGAATTTCAAGGATCACAGCATCATTGTTTATTTCCAGGGGCCCGGAAAGGTGGCGAGCCGCCTTTCCGTAGTCGATGGAAGAAGAGCCATGACTCTTACGGAAGCGGGCCGTTATATGATGAATTATCTTCCCAAGGGATATTCGGTGGTCCGGGAGAGAACTTCCAACGTCAGCCAGCCAGTCGCGTTTGAATCGGAGAATCCTTTGAATTTGACCTCTACCGGCGGATGGACAAGCAAGCCCGGCTGGTATTGCCTGGATTTTTCTAATGAACCTCCCAAAACAAAAACCGCTTCCCTGGAGTCCTTGTGGGCTCTGCGTGAAGAGGCTTCAGGAAACGCCGTGAAAAGGACGGAGGAGCAGATGGCCTCCTTACGCGAGAGGCCGCGTCTGGGAATGACGTTGGAGGAGTTGAAGGCCCTCTGGGGGGAAGGGAAGTTCCGTGATTTGAAGAGGTACCCCGGCACCCTGGATGGGAAGAACAGCAAAAATGACTGCGACTACGCTGTTTTCTCTTCCATTGTTTCCCGGTGCACCGCATGGCAATGGCTGTTTCCGGCCCCGCAGAATTTATCCATTACGGCGACGATGTGGAATGGGAGGTGCGTGGGGCTGGATCTTTGCCGCAAGGGAGGTTTTACGGTGGCGGAGGCCATTGAACTGGCGGAAGAAATTGTTCCCGGGATTTCCTTCGCCCTGCCGTCCGTCAAAGGAGTTGTTGACTGCACGCTGTATTCCCGGAATTTTGAGCAGGGATACAAGCTGCAGAACTGGAGAGACAAAGGCTACTTTGAGCTGAAATCTTCGCTTCTGGTAAAAAGGCTTCAGGCCCAGCGCATTCAGGACCAGCAGACGGCTGCCCGGACGCTTGCCGCGGCCATGAAGGATTTTTCCGTCAGGGCACGAAAGCCCCTGATGGGACAGACGCTGGAAGAGGTAAGAAAAGTGCTGGGAGGGCCGGGGCGGGAAATTCAGGAACGGTGGTGGGGAGAACGGACGTGGTTCTGGAGTTACCCGAACCACGATCTGGGCTTTCTGGGTTCTTTCAAAAATGATGGGGAAAAGCAGTTCTTGCATCACCTGGTGATCGTGGAGCGCATGAAGGAATTGAACTTGAGCGCCGCCTTGGCGCTGGGTTACGGCGCCACGTTCCCTTACGGCTGGTCCAAGCTTTCCCCCCAGCAGTTCAAGTCATGGTTTAACGTCAAAAGCCGCGACGGGCAGCAACGGTTTCTCCTGAAATGGTACAAGGACGCCCGTACGGGCCCGAGCCTGCACGTCATTGACGATCTGGCCGATCGAGTAGCCCGGCAGCGGAAACAGGAAAAAGAGGACCGGAAGCTGGATACGATTAAGAACCTACTATAGAAGTTGTTTAAGGATATAAATACTTGCAATGAGCCAGCAAGGAGTTGAAATACTGAAATAACGGGTAGTTGTTTGAAATACAATGATGATATTGAGTAGGTCTTTCATAAGAAGCCGAGGACTAAAATCTCAACATTCCATCGCATTGACATCAGTAGGAAACCTGTTAGCATATGGGTACGGACGCTAGGCTCTGGTGTCACTGCTTGGAATCAGAGATTAGGGTTAAAGGAGACATCAAGGAGGCTGCAACTTCCTTGATGTTTCTTTGTGTTTCGATAATTACCATGAATCTCTCAAAGAACCAAGAGCTTTTTAAGGCATATTAATAACCTTTACATGAAGGTTGACAAAAGGGAGGTCAGGGATTATTCTCACTTCCATCGAACCCTTCATGGATTCGTGGATTGAAATATGTATAGGTTTTTAATAATCAAAGATCTAAATTTATGGCACAAACTTTTGAGTTTGTGCCATTTTTCAATGTAAAAGTATTCTTCGAGTTATTTTCCGCAAAGGCTTGTTAGATACTTTTCGCAATGTCAAAGTTGTTTTCAGAATTTGTATGTTGTTAATTTTTTGATTTTAAGCCTCTTGCATTGCCTGCTTTGAATCTGAAAACAATGAAATTTTCTGATATGTTATTACAGAGCTTGAGAGTGTGTTCTTATCACAATTTTGTGATTTCTTTAGTGGCCGATTCTGATTCGTATTTTTTAGATTGTTCATTATCAAGCGATCAAGTTGATGATTTATGAGTGTAAAGAGTATCTCTTCACACATGTTTGAAGTTTGTAAATTTTATCGTTTTTTCGGTAGCGTGTGTAGCCCTTTTGATCTGGGATTCTCTGTATGACAGGGTGCGGATGGTTTGCCTGCTTGCTTCCGGGGCGGCCGCAGGTACCCTTCAGGGCATCCGTTGCCCTTGGAGCTTCTCCCAATTCGGGAAGGCCGGCGAACGGAAGAGGATACCCTATTTCAATATATGTCCTGGATTTATCTGGTGTTGGCCGGTCTCTGCGAGATCGGATGGCCTTTGGGTTTCAAGCTTTCCCAGGCCCCCGGTACGGGGAGCGGCAGGTTTGCCGCCTGCATTGCGTTCTCCGTGTTCAGCATGGCTCTAAGCGGTTTCCTGCTGTGGCTGGCGCAGCGGAGCATCCCCATAGGCACGGCTTATGCCGTGTGGACGGGCATCGGCGCTCTGGGCACGTTCATGGTGGGCATCCTGTGGTTTGGGGATTCCTCCAATGTCTGGCGCATGCTGGCGGCCACGTTTCTGCTGATAGGCATCATCGGCCTGAAGCTGGCTCCGGGCCATTAAAGGAATCCCGTGCCGTTGAACGGCACAGCCGGGAAAATGCCGCCGCTCCTTTAGCGTTCCTCCATGCCGCAGGCGCTTCAGCTATGGGAAAGTCCGTCTGACCAGACGGTTCCCCATGCGTCGGAGGGCATGCGCCAGTCTCCGCGCGGGGAGAGGGAGATGGTGCCCACCTTGGGGCCGTCCGGAATGCAGCTTCGCTTGAATTGCTGGCGGAAGAAGCGGCGGATGAAGATTCCCAGGCACCGGCGGATGAAGTCCGGCTGGAATTCATCCCGGAAGGCAGTTTCCGCCAGATACAGGATTTTGTCCGGCTGTGCGCCGTATTTGATGAAGTGGAAGAGGAAGAAGTCGTGCAGGTCGTAGGGCCCCAGGACGTCTTCCGTCCGCTGTTCAATAGTGCCGTCGTCCGACGGCGGCAGCAGTTCCGGGCTGACGGGGGTATTGTTGATGTCCAGGAGGGTGGCCGCCAGTTCCGGGGAGGATTGGGCGGCAATGTGTTCAATCAGGCAGCGGATCAGCGTTTTCGGGATGGAGCAGTTGACCGCATACATGGACATGTGGTCCCCGTTGTAGGTGCTCCACCCCAGGGCTATTTCAGACAGGTCTCCCGTGCCCACCACCAGGCCCCCCATCTTGTTGGCCAGGTCCATCAGGATTTGCGTGCGTTCGCGGGCCTGCACGTTTTCGTAAGTGGTGGTGCGCTCCGCCGGATCGTGCCCAATGTCGCGGAAGTGCTGGAGAGCGGCTTCAGAAATGGGTATTTCCCGGAGTTCCGCCCCCAGCAGGCGGCACATGTTCACCGCGTTCGTGTGTGTCCGGTCCGTGGTGCCGAAGCCCGGCATGGTCACGGCCAGAATGGCGGAAGCGGGCTTGTCCAGCGCCTGGCATGCTCGCGCGCAGATGAGCAGGGCCAGCGTGGAGTCCAGGCCGCCGGAGATGCCTATCACCAGCCTTTGGGCATGCGTGTGTTCCATCCTCTTGGCAAGCCCCGCCGTCTGGATGGCGATGATTTCTTCACAGCGTTCCCGGCGGTGCCGGGGCGGGGGCAGGAAGGGCCGCGCAGGATTGCAGGCGTGTTCCAGGCCGGGGGAGGGGGGAACTTCCTCCGGCAGGGTAAGATGAAGGGTGTTCCCGGAGGGGCATAACGCCTTGCTGTCGTTAAAGGAGCTTTCCGAGAGGCGCGCCGCCGCCAGCCGTTCAAAGTCCACGTCTGCCAGAATGAGGGAGCTTTCCCTGCGGAACCGTTCGCCTTCCGCCGCCAGCCTGCCGTTGTCCGCAATGAGGGAATGCCCGCCAAACACCACGTCCGTGGTGGATTCATGCACCCCGGCGGAGGCCAGGACATAGGCGCAGAGGCATCTGCCGCTTTGCTGTTTGACCAGTTCGCGACGGTAGGCGGCTTTGCCGGTGAGTTCCGTTCCGGCGGACGGGTTGAAGACGGCCCTGGCGCCTTGAAGAGCCAGCATGGAGCTGGGGGGGATGACGCTCCAAAGGTCTTCACAGATTTCTATGCCAAAGCTGAAGGAGGAGGCTGCATCATGAAAGATGATGTCCGTGCCGAACGGAACCAGCGCCCCATTGACCGTGGCCTCCCGGACGCCCGCGCCCAGCTCCCTGCCGGAAGTGAATTGCCGTTTTTCATAGAATTCCCGGTAGTTGGGGAGCATCGTTTTGGGAACCAGCGCCAGAACCCGGCCGCCCTGCACTACGGCGGCGGCATTATACAGGGCGTCCCCGTACAGGAACGGCAGCCCGGCCACGGCAATGGTCCTGGTCCCTTTCGTGGCTTCCGCAAAGCGGCACAGCCCATTCAGGGCCGTCTCCCTCAGGCGCGGCTGGAAGAAGAGGTCCCCGCAGGAATAGCCCGTGATGCACAGTTCCGGGAAGACGACTGCCGCCGCCTGCTGCGCCGCAGCCTGCCGGAATCCTGCAATGAGCTGGTCAGTGTTGTAGTCCACGTCAGCTACGCGGAGCTGGGGGACGGCGGAGGCAAGTCTGTAATATCCGAACATGGGCGGCACGGTCTGAAGATAAAGCCCGCCAACGCTTTGTTTCCCCGGAGCAGGGGGCAAGCCGGAAGGTGCGGGGGCCTGGTCCCGATACTAAAAGCTCCTGAAAGACTTGTAAAGCCGGGAGTGGGACCCGCCGCTACTCCTGCCAGGCTTATAATGCGGGCACGGGAAGCTGTGGAAAGGGGAGGCGGAAGATTCTGTTCAGGATGCCGGCGGAAAGATTTTTCTGCGGCGTAGAACGGGATTGGCGCTGGCAAGGCGGTACGGCGGCGTTTTACCTTTGACCCGGAAAAGACATTTTCCGCCAGAGTGATGGACAATACAGGCAAATTCACCGGAAAAGCCGCTTCCTACACCCAGGGCCGCCGCGGTTATCCGGAGGGGCTCCTTGACCTGCTGGCGCAGGAAGGAGGGCGCGAGCCCCTCCGCGCAGCGGATGCGGGTTCCGGCACGGGCATTCTGTCCCGCGCCATGCTGGAGCGCGGCTGGACCGTGTACGGCGTGGAACCCAATAATGACATGAGGGAAGAAGCGGAGAAGCTGTTGAGGGAGTTCCCGCTTTTCCATTCCGTGCCCGGCACGGCGGAACATACCCTGCTTCCGGATGCTTCCGTGGACCTGGTGACGGCGGCGCAGGCGTTCCACTGGTTTGACGCCGCCGCGTTCAAACGGGAATGCCGCCGCATCCTGGCTCCGGGAGGAAAGATTGCCCTGATCTGGAATTCCAGGGCAGAAGACTCTCCGGCGGTTCTGGAAGAAGGGCGCATCCATCGCCTGTATTGCCCGCGGTTTTACGGCTTCAGCGGGGGACTGGCGGATATCCAGGGGAGGATAGCCGATTTCTTTGACCATCATTTCCAGGTCTTCCGTTTCCCGAACGAGCTGTCCTATACGCGGGAACAGTACATCCGGCGCATGCTTTCCTCTTCCTATTCCCCCGGAGAGCTGGAAGAGGGCCATGCCGCGTGGCTGGAAGCGCTCAACCATCTGTTTGACCGCTTCCAGACGGGCGGAAAGCTCACGATTCCCCATGAAACCGTTGCCTATCTCGGGTAGTTCCCCGGTGGCTCCGGATGATGAATGGAAAGTTTTTCTTGTCTGGTTCGGAGAGGCGCGCCGGTGCGGCAACTGCTTCCTTCGCCATCTTCCCGCTTTCTTCAGGAAAAGGGGTATGTTAGAATAAACTTCCACATGATGCAGCAGCCTTCTTCTCAAGAACCTTTCCTGGTGTCCGGATTGCATGGGGACCAGATTCTGGGCGCACGGAGCAATCAGCAGGACTCCTTTTCCATCCTGGCGGCGGATGATGCGCTGGTGATTGTCCTGGCGGACGGCATGGGGGGCTATACCGGAGGGGAGCTGGCCAGCCGTGCCGCCGTGGAAGGATTTTCACGGACGTTTGAACGGGAGGGACGCGCCGCTCCCGGGAAGAGGCTGAAAAACGCCGTGCACGCGGCCAATGAACAGGTGCGGATTGTCCGGAAGAAGCGAGGCTCCGACGATGAAATGGGCACTACCCTGGTAGCCGCCTGGATTGGCGCAGATGGGCTGCGCTGGGCCAGCGTGGGGGATTCCCTTCTCCTACTGGTCCGGGAGGAGCAAATGTTTTTGCTCAATGCGCTGCATCAATATTCCGCGGAGCTGGAACAGATGGTGGCGGAAGGTTCCATCACCAGGGAAGAGGCTTTGTGCCATCCCGCCCGCCATTCCCTGACTTCCGCCCTGATGGGGAAGGAGGTGCCCCACGTGGATCTGCGGGTTGATTGTTTCCCCCTGTTGCCGGGAGACCGCCTGCTGGTGGCCAGTGACGGAGTGGGGCCTTACCTGGACTCCCTGGGCCCTGTCGGCATGCGTTACCTGTCCATGTTGTCTGCGGAGGAACTGGTGCGTTCCGTGCTGGACGGCATCACCAGGGACGGAGCTCCCAATCAGGACAACGCTACGCTTGTGTGCATGGAGATTACCGGAGCGTAATTTCCTGAGGAAATGCCGTAAGAGAAGCGCTGGAAACGGTTAGCGGCATGGGACGGATTTTTAATCCGGCGTCAAGGGTTGATTTTAAGGGAAAGGAGGTTGTGAAAAAACTTCCCGGACTATGGCGGGGAGAAAGACCGGGGGAAGGGGAAGGCTGGCAGGAGTTTGTTCATTCATTTATTCCGGGAGGTCCGTGTTCCCGACAGCGCGGTCATCAGAGGTTACGGTGGAAGGACTTTTTCCCACGGTTTGGAGGGAAAACAGCCAGTGGGGAATGAAAGGCCGATTCGTTCATCTTTCCGATTCACTCTCCCTGCGGGCTTCATGCTTCGCATTCCGTTCAACCGGACACGCCCGGTTTTCGAGCCTTCACAGTTGAATCTGAACAAGCGCCCCGGATTAAAAATCCGCTAAGAATTAGACCGCCATGAGAATATTATCCATGATTCTAGTAACATCCGGAATGTCTTCCATGGGAATTTCCCATGGCGCTTCCCTTGCGGTTTCTTCTCCTCTTCAGGAAGGACTGGCCATCCACATGGGATTTGATACTGCCGCGGCCGAATACGACAGCTACACCGGGTATACCGGGGGCATCAGTGCGTGGGGAGGAACGGGAATCGCGCCAAGCGGAGCTTTCGGCAGCGCGGGGCACTTGAATTTGGCCGGAGCTTCCGGCGCGCATCCGGGAACATCCGCGTTAAGTGCGGCCAATATCAGCGCGAACCATTTTTCCGTTAATTTTCAATTCAAGGACGTTTCCCTGAACGGCAATTATGTCCTGCGCATGACGACGGATACTGGCCGGACGTTTCAGTTTGAAACCATCGGCAATTCCATTCAACTGTTCGTGAGTTCCTCCCAGGGGAATTTTTATGCTGGGAATGTAGGCACATTGACCAGCAATACCTCCAACTGGCAGAATTTTACGATGACGACCGGGAACGGCGCCATTTCCCTGTATCTGGACGGCACGAGAACGGCGACTTACAATTTTGGAGACGCCGATCTCGGAACGCTTAATTTTTTCCAATTGGGCTGCGGGAATAACGGCGTGAATGCGGGTACGCTGAAAATGGATGATTTCAGCCTGTGGAACAGGGAACTGAGTGCGGAAGAGGTGCAATTCCTGGCAGAGCATCCCGCTTCGGACGCCATGGTTCCGGAAGCTTCTGCCGCCTCTCTGGAGCTGTTCGGCCTTCTTGGCCTCCTGATCCGGCGCAGACGGCGTTGAGCCGCCTCATTCTTTCCCGTTTATTTGCTCGCTCCGGGAGGCTTTTCATTTCAGAATCCGGTTGATCATGATGGCGAAACTACTCTACTTGGCGGCGGTCCTCTGCCTTTGTAATCAATTGCATGCGGATTTATCAACCAACCAGTTGATCTATCTTCTGGATTTTGACGCGGCAGGCACTCCGGAGAAGCTTACCGCCGGTACGGGCAACGTGCCGTTTACGAGAGGGACTCCGGTGATGATTACCCCGGGCGGCCTCGTGCATCATGAAACGGGCGGCGTGAACAATTCCGGTTATGTACGCGCTGCGGGCGGAACCGGGAACAGCCTGCAAATTTCCAATGGGAATGGGTTGCCCCTGTCCAGCAGGGATTTTTCCATTTCATTCAATGTCCGCCGTTATACGGGGGGAAGCGCTTTGTTTGCCATTGACGGGGCTACCGTCAACAGCGGCTGGACCATCTGGGGAGCAGGCGGTACGAGTTCCAGCTCCTGGAAAGATGAATCCGGCAATTCCAGCGCATCCCCTCCGGCGGTTCCCGCCGGGGACGAGTGGCATTCCGTGGTGTATTCCATCCGTAATACGTCCGTGAACCTCTTTATTGACGGCAGGCACAGGGGAACCTGCACCATTGCGGGGAATTTCCAGTTCGCGCCCCGAATTCGTTTGATAGGGCTGGGGTGCACGGGCAACAATGCCAATGAGGCCGCGGCGGCTGATTTTGACAATATCGCGTTGTGGGGGAAGGCCATTACGACGGAAGAGGAAGCCAGGGTGGTCATGGAGGCCGTCCGCCCCGATCTCCTGGACCCGGCGCACCCTTCCGCGCCTCCCGTTGACGTGCGGCACAGGACGTGGGATTTCAATGAGATGGAGGACTGGCAGCATATGAACCAGAATACCCCCCATGATCCTGACCCGAATCCCGAACCGAGGACCGTTACGGAAAACGGCCTCCTGGCCATTCATGTGCGCAAGGGAACGCAGGACCGCCGTAAAGTACTGACGAAGGACAAGATTTATACCACAGGGCGTTATAAATGGCGCCTTTACCTGCCCAAACTGGACAAGTGCGGAAGAACGAGCATAGGCGCCTGGATTTACTGCGACGACCAGCATGAACTGGATTTTGAAATAGGTTCCGGCACCCAGGCGGAGAGAACCAGGCTGGGCGCCGGAGATGACGACCTGGTCGTCGCGATGACTTCCCAGGCCAATCCCTACGTATCCGGAAGACAGCTTGTCAAGACGGGCTGGCATACCGTGGAGATGGATTTGACGCTGGTCAACGGCAATTATGAAGTAAAATGGCTGATAGACGGTGAAGTCCGGCAGACCCAGCGGGTGACGTTTGGAACAAGTTTCCCGTTCTTCATTTATTGCAGCGTGGAAAACCTGGTGTTCATGGGGGACCATCTCCCCACGCAGGACAATACCGCCTATTATGACCGTGTGGAGTATTATTACCATCCCTGATGCCATGCAGCGTCTCCTTTCCCTGTTTTTCTCCGGTGGGTTCCGCTCATCCCTTTTCCGTGCGGGGCTGTTCCTGATGGCCGCTCTTGCCGTTCCTCCGGTCTGCGGGGCGTCCAGTTTTGACGGCGGGGACGGCAGCCGGGAGGCCCCCTACCTGATTTCCAGTCCGGAGGGGCTGGCCGCGCTGGGCGGTTATTGCGGACCGGCGCACAGGGACAAGCACTTTATCCTGACCGGGGACATTGTTCTGAAAGGAGCCTGGACGCCCATCGGCTCCTCTTCCGCCGTGGAAGACGGGACCGGAGCCTTCCAGGGGAAGCTGGACGGTCGCGGGCATACCATTTCCAATGTCTCCGTGCAAACGGACGGTCTTGCCCATGCAGGGCTTTTTGCGGCATTGCATGAGGCGGATATCCGGGACATCCATCTCAGGAACGTTTCCGTCTCCCAGACTGTCAGGGCTGTTTCATCCGCCGGCGCCCTGGCGGCTTTTTCCAGGGGAACCCGGTTCCTGTATTGCACGGTGGAAGGGAGCGTCAGCTCCCTTTATGAAGCAGGCGGCCTGGTAGGGCGGGACGGCGGCGGTTCCACCTTTGTGCGGTGCGGCGCCGCGTGCTCCGTTTCCGCCTCCTTTTTTGCCGGGGGCTTCCTGGGCACGGGGCATGCCGGAAGTTCCCTGGAGGGCTGTTATTCCCAAGGCCGCGTGGTGGTGACGCGGGAAAGCGGCGTGGAATTTGACTCCTTTTTCCATGGCTACGGAGGCGGGATGGCGGCTTTTCTGCCGGAGGCGGATGACGGCGTATCCTCCACGTTCCGGAATTGTTTTTCCACCTGTACCGTGGAGGCCGATGATGAAGGCAAGACATTTACGCTGGGCGGTTTCATGGGGTTTGCCTCCTGCGCCGGGTTCATGAACTGCGCTGCCTCCGGCAGCGTGCGGATTCTTCATTCCGCCAAGGGCTGGGCCGGAGGATTCACCGGAGACAGCGTGCGCTGCCGGTACGTGAACTGCGCCGCCAGAGGGGCGGAAGTAAGTGTTTACTCTTCCCAGGATTATGCCTGTGCGGGCGGATTTTCAGGAAGGAACGGCCTGGGAAGCAGCGAGAATTGCCGCTCCGTCTCCAGGGTGGCGGCGCACGCCGCGGCAGCCTCCGGAGCCTGTACGGCCATGGCGGGCGGGTTCACCGGGTACAACCACCGGGGAGGCACGTTTTCACGCTGCTACGGGGCCGGGAACGTGGAAGGAACGGCGGGTTCCTATTATGCCATGGCGGGAGGGTTTTGCGGCTATGACATGGGAGGGAGCTATACCGGGTGCGCGGCTTCCGGGTCTGTCGCGGGCACGGCGGCCAGCGTTTATGCAGGGGGCATTCTGGGATACATGGCGGATTCCGTCCTGGAAAACAATGCCTTCAACAGCGCCTCCGCCATTTCCGCGCATGGGGAGGACATTTCCGCCGTCCACCGCGCCAACAACAGGAATGGCGCCTCCGCGTCCGTGGACGGTTCCGGAAATGTGTGGAACGGGCTGGGCTTTTCCTTTGGGGAGGATGACTCCTCTCCGTGGAAGATGGGGCAGGATTCCCTGCCGGAGCTGTACTTTGAATCTTCCCAGAAGGCGGTGACTGTTTTCCGCGTTTCTCCCGAACAGCTTTCCTTGGGCAGGGAAGGCGCCGGGGGCGTGCGGATAGACGTTGTTTGTGAGGGTGCATGGAACGTTGCTTCCCATGCGTCCTGGGCCGTGCCGGAAACCCTCTCCGGCCATGGAGACGGAAGTTTCACCGTGACGGCTGCTCCCAACAATTCTCCCGCTTCCAGAAGCGGCTCCATGGAGGTGGCCACGCCGGAAGGGCTGACCCGCCTGCTTTCCATCACCCAGGCCGGGAGCCCGTATGACCAATGGAAGAAAGACCGTTTTCCGGTCGGAACGCCGGAGGACCAAATGGCTCCGGACGCATGCCCGGTCGGGGACGGCATTTCCAACCTGATGAAGTACGCCACGGGACTTGACCCGCTCAAGCCATGCGGAAGCGTTACCCGGCTCACGGTCAGGGAAAAGGAGAACGGCGGCAAATGCCTTGTGCTTGAATGGCCCGTTAATCCGCAGGCCGTTGACGTGGAGCATTCCGTGGAGTGTTCCCCTGATCTGGAAACGTGGGCGCCCGTCCAAGTTATGGAGACAAAGGGAAAAACGGAAGCGGTTTTTGAAGACCCGGAGCCCGTGCACGGCGGGAACGCGCGCCGCTTCCTGCGCCTGAAAGTCACCCGGCAATAGGGTTTCCGGTTAAAAAATGCCCCGCATGCTTTTCCGGCATGCGGGGCATTCCTTTTAAACGGCTGGAGCTGTCCGCGTTCAGGAATGATATTCCTGGAGGGAGCGGGGGGATACCTTCACCTGCTGGGCGGAACGGATGCCCTCCACCGTGGCCCTGGCGGCGGCGATGGTAGTCATGTAGGGAATCTTCTTCTGAATGGACTGCATGCGGATGAAGGAGTCGTCAATCATGCTGGTGCGGTCCACCGGGGTATTGATAATCAGGTCAATCTGCTTGTTGGTGATCATGTCGCCCAGGTTCGGGCGGCCTTCATGCAGCTTGTTGACCACTTCCGTTTCCACGCCCTGGCCGCGCAGGTATTCCGCGGTGCCGCCGGTGGAGACGATCTTGAAGCCCAGGGAGATGAGGTCCCGGGCGATGGGTTCAATGAACTTCTTGTCGCGGTCGGAGACGGTGACGAGCACCTTGCCGGAAGTGGGCAGGATGCAGCCTGCGGCTTCCTGGGCCTTGTAATAGGCCATGCCGAAGTTGTCCGCAATGCCCATGACTTCGCCCGTGGCGCGCATTTCCGGTCCCAGCACGGGGTCCACTTCCGGGAACATGTTGAACGGGAAGACGGCTTCCTTCACGCCGATGAAGCGGCAGGCGCGCGGCTTCAGGCCCAGGTCCTTGAGCTTCTTGCCCAGCATGATTTCCGTGGCGTGGCGCGCCATGGAGATGCCCGTGACCTTGGAGACGATGGGCACCGTGCGGGAGGCGCGGGGGTTGGCTTCAATGATGTACACCTCGTCGTCGCAGATGGCGAACTGCACGTTCAGAATGCCTTTCACCTGGAAGTCCTTGGCGATCTTGGCGGCGTGTTCCTCAATGGTGCGGACGTGCTTGGGGGCGATGGTCACGGGGGGGATGGCGCAGGCGGAGTCCCCGGAGTGGATGCCGGCCAGCTCAATGTGTTCCATCACGGTAGCCACGAAGGTGTCCGTGCCGTCGGCCAGCGCGTCCACTTCCGCTTCAATGGCGTTGTCCAGGAAGCGGTCGATCAGCATGGGATATTCCGGGCTGACCTGAATGGCCTCCACGCCGTAGCGCTTCAGGTTTTCTTCATCGTAAATCACTTCCATGCCGCGGCCGCCCAGCACGAAGGAGGGGCGCACCATCACCGGGTAGCCGATCCGGCGACCCAGTTCCACGGCTTCCTCCAGGGAGCGGGCGGTGCCGCTTTCCGGCTGGAGGATGTTCAGGGCAATCATGCGTTCGCGGAAGTACTCGCGGTCTTCCGCCAGGCGGATGCCTTCCGGCTGGGTGCCCATGATCTTCACGCCGGCGTCCTTGAGGGCCTGGGCGATGTTGAGCGGGGTCTGGCCGCCGAACTGGACGATGACGCCTTCCGGTTTTTCCTTCTCGTAAATAGCCAGCACGTCTTCCACGGTCACGGGTTCAAAGTACAGCTTGTTGGCCGTGTCAAAGTCCGTGGAGACCGTTTCCGGGTTGCAGTTCACCATGATGGATTCATACCCGTTGTCCCGCAGGGTGAAGGCGGCGTGCACGCAGGTGTAGTCAAACTCAATGCCCTGGCCGATGCGGTTGGGACCGCCGCCCAGGATCATGATTTTCTTCTTGTCGTTCACGGGCACTTCATCCTCTGCGCCACTGTAGGTGGAATAGTAGTATTCCGCGTGTTCCACGCCGCTGACGGGCACGATGCGGTAGGTGGCCGTGATGCCGTTTTTCTGGCGGCGGGTGCGGACGGCCTTTTCAGGCACGTTGAAAATCTGGGCCAGATACTTGTCGGAGAAGCCCATTTCCTTGGCCTGGCGCAGGGTTTCCACGGGCAGGGAGTCCCAGTCCTGGCTGTCCAGGGAGAAGTCAAAGTCCGCCAGTTCCTTCATCTGCTCAATGAAGAACGGGGTGATGCGGGTCAGCTTCACGATTTCCTCCACGGTCACGCCGCGGCGCAGGAGCTCGTAAATCTGGAAAAAGCGTTCGCTGTTGCCGTACGTGATCTTTTCACGCAGTTCCGGCGTGGTCAGGGCTTCCAGCTTCTTCACGCGGCCCAGCCCGGCGCGGCCGATTTCCAGGGAGCGCACGGCCTTCTGGAAGGCTTCCTTGAAGTTCTGTCCAATGCTCATCACTTCCCCCACGGCCTTCATCTGGGTGCCAAGCTTGTCGGCTGCCTTGGGGAACTTTTCAAAGGCCCAGCGGGCGAACTTGACGACGACGTAGTCGCCGTAAGGCTCGTACTTTTCCAGGGAGCCCTTGCGCCAGTAGGGCAGCTCGTCCATCGTGATGCCGGAGGCCAGCTTGGTGGAGACGGAGGCGATGGGGAAGCCGGTGGCCTTGGAGGCCAGGGCGGAGGACCGGGAGGTGCGGGGGTTGATCTCAATGACGATGATGCGGTTGTCCTCACGGTTGTGGGCAAACTGCACGTTCGTGCCGCCCGTGACGCCGATGGCGTCCAGAATGCGGTAGGAGTAATCCTGAAGCCTGTCCTGCACGTCCTGCGGAACGGTCAGCATGGGAGCTACGCAGAAGCTGTCTCCGGTGTGCACGCCCATGGGGTCCACGTTTTCAATAAAGCAGACGGTGATCTTCTCGCCCTTGGCGTCGCGCACGACTTCCAGTTCCAGTTCTTCCCAGCCCAGCACGCATTCTTCCACCAGCACCTGGTTGATCAGTGAGGCGGCCAGGCCGCGGGGGACGATCTGGCGCAGTTCCTCCACGTTGTACACGATACCGCCGCCCGTGCCGCCCATGGTGTAGGCGGGGCGGAGCACGACGGGGTAGCCCAGCTCGGCGGCCACCTTCTCCGCTTCCTCCACGGTATAGACGGGTTCGGACTTGGCCACCGGCACGCCGATCTTGTCCATGGTTTCCTTGAAAATGATGCGGTCTTCGCCGCGGGCGATGGCTTCCAGGTCCACGCCGATGACTTCCACGTTGTACTGCTTCAGGATGCCTTCCTCATTCAGCTTGGAGGCCAGGTTCAGGGCCGTCTGGCCGCCGAGGTTGGGCAGCAGGGCATCCGGGCGTTCCTTCTCAATCACGGCCGTGATGCGGTCCACGGTCAGAGGCTCAATGTAGGTGTGGTCCGCCATGCCCGGGTCCGTCATGATGGTGGCGGGGTTGGAGTTCACCAGAACGACGTCGTAACCTTCAGCGCGCAGGGCCTTGCAGGCCTGGGTGCCGGAGTAGTCGAACTCGCAGGCCTGGCCGATGATGATGGGGCCTGAGCCGATGATGAGGATTTTGCGGATGTCTTCGCGTTTTGCCATGGTATGATGCCTCTATGTGGTCCGTGGTGGTTAAAAATAAATACCGGAAACAAGGTCCGCCCAAGGTGCGTTGCCTCTCCGCTCCGCATACCCGGCGCGTGACCTGACGCACAGTAAGGGACGTTGTGCGATAAGTCCAGACAAAACAACAGGAATTCCGGGGAAAAGGCTATGGCCTTCTTCCCTTTCCGTACAGCGCTGCGCGCGCAATCCGCCCTTGATATTTTCCGCCGCCCGTATACCCTGTGGGGCAAGGATGAGGAACGCCCTGACATTGATTTGCTGCCTCGGGCTGCTGTGTTCCGCAGCCGTTACGGCTGCGGAACACGCCCCCGCGCGGCGCGGCGCGGCTATGACTCCCGGAGAGGCCGCATGGTACCAGTCCCTGCGCGCCGGGCTTTCCCAATTCCGGACCGGCGGCGGATACAAGACCAACAGGCAGGCCATGGAAGCCCTGGCGGAGAAAACCTGCCGCTGGGACCCCCGCACGCGCCGTCCCGTCTTCCTCCTCCGGGAGGCCACGCCCTCCTTCTGTTCCTCCGCCTGCTACCTGCTCCTTTTAAAATCCCTGCAGCTATGGGACGCCGCCCAGCCGCAGCCCGTTATTTCCGAGCGCGCATGGCTGGCCCTCATTCCCCGCCTGGGCCAGCATGACGGCGAAGGGCCGTGGGGCTGGGCGAATGCCAACGGTCCCGGCCTGGCCGTGCTGGTGCACAGGCTGGGGGCCGGCGTCAACTTTGAAGACTGGCGGAAGGCCCGCCCCGGAGACTTCATGAAAATATTCTGGACGGACCACATCGGGCGCCGGGAATCCGGCCACCTGACCGTTCTGGTGAAGGACGGCGGGGACACGGTCACCTTCTGGTCCTCCAACATGCCGGACGGCTACGGAGCCAAAACGGTGCCCAAATCCCAGATCAGGCGCGTCATCTTCACGCGCATCACCAGGCCGGAGCGGTTCAACCTGGCCCCGGCGGTGGGAAGCCACCCGTGGCTCTCCTCACTGCTCCGGCAGGAGGTGGGCATCAAGGAAGTGCGCAGGTACTCCGGCATGCAGAACCCCTGACTATTTCCTGCTGTGAAGAAATGCTCCTTCCCTCCCTCCGTCACGCCGGAATGCTCCGTGCTGGTGCTCGGCTCCCTGCCGGGAGACGAATCCCTGCGGCAGGCGCAATATTACGCCCACCCCCGCAACGCCTTCTGGAAAATCATGGGAACCCTGCTGGGCTTTGACCCTTCCCTGCCGTATGGGGAACGCCTGTCTCTCCTCAACCGGGGCGGGGTGGGGCTGTGGGACGTGGTGGCCTCCGGCGTCAGGCCCGGCAGCCTGGACCAGCACATCTCCCAGGAACAGCCCAATGACATTGCCGCCCTGCTGGAATGCTTTCCCGGCATCGGCACCGTCTGCTGCAACGGCACCGCCTCCCATAAATACCTCAAACGGTATTTTCCGGAACTATTTCTCCGGGAAACCCCTGCCATCATCCAGATGCCCTCCACCAGCCCGGCGGCGGCGCGGCTGACGTATGAGCAGAAATTCCGCGCTTATGAGGAAATTCTTCTCCCCCGCCTCTGGCAGGGAAGGGAAAAAGGCTGAGCTTCCGCGCCTTATTTGCCGTCTAATTCCCTGGAGGTTTTGGCCCCCGCTTCTTTCAGGAGGCGCGCCAGGCTGCTCTTTCCGGTGGCGATGGCGCGGTCCAGGGGAGTGGCCCCGCCCCTGGCGCGGAAATTTACGTCCGCCTTGTGCTCAATCAACAATTTGGCGGCGGCGTTTATGGAATTTTCCTGAAGGCCGGAAACGTCCGCGAGCACCCACAGGGCCGTTTCCGAATGGGCCGGCTTGTAATGGCCTAGCCGCGGCTTGCCGTTGGGTTTATTGGGGTCCGCGCCGTTTTCCAGCAGGACCCTGACGCTCTCCTCATTCCCGTACCTGGCGGCGGAAATCAGCAGCGTTCTGCCGTCATTGCACACGTAATCCGGGTCCGCCCCATGTTCCAGCAGATAGGCCGCCTGCGGAGCCCTGGGATTGAAATAATGCCTGGAAAGAAGGGAGGAAGAGGCGTTTTTATACTCGTCAGACCGGCCAATTTCCAGATTGACGTCCGCCCCATTGGCAATCAGGAGGTCCGCCAATTCAAAAAACTGCATGTCCAGCGCCAGGGCCAGCGCGCAGGAATTATCCCCCCTGATGCCCTCCCCCTGGTAATTCACATCCGCTCCGGCGCGGATGAAGGCGCTCACTTTGGAAAGGTCCGGCTTTGTCCCCTGTTCCGGCAGCTTGTCATACTTTTTCTTGCCGTTAATGGTGACGGAGGAGGTTGTGCTTTCCCGCGCGGGCCTGTAATCCTTCAGCTTGTACAGGTACTCATACAATTCCAGCCCTTTCTTCTCCCGGGTGGCCCGGTCGGCGGAAGGGTCCACGGGCAGGGGGGCCTTTTGGGGAACCAGGCGCAGGGAGCGTTCCGCCGTGCGGTGCCCCTGCCTGGCCGCCTTGGAAAACCAGAATTTGGCCTGGGAGAGGCTGCGCTTCACGCCGTCTCCCTTCAGGAAGCACAGGCCCAGGCGGTACTGGGATTCCGCGTTTCCTTCCTTCGCTTCCAGGTAAATGCGCCTTCCTTCTTCCGGGGTGACGGCGCGGACGGCGGACGAACAGCCGAGGAAGAGGGCGGCTGACAACAGCAGGCAGGGGTAGCAGGTCATAGTGGGGTAGGGGGTGAGGGAGTCTTCATTCAGGAAGACCCGACGGCAGCCAGCAGGTGGACGTCCAGCGCCAGGGCTTCATGAATGTTGAAATTCAAATCGTCGCGAAGCCTGTTGAGGGCTTCCATGCGCTTCAGCAATTCGTTCACGGGCATCTGTGCGGCCAGCGTGCGCACCTCCGGATGAATCGGCGTGACCTCCGGGGCTCCGGAGGCGATCAGGGCCGCCTGGCCGAACCAGCTGATGAGCAGTTCCAGGGCCTGGTTGCGCTGTTCCAGGTACTCCGTCTCTATCTGGGCGGCATTCGCGTCCTTGTTGCGGGACTCCCAGTCGGAGGTGTCCGTGCCCTGGGCGGCTTCCTTAGCCTCATCCTTCAGGGCCTGGTTCAGGTTTTTGGTGATGGCGGCCTTGGCCTCCGTCATGACGTCCACGAACTTGCTGCGGAAGGCCAGCGCGGCCAGGTCATTGTCCAGGTTGCGGCAGGTCTCCAGCCAGTGGGGCAGCAGGGCCTCCTGGATGGGGGTGAGCCTGAATTCCGCGGATTGCAGCAGGTTGACGCGCACGCAGCGGGAAATGATGGTCTGGAGAAGCTGGTCCGGCTGGGAGGTGGCCAGAATCAGCAGGCACTGGCTGGGCGGCTCCTCCAGGGTTTTCAGGAAGGCGTTGGCGGCCTCGTCATTCATGCGCTCCGCATCCATGAACACGGCGATCTTCCATTTCCCCTCCGCCGCGCGCTGCTGGAGGAAAGGCTCCACCGCGCGGATGTCGTCCCGCAGGATGCGGCGCGACTTGGACTTGGGGCGCACCAGGCGGCAGTACTCGTCCCGCACGCCGTCCAGGTGGTCTGCCCGGATGCCGTTCATCAGCTCCAGCAGTTGAAGAATCAGGCGGGAGGCTCCCTGGTGTTCGTCTCCCACAATGAGCAGGGCGTGGGGAAGCCGGTTGCGGGAGAAGGCGGTGCGGAGCAGGTCGAACGCTTGGGATGCCGTGAATGCCATACGCTCCCTATGAAACCATTTCGTTGCGTCAGGGCAACAGAAAAGATTGGTATATGTCGGATATTTCATGTACTAAAGGGGCCGGTTATGGAACAAAATGACATCTCATCCCGGATTGTCTTTGCCGACCGCGGCAAGGTGAATGTGGAAAAAGGCGTGGAATTCGCCCCCAAATTTGACCAGAACGGCCTCATTCCGGCCCTCGCCATGGACTACGTTACCCATGAACCGCTGATGCTGGCCTACATGAATGCGGAATCTCTGCGCATGACCATGGAGCTGGGAGAAGCCGTTTACTACTCCCGCAGCCGCCAGGAAATCTGGCACAAGGGCGCGACCAGCGGCCACGTGCAGAAAGTAAAGCAAATCCTGATTGACTGTGACCAGGACGCCCTGATCGTGCTGGTGGACCAGTGCGGCGCCGGAGCCTGCCACACCGGGCACCACTCCTGCTTCTACCGTTCCGTGCCCTTTGGCGAGGAACTGAAGGCGCAGCCGCAGGGGGAACCCGTCACGCTGCGCGAAGCGGACGGAGGCGTTGTTTTTGACGCTGAGGCCGTATACGGCAAGGGCCATTAACTCTTTTTGCGCGTCAATCTGCGTTCACCGGGTTGACGCGCCCTCTTTTTCTGCTGTAAAGTCATGAATGTGAAAAAGCTGCTTGTCATGATGGCCGCCGTCTCCGGAACGCTGGTGCTGTGCCAGTGCTCTTCGGAAGCGCCCCCGCCCCCCGGAACCGTCCGCATGGTGGACCAGCAGGCGATTGCCCTGATGCAGGAAGCCAAGGCGAAGGAAGCGAAAAACGACCTGTCCGGCGCCATCAAGAAATACAAGCGCGTGGTGGAAAAGCACCCCCTTTCCAAGGAAGCGCCGCAGGCCCGGTTCAGAATGGCGGAACTCTATGAAGCCCGCAAGGAACCCGCGGATGCCTTTGACCAGTACCAGAAGCTCATTGACCGGCACCCGGACAGCCCGCTGTACAAGCAGGCCATGGAGCGGCAGAAGGAAATGGCCTTCGGCGCCGCGAGCGGCGCGCTGACCAACCGCGTGCTATGGATGTTTGACGTCAGGATGGACCCCAAGAACGTCACGGAATGGCTGAACCACGTGCGCGACAACGCCCCGTACGCACCCACCGCCCCGCAGGCCATGAATGTGCTGGGCAGCTACCTGGCCGCCCGCGGCCGGATGAAGGAGGCCATTGAAGCGTACCAGAACCTGGTGGACAACCACCCGCATTCTCCGCTGGCCCCCACGGCCCAGCTCCAGATAGCCACCCTTTACCGCCAGGCCGCCGCTGACGGGGACCGCAACCACGTCAATGTGGCCCGCGCCCAGGAAGCGTATGAAGACTATCTCCAGCGCTACCCCAACAGCTCCCGCGCCGGGGCCGCCCGTTCCGACCTGGCCGCCATGAAGCGTGAACTGGTATCCCAGCAGCTGGAAGTGGCGGAATACTACCTTACCAAGATGAAGGACACCAATGCGGCCATCTTCTGCTACCAGGAAGTGGCCTCCAAGGGCAACATCAATCCCGCCGCCGCCGCTACGGCGAAGGCGCGCCTGAAAAAACTGGGCGTCACCAGCAAATAACAGGAACCCTCCCTCCGCATGAACCGCCTCCGGCACCTGTTTAAACTTCTTCTGCCCGCGCTGTGCCTGCTGGCCGGCTCCTGCGGCTACCAGCTGGGGGGCACCAAGCCGCCCAAGCTGGAATTTGCGAAAACCGTCCAGGTCTGCCTCTTTGCCAACAACTCCCTGGAACCCCGCGCCGCCACGCTGGTGACCGGCGCTCTGGCGGATGAACTCCAGCGGGACGGCACCTACAAGCTGAGCTCCCGCTCCGGGGCGGACATCCGGGTGGAGGGGGAAGTGTACTCCATCACCTTTGACCAGTTGCGTTCCAGCCGGGAAGACACCTATAAAAGTACGGAACTGGGCCTGCGCCTGGCCGTCAAATACCGTGTGGTGGACGGCAGGACGAACGAGGTTCTGTATGCCAGCTCTGCCGAGGAAGTGGGCCAGTTCTTTGATCTGGGCAACATCCAGACGGCCCGGACCAACGCCCTCTCCTATGCGGCGCGGCTGGTAGCCACCTCCATAGCGGAAACCCTTACCAACGGATAGGCCTTTACTGTTCCGGAGAATCCTTGCTTATGGCGGAAGTGGAATACAGCGTTTACTTTGTCCCGGTACCGATCGGCAACCGGGCGGACATCACCCTGCGGGCGCTGGACGTGCTGCGCAAGGTAGACGTCATAGCGTGTGAAGACACCCGCCATTCCGGCCTGCTGCTCTCCCATTATGAAATCCGGAAGCCGCTGATGAGCATGCATGACCACAACGAGCAGTCCCGCGCCGGGGAAATTGCCGCCCGTGCCGCCGGAGGGGAAAGCTTCGCCGTGATCAGTGATGCGGGAATGCCGGGCGTGAGTGATCCGGGGTACCGCCTCATCCAGACGCTCAAGGAAAAGGAAGTCAGCTTCACCGTGCTGCCCGGACCGTCCGCCGTGGTGACGGCGCTGGTGGGTTCCGGACTGCCTACGGACGCCTTCTTCTTTGGCGGCTTTCTTCCTGTCAAATCCGGCAGGAAAGGGGCCATGCTCCAGGCGGCGGTGGAAGCCAGCCACACGAGCATCTTTTATGAATCCCCCCACCGCATCGTCAAAACCGTGCAGGCGCTGGCGGCGCTGGATCCGGACGTACCCGTCTGCGTAGCCAGGGAACTCACTAAAACCTTTGAAACCTACCACCGCGGCCCCGCTGCACGCCTGGCGGCGGAATTTGCGGAACGCGCCCCCAAAGGGGAAATCGTGCTGCTGGTGGGCGGCGTGAACGCGCCAAGAACCGCCCATTGACGGGCCGAAGGCATTAATAGCGGACCACTACTTTAACCGGGCGGTGGTCGGAAGTGGCAGGTTCTTCAATCACCCTGCGTTCCGCCACCTTGAACGCCTCCGCCTTTCTCCCCCTGTACATCCAGATGTAATCAATACATTCCGCCGGATGGTCGGCAGGGAACGTCTTTTGGGAAGAATCGCTCAGCAGGATGAAGTGCTTCTTCATCCTGGCCACCGGTTCCGAGTCCGGCGTCAAATTGAAATCTCCCGCAATGAAAAAGGGCTTCCTGCATTCCGCGGCCAGGGCGGCAATTATGTCAATGGAGGCGTTGCTGTCCTCCTGTGTCAGGGACAAATGCGTGACGCAAAAACAATAATCCTTGAACTCGGCCATCAGCAGCACGCGCGCCTCCTCCCTGCCGGGCAAAGGAATTCGCCGGACGCTCAAAGGCTTCTCCCGGGACAAAAGGCCCACTCCATAGGAACCGCCCGAATAATCAATGGCCTTGGCGTACGTCCCCGTCAACTTTGTCCTTACGGCCAATTCCTGCAAAGTGTCCTTGCCGCCGCTCCTTTTTGTCTTGCTGTCCAGTTCCTGAAGGGCCGCGACGTCCGGTTTCGCCGCCATGATTACCCGCGCCGTGCGGTCATCATCCCGCCTGCCGTCCATGCCGGTGCCGTTCTTCACATTGTAGGTCATGAATACGGCTTCCCCGGCCCACAGGGAAAAAGGGGCCAGAAAAACCGCGGCGGCTATGCATGGACAGAAAATGAACGGGTTCATCACTTCTCCGCTGTAAAAATGAAATTCCGGGGCTGTTATTCCGAATGGCCCGGATTACAGGTAATACGTATCCCTTTTCCCCGCTTCTTGCAGAATATCTTTCCGGTGAATCCCGCGGATGGGGAAATAAGCGCATCTTCGGCCCCAGGGAAATTCCTTATCCGTTTCCGGATGTTCGCCTCTCATGCTCTTCCTGTCCCGCGCCGGGGGAAAATGACGCAAGTCTTATCAACTTGACGCCTGGAAGTGTGTCATGATAGTATCCTATCATCATGCTGGAGGATAGGAGATCACGTTCCTCGCGCAAGACACCGGATTTGGTGACTGATGAGCTTATTGTCATTCTTCATGAGGCGGGCATGCTGGAATTCAACGATATCTTCCAGCGTACCGTTATCGTGATGAAGGAGAAGCACATGTCCCTGGGCGGCGAGGAAATCCTGAGGCTGCGCATTTATGAAAAGCTCCAGTCCCTGGTGAGCGCCGGAGGCCTGGTAAAAAAAGGCCGTGAATACACCGCCCAGCCCAAGCTGATGACCTTAAGATCATCAGCAAGCGATGGCAAGTTTGGATTACCCCGATAAAAGGGAAATATTGGTTTGCGTTTCTTCTGGAACTGCGTCCTGAAGGAGAGAGGGCGTTTTTGTGAAAAAATCAGGGCTTCAAGGTCCCTTCCTGGAATGGTCCGCGGCAGTCGTAAGGAATAATGAGAAGCAGGTTGTTAACCCGGGCCACTATTTTCTGTTGTTTGATTTCCTGGATATTGAACAAGTGAACACTACCGTTCAAGGAACGTATATACTCGAAAGTTATGTTTTCCTTATCCACTAGGAATTTTTTCGGATCCTTGATTCGGATAGTGCCTGAAGGGAAATCCCATGTTCCGATAATGTCCTGGAGCTGTTGTTTCTCCTTGTTATTTCCCTTTTGCAATCCTTGGGCGCGTTTGCGTGCCCAGATAGCCGCTTCCAGATGGCCGGAAACACCCCATTCCTTACTTTTTTTTTGCAGGGCTTGCACGTATTGCCGGGCCAGTTTTTCCTTTCCGGCTTCCATATCGGCATGAATTTTTTCAGAAAGAAGGTCGAATTTCGGGAAAGATGAGGTGTTGGCGGGGTGATCCGCTTCTTTCTCGCTTCCTCCCTTCCGCTTCAAAAGGGAAACCAGTTTGGTAGCATGGTTTACCTGGAAAATACGATCGTCGCGGTCCGTTCTGAGCCAGTAGAACCATACCGTCCGGGTTTCATTAAGCCTGATGATGTCGGAGGATGAAAAATCCTTGTCCACTCCGCCCTTATCCAGCCATGCGGTATTGCCGGACTTTTGCTGAGCCTGCTTTCCATTGAAGCGGCTTAAATAAACGTAGCCGCCGGCAACTTCTTCCCATTGCCCGATGAAGTGTGAGTAATCATCTTCTTTCTCTTCCTGAATGCCGAGAAGGATCTTTTGCTCAAGAATATCTTTGATATGCTTGGCCTGTTCAAAATCCTCGTTTCTGACACATTCATTCATAAGCCTGGTCAGCTCCGGCTTGTATTTGGTAAAAGCTGCATCGTTTATTTTCCTTTCTTGTTCCCGAAAGGTTAATTCCAGCATTTTTACTTCCGGGGGAATTTGCGCTGATGCCGGTAAGGAAAGAAAAACGAATGCGGTAGCTCGAATAATATTGATGGATGCCTTTGTGATATTCATATGCATCTAATATGGTAGTAGTTGATAATTTTCGTCCGGTTAAAAGCCGTTCATCTTGATAGTGTCCAGCAGTTCTTTCAGGGTGCGGCAATACCACTCGGTGGCATCGCAGTTCAGGCGCCCCATGTTAAACTCAAATCATTGGCTGTTTTGTTCTTTTTAATCCTCCTACGTCAGGCATGCGGCATATGCCCCCCTCCAGGGAATCCAGGAAGCTTGCCCAGCCGCTTTGTGCCGTCTTTAGTTTTTGCGCTATGGCAGGAACATTGGAATACTGTTCTATGAGGGACGAATACGCTTTATTGAGCCGTTCCCGCATTTCAGAGAAGAAGTTTAGAGAACTCATTTGGGGGATTACGGCAGGACGATCATAATACTAAGAAGTTTTTCTTTGTTCCCAATAAACCAAGAATTCTTCCCTGATTTTATTGGCTTGTCTTACTTGTTGCCCAGATAATTTCTGAAAAAGCTGCAAATATTGTTAAGCATGAACAGGAACGGAGAGAGTACGAGTACAAAACAGGCAATAATTGCGCCAAGCAGACATCCCGTACCATCATCTCTTTCTTTATACAGATTTCCGTAAGAGTCGCGGTAAACACGGCCATATTCGTTGGCTGCTATGGAGGCGGCCACGGCCAGAGAACCTAACCCAGTCAATTTCAGAATGAATACAAAGATTTTCTGATAAACCGGTTCCGGATTAGCCAACTTGTATGCAGGGCATAACGTGGACAAGTAGTAAATAATCGCAAAGCCGAACCATGTAATCGCCCCTAAGATAGAGTTACCGACGGTGTACATCATGAAGCCTATAAAGCAGAAGACGACGACTGCGCCAATCAGCGTCCAAATGCTGCCGCTGCGGTAACGGTGCTGGGCTTCATTCAGATTAGCACCGAGTTCATTAATCAGCTCAATCTGTTCGGCAGTTTTGTGCGGCAGAGCAATCAGTCTGGCAAGAAGCTCATAGCCCTTATTTACTTCCGTGCGTTTGGTGTAGAAGGCAATCGATTCCCCGTCAACATCTCTGCACACCAGAGTGTTCAAGAAGTTGCCCGTTTCTTCGAAAAGCTTGTCGGCATTCTCCATGTTCGGCGCTACATTGCCGATGCTACTATTGCTTTCCGATGAGGTTAAAGGAACAAAACGACGCTTTGATTCCTGATACAGAACCCAAATCATATAGGGTAACGATAACCAAACAAGGACGACAATAGTCAAAGCGAGGTATGTCCAGAAGCCGGGTTGACTGTCTTCATAGGCTCTTTGCTTATCCTCCGCTTTTTGGCGAGCTTGAATATTTTGAGGTTCTTCCCACTTGAGGTCAAACTTCACGTTGCCGCCGGCAGGCTTGGAGTAAAGGAAGAAACGATCAAACAGCACGGAACGAGTCAGGTAAATATCTCCGTTTCTGGCATAATCCACGCCAAAACCGTGAAAGATGATATTGCTGTCGTTCGTGTGCATGAAAGGCCCGATTCCGACGGTTTTTTCTAGTTCGCCGACATGACCGCCTTGCGCGTTTTTAATACCCAGGACCAACTTGCCGTAGGAAGATGGCGGATTAACCACAAAGCCTTTATAAGCCTCAGGGATGGTAAAAATCGTCACCTCGCAACGAACGGACTGCCCATCCTTCAGATTGGCAAAAGCGGTTTCCTGCGTGCGAATCAAAATAACCTTGCATCCACGCCCGGTCAGCAACGGTTCGACGGCATCGGCAATACCCAGCGTCATGCCGTTGGACTTTTCCTCTAAATTATCTTTTTTTTCTCTGACCTTGGCGCTCACCGTTGAGGTTTTAGAATCGGTAGCTATCTTGCCAAAAAATTTAACGGCTTCAGGATAAACTACTCTATTATAGTAATTAACCGATTCTTCGTTAATGCATATGTGAATGCGCGTCGCCCCATACCAGTATTGGGCTTTTTTAGCATCAGCGGCGGAGAGCTGCTCAAAGGGAATCTCCGCAGGCGGCGTGAACGAACCCGGCGTAAAGTGGCGGTATTCCGAAATGAGATGCCATTTCTTCAGGTTTTCGATATGGGCGTTTTGGGAGCTTGAAGAACTTAATTTAATCAACACCGGATCACGACCTTCAACCTGAGCATCCGCAGTTTGGGGCATCACCCCCAAAGCCATGACGGCCATGCCTAAATACAATAATGAGCGTTTTACGGTCGATTGTAATCGGATAAACATATTTTTGCGAATTGTTTGATTTAGTTTTTTATTTATATCCTCTGTTTTTTATCTGAGAAATTTGATGAATATCAATAGTCGGGATATTTTGAAAATCTTGCGGCGAAATTATTCTACTGAATTTTTACTTTAATCTTCTTTCGCTTCAGTTGTTTGATTTGTCTCCATCCGGTCATTGGATAAGAGAGCACGATGATGTGTTTAATATTCCAATCTCATCACCTGATGGATGATAATCAATGCTACAAGACTATTCTATATAGTTTCATTATTTCATATAACTCCGATTAATTATTTTGACAGGTCTTCTTTTGATGGGAGGTTTCATGCGGCGTCATGCAACCGCGGATGCCCAAAAGAGAAGGCCTGTGTTGACAGATAGCGAATTCGGAATCCGTATAGAAATTCCTGCGTCCTCTTTGTCATTAAACGGTTTGAAAAAGAATTACCGGGATAGCGGTGCGGTGAAGGGTAATAGGATGGAATCACTGAACCTTTTGATTAATAAAGTACTATTTTTACTTGACTGCGGATTCCGAACCCGCGGCAAAATAGATGGAATGAAAGAGGAAATATCAGCAATGGACCATGCGGCTCTGGCCATTTTAAGAAAAACAGGGCTGGATGTGGTAGAAGCCGCCCAGCTGGCGCATGAATTGCTACAGGCCAGCAGGGGGCGCGGCGGCCGCCGGAAGAGAGCGAGGGAATGCATCCGGCTGGGAGAGGAGGCTTTAATTGCCAGAAGAAAAACCGTGGCGTTCAGGAGAGCCGTGGATGAGGCCATGGAGGCCCGGCATGACCGGAGGAAAAGAACCAGGGATGATTTCCGTTATATCAGCCGGCGTCTGTTAAGGTGCTGTCCGGAAATGGCCCGGAGGCCTGTACGCTTCATCACGCCCCAGGAATGCCGTGGCTGGCTGGAAAAATCATTTGGAACCCTCAGGCAGAGGCATAAGGCCCGGTTGGTGCTTAGCGGTGTTTTCGGAACAGCTGTGAAACGCGGCTGGTGCCGGGAAAACCCGGTGGCGTATGTAGACCTTCCAAGGCTGAAGGAGAACCCTATTCCCGTGCTGTCTCTGGAAGAAATGCACCGGTTGCTAACGGCGGCGGAGGAGTATGCCAACGGGGCGTGCCTGGCCGCGATTGGGCTTATGCTGTATGCCGGTATTCGTCCGGAGGAGGTGAGGCGCCTGGATTGGGCACAGATTAATTTACGGGAGGGCATGGTTTCCTTGAAGGCGAGGCACAGCAAAACGGGAGGAGCTCGCATCGTGACGATCCGGCCGGTTTTGAGAAACCTGCTGGAGCGAGCTGCGGCTATGGGATTCGGGACAGGAAGCGTGTGCCCGCATAACTGGCCGGCGAAGTGGAGGGCGTTGAGACGTCTGGCCGGGTGGGACGGGAAGGAGAAGAAATGGACTGCGGATATTTTAAGGCATACGTTCGCCAGTTATTTTGCCAGGCATTTCAAGAATCTGCATGTATTGCAGATGGAAATGGGGCATGCTTCTTCCGATTTGTTAAGGACCAGGTATTTGAATATGGAAGGCATTACGGAAGTGACGGCCGCCGTCTTCTGGGGGAACTGCCACGTGGGTTTTTCCTCCGTCAAAAATGGCCGCCCCTGAATAGAGGCGGCCATATATTGACGGGATGATGCTGTTCGGCAGATTAGAAATTGGTGCGGAACGCGATGTTATAGCTCCAGCCGGTGAAGCCTTTCTGCTTGCTGGCGTCCGTGCCGTTGGAATGGGCGTATTCGATGCCCGCCATGATCTTGGCCATGTTCGGATTGCATTCGAAAATGTAATAGTTGACGCCCAGGTACAGGGCCTGCATGCAGTCGGACGTGCCGGAATAGGTGGAGTTCTGCGTGTAGCGTTTTTCCCACTTCACGGCGTTGCTGCCCGCTGCCATCTGGTAGCGGAGGACGCCTTCCCAGTGGGGCGTGAATTGGTAGGACGGCATGATGGTCACGCCGAACACGTTTTCAGCCCCGGCCTTCATGCCGATGACGTTGAACCCGGCCATCACTTCCGTCATCAGGGAAAAATCCCCCTGGGAGCCTTCCCAGGTCAGGGCCACCACGTCCTTGGCTCCGGTGCCCTGGTACTTGGACTTGAAGCTGTAGTCATGCAGCTTGTCGTACGCCTTGTTCCGGGCGTCGTCTCCCCATTTGGTGAAGTTATGTGCGTAATCCAGCCACAGGCGGCTCTTCTTCAGGAAAACGTCGTTGGACGTGTCATAGCTCAGCGTGCCGGTGACAAAGCAGTTGTCCTGGGAATTGAAGGCGGGCTCAATGCGGTTGTTGAACGTTCCGGTGCCCGTGCCTCCGTTGCCGTTCATCCAGATGCCCGCGGCCCAGCCCAGCGTATCCTTCTTGTCGGAATTGTTCACCTGGAACCCGTAGTTGGTCTCCGGGCGGAGCTGGTTGACCAGCATGGAGCGTTCAATGGTCAGGATGGCGGAGGAGGAGGTGCGGTATTCTCCGGTGATGCGCGGCTTCATTTTGCCGATAGCGTAGGTGACAGGGCCGCCCTTGTATTCCAGATTCAGTTCATACAGGGAATAAGTCAGGTCGGAGGTGTCCCAGGTGTTGGTCTTTGCGTTATAGCTTTCCAGACCGTCCATGCCGCCGATGTTCCAGACGTTGTTGAATTTGAAGTTCTTCAGGAACTTCATGTTGAATCCGGCGCGGAAACGGCGCCACTCGTCGTTAAAGCGGCGTCCGTTGCCTTCCTTTTCACCCATCACGCGTCCTTCGCCGTTCGGGTCAATCCAGTCCATGCCGTACTGCATGCGCAGGGAAACGTTGAACTCCTGGATGTAGGGATTCTTGTGATCCCGTTCCGCATTGAACCACTTGAACCGGTCGCCGAGCCATTTGCAGGCGGAAAAACTGTCGCGGGCCGGCAGGACGCCTCCGGTGGATGCCGTGGAAGGCGTGGCGGCGGCAAAGGCGGCGGCTCCGAGAGTCATGATGCCGATGACGGGGAGAGTATAGGTCTTCATTTGTTTTCTATGGTTGGTATGTGTCTGTGAGAAGATCTTCCGGGGAAGGTTCTTCCTCACGGAGACGGCTTCTGTCTATCAAACCAGCCACAGGGCTGTCCAAGGCTTAAGGGTGACAAAATAGCCACCCGGACCGTTAAAAGTTACAGGGTAATGCGGAGCCATTCCTTGGCGGAAAGGGCAACCGCGGCGGCTTCCACTTCCGCCTTCCGCTTGCTGGCTCCATGGCCATGGCCGATCACGTGCCCGTGCCAGAGTACGCGTGATTCAAAGCGGTCCTCCGCTTCCCGCTGTCCCCGTTCCTCCGTTTCATAGGAGGGCGTCTCCGGCAGGATGGCCTGGAGGATGGCCTGGAGTTCCCCTTTGGGGTTGATCTCCTTGGGGTGGCTGGCCGCGGAGTCCAGCGCCTCATGCAGAACGCGCAGGGCCACGGCCTTGGCCGTTTCATAATCGGAATCCAGGGACATGGCCCCGAAGACGGATTCAAACGTGTTGGCAATGATGGAATTCTTTCCCCGGCCTCCGGCTCTTTCTTCCCCCTTTCCCAGGGAAATGTACTTGTCCAGCCCCAGGATGTAGCCGTATTTGCCCAGGTTGGCGCGGCTGACGGTGCGTGCGCGCAGCTGGGTCAGCTCCCCTTCCGGAGACTTGGGCATCTGGTGGTAAAGGTACTGGGTGACGGCCAGCTGTAAAATGGCGTCTCCCAGGAATTCAAGGCGTTCATACGTCCGGCGCGTTTCCGGCTTGCTGTCCGTGCTGGGGTGGGTCAGGGCCTGCACGAGCAGGTCCGGGTTCTTGAAGCGGTAACCCAGCTTGTCTTCCAGCGCGGTATAGTTCATCCCGGAAATGCTAGGGCCGCCAATTCGGAAATGCAACTCCAAAGGAAGGGTGTTTCCGGAAGGGCGGGGGGCGCCTTTTCCGCGTCATCCCAGCCGCGGCGCGGCTTTGACATATGGGCGCGGAGGTGTAGGATGATAGGCGAACGAACGTTAGAAACCACGATGAAAAAGATTGATCCAAAGGAGATTCGGGATAATGCCATGCAGTTGATCGGGCACGACTGGATGCTGGTGACGGCTGGAACGCCGGAGCATTTCAATATGATGACGGCCAGCTGGGGAGGCCTGGGCTTCATGTGGAAAAAGCCCGTGGCGTTCGTGGTCATCCGGCCCCAGCGCCATACCTTCCGCTTCATTGAAGCCGGGGAGGAGTTCACGCTTTCCTTCTTCAGTCATGAGTACCATAAGGCCCTGACCGTTTGCGGCACCACCAGTGGGCGGGATACGGACAAGGTGGCCGCCTCCAGGCTGACTCCGCATGTAACGGAGAACGGCAACGTGAGCTTTGCGGAAGCGCGCCTGGTGCTGGAATGCCGCAAGCTGTACGCGGAGGCTCTGAATCCGGAAGCTTTTCTGGACAAGACCATTGTGCCGGAATGGTATGCGGCCGGGGATTTCCACAAGATGTACATTGTGGAGATACTGAACGTATGGGTGAAGGAATAGGGAGCCCGGGCGGTTCCTTTTTCAGCCAGGCCGTGTTCAGACCGGCTTGAGGGTGGAGTCCTCCAGCCGGAAGGCCGGCAGCGGGCACGGGGCGTCATGCAGCCAGTCCAGATGGGTGGTGGTGATGAGGCTCTGGGCGTCCGCCGGGAGTGATTGGAGAAAGGCCACGCGCCGCGTGGGGTCCAGCTCTCCGAAGACGTCGTCAATCAGGTGAATGGGCGTGTGGCCCGTTTCCTCCGTAAGCAGGGAGGACTGCGCCAGCTTCATGGAGATGGCGATGGTGCGCTGCTGCCCTTCCGAGGCGAATTGGGCGGCGCTTCTGCCGTTCAGCGTGATGTCCAGGTCGTCCCGGTGCGGGCCGTTCTGGGTCTGTCCGTACCGGATGTCCCGGTCCACCCCGGCGCACAGCCGTTCGTACAGGTCCCCTTCCTCGGCGGCGCGGTAGGTGACGGCGGCCTGTTCCTCCCTTCCTCCGATGTTGCGGTAGGCCAGGGCGATATGGGGAGCCAGAAGCGCCAGCAGGCTGGCGCGCAGGTTCCTCAGTTCCGTGCCGTACAGGGCAAGCTGCTGGGTGTACGCGTCCAGTTGGAGCCTGTCCTTATGCCTGTGTTTAAGCAGGTAGTTGCGCGTTTTCAGAGCTTTCCGGTAGCTGAACAGGGCCAGCCTGTAGCCAGGGTGCCACTGGCTGCCCAGAAAGTCCATGTATTTTCTGCGGGCGTCCGCTCCGGCCTGGACCAGGGAAAGATCGTCATTGCCCAGCCAGACCACGGGGTAGCTGTCCGCCAGGTAGCTGCGCTGGTCCTTGCGCGGTTCGCCGTTCACACGGAGGTCCGGAGCTTCAGGGGCCCACAGGATGCGCCTGATCTGCCCCGACAGTTCCCCGCGAATGCCGAAGGATTGTTTGCCGTGGGCCGCCAGAGGACCGGGCCGGGCGGTGCGGGGGGATTGCAGGCGGAGCAGGAAGCAGACGGCCTCCAGCAGGCTGGTTTTCCCCTGCGCGTTGTTTCCCAGGATGATGGCCCCCTGCTGCGGAATCTGCCAGGAGAAGCTCCCGTAGCAGCGGAAGTCCATTAATTTCAGCCTGGAAATCATGGGGCCGGGAAAGGGGATTATTCCGCAGGAAGGGCGCGGATGGCGTCCATGATCCTGTCCGTCAGATGCTGGTACGCCTCTTTTCCTTTGGCGTTGAGTTCCGCCGGAGTGAAGGGGATGGGGTCCCCCACCGTGACCGTGACGGGATGGATTCTGGGGAAGTGGGAGCCGATGGGAAAGGCTTCATACGCCCCGCTGATGCGCAGGGGCTGCACGGGTACTTTCGTCTTGCTCAGGATGAGGCCGATGCCTCCCATGCCGTCATGTATTTCACCGTCCGGCGTGCGGGAGCCTTCCGGGAAGACGAGCACGCGCTTGCCGGATTTCAGCAGGCGTATCACGTGCTTGAGGCTGGCGGCGTCCGGGTTTTCCTGGTCGATGGGGATGGCCTGGCAAAGCGGAAGAGCCCACTTGAAGATGCCCTGGAACAGGGTCTTGCGGGCGAAGAAATAGATGCCCTCCTCATAGGAGATGCCCAGCATGGGAGGGTCCAGAAAGCTCTGGTGATTGCTGACAATGAGCACGGGGCCGTCTTCAATCAGCTTTTCCCGGTTGACGACCTTCCAGGAGAAGAAGGCTTTGGAGATGCTTTTGAAAAGCGTGTAGAAAACCCAGTAGAAGGAGTTCATCTGGCGGCGAGTTTTTGTTGAATGTTATCCGTAATGAAGTGGACGACCTGGTCAATCGTCATGTCTGATGTATCCACCAGCAGGGCGTCCGGCGCCTGCGCCAGCGGGGCCGTGGCGCGGGAGGAGTCCTTGCGGTCACGTTCCGCGATGGAGTCCGTCAGGCCTTCTGCGGCGCGGCGGGCGGCCCTCACTTCCTCGGAGGCGGTGACGAAGTACTTGAACGGCGTATCCGGAAAGACCACGGTGCCTATGTCCCTGCCTTCCATGACCACGGGTTCCCGGCGGTTGTATTCCCGCTGCCGTTCCACCAGCAGGGAGCGCACTTCCGGAATGGCCGCAATGGTGGAGACGTGGTCGTTGACCTGCTGCCGCGTGAGTTCTTCACCCAGCACATGTTCCCCGCACAGTACCACGGAGCGGCTGCCGTCCTTGCCGAAGGAGAGGGGGACGGAGGGCAGGGCGGCCAGCACGGCGACCGTATCCGCCGGGTTAATGCCCTGTTCCAGCATGTACCAGGTGACGGCCCGGTACATGGCTCCGGTGTTGATGAACGTGTAGCCGAGGCGGTCCGCAATGAGCTTGGCGACGGTGGATTTTCCGGATGCGGCGGGGCCGTCAATGGCGATGGCTGGGTGCATGAGTGTCTTCTATGTTGGAAATGGGGGCTAAAGCCGCTTGGATTGTAACTTTGCGCCCTGTGGAAATCAAGACCGCGTTCCGGACGGCAGTGCAAAAAGAGTTTCACTTTTTCCTGTAAATTCGTTATACAGCGGGGCATGGCCCAGCTCAAACACCCGAAGATGGTGGACATCCGAGATATTTTGGACGAAAACACGCGTCTGCCTTCGCTGGTGGCGGCGTCTGCTGAAAAGCTGCTGGGCCTGGAACGCCTGAACAAGGCGTACGACAAGATTGTGCGCGACAAGGAGTCCGGCTCCCCGGAGAATTTCTTCCAGCTTGCCTCCAGGCACTTGAACCTGAAATTGCAGCTCCGTCCTGGGGACCTGGAAAATATCCCCAAGAAGGGCCCGGTGGTCGTGGTCGCCAACCATCCCCACGGCCTGTCGGACGGCATCATGTTCGGGGAGCTGCTCACGCGCGTGCGGGAGGATGTCCGCATCCTGGCCAACGAGCAGCTTTCCCTGTGCCAGGAGCTGGAGCCCTGGCTCATCAAGGTGGACGTTTACGAGGATGAAAACGCCAAGCGCAAGAACCTTTCCGGCATGCGCCAGATGATCTCCTGGCTGCGGAAGGGCGGCGTGCTGGGCATTTTCCCCGCCGGCACGGCCTCCAGCTTTTCGCTGGCCCACAAGAGGGTGACGGACGATCCCTGGAACACGAACATCGCCGCCATTATCCGCATGACGAAGGCGACGGTGGTGCCCGTGTATTTCCCGGGGCGCAACAGCCTGCTGTTCCAGGGCGTTTCCCTGATCAACCGCAAGGCGCGCGTGGCCTTCCTTCCCCGTGAGGTGGGGCGTGACGGCCGCCGTACGCACCGCATTGTGGTGGGCAAGCCCATTCCGTTCAGCCAGCTTGGGCAGTATGATTCTGATGAAGCCATGGTCTCCCATCTGCGCCTGCGCACCTACCTGCTGGGCAAGAGTTATGAAAAAAGCCGCCGTCCCCATGTGCACAAGAAGGACCGGAAGGCGAAGATGGCCACGCTGATTTCCCCCGTTTCCGTGCAGGACATGCAGGCGGAGATTGACGCGCTGCCCCCGGAATGCCTGCATGCCCGCCAGGAGAACGGAGACTGGGACGTGTACGTGGCGGACGCCCTGCAAATCCCCAATATCCTGATTGAAATAGGGCGTCTGCGGGAATACACCTTCCGCCAGGTGGGGGAGGGTTCCGGCAAGGCGTGCGACCTGGACACGTATGACAATCATTACAAGCACCTGTTTCTGTGGGACCGCACCCACCGGAAGATTGTGGGCGCCTACCGCATGGGGGAGACGGACAAGATCATTGCCCGCTACGGCGTGAAAGGGCTGTATAACGGGGAATACTTCTCCTTTTCCCCCGCCGCCCTGAAGGTGCTGGACCGCTCCCTGGAAATGGGGCGCGCCTTCATCGTGCCGGAATACCAGAAAAGGCCGCTGGCCCTCGGCTTCATCTGGGAGGGCATCGGCCAGTTCATGGCCCGCAACCATCATTACCGCTACCTGTTCGGCACGGTAAGCATTTCCCGTGATTACACCAACCTTTCCCGCGCCCTCATCGTTTCCTACCTGAAGGCGCATGAAATGGAACCCGTGCTGGTGCATGAGGTGAAGGCCTACAATCCGCCCCGCAAGGCGGACCTGAAGAGGTCGGAATCCTGCATCCTCCCCATCGGCCTGACGGATGCGCAGGGGCTTTCCCAGCTGGTGGCGGACATTGAAGAGGACGGCAAGGGAATTCCCGTGCTGCTGCGCCAGTACCTGAAGCTGAACGGAAAAATCCTGTCCTTCAGCGTGGACAAGCACTTCGGCGACGTGCTGGACTGCCTGATCCTGGTGGATATTTTCAAAACGCCGGAGCGTTCCATCAAGCGTTACCTGGGCCGGGACACGTATGAACAGCTCCTGCCCTACATGCAGCAGGAGAAGGAGGAAGAAAAGGCGGCGGAATAGTTCCGCAGGCGTCTTGCATTGGCTTCCCCACGGTTTTTCCTTAATGCCGTTAGTGGAAATGCCTGTAGCCCGCCGGAAGTGCGGAGCAGGGTTCCGCGGTCATTTCCCCGATGACGGTGAAGGGCGTTTCAGGAAAATGCTCCGCTGCCAGCCGGACGGCCCGCTCGCGGTCGCCGGGGCGCAACGTCACCAGCAGCTCATAATCCTCCCCGTCACCTATGGCCTGGGCCGCCGTAAATCCCGGGCGCACGGGCAGGAGTTCTTCATGAATGCGGAAGCCCAGTCCGGAAGCCTTCGCCAGCCGGGGGAGGTCGGTTCCCAGCCCGTCGGAAAGGTCCATCATGGCGGTGGCCACGCCGGAGGCGGCCAGAATGGCGCCCTCCCTGACCCGCGGCATGAAGGAAAGATGGTGCCCCGTGGGGAAACTGCCGCCTAGCACGCCCGTCACGGCAATCAGGTCGCCCGGCTGTGCCGTGCTGCGCAGGACGGCCTTTCCTTCCGGAACCTCCCCGGTCAGCGCCACGCTGATGATCAGGCCGTCTGTGGGCAGGCCGGAGCTTTCCCCTCCGGCAATGCTGATGCCGAACTGTTTCGCCATCCGTCCCATTCCCCGGTAAATCCCTTCTACCTGGGAGACGGGGCGGTCCGCATGCACAAACAGGGTTACCAGGGCGTGAAGGGGCGTGCCGCCCATGGCTCCAACGTCTGAGACGGCCCGTGCCAGGGCTTTTCTGCCGATCAGTTCGGGATCCGTGCCGGGCAGGAAGTGCATGCCCTCCACCACGCAATCCGTTTTCAGGAGCAGCTGGCGTTCGCCGGAACTCCGCGTCACGGCGCAATCGTCCCCCGGTCCCGTCACCAGGGCGGAGTTGGAAGGCATCAGGGGCAGAAGCCGGGCCACCAGCGCGTCCTCCCCCGTCTGCCGGATGGTGGGATCAGGTGCCATAGGGCAGGAGGACGCCGGGGTAAAGAATGTTGATCAGGGTGGCGGTATTGAAAATGCAGTGCGCGATGATGGGCGTCCAGAGGGTGCCCGTGTATTCATACAGCAGCACCAGCATGGCGCCGAAGATAGCCAGGGGGATGAACGGCACCAGGCTGACGTGGATGATGCCGAAGAGCAGGGACGTGGTGACCAGGGCGAACCAGGCGCCTGTGTACTTCTTCATGATCGGATACAGGTAGCCGCGGAAGATAAGCTCTTCCACCAGCGGGGCCGCGATGGCCGCGCTGAAGCAGATGACCGTAATCAGGGGAATGTCGCTGGAATTCCTCAGCACGGAGACGATGGATTGTTCCGCCGGAGCGTGCGTAACCTGTTCAATCCACAGGAACAGGCCTGCCCGGTCCAGCAGGAAGTGGATGACCAGCACCAGCAGGTAGCCCGCCACGGGGGCGTAAACCAGGGCTTTCAGGGAATGTTTTTTCAGCCCCAGAGCCTCCATTCTGCCCGTGTGGAACATGCGCACCAGCAGGACGAAGGCCAGGATGAGGTTCAGGCATGTGCCGTTGAAAATCTTGTACCCGTCCAGCTCCATGTTTGTGGTGGTGGGCGGTGCGGACGCGCCGGGAGGCGTGGCCGCCGCCATCAGCGCCCCCATGCTGAAATACAGGACGATGATGCCGCACATGGCGATGTCCAGCATGTCCAGATGGTCCACGGGGACGCGCCATTTCAGGGGGCGCCGGATATTCGGCTCCTGGGCCTGGCGGAACACTCCCACGGCCAGAGTGATGAACATGACGGCGATCAGGGCGGAGGAAAACAGGGTAATAAGCTGGTCCGTTAATTCATTCATGGAACATGTGTGCGTGGAGTGGGCCGGTCCTCCGGAGAGCCACGCCGGAAAAAAGGGCTCCTGCTTCTTTAGTGAAAACACGGCAATTTTCCAGCAGAAAGTGAGCTATCCGCCTGCACGGGCCAAAAAAAATCACAGGGAAAGGGAATGAATACTTTTCAACGAAAAGCGGGTATGCTACGTTTCCAACGGATTATTGCCATGAACATTCAACCCAAAATCACGCCTGTGCTGGACCCCGGCTTCGTGCCGGCCATCCTTTGGAATCAAGCTTTTGAAGCCAAAGCTGCCGCCGATCCTGCTTCTCATCAAGTGGACATCGCGCTGACCCGCAATGACGGAACCTGCTTCCGCTGGTCCGGCAAGCTGCTTCCCCACACCGGGGAAAACGTTGCCCTGAATGAGAAATATGTGGAACGCATCGTGAAATTCCTGCTGTGGCAGAAGGGCGGCAATATCATCCTCGTCGCCGGGGATGACGCCATTGCGGACATGCTGGCCTCCCGCTACTGCAAGGGCGGCGCCCGCGAATTTGACTGGGATTTCATCGGCAAGAAAATTTACGGCTCCCCGATTGAAGTGAAGAAGGTGGCCGTGGAAGACCTCCCTGCGGAATACTCCGGCTCCATGACCCTGGGCCGCAACCTGGACGGCTACCGCATCGGCTTTGACCTGGGCGGTTCCGACCGCAAGTGCGCCGCCGTGGTCAACGGCGAGGTGGTCTACTCTGAAGAAGTGGTCTGGGACCCCTACTTCCAGAAAGACCCTCAGTACCACATTGAAGGCATCCAGGACTCCCTGGAACGTGCCGCCGCCCATCTTCCCCGCGTGGACGCCATTGGCGGTTCCTCCGCCGGCGTGATCATCAACAGCGAAGTGCGCACCTCCTCCCTCTTCCGCGGCGTCAGCCAGGAAGACATTGAAAAGACCCTCGGCAAGGTGTTCCGCACCCTCCAGAAGGAAAAATGGAACAACATCCCCTTTGAAGTGGTGAATGACGGTGAAGTCACCGCCCTCGCCGGAGCCATGGGCATGAATGACAACGCCGTTCTGGGCGTGGCCATGGGCACCTCCGAGGCCGCCGGCTACGTGGACCCGGAAGGCCACATCAAGCCCTGGCTGAATGAACTGGCCTTCGCCCCCGTGGATTACTCTGAAGAAGGCGGCGTGGACGAATGGTCCAAGGACATGGGCGTAGGCGCCCTTTACTTCTCCCAGCAGGCCGTGGCCCGTCTGGCTCCCCGTGCGGGCTTCCAGTTTGACGGCATGCCCTTCCCGGAACAGCTCAAGAAGGTTCAGGCCGCCATGGCGGAAGGCGACGAACGCGCCCGCAAGATCTATGAAACCATCGGCGTGCACTTTGGCTATGCCATCGCCCACTACGCCCGGTTCTATGACCTCCGCAACCTGCTCTTCCTGGGCCGTGTGGCTTCCGGAGACGGCGGCCAGATCATCATTGACAAGGCGGAAGAAGTGCTGCGCACGGAGTTCCCCGAGCTGAAAATCCAGCTTCGCGTGCCGGATGAAAAGACCAAGCGCCACGGCCAGGCCGTAGCGGCTGCCTCCCTGCCGGCCCTGGCCTGACAGGAGAACTGAAAATTTGCGGGAGGGGCTCTGTACGGGGTCCCTCCCTGCTCTTGTTCGGAGGGGAGCTTTTTCCGGATAGGCGGAAACAACTCCGCGCCGCCGATTTTCCCCTTCCTTTTTCCTCCCGCATTCATGAACCCCCAGCAAGACAACATCATTGAGTGTCCGGAATGCGGGCAGGCCATGGACGTCTCCCAGCTCCCGCCGTATGCCAATGCCATCTGCCCGGGCTGCCAGGCGCTGACGCGCGTGAAAACGCGCATGGGGCCCTACCGGATTACCGGAAAGCTGGGGAAGGGCGGCATGAGCGTGGTGTACCGTGCGCAGGACTCCGTGCTGGGGCGCGAGGTGGCCCTGAAGGTGCTGAATGATACCTATGCCGGGGATGCCCTGCGCAGTGAGCGCTTTGAGCGGGAGGCCCAGATCATGGCGCGGGTCTCTCATGAAAACCTGGTGCAGATTTATGCCGTGGGGCATGACCAGGGGCTTTTTTACATTGCCATGGAACTGGTGGAGGGCAGCGGCCTAGACTCCCTGATTACCGCGGAGGAACGCGTGCCGGAGGACAAGGTGCTGCGCCTGACGCTGGACATGGTGCGCGGGCTGGATGCCGCCTGGAATGCGGGCCTCATGCACCGGGACATTAAGCCGGCCAACGTCCTCCAGTCTCCGGACGGAGTTGCCAAAATCGTGGACTTCGGCCTGTCCCTCCTTCACAGTGAGTCCGACGTGGAACGTGAAATATGGGTTACCCCGTATTACGCCGCCCCGGAAACGCTGCTGCGGGGTGAGGAAGACTTCCGGACGGACATGTACGCGCTGGGAGCCACCATGTACCATATGCTGGTGGGCGCTCCTCCGCGCGTGGATGCCTCTCAGTCTTCCGATGTTCTTCTGGAGACCAAAAAAAACCTTCCCCGCCTGGACCAGGTGGTCAATGACATCTCCCCGATGACCTGCTTCATCGTGGACAAGCTGATGTCCTTTAATAAGGAGGACCGGTTCTCCTCCTATCCGGAATTGATGGATGCCGTGGAGCAGGCCCTGGGGGAATATGACAGGGCCATGCAGGAATCCGGCCTCACCTGGGCAGAGCGGCGTGCGGCGGAGAACCGCCGCGCCCGGCGCAGGAAATGCCGTATCATCGCCGTCTCCTCCGTTGCCGCCGTCGTGGCGCTGGGCCTCGGCATCTGGGGGTGGGCCGCATGGCAGCAGGGGCGGACCGCATCCCGCGCCTCATCCCCTCCGGCGCTTCCCCCCACCGCCGGGAAAGGAACGGCTCCGGAGGACTGGGCAGGGGCGGAATCCCGGCTGGAACGCAGCATCCGCTTCGGCAACCTGTTCAATGAAGCCCAGGAATCCCTCAACCGGGGAGATATAGTGAAAGCCGCCGCCATGTTCGGTGACCTGGCGGACCAGCCGGACTGTCCCCTTTCCACCTCCCTCTGGGCCGGATTGAACCAGGTTCTGTGCCTGTGGGCGCGCGGCCAGTTCCCGGAAGGGGTGGAACGGCTGGAGGAACTGTCCAGAAAAGTGGAGGCCTGCAAGGACCCGGCGGAGCTGGAACGCGCACGGGACGTGGGCAACCTGGTCATGTACCTGGGCTCCGGGGACTGGTCTTCCAGAATGCCGGGGCTGCGGTCCAGCTCTGACCTGGCCGTGCATTACTACGCGGGCATGGCATTGAAATCCTGGTACTTGGCCGGTAAATGGCCGGAATACGGCTCCTTTCTGGACCGGGTGGCTGCTGAGGCCGCGGATGACCGGGAGAAAAATATCCGTGAACTGGCTTCCGCATGGCTCAGCAACCTGAAGCCGTATACCGCGCAGTACGACCGCCTGAAACGCCTCCAGGACATGCCGGAAAAGACGGTGGCGGAGGTGGAGGCCAAACAGGCCGCCGCGGACTTTCTGCGGGAACAGATGATGAATGGGGAAGTAGCCTCCATGCCTCCGGCCTATGCCGCGCTGGAGGGGATCCTGGACCATCTGAGAATGCAGTACCAGACGGCGCGGGATTGGGAGGCGGCGGAAGCCGTGAGAATGGCCAAACTGAAAGAGGAGGAGGAAAGGAAAAAAGCGCAGGAGGAGGAAAAGAGGAGGGAAGCCCTGCTGGCCGCGCAGTCCAGAAGCTATGAGGACGTCTGCCGGGAAGCGGCTGGCATCATGAAGAAAACGGGTGATTATGAAAAGGTCTCCGCCGCCTATCTTGCGGCGGAGGGCGTGGTGTCTTCTCCGGCGGTGAAGGCCAGGCTGGCTGCGCGCCGGGAAATGACGGACCAGATGCGGCCTCTGTTTACCCGCATGGAGAAAATCTTGCCCGGCCTGCTGGAAAAGAAGCCCGGGAAAAACCTTGTGCTGAAAGACGGCTCCAAAGTGCGGCTGACAGGGATCAAGGGCCACCTGCTGACCGTGGAACCGCAGGACAGCCGGGAAGGTAGTGACGCGTACCAGGTGAGCTGGAATGAACTTCCGTTCAATTCCCTGTACGCCCTGGCACGGGAATGCCGCCAGAAGCAGCCTGCGGAATTTGCTTCCCTGGCGGATACGTATTCCAAGCCGCTTCTTATCTTCGGCAGCCTGACGGAAACCATTTCCCCCACCCAGCAGGAAAACGCCCTGCTCCAGATGGACCGCTCCTTCATTGAAAAATGGAATCTGTGGATGAGCAGCCTGGATGAGGAGGAAGAACCCCCGGATGAGGAGTAAATAATTGTATTGAAAAAACTTGCCGTCCGGCGGGGGGAGTGGTACAGGGAAAATGAGTGCCATGCTGGTTATGAAAAAATCTCTTATTCTTGCCGCGCTTTTCCTGCCGCTTTTCCCTTTAGGCCCGTCCGCTGATGCTGCCGTTCCCGCCAGTCCCTACTATTCCGGTGTTTTGCCCGGAGGCTGGAGCGTTTCTTTCTTTGGCCCCCAACTGGGGGATTCCATGGATAAGGTCGTCTTTCTCCGGGAGGGGCGGGAGGCGGCCTCTTTCAAGCTGCCTTCCGGGAATTCCCTCAACAAGATCATTGTGGATGAACCTTCCGGACGGGTCGTGATCGGCATTCAGACGGACAACGCCACTTTTGTCCTGAAGATGTGTGACCTGAAAACCGGCAAGGCCGCGGACATTGACATGTCCATCCTCCTGTGCAGGCTGGCTGAAGACTTTCCGGAGGCCGCCCCGGACGATTACGTGGGGCATTCCGTGGTGCAGTGCGGCGCCCTGAAGCTGGAAGATGGAAAAGTCATGGGGACGGCTGTGAAATCCGGAACCGTGGGCGATCTCCGCTATGACCTGACTGTTCCTTTCTCCATTAACATCGCGCAGCCCTGGCCGGAAGCCGGGAGGAAAGCCGTGATGACCCTGGAGGAATCATCCATGGAAAGGACTCCGGACCCCGATCCTGTGGGGAAAACGCCGCGCATGCAGTAAAATTTGCTTGCCTAGGGTACTCTGTGCGGCTCTCATAGCCGCATGAGACTGATCAGCTTTCTGACGCTGGCATGTACTGCCTGCTTCCTCTCTTCATGCGGTTGTGATTGTCACAAGCATGCGGACTTCGCGCTGAAGGACTACACGCCCACCTCCAGCAAGCAATTCCGTTAACCGGCCGCCATGTTTGAAATCCGCGAAAAACCGGAAATGGTGGAACGGGCCATGCTCGTTTCCATCTACTTTGACCCCTCCGAGGCCGGGGAGAAACAGGCCATGCTTGACGAGCTGGAAGACCTTGTCTCCAACCTCGGCATAGGCATTGTAGGCAAGCACCTGGTTAAATCCCGTGACGTGCACGCCAAATTCCTGTGCGGCACCGGCAAGGCGGAGGAAGTAAGGCAGCTGGCCCTGGACTGCCGGGCGGACTGCGTGGTGTTTGACAACATGCTCTCCCCCTCCCAGCAGCGGGAATGGGAACGGCTGATCGACGAATGCGTGATTGACCGTGAAGAGGTCATTCTGGACATCTTTGCACGGCGCGCCCGCACGCGGGAGGCCACCCTCCAGGTGGAACTGGCGCGCATGCAGTACTCGCTCCCCCGCATGGCCCGCATGTGGAACCACCTGGACCGCCAGGGCGGCGGTTCCGGGGGCGGGAAGGGCGGCGGCGGAGCCGCCAGGGGCGAAGGCGAAAAGCAGATTGAAGTGGACCGCCGCCTGGCGCGCGCCAGGATTGAGGCCATTCAGAAGGAACTGGCCCTGGTCATCAGGCAGCGCGCCACGCAACGCAAGGAACGGGAACGCCAGGCGATCGCCACGGCTGCCATCGTGGGGTACACCAACGCCGGAAAATCCTCCCTGCTGTCCCTGGTATCCGGCTCGGAGGTCATGGCGAAGGACATGCTCTTTGCCACATTGGACACCACGACGCGGAAAATAGAACTTCCGCACGGCCAGCCCCTGCTGCTGACGGATACCGTGGGCTTCATCCGCAACCTCCCCCACCGTCTGGTGGAGGCCTTCAAGTCTACGCTGGAGGAAGCCGTGCTGGCGGATTTCCTGGTGCAGGTGGTGGACGCCTCCGACCCGGAAGCCGTGCGCCATTATGAAACCACGCTGGAAGTGCTCAGCGAGCTGGGCGCGGGGGACAAGCCCATGATCGTGGTTCTGAACAAGGTGGACCTTGTCCCGGAAGAGAAGCGCCACACGCTGGAAGCCCTGTTGAAACCCCACTTCAACGGCAGGGTGATACCCATGTCCGTGCAGGAGGAACAGGGCGCGGAAGACCTGCTGGACGCCTGCGTGGAAATGCTGGAAAGCCGCGTCCGGCGCGCCAGCTTCCTGATTCCCTACACCCGGAGCGACCTGGTGGCCGCCATGCACAGTGAAGGCAAGGTTCTCTCCACGGAATATGTGGAGGAAGGCACCCTGCTGGAAGCCGTGCTCCCCGTGGCGTTCTATAACAAGCTCAGTTCATTCCGGGCGGAAAAATGATTCCCCTTTGATGGCGGGGAACCCGCAGAATGGATCCCTGATGAAGGAGGCCGGCGCAAGCTGGATGCTCAATAGCCCCAGGTGCGCAGGCACTTCATGACGTCCCCGACAGGCAGGCCGATCACGTTGTCCGTATCACCGCGCACGGAGGAAATAATCATCTCCCCATGTTCCTGGAAGGCGTAGGACCCGGCCTTGTCCATCACGTCCACCAGTTCCATGTAACGGCGGATATCTTCCTCCGCCAGTGTCCGGAAGGTGACTTCCGTCAGAACGGCCATATCCTTCATTCCCAGGGGGGATTGGATGGAGACCGCCGTGCACACGTGGTGCGTGCGCCCGGAGAGCATCCGGAGCATGGTGCGGGCTTCCTCCGCATCCTGCGGTTTGCCGAGGGGAAGGCCGTCCAGAAAAACGAGCGTATCCGCGCCGATGATGGTGGAATCCGGATGTTCCCGGAACACCGCTTCCGCTTTGGCTCTGGCGTTGTACAGGCAGAGTTCCCGCGGAGGCAGGGCGGCATCTTTCAACTCCTCCGTATCCCGGATGACGATGGAGAAAGGCACGCTGGCCTTCGCCAGCAAATCGCGCCGCCGCGGTGACTGGGAGGCTAGGATAACGGGGGGAAGCATGGAAGGAGAAACACCAGGTAATAGTTAATGAATATTAACTATTACCTGTTAATTATTAACTATTTACTTCCCATGATCCGGTTGAACGCCTCCGGAGAAATCTCCCGGATGGACCGGATGATATTCTTGGAAAAGGCGCCCATGCGTTCCCTGATGGTCTCCCGGTCTTCCGCGGAATCAAACTCCATGCCCACCAGGGCGCGGCCCACGCGTTCCCCGGTATAAGTATAGTTAAAGTAGCAGAGGGAGGCCAGGTCCGCGATGCGCTCCATGAAGTCAAGAAAGGCCCCGGCGCGTTCCGGAAATTCAATGTGGACGAACAGGGGGTGCTGGCACAGCTCCGCCTGGTAGTGAATCATGCGGAAGCGCACGTCGTCATCCTCACTGATGTCCTCAAACTGAATTCCCTTCTTCTTCAGCGTCGTGCGGATGGTGTCCAGATCCTCGTCGGAAGCGGCAATGCCGAACACGGGATACTGGGCGGCCCCTTCCGTCTTGCCGTACTGCACGTCCACCAGCGTGGTATCCTGCGGAATGTGGCGCAGGTACTTGAGCACCTGCCCGCGCTTGGAGTCCATGGAAATGCGCAGGTAGCGCGTTTCATGGTTGCCGATGCCCGCCTGGCGGGCAATCTGGGTGAGGTGGGTGAAATCCATGTTGGCGCCGGAGATGACCACGAAGCTCTTTTCATCCGGCTTCACTTCACCCTGGTTCCATTGTTTCAGGAATCCGGCCAGGCTCATGGCTCCGGAGGGTTCCGGCACCACGCGGGAGGACTCCCACATGGCCCTGATGGCCTGGCATACCTCGTTGTTGGTGACGGTTACGAACTCGTCAATCAGCTCCCGGCAGAGGGGATAGGTCAGTTCTCCGGGAATGTGGACGGCGGTGCCGTCACAAAACACGTCCACGTAATCCAGATTCACCCGGTGGTTTTGCTCCATGGAGGTCTTCATGGAGGCCTGGTCCACGCCTTCCACGCCAATCACCTTGATGTCCGGCCAGAATTTTTTCAGCCAGCAGGCTACGGCTGCGGCCAGTCCGCCCCCGCCGATGGCTACATAAGCGCGGTCAAACGGTCCTTCCCCGCTCATAATCACTTCATCCGCCAGCGTTCCCTGGCCCCCCATGGTCACCAGGTCGTCATAAGGGTGCACGAAGGTGCTTCCGTGGGTTTCCGCGTACTCATGGGCGGCGGCCGCCGTCTCGTCATAACAGTCCCCGTGGAGCATGATCTTCACGTGTTTCCCGCCATGGCGGCGCACTTCCGTCTGCTTCACTTCCGGCGTGGAACGGGGCATGAAAATGGTGGCATGGCAGTTCAGGACGCTGGCCGCCAGGGCCACGCCCTGGGCGTGGTTGCCGGCGGAGGCCGCCACAATGCCCTTGTCCCGCGCTTCCTGGCTCAGTGCGGCCATGCAGTTGAACGCTCCGCGCCATTTATAGGCCCGGATGGGTCCCAGGTCCTCCCTCTTGGCGTACACCGGGGCCTTGATGCCCGGCAGATTCAATCGTTGAAGAGGAGTTGGTTCGCCAACGGTGTAAACACGCTGGCGGGCTTGCAGTATTTCCTCGGAAAGGCGGTCCGAAAGTATGCTCATGATTGTAATGCTGGCTCCTATTCTACCGGGTTGCGGCCTCCTTTTCCAGTAAAACATTCCCGCTGGGCTGCCTGTTTTCAGGTCCCGGGCTTTCCGGGAACAAAAAAGCCGCCCGGAGGCGGCTGTTTCTTCTGGACAAGGTGGCGAAGCGGACGGGGCTCGAACCCGCGACCTCCAGCGTGACAGGCTGGCGCTCTAACCGAACTGAGCTACCGCTCCCTGACCTTGAATGCTGTGTTCCTGCCTTGCAGGCGGGGACGTGGAGGCTTATACAGGCACTTCCATGGGAATGCAAGACAAGAAATCACTTTTTCCTGCATGCAGTCCCCGATGGATGGAAGAAGTGGGGCAATGTTTGGGCGGATTTAAAATCCGGAAATGTTCATGAATGAGGCCAGATAATGGTTAAAATACTGATAATGCCCGTACTTGAAACGGACGCTGCCTCTCCTCTCCTGCTTCATCCCTCCAGCCATTCATCTGCCCTAAAGCGCTTGGCCTTAAAAATTGTCATTGACTCCGGATTTTAAATCCGTTAATTATTACTAACAATATAGTCTGGTAAATAATTAATATTCATTATCAACACGTTATAGTTTATGCGACCGCACCTGCCCCTGACTCTCCTGTCCGCTCTTCTGGCCTGTTTCATTTCTCCGTCATGGTCCGCCTATACATTAACGGGCAATGGGGAAACGACCATTTCCTTTGCCGATGACCAGTATACGATTACGCCTCCGGCAGGGGACCCTGTGACTCAGGCTGAATCGCCCGGCACCATCTATTTAACGGATATTACGGCTCCAGGCACTTACGAAGGCGGCTATGAACGTACATTGAATTTGGAGGGGGGGACTTACACCGGAATTCAGGTGTATAATGTAGCCGGAAATGCCGGAGAAGGCATTACCATTGAAAATCCATGCAATTTTACGATCAACATCGGTGCGGGGACATCCTTTCTTAATGGCACCCCCAATCAAAATTTCATGATATGGTCCAATAATGCCCGGATAATTCCCGGGGATTTTACAGTGAATGTGGATCAGAATGCAGACACGATTAACGGGTTTTCCATCATAGGGGACGGGAATGACTTGAATGCTTTCCAGACAACTGGAACCTACAGGGTCAATATTCATGGGGGAAACTGGAGCGGCGTTTCAGTTAGCAACCCAAACAGCAGCTGGTGCATAGGATTGGGGCAGGAGTCATTTCTGCATACGGGAGATGTGATTTTTACAATTGACGGCGGCACTTTTGCCCAGATGGTGACGGCCGGATCAACGCGCGGGGGTGGAGCTCAATCAGTGAAAGCAAACATTGTCGGCAATGTTTCCCTGAACCTGGACGGAGGAACGTTTAACGGCATTGTTGCCTTATTGGGGAGGGGTTACGTTCAGTTCGGAAATGGAACTGATGCTTATACAGCCAAGTTGATCATTACCGGAGGCCAGTTTAATGCCAATGTCTATGGCTTGTCTGATGGGGTGACCGGAGCAGCTGGCCCCAGTATTGCCGCTAATTCGTCTGCTTCTATTAAGATTACAGGCGGAACCTTTGCAGAGAGCATCTTTGCCCAGGGATCTGGAACCGTTATTTCAGGGGGGACTTTTTCCGGAGACTCTACCAAGAAGATTTTTGCAGGAACCCGGGTAAATACGTCTACTTGGAATTTGAGTGATACCAATATGACATTGGATCTTGGGGAGGGTTCCGTAACGCACACAATCGCGGGAGGAAGCTGGGTGGAAACCGGAGCGAGCACAGCCAATATTACCGGCTCCACCAACCTGACGATTAAATCCGGAACATACACGGGCCAGATATGGGGCGGTTCCTTCATTAACGGAACGGGGACCGCAACCATTGCGGCCAACATCGGCACCACCAATGTCATTCTGGAGGGAGGCACGTTTAACGGAGCCCAGATATCCGCAGGAACGTATGTGGAGCGCGGCCTGGCCTCCGCCAAGGTTACCATCGGAGAAGCCAACCTGACCATCAAGGGAGGTTCTTTTACGGATACCTCGATTTATGCGGGCGGCCAGAAAGTCAACGGTACCGGGCATGAAACGACGCTGGCCAATGTGACCATTGAAGGGAATACGGCCACCTTCGCAGGAACCACGTCCATTTCCGGACAGGGCCGGGGGGATACCGTTACCAAAAGCGTGCTGAACCTGAACGGCGTGACGCGCGCGGACATGTTCGCGAATGCCACAGTCTCCGGGTTTGACGAGATTTCCGCCGGGGAAGGAACGGACGCCGCTATTGCCAACGCAACGGTGCTGGATGGCCGGGGCGCCTTTACCAAGAGCGGCACGGGCAAGCTGACGCTGAGTTCCGCCGCCGGCTTTGCGAATGCGCTGACGGTCTCCGGCGGAGAGCTCAGCTTCGGGCTGGCCGGGGGCGTCACCTTCGGCAACTCCATTACCCTGGGCGCCGGAGCACGGCTTACCTCCGCGGGCAACATGACCTTGTCCCAGGCTTCCGGGCTGACCATGGACCTGACGGGGATGAATTCCGCCAGCGCTTCCGTCATTCAGTCGGGCGGCACACTCTCCTTCAATTCGGAGGGAACGCTGACCCTGACCATCAGCGGGGTGGACCAGACCATGGAGAATGACTACAGGCTGATCACCGCGGACAGCTTCGGCACGCTCACGGCAAACAACTTTACCTTTGATTCCGCCGGGCTTTCCGGTGATTACAGTTATGTTCTGGAACTGATGGGAAACACGCTTTACCTGCGCGTGAAGGCGCTGGGGGAAGCCCTTAACTGGAACGGCGGCGCGGCGGGAACCTGGACCGTGTCCGGCGGGGAAGCCATCTGGCTGGACAAGGACGGAACGGCTGTGGCCTATGACGCCACGAAGTCCGCCAACTTTGAAGACCTGGCGGGGGTGGCCGCTTCCTCCGTTACGCTGGACGGCGACGTTTCAGCCGCCCGCGTTACCGTCAATAATACGGATACGGCTTATACCTTCACGGGCACGGGTGCCCTTGTGGACGGGGCCTCTCCGGTGGCGCTCGTCAAACGGGGGGAAGGGGAGCTGACCATTGAAAACACGGGAACCAACACCTTCTCCGGCGGTACGACTATCTCCGCCGGCACCCTCAACCTGAACGCCGTCCAGGGCCTGGGCACGGGAACGGTAACCCTGGCCGGGGGCACGCTGGTGCTTAACACGGCGGGGACCACGGACGGCACGACGGGCCTGGTGGCAACCAACAAGCTTATTTTTGCCGGAGGCACGTTCATGTACGGAACGGGAGCCGCACAGGACATTTCCGGCCTCATTGACGCCGCGGCCAGTACGGCCGCCGTCCGGGTGGACACCAATGGCAACGACGTTGCCTGGACCACCTATACCCAGGATCTGGGCAACAGGGAAATCGTGAAGCTCGGCGGAGGCATGCTGACCATCAGCACGACGCTGGACGGCACCTTCACTGGAGCCATCACCGTCAGCGGAGGAACCCTGTTCTATGACATCGGCGCCAACAGCGCCACCCGTACCTGGAGCGGCAATATCTCCATCGCAGAAAATGCAACACTTCAAATCCGGGATAACCGGGCCCATAACACCGTCAACACGGATACCCTTTCAGGCCGCATCACCGGAGCCGGCACCCTCGTTCTGGGCCATAAGGAAGGGGGAGCCAACCCCGGGGGCGGCCGCTATTCCGTCACCGGTGACAACAGCGGCTTTACCGGCACCATGAGACTGGTGGGCGCCGGGACCAATGCCGCGTGGAATGAAGTGGGCTTTGCCAATGCCGCCGCAATCGGCGGGGCCAGCCTGGAACTGGACGGCCGCGGCTTTTTTGTCAGTGATTCCGCCAATCCGGTGAATGCAGACATCCATGTAGCGGCCGGCGGCGGCTGGCTGAACGGGAACTCCAACCAGACGCTTACCCTGGCGGGTGACCTGACGGGCGAGGCCGGGGCCAATCTGGGCATGACGCTGGCGGGGAATCCTACGCTGACGGTCCTCTTCACCGGCAACCTTACGGGCTTCACGGGTACCCTGAATTCCGGACAGGGGAACGGAGTCATGTCCTTCGGCAGCGGCGGCGCGGCGGCCACGCTGGGGACGGGAGAATTCCTGAAGGCCGCCTCCCTGGGCGGCGCGGGCACCTTCCGGGTCAATTACAGCGGCACGGGGAAGGACCTTCTTTATGCCGGCAATGTCATTGACACCGCCAGTCTGAACGTGCGGGGCACGGACAAGCTCATTCTGACCGGTGCGAATACCAGCACGGGGGCCATGAGCATTGAGCAGAACGCCACGGTCCAGCTGGGCGACGGCACGGGGGACAATGCCGCATGGGCCGGAACCGTCACGGGTGCGGGCAGCCTGATGGTAAACACCACCGGAGCCTTTGCCGTGGGAGACCGCGCCAACGGACTGACGGGCACGCTGACGCTGGCCCGGGGAACGCTGGACCTCTCTGATGCAGCCGCCACAACCAACATCCTTATCCAATCCGGCGGCCTGGCAAATGCCGGGAACTACGCCGGAACGGCCACAAACCGGGTGAATGTCAATGCCATTGCCAATTCCGGCAATATCTCCATGGGCGGCCTGGACGCTTCCAGGCTGGGAATGGTAGCCACCACCACGGCAGGCACGCAAATCACCGGCCTCAAGAACGGTTCCACCTGGACCGTCAGCGGGACGGGCAGCAGCCTGGCCCTGAGCGCTGACAACATCTCCGGCGACCCGTTCACGGGGGCGGACGCCCTCATCCAGTTCAACGGAACCGGGGACAATCTGGGGAGCATTTCCTTCGGAGACGGCTCCACGCTCACACTGGACCTCACCAGCGTCATGGATGCCATGAAAACGGCGGGCGGCAATCTGGAAATCCTGCTCACCAACGGCGGCTTTGCGCAGGACCTTGAAACCCTCAAGAGCCACATCACGGCCAATCCCCTCTTTGCCGCCCTGGGCTTCGGCATTGTGGACGTCAACGGAGGCAGCATCGTCCTGTCCGGTGATACGAATCTCGTTTACGTGTCCTCCGTGGACGGCACGGGCAGTGCGGACAATCCGGTCACGAACCAGTCCCTCAACTTCTACCAGGCGGTGATCGTGGACCAGGATCTTTACGTCCAGTCGGACGGTTCCATGGTAATCAAGAACCTGACCGCTCCGGGAACCAATCCGGGCCAGACGGGCACGGGCAACCTCATCGTCACCAACACGGCGGACAACAAGGGAAGCATTGAGCTGCAAAACAACCTTTTCCATGACGGCACGGGGGTAGATACCGTCTTTGCCGGAAACATCAGCGGCGTGGACGGCGCGGCAGCCAACACGGACCTCGTTAAGACGGGAGCCAACAAGCTCACCCTGTCCGGGAACGTGACGCTGGCGGGGGATGCCATTGCGCAGGAGGGAACTCTCCAGCTCAACGGCACGGCCAATGTGGAAGCCCTGCGCCTTGACTCGGCGGATGCGGGTTCCCTTGCGGTAATCGGCGTTGGAGGCCATGCTACGGCGCAGACGCTGGAAACTGGCGCCAACGGGGGCAAGCTGGACATCGGCTCCGGCGGAACGCTCACGCTTACAGGCGTTATGGACAATCTTTCCCATGCGGAAATCAGCGGAACGGGCACGCTCCATCTTGCGGAAGGCGCTTCCCTGGGGCTGGCCGCGGACAGTACGCTTTCCGGCGTGGTGCTGGACCTGGGCGGTTCCCTGAGCCTGGGAGCGGACAGCGGTGCGGGCGGCCTGAAAGGCTCCGGTGCCCTGACGCTGAACGGACAGACTCTGAATATCCAGGCGGCTTCCGGCCAGACGTACACCTTTGACGGAACACTGGGCGCCGGAACGCTGGACGTCTCCGGCGCGGGCACGCAGGTTCTGCGCAGCTCCGGGGCGGATACGGACCTGACGGTCAGCGGCGGGAACCTGGTCCTCCAGGGGAAGGCGGATGTGGATGGGGCCCACCTTTCCTATGGCAAGCTGGTGAACAACGGCAATCTGACCGTCCAGGCCAGTGACAACGCGCTGACGGCGCTCAATACCACCCTGACCGTGGACGGCGCCACCTTTGGCAGCGGTTCCACCACCACCTTTGCGGTGAACACGGACGCGGACCTGGTCTCCACCTTCATCCAGTCCTCTGGCGACATCGTCATTGAAAACGGCGCTTCCTTCCATGTGACCAGCCTTCCGGGAATCAACATCACCTGGAAGTCCGGCAATCCGATGGAACTCACCCTGATGGAACTCACCGGGGGCGGAACCATTCAACTGGGAGAAAATACGCTGACGGTAGGCGGCCTGTTCCTCACGTACTACAAGAATGCGCATCTGGTGCAGGAAGGGGATAAAGTCGTCCTCAAGGCGGAAGAACAAACGGACAATATTTACGCCGGCGTGGCGGATACGGCCAACTCCACGGCGGGCGCCAACCTGGTATGGGAAGCCGCCCGGCACGGAACCGTGGACCAGGCGCTTACGGACTTCCTGAGCTCCCTCAATAATGACATGACGAACAACCCCTCCGCCGCCAGGCATGCCATGGCTGCGGCGGCGGGCAGCACGGTGACGAGCCTGGGCATCGCCCAGCGGGACGCCCTGCGCGACCAGATGACCTGGATACGTAACCGTACCAACCAGATGGGCGTCAACCCTGCCTACATCAACGAAGACCTCCCCTACTTCCACATGTGGGTGCAGGGAACGGGCTCCTACGCCAAGCTGGACACCAAGGGGGATGAAAGCGGCTACCAGCTCACCACCTGGGGCGGAACCGTCGGCATGGACGTGGACCTCAGCGACCACTTCACGATGGGGGCGGCCTTCACGGCTAACTACGGAGACCTGACGGCCAGCGCGGCGGACACGGCGGACGGCCACCTGGACAGCTACTACGTCAACCTCTTCGGACGCTACCAGAGCAAGAGATGGGCCCACACGCTCATCCTGACGGGCGGCTGGAACGACGCCAAGCTCAACCGCAACGTCAATTATGGAGCGGGCAGCTACGGCACGCACGGAGACACCAACGGGTGGGGCTTTGGAGCGATGTACGAACTCACCTACGACGTCTATCTGAATGAAGACAAGAGCAGCATCCTGCAGCCTCTGGCCAACGTCTCGGTGGTAACCACCCGTATGGACGGTTACACGGAAACGGGAGCCGGAAACATGGGCCTGAACGTTGCCAAACAGGATTTGACCACGGGAACGGTAGCATTGGGCGGCCGCTGGATGGGGCTGGTAGGCAGCAACATCTTTGGACGTGAGGCGCTGGCCGAGTTCCGAGTGAACGCGGCCCAGGACATGGGAGACCGCCGCGGACAGGCCAATGTGGGCCTGCTGGCCAACCCCGGCTACATGCAGACGGTGAGGGGGGCCAAGGTAGGAACGACCGCGCTTCAAATCGGAGCGGGGCTCAGCGTGCCTGTGGGAACGCAGGGAACGGTCTTTGTGGACGGCAACGCGGACTTCCGGGACGGAGCCAGCTCCGTGAACGGAAGCGTGGGCTACCGCTACGACTTTTAAGGAGAGTTGAGGTTTGAGAGTGGAGCGGAGAGGCACCGCTTTCCATCCCTTCAGGGCCGTTCCGTACAAGAACCGGAACGGCCCTGCTGCGTGATGCAGGGAAGCGAAAGGGCCATTGATCATTCTTCCAGAAGCCGGCCTCCGTCATGCCATTCTCCGTACATCCTGTTCTCCCGGGTATTCTTGATGAATTTCTCCAGGCGGCTGTTGAACAGCTCCGGCTGGTTTTTCTTGATTTGGATGGTGTCGAGGCGCACATGACGGTACAGGCGGGGAAAGGCCAGAAAGTTGGCGTAGGTCTGCGGCTCCCGTTGAAGGGCTTCCAGAATGCCGGGATCAATCCGGAAAGCTTCCGGGTCCATCTCCGGCAGGCATTGCCTCCCGTGGGGCGTCATCAGTCCCAGCCTGTCCAGGCGGCGCACGCGTTCCTTGTTCAGTTCCGACCACTTGCTCCCCCTGGAGCGCGGGGTGAGGCGCTGGGCCAGGATGCCGGAAGCCGTTTTTTTGCGGGTGCTGTCAATCCAGCCGAAGCACAGGGCTTCCTCCACGGCGTCCAGGTAAAGGATGGCATGGGGGGAAGGCTTCCGCGTGGTGGGAACCCAGCAGCAGGGGGAGGAACGGTGGTTCTCTTCCAGCCACGTTCTTAATTGCCACCGTGTGGTGATGGGGAGAAGATGGTCTATTTCCATGATGGTTCAGTGCAGCTCTGCGCCTGCTGCGGTTTTACGGACGGATGATACCTCCCCGGCGCCTGCGTTTCCAGCACAGGTGCAATTTCTGCTGCCGCGCCATTCTCCTGCGCGGGCTTCCCTCCACCGCCGGACAAGGAAAGCGGTTTTCTCCTTGTCAAAACGGATGCCGCCATTATACATGATTTATGAAGAAAAGCGTGTTGCTGGCAGCGCTGGGGCTGGTTCTGCTGGCCTCCGTAGTTGTGACTCTTAAAATGGCGTGTGCCGATGATTCCGCCAACCGGGCGGACGCTGCCCGGGAACGGGTGACGCCCGTGCTGAATTCCTTCCTGGGCCTGTGCGGCGCCAAGGTGGGTGACCCCGTCTTTTTACGGGCCGTCAAGGAGGATTCCATGCTGGAACTGTGGGTGAAGCCGGGCAATGCGGAACGCTATGTGCTTGCCAAGCGCTACCCCATTGCCGCATGGTCCGGAGAACTGGGACCCAAGGAAAAGGAAGGGGACAAGCAGACGCCGGAAGGCTTTTATGAAGTGGAGCCCTCCGGGCTGAACCCGCGCAGCAACTACCATCTGGCCTTCAACATCGGTTATCCGAATGCCTATGACCGGTCCCTGAACCGGACGGGAAGTTTTATCATGGTGCATGGCAGGGATGTTTCCATCGGCTGCCTGGCGATGACCGATCCGGGGATTGAGGAAATCTACACCATGGTGGAACAGGCCCTGGTTCACGGGCAGAAAAGCGTTCCCGTGCAGATTTACCCCTTTGTGCCCACTCCGGCGCGTTTGCTGAAGGAGAAGAATTCCCCCCATGCTGCTTTCTGGACGGACATGGCCCGCGCATGGGACTGGACGGAACGGACCCACACTCCGGCCCGGATGAATGCCGTGGATGGCAGGCTGGTGGTTGATGAACAATAAAAAATCCTCCGGCACAGGCCGGAGGATGGAGAAATTAAGGAACGCGGCGGCTGGGGCAGGGCCTGCTGCCGCGCGTCCGGAAAAGACGCGGAAGGAATTATACCAGTTGGGCAATCAGCTCTTCGCGGTCGCCCGGCAGGAAGTCCATGGGGGCGATTTCCGGCAGGGTGTAGCAGCCGGCGGCCAGTTTCATGCTGGCGCGTGCGGAAGCCACCATCACCTGGGCCGTGAGGGCTGGGTTGTTGATGCGCATCTCAAACGTGAACAGCTGGTTCTGCGTGGCGCCGGAAACGCCCTTGCGCTCCATCAGCACGCCGTGGCCCATGTCCTTCAGCGCGTCGATGTCCGGCACCTGCTGCACGCGGGTATCGTCATGGCTGAAATAGGAATCGGACTTGATGGCAAACTCCACGTCGGAGAACTTGGCGCCTTCCTTCAGCACCACGTAAACCATGCGGCGGTGTACGCCGGACCCGGTGGGGATGGTGAGGGAAAGGGCGTCCGCCACGCCTTCCTTGGAGCGGGCCACCACGCTGTGGCCCATGCTCATGCCGGGGCCGAAGTTGGTGTACGTGATCCCCTTGGGGGCCATGGCCAGCATCATGGTGCGGATGACGGAGTCCGTGCCGGGGTCCCAGCCCGCGGAGATGATGGAGACGGCGTCATGCTTGATGGCCTGGGCTCCCAGGGAGCGGCGCAGGTTCACGATGTCCCCGTGAATGTCAAAGCTGTCCACCGTGTTGATGCCGCGGGCAAGCAGGGGCAGGGCCGTTTCCTCCACGCTGCGGGTGGGGGTGCAGAGCAGGGCCACATTCACGTGGCCCAGTTCCTCCATGCTGCTTACGGTCTTGATGCCGTGCACGGGTTCGCTGCCGGGGCGGCGCACGATGCCCGCCAGTTCCATATCGGGCGCGGCGCGCAAGGCGTCCACGGCGTATTTCCCGATGTTGCCGTATCCTACGATGGCTACTTTGATCATCTTGGTAGTAAATAGTAATGGTTCCGGGAGCGGCGGCGGAATATCCGCCGGAGGTTTCCTCCCGTTGACGCATGTTTTTTAAGTGTTGCGGGTACTCATGGCAAGACCGGAGAATGACAGGGGGCAGTGTGGCATGATCATGGGTTCTTTGAACGGGGGCTGGAGGAATGGAGTCTGATTATTCGGAACTCTTCCAATAAAACGATGAAAACCAAATTGATTATTCTGAGTATCGCCACCCTTCTCGGGTGTGTTTCCTGCCATACGATTGGCGGAGTGGGCAAGGACGTGGAAGCCGTCGGCAGCGACATTAATTCTGCCGCCCGTTCCACCAGCCGGTCCATGTAAAAAGACTGTGTGTGTGACCATGGACGAAAACCGCTTCATCCACCCGGGTGAAGCGGTTTTCCTTGATGGGCATGTCCCTTTCTTTCCCTTCCCCGGTTTTCCGATTCCGGGGAACGCTCCCACCCCCGCGGGGAATGGGGCTTTTCCCCTTTTCCGATGCGGGACGGGAGCATTAAAAAAGACATGCCGCGTGTCCGGCATGCCTTTTGAAAAGAAGTTGAACCTTCCGTTTTTAACGGCGGCGGCGCAGCATCAGGGCCGCCAGGCCCAGCAGGCTCAGGGAAACGGTGGCCGGTTCCGGCACGCCATTGATGTAGGAGACGTAAATCTTGCCGTCCTTCGTAAACACCTGGTACTTGCCCACGTTTTCAGCGGTCAGGTCCTCGGCGGTGATGTCGTCGCTCTGGGTTCCGCCCGTGATTGTCGTGTTGCTGGTGGCGGCGCTTCCCACGCCGTTGACAAGTTCGCGCGTCACGAGCTGGAACGTGGTCCCTTCCGTAATCAGGTCCCCCAGGGAGGCGGAGAAGGTAAAACGTCCCAGATCAGTCTGGTTCGTAAGATTCAGCGTGCCGGTTGCGCCCAGGTCCACGGATAAATTGTTGTTATTGGCGTTCCAGGTAAGTGCGGCGGTGATGTTCAGCGTGCCGTATACCGTCCAGTTCATGTTCTGGTCACAGTTGGCTACGATGGTACCGCTCGTTTTGCCCACGGTCAGCGTGGAGCCTTCTCCCACGGAGACGGTCGTACGCTGGAATTTGGTGAAATTCTGAAGGGAAACGCTGGCTCCGTTGGAAACGTTGATGGTGGAGGTCCACCCTTCCACGGTAGTGCCGGGACCGCATACCACGGTGTGGTTGCCGGATACGTTGATCGTGCCCCAGTTGGGATTAACCAGCGGAACATGGTCACTGGTGCCGCTTTCTGTCTGCCAGTTGGACGCCTGGTTCCAATCGGTAGAACCGTCAATGGGTGCCCACGTATAAATAGCGGCCTGGACCGTCATGCAGGAAAAGACCAGCAGAAAGGAAAACAGGATGAGAGTTTTTTTCATATGAATGCGATGTAAGGTAGGCTTGAAAAGGAAATTTCCAAGGGCGGCGGAGTATGCTGAATTACAAATCCGGGGTCAAGGGCTGATTTTTATATCAAGGAACTTATGCTGCCTGCCCCGTTTCACCATGGGAGACCGTTTTTCTGACGGAATCCTTGCGGAACTGTGCAGCCGGAATCCGGAGAGCCGCAAGCCTTTGCGTTCATTGGAATAAACGCGTCCCGTCAGGAGACACTGACTTTCAGAGGAAAGTGTTTACAGCCGCTCAGGTTATCCTCCGGATGCCGCAAGGACTTGCGGCGCTCCATGGGAGAAACCGACGGCCATGAAAAGGAGGGGCCGGGCCGGTGTCCGGGTGCTTCCTTCCCCCCTTATTGCATGGATTGGCTGGTGGCCTGGGAGGCGCTGTCAATCTTGCTGCCCATGGCCTCCACGTCTTTTCCGATTCCGCTGATGGTGTTGCAGGAGGCAAGGCCGAGGGCGGCGAGCGTCAAAAGGGCGAGTTTGATATTCATGGTAAGGAGAGGTTGAAAGCCGCATCCTACCCTGCTTCCGGTTCCTTGTCAATGAGGCGGGCGTTTTCCGGGAGGTCTGTTTCTGCGGTAGTAGAAGATTGGAAAAGGGGCAGGAAGGAATGATGCAGAGCTGGGGGATTGGTAATAATGCCTCCGCTGCGTTCCGGTGGTAATTCAGCGGTGAAGGCCGGGAAACCGGATTATTCGGTTGGACGGAAAGCCAAGCCTGGAATCCGGAGGGTAAGCGGGTCTGAAAGGTGAGCGCGCCAACCCTCCATTCCCGGGTGGGCGGCATTCGTTTAAACCGCGGTGATACGTCCTTTCCTCCGTGTCTCTTGCTGGCCGCGCTGCCGGGAACAAGGGCCTCCCGGCCCTTGTCGGGAACTCCTTCGTTTCACCCCCGGAATAAATTCCGCTGTGATGACCGTTCTGCCGCAGAGCAATTCAACCCTTTGCCAAAAAGAAGAGCCGCAAGCCTTTGCGGGCCGCGGCGCACTTCAAGCTTCGCTTTTCCCTGCCGGACCGTTTCCGGAACGCGCCAGCTTCCTTTTCAGCTTCAGCCCCATGCGGACCAGAAAGTAAACGGCCGCGCCTGCCAGCACCACCCCCAGTACGGGGAGCACGCACGCCAGCACGGCTACGATGGAGGCGGAAGCCGTTTCCGCCGTGGTGACGACGGAGTTGCCCATGCCGCCCGTAGCGGCGGAGGCCGCTCCCCGGATGGCGGCCATGCCTCCGTGGATGATGCCCGCCGCTCCGCCCCCGGCAATGGCGGCCAGGCCCCATTTGAGCATGGGGTCCATGTGGCCGATGAAGCCGGCGGCCAGGATCGTCCCCGCGATGATGGCGGCGGGCGCCCCCAGCACGTCCAGCGTGTGGTCAATGACCGGGATGTAGTACGCCGCTATTTCCAGCAGGGTGGCTACGGAGAGGGTGACCAGGGCGGCGGTGCCGCCCAGCCATGCGAATTCCGGCGTTACCGTAAGGAAGCCTCCCCGGATGGCAATGGAGGCTACCAGCAGGGGCACAAAGATGCGGAAGCCGCAGGCCGCACCCAGCCCGATGCCGAGCAAAACGCCCATGACGGCTTCCATATTCATCTGCGGATCAGCTTAGTTTGACGGTGGTTGCAGCCGTGGCCGCCTGGGGCGCCCCCGCGGGAGCCGTGGCAGAGGGAGCGGGCGCTTTTTTCTCTTCCGTGGATTTGCCCAGGAAGCCGGGCAGTTCCAGCCCTACGCTCTTGCCCAGTTCATGGAGCGGTAGCGTATCCTTCACCAGGTTCTGGACGAATCCGCCCACGGAGGAGTCCCCTCCGTTGCCCATGACGATGACCTTGTCAAATTTCAGGCCCTTGATGGCGCCGGACTGGAGTTCCACGATCTTGGTGATCTGTTCCGTCACCAGCAGGTTGGAAGCGGCCTCGGAAGAGCCCGCCGCCTGCACGATCTGCTGGAAGCCGCGCGCCTTGCCTTCCAGCACGGCTTCAATGGCGGCTGCTTCACCGCGGCCCACCATTTCCATGCCTTCCCCTTCCGCCTTTTTCTTCAGCAGGGTGGCCTGGGCCTCGCCTTCCGCCAGCTGGCGGATGGCTTCAGCTTCCGCCCTGCGCTGGATGAGCAGGGCCTGGGCCTTGCCTTCCTGTTCCAGCTTGAGCACTTCCGCTGTGGCCTGGGCCTGCACTTCGCGCTGGCTCTTTTCAATGCGGGCCGTCACCAGGATGTTGGCTTCCTGCGTGGCGCGTTCACGTTCGGCGCGTTTGATTTCCGCTTCCTTTTCCGCCTCGTAGGCTTCTTCCAGGGTCTTGGCTTCCTGCACCTTCTGGGCCACTTCCGCCAGCTTCTTGGCTTCCGCCTGCTTCACTTGCAGCTTGGCGGCGGATTCCGCAATCTTGATCTGGGCTTCGTTCTGGCCTTCAATGGCAATGGCGCGGGCGTTCGCCACCTGGACGGTCTGGTCCTTTTCCGCTTCCGCCTTGCCGATTTCCCCGCGGCGCGTTTCTTCCGCCACCTTGATGGTGGCGTCATTGATGGCGCGCGCGGCGGCTTCCTTGCCCAGGGCGCTGATGTAGCCGGAGGCGTCCTGAATGTCCGTGATGTTGGCGTTGATGAGGTGGAGGCCCACCTTGTGCAGTTCCACGTCCACGCCTTCCGTGATGCCCTTGATGAGTTTTTCGCGGTCGGAGTTGATTTCCTCAATGGTCATGGAGGCGATCACCACGCGCATCTGGCCCATGATGATTTCCGCCGCCAGGTTGCGGATTTCCTCCCTGGAGCGGCCCAGCAGGCGCGCGGCGGCGTTCTGCATGATTTCCGGCAGGGTGGAGATGCCCACGATGAAGGAGGAGGGAACGTCCACGCGGATGTTCTGGGAGGAGAGGGCGCCCTGGAGGGGCACGTCAATGTTGATGGGGTTCAGGTCCAGGTAGCTGTAGGACTGGAGGACGGGCAGCACGAAGGTGGAGCCGCCGTGGTAGCATTTGGCGGGCTGCCCGGTGCCCACCTTGCCGAAGACGATGAGGATTTTGTCCGGCGGGCACATCCGGTAGCGGCTGAACAGCCAGGAGGCGGTCAGGATGATGAAGAGAACCAGAATGGCGATAGGGATGATTTTGTCCATGGTGTTGGATGGGGTGTATGGTTGGGTTTGTTGGTTAATGAAGAGGTTTGACGGTGACGACGCCTGCCGTGACGGAGACTACTTCCACCGGGGTTCCTGCGGGCAGGGATTCCTCCCCTTCCTGAATGGCGGGGAGGTACAGGAGCTGGCTGGGATGGGCGATCGTGACCTGGCCGCCGCGCTCCAGCCTGCCGGGAATGCTGATGTAAACGGTGCCGTGCATGCCCTTCAGGGTTTCATAGTTCAGGGTGCCGTCTGATTTAAGGCTCATGATGAAGCGCATGGAGATGCCGATGATCAGGAACATCAGCAAGCCCGTGAAGAAGGCCGCCGCGATGGAGGCGCCCATTCCCCACCCCAGGCCCTGGGCCAGCACGCCGCCCCAGCCGAAGCCCATGAAGAAGCCGATGCCGGATTTGATGGACAGCAGGCCCACGTCCGCGCCCCCGGCGTCCGCGTCAAAGTCCAGGTCATGTTCCCCCAGGCCGAAGAGGGAGAGCAGGAAGAGAAGCGCCCCCACGCCAGTCGCGGCAAGGGCGATGATAAAGAAGATGGAGTAATCAGTCATAGGGTAGATTGATTACGGGGAGTATCCATGTTTGGAGGCCGCTTGTCTATGGAAAAAGGAACGGAGGCGCGGATAATCCGGCGGCAGGCGGCAAAATAACCCCCTCCGCCGTTTTCCGCCTCAGGCCTATTTCATTTCCACGACGGCCTTTTCCCCTTTCTTGAGGTCCAGCTCCCGGAGCAGCAGGAAGTCATTGGTCAGCAGGCCCGCTTTCTCCACGGGGGTGGCGGTTTCTCCAATGGTGACGGTGGCTTTCTTTGCGCTGATCCGGTTGGGGAACCAGACGCCCAGGCGCCCCTTGGCGTCCTTGTTGGCCGTGACGGTGAAGCCCTTGGCGGCGTCCGCCGGGTCATTCCACTCAATGTGCCACGGGGATGGCGTGCGGGATTCATCCAGCCGCGCCGTCCACGCAGGGTCTCCGTAAAAGGCCACGGTATCCCGGTCATGGATCAGGCCCATCTGGTCTTTGCCCATGCCGTAGCCGGCGGAGTTCATGCTCCTGGCAAAGTCCGGGTCATCCTTGATGCCGTTGATGTCCGGCGCGTTAAAGTTGACGTTCATGAGCTTGGGGAAGCGGGTCATGGTTTCGTCCAGAATGAACTGGTTGTTCAGGTACCAGGCTTCCGCCAGGCTGGAGGCGTCATGGTTGCTGAACAGGAGGCCCAGCGTCCCCCAGCCGCCCTTGCCGTACCAGGAGGGGACGGTATAGCCCACCAGCTGGTTGAAGCCGTAGTGGCTCAGGGCCGTGACGGCCATGGAGTTTTTCGTTTTTTTAGTGTCTCCTATCAGGCAGTTCCCCGCCGCCACCCAGACGGCCGGGACCGGCTTGATTTCAATCACCGGAGCCTTGATTCTCTCCAGGAAGGAGAGCAGGTCGTCTTCCTTCCCGTTGAAGATCACGCCGCGCAGGAAGGTGGTGAATTCCTTGAACTGCTTTTTGTCCAGCACGTGGAACCGGTTGTTGCCGGAGACGATAAGCCCTTTGCCGAAGGGCATTTCCAGGTTGAACTGGGTGGCGTGGGAGGCCGTGACGAAGAGCTGGGGAGCGTACTGCTTCCAGTAGTCCGCCAGCTTGGGCGTTACGCCCAGCGTGGTATCGTCCCCCTTGTCCTGCTCCTTCAGGCCCTTGGTGTAAAAGGCCGGAGTCATCTTTTCTGCGGAACCGTGCTGTTCCAGGTACTGGAAGGGCTGCCAGTCCGTAATGCTCATGCTGTCGCTGAAGCGGGAGGCGTCCACGTTGGTGGTGCCCATGGAGCGCGTGATGACGAGCGGCTGCGTTTCAGCGGCTATCCTCATGGCGTCCTGCGGGGTGTAGCCCGTGATGATGCCCCAGATGCAGTCTCCGTAGGGATCGTCATCCAGGCGGCGGCTCAGGCGGTGCAGGTCATTGACCAGAACGCGGTCTATCTCCTCCGGCCGCGCGACCACGGCCATGAAGCGCGGTGCCATCTTCTTGAGCGTGTCCAGCTTGGCGAACATGGAGTCCTTCACGGTGACGATGGCGCCGCCGTGCTTCTCCGCCAGCTTGTCCGCCACGGCCTTCCATTCTGGCATGGCGGCGGTTTCCTCGGAGATGATGATGGCGTAGTCATTCTTGCCGGAGTCTTTTTTTACGGTCTTCACGGCGGTGGCGTGAATGCAAAAAGCCGCCGTGGAGACGGCGGCCTGGGCGGCGGCGGGCTTGTCCGCCTGCTTTTCAGCAGGCGGGGCTTCCGCGGCCGGATGGTCCGGCAGAATGTTCAGGTTGAGATGCTCTCCCTTGCCGAAGATGTCTTTGGCAAGCTTGTTGACCTCTTCCACGGTGATGGCTTTCACGTCCGGAATGCTTTCCCTCTGCTGGTCCAGCCGTTCCGGCCTGGCCTGGGAGTCTTTCAGCAGGGAGGTCCAGTATCCGTTGTCGCGCTGGGCGCGGTCCATGGAATTGAGAATGGGGTTGCGGGCGCGGTCCAGTTCTTCCTGGGTGACGTTCCCCTTGCCGAGGTCGTCCGCAATTTTGGCGATCGCATTCCGCACGGCTTCCTTGTTGCGCATCACGCCGGAGCTGAGGGTGATGATGTAGCCGTCGTCCGGGTAGGTTTCACTGATGTTGAGTCCGGTGGAGGGGGAGTAGGTTTCCCCCATGTCCTCACGCAGCCCCTTGAATACGCGGTCATAGAACACGGCCTTGAGCATGTTCAGCCTGCGGGCCAGCTTCTTGTCTTCCCCGCCGGGCGTTTTCCAGAAGAGGCAGACCAGCGTCTTGTCAATGGAGGAATCATAGGTCAGGTCCTTGGAGAAGTTGAAGTCCGCCATGGCCGGGTGGCGCAGCTTTTCGTCCAGCTTCGCGGGGGCTTCCGCACGCCTGGGCACGGCGCCCACGGTGCGTTCCAGCAGGGGAATGATGTCCTCCGTCTTGAAGTCGCCCGTGACGGTCACTTCCATGTAGTTGTTTTTCAGGGGGGCGTCCACCCAGTCCTGCACGTCCTTGACCTGGTAGGAGCTCAGCTGTTCCTGCGTGGGGAAGGTGAAGCGGGGGTTGTCCTTGTACAGGATGGCCGGCACCTGCTTCTTCATGGCTCCCTGCACCTCATGGTTCAGCTTGTTGTAAATCATGGGGATGGCGCGGCGGAGCAGGGTGACGCCGTCCTGGCGGTAGCCGGGATACATCAGGTAGGCCGTCTGAAGCTGGAGCTGTGTTTCCAGGTCTTCCCTGCTGGTGTTTCCGGAGAGCAGGAAGGCGCGGTCTGTCATGGAGAAGCCCACGCCCACCTTCTTGCCCGCCATGATGGCGGCCAGTTCATCGTTGGAGTGGTCCTTCAGGCCGCCGCCGTTCATCACGGCGCCCGCAAAGAGTTCCAGCCCGGAGGCCTTTTCCGGCCTGGTCAGTTCCCCGCCGTCCACGGCAAAGGTGATGTTGATGGAATCCTTGTCAAATTCCGTGGGCTTCAGGTTGACGCGCACGCCGTTGGAAAGGGTGAGCTGGGTCACTCCCAGGTCCGCGGCTTCCGTGCGGGCCGTCACCTTGCCGGGTTCCCCGAACTTGTAGGAGAAGTCCTTTTGGGCGGACGCCTGGTAGGGTTCCACCTTGGAAGCCTGTGCCTCCTTGTACGCCTGCATGATTTCCGCGCTTCCCTGGGCGTTTTCCTTGTTGGAGGTGACAATCACGCGGGGGAAGGCTCCGGTCCAGGCTTCCTTCAGGGCGGCCTGGCACTGTTCCGGTGTCAGGTTTTCCACCACTTCCCTGGAAATGGCCCAGTCTTCCTGCGGCGTGGTGAAAACCTTGTCCTGAGCCGCGCTCTGGGCGATGGCGGAGGCCAGGTCTTCCGACTTGGCGGTAGGCCACGCCTTGATGGCGTTTTCCGCCGCTACGGTGATGTTGCTGCGGGCTTCCGCCAGCTCCTCCTTGTTGAAGCCGAATTCGATGGCCCGGCGCAATTCCTGTTCAATGGAGGCCAGGGCCGGCTTCCAGTTCTTGTAATCCGCCTGCGTCTGGATGGCGTCCACTTGCGCCGCTTCCATCACGTCCATGCGGCCGCCCTCCGCGCCAATGAAGGGGCAGTCCGGATTCTTGGCCATCTTTTCCAGGCGGCGGTTCATCATGGCGTAAGCCACATTCAGGGGAATGTCCTTGTTGCGGTTGGCCACCGTGTCCGCCTTCTTCACGTAGGGCCGGGCAAGGTTGATGCTGATTTCCGTGCTGGTGGCTTCCTTGTTGGTGATCCAGTGGGCGGTGGTTTCCCTGGCTTCCTTCAGGGCGCCGCGGTCCGTCTGGAAGGAGTAGTTGTCCTTCTTCAGGGAGCCGAAGTATTTTTCCACCCAGGCCTTCCCCTGTTCCGGCGTGATGTCCCCGGCGATGACGAGCTGCATCTGGCTGGGAACGTAGTGGGTCTGGTAATAGTTGACAAATTTTTCCCGCGGCGCGGTGCGGATTACTTCCAGCGTGCCGATGGGGTAGCGGTCCGGAATCCTGGTGCCGTCCAGCATGATGGAAAAGACCTCCTTCATGACCCGGTAGCCGGCGGAATCCCGCGCCTTGTATTCACTGGTGATGATGCCGCGTTCCGCGTCAATGGCGCTTTCCTCCAGCAGGGCGCCGTCCGCAAAGTCCCTCATGATGGTGAAGGCCAGGTTCACGGTGGATTCCTTCATGCTGGGCACGTCCATCATGTACACGGTTTCGTCAAAGGCGGTGTAGGCGTTCGCGTCCCCGCCCAGGCCCAGGCCCTCCTTCTGCATGGCGGGAATCATTTCCCCGCGTTTGAAATGGGTGCTGCCGTTGAAGACCATGTGTTCCAGGAAGTGGGAAACGCCCTGGATGTCATCCGATTCATTCAGGGAACCCGTGTTGACGCGCAGGCGGATGCTGAAACGGCCCTTGGGCTCCGCGTTCGGGCGGATGAAGTAGGTCAGGCCGTTGGGGAGCTTCCCTTTGACCAGCTGGGGGTCCTGCCTGGGAATGCCTGCCGCAGGCTGGACAGCGGCGGTCCCGGTTTTGTTTTCTGCTGCGGTTTCAGCCGGAGAATGGGCCGAGAGGAGGCACGCGGCAGCCAGAATGGAGGTGATGGTAAATGCCTTCATGGGAAAAATACTGCCCTCTTGTTTCACATGATTTCCCAGGCAAGTCAAGCGGCCTTCCCTGCATAAAAGAGGTGAATTTCCGGAGAACCCACGGAAACGGAATCCGTTTCAAAAGGATGAGGAAGGCGCCCATTCATCCCGGGGCCGCGGCGCTGAAATTCCGCAGATGCGGTCCACGCAGCGCTCCCACGCCTCCCGGCCCTCATAGATTTCCACCTCAATGCGCAGGAAGTAAATGGGCACCTCCGGATCTTCCTCCGGTTTTTCCAGCCGCACGGCGTCCTTCTCCGTGGTCACGATCATGTCCATGGCGCGGTCCGCGCAGCGGTCGTAAAACTCCTGGAGTTCCGACTGTTCAAACCAGTGGTGGTCCGGGAACCTACGGCAGATTTCCACGTTCGCGCCTAGGGAGCGCAGGGAGTCCTCAAAGCTTTCCGGACGGGCGATGCCGCTGAGGCACGCCACCCATTTCCCCTTCAGGTCCTCCAGGGGCAGGCGTTCCCCCGTGAATACGTTTTCCAGGTACCTGGGGCCGTGGTCGCTCACGATGATGTCCGCCACGGGATTGTACTTCCTGATGGCGGCGATCAGTTCATCCTGGGGCTTGCCGCCGCATTTGGTCAGGATGATGTAGCTGGCGCGCGCCAGGCTGCCCCGGGGTTCCCGCAGCGTGCCGCGCGGGAGCATGGCCCCGGTGCCGAAGGGCGCGCCGCAGTCCACCAGCACGATGTCCACTTCATGCGCCAGTTTCAGGTACTGCATGCCGTCGTCCAGCAGCAGGGTGTCGCACCCCAGGTGTTCAATGGCGAAGATGCCGGACTTGATCCGGTTCTTGTCCACCAGCACGGCCACGCCGTCCAGATTCTTGGCGAGCATGAACGGCTCGTCCCCGGAATGCAGGGGGCCCAGGTAGCGGGTCTTGCCGTCGCTGGCGATCTTGGGGAGCTGCTCCACCCGGGCGCCGTGCCCGTCCTTCCATTCCTGCGGTTCGTCCAGGTCCGCGCTCTTGTAGCCGCGGGTCAGGATGGCCACCTTGCGGCCGCGCTGGGTGAGGGTGCGGGCCAGCAGTTCCACCACCGGGGTCTTTCCGGTGCCCCCCACGGTGATGTTCCCCACGCTGACCACCAGCGTTCCCAGCCGTGCCTGCCTGGCCATGCTGGAATGGAACAGGTACAGCCGCGCCAGCACCACCAGCCTGAACAGCCAGGAGGCGCCGCGCAGGAGCGTGCGCATCATCGTGGCGCGGAACCCCTTGGCCCGGCCGAAGATGACTTCCGTTCCCCACTCTTCAAACTCTTCCGATCTGGATTTCATGATAAGCCCGGCGGCGTGCCTGGAAACTCCGTCAGTGGAGGATGCGGTGGCAATTGTCGCAGTAAACGGTTTCGTGGCCGCCCAGCACCTTCATGCGGGCGTTGTCCGTAATGACCATGTGGCAGCCGCCGCAGTGGCCCTTTTCATCCATGGGCACAATGACGGGAACTCCCTTGCTTTTGGTCATGCGTTCGTATTCCCCCAGGGAATCCTCCGGAACGGCGGCGGCCAGGTCCGCGCGTTCCGCGTTCAAGTGGTCCAGAAGCTCCCTGTCCGTCTCCGCCGTCCGGTCAAAGCGGGCCAGCGTCTCCTCCATCTCCCGCTGGGAGTCCCGCGCGCGCTGGATTTTCTGCGCCATGTCCGCCTTGGCGGTTTCCAGGCGTTCCATCAGCTCCAGCTCGGAAGTCTCCAGGGCGTCAATGACGGCTTCCGTCTTTTCCACCTCCTGAATGCACATCTGGTATTCCTCGTTCTTCCGGGTGTTGGACTGGAGGGTTTTCATCTTGCCGATGTAGGCGCGCTTCGTTTCAACGGTGGCCTCCACGTCCCGTATGCTCTTTTCAATGCCCGCCACTTCCTGCTTGGCGGCCACGGCCTTCTGCTTGATGGCCTCCATCTGGCGCAGCAGGCGTGTTCTCTGTTCCGGCAGGGAGGCCAGCTCCTTCCGGAGTTTGGAAATCCGCACGTCCTTCTCCTGGAGGATCAGCAACTGGTCTAAATCGGCGTGGTTCATCGCCTCCACCCTAGCACGCTCCGCCGGGCCGGAAAAGATTTTTTCTCGGCCCCCGGGAGGAAGGGGGTTCCCCGTTTTTTCCTGCCGGAGCGCCCCGGCGCTTCCGGGGCCGGGCTTCTCCGGTGAACCTTCATCCGGGTTCCTGCCGAGGATTTCAAGAAGCTTCCTCTGCTGGGCCGGAGTGCTCTCCCGGCGCGGCCCCGGCATCACCAGCGCCGCATACTCCCGCGCCGTTTCATTTTTCTTCTGCCTGCTGCGCCAGAGGGTGAAGCAGATGGCCAGCGCACAGGCGCTGACCGCGATCAGGAGGGCGTATGAATGGCGGCTGGAGGGCATGATGGCGGGGGAATGGCCGTGGGTCTGCCGGAAAAGGGGACCTTCCGTTAAAATAAAGGGGAGGGGATTCTTCCGCCGCCTGCTCCGGCGGACTTTAAAAGGTCAGGATGGTTTGCAGCCGGAAGACGCTGGCGTTTCCGGTGTCATCCCTGCCCGCCGGGTTGGAGATCCACAGCAGGGAGGGCTGGACCAGGAACCAGGGGGTCACGGAAATGTTATAATGGCATTCCATCACCACTTCCTTTTTGCTTCTGGAGCGTCCTTCCGCCATGCTCCCGTCGTCCGGGCGCGTCACGGCCAGGGCAATGCCGAACTGGTTGGCCTCTCCCTCCCCGCACACGCCCAGGTGCTGGAGCGGCTGGCTGCATACGAGGCCGCCGGACCACTGCACGGCGGCGCCGCAGAGGTTGTCCCGCGTGGAATCGCTCCACCCGGCGCGGCAGAAGGCCTTCCACGGGCTGGAGCCAAGCTGCTGCTCCACGTTCAGGGCAATTCCGGCCACGGTATTGAGGTTCTTTCTCTCCTCCCCGTCCGGCAGTTCATTGGTGCGGGCCATGAAGGGGGTGAGCTTCACGGCGCCGGAATCATGCACCCACGCCAGTTCCGCCAGGATGTTGAAGTTCTTGCCGTCCGTGTGCTTCAGCGGGGAGGCGTTCTGGGGGCAGCTGGTAAAGTTGCCGCCCAGCATGGCGTACCACTGGGCGTGGAACTGGTGCTGGAAGATGATGCCCAGGTTGGAATCCGCCATGGGGATCACCTGGTTGTTGACGAAGGGGGAGGCGCAGAACTGGCCGAAGGAGGAGTTGGCGTAGCTGTTGGTGTCAAAATAGTTCGTCTGGTTCACCACGCCCGCCACGATGGCGCTTTTCCCCCGGTTGAAAGTTTGCAGGAGCGCGATTTCCGGCAGGAAAAAAATCCTCTCGCCGAAGATGTCCGTGTGCGTGTCTCCCGTCAGGCCGATGGCGTCATTCATGTTGCCGCCCCTCCACGTCTTCCCGGTCAGGGCGGTGGAGCCTGAAAGCTCCAGCTTCAGCCACGTCTCCCGGTTCCGGGGGGCCTGGATGAGGCGGTAATTGGCATGGGCGTGCAGCAGGTACCAGAGCTGGGTGCCGGGCTTGTCCGGAGCCGGGTGGTGGATGGAATTGTAGGAAAAGGCGTTTTCCACCAGGAATTCCAGCCCGGCGCGGTGCGCCTTGGAATGGAGGCCGGTCAGGGCCTGGGTGAGGGAATCGTTGGGAATGGGGGCGGTTTCATCCCCGTAATCCCCGCCCAGCAAATTGATGTCCGCCAGCAGGTGGGCCGGAGGTTCAGGCTGGTCCGGGCGGAGCAATTCGGTTCCGGCCTGTCTGCCCTGGGCGGTGAAAGCGCCCAGCAGGACTAGGAGGGTAAGGGGACGGTACATGGCTGGCAGGTGAATCAGTTAAACAGGAGCGTGAGTGCGCCCGCATCCTAGATGAAGCGACGGGAGAAAGAAAAGAGGCAAATCACTCCGTTTAAGTCATGGAGCCGCCCGCGGTAATATTCCCTCTGCGGGATTTCCGGTTCAGGACGTGCGCCGGGCGCGTCCCGGGAGAACGGAGCCGTGATTAAAGACCCAGGGCTTCCCTCTGCCAGTTCAGCAGGGTGGAGACGCCCTTTTCCTCATCTTCCGCAATGGCTTCCAGGGAGGCCCTGGTGATGAGGAAGGAGCCTTCCATGCCCAGTTCTTCCGCCTTCCGGTCCCTGAGCTTGCACAGCCTGTCCATGTTGGCTTCAAACTGGTCGGAATGCTGGCGGCGCTGGATGCGGGGGCGGCACGGATAGTCGTCTTCATCCAGCAGGTAGAATTTCTGGAGCGCGTCCATGAACCGGCTGCGCCTGTGGGCGTGGAAGCGGGGAGGAGGCGTCACGGCGCGCTGTTCCTGGAGGGCCAGGCTCCACTGGATGAGGTCCGCGTTGGAGCAGACCATGAACGCGGGCCTGTCCCATGCCCTGGCTTCCGAGTCACGCCAGGTCCACAGCTCCCGCAGGGCGGCCAGCCCTTTCCGGTTCAGCTTGCCGCAGCCCTGGATGCGCCAGGGGTCCTGATGGCCGGCCAGATGGCGTTCACGGGCGCGGTCCATGGAGTGCCTGCAAATTTCTTCAAACCAGCCCATGCGCCCTTTTTCCCGCAGGGCCGCCGTCAGCTTGTCCGCCATGTCCAGCATGTAATTGACGTCATTCAGGGCATAGGTCACCATGGTGGGGGAAAGGGGGCGCCGCGCCCAGTCCGCCTTCTGGGAGGACTTGCTCAGCGTGACGTTATGGAAGTGTTCCACCAAGGCGGCCAGCCCGAACTGGCGGAAACCCAGCAGGCGCGCCGCAGTCTGCGTATCCCAGATCATGGCGGGCAGCGTTTCCCAGGCGTTCTGGAAGAGGCTCATGTCATAATCCGCCCCGTGCATCCAGACTTCCGTTTCCTTCAGCCAGTTGTAAAACGGCCCCATGTCTTCAATGGAGAGAGGGTCAATCAGGCAGGAGCCCGTTTCATCCGCGTACTGGATCAGGCAAATCTTTTCCTGGTAGCGGTGCAGGCTGTCTGCCTCCAGGTCCAGGACCACGCGTCCCATGGGCTGTGCGGTGGCGCGCTTGCGCCATTCCAGTAATTCCTCTTTCTCGCTAATCATCTTATTGCAACAGAGCGGGATTGAACCATGTATCAGCACGCCGGGCAACTGGAAATACAAAAAAAGTGCTGATGCGGCAATGATGTATTGCCTATTTTCCGGAAATAGGGCACGAAGAAAGGCGTATGGAAGAGGAAGCTACAGGAACGGAACGCAATCACGGAGAACAGCCCCTGGATGAACTGATGAAGCGCTGGCATCTTACCAACCACGACCTGGTGGAGATTTCTCCGGAACAGCTTACTCACAAGCAGGTCCAGAAAGCGCGTCAGGGCCGCCAGCTTACCCTGAAAATGATGCAGAAGGTGTGCCGTGCCCTGAACGTGGCCATCTGGGAACGGCTTACCCCCATGCAGAAGGAACAGTACTTTGAATACATGCACAAGCACGTGTTCAGCTACGCCAAGGGATATGACCCGGCCTGGAAGGACCCGAACATGGACATGATGGCCTGATCCCGGGCCTTTTTTCCAGCGGCGGCAGCCACCGCCTCCTTCCGTTTTTGTTTTGTATTTCCGGGGAAATACCGGGCTCAGGCAAGGATTTTTTTACATGGCTGGCTGTTTTTACGAGGCGCTCCGCAACCCTGTTTTTTTCCCGTTTACGGGGGAGAAGGACAGATCGTCATGAGTATGGTGTTGTATTCCAGCAGAATGATAAAAAACAGACATTCCATTTGACAGCCAGAAAAGCAAGGTGTATACGCCGCGCACCTTTTTATCCGTCATCATGTTGAATATTGCTTTTATTACTTGTTTCGTCGGTGTTGCGGGGATGTGCGCGGGAGCGTCCCTTTCCGGTGGAAGGCCGGCGGCGGGAGAAAACGCTCCCCTGGCCGATGGCGTGGCGGTGGCTCTGGAAGACAATGAATATTTGCTTAATCCGGCGGATTATGGAACGCTGGAACAGGGAGGGAGCCTGTTGCTGCGGTATCTGCCCGGAAAGAAGGGGTTCCGGGAGGATTCCTCCGCATTTTATTTTGAAAACAGCCACGGACGGGTGGTGGATGCCGTGGTTGCACGGGTATCCGGAAACGCCGGAACCGGGCACGGGGAGCGCCTGGCGCTGGTCAGCCCCGCTTTTCCGCTGGCCCCGGAAGGGAAGTGGAGCCTCAAGCGGAAAAGCAGGCCCGCTGAACTTTACAGGAAGAAGGTGGCCGTCTCCCATATGGACCAGGAGTATACCTTCCAGAGCCATGAAGATGCGCAGGTAAAACTGGTGCACGGGGTACTGGCAAATGCCCTGGTTTCAGGGAATAGCCGTCCTTTCCCTTATAACCCTTTCAATGTAAGCTATCC
>NZ_JABDHQ010000010.1 GCF_018709685.1 Akkermansia muciniphila
GTTATTGGAGTTGGCAATGCTAAGGATCAGCACTACAATTTCACTCTTGTTAGAATATTATTTTTTATATTTTTTTCAAATATATTTTCATATTGAAAAAAATATCCATTGCATGAAAGGAAAAATCTAACAAATATTTATTACACATCTCCTTTATAATAAATCATCCTTATCTACCTTAATTCCACCCATACGCCGCGGTGGTCGCTGGCCTGGCGGGAGGGGGGAGAGTCCAGGATGCCCATGGGGGGGTTGCGGCCGAGGCGCTTTTTCAGGGTATTGTTCAGGAAGAGGTGGTCAAAGGAGTGGTAGGTGTCTCCGTCTTCGTAGTAGATGGTCCAGGTTTCTCCGCGGGAATCCCTGGGTTTCAGGCGGTTTAAACGGTATTCCGTTTTCGCCGGGCCCTGGATAACCTGCACGGCGCTGTCCGCCGGACCGTCATTGAAGTCTCCGTACAAAAGCAGCGGCATGCCGTCCTGGGAGGCGATGACTTTATTCAAGTAGTCCCGCAAGGCGTAGGCCTCCCTGCGCCGCGTGTCTTCCGCAGAGCCGTCGCGGCTGAGGCGGGATTTCAAATGAATGCCCATCAGGCGGAAGAGGCGCCCATCCGGCGTTTTCACCGTGGCGTCCAGAATGCCGCGCAGCATTGTTTTTTTCCTCTTCGTTTCTCCAGATACAGGCATGTCCGTCACAGAACGGTTGTCCACGATGGGATATTTGGAGAGGAGGGCCAGCCCCCGGTCTTCCCCGTTCCGCATGACCAGCACCTTGTGCGGCAGTTGAACGCCTTTTCTTTTCAGCCGCATCTGCAAGTCGCGCACGGCGGCTTCTCCACCCATTTCAGACAGCCCCACTATTTCCGCCCCGGATTGCCGGACCAGTTCCGCCAGGGCTTCCCGCGCCTCCACGGGCTTGTATTTTACCTGGAAGTTGCTTCTCCGCGGGTCTTCCGGAACAAAGTAGTTGCCCGCGTTCATGGTCAGCATCCGGACAGGCTCCCCTTTGTCCGGGATTTCCACTTTTTCCGGAACAGATGACTGTCGCGCTTCCCCCGGCTGGGCAGGGACGGCCTCCGGCATATCCAGAAGCGGTTTCCATTCCGTCAGCCCGTAGCCCAGCACCGCACATAGTACAATCAGGGCGGCAATGACGGAGGATCCCCTGCGTTTTGACGTTTTCCTGATCATGCCCGTTGTCTTGAAAGATTTTCTCCATGGAGGACGTAGTGAATATACAGGTCCAGCCTCGTAAAATTTTCAGCTTATTACTCGGCTTTCACTTCACTTTCATCCGTAATTCATGATAAACCATGAATGTGCCTCCATTGCAACCCCAGAACGAGTCCCAGCCTGACGAACAGTCACTTTCCCAATACGCGGAACATACCAGGAAAAGCCTGATTGCGCGCCTGGAGAATTGGGAGGACCAGCGCACGTGGGATGAATTTTACCGCACCTACTGGCGGCTGATTTATTCCGTGGCCCTGAAGGCCGGTTTGAGGGAGGACGAAGCCTGGGACGTGGTGCAGGAGACCATCCTTTCCATTGCCAAGCAGAGCAAGAAGAATATTTACAAGCCGGAACAGGGTTCCTTCAAGCTTTGGCTCTGGAATATGACCCGCTGGCGCATCAACGACCAGTTCCGCAAACGGAAGAAGGATACGGCCATGCTGATGAGTCCGGACGCCACAGAGACCCAGGAACACCCCATTGACAAGATTCCGGACGAAGGGAAGAATAATTTTGACCAGGTGTGGGAACGGGAGTGGCAGAATAACCTGCTGCAGGCGGCTCTGGAGCGCGTCAAGGCGAAGGTATCCCCCAAGCAGTTCCAGATTTTTGATTATTACGTGCTGCGGGAGTGGGATGCTGCCAAAGTCCGCAGGCAGCTTGGCGTCACCATCGCCCAGGTGTACCTGGCGAAGCACCGCGTGGGGAGCGCGCTGAAGAAAGAGCTGCAATTCCTTCAATACCAGGAAGAAGAGAAGGAGAGGTAGCCGCGGGCGCCTGCGCCGGGATTGGAGCATTCCCCGCTTTTCCCCTGCCGTCCGCCTTTTCAGGAATGATTCCTTTATTTTGCCTCTTGCCAAGGCAGACGTTTTGTCGTTAGATAACGGCAACTGCAATGCCGCCCTCACGCAACAGACATTCCGCCCAGAAGGTTTTTACCTGGGATAAGATCAAGATGGCCCTGGCGGCGGCGGAAGAGGGTTTTTATATCTGGAATATCAAGACGGGCGTCATCCATTACACGGACCGCTGCCTGACGATGATGGGGGCCAGCCGCAAGGAGAAGGCTCCCAATATTTTTACCCAGCCGGAGCTGACCATTCATGAGGAGGACCAGGCGTTCTTTTCCCAGGAGGTGCGCCGTTATCTGGACGGCCATTCCCACATGCCCATGCGCATTGAGATCCGGATGAAGAAGCTCAATTCCAAGAGCTGGAGCTGGGTCCGCATCAACGGACTGGCGCGCAGGGACAAGCAGCGCCGCCCCGTCATGCTGGTGGGCGTATGGGTGAATATTACCCGGCGGAAAACGGCGGAGCTGCGCGCGGCGGAGGACAGGGACCTGTTCCACACCCTGATTGAGCACATTCCGGACAGCATTTATTTCAAGAACCGGGAATCGCGCTTCGTCCTGGCGAACACGGCCACGGCCAATAAATTGGGCGTCCCCACCCCGGCGGACCTGACGGGCCGGACGGACGGTTACTTTTTCGATCAGACGATGTCCGATATTTCCCGCAAGGAGGAGCTGGACATCATGGCGACCGGACGCCCCATCCGCGCGCGCCTGCACCATGAGACATGGCTCCACAAGGATGATTCCTGGAGCCAGATCAGCAAGTTCCCGTGGTATGGCCGCAACGGAGACCTCAAGGGCATCGTGGGCATTTCCAGCGACGTCACCAAGCTGGTGAAGACGGAGATCAAGGCCACGGAGACAGCCCGCATTCTGGAAGAACGGAACAAGTCCCTGGAGAAGGAAATAGATTTGGCGCGGGAAATCCAGTTCGCGCTGCTCCCGTATGAAATTCCTTCCCGCTCCCATACGGAGCACGGCCTGACGCGCCATGTGGATTTCCACCACATTTTCACTCCTTCAGAGGGGGTGGCGGGCGACTGGTTTGATGCTTTTCCCGTGGGCAATTCGGGCGTGGGGGCCATCGTCTGCGACGTGATGGGCCACGGTATCCGCGCCGCCCTCATTGCCTCCATGCTCCGCGGCCTGATGGAGCAGTTGTCCCATTTGGCGGATAATCCGGCGGCGTTCCTTACCTCCCTGAACCACCAGCTGGCCAAGATTCTGCAACGGGCTAACACCACCATGTTCGCCTCTGCCGTTTACGTTTACCTGGACCTGGAAACCGGCGTCATGACCGCCTCCACGGCGGGGCATCCGCACCCCATCATCCTGGGGCCGGACGGCGTTGCCCGCAAGATGCCCTTGCCAAAAGGCATCGCCATGGGCCTGCTGGATGACGCCACCTACCAGAACGCCCAGTTCCCGCTACTGGCAGGTTCCCGCGTCCTGATGTATACGGACGGCCTGACAGAAGCCGCCAACCCGGAAGGGGAGGAACTGGGCGTGCACAGGCTGATTGATTATTTCAACAGCTCCTCTCCCAGGAGCACCAAGGATTTCGTGCACCAGGCGCTCACCTGCGTGGCCAAATTCACGGGCTGCACCAATCAGGCGGACGATATCTGCATGCTGGGCATCAGCTATTCCGAGCACGGGGAAAAACCCGGTCACTGACGGGCGCACGTGGCCAGGAGTCCGCAAGCATTGTCCATCCCGCCAACGGCAGGGAGAAGTCACGTTGTCCCGGGGCTTTCTTCCGGGGAGAACCTGAAGTTGCGCCAGAACGGGACGCTCAGCATCCAGACGGAGAAGAGGGCTTCCAGCCCTCCCGCCATGATGATCGTCGTGGAGACTCCCCAGGCATCCACCACCGCGCCCCAGCCCATGGCAGCCAGGGGCTGCACTCCGATGGTGACGATGCTGAACAACCCCAGAATGGCGGATTTGCGTTCCGGAGGGGCCAGAAGCTGCACGGCGGAAGAGGAGGTCACGAAGAGGGAGGATGTGGCCAGCCCGGCAAAGAAGAAACATACGGCCTGTATTTCCACCACGGGGATGATGCCCGCCACGCACAGCGCGCTTCCCATCCACAGCGTGCCTGAGGAGAGCTTGGCCCCCACCCTGTCACTTTTGCGCGCAAACGGCAGGACAAAGAGGATGCTGACCATGGCCCCGGCCCCTACAGCCCCCAGAATGAGGCCGGTATTCCGGGGGTTCCCGTGCATCAGCGCCGGAACAATTTGGTAAAGGGATTGCCCGCAGATGTTCTGAATCAGCGCGCTGATCATGATGAAGAGCAGGCTGCGTGAGGAGAGGACGGCCTTGAGCCCGGAGGCTTTTCTTCCGGCTCCGCGCTGTTTTCTGGGGGCGCAGGCATCCGTGATGCGCCCTTTCAGGGAAACCAGGCAGCCAATCAACGGCAGGCTTGCCACCACGTTGCCGCCAAAAGCGGTTCCGGCCCCCCATTCCGCAATGATGTATCCGGCCAGCGCCGGGCCTATGGCGCGGCAGGTATTGAATACCAGGGAGTACATGCCCACGGCTTCCTGCAATTGCCTGCGGGGGATCAGGTCTCCCACAAAAGCCTGTTGCGTGGGGAAGCCCACCGTCTGGTTGACGCCCATCACCAGCCCGGCGGCATACAGGTGCCATAGCTGGAGCATGCCAAGAATCGTGAGCAGAAACAGGCCGACAGCCACCAGCCACTGGACGCACTGCACGGCGATCAGCAGTTTTCTGCGGTCAAAGCGGTCTCCCAGCCCCGCCAGCAGCATGCCGCCCAGAAAGAAGGGGAGCGCATTGAGCGCCGCCAGCAATCCTACCGCCGTAGCGGAGCCGCCGGAAATTTCATAGACGAGGATACCCATGGCCGTGACCTGCAGCCACATCCCGATCAGGGCGGCTGCCTGTCCGGACCAGAAGATTTGCAGGTTCCTTACCTGAAGGGGCTTGAAGAAGCCCAGCCAGTCATTCAGCCATTTCATCAGCCCCTTCATCGTAGCCCCCGCCGCCGGAACCGTCCAGACGCGAGTGCGGCAACGGTCCCCTCTCCCCCTCTGGGTTCCGTTTATTCCCCAGCCGTGTAACAGGCCGGGTAGTCCTTGGAGGGCAGCCACACGGGGAGGTTTTTCATCCTGTCCATGGCGCGTTCGGAGACAGGCATGCGCCAGATTTTAAAGAAAGGCCCCATGTTCTTTCCCGTGACTTTGGAGAAAGCGTTCATGACCCATTCCCATTTCTTTTCATCGCTCAGCTTGCCGTTGTCATACGGCTTGTCATGGAACTGGAGAGCCACTTGCCGGAAGGCGTCAAAGCCCAGGTAGTACATCAGTTCCACCCAGAAGAAGAGCTGAACCTTGTTGGGCGCTTCATTGTAGGTCTGGCCGCCGGAGAAGTATTTTTTCATCTCCGCGCTCATTCCGTACGGCCCCATGCCGCCGCCCCAGCAGGATTCGAAGTTTTTCCCGGTTCCCATGACTTCACAGACCATGGAGAAGATGTTGACGGAGACTTCCGTCTGCCCCTCCATCGTAAACGGGGGGGACTGGTGGTTATGCCCCAGTTCATGCCACAGCCCCCAGCTTCCGGACTGGATGATGGAGCCGCTGGCTATGGAGTCCGTCCAATCCTTCGTGCCCATGGCGGGGTACCCGGAATGCCCGGCCCCGGCGGAAATCTGCCTGTCCACGACAAAACGCATGGGGTGGTGCAGGCGGTCCGGCTTGGTGTCCCACCCCATGATCCAGTCCTGAAGCCCCATGTTTTTTTGCAGGAATTCAGCCGCTTTCTGAACGTCCGGGCACCGTTTCAATTGCTCCAGGGGCATCGTGACAATGAGGCGGGGCATGGAGATTTCCCCCCACGGCGCCCTGGCGTTTTCCAATTGCGCGGCCCATTGTTCCGGAGTGGTTTTCCCCATGATGAAGAGGGGCGCCGGAACGGCTCCGGAAATCTGCACCTTGAAGACTTTCCCGCGCTTTGAACGCTGGCCCACATTCACGTATACCAGGCCGCCCATCGGGTTCGCCATTTTCACGCGGCCCCGGTCCGCCGGAACCTGCATGGTTATTTCCGGAACCCGCTTCCATTCATCCAGCTTATGCAGGCTGTCCGTATGGCACCCTATGCGGACGCTGATGGAGCTGTCCTTGGGCGCGCCGGACAGGGAGAAAGAGATTTCCGCCCCGGGAGGCGCATAAAGCCCCGTGCTGTGCCAGCCGCCGATGTTGGAGTCTATTTCCACCGTACGCCGGACAAGCTGGGCGCCATCTTCCGGAACGCCGGGGAAATCCTTTGCCGCCGGGCATGCCTTCAGCCCGGAGGGCTTGGCGTCCTTCCATTCACGGCATTTTTCCAGAAGCTCCTGCATGCGCCGGGCATCATTCCCACTCTTCCACGGGGCGGCGCCCGTGGGGAATTCCTCCATTCCCGCCATCTTTTCAGCTTTGTCCCATGACCAGGTTTCCAGCGGCTTGTCCGCATCCATGGGGATTTCATCCTTGCTGGGGGTGGCGTAGACGGAAAGCTCCGGCATCACGTTTTTCACGGGCTGGGGGAAGAGCCCTTCCGGTTCCGGCTCCTCTTCCTCCACGGGAACGGGCTCCTCCTGCCTGCGGGCCTGTTCCTCACGCTCGCGCCGTTCCAGCTCCTCCCTCCTCTGTTTCTCCCTTTCGTCCTGTGCCGCCTGCTCCCGGAGCTTCCGGGACGCTTCCGCGGACTCACGGGCTTTCTTCTCCAAGGCCGCATCCCTGGCCTTCTGCGCCTCCTGCCGTTCCTTTTCCTTCTTTTCCCGGATTTCCCGCTCCCGCTTTATCCTCTGCTTTTCAGCAGCTTCCCTGGCCGCCTTTTCCTTCACTTTGCGTTCCGCCGCCAGTTCCCGGGCCGCTTCCCTTTTCTCCACATTATCCCGGTACAGATAATACCCGGCTCCAGCCCCGCAAACCAGCAGCAGCACTAAAAACCACCCCACGGCGGAACCTCTGAATACGTTACGGGAGAAAGAAGGATTGTTCATGTGATCGGAACTTGGAATGAATCGTCATCATTTCCTCATTGCAGGCATTCCTTGTCAATCTGATTCTTCCTTTTCCACAGGCATTTTTCATGGAAGAATACGCCAAACAGGCCTTCCCGGGATCAGCCTCCCGCGCCCGGTCTTCAGGAATCCGCCTCCGGAATATCCATGTTCATGCGGAAATGGGGGAGCGCCCCGTGCATCAGGCCGTCCAGCACGCCGCGGGTGCGCGGTTCCGGGCTGATGTATCCATGGCCGCAAGCGACCATGGCTTTCACCTCCGCCGCCGCATTGGAGGGACAGCACCGGAACGCCTCCGGCAAATGCCGCATGGCGTCCAGGTCATTGTGCCCGTCTCCGAAGATGGCGGCACGGACGGGCGGTACGCCGAACCGGGAGGCCACAAAAGCCAGCGCGGTTCCCTTGTTATAGTCACGGTGGCTGAAGCGCAGGTAGGGCCCGGCACGCTGCGTCACGATTTCCTCATACAGGCCCACCCTGTCCCGGATGACGCAGGAGACGTCGTCCAGACCGCAGGCGTCATTCACCACCAGGGAAAAGGCGTCATTGTCCTGCCTCCGCAGCTCCAGCCCGGAAAAACGGCCTTCCAGATGAGCCATCAGCTCCTCCAGCAAGCCGCCGTAACGGCTGAACAGGTCATCATGGGCCACCGCGCAGGCGTCATTCCACGGAAGGCCGGGCATCAGCCTTCCCTCCGCGTCAGCCAGATGCACGTTGCGCTCCATCGTAACCGTAAAGTCCGGGGCAAACGCCTCCGGGTCATCATGGAAGAGGTCCATCAGCCCTTCCCTCAGGTAAACGGGGTCCCGCCCCGTATTGATGCCCCACAGCGCTCCGTACCGTGCCCGGAGTTCACGCATGATGCTGAAAAACACGCGCCTTTCCTCCACGGGACCGCCCATCGTGAACAGGGTATCGTCAAAGTCGAAGGAAAAAAGATACCGGGCCTGCTCCGGCAACGGGAGAGAGCGGACCGGCAGAAAACGCATCAATTCCATTTCAGGCCAGCCCTCCCTTCACCCCGGCATGGCTTTCCGCACGCACAACGGGTTCCGCCAGGGGAATATCCTCCTCCACCGGCTCCGCCGAAGGGATATGCTCATCCACGGGCTCTGCGGACGGAATGGTTTCCGGAACAGGTTCCGCCTGGGGAATGTCTTCCTGCCGCGGCCGGGGCTTCTCCGGACGCGCAGGAGCGGGGCGCGCTGCCGGAACGGCAGACGGGGGACGGGCGGCGGGAACCTTCCTTTCTGCGGAGGAAGCGGGGACTTTAGCCCGGGCCCCCACTCCGGCACGCACCTGGCGTGCAATCGGAGTGTTCATGTCCACGGCATACGTGGCGGGCAGGCTTCCTGCGGGGATTTCCTCTCCCGGCTTGCGCATATGGATTTCCACCCTGCGGTTGGCCGCCTGCGCATTCTGGTCACCCCTGGTGGAGACCACCGGACGGGAAGCCCCGCACGCGCGGATGTACAGCCTGCTTTCCCCGTTCGGCCGCGTCAGGGCAATGCCGTTATCCTTCAGCCACTGGCGCACGGCATTAGCCCGCATCAGGGAGAGCACGGCGTTGTATTCTTCAGAACCGAAGCTGTCCGTGTGCCCTTCCACAATGAAGATCGTATCCGGATTTTTCATCATCAGCCCGGCGAGCTGGAGCATGCTGAGACGGGCGGAATTTTTCATCACCGCCTTGTTGTATTCAAACAGAAGGTCCGCGCCCAGCCTGCTGTATCCGCTGTCTTTCCCCAGGGAAGACTGGGCCATCAACTGGGAGAGGGACTTGCTGCCGTCCGGCAGGTGGGAATCATCCTGGCCGCCCGCACCCTTGAGCTTGTTGTTATACCATTCGTCCGGGTTGACCATGTCCGGCTCCGCCGTCTTGATCGTCGCCGGGCTGGGAGAGGTTTTCAATGCCTCCGGCGGAGAAGGCTCCGGCAGTCCCTGCGCGACGGCCTTCATATCCACCTGCGGCATTTTGGGGGAGAGTGATTCCGGCACGGACGGAGCTACCGGATCAGCGGAGAAGCTGGTTTCCCCGGGAGCGATCACCACGTCTTCCAGCACCATGTCCTCCAGGTCCGGCAATTCCGGGGGGGCATCCTCAAGCTGCTCGATGTCCGGCGTTTCAACGGCTTCCGCCACCTCCGGAGCCGGGCGGTCATCCGCTCTCAGCACAATTTTCTCAGGCACGGGCATCCGGTCCGCCGGAAGCGCGGGCGCCTTATGCACATGGATGCCCAGGTCAAACCAGCTCAGAACGATGAAGCCCAGGTAGTGCACCAGCACGGCGGCAAGAAGGGCGCCCACCGCCACGGCGGCCAGATGGCGCGGCGCAGGCAGGATGAAACGGCTGCGCCTGCGGCGGTTCTCGCGGAGTTCACGGGTGTTTTCCTGATTGGCACTCACGGGATCATCAGCAAAGGGGAAGGCCCGGTTCATGAACCGGAAGGCGCCGTGCCCGTAGCGGGCGCACTGTAGGATTCATGGGACAACACCCTGGGCATGGGCATGCGCGTATTCTCGTGAATCCATTCCGCAATGCCAGCCTGGAGCTCGTCATCCCCCGCGTAGACATTGACCTTGTAGGTTTTCTCAAATTTCTCCCCCTTCTTTCCTTCAATGGAGTGAAGGAAGGTCCGTTCCCGGGTGCCGTAGGGCTCCCCTTCACGGATGGATTCATACAACTGTTTTTTCTCGTTTTTCAGGGAATCGTAAATGCTCAGGCAGTCCTCCAGGGTGGAGAAGAAGTACTGGTTCGTACAGACCACCATGACCGGATAGTCCAGCTTCAGGGCGTCATCCACCGGAGCCACGTCAAACGTGCTGAAATTGGCCCGCCAGTCCACGCCGGCGTCCAGAAGCCAGTAGGCGGCGTAGCAGAGGGGTTTGCCCCAGTCCTGCTCCATCTCTCGCACAGCCACGGTTTTAAGGGACGGGAAGCAGTCCATGCTGACCATGCAGCGGATGCGCGGATCTTCAGACGCGGCTTTCAGCAGCACGGCGGCGCCAAAGCCCTGCCCCACGGCGGCCACGGGCGGCAGCCCCCCCTCTTTCCGGGAGACAGCGTCCAGCAGAGCCGTCACGTCCGCATATTCCTTCAATCCGTAAGTGCAGAATTTCCGGGCGTTATCCTTCCCGCGCGGATTCCATACCAGGCACGTGTACCCGGCCCCGGTCAGGCCTTCCGCCAGCGGCAGGGAACCTTTCACCCCCTGGTCCCAGGAAGTGGCTATCACGACCAGCTCCGGCTTTGCCTCCAGATGCGGCATGTTGCCGCGCAGTTTCAAGGCATCCCGCACGCGGCTCTGGCGCGGGGACAGGGCCTCCGGACGGCCCGGACGCACCAGATAGCCTTCAATGGCCGTGCCGTCCGCGGAGACGGCCTCCACAGGCTCCATCGCCAGGGAATCCGCCACAGGGGAATCGGCAGCCTCATCCCCGCCCACGGGAACGAGCAGCGGGGTGGACACATACCAGGCAAACCACACCAGGACGCCCACCGCCGCAAGAATGAGCAGAAAAAACAGTTGAACAAGACGTTTGAACATGAAAAGACGGTGCCTGCAAGGCAGTTATCGGAAAGGTTCTATCCCATCCTGCTTACGTTGACAACCCCCAACTTCTATCAGGCTAATATCCTCCGCCGTCCTGCCGCACCCTCCCGGCGGCCAAATAACGCTTTATTTCCCTTCCCCGATCTGGCATCCTTGCCCCACCTTCCTTTTTCATGGCAATCCAGGCCCGACATTTCCGCCAATGGTCCGCGTTCCTCCTCCTGCTTGCGCTGGGAGGAACGGCGGCCTGGTTCCTGATGCCCCGGGAGTGGTCCCAGATGCAGTGGGAGATTCCCGGCACGCCGTCCGAATATCCGCTGGCCCAGCTCCTGCGCCCCTGGCTCATCCTGGTGGGGTGTTTTCTTCCGGCGCTGGGCATGTTCCTGTACAACCGGGCGGGCATCATGGACAGGTACGTGGCGCGCACCTGGTTCACGGCCTTCATCATGTGCACGGCCATCCTGACGCTGATTTACATCATCGGGGATTTTGCGGACAACGTGGGGGACCTGATGAACCTGGACTCCCCCCTCGCAGGCACCTTCCGCTTTTACCTGAGCCAGCTGCCCATGATCCTGAACCTGATCCTTCCCTATACGCTTCTTCTGGGAACGCTCTGGGCGCTTACCAAGCTCTCCTCCTCCTCGGAAATCACGGGCATGCTGCAATCCGGAAGGTCCCTGCTCCGGATCAACGCCCCGGTCATCATCGGCGCCGTGTTCGCGGCTATCTACTTCGGCATCTTCGGGTTCCACTGGGCGCCCAATTCCACGCTGTACAGGAAACTCATGTTCTCCTCCCTGAGCCAGAACAAAAATGACGACTCCTCCCGCAGCTCCATCTACAAGAACGATGCGGAGTCCCGCATCTGGTACCTGGGCAATCCTCCCGGCATCGACTCCCCCGGAGAACCGTTCAGGCAGGTGCGCGTGGAACAGTTCAGCGCGCCCGGCAAGATGGAATACGAGCTGTTTGCAGATGAGGCCTCCTGGGACCCGGCTTCCAGAACATGGACGTTCCGCCATGCCATCAGGAGAAATTATTCCCAGGAGGAGCCCCGGCAACTGAACGACGTGCCCGTTTTTGAAGGCCTGGAGTACCGGACGCTGAAAGAGCAGTATTCCGAAACTCCGTGGCAGCTGATCTCCCCCAACGTACGCGTGGACACCCAGGGAACTCCCGCCCTCCAGGAAATCCTCAAGGCCGGCACCATGAACGCCAAGTACCTCAGGAGCCTGCAAACGGAATGGCACGTCAGGATAGCCCGCATGTTCTCCTGCATCATCCTGACATTCATCGCCATCCCCTCCGCCATCACGTTCCAGAGGCGGTCCACCATGTCCGGCATCGGCATCGCCCTGTTCCTGGCGGCGGCCATGCTGTTCCTGTATGAGTTCTTCCCCACCCTGGCCTCCGCAGGCTACCTCCCCACCTGGCTGGGAGCGTGGATGCCCAACATCATCTATACCATCATCGCCATCCGCCTGTTCCAGACCAAGCTGGCCCACAGAAGCTTCATGGAGATGCTGAAAGGCTTGAAAAAGACGCCCGCCCATGACCAACCCTGACCATCCTGCCGCCGTCCAAAAAGCCCGCGAACTGCTCCGGCAGGCAAAAGCCGTGATTTTTGACTTCGACGGGCTGCTGGTGGATACGGAGTACGCCATTTATTCCTCCTGGGAACGCGTGTTCTCCTCCTGCGGCCATTCCCTGCCCCTGGATCTGTTCAACCAGTGCCTGGGCAGCGGCTACACCCACTGGAACCCCGGAGACCATCTGGAACAACTGACGGGACGCACCTACGACTGGGAAGACATCAACGCCCGCAGGCAGGAGGAAATCGTCCGCGACCTGGAGCACGCCGGCCTTCTGCCCGGCGCGTGTGAACTTATCCGCCGCCTGGCGGCAGCCGGAACGCCCATGGGGGTGGCCTCCAGCTCATCCCACCGCTGGGTGGACGGCTGGCTGAACAAACTGGGCATCATGTCCTTTTTCCAAACCGTCGTCTGCCGTGACGACGGCCTTCCCGTCAAGCCGGACCCGGCCCTGTTCCTGAAAGCGGCGGAAAACCTGGGCGTGCCGCCCGCACAATGCCTGGTGCTGGAAGACTCCCAGAACGGCACCACGGCTGCGTTCCGTGCAGGCATTCCCGTCATCTCCATTCCGAACCGGGTGACGGAGCAAGCGGATTTTTCCCAGGCAACCAGCAAAATCCGTTCACTGGCAGAGCTTCTTTAGGAATCCGCTCCTTCTTTTCCCTGTTCTTGTTTCTTGACGGAATTCCCTCCATGCCTTATGTAAGGAGGATGGCTTCCCAACGCATTCCATTATATCACTACCGGGTCAAAGACAAGATTGTGGGCCCCGTCTCCCTGGCGGACCTCCATGCCCTGCTTACTTCCAAGAAGATTCTCCCTGACACCATGATCCGGGAGGAGAATTCCCAGGGCTGGATGCCGCTCACGGCGGAACTGCGCCGGCATGAGCGCCTGGCGCGCCTCAGGGCCTCCGCATTCATGCTTTCCTGCCGGCCGCCCAAAAGCTGCCTTCTGTTTTACATCATTGCCCTTCTTCTTCTGGCGTGCGGCGTGGCGCACTCCATCATGCTCCGCTCCATTCTTTACATGGAAGTGCTGTTCATCCCCGCCACGGCGTTTTTCATGGGGAAGGTGCTGATGTACCTGCACCTCCTCACCGGAGGCATGAGGAAGATGCCCGCGGAAGAACCGGAACGCTGACCGGGCGGGAAATGTTCCCTGCTTTAAATCAAGCTTTCCCGTAGTTCCCCCTCGACCCCGCAGGACGCCGCCCCGGAAGCCTGAAATGAAAAAACCGCCGGAACCCTGACGGTCCCGGCGGTTTAAAATTTACCGTGCAGGAGAATTACTTGTTCAGCTCCGCAACGGCCGCTTCCAGGCTGGGCACGTCTTCAATGGAAATGACCGTGGCATCCTTGCAGATGCGCCCCATCATGCCGGCCAGCGTTTTGCCCGGCCCCAGTTCAATGAACAAGCGGTGCCCCTGATCCACCAGCTTCTGCATGGAGGCCGTCCAGCGCACGGAACCGCATACCTGGTGTTCCAGCACGTTGCGGATGTCGTCCGGGCCTTCCACCACGCGGGCTTCATAGTTGCAGTAAACGGGCATGGAGGGCGTGCCGAAGGAGACATTCTTAAGTTCCTCCGCCAGTTTCACCATGGCGCTGTGCATCAGGCGGGAGTGGTAGGCGCCCGCCACGTTGAGCTTCTTGGCGATCTTGCACCCGGCGGCTTTGGCTCCGGCAATGGCCTTGTCCACGCCTTCCTCCGTGCCGGAAACGACCGTCTGGCCCGGGCAGTTGAAGTTGGCTACGTCCACATCGCATTCCTGGGCGAGCTTGATGACGTTTTCATCCGTCCCGCCAATCATGGCGGCCATGGTGCCCTTTGTGGCGTTGCAGGCTTCCTCCATGAAAGCGCCGCGCTTCTGGACCAGGCGCAGGCCTTCCTCAAAGGAGTAGGTTCCGGCGGCGGCATGTGCCGTGAATTCACCCAGGGAAAGACCGGCGGCGGCCACGGGGTTCAGGGAAGGCACCAGTTCCTTCAGGACGGCCAGGCAGGCCAGGCCGTGCACGTAGAGAGCAGGCTGGCAGTTGCAGGTGCGCGTCAGTTCTTCGCCGGGGCCTTCAAACATGATGGAGGAGAGGGATTCCCCAAGCGCCTTGTCCGCCTGCTCAATCAGGGCCCTGGCGGCAGGATACTGGTCATACAAATCTTTACCCATGCCCACTTTCTGGGCACCTTGTCCGGAAAACAATAGTACTGCGTCCATAGTTAAGGCGTGAATTATACCGTTCCGGGGAGAAAGAAGCAAGAGCGATCTTGACGCCTTAATCCCGGCTTAAATACCTTACGTTCAATGTGAATAAAAATCCGCCCCGGTCTCAGCAGGAGGCCGGGGCGGAGGGTTAAACCGGATGGTTCAGGAGAACGGCCTTAGGCCGTGGCTTCCGTGGTAGCGGGAGCTTCTTCCTTTTCAGCCGTTTCACGGGGCAGATCGATGATTTCGATCATGGCCACGAGAGCGGAGTCCGTGAGGCGCTGGCCCAGCTTGATGATGCGGGTATAACCGCCCTTGCGTTCCGCACAGAGGGGAGCGATTTCATCAAACAGGCGCTTGACGGCGGTCGTGTTATGAATGGTGGCGGTAGCCAGGCGGCGGGAGTGCACGTCACCGCGCTTGGCAAGCGTAATGAGCTTTTCCACGTAGGGACGGAGGGCCTTGGCCTTCGCCAGGGTGGTGGTGATGCGTCCGTTGAGGATGAGGCTGCATGCCTGGTTGGCGAGCAAAGCCCTGCGGTGAGAAGCGTTGCGCTGAAGCTTGGAGGTTTTTACACCGTGTCTCATGATGATATTTTTCTATGTGTGTTGGTTTTGTGAGATTTAGTCGTCGTCGTCTTCGATGTTGGCGGCAATCAGGTCTGCCAGGCCCACGGGGCTTTCCTCTTCCAGACCCAGGCGCGGCTTGGCCTGCGGCACGGGGCCGGTAAGCAGGGAGGGATCCACCTGGACGCCCAGGGAAAGGCCCAGTTCCAGCAGCTTGTCCTTGATCTCGTTGAGGGATTTTTTGCCGAAGTTGCGGTACTTGAGCATTTCGCTTTCGCTCTTCATGGCGAGCTGGCCAACGGTGGTAATGTTGGCGTTGTTGAGGCAGTTGGCGGCTCGCACGGAAAGCTCGATTTCGTTGACGCTCATGTTGAGCAGCTTGCGCAGGCGGGCCGTTTCCTCGTCCTGGACGGCGGAAGGCGCTTCTTCAAAGTTGACCTGCTTGTCGTCATAGTTGACGAACACGTCCAGGTGGTGGCGCAGAATGGCGGAGGCCTGGAGCATGGCGTCTGCCGGGGCAATGCGGCCGTCCGTCCAGACTTCAAGCGTCAGCTTGTCATAGTCGGTCATCTGGCCCACACGGGTATTCTGAACGGAATACTTCACACGGGTGACCGGGGAGAAAATAGAGTCGATCGGGATCACGCCGATGGGCATGTCCGGCACCTTGTTTTCGTCGCCGGTGGAGAAGCCGCGGCCGACGCGCACCTGGAATTCACATTCAAACAGGGTATCCTGGTCCAGGGTGCAGATGATCTGATCGGGGTTGACCACCTGGTAGGTGGTGTCGTCGGCGATGTCGGCGGCGGTCACGACGCCCTGCTTGTGCACGCGCAGGGAGAGCAGGCGCGGTTCCTTGCCGTTGTGCTTGAACTTGACTTTTTTCAGGTTCAGCACAATTTCCGTCACGTCTTCCACCACACCGGGCAGAGAGGAGAATTCATGCTGCGCGCCGGCGATGCGGACGGAGGTGATGGCGGCGCCTTCAAGAGAGCCCAGAAGAACGCGGCGCAGGGAGTTGCCGAGCGTGTGGCCGTAACCGTTTTCAAACGGTTCCGCGACGAAGGTCAGATGATTCGCATCATTCGGGTCTTCAATTTTTTCCAGACGGCTGGGGACTTCAAAGCGGGCCAGCGTGGTCACGGCCGTTTCTTCTGCAGTAGTGGTTTCGTTTTCCGACATAATCGTATGTAATGTACCGGGTTTCCCTCCAGCACGGGCACGGCGGAGAACCCGCCTGAAGGACCTACGGCATGTTTTGGAAACGCCCGTGCGGGGAGCAATTTAACGATCTGTTTTCAACAATCAACTCTTTTCATGTCCTCCCGCAAATTTTCTGTGACTTAACGTGCGTCATCTGGCATAGTGGACGCAAACCTACACAACAATTGCATGAAGCATCCTGATTTTTTGGACAATAGGGATTTCACGGGGGAAGACCAGCGGCGCCCGTCCACCATGTCCATGGACAACAGCTACCAGGCTCTGGAAGGAATCGTCAAAAAGCTCTCCGAGATAGCCTCCACCCGGCACGATCCCCGCTACCTCCAGGAATATATCAAGACCGGCATCAACATGGCGCAGTCCGCCGCTTCCGACCATGATTTCACCGTCCTGATCCGCTCCGGGCGGGAGATGTACCGCGCCAACTGCGTTTTTGCGCCGTACCGCCACATCCGCAAGATTTCCGTCTTCGGCTCCGCCCGCATCAGGGAGGACGAGCCTGCCTATGAAACGGCACGGGATTTTGCCAGGGAGGCCAGCGACCAGGGCTACCTGGTCATTACGGGGGGCGGCCCCGGCATCATGCAGGCGGCCAATGAAGGCGCCGGGGAGGAACGCTCCTTCGGCCTGAACATCACCCTGCCGTATGAGCAAACCTCCAACCACGTGGTGGCCCACAGCGACAAGCTGATCAATTTTTACTATTTCTTTGTCAGAAAGCTGAATTTCGTGGCGGAAAGCGACGCCATGGTGGCGCTCCCCGGCGGCTTCGGCACCATGGACGAGGTGTTTGAAACCCTCACCCTGATCCAGACGGGAAAGGCCACCATTTACCCCGTCGTGCTGCTGGACTCCCCCGGCAAGACCTTCTGGCTGAACTGGCTGGCCTTCATCCGCGTGGAGCTGGTGGATTCCGGCCTGATTTCCGAGGATGACCTGCACCTGATCCACGTCACCAAGAACCCGGCGGAGGCCATGGAGCACATTGACCGGTTCTACCGCATTTTCCACTCCTACCGTTTTATCAAGGATACCATCGTCATCCGCCTGAACACGCACCTGCCCGCCCAGTGGGTGGAGCATCTGGAACGGGACTTCCAGGACCTTATCCTGCCCGGAGGAAAGATGGTGCAGACCGGGCCTCTGCCCGACGAGGCGGACGAGCCCCATCTGAACCGCCTGCCGCGCCTCGTCTTCCCCATCAAACGCGGCAATTACGGCAGGCTGAGGCTGCTGATCGACCGCATCAACCAGACGCCCAGCAGGACTTATTCCCCCCCATCCCATGTCTGAAGCCTTTCCCGCGTGGCTGGTTCCCCTGGTCTTCGGCCTGATGGGAGCGTGCATAGGTTCCTTCCTGAACGTGGTCATTTACCGGGTGCCCCTGGGCATCTCCGTGAATGACCCGGCGCGCTCCTTCTGCCCGGAATGCGGGGAACCCATCCCGTGGTACCTGAACATTCCGGTGCTGAGCTGGCTGGTTCTCAGGGGAAAATCCGCCTGCTGCGAAACCCCTGTCAGCTTCCGCTACTGCCTGGTGGAGCTGCTCACGGCCCTGCTCTTCGCGGCCATGGGATGGAAGTATGCGGATGCCTCCGCGGGGGCCGCCGTCCTGCTCTGCGCATGGAGCGCCATGGCCATCGTCATCATCTTCATTGACGCGGAGCATCTGATCGTCTTCCGCACCCAGACGCTCATCGGCGCCGCGGCAGGGGTGGGGGCCTGCTCCCTTTATCCTTTTCTCCTGCCGGACAATGACGTCATGACCTGGACAGACGCCTTCACGGCGGCGGTGCTGGGAGGCGCCGCCGGATATGCCGTCATCAGGCTGGTGATTGAACTGGGCAAACTCCTGTTCGGGACCTGGAAGCAGCATTTTGACGCTCCGGCCCCGTGGAGCCTGAGGGAACCGGAATCAGAGCAGGAGGAATTGCAGCTCATCATTGACGGGCAGCCTCATGACTGGTCCATGCTTTTCCACCGCGCCTCGGACAAGGCCGTCATTTCCGGAGGCTCCGTCACCATTGACGGGAAAGTTCTTCCGCCCGGCGCCGTCACCCTGCGCCAGGACAGAATAGAGCTGGAGAACGGTGACGTTTTCCAGCTGGAAGACCTGGAAAGCGTGGAGGGGAGCCTGACGGATATTCATGCGCAGCGGGAGGCCATGGGGTCCGGAGACGCGTGGATTCTGATGATGGCCGGATGCATGGGCGGCTGGCAGGGCGCCGTGTTCTGCCTTTTCATCGGCTCCCTGCTGGGGATTGTGCAGGCGGTCATTTCACGCATGGGCTTCGGCCGGAATCTCCCCTTCGGCCCCGCGCTGCTCAGCGCCGCCTTCATCTGGCTGCTGGGAGGCGACCGGTGGTGGCTGGCCTATATCCGCTTCATTTCCGGAGAATAATTTTTCCCGCATGACACGGCTGTAGCCGCAACCTTCCGGGGTTGCGGTCTTTTTTTATCAATCTCTTTCATTCTCAGCCGCTTTCCAATCCGGCGCCAAAGCCGGATTGACGGCAATGCCCTAGCCTGTTCCGGCGTCCCTGCCGGGGGCGCATACGTTTTTATTTTGCAACCAGGACGGAAACCGGGTGTTCATCCTAGCAAAGGGAGGCGCCTCCGCCGTTCAAACCGCCGCAGGGCAGCGCTCCTTTCCGAAACGCATTAACCTCACCACTCAAAGATATGACCAAGCAAATATTGATGGCCGCGGCCTTTGCCGCATGCTCCGCGTTCGCCCAGGACGCACCGCCGCCCCCGGCCCCGGTCTCCCCTTCCGACGCTCCGGGAATGCAGCCGCCCCCTGAACGAAGGGGAGGCCCCCGCAACCGGGCAGGAGGCCCGAACCGCCAGGGTCCCCGTCCGCAACAGGCCGAACTCCGGCTGAAGAGGATTGATCCCGGCATCATGATCATCGGTGAAGAACTGGTGATGGCCAAGTACGATACCGACAAGGACGGCAAGCTTTCCGACGAGGAAATAGCCGTTCTGCAGGCGGACGTCAAGAAAGCCCAGGAAGCGAAGAAAGCCGCCATCCTGAAGAAGTTTGACAAGGACGGAGACGGCAAACTTTCCAAGGAGGAGAGGAAGGCCATGCAGGACGAATGGCTGAAGGACAATCCGGAAGCCGCCAAGCGCATGGAAGAGATGAAGGCCCGCCAGGAAGCCCGCAAGGCCGAGATGCTGAAGAAATATGACAAGGACGGCGACGGCAAGCTTTCCGACGAAGAAAAGAAAGCCATGCGTGACGACTGGGCCAAGGACCATCCGGAAGCCGCCAAGCGCATGGCGGAAATGAAGGCCCGCCAGGAAGTCCACGCCGCCAGAATGGTCAAGGAGTTTGACAAGGACGGCGACGGCAAGCTTTCCCCGGAAGAGCTCCAGGCCATTCCGCCCCATCACGGGCAGCCCGGTCCGCACCATGCGGCCCCCGGCGGTCCCAAGGGACCGGGAGCGCCCGGAATGGACGGTCCGCGCCGTCCCGGAGGCCCCAGGGCTGAAGGCCCCCGCGCGCCCAGGGGACCGGAAGGCCGCAGAGGCGGTGAAGGACGCCGTGGAGACGGAGACCGCGGCCCCCGCGGCAACCGTCCGGACGGCCCCCGCCCCCAATTGGACCCCAACCGCGCCCCGATCATGGCCGCCGGCTGGATCCTGATCGAAGAGAAGTATGACGCCGACAAGGACGGCAAGCTGAATGAAGCTGAAATGGCGCAGCTTAATGCGGACGCCTCCAAGGCTCTGGAAGCCCGCCGCGCCGCCCGCAGGGAAGCCAGAAAGGCGGCCCGCGGCAATAACGACATGCCTCCTCCTCCCGCCCCGGTGCAGGAAGACGGGGATGATGAATAAGTTCACCCGCAGCAACGCATAGCAGAAACAGAGAGACGGCCCCGTCTGCCTTACGGCAGGCGGGGTTTTTCTTATCAGGGAAAAGGAATTAGGGGTTATAGGAATCATAGGGAACTTTAGGGATTATAGGGAATTCCCCTCTTACCCCTCTTACCCCTCTTACCCCTCTTACCCCTCTTACCCCTCTTACCCAGCAAACTCTCGGACTTACTTAACCCTTCCCCTTCCTTCCACCAAGAAACGGACCGGGGGAGGCATGCAGCTTCCCCCGGTCAGAGTTAATGAATCAATTTCCTGCCGCCCCTCAGGCTCCGGCCTTCATGGCTTCCTTCACTTCCGCGTGCAGACCATGCTTCCTGGAGAACAGGAGGGCCGCCGGGGAGGCGATGAAGATGGAGGAGTACGTGCCAATCAGGATGCCCGCGGAGATCGTCCAGGCGAAGTCTTCCATGGAAGGACCACCGAAGAAGTACAGGCACACCAGCACGGACAGCGTGGAGAGGGAGGTCAGAAGGGTACGGGAGAGCGTCTGGTTGATGGCCTCATTCATGATGTTTTCCGCACTTTCATTCGGGTCCGAGAACCGGAGGAATTCACGGATGCGGTCAAACACGATGATTTTGTCATTGATGGAGTAGCCGGCCACCGTCAACAGCGCGCCGATGTGGATGACGTTCAGCTCCGTTCCGCTGATGATCACCAGCCCCAGCACCAGCAGCACGTCATGCGTCAAGGCGATAACGGCACCGATGGCGAAGGTCCATTCAAACCGCACCGTCAGGTAAACCATGATGCCCAGAATGCCGAAGAAGAGGGCCCAGGCGGAAGTGATGAGCGTGTCGTAACCCATGGACTGGCCAATGGTTTCTTCACTGAACGGGGCATCCTTCAACACGGGGAAGGCTTTGTTCAGCGCGTTGGTGATGGCCGTCTTGTCCTGGGCGTTGTCAGAGAAGTTGACCAGGATGTTCACCTTGCTGCTGTCCGTGGATTCAGCCACTTCCTGCACCGTGGCCTTCTGGGTCAGGGCCAGCTTGTTGACCACATTTTCCGCTTCCCGGAAGGGAACTTCATCCTTGTTCACCAGGTAGGAGATGGAGGAACCGCCGGTGAAGTCCATGCCCAGGCAGTCCTTGCCCTTCATGGCGCCCACGACCAGGCAGATTAACAGCAGGATGGCGGACAGGGAGCAGGACCATATCTTCTGGCCCATGAAGTTGATGTTGCTCTTGTTCTTGAAGAGGTTCAGGAATTTGACGTCCTTCATCAGGCCCACCGTATCCGCCCAGTAGAACAGGACGCGGGTGACCAGGATGGCCCCGATCATGGAGGTAATGACACCCACCGTCAGCGTAACCGCAAAGCCCTTGATGGTGCCGGTAGCCATCCAATACAGGATGACGGCGGTAATGAGGGAGGTGATGTTGGAGTCAAAAATGGCGGAGAAGGCCTTGTCAAAGGAATTGCGGATAGCCACGCGGAAGGGGCGCCCCGCTTCCTTTTCTTCCCGCAGGCGTTCATAAATCAGCACGTTCGCGTCCACCGCCACGCCCAGGGTCAGCACGATACCGGCAATGCCCGGCAGCGTCAGTTCAAAGCCGAAGATGGACATGGCCCCCAGCAGAAGCAGGGCGTTGATCGTCAGGCCCATGATAGCCACCAGCCCGGCAAAGCGGTAGTAGATGATCATCATGATGAAGCACAGGATCAGGCCCGTAATGCCCGCATATTCCCCCTGAAGCAGGGCCGTACGGCCCAGGGAGGCGGAGATTTCACTGGCGGATTCAAAGTTGAGCTTGTTGGTCAGGGGATTGGAAAGCACTTTCGTCAGCGCTTCCGCCTCCCCTGGGGCGTCCAGCCCGCTGATTTCAAAGCTCTTGGAAAGAATGGCCTGGACCGTGGGGGCGCTCTTGACCACGTCATCCAGCACAATGGCCATGCGGTCATGGCCCAGCTGCATGCGGGAGGTGAGGTTGTACATCTTGTCCGCCCCCTCGTTGCTGAGGGTGACGTTGACATGGCCGGGACGGGCCAGGTCCACCCCGGCGCGGACAATGTCCTTGCCCGTCAGGGATTCACGCTTTTCCAGGAAGATTTTTTCCTTAACGTCCTCGCCCTTGCCGTTCTTGAAGGTGTATTCATACAGGCGGTAGCCGGGAACGCGGATGCGGCCCTCCGCCACCAGTTCATTGTTGCGCGGATGGACGGGGAGAATTTGCAGCTTGGCGACCTTCGTCAAAATGGCCTTGGTTTCCTCGCGCTTGGCGGGGTCCGCGGCGGGAATCTGCACTTCAATGAGGTTCAGGTTGTCCTTCTTCTTCGGGCGGATGATGACGTCATTGGCTCCGGTGCTGTTAAGGCGTTCCGTCAGGATGACGCACGCCTGTTCCATGGCCTGGTCCGTCAGCGGAATGGGCTTGCCGTCATCCCCGATGTTCGGTTCCACGCTCAGCGTGAAGGAGACGCCCCCGGCAATGTCAATGCCGTACTTCAGGCCCTGCTGGAAGAGGGAGAAGAGGGAGAAGGACGCGATGCCGATGATGAAGATCGTCCCGGCGTTGCGCTTGACCCTGTCCTGGTCGGAACCCAGGTACCAGAAAAACACGCCCAGCAATACCAGACCGCCGATGAAAATGAAAAGAGGGTTGCTGAAGAGATCGTAAATAAACGCAAGGGGAGCGGACGTTCCGCCGGCCGCGGGTAGAGTATCGGCAGATGCCAGGAGATTCATAGACATTTCAATCCGGATTGGGTGTGAGTAATACGGCAAGGGATTGTGGAGAATTTCACCAGCAGGTCAAGCCTTCTGTGCGTGTACCCGTTAAGAGGAAGGGCGCCCCCGCGGAACGCCGGAAAAGGCGCCGCTCCACGGGCATGAAAAACCCGGTTTCCGCAGGGAAACCGGGTTAAAGGGAAAACCGGAAACGCTGAAATTACATGCCGGCCACCGTTTCCACGGGGACCGGGGCGGGCGTCACGGGAGTGACGATTACAGGCGCGGAAAGAGGCGCGGAATCCGGAACAGCCGGGGAAGGAGGCATGGAAGGCGCGTGACCGGAGGCCGCGCGGCCGCGGCGCATGAGTTCGGAAACGGTCACCAGTTCGTACCCGCGGTTTTTCAGCCCTTTCACTATGGCGTCAATAGCCGCTACCGTGGAGGCGTGGATGTCATGCACCAGGATGATGGAGCCGGGCTTGGCGCCGTTTACGGCGCGGGCGGCCACCACGGAGGAGCCGGGCTTGCGCCAGTCATTCGTATCCACATCCCACATGATGGTGGTGAAGCCGAAGCGCTGGCGCGCCCAGGAGGCCACGCCGGCGTTCGTGTAACCGCCGGGGGGGCGCATGACCACGGGAACCACGCCGCAGGCGTTGCGGATGGCTTCATTGGTGCTCTGGAGCTGGGATTCCGCCTTTTCACGGGAAACCTTGCTCAGGTAAACGTGGTTCCACGTATGGTTGCCCACTTCATGGCCTTCATTGACCATGCGCTGGACCACCTGCGGGTGGGCCTTGACGTTGCAGCCCTGCATGAAGAAGGTCCCTTTCACGTTGTTGGCGCGGAGGATGTCCAGCACCCTGGGGGTCAGCGTCCCGTGGGGGCCGTCGTCAAAGGTGAGGGCCACCACCTTGTCCGGCACGGCCACGCGGTTCACCGTAACGCCGGGAATGCGGGGGGAAAGGGGGGTGTCATTGTAGGACGGGCTCACGGACGGCGGCGGCACGGACTTGTCAGGCAGTTTCACGGCGGGGCGGTCCGGCTTCTTTCCGGGGGCCGTCACCGGGGAAAAGGAGGTCTTCACCGGGGCGCCGGGCTGGACCGGCTGCTCAGTCTGGTCCTGATGGGAACAGGCGGACAGCCCAAGCGCCAGGGCGCATGCAAGGAATAAACGTTTCTTCATAACAGGTTTTTGGAGGATTTACGCCCATCCCGCCTACTTGTCACGTCCTAAATCATCCATCTGTGCGGCATGAAAAAGACGCCTCCCGGCTTGAGAGGCGCCATGCGTGCGGGAATACCCCGGAATGGAGGAGGGGCCTACTCCGGGCTGTCCATGTCAATGTAGCTGACGGATACCGTCCTGCGGGGGTTGGCGGGGTCCCTCACTTCCACCTTCATCCTCTTGAAGAACCAGGAGCCGTCCTTCAGCTTCATCACGGAATCAATCATGAACCGTTTGGCCAGCTCCCCGCGGCCGTCAATGCCGTCCACCTGCCACATGGCGCCGTTTTCCTTGTCAATCCAGACGCGCACCCAGGCATACTGCCCCACCTTGGGGTTGGGGTTCGGAATCTGAACGATCCAGCAGTCCCGGCCCTTTACCGTGCTCGCCGCGTCATCCCGGACGATCTTGGCCTGGGGCCAGTACAGGTAGCGCATGGAGAGGTCTTCATACGTCACGTCCGTCCCGGCAATGGGGACCGCGTACTGGGAGACCGGCAGAACGCCGGATTTGCCGCCTTTCCAGGAGAGGATTTCCTGGCCACGGTCCTTGAACTTCAGGTCAAACCTGTTCCAGGCATTGTCCAGCTGGTACTGGAAGGCAATCAGGTTGCCGCGCAGGCTCATGGAAAAGGGAACCTTCACGCTGCGCCTGCGTATCTGCCCCTTCACGTCCTTGTTTTCCTGAAGGGTCGCCCCCTGGCGCACCCTTTTCAGCAGCTGCCCGGCATCCGGGGCCGCCTGCTGGGAGAATGAAGGAGCCAGGGAAAGGACCACGGCGGCCATCCCCGAAAGGAAAGCGGAAAATAAAGAACGTCTGCTCAGCATGAACTGCTCATATCACTCCGGAAACGCGGAAAAAAACCTTTTCTCAGTCACCGGACGGCGTCCATGACATTTTGCGCCGATTTTGCTCGACTAGGTTATACAAAACGACAAGATGTGCCCAACGACATCTATTGATCCATCAATTATGGAAACGCCTGCATTCTTGAAGCCCATCCAGTCCTACCCTGGGGAAATCGTCCAGTTCATTGAAAGAATTCCGGGAGTGGACGTAACCGGAGACCGGGAAACCGTGCTGGAACGGCTGGAACCGTACCACCGCGCGGAAGTGGAAGCCCTGGGCTGGCGGTGGAAGGACCTGCGCCGCGCCGAGCAGGTGCACGGCACCAAGGCGGCCCTGGTGGGGGACATCGGCTCCAATTATCCCGTAGAGGGCGCGGACAGCCTGATCTGTTCCGGGGTTTCCGACTGCGTGCTTGCCATTTACGTGGCGGACTGCGCCGCCGTCTGGCTGTATGACAAGGAACACTGCCACCGCTCCCTGATCCATTCAGGAAAGGCGGGAACCGCCGGCAACATTGTGGCCAACACCATCAAGTCCATGAAAAAATGCCTGGGGGTGGACCCGGCCAACCTGATCGCCGTCATTTCCCCCTGCATCCGTCCCCCCCACTACGAGGAAGACATCCCCACGGCCATCAAGACCCAGCTTCTGGAGGAAGGGGTGCCGGAAGACCAGATTCATGACTCCGGCCTGGACACGGCGTCCGATACCAAGCGTTTTTATTCCTACCGCGTGGAAAAAGGCCAGACGGGCCGCATGCTGGCCCTTTTCGGTCCGGACCACGCCACGCGCCCGCACCCGATCATTCTTTAACCGCGGGAAGGCCCGGCCTTCCCCTCCCCTTTTATCCAGCGCATCACGGTTCCGCCGTGGTGCGCTTTTTTTCCGTATGCCCCATACCCGTTGGCGCTGGAGGGCACGGCCGCGCAATCCCGCAGGGGACAAGGCCGCAGCCCGCCGCGGCAGGACCGTTCCGGTTACGCCGGACCCGACAATCCGAGTTGCCGTTCCCGCATTCAAACATCATTACATTTGCAATCATGGCAGTAACAATCAGCGACAACTATCAGGTAAAATACACCAGGAAATGGGGCACCCTGCTCCAGCAGCACGCCTCCCGGCTGGACAAGTACGTCAGCGTCATGCGCGACTTGAGCGGCAAGGTGGTCTTTCTGGACCAATTCGGCGTTCTGGACTTCACGGAAAAAACAACCCGCGTGGGCCAGACCGTTCTGAACGAGGCGCCCACCACGCGCCGCTCCATGCGTCCGCGCACCTTCACCAAGGCCATCGGCTACGATGAATTTGACGCAACCCGCCTGGGCGACATGGACCTTCCCGTCAGCAAGACGATCGAAGGCCTCCAGGCCGCCGCCGGGCGCCGCATGGACGACGTGATGATTTCCGGCTTCCTGGACACGAATTACGTGGGCGAGGACGGCATGACCGCCGTTCCGTTCAAGGAAAGCCAGCAGATCCCCGTGGACCACGTGGACAGCGGCACCAAGGGAGCCAGCAACCTCACCGTGGCCAAGCTGCGCGCGGCTCTCCAGCTTTTTGAGGAAAATGAAGCCTGGAACCAGGACGCCCCGCAGTTCGGCGACCAGCTCGTCATTGCGGTCACCAGTTCCCAGATCATGAGCCTGCTGCGGGAAACGGAGGTCAGCAGTTATGACTTCAATAACGTGAAAGCCCTGGTGGAAGGGAAGATAGATACCTTCATGGGCTTCAAGTTCATCCGCACCCAGCGGCTGCCCAAGGCGGACAACGGCACCCGTTCCTGCCTGGCCTGGGTGAAGAGCAAGGCGCAGTTCGGTATCTGGAACGACTTCAAGGTGAAGCTTTCCGTGCGTGACGACATGGAGGAAGCCCTCCAGATCCGCGCCAAATTCGCCTGCGGAGCCACCCGCCTCCAGGAAGAAGGCTTTGTCAAAATCCTGTGTGACGAAGGGGTTAGTTAATCCCCGGACCACGTTAACCCTGAACCCCTCCCCTCTTTCATGAAGGGAGGCGCCCCGGACCCGCCCTGCGGTCCGGGGCTTTCGTTTTTCCGCCGGTACGCGCGCACGCTCCCAAAACGTAAATTTGACTTTCCCGGCATACCGGATACATTGCCCGGATGAACTGGAAACGCTTTCATCTGGTACTCTGCATGCTCCTGCTGGCGGCATGCGCCACGGCACGCGGAGAGAAAACACGCGTTCTGATCGTGGACGGCTTTTCCAACCACGACTGGCAGCGCACGACCGCCTGCCTCCGGATGCTGCTGGAGAAGGAGGGCAGCTATTCCGTGGACGTGAGCACCTTCCCGGCCCGGGCTCCGGAGGCGGAGCGGGAGGCATGGAAGCCGGATTTCAAAAGCTACGACGTGGTCATCCAGAATACCAATGGCGGAACGAACGGCCCCGAATGGGGCGCCGGAGCGAAAAAAGCCCTGGAGCAGTACCTCACGGACGGAGGCGGCATGCTGGCCTTTCATTCCGCCAACAACGCCTTTCCCCGGTGGCCGGAATACAACCGCATGATCGGGCTGGGATGGAGGCCGCGGGATTACGGTACATCCCTGGTCATTACGGATGATGAAACCATCCTGCGCCTTCCACCTGGCGAGGGGGGCCCCACGTCCCACGGCGACCGCGTGGATGCGCTGGTCACGCGCCTGGGAGAACACCCCATCCATGCGGAACTGCCGCGCCGCTGGAGAACGGCGGACATTGAAGTGTACCGCTACGTACGCGGCCCGGCGGAACAAGTCCAGGTGCTTTCCTATGCGCGCGACCCGCTGACGGGCCTCAATTTCCCGGTGGAATGGACGGTCCAATACGGAAAAGGGCGCGTGTACACCTCCACGCTGGGCCACGTCTGGCCGGGAGACGCCAATCTGAAGGGGATTCAATGCGCCGCCTTCCAGACCCTGCTGTTCCGCGCCCTGGACTGGCTGGCGGGAAAACCGGTCCACTACGCCGTTCCCGGAGATTTTCCGGACCGGGAAAAACCTTCCCTGCGCCCCCTCCCCCATATCCTCCTTCAGATGGTTTCCCCCTGAACGGGCACGCATTTACGCATGCCGCCCCGCGCTTTTACACCCGGAGCCGGCCCATGTTCCCGCTCCGGTGGCGTAGCGTTGCGCCTCCATGGAAAAGCTGACATTTTCCGTGCGCCAAAATGGGGTAATGTCATCAATAGAAGATTGACCTTCCTTCCTTAGCTGGGATAGTAGGATGTATGCAGCAGATTTTACGTGAACATCAAACCTATCCGCCGAAAATCGTTGCGTCCGTTACCTCCTGGGAGCTGTGGAAAACGCTGAAAGGAAAAGATTTAACGGACCAGTGCGACTGTGTGGAACTGCGTGTGGACGCCCTTCCTCCGGAACTCGCGCCTGAGGAGGTCATGAAGTTCAGGCCGGAAATGCCCCTGCTGGTCACCGTACGCTGCCATGAGGAAGGGGGGCTGCGCCGCATTCCGGAGGAAGAACGTTTCTCCCTGCTGCGGGCGTACCTGCCGTACGCTACCGCCATTGACATTGAAATCAAGGCCATGCGCCACGCCAGGGAACTGATTATGGAAGCCGGGGAGCGGGACGTGCTCGTCATCGGCTCCACCCATGACTTCCAGATTACGCCCGGCGTGGACTACCTGCGGGAGCTGGAAAAAAGGGCGCGCGCGCATAAGGCGGACATCGTCAAATTCGCGTTCACGCCCTGCCTTGCCTCGGACATCCAGACGGGCGTGCAGCTTTTCACCAAGCCAAAGGGGCCTATTGCCGTGATGGGCATGGGACCCATGGGGCCCGTATCCCGCCTGCTGTACTCCCAGCTTGGCAGCCGCCTGGTATACGGCTACCTGGGAGACCGGGAAACGGCTCCGGGCCAGTGGCACGTCTCCCTCATCAAGGAAACCCTCCGCCATCTCGGCCCCATTCTCCGCTGATACCCGCGCCTCTTCTTACGCTCTCTCATGAACATCATTACTTCCGCCTTTCTGGCGGCACGCCCCAAGACGCTCACCGCCTCCCTGATTCCGGTGTGGGCAGGCTGCATGGTGGTGCAGAAACTGACGGGTAACTGGGACCTGCGCCTGGCCCTCCTGACCTTTGCCGCGTGCCTGTGCCTCCAGATTGCCTGCAATTTTTTCAATGACGCCATTGACAACGCCAAGCACGCGGACACGGACAAGCGCACCGGCCCCGTGCGCATGACGGCCAGCGGGGCGCTCTCCCACGGAACGGTCATGCTCACAGGCGCCGCCTTCCTGCTGGGGGCCTGCCTGCTGGCCCTTCCCCTCATTGAACTGCGCGGATGGCCCATCGTCGCCATCGGCATTCCCTCCCTCTACTTCACCTACGGGTATACGGGCGGCCCGTGGCCGCTGGCTTACAAGGGGCTGGGGGAAATATTCGTCATCCTCTTCTTCGGCCTGGTGGCCGTTCTGGGCACCATCCTGGTGCAGATTGGCACGGCGCCGGTAGTTCCCGGCACGCTGGTGGAATCCCTGGCGGTGTACAACGCCGGCATCGTGGTGGGCATTCAATGCGGCCTCCTGTGCGCCGTCATGATCGCCGTCAACAACATACGCGACAGGAAGGAGGACCTTACCACGGGCAAGCGCACGCTGGCCGTCCGGCTGGGGGAGGGAAAGGCGCGCGCCATGGCCCAGTCCTTCATTCTGGCGGCGTACATCACGCTGCCCACCTCCAGCCGGGCTCTTCACCTGAACCTGTCCCACACGTGGTGGATGTGGATTCCCTCCATCCTCTTCGGCGGCTACCTGATGCTCCTGATCCGCAAAACGCCCGCGGACAAACGCATGAACAAGGTCCTGGCCCTCTCCTCCGTGCACCTGCTCCTGTACCTGGCTACATACACAATTCTGCCCCCGCACTGAAAAAGCCTCCCTTTTTCCAACGTAGTAACCTGCGTATTCATGAATCTGCTAAAATTCATTCCCGTTTTTCTCATTCTGCCCGTCTTCTTCTCCTGCACTCAAAAAAGCACCCTGGAAATCGCCACCGGCAAGGTGACGACAATCAAGCTGGGCAACGTGGTCCGCATCAAGGAAATCAACGTGCTGACCTCCGCTGATGACGGCACCTTCGCCAACATGGCGGGCACGGCGGCGGAAGCCATGACGCCCGGCATCATCGGCATGGGCACCTCCAAGCTGGCGTCCGCCACCGGCTCCATCGTGGACGGCAGGGTGGAAGCCACCAAAATGATCCGCGTGCGCGTCAAGCTCAAGGACACGAACGAGCTGGTGGAAGTCCAGCAGGAAGTAACGCCCACCTTCACCTTGAAAATAGGCCAGGAAGTAGTCATCACGCAGGGCAGCACGCCCGGCAACGTCTGGCCTGATTAAACGGAGATGAACCACGCCGCGGCATCCGCCCCGCCGCAACGGGGCCTTCTGGTTAAAAGCGCCGGCATCCTGGCGGCCGCCTCCCCCCTGTGCGCATGGAGCTATTGGAACAGCCTGCCCTCCGCAGCCCTGCTGGCCCCGCTGTTTTTCACAGCCCTGCTTGCCGGAACCATCCGGGCCATGGGAAAAAACGTCCGGGAAACGCTGGGCCCCGTTCTTCCGGCGGTACGGCTCTCCCTGGCCGCAGGACTGGCCTTCACGGCTGTCCTCCTGCTTTCCCAGAGCGCCTTTGCGTGGCTGCCGGAGGTACTGGCCGGCATGGGACTCATGCCGCCCGCGTGGATCATCCCGCTGGGGCACCTGAACCTGCTGGTCTCCTTCTGCGCGCTTCTCCTGCTTACCCTGGCGGCGGCCTGGGCGTGCCTTCTCTGCATGGGAAAAGGCGGAATACGCCCCGTCGCGGGAAAACCGCGGCCGGAATCCCGCGCCTGACTCCCCCTCCGGAACACGGCGCCCCGGCCAAGGAAACGCGGCGGCATTCTCAGCTCTCCCGCATCAGGCGGAACACGTCCTCCGGCTTCATGCCCGCGGCGCGCATCTCCTGAAGGCTCAGGCTCCGGTCTCTCTTGGCAAGCCTCTTTCCGGCGGCATCCTTCACCAGCCGGTGATGGTACCACTGCGGCACGGGGAGCCCCAGCAGGGCCTGGAGCGTACGGTGAATACCGGTAACGGGGAGCAAATCCTCCCCCCGGCTCACATGGGTGACCCCCTGCGCCGCATCATCCACCACCACGGCAATGTGGTAGCTGGCCGGGCAATCCTTGCGCCCCAGAATCACGTCCCCCAGCTCCTCCGGGCGGCAAACCTGGCCGCCGAACCGCATGTCCCTCCACAACAGAGGTCCCGTAATACGCGCGGCGGCGCGGCAGTCCAGCCGCCATGAAAAGGGCCTGCCGGACTTGAGAAGCTCCTTCCTGCGCCCCTTGTCAAGCTGGCGGCAGGTTCCCGGATAAATATCCACCTGCCCCCCCTGCGGCGCGCCGCCCATGGCGGCCACTTCTTCCGCAATCTCCCGGCGCGTGCAGAAACAGGGGTAAAGCACCCCGCGGTCCTTCAGCACCTGGAGGGCGTTTTCATAAGCGCTGAAGCGGGAGGACTGGACCATCATGGGGCCGTCAAAACGGATGCCCAGCCAATCCAGGTCTTCCAGAATCCCCTCCACAAAACCGGGACGGCACCGCGTCTGGTCAATATCCTCCATCCTCAGCACGCACCTTCCGGAAAAACGGTCCGCCAGGGAACGGGCCTCCCACGCGGCCAGGGCATGCCCCAAATGAAGACGCCCCGTAGGGCTGGGGGCAAACCTTGTTACTATGGGGGATTCCATGCGGCGCATTCCACCATAAAAAAGCGCAGGCGCCTTTTCAAACCCTTTCCGGAAAATTATTGCGGCTTGACAGAAAGGGGCCGGGAAAGTAGGAGAGTTGGGCCCTCTCCCGGTAAATTCACCTTTCACTACATGCCTTCCCTCTTCAACTTCAACTCCGCCGCCGTCATGGGCTGGATGGAGACGGCAGCCGCCCAGCAATGGATTGTGGGTATTCTGCTCCTCCTCCTCTTCATCTGCTTCATCAAGGAATGGATGCCCGTGGAAATAACCGCCCTGGCCGGCACCGCCGTGCTCATGCTTACGGGCATCCTGAGCACCAGCGACGTTCTGTCCAGCTTTGCCAACAGCGGCCCGCTGACCGTGGTATGCATGTTCATCCTGAGCGCCTCCCTGGAAAGAACGGGGCTCATCGGAGACCTCTCCAAACTCTTCAACAAGGTAGCCAAAGGCAGGGAACTGACCGCCCTGCTGGTCATCACGCTGGGAGCGTTCATGGTCTCCCCCTTCGTCAACAACACGCCCGTGGTCGTCATCCTGATGCCCATTGTCCTGGCCTTCTGCCGGGACCACAACATCGCGGCCTCCAAACTGCTCATCCCCCTTTCCTACGCCACCATCCTGGGAGGCACCTGCTCCGTGGTGGGCACCTCCACCAACGTCGTGGTGCTGGGCCAGGTGCAGAAACTGGGCTATGAAGGCATCCAGATGTTCACGGTGACGCCCATGGGGCTTATTTATGCGGCGGCTGGGCTGCTCTACCTCTGGACGGTGGGCCGCAAATGGCTGCCCTCCCGCCCCACCCTGTCCACCATGTTGCCGGGCGGCATCCAGCGGGACTTCCTGCTCCAGGTCAGAATTCCCGCAGGCTCCCCCCACATCGGCACCACTCCCATCAGCCTGATGCAATCCGAACTGCTGGGCACCAAAATCGTGGAAGTGCGCCGCAAGGGCTTCTCCATGCAGGAGGAACTACAGCACATCAACCTGGAGGAAGGCGACCGCATCCTCTTCCTCTGCAACGCCAGGAAAGTCAACCAGGTCCGGGAGGCCAAGGGCGTGGACCTGGGCTGGGACGACAGCCGCGGCCTGGAAACCCTGGAACAGCGCGACGTGCAAATCGTGGAAGGCATGATCGCCAACAACTCGGAATTCGCCGGGCTTTCCCTGTCCGAGCTCAAACTGCGCCAGCGGTTCAACATCTTCGTGCTCGCCATCCACAGGCAGGGCAGGAACATCACGGACATGGGGCCGGACACCAAGCTGGCCGCCGGGGACACCCTGCTGCTGGAAGGGCCGCAGGAAGGCATGAACCGCATCCTGACCAAGCAGCGCATCATCCCCCTGAGCCAGCGCCCCGCGGATGCGCATAACCGCAGCAAGCAGGGCTGGGCCATCTTTGCCATGGGGTTGTTCATCCTCATCGGCCTGCTGGGTTCCTTTGAACAATACGGGGACTTCTTCAAATTCTTCGCCCGCTTCAACCCCTTCTACCTGGCGTTCATCGGCGCCCTGATCGTCGTCATCTCCGGCTGCATCAAGCCCAAGGAAGCATACCAGGCCGTGGACTGGGGCATCATCTTCCTGATTCTGGGCATGCTCTGCGTGGGGGACGCCATGAGCAAAACCGGGCTCGCCAAGGCCATCGCCTTCGGCGTAGTGGACAACATAGGGCCCATGGGGTGCCTGGTGGCCATCTCCGGCCTGTACCTGATCTGCTCCATCATGACGGAAATGATCTCCAACAACGCCGTGGCCGCCGTCATGGGGCCGCTGGCCTATGAAATGGCCCTGCAATTTGACGCCAACCCCATCCCCTTCATCCTTGCCGTCATGTTCGGCGCCAGCGCCAGCTTCTCCACCCCCATCGGCTACCAGACCAATACCTACGTCTACAACGCCGGCGGTTACAAATTCAAGGACTTCGTCAAGGTGGGCCTCCCCCTCAACATCCTCCTGTGGATCATCTTCACCTGCACCGTCGGCTGGCTGTACCCTCTTAAATAGAGGCGCGTGTTTTCTGGAAAAAAGCCAGGGAAAATACCCCTGGCTTCTTTATGGATGAGGAAAAGGACGAACCGGTTTTTCCGGGTCATGGGACCCTGACCGCAGAACAAGGAGAAAGCATCCCGTCCAATCTTTCCAGAACAACCGGAAAGCGGAGAAAAAAGGCACACGGGATTTCGGGAATCCAGCACCCAGGAGTCCTATTCCCGCATCAGCGCCACGCGCATGGACTGGCACTTGAGCAGGGCGGCAAAGGCGGCGTAGTCCGTTTCCCGGTCGGAGGAAACCAGGCAATACTGGTACCGGGGCAGGCAGGCGTCCTCCTGCGCGGCATTGCGCAGGCGCAGGGAGATCACCTCGTCTTCATCCGTCTGGCGGCCGCAGAGGCGGTTTCTCAGCTCCTCCTGCGGCACGTAGATATAAACGTCCGTATAGCATTTGGGAAGAATGCCGTCCACACAGGCGCGGATCTGCTCCGCCCCCTGAACGTCAATGTCCATCACCACGCTTTTACCCTGCTCCAGAAGGTTCAGGATGTCCGCCTTCAATGTCCCGTAATGGTTGCCGTGTACCTCCGCATGTTCCAGAAAATGCCCTTTCTGCACCCTGTCCGTGAATTCTTCAGGAGTCAGGAAGTGGTAGTCCACCCCGTCCGCCTCACCCTGCCGGGGCTGGCGCGTGGTGCAGGAGATGCTGTACACGCACAGCCCGTCTTCCGTCGCGCGGCGGCACAGGGTCGTTTTCCCGGAACCGGACGGTCCGGACACTACCAGCAAAGATCCCAATGGCTGTTTCATGGCTGTCATTCGATGTTCTGAACCTGTTCCCTGATTTTTTCCAGTTCCGTCTTGGCGGAAACCACCAGATGGGACAGCGTGGAGTCATTCGCCTTGGAACCGATGGTGTTGAATTCCCGGAAGATTTCCTGGCAGAGGAAGTCCAGGGGCCTGCCCGCGGGAGCGGAGGACGCGCACAGGGTGCGGAACTGGTCAAAGTGGGAGGAAAGACGCGTGATTTCCTCGGAAATGTCGCACTTGTCCGCAAACAGGGCCACCTCCCGGATGATGCGTTCATCGTCCGCAGAGACGGACAGGTCGGCATCCGCCAGGCGCTTGAGCATGGCTTCACGCAATCTTGCGGGGACGGACGGGGCGTGTTCCGCAATCTTGAGACGGAATTGTTCCAGCGTGTCCAGCTTGCCCAGCACATCCGTTTTCAGGTTGGCGCCTTCCGCCGCGCGCATGGCGATGAAGTCTTTCAGGGCACCCTTGAGAGCCTCTTCCACCACCGGCCACGCTTCTTCCGGAGACAGGGCGGTTTCCGCCGCGGAGGTGATGATTTCCAGCCTCAGCAGGTCGGACGCCTGAAGGGGCATGGGCTGCCCGGCCAGGTCAGCCGCGCGGTTCAGGAGCCCCGCCAGGGAAGCCAGTTTTTTTTCATCAAGCTGGAGGGAGCCGTCCGCTTCCTCCAGCCGTTCCACGGAGACGGAAACACCTACGCGGCCGCGGGAAACGGCCCCCTGGACAATGGAGCGCACGGAGGCGTCCCATTCCGCATAGCTGCGGGGCACGTTGACGGCAATTTCCGTCTGCTTGCGGTTTACTCCGGAGATTTCAACAAGGATGTTGTAACGGTCTGTCTGGGCAACGGCTCTACCAAAGCCGGTCATGCTGTTCATGGATACGGTTCAGATTGGGATTAAGAATGGGAGTAGGCTTTTTTCACCTCGTCAGCCACGATGGAGAGGCCCTTGCGCAGCAAGTCCTCCGCCTGGGTGAAGCTGATGCGGATGCATTCATGCCGGTGCGGCCAGGGTTCCCCTTCTTCCGGAAGGGCAAAGAAGAAGTGATGGCCCGGATTCACAAAGCAGCCGCGCGCCTTGCACCGTTCATAGAGTTCCTGGCACGTGATGGGCAACCCCTCAAACCAGAGCCACAGGAACATGGCTCCTTCACTCTTGTGGACGCGCCACGGGATGGATTCTCCAAAGAGTTCAGGCAGCAGGGAGAGGGCGAATTCCACCTGGCGGCGGTAGAACGGCGTGAGGGTTTCACGGCACACGCGTTCCAGCGTGCCGTCTTCCAGATAAGGGGTTACCAGCGCCTGGCCCAGGTTGTTCGGGCACAGGGAGGAGGTGGTGACCATGCTGACCACCGCCCGGATGATGTCCGGACGCGCAATGACAATTCCGGTGCGCGTGCCGGGCAATCCGATCTTGGACAGGCTCATGGTCAGGATCATGTTTTCGTCCCACGCCGGATTTACGGGCACAAAGCAGATGTTGGGCAGCGGCGGTCCGTACGCGTTGTCAATCATCAGGGGCACCCCGGCACGGGCGGCCATTTCCCGCAGGCGGTCCAGCTCTTCATCCGTCACCACGTTGCCGGTGGGATTGGTGGGGCGGGACATGCAGATGGCGGCCGTTTCCGGGCGGATGTCCAGGCGGTCAAAGTCAATCACGTACTTGAACGTATGGCCGTCCAGCATGCGGATGCCGGGCCGGATGCCCCGGAACATCATGCCGCCGCACAGGGACTGGGACTGGTAGCCCACATAATCCGGGCACAGGGGGAAGAGGATTTCACGCACGCAACCATTCTTGCAGGGACCCGCGAGCATGTTGAAGAGCGTGAAGCAGGCCATCTGGCCGCCCTGGGTGATCGCCACGTTCTCCGGCTTCAGGTTCCAGCCGCAGCGTTCATTGAGGAAGCGGACCAGGGCGCGGATGAAGCCGGGGTCCCCGCCCGGATGGGCGTAATGCCCTACTAGCACGTCAAATTTTCCATTCCGCACCAGCTCCGCCATGCTGCGGCGCCAGAGTTCCGTTACTTCCGGAATGACGGCGGGGCTGCCGCCGTTCAGCTGGCACAGGCCGGCATCCCCCGAATGGAGGGCCTTGAATAAATCCTCCATCAAATCATCAATACCCGTTCTGGCCGTCAGGTGGCCTCCGATCTCCGATAATTGCATCATGCCGCGGGCATTGTAGCCGCATGCGCGTTTTATGCGAGAAAAATCATTGTTCGGCAGGGCGCATGAACAGTTTGACTTTCCCCCCCGTTAATGTTCATAATCCCCGGCATGTTCAACATCGTGCGATTTACCAGGCGTACCTGTCCGGCGCTGGCCCTTGCGCTGGCCCTTACCTCATGCGACAGCGGCACGAATGAAGCCCTGACCTCCTTCATTACGGGCAATTCCTCTTCGGAACACCAGCAGCTCCAGGCCCAGCTCCAGCAGACGAAGGACGCCCTGGCCCAGCTTGACCAGGAGATCAGCCAGGCGGAATCCCATGACGCGCGCGTGAATTACAATCTTCAAAAGCGCCTTTCCAATCCGGGCAAAATCACCACTCCCTTCACGGTGAAGGATATTGACGTCCTGCCGTCCAAGCGGCGCGACTTCGAGCACCTGTGCTTTGACATTGAAGACATGCGCAAGACGCTGGCGCAGCGCAAGCAGGAGTTCCACGCCCTGCAATACCAGTACAACGCGTATGCCGCCAAACTGGCGGAATTCAAGCAGTCCCACCCGGTAGACTAATCCCACTCCCCTGACCCATCCCATGACTGACTCACCTTCCCCGCAACAGCCGTCCGGCGAAACGCTCCCGCCTTCCGAAGATGAAACCCGCTTCGCCCCCAGGGAGGACAGGAACGGCGACGGAGAAAACAAGGACGGCGCTTCCGCCCCTAAAAAACGCCTGAAAACATCCATGGACGTCGTCTCCGAACACGCCGCGGAAGAGGAATCAGCCCAGCAGGAGGAGGCGCAGAAGAAAGCCAGGGGGGACGCCCTGTTCTGGAACCTGTGCCTGGGACTGTTCGGCATCATCGTCATCGGGGCCGGATACATCGTTTATGAAAAATTTTCCCAGCTTCCCGATCCGGTAAGGGACACCCGGGAAGCGCTGGAAGCCAACCATGCCGCCCTCCTGAAAAAGCAGGAACAGTTCAGGGAAATACGGAATAAGACCGCTCCCAAGGAACAGCTTCTCAGCCTGCTGGACATTTTTGAAAACACGGCGACCGACCTGGATGAGACGCAGAAGTCCATTGAGAAGGAAAAAATGCGCGTGGCCGGCATCCGGGGGGAAATCCGCTCCTACTTTGAACGCTACCGCCAGGATGCCCGCGCGAAGGCCCGCGGCCGCAAGTTTGACATCCTCAGAACGGCCCATTCCGGAAAGACCTATCTGAACGTTGAAATCACCCGCGTGGAGAATGAGTTTGTGCGCATCATGCACGAGCAGGGCAGCACTTCCATTCCCGCCGGAGACCTTCCGGACGATATCCGGGAAATGCTGGCTTACGGCGACCCGCTGAACATTACGGCCATGAACCAGACGGACGCCTCCCTTCAGGCCCCCGTCATCCGCCGGGCTCCCATCCCGGCTCCCGCTCCCGCCCCGGATCCCCAGCCCGCCAAGAAGAAAGTGGTGGTGGAAGACCTGGACCCGCCTTCCGGCAAGCCGCAGATTGAAACGCCCACCCATACGGGAGATTCGGACTCCTCCTCTTCCGGCGGCATGTGGGTGCCTCCTGCCCATTCTCCGCTACCCCCCATGTAACTGATTTATTTCCAAATCATGAAAACTATCATCATCCCCGTCGTGGCCGCGCTCGTTGCCGGAATTGCCGGAGCTTCCGAAGCGTGGAGCACCAATCCTGCGGAAGCCATGCAGCAGGCCGCGGCCCAGAAGAAGGGCGTTATGCTGGAATTCACCGGTTCCGACTGGTGCGGCGCCTGCATCATGCAGAAGAAGCAGGCCCTTTCCCTCCCCAAGGTGCAGGAAGGCATCACCGCCGCCTTTATTCCCGTGGAACTGGATTTCCCGCGTAAAAAGCAGCAGGACGAACAGACCAAGGCCATGCTGGAAACCTACAAGAAGTCCTACGGCATCACCGGCTTCCCCACGCTGGTCTTTGCAGACGCCCAGGGACGCCCCGTCCACACCGTCGTAGGCTACGCCAACCCGGACCAGGTCATGAAAGATGCGGCCAAGGCGGCGGAAGCCCTGAAAACCCAGCAGGCCCTGACAAACAAGCTGGCGGGCAGCCTCACGGACGAGCAGCGCCGGGACGCCTTGGTCCAATTGCTGAAAACGGTTCCCCAGTCCAGCATCCCCGCTTTCTACAAGCCGTCCCTGGAAGAACTGGCAAAACTTGACCCGGAGGATGCTTCCGGCATCCGTGCCGAACTGAACAGAAAAGAACTGCTCAATACCCAGAGAGAAGAGCTGGCCGATACGTTCCGGCAGAAAAACGTCCACATCCTGGCGGAACAAAAGCCTGACGAAGCCCTTTCCCTTATGGACGGCTACCTGAAGAAGGACGGGCTTCTTCCGGAAGTCAAACAGGCCGTCCTCATGCAAAAGGTAAACCTGCTCATGCAGCAGAACAGGGTGAATGAACTGGAGCAGCCCCTTAAAGAATCCGTCGCGCTTCTTCCGGACAGCTTTGAAGGAAAGATGTGCGGCAGGCTCCTGGAAAAGCTGCCAGAGATCAAGAAGGAACGGGGCCAGTTGAAGCCGGGGGAAGAACCCCCGCTCCCCCCCGGAGCCATCCGGGCCACTAAAATGATCATTCCCCCGGCCCCCGCAAAAAAATAACCCGTCCTTTCCTGCCGGGTACCGGAGTCTCCGTGCCCGGCAGGTCCGCACATGGATCTTTCCACCAACCACATCCTCACCGTCTTTCTGCTCACCACGCTGGCAGGTCTTGCCACCGGGATAGGGGGCTTCATCGCCTTCTTCATGAAGAGGACGGATACGAAGACGCTTACCTTCGCCCTTGGGTTTTCCGGGGGAGTCATGGTGTACATTTCCCTGGTGGAGCTGCTGGGGGAGGCCCGGCACCGGCTGATGGAATTTGAAGGCCACACGGCAGGCGCCTGGATCGCCATTGCCTCCTTCTTCGGAGGCATCGCCGTGGCGGCCCTAATTGACTACCTGGTGCCGGAAGACGAAAACCCTCACGAAGCGCGCGGCCCGGAGGATATCCACGGACAGGCCAGCGGGGAATTCTCCTCCGCCAAGATTAAAAGGTCCGGCATCCTCTTTGCCCTGGCCATCGGCATCCATAACTTCCCGGAAGGGATCGCCACCTTTGCCGCCGGGCTGGATTCCCTGACGCTGGGCACGTCCATCGCCCTGGCCGTGGCCGTCCACAACATTCCGGAAGGAGTCGCCGTAGCGGTTCCCCTTTACTACGGCACGGGCAACCGTAAAAAGGCCCTCTTCTACTCCTTCCTGTCCGGGCTGGCGGAACCGGTGGGCGCGGCCATCGCCATGCTCTTCCTGTTCCACTTCCTCACGCCCACCGTGCTGGCCATCCTCTTTGCCTCCGTGGCGGGTATCATGGTGTTCATTTCCTTTGATGAACTGCTGCCTATGGCGGAACGCTGGGGCCACCATCACATTTCCATCATGGGCATCATTGCCGGCATGCTGCTGATGGCTGTCGTGCTGATCTGAACCGGCTCCTGACGGGGAAAATTTTCCGTGTCCTGAAAACACGCCGCATTGAGCATTTCCCGGCATCAGGGGGTCTAACCGGAAACCCCCTTTCTCCTCCATGCCGGACTCCCCTGCTACCCCTGCTACCCCTGCTACTCCTGCTACTCCTGCTACTCCTGCTACTCCTGCTACTCCTGCTACTCCTGCTACTCCTGCTACCCCTGTTACCCCTGCTACCCCTGCTCCCGCCGCTCCGGCACCTTCCCCCGCCCTTCCTTCCCCTTCATCCCCCCTTGCCTGCTGGAAAAAAGGGTTCCGGCATTATGCGGATTTCCGGGGCTGCGCCTCCCGCGCGGAATTCTGGTGGTTCATGGCGCTTCCCCTTCTGGCCCTGATTCCGGCCCTGGCGGGGTACATCCTGACGGATTGGCTCCATATTCCGGATACAAGGTTGAGCATTTACGGAGACGCGCTGACCATCCTCCTGTGGGCGGCCCTGATCGTTCCCTGCGCCGCGGCGGCATTCAGACGCCTGCATGACACGGGCAGAAGCGGCTTCTGGGTTCTTTCCCTGCTGCTTCCCTTCGGCCTGGGGCACCTGATCTTTTTCTACCTGACGCTGGGTGAAAGCAAGACGGCCGGCAATAAGTACTGCCGCCGTCCGGGCGCACCGCCCGCCAACGCTCCCGCCACTGCCGGAGACACGCCTGAAAAGCCCTTCACGCCGTTTTACCTTTACTGGCTCATCAGCCTCAGGAAGCTGACCACGCTGGCCGGACGCGCCTCCCGTGCGGAGTTCTGGTCCTTCTTCCTCCTTTCCGTGCTTCTGTTCCTGCCGCTGGGCTACAGCATGATCGACGTGGGCAGCAACCCGCTGGGGTTCTATGTTTCCCCGTCCCGGCAAATTCTGGCATACACCACCCATCCGCAGGATGCCCTCATCCTGCTGGCCCACGCCTGTTTCAATCCTACCTTTTACTTTTTCTACCAGTCCGGGGAGCTGAGCATGCTTTCCCTGGAGCTTCTGGCCACCGTGGCCGGGCTCAATATCTTGTTCAACATACCCGTGGCCGTACGGCGCCTGCATGACAGCAACCTGAGCGGAAAATTCATCCTGATTCCCATCCTGATTTTCATCGTCACCTTTGTGCTGGTTTTCCTGCTGCGCCTGATTCCGGGGGATATGGCCCCCTACGTGGCCTATCTGGCCATGGCCTCCAACCTGATGGACCTGTTTTCCATCCTCTTCCTGTCCATGATGCTGCTCAAAAGCTCTTCCGGCGCCAATGACTACGGCGTGCTTCCGCAAAAAATAACCGTATCCTGAGAACAGGATACGGTTGAAAAGCAATCAAGCCGCACAGGCAGCGGCTTTTGCCTGAAGGCGCGGAGCGTCAGTCCCCGAAGCACACGCCCAGGTCGCGAGCCGTGCGCACAAGCTGGCAGTCCGGGTCCACCAGCTTCAGGGTCTTCACGGCCTCCTCAATGGGGACGGCCGTCATCTTGGTCCCCCGCAGGGCCACCATGCAGCTGAACTTGCCCTTTTCCACCAGTTCCACGGCGTAACTGCCGAACCGGACGCCCAGAATGCGGTCATAGGCGCAAGGGGAGCCGCCGCGCTGGATGTGGCCCAGCACGCAGGAGCGGGTTTCAATACCCGTGGCTTCTTCCAGTTTTTTAGAGATCACCTTGCCGATGCCTCCCAGGCGCACTTCCCCCTGGGTCTTTTCATCCAGCAGCACCAGTTCATCCGCCAGGCGCGCGCCTTCGGACACCACCACCAGGATTTCCCGCTGCCCGGCAGCCTTGCGCGCCTTGATGCATTCCACCACGTTTTCAATGGAGAACGGTATTTCCGGCAGCAGAATCACATCCGCGCTTCCGGCGATGCCGCCTTCCAGGGCAATCCACCCCGCATGGCGCCCCATCACTTCCACCACCATCATGCGCTGGTGCGCATTCGCCGTGGTTTCCAGGCGGTCCAGGGATTCGGAGACGATGGAAACGGCGCTGTAGAAGCCGAAGGTCACATCCGTCGCGCCCAGGTCGTTGTCAATGGTCTTGGGCACTCCCACCACGGGAAGGCCTATTTCAGAAAGCAAAAGGGCCGTGGACTGGGAGCCGTCCCCGCCGACGACGATCAGGGCATCCAGGCCCAATCGCCGGATGGTGGCTTTTGTCTTTTCCAGCACGGCGGGCTCAATCGCCCCTTTCTGGTCCACGCCCACCTTGATGGCGAAGTTTCCCTTGTTCACGGTTCCCAGGATGGTGCCTCCCTTGGCGCGCAATCCGCGGCATCCGGCAGGGGTCAGCCATTCAAACCGTTCATCATCCTCCGTGGACAGAAGTCCCTCAAACCCATCGTAAAAACCGACAACGTTCCAGCCGCGGCGGGAAGCCGCGCCCACGACACCTTCAATAACTGCATTCAACCCGGGAGAGTCACCCCCGCTATTCAAAACACCGATGTTCATATTCGGTGTCCCTTATAGCAGAAAATTCCGGGGCCGTCTACTTCCTATCGCTTCTCTGCTCCAGATTTCACGGGAAGCTGGACGAACTCCTTGGGGTCCTTCATGTCCATGCCGGAAGCCTGCCAGTTTTCCCACACCCGCCAGCCGCTGGTCATCATCTGCTTGGCCAGGGGATAACGTTGCGCAGAGCCCAGCACCACAATGATCATGCGCTGGGGGTAAATCACCTCCGTGCCCGTCTGGGGACTGCGGCGGGAAATGGCGTTGCGCGTGACGCTGAGCAGCAGGCAGGGGCCGGCGGCGCGGGAGGTGCCCGCCTTGATGCCGTCCACGCCGGGGGAGCTCATGAGCTTGTTGTTGTTGGAGATGTCGTACATCGTCATTCCCTTGGTCTGGGACTGCACGCCGATGCGGCGGCTCGCCTGGGAGACAATGTAGCAGAAGGCCGGATTCTGCATGCTGTACGCGCCCAGCAGGGCCATGTCCAGCGCGCAGGATTCGGAAACGGAGTTGCCCGCGTCCAGCCCGTGGGGGGCGGTGAAGCGCGTCTTGGACATTTTCAGGGAGCGGGCCAGATTGTTCATTTCCGTCACGAAGGCGCCAATGGGGGAACCGCCGCCACGGCGGGAGACCAAATCACGGCCCACAAAGGAGGCGACCGTCAGGGCGGACACGTTGTCCGAGCCCAGCAGGGTGGAGTACAGCGCGTCCCGGAGCGTCAGGCGGTCGCCCGGCTGAAGGTCCATGGGATTGCCGGCGCGGAGTCCGAATGCCTCCTGGGGAACGGCGATGAAGGTGTCCAGCGGCAGGCGCGTGCGGGCCACCCAGTCCAGCGCGACCATGGCGGTGGCTACCTGGGAAAGGCTGGCTACTGGCCTTCTGGCTTCCGCATTGGAGCTGAAAAGGAGTTTGCCGGAATTGGCCTCAATGGCGATGTAACTGGGCTTTTCCTGCGCCCGGGCGGAGAACTGGAATACACAGGCCAGGGTCAGGAGGAATAGAGATAGCTTTTTCATGGCGGGACCGGCGGGATAGTGCCCGTTCCCCCCGCATTTGGAAAGTCTAAAATGTTTTCCATGCACCACTTATATGTCATGACACGGAAAAACGCATTGACCTTTCGCCTCCTATCCTATTTGTTGGAGGAAGCCGTCCCCTCCAACGGGAGCGTTACGACCTGCCCAGCGCCATGACCAGCATTCAATTCTTCTACAGCCGGGACTTCCCGGGAAACGCCCTGCGCTCCAACGCCCGCCAGGCGCTGGAGCATCTGGGCATGAATGTGGAAATACAGGAGACGGAAGCCTCTCCGGGACAGGCTGAATGCACGCTGCCCGCCCTCGCCATTGACGGGGAAATCGTCGTTTCCGGCGTGGAGCCTTCCGTGCGTGAGCTGGAACTCCTCTTTGAAGACCGCGCGCGGATGCAGGAAGAGGAATCCTTCTGCGGAGCGTGCGGCATGGAGTGCGGCGGCATGAATGGTGCGGCGGGCTGCGCCGGGTGCGGGAAGAACGGAGGGAACCCCGGCATGGCGGGCAAAATCATCGGCTTTGTGATCCTGCTCATCATCCTGTTCACGGCGGTAAAAATCCTCTCCTGACCATTCCCCGTGCGCAGAAAGCGCCGCGAATGGATGCGCCTTCCCCTCCCCACGGCGGCTTTCCAAGCGGCAGGCCCACTCTTATTCCGTCCACGTGAGCAGGCTTGATAATTTCTTGAATTCCCCTCTCCAGCAGGACACAGTAGCGGCATGCGCTCCTTCTTCGGTTCCATTCTCCTGATCCTGGTGCTGGCCGCCCTTGGCGCCACCATTTATTACCACTGGTCCACCAATTCCCACCTGGAATTCGAACTCCGCAATCCTGACGAACCGGAGAAAACCATCCAGGTCATCAACATGGAAAAGCGCGCCGCCTCTCCTCAACCCGCCCCTGCCGCGGAAGAACCCATCCCCTTTGCGGAAGAGATTCCGGCTCCCGCGCCCGCCCCGGCGGAAGCCGCGGAATCCTAACCCCTCCCCCCTGTTCCATTTCATGAAACCGGTCATCGGATACACGCTGGGCGACCAGTCGGGCATAGGCCCGGAAGTCATTTCCGCCGCGCTCGCCTCCGGAGAACTCCCGGAGGAAGCGGAATACCGCCTCATCGGCGCCAGAGCGGACGTTCCGGTGGGAAGGCCTAATTCTGAATCCGCCAAATACGCCTTTGAACATCTGGAACAGGCTGCACAAGCCCTCCGGGAAGGAGCCGTTGACGCCGTGGTCACCGCCCCCGTCTGCAAGGAGACCCTGCATGAAGCAGGGTTCCGCTGGCCCGGACAGACGGAATTCTTTGCGGAACGCCTGGAAACGGACAATTACGCCATGTGCCTGACCGGAAAACGGCTGACGGTGGGCCTGGCAACCATCCATACGTCCCTTCAACGCGTGCCGTCCCTGCTGAACACCGCGGAGCTGGTCCGCATCGGGACCCTGCTGAAGGATTTCTGCCTCCGCAAGGGAATCCGCCGCCCGCGCATCGCCCTGGCGGCCCTGAACCCCCATGCGGGAGAGCACGGGGCTTTCGGGAATGAGGACGGAGCCATCATTGCCCCGGCCGTGGAACAACTGGGCATTTCATGCCCGGATGCCGTGTTTGACGGTCCTGCCGTCCCGGACTGCGTATACCGTGACGCCGTGGAAGGCTGCTATGACGCCGTGCTGGCCCCGTACCATGACCAGGGTCTGATTCCGCTGAAACTGGTGGACTTCCATACCGCCGTCAACGTCACCCTGGGCCTTCCGCGTCCCCGGCTGAGTCCTGACCACGGAACCGCTTTCAACCTGGCGGGCACCGGAAAGGCCAATCCTTCCAGCACCATCCATGCCTTCCAACTGGCCGTCCGGATGGCGCAGCCGCGTTAACGGCCCTCTTCCTTCCGGAGTTTTTCCCGCCACACCCGGGCGCGCCGGGCCGGAAAGGACATCCAGTATCGAATCGTTTCCTCCTCCAGCGGATCGGCCTTCTCTCCCTCCTCCTGCTTCAGCAGGAGAGGAAAGACCGTCAACAGGTCTCCGATGGAATTTTCCATCAACTGCGGGTCATGTTCCTGCTTTTGAAGCCAGCACCATTGTTCAGGAGTCAACGGAGGAAGTTTGGAAATTCTTTCCGTCTCCTCCACCTTACGATCCGCACTGCGCCGGATCAGCAGAAACTTCCTTTCCCGGGAAATCCGCGAAACCGCATCTTTCATCATCTCCAGAACCCCGTCATTCCAACAGCTTTCCAGGGCCTTCTCCAGGCGCCCGTTGACCAGCGGGTCATTCCTCAGCATGGAAGACAGGGAATATTCATGAGTCAATTTCCAGGCCAGCAATTTTTCATAGGAGTCACCGTCCGGGGAGGACGGCAAGGGCAATTCCGCGCCGGCGATCAGGTCATCCAGGGAATCAATCGCTGTCTTGGAGACCCACATCAGCCTGCCCAGCGCGGCAAATCCCTCTTCCGCCTCTTCATGGGTTATGACGCCGTCATTTTCAAGTTCCGATAGGGAGACGGTCTTCTCCTCCCCGTCCTTTTCCCACCTTTCCTCCAATTTCCTGTACAACCGGACTTCCGCGTCAGCCATTCGGCACCACTCCCTCGTGGCAGGCTCACCGGACATGAACGCTTCCCGCCACGACTTTTCCAGCCGATCCGCCTCCCGGTTCAATTCCTCCACCACTTTTTTACAGGAGGCGGAGTCCTTCACCCGGCTGCTGATCGTCTCCACAGCCCTGGCAAATGCATCATCCTCTACCATGTCCTCCACCACATCCACCATCCGGACGCCGGAACGGGCGCTACCGCAGCAAAGGCACCCGGCAAGAAGCGCCATGCAAAACAATTTCATCATGAACGGATCATTGTCAACCGCGCACGGAAAGTCAACCCCTTCCGGGCTTTGCCTCCTTTATTCCCACCCAAGGCGGGAATAAAATGCGGGAAACGGGCCGTTCCCCAAAACAAGGTAAAAAATAGGCTTGCTTTCTGGCGGCAATCATTGCACCTTACTTGCCCGCAAGGTGCGCACCGTTCGCACGACACATTTCTAATTATCACAAGACCATGAGAAATTACGAAGCTCTTATCGTATTCAACATGAAGGGTACGGAAACCCCCGTTGAGGAGTTGATCAATACCGTAGCCGCTACGATGAAGGAAGAAGGCGCCGACATCACCAAGACCGAAAACGCCGGACGCCGTGAATTCGCCTATGAATCCAACCACCTTTCCGCCGGCCAGTATGTGACCTACACGTTCTCCGCGGAACCTTCCGCCATCAGGACCATCCGCGAACGCCTCCGCCTGAATCCCCAGATTCACCTTCAGTACTACAAGGTGATCGCCTAAATCCGGCACATGCGGACGAAGCATCTGCTCCTTGCTTTTTTACTGAAAGGACCGCCTCTTTACGGAGGCGGTCCTTTTCTTTACGGGTAATTTACTCTTCAAAAACGCACGCTTGCGCCTCTTTAATAGACATTGGCCGCTTTTGAGGCGATGTTCCGCAGCAACTGGCGGATGGGGGCAACAGGAGGCAGATTTTCCACGCCGTATTCCCTGGCAATTTTTTCCATGTGGGGAAAGCTGATCCACGTGCTGCCTTCCTTATCTTCCCACACGGCAATGCGCAGGGGCAGTTCCGTAGCAATGCCCGGATTTCCGAGCATCAGATTGGTGCCTACCTTGGGGGAGCCAAAAATGACCACCTTGGAGGGAGGCATTTCCAGCCCCGCTTCACGGGCATTTTTTCCGTGGTCAATCCTGGCGAAGACGGGGATGGATTTTTCCTCCAGAATCTTTTCAATGCGTTCCATGGTTTCATCCACGCCGAACACGCTTTCATAAAGATACAGGGAATTGTCATCCAGCTGGCCGGAGCCGAGCTTGGGATCCAGCGCTCCGGCAATGCGGCGCGCCAGGTTGGTCAGGTCCACGCCTTCCTTGTTCGCCGTCAGGGTCACGCACACCAGTTCGGAAGGGGCCGTGAACCGGCAGATGTAGGAGGAAAAGCCGGGAACGCCGCCCTTGATGTCCATCAGGCCCTTGTGGTGCGGGAACTGCCAGCCCGCCATGGCCGGGACGATTTTTCCATTGTCCAGGCGGATGGGCTTGTAAATCATGTCCCGGTGCTTTTCATCCTTCACCAGGATGGAGCCGGCCAGGCAAATGTCCCAGAAGCTGATTTCCTGCGGAGTGGACCAGATGTCGGAAAAGCCGCGCAGGGAGGAGCGCGCAGGCGGAGGAACGGATTTCACGGCCCCGTCCTTCACGGCATATCCCGCCGCCGTTTCCGCCGGGTTCACATATCCCACACGGGATTTGAAGAGGGTATGCTCATTGTCATGCCCACGCACGTTATCCTGCTGTACGGCTCCCAGATCCTTGCCGAACACCGTGTGCTGAAGGCCCAGGGGCTGGAACTGGTTTTCCCGGACAAATTCTTCATAAGGCATGCCCGCTACCGCATCAATGACCATGGACAGGAGCAGGAAGTTCGTGGCGCTCTGGCGCACGTCCGTTCCGGAGGGGAATTCCAGGCCGTTCAGCCTGACCAGGGAAAGGAGTTCTCCCGGATCATAATCCCTACCCATGTCAAACTGGGGGGATTTCCTGTAATCCGGAATGCCGGAAGAGTGCTGCAACAGCTGGAGCACGGAGACGTTCTGCCAGGCTTCCGGCAGCCCCGCCACGTAGCGGGAAATCTTGTCATGGATGTCCATTTTCCCTTTCTCCACCAGCTGGAAGGCGGCTATGGCGGCATATCCCTGGGAGATTTCCGCCGCAGGCCACAGGGTGTTGGTGGAAGCGAGAAGGCCGGTTTCCGCATTGGACACGCCGTAACCCACTACGCGGGGAATGTAGGGGGCCTGGACAATCGCAAGGGTCATGCCGGGAATTTTTTCCTCCTGCATGAAATCGTAAATCAACTGGTCCATGGACTGGCCCAGGTATTCTACCCTGGAGTCTCCACGCCCCTGGGACGGGAGATGAATGGCTGCTGAATCTTGAGTGGACATGTTATTGGGGGTTTTGTTTGCATGCGCGGGGATGCCGCCCAGCATGCACGCGCATGCGAGTATCTCCCCTGTTAACCTGAACGAATTATTCATGGCGCCTGTTTTATAAGACCCCATTTCCTGCATACGGTTCATTCAGCTTGTCATCAGCATTCCCAAAATGCCGCAGAAAAAAAATACAACACCACCCTCTCCCCTCCTCCGGGGAAGAGTTCCGCCAGGCCAGGTTCCCGCCACGGAAGGATTACAGGGACACGAAGTTTTCCAGCAGCTTTACGCCCAGCTTCTGGCTTTTTTCCGGATGGAACTGGGTGGCTACCAGATTCCCGCGCCTGATGGCGGCGGCAAAGCGCACGCCGTACGTGCAGAAGGCGGCCGCCAGGGAGTCATCCTCCGGACGGGGATAATAGGAATGCACAAAGTAGAAGTACGGGTCCTCCCCCATGCCCTTCCAGACGGGGTCCGCAGGATCGGAGAGGGTGAGCCGGTTCCATCCCATGTGGGGCACCTTGAGTTCCGATTCCGGGAAACGGACAACGCTTCCCTTGAAGATGCCCAGCCCGGGCACCTCCCCGTCTTCCTCACCGCTTTCAAAGAGGACCTGATAACCTACGCAGATACCCAGGAACGGCCTGTCCCGTTCTATCCAGGTCCGGATCAGCGGCACCAGCTCCTGGCGGCGCAGTTTTTCCGCACAGTCCCCAAAGGCTCCCACGCCCGGCAGCACCAGATGGGTGACGCCTGCCGCATCTTCCGGCGTGCGGACCAGATGCCCGTTCACGCCGGCGGCCTCAAAGGTGTTCAGAACGCTGCGGAGGTTGCCCGCGCCGTAATCAATCACGCCGAGTTTCATGGGCTTACAGCATTCCCTTGGTTGAAGGAAGGGTTCCGGCAGCCCTGGGATCAATGGCGGCAGCCTGGCGCAGCGCGCGGGCAATGCCCTTGAAGATGGATTCCGCGATGTGGTGGCCGTCCCGGCCGTAAAGCACTTCCACGTGCAGGTTGCAGCGCAGGTTGTTGGCCAGGGCGCGGCAGAATTCCTCACAGAGGGTCAGCGGAAAGTTGGGAGCGTCCGGCAGGCCGCCCTCCGGAATGCGGAAGACCACGTACGGGCGGTTGCTCAGGTCCATCACCACGCGCGTCAGGGTTTCATCCATGGGCAGGTAGGAACAGCCGTAACGGGCAATTCCCTTCTTGTCCCCCAGCGCGTTTTTGATGCATTCACCCAGAACGATTCCCACGTCCTCCACCGTGTGGTGGGCGTCCACGTCCAGGTCTCCCCTGGCTTGAAGAGTGAGGTCCGTCAGGGAATGGCGGGCCAGCAAATCCAGCATGTGGTCAAAAAACGCATGGCCCGTGGCGATAGCGGCGCATCCCGTGCCGTCCAGGTTCAGTTCCATGCTGATGTCCGTTTCACCGGTGACCCGTTTGCAAGAAGCGTTCCTCATGCGACTCTTCTATACCGAAGCCGCTACGGAAGAAAGCAGGAAATACCCCATGGGGAAAGATTTGCCCCCTTTTTTCCTCAAAAAACGGCATGGCCCGGTAAAAGGGCCATGACGCAGGGCCTCCGCCGTCAGAAAAAGTCCCGGGAGGATTTTGCAGGTTGAAGGAACGGAATGGACCCGACAAACAGGGCGGACTGAGTTTTTATTTAATCCGTCCTGTCCGTAAAGCCCGTTCCCGCGGCGCTTTCCGGAGGATGTTTTCTACGGGAAGGAGCCGGATTATTTTTTCTTGGCCTTGGCGGCGGCAGCCCGCTCTTCCTGGCGTTTTTTGTCCCGGTCTTCACGGGCCTTGCGCGCGGCTTCCGCGCGTTCCGCGCGTTCGCGGGCGCGTTGTTCCTGAAGGCCCACGCGCACCGTTTCCGTCAGTTCCTCATAGTATTCCCGGGGAACCTGGGCGGTGCGTACATCCGCAAGGGCCTCCATGGCCTCGTCAAATTTCTTCTCGTCACACAGGCTCCAGGCCTTTTCCAGAGCGGCGGAGCCGGCGCCTTTTTCCGGTTCCTGGTTTTTCAGGCGTTCCGCATCCGTGTTGGCAACCAGCTTGACGTCCCTCATGGCTTCCAGGGAACCTGCAGTAGGTTCATACCAGCGGTCCCCGCGCTCCTTGACCTTCTTGCGGTAGGCCCGGTACACTTCCGTGAGCTGGTTTTCACGCTCGCGGATGGCGGTCTGCTTTTTCTGGAAAGCTTCCATCAGGAGCTGGCGCTGTTCTTTCGTCAGCTTGGGATCCCCACGGCGCTTTTCCTCCTCTTTTCTCAACGTTTCACGTTCCTTTTCCAGAGATTTTTCCTTGGCGGCTATCATGACCTCCAGCCTCCGGTTAAGCTGGCCGGAGATTCTAACAGCATCCGGATAGGCGTCCGCCAGGGCGGCGGAGCCGGGGTAGCCGTCGCGCATGCGGTCATACACGGCCATGGCCTGGTAGGGATTGCGGGCGGCAAGCGCCTTGAAGCGCTTCAGCAGTTTGCCGGCCTCATGGTCGTACTTGGTGCGCACGGTCACTTCCGCCTCATCTTTGGCTTCCTGCGCGGCCTGGGCGCCTTCCACCAGCTTCTTTTCCTCCAGCAGGACCACCACCCTGGCCCGCGCTTTCACGGCGGCGTCATGGGCCAGCCCCTGGGGATTCTTCTTGATGACCTTGTCCAGATCGGCCACGGCGCTCTCCAGCTCCTTGGCGTTCATGGCTTCCGGCTTGGCGTATGTCTTGGCGATCTTGGCGGCCTCCAGTTCATCCGGAGTCGCCTTCTTGATGGATTCAATCAATTCCCTCTTGATGGTCAGGGAATCCTTGATTCCTCCGGCCACGGGAACCAGGAGGCTCACGCTTTCCGGGGTTTCCACCTCCACGGTGCAATCCTTGTAAATGGTTCCATCCTTGAGTTTTACTTCATCCGCCGCAGCAAGCGGAACGAGTGCGGCCAGTGCCAACATGAGGGACTTGTTCATAAATCTAAGGCTTTTTCCAAATTGATCTGACGAGTACGTATCCTGCACTTTACCAGAAGACACCATCTTGGCGACAAAAAAAAGCCCGGAGCCGTAAAAACGGTTCCGGGCCCTGAGAGATAAAATCAGGCTGTCAGGCTTACTTGGCAGCGGGGGCTTCTTCAGCAGCCGGAGCGGCTTCCTCCGTGGAAACGCGGGGGGCTTCCACGATGGCCACGATCACGTCGCCGGCCAGTTCCGTGTTCACGCCGGAGGGCAGCTTGAGATCGGCAATGCGGAGGGTTTCACCCAGCTTCAGGCCGGAGATGTCAGCCGTGACGGCTTCAGGCAGGTTCTTCACCTGGCAGGTAATGGCCAGTTCATGAATGGTCTGGTCCAGCACGCCGCCCAGGGCCACGCCGGCAGCTTCACCTTCCAGAATGACGGGAACGATGGAGTGGATGACCGTGGTATCGGTAACGGCCTGGAAGTCCACATGCACGCAGGAGTTGGTGATGGGGTTGTGCTGCACTTCCTTGAGAAGAGCCTTCACGATCTTGCCGTCGATGTCCAGAGCCACCAGAATGTGTTCGGAAACGGCGGAAGCCAGCATGCGGGAGAATTCGCGGGCGTCAACCTGTACATTGACGTTGTCAAAACCGGGACCGTAAACCACGCCGGGGACCAGGCCCTGGCTGCGGAGTTGCTTCAGATTACCGGAGCCGCAGGCTCTCGTTTCGGCCTTGAGGGAATGGGATGTAGCCATGTCTTATAGAGGCAATATTGAGTGTTGATTGATAATGTTTCCTAATCGGGTTCAGGCAGAGGCCCCGCCGGGATTTCTGAACCCGCGTAAACCGATACTCAGGTCAGGGCGCAGGACTCTGCACTAAAATTGTCTAAATGTCAAACAATGATGATACGGATTCTCCGTCATGAATGCGCCGCACGGCATGACCCAGCAGGTCTCCCACGCTGATGCAGTCCACCTTGGGGCCATGGGCCATGGGAACGGTGTCCGACGTGAGGACGCGTTCAATGCAGGAGCCGGCAATGCGCTCGCGGGCCATGTCTCCCAGCACGCCGTGGGACACGCATGCAAATACGCGCTGGGCGCCGCGTTCCTTCAGGATGTTGGCGGCGGCGCACAGGGTGCCGGCGGTTTCCGTCATGTCGTCAATGAGGACGGCGTCACGGCCTTCCACGTCACCAATGACGTTCATGGCTTCCACATGGGTGGCATTGACGCGGTGCTTGGCTACGATGGCCAGTTCCGCGCCCAAGGCGTCCGAATAGGCGCGGGCCATTTTCACGCCGCCTACGTCCGGGGAGACGACGACGAGCTTCTGGAGGTCCTTCACGTAGTTTTCACGCAGGTGGCGGATCAGGACGGGAGCGGCGTAAAGGTGGTCCACCGGAATATCAAAGAAGCCCTGGATCTGGGCGGCGTGCAGGTCCATGGTGAGCACGCGGTCCACGCCGGCGGCGGTGAGGAGGTTGGCCACCAGCTTGGCGGTAATGGGAACGCGGGGCTGGTCCTTGCGGTCCTGCCGGGCGTACCCGAAGAAGGGCACCACCGCAGTGATGCGTCCGGCGCTAGCGCGGCGGGCGGCGTCCACCATCACGCACAATTCCATAATATTATGGTTGGTGGGGGGGCAGGTGGGCTGAATGAGAAAGACATCCTTGCCGCGGATGTTTTCATTTATCTTTACAAAACTTTCCCCATCGGGGAAAGTGTTCACCGTGACGTCCGTCAACTGAATGCCTACGCTTTGCGAAATGCGCTCCGCAAGTTCTCTGTGTGCTGTACCGCTGATAATCTTCATACCGGAAACTGAAAAGCGGACGCATTCTGAACACAGGTCCACATAATCGCAATACTTAATTCTCACAATTTGATTTTTCTCCATGATGGGTTCATCCGCTCCAGATGCAAAAGAGAGATTTCTAACCGTTCCCATGGCCGCCGTCCTGGCCGCCTGCGCCATCCTGCTGGCGTGGTCGTACCTGGCGTTTCCGGAATTCGGCTCCTCCGGGAATGACAACAGCATCCAGTGGCTCATTTCCTCCTGGAACAAGCAGACGGATTATGAACACGGCTGGCTGGTAGTCCCCATCATCGCCTTCATGCTGTACCACGCCAGGAAGAAGGTAGCGGAAGCCGCCAAGCGCATCGACTGGCGCGGACTGGTTCTTTTCATCCCGGCATGCCTGCTGCTGGCCCTCTCCTACCGTGTGGGGCAGCCCCGCGTGGCCGTAGGGGCGCTCCCCCTGATCCTGCTGGGAGGCGCCTGGTATCTTGCCGGGCCGCAGGTAGCCAGGCTGCTTGCCTTCCCCCTGCTTTTCTTCTGGCTGTGCATTCCCCTGCCTTCCTTCCAGCAGGCCACGGTGGAGCTGCAAATCCTCGCCACGGAGCTGGGGCACCTGGGGGGGGCCCTTTTCGGGGTGGATACATACCTGCAAGGCACCAATATCCGCTCCACGGACGGCCATTGGGACGCCTTCAACATTTCAGGGGGGTGCAGCGGCATGCGCTCCCTGATGGCCCTGCTCATGCTGTCCGCCGCGTGGGCCTACCTGTCCGACCTGAAGTTCTGGAAAAAATGCGTGCTTTTCCTCAGCGCCATTCCCCTGGCCGTCATCGGCAACGGCGTCCGCATCACCAGCATTGTGGTAATGGCGGAATACGGAGACCCCGAATTTGCGGCTAAAACCTGGCACGACTGGTCCGGCCTGCTGTTTTTCTTCCCCATCTGCCTGGCGGGCCTGGCGGCCGTCCACTCCCTGCTGGCCGGGGAGCTGATCTGGAAGCCGTCCCGGCGGAAAAAGCTGGTCGTTAAAATAAACAACTCCCACTAAGCGTTTCCGCCGCCATGAATATTAAAAAGCTCAAGATTCTCATCCTTCCCTTTTTCCTGGCCGTCATGCTCGGCGGCATTTACCTGATGCCGCGCAAGGGAGAGGTGCAGGATTCATCCATCAGCATGAACCTCCCCACCGGCATGAATCCGGACGGCTGGCACGGCACGCGCCGGCAGGAGTCTGAACAGGAACGGGGCATTCTGGCCCCGGACACGGAATTCTCCAAGGCGGACTACGTGCAGGAAATCCCCATCAGCCTGGACACGCCGGAAACCGCGCCCGTGCTGTGCCGGGTCTCCATCGTCAAATCCGGCCACGACCTGAACAACTCCATCCACCGCCCGGAACGCTGCCTCCCGGCCCAGGGCCATTTCAACCTGACGGGAACCAGGGTGGAGGTGCCCGTGGAAGGCCACGGAACCATCAGGATGACCAAGCTGAAGTCCCAGCAGAACATCACTCCGGGCCAGCCGCGGCCCATCATTCTGGACAGCATGCACTATTACGTCTTCATCGGCCACCGCCACATGACGGAAGACCACCTTGCCCGCACCCTGATGGACATGAAGGACAGGGTCCTGTACGGCGAGGACCAGCGCTGGTGCTATTTCCAGATATCCACCGCGTACGGGGACCAAATCAAGGTGCCGGAGGAGGAAGCCCGGAAACAGACGGAACGCCTCATCAGCCAGCTTCTCTCCCGGCTGGTCAAGTGGAATGAACTGGACAGGTAGCACATGCCCGGCCTGCGGCGGTCAGTCCGCAAGCCTGCCTTCCAGCCATGCGGAAGCCGCCTGAAAAAGGCTGGGCATTTCTTCCGCGGGGGCTTCATACAGCATGGGCGCGGGACGCCGGTGGGAGTAAAGATGCCCGGAGAGGTCCCGCCGGTATCCGGAGAAGGCCAGGTTCACGTCCGCTCCGGCGCAATGGCCCCAGCGGCCGCCAATCCTGGGCACCACGTCCATGAAACCGCCGCCGTCCCGCAGGTAGGCATTTCCCCACCATTCCACGCACGCCGGGCGCACGCTTTTCTGCCGCCGCGCCACGGCGTCTATCGTCAGGAGGCAGAGCGGAGCGGCCTGCACGGACTGCCTGCGGGCCACTTCCACCGCGCAGGAGCCGCCGTAACTGTGCCCGACCAGCACCACGGGCAGCCCGGGATGCTCCCGGCGCAGCGCTTCCAGCTCCTCCGCAATGTTCCCGCACCTGTCCCGGAACACGCCCCAGCCTCCACCGTCCCAGTGGTAATAGGCCGTAGCATGGGCCACCCCCGGCAGAAAGCCGGAAAACCTCCGTTCCACACGGCTCAGGCAGCCCGCCACCACGTCCCCGAAACCGCCGATGAACACGGCCAGATAACCGGGAACGCTTCCGCGCGGAAGCAGGTTTAACGTCCTTTGAGCATGCATGGCTGGCGCCATGATGGAGAAATCACGTCAATATCCAAGCCCATAGGACGTTCTGGCTTGATAAAACCGGAAAACTGTCCAAATGTGATGGTATGCAAGTAATCATTCACCAATGGGCCTTCAACGGAAGCTTTGAACAGCTTGCCTCCCTGCCCCGCCAGGAACTCGTCAACGACTGGTTTGGATACGACGTGGAGCCAAGCGCGGAGTTCGCCTTTGCCACGGACGGCCAGTACCTCTGGTTCCTGGCTTCCCGGAGCAAGGAAGCTACCGTGCATCCGGACGCGCGGCCCGGCCAGTTCCAGCCGGAATTATGGCGGTATGACCTGGCTGAATGGTTCATGGCCGCCGGGGACGGCACCAATTACTGGGAATTCAACCTTGCCCCCAACGGCGCCTGGTGGGCCTGCGCCTTTTCCGACACGCGCCGCGCCAATGAGGATATTCCGGCCCCGCTGGCCGTGGATACCGAGTGCATCCTGACGGATGAAGGCTGGTGCGCCATGGCCCGCATTCCGCTGAACGAGTTGCGCGGCGTGGACGTCCGTGACTGCAAGCTGGCAGCCACGTTCATTCTGGACACCCCGGACCAGATTTTCCTGACCACCGCGGACGACCTTTCCGGCACGCCGGATTTCCACCGCCCGGACAGCTTCTGCACCCCCATTCTCAAGTAACTGCATGTCTTTGGAAGAAGACATTTCCCGCATCCTGGGGCCTGAAAAGGTTTCCGGAGATCCGGAGGTGCTGGCCGCGCACGCCGGGGACAAATGGTATGCCTCCGTGCTTCCGGAAGCGGTCGTTTTCCCGGAGAGCACGGAGGACGTCTCCCTGCTTCTGCGCTACGCCTCCTCCATGAACATTCCCGTCACGGCCCGCGGCGGCGGCGTGGGATATGTGGGGGGTTGCGTTCCCGTGCGCGGCGGCATCAGCCTTTCCCTGGAACGGATGAACCGCATTCTGGAAATTTCCCCGGAAGACGGCGTGGCCGTGGTGGAACCCGGCGTCATCACGGCGGACCTTCAGCGGGAAGTCCGCGCCCTGGGGTGGTTCTACCCCCCGGACCCGGCTTCCAGGAAGGAATGCAGCCTGGGCGGGAACATCGCTACGAACGCCGGAGGCCCCCGGTGCCTGAAATACGGAGTCACCAAGGCCTATGTGCTGGGCCTCACCGTAGTCCTGGCCAGCGGGGAAGTGGTGGAATGCGGCGGACGCACCCACAAGAATAAAACGGGGTTTGACCTGGGGGACCTTTTCATCGGCTCGGAAGGGATGCTGGGCGTCATTACCCGGGCCATTCTGCGCATCATCCCCCATCCGGAAGCGTTCGGCGCGCTGAGCGCCAGCTTCCCGCAGTTTCCCATGGCCGCGGCGGCCGTGCAGCGCATCCTGAACAGCGGGCACCTTCCCTCCGCGCTGGAAATCACGGACAGCTTCACCCTCCGCGCCGCCCGAGCCTACCTGGGGGACAGCGCCCTGCCCTCCGGCAGCCGCGGCCACCTGATTGTGGAAGTGGACGGCAGGCAGGCCGCCGTGAAGGAGGAGCTGGATTCCCTGTGCGCCCTGCTGGAGGAGTGCGGCGCCACGGACATCCTGCGCGCAGACACGGAGGCGGAGGCGGAAGCCGTCTGGCAGCTGCGGCGTGAATTTTCCTACAGCCTGAAAGCCACCGGCATGACCAAGCTTAATGAAGACATCGTCATTCCCCGGTCCTGCCTGGTGGACCTGGTGGAGTTCTGCGAGGCCATGAACCGGGAGACCGGGCTGGACATCGCGTGCTTCGGCCATTCCGGGGACGGCAACATCCACACCAACATCATGGTGGACGATTACACGGACCCGGGGAAGAAGGCCCTGGCGGACGCCTGCGTGGACAGGCTGTTCCACTGGGTGCTGGAACACGGGGGGACCATCACCGGGGAGCACGGCATCGGCCTAGCGAAGGCCAAATGGTTCCGGGAAGCCGTGGGGGAGGGCGCCTTCCATCTGCACGAGCTGGTGAAATCCGCCCTGGACCCCCGGAATTTGCTGAATCCGGGAAAAATGGGGCTCCCGTAACGTAAAATAGGCTTCCAAGATGCTCCCGGACGGGGCATCATGGCCACCGCATTCCATGAACAGCCCGCACAAGTCCATCCTAGCAGCCCTTTACGACCGTTTTCCGGCCGCAAACGCCGTCCTAGTGTTTATTCTGGACCATCCCCTGGCCTGGTTTACGCCCAAATGGCGCAGGAAAGGCCGCATGGCCCTGAAAGCGGTGCGCCGCTACATCAATTACAACCGCGACCTTCTGCCGCCCGAACGCCTGGCGGAGTTTGAAGAAAGCCGCAACCTGCTGAAAACGGCCCTCCGCAGGGGGGACAGGCAGCAGGTAGAAACCACCACCTCAAAATTGGAATCCACACTGGAATCCATCCCCGGCGCGCTCCCCTCCGGCCTGGCGGAAAACGTGGAAGTCCTGTTCGTGATCCTGGCCATTTTCCTGGGCCTGCGCTGTTACGTGGTGCAGCCCTTCCGCATCCCCACCGGCTCCATGCAACCCTCCCTGAACGGCATCCGGGCCGTCCCACAGGAAGGAGACCCCACCCTGATGCAGAAAATAGGGGACATGGTGATGTACGGCGGCTCCTACGTGCATGAAACGGCTTCCAAGGAAAAGAAGATCGTCCGTTTTGAACCCGCCACCAAATACCTTCTTCTCACCGTCACCAACGTGGTGTTTGACGACGGCTCCAGGCTGGAAATTCCGGCGGCGGAGGCGGAAACACGCCGCTATTTCCTCAACCAGGAACCGCGTTTCGAGTCCGAGCGTCACACGCCGTTCAGAAGCTACCTGCCGGGGGATACGATCGTCAACGCCCGCTTTGACGCCGGGGACCTGATTGTGGTGAACAAGATGGCCTACCACTTCCGCAAGCCGGAACGCGGGGAAGTCTTCGTCTTTGACACGCGCGGCATTGAAGGCATTGCCAACAAGGGCAGCAGCACCGGACAGGAGGGCGGCACCCATTACGTCAAACGCCTCGCCGGCGTACCGGGGGATTCCCTGTCCATCCAGGATTCCCAGCTGATCGTGAACGGAAAGCCGGCCACGGAATGGACCATCCGGAGGGTGGCCTCCGGGCAGCCCCCCTACCAGCCCTGCGGCTATGTGGCCCTTCCCGCCCCGCTGAGCCTGCTGGACGGCAGGGCCTACATCACGGAAGGCGGTACCGTGCACCTTTCCAATGACAAAAAACGCCCCTACCTGCGCGAATACGTGGCCCTGGGCGACAATTCCACCCGTGAAAATTCCTTTGACTCCCGGTACTGGGGGCCCGTTCATCAATACAACATCGTAGGCCCCGCCAGTTTCTGCCTGTGGCCCTTTACCTCCCATTGGGGGCTTATCCCCTGATTCCCCGCCCTTCCGCAGGCACGCTTTCCCCGTCAAGACATGACTCAAGCCCAGACTATCACCAGCAAGGCCAAATCCAACCTGGCCTTCGCTCTCATTGACCTTCCTGAAGAAGAACGCCGCCATATGGCGGAATTTTACGCCTTCTGCCGCACTGTGGACGACATCGTGGACGAACCGGGCATGACGCCCCGTGAACGCCATGACGCCCTGAACCGCTGGATAGAGGTCATCAACGGAGGGGAAGGCCTGGAACTGACGGAGCTGGAGGAAGACATCATCGCCCTGATTCAGGACCTGGAGCTGGACACCACCCCCATGCTGCACCTGATTGAAGGCTGCCGTTCCGACATCTGCCAGCAGCAGCCCCTGAACCGCGACGAATTGCTGGACTATACCTATTGCGTGGCCTGCTGCGTGGGCCTCACCTCCGCCCGCATCATGGGCGCGGGGGAAGCCTCCTACCCGTACGCCATCGCCTTGGGGCATGCCCTCCAGATGGTGAACATCATCCGGGACGTGGCGGAAGACTGCAACAAATCCAACCGTATCTACCTGCCCAGGGAAGACATGGACCGCTTCGGCTATTCCCTGGAAGACCTACGCGCCCGGGTGTACTCCCCCCAGCTCCGGGAACTGCTGCAATATGAAGCGGACCTGGCGGAAAAGTTTTTCACGGAAGCGGAGGAGGAATACAACCGCCTCAGCCCGGAGGACAAGGCGGCGCTCGTTCCCGCCCAGGCCATGGCGCTCATTTACCACACCATCCTGGATAAAATGAAGGCGGGAGGCTTCCGCGTCTTTGACATCCGCTACCACGTCAATACCTTCCACAAGCTCTGGCTTCTGTTCCGCATCAAGCTGGACATTGACCCCCAATCCTATTACGACAAGTCCAAGGCGTACTATGACAAGCTCGTGGGCTTCCTCTCCAAGCCTATCAGGAAGGATGAGAAATAGAAATTCCCTGCCCGCCCCGGCGGGAAGAAGACGGACGTAAAGGGAAAAGGCGCGGGAAAATCTTCCCGGTTTATGGAGCCGCCGTGTTCCGGTTTCCGGAGAATAAGACATGAAAAAGGGCTGCCTCCCCCCAGGGAAACAGCCCCATTCTCCTCATCGTGAGGCGCTCCTCATCATGCCGCCCTTCGGCGTCTCAACAGGAGCCCGGCCAAACCCAGCAGGCCCAGCGAGGCCGCCGCCGGTTCGGGAACCATCAGTTCCCCGTCCACGGAAATGCCCACCCTGGCGTTATTATTATTGTTTCCTCCTCCCGCGCCCACTACGGCATAGAGTTTTCCATTGCCGTTCTTTTTCATGTCCTCCAGCTGTTCCGGGGTAAGGTCGTAATGGACGTCCCACGGATTGCCGTCATTGTTTTTCGTACCCCGGCATAATTCCACCATCTCGCCGTCCCTGGTCTCATACCACACGGAGTACGTATACGTACCTCCCGTTCCGGAGGGAGAAAGGTTCATGCTGAAAGACAGGCCGGAATAATCCTGGATGTTTTCAATGGTCATTTTCAAGCCGAAGCATACCCCCGCCGTACCGGGCATGCTGGGAAGGCTGATGGTCTGGTCTTCCGGATTGGCGGAAGCGCTGCCCCAGCGCATGTCTCCGTTCCCGGTAGTGGTATACCAGCCGTCATTGCGGGAACCGAGCCAGCTCTTGACGTCGTTTCCCGTGATTCCGCTGCCGGACAGCCGGCCTGCGGAATTGTAGCCCTGGCCCGTAATCGTGTCGATTTCAGGAACCAGTTCAATGGTTGCTGCGGCGGCCATAGCCGTCAAGGCGGCCGCGGCCGTGCAGATCATGTATAGTAGCTTCTTCATATCCTGCTGAATAAGTGGATAACTGCATACTGCCGGATTTGGAATCCGTGATCAGTCAGAGCCGCCATCAAGGATGCCTATGATAGGGACCATAAGGATAATAGGAGCAAGAGGGCAATTTTGCCGTCCCCTATTATCCCTATTATCCCTATCATCCTTATATTCCCTATTACCCCTAAACAACTTTCCCCCAGATTTTTCCTTTGACTCCGGATTCCAAATCCGTTGAAAAATTTAACTGATTGACTCTTTGGATATAACGTCATTATTTCCGAAGAATTCAGGAGAGAAAGCAGAGTGAGGCAGAGGCATTTTTTCATAAAAAATAACAATAAGAGCTTCTCGGCATCGTGAATACGCCATGAGAAGGAACGCCACCTTTCCCTTCCTCCCGCTACAGGAAGCCGGATTTGCCGATTCGCCCCCCATTCAACCAAATTTCCGTTCCGGCGGAGGCAGGGGCAGAAAAAGGCCATTCCAGCCGGAAAGAGCCGGAAAATTATCCCGGCCCAGGAGTCTTCAACGGTGCCGGGAAACATGCACGGTCACGGAGACGCTGTCCGTGCGGGGCAGAATAAATTTGTGCAGGGTGACGACCACATGGCGCGCGCCGAACTCATGCAGGCAAACCTTCCCCATGTCCTCCGCCAGTGTTTCCACCAGCTTGCGGGGGTGCGCCAGGGCCTCCTCCCTGAGGGCGCGGGCGATGGAATCATAACAGACGGTCTTTGAAAAATCGTCATTCAGGCCGGAAAGGGCTTCATCCGGGTAAAAGGTGATGTCCGCCTTCAGGGTCTGCATGGAAGCCCGCTCCTCCTCCGGCACGCCGATGAAGGTATCCAGTTCCAGGCCGTTGATGTTGATGGAATCCTGCGTATCGGACGGCAGAGCATAACGGCGCATCAGCGTGCGCAGGACAAGCAGGTCCGGAACAATGATGTCCGGCCTGACCTTGGAGAGCTGGGCCGCGTCATTGTAGCCCGTCAGCACGGCAATGGACGTGATGCCCGCATGGTGGGCCGTCTCCACGTCATGCTGCATGTCCCCGATAAACGCCGTTTCATGGGCATGCAGGCCATGCTGGGCCAGCAGGGTGTGGATGTGGGTGTCCTTGTGGCGGATGCCCGCATGAATGGCTTCAAAATATTCCATCATGCCCAGGTCACGGCACTGGATGTCAAATTCCTTGGCGTCCACGCTGGTGAGAATAAAACAGCGCACGCCGCGCGCGCGGCAGAATTCCAGGAATTCCCGCGCATGGGGGAGCACTTCCACCGGAGCATTGGAGACGCGGAAGGCGTACCGGAAATGGTCTTCCAGTTCATTCAGGTCCGCCTGGGGCAAAACGCGGGCATAATAGTCCGGGTAGGGAAGCTGGAACTCCGCACGGAATTCATCCCTGTTCATGCAGGGTTTTCCGTACTGGGAAAAAACGTAGTTGGAAGCGTCCAGCGTCAGGGCAAGGTCGTCCACCAGGGTGCCGGACCAGTCGAAAATGAGATTCTTGAACATGGGAATGGTATCGGGTGAAAATCAGTCCAGAGCGTACCGCATGGCGGCCAGGCCGAAGAAGGCGGCCGTCTCCACCCGCAAGACGATGGGCCCCAGCGTGACGGGGGCGAATCCGGCCTCCAGGGCCAGGACCGTTTCCCGGTCCGTAAAATCACCCTCCGGCCCCACCAGCAGGGAGGCGCGCCGCACGGAGCGGGCACGGGCTTCCTCCAGCACGTCCCTGACCGGGCGCACGCCGGGCACCAGGGAGGCAATTACATTCAGGCCTTCCGGTGCGCCGTGCCTCAGCCATTCCGCAAAAGGAACGGGCGCCGCCACCTCAGGCAGCGTGTTCTGGCCGCACTGCTTGCAGGCCTCCATGGCGATGCGCTGCCATTTCTGCTTTTTAGCCCCGGCTTCACGGGCATTCAACCGCACAATCGTACGGTCCGTCAGGAGCGGAACGATGGTGGAAACACCCAGTTCCACGGCCTTCTGGATGATGAGGTCCATATTGGCCCCCTTCGGGACGGCCTGGCACAGGGTCAGATGGGCCACCGCCGGAGAGGGAGGGCATTCCTCACCCGGAACCAGCAGCACGCCGGAGCTGCGGGGAGGCTCCGCCACCACGGCATGGGCGGCGCGGCCGCAGCCGTCAAAAACGATGCAGGAGTCCCCCTGTTTCAGGCGCAGGACCTTGGCGGCATGGTGCGCCTCATCCCCCCGCAGCTCCCAGGAGGGGGCTGTCCATTCAGAAGCAGGGAGATAAAAGCGGGCCATGTGTTAAATGGAAAACGGGCCTTACTTGCTCTTCAGATAGCGCGCCGCCTTGTCGGCAAACGCCACGCAGGCCGGCTGGTTGCGCTTTTCATCCAAGGTGGAGGAGAAGGCATTCAGCTTGTCCATCTGGTCCTTGGTAAGCTTGGTGGGAACTTCCACCTCCACTTCCACCAGCATGTCTCCTACGTCCGAGCCGCGCAGGGCCTTCATCCCCTTGCCGCGCAGGCGGAAGATCATGCCGTTCTGCGTGCCTTCCGGCAGCTTGATGGTGGCGGCTCCTTCCAGCGTGGGGACTTTCAGCTTGCCGCCGGAAACGGCCAGGGAGAGCGGCACCGGAACCGTGCAGCTCAGGTCATTGCCCTCCCGCTGGAAAATATCATGCGGCTTCACGTCAATGAACACGTGCAGGTCCCCGGTGGGTCCCCCGTGCACGCCGGCATCCCCTTCCCCGGCAATGCGGAGCTGGCTGCCCGTGGCGACGCCCGCGGGAATGCGGATGGTGATGTGGGAGTCTTCCCTCACACGGCCTTCCCCGCGGCAGACGGGGCACGGGTCCGAGATGATTTCCCCGGTGCCGTGGCACGTGGGACAAGTGGATTGCTGGACGAAAAAGCCGCTCTGCTGGGTGATGATGCCGCGCCCCTGGCAGGTCGGGCACGTCTTGAAGGATTCCTTCCCGTCCCGGGCTCCGGAGCCATGGCAGGCCTTGCAGGTCACCAGGCGTTCAATTTCCAGCTTTTTGGTGCAGCCCTTGGCCGCTTCTTCCAGGGTAATGTCCAGATCGTAGCGCAGATCGGAGCCTGGCCTCTTGGAGGACCTTTTCTGGCCCCCGTGGCCGCCGGCACCTCCGAACATGTCCGCAAAGCCGCCCATGCCGGAAAACATCTGGGCGAAGATATCCATCGGGTCCTGGAACCCTCCACCGGAATAACCTCCGCCGCCCGCAGCGGGGCCGCCCTGTTCAAAGGCAGCGTGGCCAAAGCGGTCATAGGCGGCCTTCTTGTCCGCATCGGAGAGCACCTCGTAGGCCTCTCCCAGCTCCTTGAACTTCTCTTCCGCGGAAGGGTCGTCCGGATTGCGGTCCGGGTGGTACTTCAAGGCCAGTTTGCGGTAGGCCTTCTTGATCTCATCATCGGTAGCGTCCTTGGAAACGCCCAGGATCTCGTAATAATCTTTCTTAGCCATGTGGCGTGAATGTTAAAAAAACGGTCAAACTTGCGGTTCGGGTTCCGGAGTCTGGGCCACCACGACGTTCGCCGGGCGCAGGAGCCTGTCTTTCAGCTTGTACCCCTTGCGGATGACGCGCAGGACGGTGCCCTCAGGCTGGTCGGAAGGTTCGCGCTGGAGTGCCTCCTCCGTGGCGTGGTCAAACATGCTGCCTACAACGGGCTCCACGGGAGTCACGCCGTTGCTGGCCAGAAACTCGTCCAGCTGCTTTTTCACCATGTTCATGCCGATGTAAATCATGGAACCGGTGTCCGCGCTGGCGGCGGCCATGCCCATTTCAAAATTGTCAATCACGGGAAGCAGCTCCTCCAGCAGGCGCTGGTTGGCGAACTTGGCGCATTCCTCTTTTTCCTTCACCATGCGCTTGCGGTAATTATCATACTCCGCTGCGGTGCGCATGGCGGTATCCCGCCACTTCATCAATTCATCTTCCAGGGACGGTTCCGCATCCTTCTGTTCTGCAGGGGCGTCCTGAACCTGTTCCGGAATTTCCTTCTCTTCCTCATCCACGTTCTTCTTTTCCTTTTCTTCCTTGCTCATGCGGCCAATGTAAATACTTTTACCGAATGCGTCAACGGCCCCGTAAGACATGGATGACGTTTGACGCGTGATGACTGGAACCTGATACAACTCATCTATGCAGAAAAGGGAATGGCGGCCTTTCCGCCAGCCGTTTCAGGCTTCCGGAGCGTCCGCCGCAGGCAGCAGCCGGGCAAGCTTTTCCGCGCACCCGTCCGGCAGCTCCACCATCTTCAGCCGTGCGGACTCTCCACGCAGCAGGGAGACGGAAGACCTGGGAACGTCCAGCCAGGAAGACAGGAAAAGAATGACGGCCTTGTTCGCCTTTCCCTCCACGGGAGGGGCGGCGATGCGGAGTTTCAGCACGCGCCCGGCGCGGGGATCATCCTCCCAGCCCGCGGCCCCGCTCTTTTTTGCGTTGGGGATGACTTTCAGGGCCAGTTTCATGCCGTTTCCGGTCCGGATTCCGTGTGCTGCCTGGCTACCAGGTCCGCGTACCTGATCAGCCCTCCGCCGAACAGGTCCAGGGCGCTCCCCGCCGTGGCGTCCATGGCGCCCCCGCTCAGGGCGTCTATCTCGTCAAAATCCCGGATATGGCTGATTCCCCCGGCATAGGTCATGGGCCGGCGGCGCCAGCTTCCCAGCAGCTTCACCAGTTCCCGGTCAATCCCGGTGCAGAGGCCCTCCACGTCCGCGGCGTGAATGAGGAACTCCGCGCAGTGCTCCGCCAGCATGTCCAGCGTCTGCGCCGTCACCCGGAGCTCCGTCAGGGTCTGCCACCGGTTCATGGCCACGGCCCAGCCGCCCGGAACCCTCCGGCAGCTCAAATCCAGCACCAGATGTTCCGCCCCCACGGCGGAGACAAGGTCCTTCAGCTTATCCTGCAAAAACGTTCCCTCCGCGTCAAACAGGCAGGAGGTGACAATCACGTGGCTGGCTCCGGCGGAAATCCACTCCTCCGCATTTTCCGGCACAATCCCGCCGCCCACCTGAAGGCCGCCCGGCCACGCCGCCAAAGCTTCCCGCGCCGCCAGGTCATTGCCTGGCCCCAGCTTGATCACATGGCCGCCGCCAAGGCCGTCCCGGCGGTACAGTTCCGCATACCATGCGGCGCCGCGGTCGGAAACGAAATTGGTGCGCAGGGAGGCCGCATCCTGCGTCAGGGAGCCGCCCACGATCTGCTTCACCCGCCCGTCATGTAAATCAATGCATGGTCTGAATCTCGTCACCCGGCCACTTTGCCCGGACGGCTCCCCCGCGTCAAGAAGGGATTCCCCTCCCTTCCCCCAGGAGAAACGGGCGCGGAAATTTACACAAAACCGGCCCGGGTATGCGCTCTACCGGGTAACCTCCCCTGAACACCGTTCCAAAAGACCATGAAAAACAACCCCGTTAAAAACCACATTCTTTCCTACTGCGCCGGGAGCGCCCTGTTTACCCTCCTGGCCTTTTCCGCCTCCGTGGCGGAGGCCGGAATCCATGTCCACGGAGAAATCTGCCTCCCAGCGGGTGGACAGGCCACTTTCCTGTATGATTCCGCCGGATTCCCCATCTGGGGCTACGCTCCGTGCGGACGCCCCGTTTACGCCTATTCCCCCGGAGGCGCGCCCATTTATGCCATCAGAGGCATTTACCGGGGGTGCTACGTACCTACGTGGAATCCCAGGCCGCACTACCACGGCCCCTGCTGGCCCGCCGGAATCTGCCGGGGGCATCATGCGGCGCATCCCCGTTACGGAATGGCGTGCCCGCCTCCCCGGCTGCACTACCGCCCCTGCCGCCCCCGGCGACCGTATGGCGGACGCCCGCCCCGTTTCCACCGCCACCGGTAAAACAACGGACTGCCGAAGAGATGCGGAAGCAGGGAGGAACAGCCATGAGCCGTCACACCTCCCCATGCAAGGAAGGGAGGCGGAGTTCCGTTATTCCGGGAAGGAAAGGCCGTACCACCCTTCCCCGATCAGCTTCACCAGCGTGAAAGAATATTCCCCCTTGCGGTTGGGCTCCTTGCTGCGGGAAAGCAGGACGCGCATGCGGAGCATTTCCAGCCCGTCATTGGCGTTCAGCACCCGGTAGGGGGAGTGCTCCATTTCCTCATTAATCCTGAACAGCATGAACAGGCGCTTGCCCATCTCCGATTTCCTGGGAACATGCACCATGGGGCGCGCAATGCTGCGTTCCTCCGAGCCGTTCATTCCGGGAGCGATCAGCTTGAACGCGTAATCATCCTTGTTTTCAGACACGCGGTCACGGACCATCCACACGCGGAATTCCGCAATGTCTTCACCTTTCCCGCGCACAAAATCCTCCCAGTCCACCGGCTGGTAGCGGGCGAACTGCTGCCAGTCCAGCTTCCAGGAGCCGTCCTGTTCATCCTTGAAGAAGCAGAACTCCATGTCCGGCGTTCTCTCAAACCCGATCAGGAGCTGGGCGCAGGGGATGCCTTCCACCTCCAGCACGGCAAAGCTTTTAGGCCCGGTGGGCTTGCTGGAGATCACTTCCGGGGGGGAGACGGCGTAATGCCTGACCATCAGCGGGAGGGATTTCAGGGAATTCCACACGAAGGAGGATTTCTGGACCACATCACTGGCGCTCAAATATTTCTGCGCCTCCACCAGGCAGTTCTTCAACAGGTCCTGGCGCTCCATGGGGGGTATGTAATGCGGAGGCCAGAAACTGTAGTCCACCTTGTCCTTCAGAGCGGCCTGCAATCCCCCGGACAACATCTCCGGAGTGGCGCAAATCCGCGCGGCGGCGCCTGAATCCCGGGCCGCCTGGCGCTTCTGGAGCCAGAAGAAAAGACCGCCGAAAAACAGGCCCAGCGCCATCATGAAGAAGATGACGGAAAGAATGCGGCCCAGCGCGCCGCCCGCTTTTCCGCCGTTCCCGCGCGCGGAAGGGGAAAGGGGCGGCCTATTTTCAGATAAATCACTCATTTTAAAACGAAAATGTCCACAGAAAACAACTGCGGAAGGATGGTCAAACACTACCGGAACGCCAAAGGCAACGCAACGATAAAAAACAGACACATTTTTTTATCCGTTCCGGAGAAAATTGTTTCACATCCACAGGACGGTGATGTACATTAAACCGGACGAGTTTCAAGAGCTCCCGCCTTACCTTTCACCCCCCTCTTTTTTAACGCCATGTTTGGATCATTTACTACCGTTCCGGCCCCCAAGGGCAACAAGAATCCTGAATCCACCCCCAGCTGGATGGACGTAGCCAAAAGCCAGGACACTCCCGAACCCGTTGCGGAAGCCGTTCCCTCCCCCGCCTCCTATGCCCCCACCACCCGCGTTCAGCAGCTTACCCGCAACGTGCTGAATTCCGATGTGGAGGTGGTAGGCTCCCTGCGCTTTTCCGACGACCTGCTGATTGACGGCACCGTTGAAGGCGACATCTCCTCCGAAGGCGTGCTCTCCGTAGGCCAGAATGCCGTCATCCGTGCGGAAATCAACACCAAGTCCGTCATCATCCACGGCAAGGTCATCGGCAACGTTACGGTCACGGACCGCGTGGAACTGAAAAGCACCGCGGAACTGGTGGGCGACATCCAGGCGGCGTCCCTCGCCATTGAAGGCGGCGCCATCTTCATTGGCCACTCCACCGTAGGCGCCCCCACGGTAGGCACCGCCGGAGCTTCCGCCGCCAAAAAGGCAGCCCCCGTCCATACGTTCGCCCCGGAACCGGAAGCCGTCGCTCCGGCCAGCCAGAGCACGCTGGACATTGACGCGGAATAAAAACTTTTAACCAGCCATCTTCAGGGGCGCCAAGGGAACGGACCGTTCTTTTGCCGCCCCTCTTTGTTCCATGAACCCACCCTTCCAGCCCGTTCCGCGAACCAGCAGCGCGCCCTCCGGAAAAATCACGCGCCCTGCCCCGGCTCCGCCGTGGACCCTCCCGGCAGCGGCGGAAACCCGGCCCGCCCCCACGCGGGAAGTGGAGTGCTTCTCCTGCCGCCGGAACACATCCGTTCCCGTCACCGCCGTTTCCGCCAGATGCGGGCACTGCTCCGCCTACATCAAGCTGGACGACGTCATTCTGCACAGCAGGACGCACAGGACCAGGGTGCAGACCTGCGGAAGTGTCACCGTGCAGGCCAATGCAGACCTGAAGGGACTGAACGTGGAATGCCGGGACCTGGTCTTATACGGAAGGGCGTCCGGCGACTTTCTGTGCCGGGGCGTCTGCAAGATCAAAACGGACCAGCACATCTCCGGCTCCATCTCTGCCCGCAGGCTGGTGGTGGAGAAGAAGACGACGGTGCTGGTCACAGGAGCCATTCACGTGGAAAACATCTGGATACAGGGGTCCATGGAAGGAACGCTTACGGCGGATGAAACCGTTACCATCCACCGGCACGCCAAATTCCTGGGGGACATCACGGCGCGCCGCCTCATCATTGAGGAAGGGGGCGCCCACCAGGGCTCTTTCACCCGGCTTACGTGACATGAACCTCCCCATCTCCATCCGCGGCGCACGCCAGCACAACCTCCGGAACCTGGACCTGGACCTTCCGTCCAACAAGCTGATCGTGTTCAGCGGCCCTTCCGGTTCCGGGAAATCCTCCCTGGCGTTCGACACGCTGTTCTCCGAATCCCGCCGGCGTTTTCTGGACTGTCTTTCAGCCCGCGCGCGGCAGGGCATGGAGCAGCCGGAAAAACCGGAGGTGGACAGCATCACCGGGCTGCCCCCGGCCCTGTGCCTGGAACAATCCGTCCGGCAGCAGAGCTCCCGCACCCTGCTGGGCAGCATCACGGAAATTCTGGATTACCTCCGTATCCTGTATGCCGCCGCGGGCACGCCCCATGACCCGGAAACAGGCAAGGAACTGGTGCGGAAAAGCCCGGACCGGATCACGGAGGAACTCGTCTCCCTGCCGGAACAAACGCGCCTGGTGCTGGCGGCTCCGGCGGAAGCCCTGCTGGCCCAGGACCCGGCGGCCACGCTGGGGGATTTTCAGCGCCAGGGCTTTCTGCGGGTTTACTGGAACGGGGAAATGCGGGATATTGAGGAAATAGAGTCCCCCTCCCCGTCCCCGCCGGACGCCGCCCTGGTCATTGACCGCATCATCGTCAGAGGCGAAGGCACGGCCTCCCGCGTGGCGGACTCCCTGCAAACGGCTCTCCGCATCAACCCGGACGAGGTGCGGGCCATCATTACCCGCCCGGGAGGGGAACCAGCCGTACAGGCCTTCCATACCCGTTACCGCAATCCGGAAACGGGCTTCCTGCTCCCCCAGCTTACGCCCCGCCATTTTTCCTTCAACTCCCCCCTGGGCGCCTGTCCGGCCTGCCAGGGGTCCGGGCTTAACGACCGGGAAGACGCCCCGTGCCCGGCATGCGGAGGCCTCAGGCTCTCCCCGCTGGCGCTGGCCGTGACCATGCGCACCCCCAGCCGGGCCTACAACCTGGCGGAACTGACGGCCCTGCCGCTGGAAGACATGGCCGGGGAAGTGGAGCGGCTGGAAACGCCGGCCTCCCTGGCAGCGGCCCTGAACCCGCTCATGGCGGAAATCAACAAGCGCATCCGCTTTCTGAATGAACTGGGCCTTTCCTACCTCTCCCTGGACCGTCAGGCGAACACCCTCTCCGGCGGGGAACTGCAGCGGGCGCGCCTGGCCTCCCAGCTGGGGGGAGCCCTTTCCGGTGTGCTCTACATTCTGGACGAGCCTACCGCGGGGCTGCACCCTTCCGATACGGACCGCCTTCTGCATGCGCTCCGGTCTCTCCGGGACCAGGGCAACACCGTCCTGGTGGTGGAGCACGATGAACAAATTCTGAACGCGGCGGACCACCTGGTGGACATGGGGCCCGGCTCCGGGGCCAACGGAGGGCGCATCCTGGCCCAGGGAACCCTCCCGGAAATTCTGGAAAACGCGGAGAGCCCCACCGGGGCATGGCTCTCCGGCAAACGGAGCATGCCCGCCTCCGCGCACAGCGCGCTTCCCGCCAGCCGCCTGATCCTGGCGGGAGCGTCCAAACACAACCTCAACAACGTCACCCTGAACATTCCAGTGGGCACGCTGACCTGCATCTCCGGCCCCTCCGGGTCCGGAAAATCCACCCTTGTCCGGGACTGCCTCATTCCTGCCGTCAAACAGGACCTGGCCGGAAAAAGGGGAGTTCCGCGCATTGTGCAGGGATCGGAACACCTCAACCGCCTCGTCGTCATTGACCAGTCCCCCATTGGCAAAACGCCGCGCTCCACGCCGGCCACGGCCACGGGGCTGCTCCAGGTGCTGCGTCCCCTTTACGCCCAGCTCCCCCTTTCCAAGCAGAGGGGGTATACGGCGGCGCGCTTTTCCCCCAACATCCGCGGAGGACGCTGCGAACGGTGCCTGGGAACGGGCATGATTGAAGTGGACATGAATTTCCTGGGCAACGTCACGATGCCCTGCGACGCCTGCCAGGGCCAATGCTACAACCGGGAAACCCTGGAAGTTACCTGGAAAGGAAAATCCATCGCCCAGGCGCTGGCGCTGACCGTGGATGAAGCGGCGGACTTCTTCTCCTCCCTCCCCAAAGCCACCGCCATTCTCAAAAGCATGCAGGACGTAGGGCTGGGGTACCTTAACCTCAACCGCCGGGCGGATACGCTCTCCGGAGGGGAATCCCAGCGCATTAAAATAGCGGCGGAACTAGCCAAGGCCCCGGCCTGGAAGCTGGCGGAAGACGGCAAGCGCGCCCTGTTCATTCTGGATGAACCTACCAGCGGCCTTCACTTCAATGAAGTGGCCCTTCTCCTGACAGCCCTTTTCCGCCTGAGGGCCGCCGGGCATACCGTCCTCTGCGTAGAACACCACAAGGATCTGCTGAACGCGGCGGATTACCTGGTGGACATGGGGCCCGGAGCCGGAAGGCATGGCGGGAACATTGTGGCGGAAGGCTCCCCCGCCGCCGTGGCGGCCATGCCGGAAGCGCCTACTTCCCGCTGGCTTTCTTCCCATTAAAATTGGGAAAATCTACTCTGATCTTGACCTGGCTCCGATTCTTCTATAACGGTAGGGGAATCTCTCTTTTTGTCCGCTTATGAACCTCCGTTACCTCCCTGTGGCGTTTCTTGCCGTGTGCCTGTCTCCTGAAATGGCCAGCGCCGTTCCGGTATTCCTTGAAAATGTCTCTGAATCCTCCGGCTGGTATGACTGCAACAAAAAAACCAAATGGGACTGGGGCAGTACTTCAAACCGTCCGTCCGAATACTATAAGCTGCCTCTGGACAGCCAGCTCTGCTGGGCGGCCGCGGCGTCCAACGTCCTGCAATGGTGGCAGGATACGCGGAGCGACCGGGACCCGGCCACGCCCAACGGAAAATCCGCCACTTATGCGGCCATGCCGGAAGTCGGCCAGCTTGCTATCTACTACACCATCGCGAACAACTGGACGGACGCCGGAGGCTCCGTGGAACAGGCCTACAACTGGTGGTTCAACGGCAGCACGCTTCCTTCCGTCTTCTTCCCCACCGACTCCCAGATCAGAGACAAGCCCGTCTTTTCACCAGCTTCCCCGGGCGGATACTGGAAGGGGCTGGATATGAACGTCACCTATACTCCGGATGGCGGAGGCGTGGCGGATACTCCCCTGTTCAATTCCTACACCTTCTACAACCATGACGACAGGGACGGAGTCTATGGAATCCTGAAAAACAACATCAACAATAACTGGGGAACCACGCTCACCATCGGCCAGGAAGGAAGGGGCCACGCCATCACCATGTGGGGATACGATACGGATGCGAACGGCAATCTGATTGTCTACCTGACGGACTCCGATGACTACGCCGTGGGCATGTTCCGCCAGAAAGTGGTGGTGGACGATCAAAAGTACGTTTATCTGACCAGCCTGGACGGAGAAAAGAATGTGTACGGCTATTCCTATGAGGAGCTGGGACTGACCGGGTGCCAGGTGGGGGAAATCCAGGGCTTCACGGCGCCTTTGGGGGACCTCAGAATTCCGGAGCCCGCCACCGGGGTTCTGGCCCTCTGCGGGTTGTTCCTTCCACTGTGGCGGCGCAGGCGGCGCCTGTGAACAGGGCAGGCTTAAACTCCCGCCCATTCAAAACGAGCCTTGATTATTGCTGGGAAAATGTGCAGAATTGTCAAACGCACGGTTCAGGAGAGCATGAATTGTTCCCATGCCCTCCCAGTGCGGTACCTGTGAAATGAATGACGCTTCCAACAACCGCGGCGAGCTGGAAAATACCGTCTCGACTTACTCCGTCGATATAGAAACACTCCAGCAAACAGCCCTGAAAGGTGACCCGCAGGCCCTGTTCCAGCTGGCGATCAGTTATGAACAGGGGCGCGGGGTTGTGGAAAACCAGCAGGAAGCCTTCTACTGCTACCAGCAGGCCGCGGAGCTCGGCCACGTTACGGCCCAGCTCAACCTCGGCTGGGCCTATTCCAACGGCATAGGCGCTCCGCAGGATAATGACAAGGCCTTTTACTGGTACCAGAAAGCCGCGGAACAGGGGCACCCCACCGCGCAATTCGACCTCGGGTTCTGCTACATCAACGGGCTGGGCGTGGAAAAAGATGAACACCAGGCCATCAGCTGGTACAAAAAAGCGGCGGAACAGGGCCATGCGGTGGCCCAGCTCAACCTCGGCTGGATTTACGCCAACAGCAACAGCCAGAAAAACTGGGAACAGGCCGTGTACTGGTACCAGCAGGCCGCGGAACAGGGAGACCCCCGCGCCCAGTACAACCTGGCCTGGTGCTACGGCAACGGCAGCGGCACCCCCAAAAATCCGCAAAAAGCGGCCTACTGGTATGAGGAGGCGGCCACGCAGAACCACGCCACGGCCCAGTACAACCTGGGGTGGTGTTATGAAAACGGATTCGGCGTGCAGCCCAATCTGGACAAGGCGCTGGTGTGGTACCACAAATCAGCCCTTCAGGGCCAGATCACGGCCCAATACACGCTCGGCTGGTGCTACGGCAACGGCCGGGGCATGGAAGTGGACATGGCCAAGGCCGTCTACTGGTACACCAAAGCCGCCGAACAAGGCCACACAACGGCCCAGCTCAATCTGGGATGGTGCCATCTCAACGGCAAGGGAACGCCCGTCAACCGGGAAGAAGCCTTGAAATGGTATCTTAAGGCGGCGGAACAGGGCAACGCCACCGCCATGTTCAATGTGGGCAACTGCTACGCCCACGGCTACGGCATTGAGCAGAATGACAAACAGGCGGCGGCCTGGTACCAGAAAGCCGTCAAACACGGCAATAAAAAAGCAGCCAGCGCCCTGCGCCACCTTGCCTCCAAGCAGGAAAAAGAAAAGAGCCCGGACGCCCAGGCTTAAATTCTCTTTCTTCACGCGTTCCTCCGCAGATTAAAAACTGGCATAAATAGAGATAGACGCGTTAGGCCAAGAGAATATTTTGAAAAATTGGTTATTTTTAAATATTTTATGAAATATGCCTAATGGTTTATTGAAAGAGAAACCGATACTGTAAAATCATTTTAGTAATATTAATTATTAAAGAATTTACACCTGTAACGATGTTCTTTTAAGGAATTCTTATCCGGACGAATTTGGGAACAATTAATTTCCTTATGGTCAAATGGCTTGATATGTTCTACAAATATTTTACTATTTTGAATTTCGGACTTACAACTAAGTATCACACAATATTCATCATCTAATGCAAAGTATCCGTGTTCAAACGCTTTATCGTGCAAAACGCACAAACATAACCCATTAGAAATATTACCGCGTTTGGTAGAATTATCGACCCAGCGCGCAATATGAGAACCAACTAAAAATTTTGGATCATCAATTTTACATTCTGGAAAACAACACTTATATCCATAATTTTTCTTAACACTTTCAGAAAATTGAATTTGTCCAATGCGTTGTTTTACACTCCTCCATACTTCAGATGTAGATATTGCTTCTTTTATATCACTCGAAGTGTTTAGTACATTATTTTCCCTTAAAATCAAGGACAATAATCTCTCGTCACACTTGGAAAGATATGCCCCATTCAAACATTGTAACCTATTATTCTGATACACAAAAAATCGATTGATCGGTGTTTCAGCAAGCTCTTTAAGATATTTTATCAGTTCATTTTTATGAATAGAGAAAAAATCGTCTAACTGAATTTGAGTTTTGAAAGGGTAGTAATCTTTAAGCAATACACGAAAATAGCTGGTCGCATAATTCCATTTGCCCCCTTGAGGTGGTCTTTCCAATGTCTCATGTCCATCAGTAGCAGCTATAGAATATCCAACAAATGAAGCCGAATGATTTTTACCTCGTAAATGTAAAACAATATCACCTTGCTGGACCTTTAATATATTGCTCCAATAAAGCCAGGGAATTTTCCGGCTTTCCTTCGGACAATATTTATATGCAGGCGCCCAGAGACATTTAGTGAAACCCCATTCACCACCGCCATGAATATTATCCCTGCTCATTTCGATCCAAATCAAAATACACCTCCTTATCAGATATTTTCTATTATATCAATACAGATTGATTCTGTCACTCAACTTCGAGTCATTTATCTTTCCAAGTCCTGATAGTAAAATAGAATCACATAAACAATTTAATATTCAAATTACTGTTTTTTCCGATTTTTAGTTGTGCCAAACCTTGAAAGCCTTTCCACCGCCTCCGGCAGCCGGGCCGCACCGCCGCCGCCCAGCGCCGCATCAATATCTTCCAGCGCGTGAATCAGGTCAATCACCTCCCGCCGGGGCAATGCTCCCCCGGCAGCCACGCAAAAATGGGTGCGGCAAGCTAGGGGCCTGCCCTCATAAATCATGCACCTTCCCTGCCCGTTCAGAAACGGGCAGTTACCGTCCGGGGACAATTCCACGCGCGTACGTCCGGCGGCACGCCATGCCTTCCAGGCCACCCATGCCTCCCCCAGCGTCACGTGGGGAGTCTCCCCGGTCAGGCGGAACCGGCAGCAATCCGCCGTTCCCGTACAGGAACGCAGCGCCCCGGAGGCTCGGGCAGACCCTTCCCCCAGCAAACGGCGCACCTCCGTTAACAATTCAGCGGAGGGGGCGCACCCCTCCGCCTTTCCATGACGGCACTTGCCGGACGCCATGATCAATGATTCCTTACCGCGTCAGGCCGTCAGCCTTCGCCTGGTTCCAATACGCGTACTCGGAGCGGTTGAAATCAACATACTCCGGAGACAGGTCCGTGGTATACACCGTGTGGGAAAACTCGCCGCGGTTCAAATTAATCTCCACCAGGAAGGCGGGCACCTGCACAGCCTGGCGCAGGTCGTCGGACGGCGTATCCGCCTGCATGCCGCCGCGGCACGCGGGAAGTCCGGCTATGTCGATGTCGATTCTCTCTTCATCCACCTTCGCGCCGCAGTAACCCACGGCATGGATGATACGGCCCCAGTTCGGGTCGTTGCCGTTCCATGAACTCTTCACCAGAGAGGATTTGGCGACGGCTTCCGCCGCCTTCTTCGCTTCCTCCTCCGTGCGGCCTCCGGTCACGCGCACGGTCACAAACTTGGTCACGCGCTCGCCGTCCTGCACAATGTGCTTGGCCAGCTCCAGCATCACATGGGCCAGAGCCTGCTGGAACGCGTAAATGTCTTCCGGGGATTCCAGCTTCACGCCGGACGCGCCGTTCGCCATCACCAGGACCGTGTCATTCGTGCTCATGTCGCCGTCAATGGTGATGCAGTTAAAGGAACCCTTCACGCCGGACTGCACGCACAGCTCCAGCACGTCGCGGGAAATGTCCACATCCGTCGTAATGAAGCACAGCATGGTAGCCATGCAGGGATTAATCATGCCCGCGCCCTTGCAGCACGCGCCGATGCGCACGGGCCTACCCTGAACCATGAACTCAATGGCGATGATCTTTTCCTTCGTATCGCTGGTCATCACGGCCTGGGCTACTTCATGGCCCTTGTCGCGTGAAAGGCCCTCCGCCAATTCCGGGAACTTAGGGTAAATGCGCATCATGGGCATCGGCAAGCCGATCACCCCGGTGGAGCACACGGCCACTTCCGCAGGCTTAAGCCCCAGAAGTTCCGCGATGCTCCGGCATTCCCCCTCCGCGTCTTCCACCCCCTGGGCTCCGGTACAGGCGTTCGCATTCCCGCTGTTCGCCACAATGGCGCGGATATCCCCCTTTCGGAGGTGCTCCCGGCTCACCTTTACGCAAGCGGCCTGCACGCGGTTGGTCGTGAACGTGCCTGCGGAAACGCAGGGTTCCGTGGAATAAATCAGGGCCAGGTCCAGGCGCGTGGCCGTAGGCTTCTTGATGCCGCAGCTTACGGCGCTTCCCAAAAAACCCTGGGGCGCGCAAACGCCCCCGTCAACCGGAATATAGGATGAATCATTCATCGTCTTGAAGTACCTTTCAGCGTATCAAAAAACTACAGGACCCACAAGCCTTCCGTTTCATCAAACCCGCACATGATATTGAAGGACTGGACGGCCTGGCCGCCGGCGCCCTTCACCACGTTATCCTCCGCGCTCATCAGAATCACACGGTTCGTGCGGGGGTCATACGCCCAGCCGATGTCCACGCAATTCGTGCGGGTCACATTCTTGGTATCCGCAGGCTGGTTGCGCCCCAGCAGGCGCACGAACGGAGCATCTGCATAAGCTTCCTCCAAAAGCCGGCCCACGGACTCGGCATCCGCCCCTTTCTTCACCTTGGCCGTGATAGTGGAGCAGATGCCCGTATTCACCGGAATCAGGTGCGGAGTAAAGGACATCACCACCGTTTCCCCGGCAGCATGGGAAAGCTCCTGCTCAATCTCGCTCAAATGGCGGTGCTTCGGCACGCCGTAGGCATGGAAGCTTTCATTGCACTCACAAAACAGAAGGGGAATGGAAGCCTTGCGTCCGGCGCCGCTCACGCCGCTGCCGGAACAGACAACCACGTCCTCCGGCTCCAGAAGGCAAGCTTTGAACAAGGGAATCAGGGGAAGAAGAATGCTGGTGGGGTAACAGCCGGGAGAAGCGACGATGCGCGCTCCGGCTATCTCCGCCCGGCGCCACTCCGGCAGGCCGTACACGGCCTCCTGCATCAGGGCCGTATCCGGATGGGCGTTCCCGTAATACTCCTCATACACGTCCGGAGAATCCAGGCGGAAATCCGCGCTCAGGTCAATCACGCGCACACCCCGGTCCACCAGGCCGCGGGCATAGGAAGCGGCCACGCCGTGAGGCAGCGCCAGAAAGGCCACCTCCGCCCCCGTGGCGGCAATGGCCTCCACATCAGAATCCGTAAACTTCAAGTCGGAACCCGGAACCTGCCGGAAACGGGGAAACACCTCCCACAGCGGCTGCCCGGCGTACTGGCGGGAGGTAGCGCACACCAGCTTCACCCCGCGGTGATTCAACAGGATGCGCAACAACTCTTGCCCGGTGTAGCCACTGGCTCCGACGACTGCTACTTGAACTTGCTTCATGACAAAAAAGGTATGCTATGAAAAAAGACTCTTGCCAACACTAAAGTTTTCCTATATACACCTCGCCGTCGCAAGACACGGCCCCGGTCGGTCCGATTTTATCGGGTTGTAGCGCAGTCTGGTAGCGCACCTGCATGGGGTGCAGGGGGTCGCAGGTTCGAATCCTGTCAACCCGACCACTTTTAACCGCTGTAAGTTGAAAAGCTTACGGCGGTTTTTGTTTCTCCTCATTTTTAGAACAGCCACACGTCAATGTGGAAAAATGTTGTGTTGGGGCCGCAGGAATGGCAAGAGATGGACATGCGCCAGTATTTCGAACCCACCGATTATCCCATCTGTACCGGGAACAGAATTCCGGCATTTACTATGCTCGTGTGGATTCCAGACAAAGCGGCCGAAAAACAATAAGACGTTCGCTCAAAACAAAGGAACTGAATGAGGCTATCGCCAAAATGGCGGCCTTTTTGCAGGAGATGGGGGCGAATACCCCGGCCATCGGAAATATCTCCTGGTATGTGGCGGTAGATACTATATTGCTCACCAGAAGATGCGGCCCAATCTCAAGCCCAGGGCTCTTGAATCCGCCCTGTTCCAGGGAGCGCTCCCGCTATTGCCCGACTGGTTGAGGTAACCCTCTACTATCATGAGGGGTGCAAATCCCGTGTGCGTGAACTCATCGGCGTCGGTAATCCCCAAAGTTACGTTGTCCGCACCACTGAATCCAGCCTGAATTACGACGGTAATACGGGCATAAGCGCGGGGGCTTACCGTCTGGTGATTGCCCAGTCTGCGTTATCTTACTCTCATGATCTGGCCGCCGGAGTATGGCCGATCATTGGAGGCGCGGCTGATGATACGGTCCCTAAGCTGGCGGATATCCGAGGGTGGGATACTTATCATGCCCCCTCGGCACCTACCTTGTATTTGGATGCTCAAGCACCCAGCTACGGCGGGTATATCCAGATGGAGTCTCCTACGATTCTCAACGGTATAGGCAACAATACCTATGTACGTTATGGATTGGAACCTTATCAACGCAGTTGGATTACCACGGAGACGGAATATCCCTATACCGAATACCAATCAGCAGAATAATTTATGAATAACGCACAATTACAATTTCAATTCCCCGAACCCGGCAACTGGAGAAAGTTTATCCTGACAGCCGTATTCCCGGATGCCAATGGTTTCGTTCAATCTCGACGCTTTTCGCAGGATGATATTTCCCAGGAACAGGCAGAAACTTTCAATGAAGTGGCATCACACCTTGCCGTTTTATCCGACAATTGGAAAGCGCTTCAAGTCTGGGTGCGACTGGAACAAGTCACCGTCAGCCCACTCCCGGAGAAAGGGGAAGTATTCCGGAATCCAGGGATGCGGTTGCGTTGACCGTGGAAGCAGTCAATGCCCGGGGAGAAGGCAGGCTTTTCACCAGTCAGGACTATTCGGAGTTCACGATGGTGGACGGGGCGGCAGTGGCGTTGTTCAACCACTTCACGACAAACAATAACAAAGAATAACAATCATGAATAAAATTACTTCTATCAACGGAACTCTCCTGGCCTCTCTGAATGAATTGAAGGAGCATACGGAAAATGGAACCGTACATGTTACGGAGGATGAGCGTACTGCCTGGAATACTCAAGCCACGGTTAAGGCCAAGGGGATTCTAATTGCCACCCAGGAAGACCTTGATGAACATACCGGAAACAAGGCCATCCATGTGGAGGAAGAGGAGCGCACTGCGTGGAGCGCTAAAGCTGATGCTTCCGCCCTTTCTACAAAAACCGACACGTCTGTGTTTGACGCACACAAGAATGATGCCGCAGTCCACATAACGGAGAAAGAGCGTGAAACATGGAACGGCAAGCAGGACAAGCTGATGGATGAAGCAGGCAACATGACGCTGACCGGTGGTCTGACGACGTCCGCCACCATCAACGCCAACGGCGGCGTCAATATTCCTGTGGCTACCGGTATACCGACGGATACATCTGCCGTCAATCGGATGTATGCCGGAGGACTGGCCGCCGTCACTAATATCTATACTTCTCCGGCGTTTCTGAAATCGGATGCAATTACTGCCACTAATTCAGCCAGAATTAATGTGCTTATTCCTAATCAGCTTGTAGGTGTATCTACCTCTGTAGGAGGGCACACGACCTTGATTGCCAGCTTTGAAAGATTAGTAGCACAGTGGAATTATTCCTCTTGGTGCGGGGTGTCGTATATCTGGAGCGCAAATTACACCAGCAAGTTTACGCTGGGTATAGGGAGAGGCTCAAAAACAACAAGGAAGGACTTATCCATAGATTCCTTTACGATGATTCCGGGCAATGGACTGGAGCAAAACACTGGGGAAGTGTTGGATATTACATTAAATAGCGTGCGCGACGCAGGCAGGCAAGGCCATGTCATCATGGTGCGCGAGATTTATTGGAGCATCACAGAGCTGAAATGGAAGCTCAAGACTACTTCGAGCTTTATTCCTGCATCTCACAACGAGCCCATCCCGCGTCTGGTCCACAAAATTATCTACCAGCAACGCAAGGCAACTCGTACGTGGGATGAGGAATATTCCAACGATGGCGCATTGTGGTTGTTGCTTACAGGGGGCGCTACAAAAACATTGTGGAAGATTGCCACCTGCCGTGGAGTAGGCACCTTCGAAGGCGCCCCTCCTGCTCAGTGGTGCACTGACATTGCGTCTCCTTCAAGCAACAGGGGAGATGTATCTTTCGGGGGTGGGGAATACACCTTCTATCAGGCTGATTTGGTTAATCCTGTTTATTATGGATTGGACGCATTGTCCAGCAACGCCATCATCAGCGAGGAAACCACAGACTTTGTCGATATAAACATCCCATGGACAAATGAATAACTCTGAACTTCAATTTAGATTTCCTCAACCCGGTAACTGGGGAGAATTTACCCTGACAGCCGTATACTGGGACGCAGAGGGGTACACCCACTCCGACCGCTACACACCGAGCGACATCCCCGCTGATCAGGCCACGGCTCTGGCCGCGGTGGTGTCCGCTTTAGTAGGGCTGGCGGAGCCTTGGCAGGCGTCTCAGGTGTGGGCGCATCTAATGACGGCGACGATCTACGGTGAGGATGATCCTTACACCCCCGTTGGACAGCAAGACGAGGTTGCGCTTGATGTCGAGGCCATCAATCCCCAAGGCGGACGCCGGATCTTCACCGCTGTAGACTACCCGGATTTTATCCTCACAGACCCCGCTGCTGTGGCTTTCTTCAAGTACTTCACCACTAAACAATAAACCATGAACATCAATAAACAAGACATTGAAAAGGCCCAGCAGGCGGCATCTGCCCGCTGGGGGAATTGGATCAAGTACGCGATCGGCGCCATTATCGGCGCTCTGGCCACTGCTGGCTACATCACCGTAACCGGCTGCGGGCATAACGTGGACATTACCCCGGACCGCACGGAAGTCTGCAAGGACGGTTCCTGCCTGGTGCTGGAGCCGGGCCACCTGTCCTACAGCTAGGCCCAGCCCACCACGGACACGCCGCCCGTCGTTCAAGCTCTCAAGAAGTAAGACCATGAACATGACTGAAACAGAATATCGCATTCGAGAAATCAAGTCGGCACGCGTCCAGGGTGATGCCTTTATCCAGACTGTCAGAGCTCTCCCGAAAACACGGGAATCTGCCTTGGTAATCACGAAGGCGCAGGAGGTTGTCATGTGGGTGGGGATGATGCTCAAGGAAATGGGCACCCCTACTCCCTATCCGAAATCCTACAATCCTGAAAATGCAGTCGTGAAACCCACGGCGGACGGCTTAAAACTCTAATACCACTCTTATTATGTGCACTAAAGCCCGCGGATACCTGAACCTCTTGAGGGAGTACAAGCCTGAACTGGTCATGTTCGTGGGCTTTATTGCCTGTGGCTTCCTCTACCACGACATGCGCGCCTATATGAATGCGCAGACGAAGGCCCTCACGGAGATCAACATGCGCCTCTCCAACCTTGAACAACACGCCAGGAAATGAACTGTTTCTATTTTGGAAACAGTTCAACTACCGAGGAATCCTCGTAAGTTCTAACCAGTTCTATCAAAAACAACTTATAACTCATGAACACCATTGAAAGAAACATGGCTGCGGCCATCCTCCGATTCGAAGACAGCCGCGTAACCGGGCCGGATTCCCTGCGCGTTTCCCGCCTTCCTGCCGCGGACAAGGGCGGCAAATGGGAAATCTGCGGGATCTGCGACGGCATTGAACCCGCGGTATTCAACCGCCTGAAAGCCCTGCTGGATGCCGGGAAGCGGGAAGAAGCCTGGGAGGGCTGCCTTCAGTACGTCCTGGACAATACCGCCGCCGCCCGCTCCTGGATGGGCTCTGACGTCCACCCGGCAACGGAATTCATCCTGCGTGACCATCATTTCAACTCCGGCAGCAGGAACACCGGGAAAATCCTTCAGCGGGCGCTGAACATCCACGGTGCCGGGCTCACGGTGGACGGCATTGTTGGCCCCAAGACCAGACAAGAACTACAGGACCAGTTGGGCGGCACGGATGAAGCGGTATTTTTGGTTGGCCTGCAGGAAAAGCGCAAGGCGTTTTACCGTTCCTGCAAGCAGTTCCCCGTCTTCGGAAAGGGATGGTTGAGCCGCAGTGAACGCGCCTACCAGTTCGCTTGCTCTTTGATATGAGGAAAAATGCTCTATCAGCTGCCGTTGCCTACTACCTGGCCGCGGGCAGGAGGAAGGAGGAGATGGAGGAAGACGGACACCATCAGGACGTATGCGTCTTTACGCCGCACCTTGTCCTGATGGCGCGCCGGGTGGGCTCCTCCGCCTCCTTCCGTCAGATGGTCGATGTCCGTTGCCGGTTTGAATCGGAACGATGCGATGCCTGGCATCTGCATTTTCTGGCGGGGGACCATTGGGTACTTGCTCTCTTATGAACAGGAGATTCTTTCCATGCCATGGATTCTGACCCAGCACGGCAAGCGAGGAGATAGCCGCCTGGTGAAATTGTCCTCCGCTCGATTCGTGCGAAAACTGAAAGCCACACGCCAGCCACACGTCATGATGATTAAAACCTCCTAAAACGGTTCAATATCTATTTTCTATTTTGCTTATGATACAACGATATATGAAAACACTTTAGTTTGCTTTAATGACAATATCTGCATGGAGTGCAAGGGGACGCAAGTTCGAATCCTGTCAACCCAACCACTTTTAACCGCTATAAGTTGAAAAGCTTACAGCGGTTTTTGCTTTCCGGCATATTGAATATAATCGGCAGCCCGTTCATGGCTTTTTCCGCATCACAGTGATCCGGCTCTTTATATTCACGCGCCTGCGTAAATGTAGAAGAATTCGAAAAAAAGAGAAAGCACATGGAATCACTGTATCCTCTCCTTGCCCACTCCCGCCTGACGTTGCACGCGGGATGACCTCTCTTTGAAATACATGCAAACTCCTTCCGCAAGGTGCCGTTCTGAAACAGGTTCCAAGTCATCAGCAGACACATCCCTGAGTAAAAACAGCACGTCACCAGCCGGGATTATCCCGAACCAGCAAATAACAATCATGAATGAGATGATCACAATTAATGGAATCCTCATGGCCACGCAGAATGAATTTTCTGCCCATGCGGGAAACGCAAACATGCACGTCACCGCGCAGGAAAAGGAAAAATGGAATTCCGGCGGTCAAGGCTCTAAAGGAGACAAGGGAGATCCGGGCCCGCAAGGCCCCCAGGGCCCCAAAGGGGATCCCGGCATCCAAGGTCCAGCCGGTCCACAGGGCCCCAAAGGGGACAAGGGAGACAAAGGTGACGCTGGTCCCGAAGGTCCGCAGGGCTCCAGCGTGCCTCCAGGCTGTTTCATGTGGTTCTGCGGCAGCACAGCCCCGAACGGCTGGCTGGAATGCAACGGAGCAACCCTCCAAATCAGTCAATACCAGCAATTATTTGCGGCAATCGGCACCACTTACGGCGGCGACGGAGTGACGACCTTCACCCTTCCCGATTTGACAAAAGATAGCGGTCTGTTCATCCGTTCCACTTCTACAGAGAGAACTGTAGGCAGCATTCAGGGAGATGCTATCCGTAATATTACAGGAAACTTACCTACATATATTCAAGCTGCTTCGACAGGAGGAGTTGGTGTGTTTTCAAAAACGAAAGGGAGCAACCAAAGATATGCTGGTTATACGGACTACTCCGGCCAAAATACCAGCAACCTTATATTTGATGCTTCTGATGCAGTTCCGACAGCTGATGAAAACCGTCCCGTCAATATATCTTTCCTGCCTGTGATCAAATACTAAAGTATGTTCCAAAGATAAGTCAAAGGACTACTTCCACCGCTGCAAGTTCAATACTTACAGCGGTTTTTTATTTCGTTCCCGATCTCTTTTAGGTGAAAACTTCTTTTACATTGTTAGTGTCGATAGCCTTTGTTATAAGAGCGGGCGGCCGCTGGTTGACCCACAAATTAACATCACAAGATGTTTAACTATATATATTCCCATAAAATCAGTCCCATGATTCAGGAAATAACGCACGTGAAAAAAATTCTGCTATTTTTTGCCTTTCTATTCCTTCCCCTTTTCCATGCACAGGGGGCCAACGTTCCCAGCGGCAGCATTCCCTTTGAATTGGGGCCAGCCAGCCGGATTTACGTGAAAGGGAGCGTCAACGGCAGCCGTCCCCTGCGCTTTCTTTTTGATACCGGGGCCACCTCCATGGTCATCAGCACCAATTCCCTGAAAGGCGTTCCTATGGAATTTAACGAGACCGTCGTCAACCATGGCGCCACGGGGTCTGATGAAGTACGCGGAAGCACGGAGAACAAATTCACCATCGGGGAACAAGTCATGGAGCACGTTCCCTTTATTGCCATTCCCTACTCGCCGGACCAGTGGGACGGCGTGCTGGGCCTTTGGTTCATCAATCGGCAGGTGACGGAGGTAAATTACACGGACCGGAAGATTTACCTGTATCCGCACGGTTCCTATACGCCGCCGCCCCACGCCATCCGTCTCAAGATTGAATATGTGATGGGTATTCCAGTCGTTCCCGGCCAGGTGACGGTCAACGGAAAAACCCACCAGCTCCGGCTGTCCGTGGATACCGGGTCCGACCGCGTTCTGGACCTCAACACTCCCTTCGTCAAAAAACATCATTTGCTGGGCAGCCAGAAGCCATTTTGCATTTCCCGCATTTCCAGCTCGGATTCCCATACCGGAGTTCTGGAAAACGTCATTTTCGACAGCATCCAACTGGGCGGCTGCAAGCTCCCCCTGATCCCCGGAGCTTTTTCCACCGTTACGGCAGGAACCCAGAGCAGCGCGGAAATGGACGGCGTCATGGGCAACAACCTGCTGAAACGCTTCAACATGGTCTATGATTCCCGGGAAGGATATATTTACCTGATTCCCAACAATCTGCTTTACACCCCGTTTTATGATTGCCTGCTCCGCCCCCAGCCGGACGCAGCCTGTTCTTCCGGGAAGTAGGGCATTCCATCACCACCCGTGCCCTATCGGGCGCTTCCGCGCAGGTTGATGATGCGCGTGCAGAGGTCCACCAGCCTGTTCCCCATGCGGGAATGCAGAACCCGGTAAATGCCGAAGAGGGCGCACCGCACGCGGAGGTCGTTCCCCTTGGCAATGTGTCTCAGCAGGCGGAAGGGAGACTCCGGGGATTTGACGAAGTCCCGCCATTCATATTTGTCCAGCAGCGCGCGCACGGCGTCCAGGGCCTTCTTTTTTTCCGCCGCCGTCTGGTTCAGCAGATTGGAGGAGAATAGCTGAATACTTCCGTTCAGCCAGTTTAACACCGTAATCCTGGCTTTTTCCAGACAGCCCAGTTCCCGGTAGGAGGCGCCAATCAGGTCAATGCGTTCCAGCGCCGGATAGAATCCGGAGCCCTTTTTATCCGGGGCCTTGTGCACGTTCACCAGGGAATCCGGACGCGTGGGCCGGTAGATATACAGGCAGTCCGGTATTTTCACGATGTTCCGCACATAAGGCTGAAGCAGGTTGTTGAAGAGGGCGTCACTTCCCTGACGCATCCCGGCCCTGAAGCGCAGGCCCGTCTTTTTCAGGAATTCCGCCCGGTAAAGCTTGTCCCAGCACAGTTCACTGAACGGCCCCATGGCGGCAAAGTCATAGTGGCCGCAGTGCCATTCCGGGCATTGCAGGCCGTTGAGCATGCTCCACCGCACGGAAAGGGGCATGTCCCCGGCAACCGTGGCCCCCATGCAGGCCAGGTCTGCTCCGTACTGCTCCGCCGCCAGATAAAGCCGCTGAAACATGACGGGTGAAATGTAGTCATCCGGGTCCACAAAACCGATGTACGTTCCGGAAGCCGCGTCCAGCCCGGCATTCCGCGCCGCCGCTACGCCAGCATTGGGCTGGTCAATGACGATGAACCTGTCATCCGCCGCTTCATATTCCCGCAGAATATCCAGCGTTCCGTCCCGGGAACCGTCGTTGATGCAGATGATTTCTATGTCCCGGAGCGTCTGGGCGCAGACGGTATCCAGGCATTTTTTCATGAATCCGGCCACGTTGTAGCAGGGAATGATAATGGAAACGAGGGGCATGGTTTTAAAAGATTAGTGTTGTTGAGTAGAGGTTAATTCACGGAACAGGTCCATCCAGCGCGCAGCCATGGCATCCAGGGCATAGTGCGCCGCTTTTTCGCGGGCGGCGGCTCCCATGCTGTGCCTCAGCTCCGGCTGCTCCATCAGCCGGATGATGGCCAGGGAGAGCTGTTCCACATCTCCGGGAGGAACCAGAAGCCCGTCCACCTCCGGGGAAATCACGTCGCGCGGGCCGCACGGGCATTCAAAGGCCACGCACGGCACGCCGCACGCCATGGCCTCCACCAGCACCATGCCGAAGCCTTCAAACAGGGAGGAAAAGACGAGCATGGAGGATTGCAGAAGCCTGCCCTGCACATCGCCCGTCACGCCGCGCAGGAATACCTTGCCTTGCAGTCCTTTTTCCCGTACCAGCCGTTCCAGGGCACCGCGTTCCGGGCCATCCCCCCAGATGTCCAGTTCCCAGTCCGGATGAACCGCGGCCACTTTTTCCCAGGCCTGAATCAGAAGGTCAAAGCCCTTCACGGGAACGAGCCTTCCCACGGCCGCCGCACGGCGGCATTCCAGGGCGGCGGACCGTTCCGGACGCAGAATGCACGGATTAGGGATGACATGCACCCCATTCTTCCCCCGCCAGTTTTCCTCCCGGTCCTGCCGGGTGAGCACCACCGTGGCATCATAGCTTCCCTGGCCGAGGCCGAATTCATAAAAATCGGAAACCGCGGCCATCAGCCGGGCGCGCAGTCCGCCCTGAAGGCGGGCGTAATCCTTCCGGTACGTTCCGGAGTAATGAAATTCACGCACCGTTTTCCAGGGACTGTTGCGGGAAAGCCGCGGAATCATGAATTTTTCCGACTGTCCCACGGAAATAACAATGTCTGGCTTCAGTTCGTCCAGCACGTTGCGCAAGGCCACGGCATGCTTTCTGCGCCTGACCAGAATGCCTTTCAGGACGTAGAGGAATCCCTTCCAGTCGTCCTCATAATAATTCACGCCCAGATGAACCACCCTGACCCCCTGCGGGAGGGAGGAAGCGGTCTGCCGGGAATCATTGGCGGTGACCAGCACCACCTCGTTGCCGGGAATCGCGGCCAATGCCGCCGCCTTGGCGCGCGTCACGGCCTGAATGCCGCCCGCCGCGTCCAGATCATCCAGCACGTAGGCAATTTTCATTTTCCAGCCCCCTTCCCTGTTCTGTTTTTTACCAGAATCAGGCACATCAGCGCCACACCTAGCGGAACGGCTGCCAGCGTCAGGAAAGGCCGGGGGGATTCCCGCAGAAAACGGGGATTCCGGGCCAGCAGGGAGGCGGACACGTAGTGCACGGCCTCCATGAAACGCCTGCGCCGGGTGGGCTGGTACTGCATGCCCTCCTTCCGCAGGAAGGCAAATCCCCGTGGATTCAGCACGTATTGCCGGAACATGTTCCTGGAGGAGCCGTCTTCCCGGTATTCCACCAGGCAAAGCACCTTGTTCATGGTCAGCAGGGGGGCTATCCGGTCCGCCAGCATGTACTTGTAGCCCAGTCCCACGTATTTTTCACCGGGAAAGACGGGATAAGGCGGCAGCTGTTTCATCAGCGCCGTCCGGTATACCAGCTTTTTGTCCCCGCGCCCTCCTGCCGCGTAAAATCCGTTCAGCGTCGTTTCACCGGCATCTTCCTCAAACGGCGTGCCGATGAGTTCCCCCGTGACGGCATCCGCATCCAGCCCAGCCATTCCGGTCACCCGGTCACTTCCGTGGCGCTCCCAGAATTCCAGGATGGAGGCCACGGCGTCCTCCGGCATCCGGTCATCGGAATCCAGGCAGACATTCAGCTCTGTAGCCATCAATTCATAGGCGGCATTATGAGCGGCATGCATGCCTCCGTTTTCCTGGTAATGGTACTGTATTTCCAGTTCCCCGGCCTGCATCCACTCCTTCACCATGTCTCCGGTTCCGTCGGAGGAGCCGTCGTCCACCACCAGCCAGATGAAATCACGGCACGTCTGTTTCCGCAGGCTTTCATAACAACGGCTCAGGCAATCCGCCCGGTTGAACGCGGGGGTAAAAACCGTCAGCAGCGGTTTCATGCCCTACCTCCCTGTTCCAGATAAATTTCCTGAAGCTTTTCCGCGTTATGGACGATGTCCAGCCCGGCCGCCCGAATGGCTTCCGAGGTGTCCGTGCGGCGCCAGCCGTCCGTTATTTCCAGTATTTTTTCCACCCACGCGCCGGGGGATTCCCTGAGGGACAGAAAGTTCACATGGCCCGGCGCCACCGCGCCGTCTTCCGGCACCCGGTCGGAGGCCACCACGGGCAGTCCGGCGGCCTGCGCCTCCAACATGGCAATGCCAAAGCCTTCAAACCAGGAGGGGAATGCAAAGACGTCCATCCCCTGGAGCAGGGCCGCCACGTCATCCCTGCCGCCCAGCAGGCGGATTTTCCCGCGCCACTCCGGGTTCTGCGCCTCCGCCCGTATCTTTTCCTCCCCTTCCCCGCCGCTTCCCACCAGCACCAGCAGGGATTCCGGCTGCACGGCCAGCAGGGCGCGGAACACGCGCAGCAGGAATTCATGGTTCTTGGGCCAGGAGAAATTGCCGGTATGGCCCACCACCAGCTTTCCATCCCACCCCATTTCCTTCCTCACCTGATCCCGCACTTCCGGGGAGTACCTGAATTTTTCCGCATCAATGGCATTCCGCACCACAATGGCGTCCCGCACGCCCCGCCGCCCGAACAGCCAGCAGCCGCACAGTTCATTACATGTGAACCGGTGCGTCAGGTACGGGCGCATGAGGTGCTTCAGCAGGAACCGCTGAAGCGAGTTCCTGTCCACCCCCAGCGGGGAGCTGTGGGCATGCGCCGCAATGAAGGGGAGCTTCCGCGCCGCCGCTTCCCGGTATATCCAGTACCCCAGCTCGGAACAATGGCCGTGCACCAGCCTGTATTCCGGGTGCGCGTCAAAAAACTCCGCCACCTTCTTCTGGTACTCCGCCAGGCCGGACAAGGTAATGGGGGGCAGCCTGTAAATCCTGCCGCCCAAGCTCCGTATCTCCTCTTCATAAATGCCGGGAGACTCCCGGTGCACCAGAAAGTCAAACTGGAGCCTGCTGCGGTCAATATGGCGGTAATAATTCATCACCATCGTTTCCGCGCCGCCGCGGTTCATAATGGTGAATACCATGAGCACACGTTGAGGATTCATTTTGCCAGGATTCTTTTAATGGCTGCGAGAAGCAGGTACAAACCGGGCACAAAGCCCAATTTCGCGTTCAGGAAAAACACCTTCCAGTGCGGCGGCAGGGGGGCCAGGGGCAGGCTTTTCACCGCCGCCCGGCACCAGTCCCGTTTCAGGAGGGTACGGAGCATGCCGCATTTCACCAGGGCAGACCCCGGGGCGTCGCAGATGTTCAGGCCCAGGAAAATGAGGGAAACGGCCCTGCGGTTCCGCAACGCGCGTTCAGCTTCCGGAGAGGCCCCGTTTTCCTGCACATGCCGGCCCATCCTCCGGAAGAGTTCCTCCCACTGGGCGGTCAGAGCAGGCTTGTACCGCTTGGTCAGGGCTCCCGCCGCCGTCTTCCTGTAATGGTAGAAGGTGGTGGGGATATACACCGCCCTGCGGGCCGCGCCGAACAGGGAGAGGTTGCACAGCACGTCTTCCGCGGAGCCGATGAGGGCCGTATCCACAAAGGGCGCCTTCCCCTCCCGGAACAGGGCGCGCCTGTAAAGCTTGCCCCAGGCCGTGCCGTAGGAATCCAGCCGTTCCGGACAAGCCAGTTCGGCCCCGTCCGGTCCCAGAAGCCTGTTCCTCAACCAGACCATGGTTTCCCCTTCAAATACCCGTTCCTCCGGCCAGAACCGCACCGGGGAGGAAGCCGTTTCATATTCCCTGGCATAGCTCCAGAAGACGATGTCCGCTTCCCCCCGTTCCATGGCTTCCACGGCGTCCGCGCACGCATGCCCGTCCAGCCAGTCGTCCGCGTCCACAAACATCACGTATTCCCCCTCCGCCAGTTCCAGCCCGGCATTGCGGGAGGCGGAAAGCCCGGAGTTCGTGCGGCAAACCACCTTCACACGTCCATCCCTGCGGGCCAATTCTTCCAGCAGCTTCCCCGTGCCGTCCGTGGAGCCGTCATTCACGCAGATCACCTGGATGTTCCGGTACGTCTGGTTCAGGATGCTTTCCATGCAGCGGGACAGGTAGGCCTCCGCATTATAAACGGGAACAATGACGGAGATCATGAACGCCCTCCCTTCTTTTCTTCCAGCACGCGGGTGAACAGGGCGTCCCACCGGGCCGCCACCGTCTCCGCCGCGTAGCGCTTCACATTCTCCCGCGCCTTCGCGGCCATGGAGGCGCGCAACGCATCATCCCCCATCAGGCGTTCCAGCGCGGAGGCCAGTTCCGGAACGTTCCCCGCTTCCGCCAGCAGGCCGTCCTCCCCGTGGCGGATAATGTCCCCGGGACCGCAGGGGCAGTCAAAGGCCACGCACGGCACGCCGCACGCCATCGCCTCCGCCAGCATCATGCCGAATCCTTCATAGCGGGAAGACATCGCACAGATGGAAGAGGCCAGGTACTCCCGCATGATTTCCCGCGTGGGCGGATGCAGCAGGAAGCTCCCTTCCAGCCCCGCGGCCCGTATCTCCTTCCTCAGCTCTCCTCCGTCCTTTTCCGCTCCGAACAAATCCAGTTTCCAATCCGGGAATTTTCCGTGCACTTCCTTCCATGCACGGAGCAGCGCCCCATAATTTTTCTGGGGAGAAATCTTGCCGACGGCAATCACCCGCCTTTCCTGCCCGGAAGAAGGAACGTCCGGATAAAACGGCAGCGGATTGGGAATCACCTCCACATTGTCCATGGGCCACTCCCCCCTGTTTCCGGGGGTGAGCACCACAAAGCGGGGGAACATTCCCCCCAGCAGGCGCATGGCGGCAAATTCCACGCCCATGAGGACCGGGAATTTCTTCCCTTCCGCCTGAATCAGCCGGGACACATGGCGTTCATAAACCACCGGACACCGGAAACCCTTCACCAGAAAGGGAATCCAGAATCCCTTGAACCCGTCGTCACAGACGGCTATCACGTCCGGACTCACCTTGCGCACCGCCTCTCTGATTCCGCGCGCCCAGGCCGTCAAACGTGCGGCGGGGCCGCCCTGCATGCGCACGTCATGAAGGCGGATGCCCGGAAAAAAGTCGTAAAAGGGCTCCCTGCCCTCTTCATTCAGCGTCAGCACGTGGATTTCATCCCCGTATTTTTCCGCAAGCAGGCGTGTGCGGACGGAGAGCACGCGCTCCAGCCCTCCCGCTCCGGCAATTCCATTGGTGATGTACAGCAGGCGTCTTCCCATGTCAGATCAATTCCTCTAGTTTCAGGATTTCATCACGGTTGCCGTAGTCCCTCCTGCGGCATTCCGCAGAGAGGCTTTCCAGACGCGCGGCGTCGTTCAGCAGGCGGAACAGCTCCACGGCGGCGCCCTCCTCCTCATTCGGAATAATCAGGCCGTCCACGCCGTCTTCCAGATGCCCGGCAGAGGTCGGGAACCGGGTGACTGCCACGGGGCGCCCCAGAATCTGCGCCTCCCTCACCGCCACGGCCTTTCCTTCATACCGGGACGGCTGGACGTACAGGTCGCAGGCAGCCATATACGGGTAGGGATTGGCCTTCTTCCCCAGAATGATGACGTGCTCCTCCATGCCGCAGTCTCTTATTTCCCGGCGCAGGGACGCTTCATCCCCGTAGCCGATGAGATGCCAGCGGAGCCGCTCCATGCCCAGGCCCACAAGGCGCGCGGCCAGCCTGACGGCGCGGTCCATCCCCTTGGCATGGGAAAACCTTCCCACGGTGCACAGGCAGGGAGAGCCGCCCATCACTCCGGAGACGTCCTCCAGCGCCGCCTGCTCCCGCACCCCTTCCGGGGAAACGATGTTTTCCATCTGCACCAGCCTGCCTTCCAGCTCCGGGAAGCGGGACAGGAAGCCCCTTCCCGCCTGCGGGGAGATGGAAATGATGTGGTCATAAGCGCGCCACACCGGAAGTTCCCGTTCCACATTGATGCCTATGGAAGAGTAGTCCGTATGAATCCAGGCTATTTTCCTGCGGGCGCGCACCTTGTCCCGAACGATGCGGTGGGGCGTCAGGAAACTGATGGCAAGATCGTACACGCCCAGCTTCTTCAGGGAGGGGAGGAAGGGGGAGACCGCCGCCGCCGCATCGTCAAAGACGGCGTAGTTTTCCGGGCCGTCCAGCCGTTTTCCAAACCTTGCGGAGCGCCATTTGGCCCACAGGCGCGCTCCGGCAATGCCCAGCCTCCCTTCCAGCAGAATGTCTTTCAGAGGCCGGGAAATGGCGCGGTAGGCGGGCAGCTCCGGCAGCAGGTTCACCTTGGACGGAATAAGCGGCATCAGCTCCCCGGAATGGCGGTAGACGAACAGGTCCACCTGGAAGCGGGAGGCGTCCAGCGCGTCCAGCAGCCCCAGGAGGGCGCGTTCCGCTCCCCCCAGCTCCATGTACTGAATAGCTATAAAGATACGTTTCATCTGCATACCAGCGTGCGCATGTGGCCCATCAGGCCGCGGAAGGGCCCCGTCCGGAACAGGAGAAGGACGTACAGCCCCAGCGGAACGGCAACGGAAATGCCCCCCCACAGGAACAGATCGGCCAGGGGGGAGGAAAAATAGGAACGGGAACAGAGAGGGTACGTCAGCGCATACCCCGCCGCCGCCAGCAGCAGGTACCACCCGTACGTGATGAAGTACCGCCTCAGCGGCTGGTGGAACACATGCTTGTACACCAGGCGGGGGAATTGCCAGACGCCGATGGAAAGAAGGCTGAGCGTCGCCGCCAGCAGCACGCCCGCAATGCCCCACCACTGCACCAGCGTAACGGACAGGATGACGTTGATCACGCCCTGGAGAAGGGGGGAGTAGCGGTCCTGGTGGAAGATGCCCGCCTTGGTCTTGAACACCATGGCGGAACGCCGCATGCCCACCACGAAGAAGTTCAGGATGATGACGAACGAGCACGCGCCGGACAAGATGTAGTCCGGCCCCAGCCACCAGGAAATGAACGGGTTCAGCGTGTTCAGCAGAACGATGGAGGCCACCCCGCAAATCAGGAAGTTGATCAGGAAGACCCTTCTGAAAATTTCATACACATGGCTCCTGTCCTCACTGGCAATCAGGTTTCCCACGCTTTCCGCCATGCTGTTGATCACCTGCATGATGAAGGTGGAGATGGTCCCCACCACCAGCATGTAGTTGGAATAGAAGCCCACCGCCGCCAGCCCCACGAAGCTGGAGATGACGATGTTGCTGGTGGAGTGCATGAAGTACCCGCCCACGCTGTGCAGGAACAGCGCCTTGACGTTGACCACAATCTGGCTTTTCGTCACGGCGTCCAGCGCATACGCCGCCCTGCTTTTCACATAGGGGTACAGGGCGTCCACCTTGCGCACCATGGCCACGTTGAACCCCGCCAGGAACAGGGATTCCACCACCAGGTACAGCACGTAGTTGGCCGTATAGTACAGGATGGCCAGCTTGGACAGGTTCAGTCCCACCTGGTACACGAAGTTGATGGTCCCCAGCCTGTAGTTCTTCTGGTCCGCATTGATCAGGGAATTCTTGTACGCCGTCAGGTACGGCAGGATGGAGTTGAAGACGAAGATGAAATACACCAGCGTCAGGTAGTCCAGGTGCCCCTCGTCCTTGATGAAGCAGCCCAGGAACGGATACAGGCCCAGGCACAGGACCAGCACGGCGGCGGCAATGATGCGGTACACCTTGCGGTAAAATTGCAGCAGGGCCAGAATCCGCGGCTGGTCATTCTCCGCCAGCGGCTTGTAAAGGTGAAAAACCACGCTGGTTCCAAAACCGGATTCCAGCAGCGTGACAGCAGCCAGGATGTTGGTCAGCAAGCCGTTGAGGCCCAGGTACTCCACCCCGATCTCATTGACGAACAGCTTGCGCGTCACAAAGCCCAGCAGGGTCATGGTGACCATCAGACTGATGGTCACCAGAAAATTCTTGCCGGAATTCAGCGTCCTCATGCCCCGCGTTCCTCCCGGTTCAGTTCCACGCCCAGCCGCAGGGCCATTCCCTGGGCAAAGGGCATCAGATTCCACACGTCGGAATACATGCCTATTCCCTTGGTGTCCCCCTGGCACATGTCCAGCACGCCGTTGCGGCGCGTCACCCCCATCAGCGCTTTTTCCGCACGGAACGCGGCTTCCAGAAAACGCTCTTCCCCGGAGATGCGGAAGGCCGTCAGCAACAGCAGGCCCAGCAGGGCCGTTCCGGAGGATTCAAACACGGATTCCGGCCTGGCGGCCATCCAGCCGAAGCCGCCGTTCTTTTTCTGCAGGGGAAGCAGTTCTTCCGCCAGCGCCAGAATGCGCCGCGCCATTCCTTCCGCCTCCGGCCTGCCGTGCAGGGACATCAGGCGGTACAGCTCACACAGACCCAGCGCATACCAGCCGATGCCGCGGGACCAGTCATACAGCCCCAGCGGATAGCCGCGCTCCATCTCAAACCCGTGGGCCGGGAAGGAGGAATCCGGCAGCAGAGCCACATCATATTCCTCCACCTGCCTCACCGCCAGGTTCCAGTATTCCTCATTCCCCGTACGCACCGCGCAGGCGGCGGCCAGCGGACACGCCAGGCCGATGGTATCCACGTAACGCATGCCGGGCTGCCTGCGCCTGTAGGCCAGGGTCCCCGCCTCCGTCCGGAGGGATTCCAGCAGCGCGGCGGAAGCCTCCGCCACCTGCGCCGCCCCGCGGCAGCCGGCTTCCAGAACGGCGTAATCCAGCAGCAGGCGGTCCACCTCCCACCGTTCCGGGTCCGGGGCCTCCAGATAATTTTTCACCAGTTCATGTTCTTCCAGCCTGCGGCGCAGCGTTTCTCCCAACGCCTCATCCTTCCTGTCCGCGGCATAGGCATTCAGGCCCAGGAAAAGTCCCGCCGCCTGCCATCCCTGGATGGCGGTATCCGCATACGTTCCGCGCACCATTTCCCACAGGATGCGCCTGCCCTGGTCCTTCCGGGGCACGGCGGGCATGCGCCGCGTCCATGACAAGGCCGTCCGGGCAAGGGCCTCCTGCCACGCGCGCCGGTCCTGCCAGCGCCCGATGCGCACGCGGCCCGCCAGCGTTCCCATGAAGCGCCAGGCATCCACGCAGACCACAGCCAGGGCCAGCAGGAGCAGGACAGATGCTATGGAAACATAAAAAGTCATGGCCGTTTCAACAGGGCTGCCAATTCCTCCGGCAGCCGGTTCAGGCGTTCCCGGTACGCGGGAAGCTTCTCCGCGTACACGGATTTCATCTCATCCTCACGTTCCATCATCCGGACAAATGCCTTACACAGTTCATCCGGGGCGTCCAGCGCCTGCACGGGCAGCACATGGCCGTCTTCCGTGCCGAACAAATCGCGGGCAATCCCCCGGGCCTTCACGGAATATCCCACCACCAGAGCCGGAACGCCCGTGGAATACGCGGCAATGGAGGCGTGCGTGCGCGCGGCCACCAGAAAACGGCACCGGGAAATGTATCCCTTCAATTCCTCGCAGGGAGCATCCCCGACCATCACGACGCGGCCCGTATGCCGGAAACGGCCGTACAGTTCCTCCAGCGGTTTCCGGTCATCATTGCCGGGCCACACCACATGGGGAATCAGGGCCACATTCATCTCCGTAGCGTCCAGCACGTATTCCATGAGCCGCGCGTAATTTTCCATCACGGCCCCGGCCCGTCCCTCATGGCCGATGACCAGGGGACTGACGTTGACGCCAACCATGCTCCCCTCCCTCCAGCCTTCCGGAAGGGCAGCCTCCCCTACGGGCAGGGCGAACGCAGGGTCCGGATACAGCACCGTGCGGGGGCACCCGCATTCCCGCAGAGCGTCACAAGTGAGAGATTCCCGCGCCACAATCAGGTCAAAAGCCTTGAGGTCCTCCAGCATGGCCCCCTTCATGTCCTCCCGTTCCAGGGAGCACCCCCATAGGACGGCAGGCGCCCCGGCACGGCGCAGCAGGTCATTCTGCAAATAGATATGCACGGGCTCCCCGTAACAGTAATTGTCCCCTCCGCCGCACAGGGCCAGGGAGGCGTCCCGCCCCTCTTCCGCAATGCCGCGGAAGGCAAGCCGGTCAAAGGCATCCCGCACGCCCATCACATGCCGCCGCATCCACGCCGCCACATATCCGGCGGAACATCTCCGGATGGGCCTCTGTTCCGGCAGCACACGCACCGTCCGGTCCAGGCCGTAGTGCCTGTCTTCCCCGCACGCGGAGGAAAACAAAACGCCCTCTTCAGGCCGGAGCAGCAGCATCGTGGACCTGACGATCGCCTCGCAGCCGTGGTTGCCGCTTCCTCCATGGGGATATAAAAGAATCTTATGCATGCCAATCCTATCTATTTTTTCCGGGCCAGGGCCCCTTCCATCAGCAGGAACAGGCTGAAGGGCCAGCGGTTGAACAAACAAACGCTCATCCACTTAGGGCAGTGGAACACATCGGGATAAGCGCGCAGCAGGTTGTTTTCCGGCGTTCCTACAATGGACCGCACCGCCCGCATGCGCCCCATCAGGCCGTAGTGCTCCCGAAAACGGTATATTTCAAACAGGGAGTTGTACACCAGCCCCCACCAGCGGAACGCCAGGTACCTCTCCACCTTCTCCCCCTCCAGCCTCCGGGTGTGGAAATACTTCCGTTCCAGGCGGAACTGCCGGACAATCCAGATGAATTTTTCCGGGACAAACCGTGTGGACAGGGTTCCTTCCTCCGCCCTGCGGTAAAAATAGCCGGCCTTGTCCACCGTTCTCAAACGCCTGATGTATTTCAGGTACGCCATGTTGAACATCAGGTCCTCCCCGTAGGAGACGTCCTCCGGAAAACAGATGGAGTGCCGGGCCAGCAGGGTGCGCCTGTACAGCTTCACCACCGGGCCAAAGAGTAGGAAGGAGCGGAACAGCCGTACCCAGGCTTCCTCCTCTCCGGGCCTGGCATCCAGTTCCACGGGCTGCGGCACCGTCACTTCATCCTTCTTCCCGGCGCGGACGGAGCGCAGCCCCTCCACCACCAGGTCGCAGGCCCCGTCCTCCACGGCGGAGACCAGTTCCTGAAGGTAGGTGGACGTCACCCAGTCATCCCCGTCAATGAAGCACAGCCAGCGCCCGTCCGTTTCCCTCATGCCGCGGTTTCTGGCGGCGGAGACTCCCATGTTCCTGTCCAGATGGATGACCCGGACGCGCCTGTCCCCGGAAGCCAGCCTGTCGCACAGCGGACCGCTTCCGTCCGTGGAACCGTCATCCACCAGGCAGACGTCAAAATCCGTGAAGGTCTGTCCCAGCACGGAGCACACGCATTTTTCAAGAAAACGCGCGGCGTTGAACACGGGAATAATAACGGATACGGAGGGCATGGCTATTCAACGCGTTTCTTCAAAAAGCCGTTTCACGGCATTCATCTGTTCATCCAGGTCAAACCGGCTTCCGCCGCGGAGCGCGCGCCCGCGGTAGTCCCGGTGGTCAGCCTTTCCCGTCAGAATATCTTCCAGGGCACGGTAAAGCCCCAGCACATGGTTCTCCGCAACCAGCCCGAATTCCCCGTCTCCCAGTTGTTCCCGGACTCCGGAACAGAGGGTGGCCGCCACGGGCGTGCCGAGGATCAGGCTCTCGGAAATCACGGTGGAATACCCCTCGCTGCGGGAGGAACAAACCAGCCAGTCCGCCGCCTTCACGTAGGGATACGGATTTTCCCGGTGCCCCAGCAGCGTGATCCTGTCCTGCAAATTCCCCTCCGCGATCATGGTTTCCAGCGTTTCCCTCTCCGGTCCCTCTCCCAGAATCCAGAGGTGGAAGGAGAAGCCCTCCCGCGCCAGGTAGCGGCAGGCCGTCACCAGCCGGTCAAAACCCTTCTGCGGAACAAGCCGCCCCGAGGCGCAGAAAAGCACCGTCCCGTCCGGACGTTCCGGAACGGATTCCACGGCTTTATCCCTGATGCGCGGAACATCCACGGGGTTGTAAACCACCCGCGCATCCTGCAAAGGCCCCATCAGCTCCAGCAGGGATTCCCGGACATTCCGGGAGACGCAGGCCACCGTGTCAAAACAGCGGTAGACGGCTTTTTCCTCTTCAGCGTTCCGGTAGGCGGGAAGCGTCCAGTGGTTGGCGCCCAGGTCAATGTGGACCCAGGCCAGCTTACGGCTTCCGACATGGGGGGAGCCTCCGGCTATCCGCGTGGCGTAGCCTTCAATGAAGGCCGCCTCCACATCATAGGTTCCGCGGATGAACAGGCGGTAGAAGACGGAGGGGGGAAAATGCCTGTAAACCAGCAATTTCAGCCCGTTCCTGACCTTGACCCGCAGGCGGCTCCACGGCCCGTCCTCCTCCCGGAGGGCATCAAATAAAAACCGGACGGAGACATTCCGGGGGTAGCCGGACGGAATGTCCTCCTTCTTAATGGAATAAACGACCACCTCCCACTGGTCCCCGTTCCAGCGGTTCAGCAGGGTTTGCAGAATCTTTTCCGCCCCTCCGCCAGACAGGCTGTTGACAAAAAAGGCTACTTTCTTCATGCCATTCCCTCCAATACCTGTTCCACCTTCCGCACGGCGCGTTCATAAACAACCGCCTCGCCTCCCAGCGCGGCCCGCTCCCGCCAGACTCCGCAGGATTCCCTGCCGGATAAAAAGTCTTCCATTCCGGCAGCCAGCGCATCTTCATCATTCTCCACGATGCGCCCGAACCTTCCCATGCCAAGCTGCTCACGCACGCCGGAACACTCCACGGCCAGCACGGGCACGCCCAGCGCCAGCGCCTCCGTGACCACGGTGCTCATTCCCTCACTGCGGGAACTGCACACAAATACATCAGCCGAGGCCATCCACGGGTAGGGATTCCCCAGGAAACCGGGCATCAGCACGGAGTCCGCCACGCCCAGGGCGGCAGCCTGGCCTTCCAGCTCCCGCCTCCGGCTCCCTTCCCCCAGAATCACCAGTTCCGCCTGCCATCCCCGCTCCCTCAACCGGGCCAGCGCGGCAACCAGACGGTCAAAGCCCTTCTGCTCCTCCAGACGCCCCACGGAAATAAAGCGGAAATGCTTCTTTTCCGGCACGTCCCCCGCGGCGGCTCCGGAACGCACGGCATCCCGGTCCACCGGGTTGTGCAGAACCACGGAACCCGCATGCGGCCCAAAGCGCCGTTCAAACGCCTCCCGGACGGTTTGCGACACATGCACCACGGTTTGAAAACGGGCATACGCCTTTTTTTCCTCCTCCAGCGACCGGAATACCAGCCCCTGCGTCCAGGGCCGCGCTTCCAGGTCCACGTGGACCCAGGCGATTTTCCGGGATTTTCCCTCCGGCGCGGCCGCCAGAAGGCGCGTAGGCAGCCCTTCCGTGAAAGCCACCTCCACATCATAATCCCCGGCAACGCCCCATTTGTAAATCCAGGCCGCCGGCAAAAAGCGGTACACCAGCGCGTACCTGATCCGGTAAAGCAATCCCCGGCCCCCTACGATGGAGCGGTAACGCGCATGCTTCCCCACTTCCTCCCGGTACGGGCCGCAATCCACCACCGTGCACACCGTCACGTCAAACCGGTCCCGGTCCAGGCCGCGCACCAGGCCGGAGAGAATTTTCTCCGCCCCTCCCCCGGCCAGGGATTCCACCAGAAACAGGACTTTTAAACGGGCGCGCGGCATGAACGGTATCCTAAAGCGAATTATTTTCCTCGCACGGGGAGGCAGTATCCAGGCTCCTGTACACGGCAGCCTTCCGGGAAGAACGGCCCTGGGGCTCCACGTCGCACAGGACAATGCCCATGCGTTTCAGTTCCCCGTTTTTCCATATCTTCTGGAGTCCGGCCAGATCACGCTTCTTCACGCATCCGGCCCGCATGACGTACAGCGTGGCGTCAGCCAGCCGGGCGGCAATGCGGGCATCCGCCAGGGAGGAATAGGGAACGCAGTCCATGAAGATGAAATCATACTGTTCCTTCAATTCCTCCATCAGCTTCCGGATGCGGTCATGCAGCAGCAGCCGGGAGGGATGGTCCGGCAGGGTTCCGGCAAACAGATAATCCAGATGGTCGGAAACGGAGGACTTCTCCACCAGGGAACGCCAGCCGCCTTCCCCCGCCTGTTCCAGATCGCCCATGCCGGGCTTCCCGGCCCCGCCCAGCAGGGAACTGAGCGTCCCCTTCCTCAAATCCATATCCATCAGCAGGACCTTCTTTCCGGCCACGGCAAGAGACACGGCCAGATTCACGGAGAGGTAGGTTTTCCCTTCCCCGGAACAGGAGGAGGTAACCAGGACGCTGAGGGGCTTTCCGCCGTTCTCGTCGGAAAGGGACACCATGCGCTCCGCCAGCAGGGGGAAGCATTCGGACAATTCGGAAGGCTCTTCCAGATTCACCACAATCTCCTGGTTTTTCAGCTTCCGCGGCTTGCGGGGCAGTTCCCCGTAAACGGGAATGGCGGTCAGGGTTTCAATTTCCTCCCGGCGCTTCACGTTGGAATCCAGCACCGCCGCAATCACGCACAGGAGCACCGGAATAGCCATCCCCGCCAGAAAACCCACCATCAGGATTTTAGCCACGTTCGGCTCCAGCGGTCCGTTCCCGCCGCGCACGGCGTCCACCATCCGGGCATTGTCTTCCGTAGCGGCCAGGGCCAGGGAATTTTCCTCCCTCTTGTTCAGCAGGAAGACGTACAGGGATTCCCGGACGCGCTGCTCCCGTTCAATGTGGTTGACGTCCCGTTCCCGGCTGGAGACGGTCCTGATATGCTCCCGCGTCATTTCATGCTGGTCCTCCACGTTCTTCTTCTTGACCAGCAGGGACGTATAGTAATTATTCACGGAGCGCCTCAGCGCATCCTTCAGGGAGCTCAAGTTGGCTTCCAGCTCCCGGACAATCGGGTTGTTGTCCCCGGCGTTCACCTTCAGGCTCGTTCTTTTCAGCAGAGTGTCATTGAAAACGCCTATCTGGTCCCGGATGCCCATGTCCGCTATCTTTGCATTGATGGGCACCAGCCTGGAATCATGCTCCGCCTCCTGCTCCAGGTAATCTTTCAGGTATTCAATGGACTTGATCTCCAGGTCCAGCTCCCTCAGGTCCTTCTTGTCATTAATGCTGTTCTCATATTCCTCCGTGAGGGCAGTGGACAGGTCCGTCAGAACATTGGTCTCCTTTTTCAGGTCTTCAATGGACAGGTCATTCTTCTGCATTTCCTCACTGATGACGTCCAGACGCTCCTCAATGAACTGGTTCGTTTTCATTCCGCGCGTGTTTTTCTCCTTCAGGGAGGCCTCATTGTAAAAATGGACAATGCTGTGCAGAATCCGCTCCGCCTTCACCGGATTATTGCAGCGCATGGAAATATTGATCAGGTTGTTCTTTCCATTCGCCTTTTTAACGGTCAGGCCGCCCGCCAGGCCCAGCGCCGCCTGCCTGACTGAAGTTCTCCTGACAATCACGGGAACGTTCAGGCTGCCGTCGTTAAACCGGGGCGTTTTCTCCACGGTGAACGTCTGGGAGTCAAACTGAATCTCCTTGCCGAAGGTGCCGGTTTTCTCCTGATGCCCGGAATCGCCCACATTTTTCTCCACCCGGAATTCCTCTCCGGACACGGGAACCACCTGGAACCTGGCGTCAGGGGCCGCTCCCTCCTGCGTGAACCGCACCGCAATGGGGGAGTCCTGGTAAATCTCCACCTTGCGGAATTTGTTCTTCTTCCAGTAAGTCACGTCCAGCTTCAGGTTCCGGACCACGGTTTCCAGCAGGGAATGGGAGGAGAGCAGGAAGATTTCATTGTCCAGATTGGTGGTGGCCGTATTCACAATCCCATTGGTGGAGGCCAGCACCGTGGTGGCCACGGATTCCTTCGGATAATCCTCCTTGACGAGAATGGTGGTGGCCTTCCCGTAAACCTGTGGCTGCCTGGCCGCGTACAGATAGGCCAGGGGCAGGCAGACGGCCAGGGAAAGCACGCACCAGTACCAGTTCCGGACAATCCGGCCCATGATGACCTTCGGGCTGGGGAGCAGGGACGGCGGCGCACTGCCGCCGCCGTCCAGGGATTCCGTTTTTTGAGAGAGGGCTTTCATGGGATTAAATGCAGAAGGCCAGAATGACCATGGCAATGGAGGTGCCGGAAATCAGGTAGGGATAAATTTGGAGTTGCTCGCTGCGGGTATTCACCTTCCTGTCTGACGGAGTGACGTAAATGACGTCATTCTGCTGGATGTAATAATAGGGGGAATGGAACAGGTTGCTGCTCCGCAGGTCCACCTTGGACGCAATGCGTTCTCCGTTTGCCTCCCGGATGATGTAAATGTCACGGTTGCCGTCCATGTTCAGGTCCCCGGCCTTACTCAGCGCCTCCAGCAGAGTCAGGCGTTCCCCCTTGATTTCATAGCTGCCCGGCTTGGACACTTCCCCGAGAACGGAGAATTTGAAGTTCATCAGGCGCACGCTGACCGCCGGGTCCTTGATGTAGCCTTCCTTGAGTATCTCGTTTTCAATATCCGTCGCCAGCTGGATGCAGGTCTTGCCCGCAGCCTTGATCCTCCCCAGAACGGGGAACACGATGTCCCCGTCCGTATTCACGAAGTAGCCGCGCTCGTCATCACGGGGGCTGGAGACGCTGCCGCTGTCCTTGTTGAACATCTGCGCGAGCGTAGGATTCTTGCTGCTGACGGAAATGAAAAGGCGGTCGTCTTTTTTGATGACGATCTTATATTCCTTCCCGATGGCCGCTTTCTGGTCCAGCACCAGGTCCTGGACGTAGTTGACTTCTTCAGGCTTGACGCAGGCGGGAAGCGCGCCCAGCAGGAGGCCCGCTGCGAGAAGGCGGCTCCAGAGGACGGGATGACGGAACATATTAAGGTATTTCATTGGATTGGATTGAGTAGGTGTTAGATGGAGAGAGGCTTTTTCAGGTCCAGGTAGTCGTATTTCTGGTAAGGTGAGTTATTGCTTTTGTATTCGGGGATTAGTTGCTTCATGGCGCGGATGGTTTCCTCCAGGTGGTTGGATTCCGCATGGCGCACCAGTTCTTCAAAGGCTTCCTTCAGCTCGGACATGTCATATTTCCGGGTCTCGAAAATACGGATGCGCTGGTGCGGGGTTTCCAGCGTATGTTCATAGTCCGTCAGAAGTTCTTCATAAAGTTTCTCGCCGGGCCGCAGTCCGGTAAAGACAATGCGGATATCCTTCAGCGGGGAGAGCCCGGCCAGGCGGATCATCTTTTTGGCCAGCTCTACGATTTTGACCTGCTCTCCCATGTCAAAGACGAAAATCTCCCCGCCCTTCCCCATCGCGTTGGCCTGAAGGATCAGGTGGCAGGCTTCCGGAATGGTCATGAAATAGCGGATCATTTCAGGATGGGTGACGGTCACCGGGCCGCCCTTTTTGATTTGCTCCTTGAACAGCGGAATCACGGAACCGGCGCTTCCCAGCACGTTGCCGAACCGCGTGGTGATAAACACGGTGGAGCCTTTCCCGTACTTCTGCCTCAGGTGTTCCCCCAGGCTCTGCACGTACATTTCAGCCAGGCGCTTGGTGGCCCCCATGACGCTGGTTGGGTTCACCGCCTTGTCCGTGGAGACCATGACGAAGCGCTGCACCCCGTACCTGGCGGCCAGGGATGCAAGGTGCATGACTCCCTTCACGTTATTGACCACGGCTATGCACGGGTTTTCCTCCATCAGGGGAACGTGCTTGTAGGCGGCGGCATGGAAAATCAACTCCGGACGGTGCAGCTTCATGCACTCCTCCAACTGGCGGCGGTGGCAGACGTTCGTGATGGAAGTGGCAACGGAAATCCGGGGATACAGCTTTTCCACCTCCTGGCGCACCAGCCACAGGGGAGTTTCCGCATGGTCCAGCAGAACGATCCGGCCCGGAGCAAACCGGCACACCTGCCTGACCAGCTCGCTGCCTATGGACCCCGCCGCGCCCGTCACCATCACCACCTTGTCCCTGATGCCTCCGGAAATCTTCTCCATATCAATGCTGATTTCCTCCCGCTCCAGCAGGTCTTCAATCTGCACTTCATCCACGGCAACACCGGAATACTCGTGAAATGATTGGATCTGATCGTGGGAAATCATCAGTTCAATTCCTTTTTCCAGGCACACGTCTGCCAGTTTTTTATCTTTCAGCAGATCATCTTTCCCCACAAAAATAATGGCGGAGGCCTTGAATACATTTAGAGCCTTATCCACCTCGGAAGTATCTTGTACAAAACGGACGGGGATATTCCTGATCTCTTTCCCATCCGCCTGCTCTTCAGACGTCAGAATGCCCACAATTTCAAAATTTTCACTCTTCAGGCTCCTGATCAGAGAGGCTTTCAGCAGGCAGGCATCCAGCTTCCCGGCCAGAACGACTCTTTTACGCCCAGAGGTGGTAATGGAAGAAATAGACTTATCCTCATGGAAATTCTCCAGCCAGTTCCTGCCGCCGATGCAGGCCAGCCGTCCCCCGATCAGCGCCAGGCTGGACAGCATGAAGTTAAAAATTACGGCAGCAAAGTGCACCTTGTAATAGGAAGGCCACAGGATAAAATACGTGAGGCTCACGAGCACGCATGCCAACAGGATGGCCCCAAGCAGCTTCTGAATGTCCTTCAGGGTCGTGAACCGGATCATGCTTCTGTAAATGCCCGAATGCCAAAGGACAACGCCGGTGATCACCAGATCTATGAAAAAGACATACTGAATATTGGGAATCAACCAGTTTCCTCTATATAGAAAACGGCAGTAGAAACAGGCGGCCATCGTCATTGCCGATGAAACGGCCAAATCCAGCGCGAAAACGAATTTTTCACTGGAATTCAACAAATAATGTCTTGCGTAATAGAGGAATCGCGCAATGGGACTGTGATTAGTCTGGTCCATAAGCATGAAATCTAAAGGGTGGCAATAACGTGAATGATGCGGTCCATGTCCTCCCCGGTCAGGGAAGCGCCGGAAGGCAGGCACAGGCCCTGGTCAAACAGGCGGTCCGACACCCCGGAACCGTAAAACGGGCAGGAACGGAACACGGGCTGCAAATGCATGGGCTTCCAGAGGGGGCGGCTCTCCACGCCGGCTTTCTGGAGGGCCAGCCGCAGCTCCTCCCGGTCAAAACGGGCCTCCTCCGGATTGATCTGCACGCAGGTCAGCCAGTGGTTGGAATGGTAGCGGGCATCCGGATTTTCCAGCAGGGCCAGCCCCGGCACGCCGGAAAGGCGGCGGCGGTATTCCTCATGGATGCCGCGCCTTTTTTCCAGAAAGGCAGGCAGGGAGAGCATCTGGCCGCGGCCTATGCCCGCGCACACGTTGCTGAGGCGGTAATTGTAGCCAATGTGCGTGTGTTCATAATGCGGCGCCTGGTCCCTGGCCTGGGTGGCGTAAAATTTGACCCTGTTCCGGGATTCCTCATCCGGGCAGCAGAGGGCGCCCCCGCCGGAGGTAGTGATGATCTTGTTCCCGTTAAAGGAAAAAGCGCCGTAGGTCCCGAACACTCCGCACTTGCGCCCCCGGTACTCGGAACCGAGCGCTTCCGCGGCGTCTTCCAGCACGGGAATGCCGTACTTCCCGGCAATCTCCATGATTTCCTCCATCCGGGCGGGCATCCCGTACAGGTCCACCGGAATGATGGCTTTAGGGGTGCGGCCCGTCTGCCTGATGCGGTCCCGGACGGCTTCCTCCAGCAGTTCCGGGGACATGTTCCAGGTACTCTCCTCACTGTCCACAAACACGGGTGAAGCGCCCTGGTAAATGATGGGATTGGCAGAGGCGGCAAACGTCATGGACTGGCAGAGGACTTCATCCCCCGGCCCCACTCCCAGCATCACCAGGCCCAGATGAAGGGCGGAGGTGCCGGACGCCAGGGCCACCACATGGGTTTCCCGCAGGTATTCCTCCAGCTCCCGTTCAAAAGCGTCCACGTTCGGCCCTACCGTCGTCACCCATTTTGATTCAAAGGCTTCACGCACGAACTTTTCCTCCGCCTCCCCCGTGCTGGCCAGGGAGAGCCAGATAGTGGATTTCTTTTCCTGCGCCGGAGACGGCTTCTTTTTCAGCGCCGCGGGACAGCCCGCATACGTTCCGCCCTCCAGGGCGTCACGCACCAGCGTGGAATTGGCGCCCAGAACCACGTTTTCCTTCACCGTACGGCACGGAAGCACCACGGACGCAGCGCCCAGGAAATTGGCATTCCCCAGCGTCACGCCTCCGGATACCTTGCAGCCGTTGGCCACCACATTCCAGTTCCCCAGCGTCACGTCATGGCCGATCAGGGAGCCGCAGCTGAACAGGTTGAAATCCCCCATGGCTACGTGGCAGCTGAAGATGTGACCAAAGCTGATGATATTCCCCTTCCCCATGGCTACCCGGTCACGGTCATAGAATTTCACGTCCGGGGCAATGATGTTGGGAAAATCCAGCAACGGATTGTCCAGCAGGCCGGAAATTCGTTCCAGGGCCCTGGGGGAAGCAATGGCGATCACGACGGAAAGAGGCTCCTTCCAGGCGTTCAGCTCTTCCACCGTGCCCAGCACGCGGCCGTACTCGTTTTCCGTTCCGGCGGGAACTCCGTCATCAAAGAAGCCGATCAAATTCCAGGAGGGAGACTCCCCGTTGATTGCCCTGAGGCAGCAGGCCGTTTCCCTGCCGAAGCCCCCGGCGCCTATAATCGCTATATTTTTCTTCATTTTCCGGAACCTGTGAATTTTTCCATGGTGGCGCTTCCTTCAGCGCTGATTCCCTGGCGTTGAACAACCTTCGCCAGCGTTAAAAAGATGATGCGGACATCCAGAAGGAAGCTCAGGTGGTCCACGTACCAGACGTCCAGTTCAAACTTGCGCTCCCAGCTGATGGAGTTGCGCCCGTTCACCTGGGCCCAGCCCGTAATGCCGGGCCTCACGTCATGGCGGCGCGCCTGTTCCGCCGTGTACAGGGGCAGGTATTCCGGCAGCAGGGGCCGCGGGCCGATGAAGCTCATCTGCCCCGCCAGCACATTGAACAATTGCGGCAGTTCATCCAGGGACAGGGAACGCACCAGCCGCCCTGTGCGCGTCAGGCGCTGCTTGTCCGGCAGCAATTCCCCGCAGGCGTCCCTTTCATCCGTCATCGTCTTGAATTTGACAATCCGGAACAACTTGCCGTGGCGACCGGGCCGCGTTTGACGGAAAAACGGCGTGCCGTGGTTCGCCAGGGCCAGAAGCGCCATCAGCGCGAGAAAAGGAACCAGCAGAACCGCCAGGACAGCCAGGGCGATGAGAAAATCCAGCGCCCTCTTGATGCACTTCCCGTAAATCATGCCGCTGCCCTCCCGTAAAAATGGAGCAGGGCTTCCCAAACGATCCGGCAGGTAAACCTGCTTTCCACCTGCCGGGCCGCTTCCGCGCCCATCTTCCTGCGCCGTTCCGGGTCATCCCTGAGGGAGGCCATGGCGCAGCGCAGCGCCTCTTCATCCCGGGCCGGGACCAGCAAGCCGTTCACTCCGTCCTTCACAATCTCATTGCACCCGCAGATGTCCGTGGCGATGGAGGGCAGCTCCATGGCTCCCGCCTGCAGCAGGGAATTGGGGAAACCCTCCCGGTAGCTGGGCAGCACAAACACATCCGCAGCTTCCAGCCAGGGGCGGATATCCTCCTGGAAACCGGGGCGGAACACGCCGGGCACATCCAGTTCTTCCCCGGCATAATCCTCCGTCCAGCCCACGAGCGCCAGAAAAACGGGCGCCCCCTTCTCCTCCGCGCGCAGGGCGGAAAACGCGGCCAGCAACTCACGGATGCCCTTGTCTCCCGTAATCCTCCCCACAAAAACGTACAGCACGGCGTTCTCCGGCAATTCCAGCCGCTCCCTCATTTCCCTCCGGCAGCCGGAACGGCGGAAATAGTCCGTATCTATGCCGTTGATATTGCCGTGGGCCAGGATTTCCAGCGGCTTGCCCGTCACCTTCTCCTCCATCAGGAGCTTCCTGACGCCCTCCCCCTCCGGAATGACGTGCGTGGCAAACAGGCAGATGAGGCGGTCCATCTGCTTCAGCAGGCATTTGAAGGCTCCCTTCCGGTAGGGGAAAATCAGGCCGGTGAAGGTATGCACACGGACCGGAACACGGGCAAAGGCCGCCGCCATCATGCTCAGCAGCCCGGCCTTGGGCGTGAGGGAGTGCACCCCCCACGGGCGTTCCCTGCGGAACAGCAGGAACAGGCGCCACAGGCTCTTCAAATCCTTCCACAGGGAAATGGACCGTTCCATCTCAAGCTCCACGGTAGGCACGCCCTCACGGCGGCGGATGCGTTCATGTTCCTCACCGGGGGAAGCCACGGCAAGAACGTCAAAGAACCCGTTCAGGTAATTCAACTGTCCCCTGAGCAGCAGGTCCAGGGAGATGGAGGCCGCCGCCACCCTGATGAGCTTCTTTTTCATGCGTTGTAAATATTCATGTAAAAGGTGAAGACGTAGATCGCCGGGATAAAGCAGGCCAGCTTCTTCTCCTGGTCCGCCCAGAACCTTTGCTTGAAAAAGGGATAGATGAAGACAAAGCCCATCAGGAACCAGGAGAGCTGCGCGAACCTGTTGCTGAACGCCGCGTACATGCAGAGAATCCAGAACGCATTGGCCGCAATGTAAATGTTCAGCAGCCACGTGTACATCACGTCCCGGTATTCCTCCCTGAACAGGAAGTAACAGCCGGAGGCAATGGGCAGAGCGCTGTAAATCAGGAAATCCCAGCGGAAGCCGACGCTGCTGAACAAGGCGGAGGAAGCCTTCAGTTCATCAGCCTGGTTGATGTAAAGGGTCAGGCGCGGATCATCGAAAAAGCCGGAGGAGGCGATCATTTCCCCAATGGCGGGCCCGGCCAGAATGACGGCGAGGATGCAGCACAGCCACGCCGCCACGTAATACCGCGTGTCCGTCACAAACCAGGCCAGGGCGCCCGCGGCGGCCAGCAGCATCATGGACTTGTGCAGGCTGACGGCCAGCACGGCGAACAGCAGCAGCATCTTGAGGTTTTTCCGGAACGTCAGGCCCAGAATCATCACGGAGGCGGCCATGCCGTTGCGGATGCCGTTGACGCCATACACCCAGAAGGTGAACATGGCGCACGCAATCAGAAACGGGATGAACCACCTGATGCCGAAAATCCTGTAACTGGCCAGCGCCAGCGCCCCCACATACACCGCGGCACAGGTCAGGAAGTAGTCATGCACGTTGCCGTGTTGCACCCATGCATGCAGGATGACGGCAAAGAGCCATTCCCCCTTCATCCCCGTCAGCTGGGCTTTCCAGTCCCCGGCTTCCCCCTCCTGAAGGGTCCGGAATTCCGCGGCGTAATTGATGGTGTCTCCAAACTCCCCGCTTACGGGCCGCGCTCCCATGTACAGGATCAGGGCGAGCACGAACAAAATCCCGGCCATACTGTCCAGCCGGGCCGCGGAATGGGAATAGATGCCTCCCGTTCCCGCCTGATATACGGCAAACAGCACAAAAAAAAGAACAGTCCAGTTAAATAATGCTGTGTATACGGAAATGGGAACAAAGTCAAAACACATGCCAAGGCAAAAAAGGACGCGGGCGTACTCTAA
>NZ_JABDHQ010000011.1 GCF_018709685.1 Akkermansia muciniphila
AGAAGAGTCTGACCAGCGCCGCTTTCCCGGACAGAAAGGGGGGAGCGGCGCTTTTTTGCGCTCAGGCGCAAGGAGGGAAGAGTAAGGTGGATGATGGGATGGGTTTTACACACAACTCTTGCCTGGTGGAGGGGAATGGACATCATCAACCCTGTAGACGGGGGAAGGCGGGAACACAGAAAGTTATTAAACCAGTTTCATGAACTGAATCCGGCACTTATTTTCTTTTAAGTTCAGCAATAGCTCCGTAATGCGGGATGTCAAATTCCGGAGGGGCAATTTCAGCAAGCAGTTTCATATGCTCCTGTTCCCACGCGGCAATTTCTTTTTCTGCAAGGGAAGCGCCGATGCCCCGGCAGGCTTTCATTCTTCCATTCCAGCTTTCACGGGTAAAGTGTATGCTTAAAGGATATTCCTCGTGGTAAACGAGCTCAAACAGTTCATGATAACACCCGGGTATAACTACCGGATGCACCGTTTCTCCCGCGCCGCTCCACGCAGGATTGTATTTCAGCACCAGTTTTTCACTGGCTCCTGCTATGTTATCCTCAAAGGGGAGCCACGCCATGTATAATACAAGAATACGCCCTTCCGGTTTAAGCATGCGGAAAAACCCGGGCATAGCCTGCTCATGGTTAAAGTAAAAGAAGCACTGACAGGCGGTAATAACATCAAATGAACAATCGGGAAAATCCATGTTTTCAGCGGATGCGGCGTGATAGTCAATATCCATGCCGGCTGAAAGAATTTTTGCCTGTTCAATCTGGTTTTCCGAAATATCCGTACCTGTCCATTTTGCTCCGTAACGGTGCATGTGTCTCGGAAGAACTCCTGTTCCCGTGCCCGTATCAAGTACATTTTGACCGCTTACGCATAGGTTGCGGTTAATGATTTTATCGTAGAATTCCTGTGGGTAAATATCACGGAATAGGGCATAGTCTGCCGAAGCCCTGCCCCAGTCAAAGGCTTTTCCTCCATCTATGTTTTTATGGATAATATTCATCCACATCTCCCTTTGCCACGCCTCATTTTCTCCGTTAAGAGAGCCTTTCCCGCAAACGCACCTTATCCGACCAGGGGGAACAAACAAGATTTCATCTCCTTTACATGAAAATATCATCCTGAGAAAATGCCGAACGGCTTATTATACCAGCGCTTCCTATATCCTCGCATCAGCTTTTCTGTTTACCTGGGTACCATCAGGTATCATTTTACCCTGTGCAGACGGAACCATAGATAACGGAGATACTGAATTCATAGGGTTCCGGGCTGGGAAAATGGTCTAATGACCTCTGGAATTTTCTATTTTTTATCTCCAACATCCCTACTTTGAGCTTGCACGGCCTTCCTCATTCCTGTACTTCACAAGGGATATAAAACCCATCCGGGCTTTCCGGTGGATTCAGCCTGCCGCATGTTCTCCCGCACGATTGTTTGTCAAGGGTCCATGCAGCCGGACAAAAGCCCCTTCCTTTTATTTTCACTCCCCCGAATATATGCGCCTTTTACCTGTCCTGACCATTACCTGCCTTCTCGGAAGCGTGTCTTTCGTCCACGGACAAACCCGCACCCCCGCCAAGCCGGAGCCTGCCAAACCGGAACCGAATGCTCCGGCAGCCGATACCGTGGACAAGTCCCTTCCTCCCGCCTCCGTCAACGGCATCCGGTTCGTCCTTAAGACGCCCATGTCCCTGCCATCCCCCATTTACATGCCCATTGATCCCAAAAGGCTGGAAAAGGTGGAAATCCGCGCCGCCCTTCCCGGACGCCGCAGCGTATACCCCAAAAGCAGGATCATCACCCTGTTCGGCGGCCTGGACCAGAAGGGCATGCCGACCAACAAGCTCGTCAGCAAACCCCTGCCGACCGACCTGGGCCCCAAAACCCTGGCGCTGGTAGGAAAGAACAGCACCGGAGAATTTACGCTGGATTTCATCAACGAGGCGGAGCTGCCGCTGAACTGCATTTACATCCAGAACCTGACCGGCCGTACTTTCACCCTGGAGCTTCCCAAACCGCCGCAGGGCGAAAAGAGCGCCATTGAACTGCCCAGCAAATCCACTTACATTTTCGGCAAGGATTCCGCTGACAGCAAGGATTCCCGCACTACTCCCGCCAATCTGACGTACATGACCCGCTTGAAGAACGGTAAAGTCGTCAAGGTGAAGGACAGGGGCATGATGCTGACCACCTATCCGGGACGGAAAGTGGTCATGATTATTTCCCCGGATTCCTCCGGACGCACCGTCGTTCTGACGGAGCTGATGATTTTCAAGGAAAAGCCGGTTTCCGCCTCTTCCGCCAAGTAACGGGGCAACTCTTTTTCCCTCCCGGTTTTTCCCCAGATGCGGAAGGCCTGGATGAATAATCATTCAAGAGTCCGAGAGCATCCCGGACCAGTCGGAAAACGGGCGTCACTGCCCGTTTTTTATGCACTCCTCCAACCATTCTCCGGAATCCGAGCGTAAAAGACCGGGACGCTCCCCGGCGGGGAGTGGATGCTGACGCGCCTCCGGCAAAGCCGCCCGGCCGCTTTCCGTTCCGGGTAAAAACGGCCATATTCCTGCGGGAACAGGAACACGGCATGAAGGAATCAGGCCTTTTCCGTCCACCGGATGACAGCGGAAAGAAGCCGTGACGCTCAGGAGCGCCCGGAAGCTTCATCCACAGGAAGCCACTCCAACCTAATAGACCTTGGGCACCAGTCCCTGGCGGCTCATTTTGTCTTCCACCTTGCGGCGGTTTTCCTCCAGACGGCGCGCATCATAGGTATCATCCACCGGCTGGGCTTCCGGAATGTCCTCTCCGCGTCCGGCCTGGTACTGCTGTACCTGCGGAAGCACCCCCTCCACCAGTTCCCGGCATATCCAGGAGGGCAGAATGTAGGTTTCCGTGCGTCCGGCACGGCTGAGGGCCAGCCCTACAAATTTTCCGTTGACGTCAATGACCGGGCATCCGGCACGCTCCGGGAACAGGGTCATGTCCGACTGGATGACCAGCGGGAATTCATCACGCTTCAGGCTCATGCGGTTGCCCATGGAGTTCATCATGTCCAGGCGTTTCTGGGGAAATTTCATCACCTTGGGCCGGGGGCCGGTGAGGAGTTTTCCTTCAATCACCTGGTTTTGCCGCCTTACCTCCACGGGAACCGTTTCACCGGGGCTCACCCCGACCATGGCGGCGCGGATGGAGTACATGCCGTCCACCGGCTTTCCGTTCAGTTTCATCAGCAGGTCTCCTGCCAGCAGGCCACTGCGGTGCGCGCCGCTTCCGGCTTCCACACCGCCGATCATTACCCCCTCCCCATCCCAGCGGGGATCGGAAACAATGCCCAGATAAGGCTGGTCGTCCGCCCGCAGGCTGCGCTGCGCCACGGAAACCACGCCGAAGTCACTGACATGCCCCGTAGGGGATACGGCCGCAATGACATCCCCTTCCTCCGCCTGGACATAGGAGTTCAGGTCAATGGGAGGAGCGGGAAGCCCCGGCACGTCCATCATCAGCAGGTCGTGTTCCGGAAGGGCAAAGAGCACCTTGGCGTCGTAAACCCGTCCGGAGGAGTCCACGAGCATGACCGGGCGCCGCTCCTTCTGGAGGTCGCTCAGCTTAGTAAGCACTTTTCCCTTCCCCACCACCGTGCCCAGGGCCACCTGGGTGTTGCCGGCCACCAGCGCCACCACGGACCGGCCCACCGGACCGGCCACCTTGTCCCATTCCTGGAAGATTTTCTTGGCCTGGTTGTCAAGCACCGCCCTGTCCTCCGGGGCAATCATCTGCTCCGGGGGAAGAGGGGAGGCTATTTCCTGGCCACAGGCGGCGGACGCCGCCAAAGCCGCCCATAAATATTTCATCATCATCCCTGAGTCTCTTCTTCATGTTTCAGGCCGGACATCAAATCTCCGCGCCTGCCGAATGTAAGGTCCGCCTTGTAGGCAGTTCCTTTCCTCACCACCACAACCGGAACGGTTTCCCCGGGGCGGTGCCTGCCCAGCTCACGGAGCATGTCCCGCACGGAACGCAGGCTCCGGCTGTCCATGTGGGTGATGACATCACCGGGCTTGATGCCCGCGGTATCCGCCGGGGAGTTCACCACCACATCCTGCACTACCACGCCGTCCACGCCCAGCACGTCCATCATGGCAAATCCCAGAACGGGAGATTCCGGGTCAGCCATGGGGTGAAGGCCAAGCTGGCCCCAGTGCTTCCCGGCAAGCAGGCTGTCCCAGTCCTTCCGGAACACGGAGACGGGAACATGGTTGTTGATTTTCAACATGGGGCCTATGGAGGAATGAATGCCCACCAGCTTGCCGGACAAGTCAAAGAGGGGGCCGCCGGAGTCCCCACCAATCAGCGTGCATTCCGAAATAAGGAAGCGCTGCTTCCCGTCCGTGCACAGCCGCCCCATGCGGATGGGAGCGCGGCGTTCCGGGTCAAATCCCTTGGAATGGCCCAGCGCCACCACAAAGTCACCTACATGCAGCCCGTCTGATTCCCCCAGCTCCACATGGGGATAGTTTCCGCCTCCGATGATTTGCACCATGGCGGCGTCCCGCGTAAAGTTGGCGCCCAGCACGCGGCCTTTGACCACGCGCCCGTCCGCAAAGACCACGCGCATGATTTCATCACCGCCCACCACGTGGGCCGCCGTTAAAATAAGGCCCTGCGGCGTAACGATCACCCCGCTGCCCGTCTCCCCTCCGTCGGAAACCAGAGCCACCGTGGCAGCCGTAGCCGCGGAGGCCACCTTATGCACATGCTGCTGCAAGTCCGCCATGGAAGAGACATTCCCCGCCAGGCTCATTCCCCCTAAAAACAGGGACACAAGCCCCCCAACGACCAAGTAATAAAAACTCGTCATTCTGAATGGTGATATCATGAAATTACCGATAACCTTATGATAGAACATATCCTACCAGATAAACGTTCAGACCAGTACAAATTTGTCTAACAATTGCGACATGGGGCTCCATCTTTTGCTTAGACCATCCCGTTTGTTTATGATAAAACTCCCCCACGGATGGGTGTAAACGACAAATCACGGAAACGGAATGCCGGCTCCTGGCGGGAACGCATCCAGGACGATGAAGCGGCTTCCCGTCCGCCAACGGAACGCAGGAAGAGGTCTGCCCCCCGCCCGTCCTATCCCGGCCTGCCTCCGGAGGACCCCGGTCCGGCCGTGATTCCCGGGCCCACCCGCAGAACCGGGAAATCCCGCGGCGGTTCTTCCCGGAATGATGCACCGCCTCCCCGTCCGCGCCGCATTTCCCGGCCCGCACCGCCGGAGGAATATGATGACTACGATGAACCCGGAGAGCCCCCCCGCTCCGCACGCCCGGGAAGGCCGCGCAAGCCGCGGTTCACGATTTTCGGCGCCCTGCTGTTCGTCCTGCTGATGCCGTTCCGCTTCATCGGCTCCCTGACGCGGAATATCCAGTGGTTCGTCAGATGGCCCCTGCGCATCCTGCTGGGGTGCTGCTTTGCGGGCATCGTGATCGGCTCCATCCTGGTATTCCTGTACGGCACCATTTCCAACCGCTATGACATTTCCGAGGTCAAGAGCAATATTCCGGAACGCACGGTGATCCTGGACCGCAAGAACCGCACCATCGGCACCCTGCACGGGGAAAACCGCAAGCGCGTCTCCCTCCAGGAGGTTCCCCCCATTTTCATTGACGCCCTGATCCTGCGTGAAGACAACCGCTTTTACGACCACGGCGGCGTGGACTGGATAGGCGTTGGCCGCGCCTTCGCGCAGGTGCTCAAGCACAAGCGTGCCACGCAGGGGGCTTCCACCCTCACCATGCAGCTTGCCAAAATCACGTACAACCACCAGGAGCGCAACCTGCACGCCAAGCTGACGGAGGTGGCGCTGGCCAAACGCATTGAAGCCACTTACACGAAGGACGAGATTCTGGAGACCTATATCAACCGCATTTTCTGGGGCCATACCTTCCTGGGGATTGCGGCGGCGGCGCGCGGGTATTACGACAAGGAGCCGCGGGATCTTTCCCTGTCGGAGTGCGCCACCCTGGCCGGCATTATTTACGGCCCGAACGATTTCTCCCCCATCAAGCATCCGGAGGAAGCCAAGAAGGTGCGGGACATCGTCCTGGGCCTGCTGGAAAAGGAGGGGAAGATCACCCGGGTGCAGTATGAGGCGGCCCTGGCGGAACCGATCGTTACCCGGATGCCCCAGTCGCGGTCAGAGGAGAATTACGCCATGGGCCTGGTGCGCCGGGAGCTGGACGCCATTCTGGAGGAAGAAGATATCCGCCTGGGCGGCCTGGTGGTCCACACCACGCTGGACCTTGACCTGCAGAACGCCACGCTGGACGCCATCAACAAGCACATGGAAGCGCTGGAAGCGCGCAAGGATTTCAGGAAGCACCTGGCTTCCCTGCAAGCCAGGCGGGAGAAGAAGGGAATCGTCAAGAACAAGCTGACCACCAAGGCGGAATATGAAGCGGCCCTGGCCGCCTGGAAGGCGCTCCCCCCGGAACGGAAGGAAGGGACGCAGCCTCCCATGCCCAATTACATCCAGTCCGCCGCCGTAGTCATGGACAACGCCACCGGGGCGCTTCTCGCCGTCGTCGGCGGCCGGGACGCGGAGGAATCCAAGCTGAACCGCGCCATCCAGTCACGCAGGCAGACCGGCTCCCTGTTCAAGCCGTTCATTTACGCCACCTTTTTCCAGCAGGGCAATTCCGCGGATACCCGCATTTCCGACGACCGCATCGGCTATGGGGAGATACGCGGAGCCGCCAACTGGTCCCCCCGCAACTCGGACGGCACGTACCGGGGCATGAAGCCGGCCTCCTTCGGCCTCATTCTTTCCCGCAATACCATGTCCGTACGCATCGGCAACCGGGCCGGATTGTCCAACGTCATCCAGTCCGCCCAGCTGGCGGGCTTCCACGGGAATATTTCCCGCACTCCGGCCCTTTACCTGGGCACGTGGGAAGCCTCTCCGCTGGACATCGCCAGCGCTTACAGCGTTTTTGCCAACGGCGGCGTGCGCCCCACGCCGTATATCATTGACCACATTACGGATTCCAGAGGACAGCCGCGCTTCGCCATCACCAGGAGCAAGCGCACCGTATACACCCAGCGGGCGGCCAACATCACTTCCTCCATCCTCCAGCAGGTCTGCAAGCCCGGAGGCACGGCAGGCAGGATCACCACCCTGGGCTTCAAGCCCCCCTGCGGCGGCAAGACCGGGACCACGAACAATTACACGAACGCGTGGTTCGCCGGATATACCTCCAACCTCACGTGCAGCGTCTGGGTGGGCTTTGACTCCTCCACCAAGATTCTGGAAAAAGGGTACGGCGGCACATTGGCCCTGCCCGTCTGGGTGGACATTATGCTGGCGGCCCAGAAGGAGGGCTACCCCGCCAACGCCATCCGCACCAGCCCCGGTTCGGAAGGCCAGGCCGTGCTCGTATGCCGGGAGTCCAACCAACTGGCCCATTCCGGCTGCCAATATGCCAAAACGGCTTATTTTGAAACTTCCGCAGGCTACCATGCCCCCACCAAAATGTGTGAAAAGCACATTCCCATGGCGGAGCCGGATACGGAGGAGAATATTCCCTTTGCGGAGCCGCTTGACGGCAGTGACGACAATATCCCCCTGGCCGAGCCCGTGGAAGAGACGGACGGCATCCCCTACGCCACCCCCATCTGAATTACCCTTCCCCTATCATGAATTCCCCCCTGATCCCCTGGATTGCGGCCCTTCTGCTGCTGGCCGCCTGCACGGTGCTGCTGGTTTTCCTGCTGCGCTACCGTGACCGCTCCGTCCGCCTGGAAGCGGAAGCCCGCTCCTGGCAGGAACGGGCGGAGGACAGAACCCAGATGCTCCACCGGGCGGAGGAGGTGCTCAAGGATTCCTTCGCGGGCATCAGCGCGGAGGTCCTCCGCAATTCGGAAAAACAATTCCTGAACCTGGCGGAAACCCGGCTTCAGAACCAGCGCCAGCAGGCCAACCATGACCTGGAATCCCGCAAGCAGGCCATTGAGTCCATGCTGAAGCCGGTGAGCGAGTCCCTGAAACTCGTCCAGTCCCGGCTGGGAGAGATGGAGAAGGAACGCGTGGGCGCCTATACGGACCTGAGAACGCAGATCCGCTATATCCTTTCCGGAAACGAGGCCCTGAAGAATGAGACCGCCAGGCTTTCCCAGGCCCTCCACCACAACAGCGCGCGCGGCCAGTGGGGGGAACTCCAATTGCGCCGCGTGGTGGAACTGGCCGGAATGGTGGAGTACTGTGATTTCACCACGCAGGAAACCCGTTCCAGGGAAGAGGACCGGGTGCGCCCGGACATGGTCGTCCACCTGCCGGGAGGCCGTTCCATCATCATTGACGCGAAGGCGCCCATGACCTCCTACCTCAGCGCGGGACAGACGGACAGGCAGGAGGAGCGCCGCCAGTTGATGAGCCGCCACGCCGCAGACGTGAAAAGGCACCTCCAGCAGTTGAGCGCCAAGAATTACTTTGCCCAGTTTTCCCCGTGCCCGGAATTCGTGATCATGTTCCTTCCGGGGGAGGCCTTTTTCCAGGCGGCTCTGGAAGCGGACCCCTCCCTGATTGAGTTCGGCGCGGAGAACAAGGTTATCCTTTCCACGCCTTCCACCCTGATCGCCCTGCTGAAAACCGTCGCGTACGGGTGGAAGCAGGAACAACTGGCGGACAACGCCAAGAAAATCTCGGAGGCGGGAGCGGACCTGTTCAACACCTGCTCCATCCTCACGGGCCACTTTTCCTCCCTGGGCAAGAGCCTGAACCAGGCGGTGGCCCAGTATAACAAGACCGTCTCCTCCTTTGAGCACCGCTTCATTCCCCGGGCGCAGAGGCTGAAAAACCTGGGCGTGACCTCCACGAAGGACCTGCCCGGCAATCTGGAAGACATCACCCTGCAGGCTAAATCCGCGGACATACCGGATATTCCGTCCTGAAGAGCCGCAACCACACGGCGAGCCCCGGCCCTGTCCCGGTTCCGGCGCCTTCAGGACAGCCTGGGGGCGGAGACGGGAAAGGGCAGCGCCCCTTCATCCCGCAACCGGGCGGACAGTTCCGCCGCGGAGGCGCATACCGGCACGTGGAAGGCGTCCAGCGCGGCGCGGGAACTGTAGCCCCACCCCACCAGTACCAGGCGCGTTCCGGCATTCACGGCAGTGTTGCCGTCGTGGGCGGAATCCCCCACCATGCACACCTGCCCCGGTTCCATGCCCCAGGCATGGACGATGGACAGCAGGGAACCAGGCTCCGGCTTGCGCGGGAAACGGTCTGAAAAGCCCATCACCACCCGGAAAGGCACGTCCGGGAGGATATGGCGCACCAGTGGACTCGTGATCACATGCGGCTTGTTGGACAGGACGCCCAGGGGATGCCCCTCCGCGGCCAGTTCCAGCAGCATTTCACGAATGCCGGGGTACGGCGCCGTGCCGTCCTGCCAGGTATGGGGATATTCCTTCATGAACCCCTTGTGCACCGCTTCAAAGGCCTCTTCAGGCACCTCCCCGTGAAAGTATTCCCGCAGGGAAGCCAGGCAGAGCTCCCGCGCGCCCCGGCCCACCATTCCCCGGATGGCATCTACGGAATGCTCCGGATACCCCAGGGCCTTCAAGGCCAGGTTCAGGCCGCGGGCGATGCCGGGAATGGAGTCCACCAGCGTTCCGTCCAGGTCAAAGACAAAACCCGTTTTCATGGCCTCAATGGCAGAATCCGCGTTCGGAAGTTTCCACGAACTCAACGATTCTCTTCAGGCAGGGATTTTCCGCATAGTCTGAATTCCGGAGTTCCTCAATAGCTTCCTGAACGGACAGCTTCTTGTTGACGAAGAGCTTTTTATAGCACATGCGCACGGCACGCAGGTCTTCCTCGGAAAATCCGCGCCTCTGCATGCCGATGGAGTTGACGGAGCGCGTCACGGCCGGATGGCCTTCCACAATGGTGTACGGCAACACGTCCTGGGATACGCGGGCCATGGCTCCCACCATGGAGTGCTCCCCGATGCTGGCGAACTGGTGCACGGCGCAGCAGCCCGCCAGGATGGCGTAATCCCCCACCGTGACATGGCCGGCGGCGGTGGCGAAGCCGGAGAAAATCACATGGTTGCCTATCTGGCAGTCGTGCCCGGCGTGGCAAGAGACCAGGAACAGGTTGTTGCTGCCAATCCGCGTGGCGCCGCCAATGTCCGTGGCGCGGTTGATGGTGGCGTTTTCACGGAAAACGTTGTTATCCCCCACTTCCAGGTAGGTGGGTTCCCCCTGGTACTTCAAATCCTGGCTTTTCAGGCCGATGACGGAAAACGGGAAGAACTCGTTGCCGCTGCCGAAGGAGGAAGGGCCGTCAATGACCACATGGCTGTGCAGCACGCAGCCGGGGCCCAGCTTTACATGTTCTCCGACAACGCAAAAGGGACCGATTTTAACATCATCCGCTATTTCCGCAGTAGGATGCACTACTGCCGTTGGGTGTATTTCTGGCATGGCTGGGGCAAGTATGAAACAAATTCAGGTGATTAAAAGGCTAAATCCCGCTCGGAATGCCTTTTTGTCACATTTGTCCGGAGGCGCTGACATACGCCTCCATCTCCGGAAGCCAGGGAATGAGCAGCACGTACATGATCTGAAGGCACAGGATGATCAGTACCAGCGTCATCACCACCTTGCGGAGGGTAAGGGAGTCATTCAGCACGTCCGTGGTGCCCAGCTTCCGGTCCCACGGGGTAAAGCCGAAGCGGCGCACCCACCACCAGGAGAAGAACAGGGCCAGCAGCATCAGGGAGGGGGCAAAACAGCCCAGGCCCAGAACCATGACGAACAGGGAGCGCCTGAACGCCGTGGAGAAGGAGAGGCGGTTCCCGCGGTAGTCCCTGACGGAGACGCCCAGCATGGCTTTTCCCGGCGTGGTGCCCAGCGCCGCCACAAAGGCGGCTTCAATGAGCACGAGCGGCAGGCAGAGGTAAAGCAGGGCTTCATAGGAGCCGGGGAGAAAATCGGGGCTGAAGCCCAGGCCCAGTACCCTGAGCACGGCCAGGTAAAGCGTCATGTGCATCATCACATCCGCCATTCTTCCCAGAAAACGCACGTACGGGTACGGAACCACCAGCACCACGTCCTCCTCCGGGGCCTTTTCCGCTTCTTCCTCCGGCAAGGATTCCCCGTCCACGGGTTCCGCCACGGAGATTTCCGCGGCATCATCCTCCGGAGCTTCTTCCCCGGCCTTCCGCCGTTCCTCCTCTTCCTCCCGGCCAGCAAACATTTCCTTCAGCACCGGGAGGTCATGGATGCGCACCCATTCCGCGCATCCGGCATGCCATGCCCGGGCGTTTTCCGGTATGAGGCCCGCCTCCAGCATAGAGATGACTTCCACCTCCGGCAGAGGCCCCTTCTTTTCATGATCCTGAATCCAGTAAATATCCATGAGGCGGTTCCTGTTACATGCTGCGCAGGGAGCGGGCCGGGTCCTGGCGCGCCGTGATGAGAGCCGGAATGATGGAGGCCACCACAACCATGACAAAGGCCTTCACGCCCTGCCACGCCAGCTCCGTCCAGTCAATCACCACCGGAATATTCGCCGTGCCGTGGAACGCCACGGGGAACGGGTCAAAGCCTATTCCCGCCAAGAAGCCCTGGATCTGCATGCGGTATTCCAGCACCAGCAGCCCCAGCCCCACGCCCAGGAGAGCCCCTACAAAGCCGATGATGACCCCCTGCCACAGGAAAACGCGCACCACCTGGAACGGCGTAGCCCCCAGGGCCTTCATCACGGCGATTTCCCTCTTCCGCTGGATGGAGACGGTGAACATCACCGCCATGATGCAGAAGGCGGAGATCAGGGAGATGAAGGAAAGCACGAAGCTCATCATCATGCGCTCCTTCTGCATGAGTTCAAACCATGCGTTAAAACGGTCATGCCAGGTTTCCAGCGTCCACGCGGAGGACGGCTTTTCCTTTTCCAGGGCCTGCATCACGGGAGCCAGCATGGTTTCCACATGGTAGGGATCATCCACGCGCAGGGCCACGGCCTGCACCACGTCATCCTCATAACCCAGCAGTTCCTGGCCGATGACCAGCGGAATAAACAGGTCCGGGCTGGGCGTATGCTGGGAGGCCCGGTAAATGCCGATCACCTCCAGGTCCTTCGGCATGACCAGTTCCCTGATTTTGCGGAAGCACTCCATGTCCGCCTCATTCCGCTGTCCGGCCTTGAAGCCGCCCAGAATGGTTTCCCATTCCTTGCGGGTGCCTTCCGGGAAGGCCACGGTGCCGTTGTCCAGGGCTTCCCCGTCATTCAACACGGCCAGCAAATCCATCAGGCCGGAGCGCTCCGCGTCCCTGCGGGGAACGGAGAGCAGGCCGTTGAGCAGGTTGAACACGTTGTCCACGGAGGCTTTTTTAGCCGCTTCGCGCCCCTGCTCCGTTTTCAGGGACTTGCCCCATTCCTTCAAATCGTTGAGTTCCCGGGCGTTTTTCTCCGCCAGTACGGGCAGTTCCGTCTGCTGGTAGGCGTGGGAAATTTCCTGGAAATTGCGGGTGGTGTACACCCGGATCACATCTCCCACGTTCAGCCCCATGTTTTCCGCCACAATGGAGGAGACCACGGCCTTTTCCCCCATGTCCAGGTCCGCATTGCCCGCTACCACCAAGTGCTTCAAATCGTCCAGCTGGGCAGCGTTTTCCGTATCAATGGCCCGGAAAAAACACGGCCTCTGCCGTCCCTGCACGTCCACCAGCGCATAGTCTTCTATCAGGGCATAGGTGGACTGGACGCCGGGAACGTGTTTAAGCTTCCCGCTCAGTTCCATCCAGTCCGGAATCACCTCCCTCACGCCGAAGTCATTCCTGTAGCACACCTGGACGTGCGGGGAATGCGCAAACAAGTTCCCCTGGATTTCCTTCTGGAGACCGCCCATCACGGACAGCACGACAATGAGCACCATCACCCCCAGCGATACGCCCAGCAGGCAGATCAGGGTGATGATGGAAAAGAAAGTCCGCAGCGGGTTCAGATACCGCAGCGCCAGGCTCAGGCTGATGTACCGGCTCAATAGGTTCTTCATGAATAACGCGGCACACCTTGCCTGAACGCCGTCCCCTTTCCAAGCTTAAAACATGTTCCGTGCAGGGCCGCCCGCTACTTGGCGGCGGCGGGCTGCCATTCCGTGCACAGCCACCGGGCCATGGAGGCGATCACCTTCTCGCAGGCGGGGGCGGAGTCCTTTGAATCCATGACGAATACGGAGACCGCCATTTTCCGGCCATTGGGAAGAACAATGATGCCCACGTCATTAACGGCGGTAATCACGCCCTCCGGGGATGTAAAGCCCGATCCGGTCTTGTGCGCCACCACGTAATCCTGCGGCAGCTTTCCTTTCAGGCGCGTGGCTCCCGTAGCGCAGCCGGCCATCATGTCCCAGAGGAAGCGCTGCGTGTCCTTGTCCAGGATTTTCCCCTCGTCAAACGCGCGCAGCAGGGCATTCATGGCTGAAGGACGGCTTGAGTTGACATACTGCAAGTCGTGGTTCCGCAGCATCTCATTTTCCGTAAACCGGACGTTGATGCCGCTGATGCCCCATTCCTTCAAATCCTTCTGCACGGCTTCCGTACCGCCGATAAGGGCAAACAGGAGGTCGCAGGCGTTGTTGTCGCTCTCCTGAACGGTCACGCGCAGCAGCTCCTTTAAAGAAAAATCACCGCCCTGCGGAAAGCGCTCCCGCAACGGGCTCCAGGTGCCTTTCACCAGTTGTTCCGGGCGTATGCGGATGATCTGCTCCAGATTCAGTTTCCCTTCATTCACCCGCTTCAGCACGGACAGGGCAAGAATGAATTTGAAGACGCTCTGCATGGGATAGGCCGCTTCATCCCCTATGGATACGGTTTCCCCCGTGTCCAGCATCACCGCAGCCATGCCCACGCGGGCTTTCAGGGAATGCGCCAGCTTCTGCACGGCAGCGGAATCAGCCGCAGGAGCGGCGCCCAGCACGGGGAAAACCCCCAGGGAAATGGCGCAGGAACATGCCACGCAGCCGCGGAAAAAAGAACCGGAAAAAGTCATGGCCGCCATTGCATACCGAACCCGCAACAACCGCAATATCAATCCAAGGACCGGCCCCCTTTTTTTCCGTCATCCGCAAGCCGGGCAGGAGCCTTGCCTCCGGACGCCCTTCCTGGTAAGAAGGAAGGCATGTCCCCCGTCCTTTCGGAAACCCTCGTCTGGTGCGTCACCCTGCTTCTGTTCGGCATGGGCCTGATCGGCACGCTCATTCCCATGCTTCCCGGCATCATCATCATTGCGGCAGGCTGCATCTGGCAGGGCGTGATGGGCGCCGGGCGCCTGGAGTGGTGGGGCTGGACCGTGCTGGCGCTGCTGGTGGCGGGGGGCCTGGTCATTGACAAGCTTTCCGGCGGCATGGGGGCCAAAAAATTCGGCAGTACCGCCGCAGGCATCTGGGGGGCCATCATCGGCGCCGTGGTGGGCGCCGTCCTGTTCACCCCCATCGTGGGGCTTCTGTTCATGCCGTTCCTGGGAGCGCTGCTGGCGGAACTCATCTTTGCCAGAAAGGACATCCTGGCCGCGTTCAAGGCCGGTTCCGGAGCGGCGCTGGGGATGCTCACCGGGCTTCTGCTGGAATTCACCTGCGGCCTGCTCATCATCGCCTGGTTCTGCTCCTGTTATTTCCTGTTCTGATAAAAAATCGTTTCCGTCACGTATCTTTTTAAAAACGGCTCTGCCCGGCGCGGCGGCCCTCCCGCTGATTTCCCATTTTCCGGCTTATGGACGCACCTATTCCGATACCCGTCGCCATGATGGCAGGCTTTATCATTCTTGGAGTCATTCTTTCCATGGGAAAATGTTCCTTCCTTATTGCCGGGTATAACACCATGAGCAAGGAACGGAAAAAACAGTACGATGAACGCGCGCTGTGCCGGTTCATGGGAAAGATCATGTACTGCCTCGCCTTCAGCATGCTGATTTGGCTCGCCAGCATCATTCTCCAGAACGCCGTGTTTCTGTCTGTCTCCCTGTTTTTCCTGGTAGGAAGCCTGGCGTTTGCCGTCATTTACGCCAATACAGCCTCCCGGTTCAGGAAATAACCGCCCGTATAACCATGAAATCTCTCTCTTTCTTCTGCCTGCTTCTTCTGGGCGCGGCTCCGCTCCAGGCATCTCCCGCCCCCATGCAGGTCACCTCCACCGAACCCGCCCGGAAATGGACGGAGGGATACGGCACGGGCAACGGCAGGCTGGGCATCCTCTCTTTCGGCGTTTTTCCTAAAGAAACCGTCGTTCTCAATGAAGGAAGCATCTTCGCGAAGAAGAATTTCCAGATGAAGGAAGGCGCCGCCCAGGCGCTGGACAAGGCGCGCCAGCTTTGCCGGGAGGGAAAATACCGGAGCGCGGACCAGGTGTTCCGGAAGGATATTCTGCCCTCCGGAAGCATCGCGGGAGATTACCAGCAGGGCGGCCTGCTTCAGGCGGAGTTCCAGGGGCTGCCCTCCCCCGCCTCTTTCCGGCGCATGCTGGACATGCAGCGGGGAAAGGCCTCCACCCGCGTTCAATTCGGCACGGGAGAACTGGTCACGGAGATTCTGGCGGCTCCGTCCGCGGACTGCGCCGCCTACCACATTACCTGCACCGTTCCGTCCGGGTGCCGCATTTCCCTGAATTTGCAGCATCCGGACCCGTCAGCCCGCATTACCGCGCAGCCGGACGGCTGGGTGCTGGCGGGACAGGGAAGCAATGGCGGAACCCGGTTTGAAAACCGGGTGGTCATTCTGGCGCCCGGCGCCGCCATCTCCCGCCGGGGGAAGGAGATTATCCTGGATTCCGCCCGGGAGGTGCTGGTGCTTTCCTCCACCTCCACGGATTACAACCTCCGGAAACCGGAGGCCCCGCTGACGGGCAGCCTGGCAGACAGGAACAACCGTCTCCTGAAGAAGGCGGAAAAAATGGGGTGGAAAAAACTTGCCCGGGAGACGGAAGATTATTTTTCCCGCCTGATGCTGCGCTGCCAGGTGGACCTGGGGGATTCCCCGCCGGAGGTTTCCGCCATGGCCACCCCCCAAAGGCTGGAACGCGTCAAACAGGGAGGGAAGGATCCTGACCTGCTGGAACAGCTTTTCCAGTTCGGCCGCTTCTGCACGATTGTCCATACCAGGCCGGGCCAGCTCCCCTGCGGCTTGCAGGGACTGTGGAATCCGGAACTGCGGGCGGCGTGGATGGGCTGTTATTTCCTGAACATCAACAGCCAGATGAACCAGTGGCCGTCCCACGCCACCGGGCTGGGGGAATTCCAGCAGCCTTATCTTGATTTTGTCCGGAGCCTGCTTCCGTACGGGGAGGAATTCGCACGCTTCATCCGCCGGGACGGCTTCTGCTTCGGCCATTATACGGACTGCTGGAAGCATACCTATTTTTCAGGCAACAATCCGGAATGGGCCGCCAGCCTCATGAACGGAGCGTGGGCCTGCTCCCACCTGGTAGACAGCTACCGCTTCACCGGAGACAGGGAAGATCTGAAGAAGTCCCTGCCCATTCTGGAATCCAGCGCGCGCTTCATCATGTCCTGGTTTGAGGACGACGGCCAGGGCCGCTGCCTTTCCGGCCCAGGCGTCTCCCCTGAAACCGGGTTTTACGCGCCGGACGGCACGGGGCCCAACGTGCTTTCCTACGTTTCCAACGGCAATTCCCACGACCAGCTTCTGGGGCGCGAGGCGCTCCGCAACTACATTTACGCCTGCCGGGAGCTGAATGTCCGGACTCCCACCCTGGTTAAAGCGCTGAATTTTCTCCCGAAGATTCCCCAGCCCGCCATTGGCCCTGACGGCCGCGTGCAGGAATGGCGGCAGCCCTTTGAGGAAATGCAGAAGGGCCACCGCCATATCAGCCACCTTTACGGCCTGTTTCCCGGCACGGAATGGAACGTGCTCACCACGCCGGAATACGCGGAGGCCGTACGCAAGTCAGCGGATTTCCGGCGCAAATACGCGGACATGGGGAACAACGGCATCCGCACCGGGTGGAGCACCGCCTGGCTCATCAACCTTTACGCATCCCTGGGGGACGGAAATTCCGCGGAGGACCGCATGTACACGATGCTGAAACATTACATCAATTCCAACCTGTTTGACTTTCATCCCCCGTTCCAGATTGACGGCAACTTCGGCTTTACCTCCGGCGTGGCCCAATGCCTGGTCCAGAGTCAAATCATGCAGGACGGCTTTCAGGTCATCCTGCTGGCCCCGGCCCTGGCGGACGGCTGGAAGAAGGGTTCCGCCACGGGCCTGCGCACCCGGGGCGGGCTGAAGGTGGACCTACGCTGGGAAAACGGCCGGGTTCAGGCCACCGCCACAGCCAGCCGCCCCGGCCAATTCCGTTTCATGCACCGGGACCGCAAGAAAGACCTGGTGATGAAAAAGGGCCAGACGGAGAGGATTGATTTTCCTCCTCCCACCGCCAATACACTCTAAAACCGGCCTTCCCCAACTTCCCCTCATGAAACTCTCCTCCCCTGTGATCAAATGCGGGCTGGCCGCCGCCGCGGCCTGCCTCGCCCTGGGTTCCTGTTCCAAGCTCTTTTCACCCTGCGGAAGCGGGGAAATTCCGGAGACGGACCAGACGGAAACATTCCTGAAAGCGCACGTGACCCATCTGGCGGACGCCATCGGAGAACGGAACGCCTACAAGCCCGGCACCATGGAGCGTTCCGCCCGCTACATTGAACAAACCCTGGAGGGGATGGGCTACACCGTCACGCGCCAGGCCGTGGACATCCCGGTTTCTCCGGACTTCCGCGCCGTGAAGGACAGGACGGTGTACAACCTCGTCGCCACCAAAAAGGGAACCTCCCCGCGGCCCAAAACGCTTATCATAGGCGCGCATTACGACACCAAGGTGGGCATGGACAACTGGCATGACCACGGCCCCGCCAGACCGGCCCGCACCGGAACGCCGGGAGCCAATGACAACGCTTCCGGCGTAGCCGCCCTGCTGGAAACGGCGCGCGCCCTGGCTGCAGTTCCCACCCTGCACGACGTGTGCCTGGTGGCTTATGCCAATGAGGAACCTCCCTTTTACCAGACTCCCTCCATGGGCAGCGTGGTGCATGCCAAATCCGCAGCCCTCCATCCGGGGAAGGAACGCATCATCGGCATGATTGCGCTGGAAACACTGGGCTGTTACTCCCCACGGGTGAACAAGAAGCGTAAATCCGCCATGGCCGCCGGGCTGGCCGGGCTCCCGGACCGGTGCGACTACGTGGCCTTCATGTCTACCAACACGGGCCGCAAGCTGGCCCGCTCCTGTGCGGAGGAGTTCTCCCGTCTGAACCGCTTTCCGGTGCGCTCCGCCGTCTTTCCCTATTATACCAAAGGCGTTTCCTGGTCGGATGACTGGGCTTACATGAAGGAGGACATCCCCTCCTTCGCCGCCACGGACACCGCCTTCCTGCGCTGCGATGATTACCATGAAACCAGCGATACGGCTGAAAAGCTGGATTACCCCCAGTTTGCGGAGGTAGTGCAGGGTCTTTCCAAACTGGTCATCTCACTCGCCAATAAGCCATGAACATGAAGCTTGCCTTCCTTCTTCCCGCCCTTTTACTGGCATTCGCTCACGCCCCCGCCGGAGGGGTCCCGTTTGATCCGTCCGCGCTGGCGGCCCTCCAGCCGCCCGCGGAACACGGAGCCTTTCATTCCGGATGGATTTCCCTGGGCCTTGAAGCGGCGGACCTGAAGGAAAAACAGGTGTCCCCCGGGCACATCACGGACGTGGGGGAGGCGCAAATACAGCTTTATTTCCCCGCCGGATGGAGGCCGCAGGACAGACGCGCCGCCCTGTGCATCTTTCCGGGCGGCGGCTACGCCATCCAGGCCATTGAAAAGGAAGGCGTCCGCATCGCCCGCTGGGCGGCGGAGCACGGCATGGTGGGCGTTGTCGTGAAGTACCGCGTTTCCGGGGAAAACAATGCCATCGGCAGGTTTCCGGGCCCTCTGCTGGACGCCCGCCAGGCCCTGCGCGTAACGCGCCGGCATGCCTCCGCGCTGGGGGTTGACCCGCGCCGCATCGGCGTCATTGGGTTTTCCGCAGGGGGCCATCTGGCAGCCATGGCCGCCACGCTCTGGAACCGCACCCTGCCGGAAGAAGAGGATAATCCGCTGAAAAGCGTTTCCGCGCGGCCCGATTTTGCCATGCTTATCTATCCCGTCGTCACCATGGCCCCCGGGACCACCCACGGAGGCACCCGCAGCAAAATCCTGGGGCCTGACCCCGCCCCGGCCCTGGCGGAGCTGTGCTCCGCGGAACGGCAGGTGACGGCGCAGACGCCCCCCGTGTTCCTCGTCCACGCGCTGGACGACGGCGTAGCCAGCGCCAACAGCAGGCTGATGGAACAGGCCTGCCGGGAAAAAGGCGTTCCCTCCAGCCTCCATTTTTACCCCGCGGGGGGCCACGGCTACGGCATGGAGAAACGCGGGCAGCCCACGGACGAATGGCCGGAGGCCGCGGAAAAATGGCTGTCTGAACGGGGAATTCTCTCCTCCCGACAGACCCCGGGCGGAAATGCGCCCTCCAGAGCGGGAGCCGCGCCCGGAACACGGCGGGAATGAATGCGCTAGGCCCTGATTGTGCCGCACCGCAGGGTTGACCGGACCGGGCCCCGGTGCTACCTTTTCCGGGCATGAGTGCGCCCAAAAAGAATTATAAAGACACCATCCTGTTGCCGGAGACCGGCTTCCCCATGAGGGGGGATTTGACAAAAAACGAACCCGTACGCCTGAAAAAGTGGGAAGACACCGGACTGTACGAACGAATTTTGTCCCGCAGGATGGAACAGGGCGCACCCCGGTTCCTGCTTCATGACGGCCCCCCCTTCGCCAACGGCGACGTGCACATGGGCACGGCCCTGAACAAGATTCTCAAGGACCTGGTCCTGAAGTCCAAGACCATGGCCGGCTATGCCGCGCCCTACGTTCCCGGCTGGGACTGCCACGGCCTCCCCATTGAGTTCAAGGTGGTGCAGAAGGCCCGTGACCTGGATGCGGCTGAAATCCGCCGCCGCTGCGCGGAATTCGCCAGGGGCTTTATTGACATTCAACGGACTTCTTTCCGCCGCTTGGGCGTTTTCGGTGACTGGGAGCACCCCTACCTGACGATGAAGCCGGCGTATGAAGCCAACATCCTGCGCGTGTTCGCCAAGCTGGTGGAAGACGGCGCTGTTTACCAGAGCCGCAAGCCCGTGCAGTGGTCCTACGGGGCCTACACGGCGCTGGCGGAAGCGGAGATTGATTACAAGGAGAAGGTGAGCCCCTCCGTGTTCGTGCGGTTCCCGCTACTGGACAATCCGCTTGGACTGGAGGCCTCCATGGTGATCTGGACCACCACACCGTGGACCTTGCCCGCCAACGTGGGGATTGCCCTGCATCCGCGCTTCACGTACGTGGCCGGCAAGTTCATGAAGGACGGCCAGACGGAAACCCTCATCATCCTGAAAGACCTGCTGGACGCCTTCGCCCAGAAGACGGGCTGGGCCCTGGCGGAAACCATCCGCGAGTTCAAGGGCGCCGAACTGGAGAACTGCGAAGCGCAGCACCCCTTCCTTTCCCGCACGTCAAAAATCATCCTGGCGGACTTCGTGACCACGGACACCGGCACGGGGGCCGTCCACATCGCGCCCGGCCACGGCTCTGACGACTATAACGTGGGCCGCCAGTACGGCCTGCCCGTCCTCTCCCCCGTGGATGACGACGGCAAGTACACGGAAGAAGTAGGCGTTCCGGCCCTTGTGGGCAAGCACGTGTTTGACGCCAACAAGGACGTCATCGCCATGCTGGAGAAGGATAACAACCTCTTCGGCGTGGAGGAATACCGCCACCAGTATCCGCACTGCTGGCGTTCCAAGACGCCCATCATTTTCCGCGCCGTGGAACAGTTCTTCATTTCCATGGACAAACTGCGTCCGCAGGCCCTGGAAGAGATCGACAAGGTGCAGTGGCTGCCCGCCTGGGGCCGCAACCGCATTTACGGCACCGTGGAGGCGCGCCCGGACTGGTGCATCTCCCGCCAGCGCACCTGGGGCGTGCCCCTGCCCGTCTTCTTTGACGAAAACGGGAAGGCCGTCCTGGACGCCGCCGTGGTCCGCAAGATCGCGGACATGGTGGAGGCCCACGGCTCCAATATCTGGTTTGAACTTTCCGACGAAGACCTGTGCGAACGCCTCGGCCTGCCGAAGACCTGGAAGAAGGGGAAGGACACGCTGGACGTCTGGATTGATTCCGGCTGCTCCCACATGGCCGTCATGGATTCCCGCCCCGGACTGGACGCCCCGGCGGACCTGTACCTGGAAGCCACGGACCAGCACCGCGGCTGGTTCCAGAGCTCCCTGATGCTTTCCGTCGCCTGGCGCGGCAAGGCCCCGTACAAGGCTGTGATGACCCACGGCTTCGTGGTGGACAAGGACACCGGGAAGAAGACCTCCAAGTCAGACGCCAAGAGCGGCAAGCCCATTGACGCGGCTTATTATTACGACAAGTACGGCGCGGACATCGTGCGCCTCTGGGCCGCCTCCGTGGACTGGCAGAATGAAGTCCCCTTCGGGGAAGACCTTTTCAAGCAGGTCACGGAGCCCTACCGCCGCCTGCGCAATACCCTGCGCATCCTGCTGGGCAATATCAGCGGGTTTGACTTCGCCACGCAGTCCGTCGCCCCGGAACACATGCCCATCCTGGACCGCTGGATTTTGGAACGCCTGAACGCCGTCATCAAGGAAACGCTGAAAGCCTATGAAGCTTATGATTTCCGCAAGGCGTTCAGCGTCATCAACCAGTTCTGCTCCAGCGACCTTTCCGCCCTGTACGTGGATACTACCAAGGACCGCCTGTACTGCGACGACGTCACTTCCGTGCGCCGCCGCGCCACGCAGACGGCCATGACGATCATTTTCAAGGCCCTGTGCCGCCTGCTGGCCCCCATCCTGGCCTTCACGGCGGATGAAGCCTGGGAATACGCCGGGTATGAAGGCAGCGTGCACGAGCAGGACTTCCCCGCCCCGATGCCGGAGTACGACACGCAGGAGGCTTCCTCCGCCATCTCCCGCCTTCAGGAAATCAAGTCCGTCATCCAGGTGGCCATTGAAGAACAGGTGAAGGCCAAGGCCTTCTCCAAGAACAACGAGGCTTCCATCTCCCTCACCGTCCCGGCAAACGAAAGCGAGGACGTGGTGGCGCTGCTGGAAGACCGGGCCTTTGCCACGGAGTTCTTCATCATTGCGGACCTGGACGTGAAGAGCGGTCCGGAGCTGGCGGCCGCCGCCGCCAAAACGGAACACGCCATGTGCCCGCGCTGCCGCCGGTATGAACCCGTGGAAGACGGCTGCGAGGTGTGCGAACGCTGCGCGGAAGTCCTCTCCTGAGAACGGCAACCTCACATCCCCCGACCTTTTATGGACTCCCAGACGGAAAAGGAACCCGCACCCCGCAAGAAAACGCTTCCCGGCTGGCTCTGGTGGAGCCTGCTGGGGCTGGGGCTTTATGCCCTGGACCAGGCCAGCAAGCTGTGGATCATCCACCGCTTCCCGCTGAATTACCTGAACGAGAAAGCCCAGAAGTACGCGTACCTGCCTGATTTCCCGGGCTTCCACCATGTCAACGCGGACGGAACGCTTGACTTCGCCACGAACGCGCGCGTTCCGGCGGCGGACCTGGCGCAGTTCCCGGACCTGAACCCGCATACGGTGGACGCCCTGAACAAGCTGAGGGAGCTGGAGCCCATCTCCTTCCTGGACGGAACGGTGAACATCACCCGCGTGCACAACACGGGCGTGGCCTTCGGCATGGGGAACGGAACGGTGTGGTCCAGCTACCTGTTCCTGGCCATCCCCGTGCTCGCCATCGTGGCCCTCATCGTGCTTTACCGGAAAAACTTCTTCCACACGGTATGGCTCAAGCTGGCTTACGTGCTGCTGCTGGCGGGCGTGGCGGGCAACCTGACGGACCGCCTCATCCAGGGCTTCCTGATTCCTTACGAACAGACGCACGGCTTTTTCACGAAGCTCATGAACGGCTACGTGGTGGACTTCATTGACGTGACCATCCCCGTCTTCAATTACCGCTGGCCCGCCTTCAACGTGGCGGACTCCTGCATCTTCGTGGCGGCGATCATCTTCTTCATCGCCAGCATCTTCTCCGCCAGGAAGAAAGAGGAAAAACCATCCTGAAACGACCATGACCATACGGACCGCCATTCTGTTGTCAGGGCTGCTGTTGTGCGGGGGCACCGCCTCCGGCAAGGATGAACTGTCCTTCAAGGAAACAGTGGTTCCGGTGAAAGTGGCTCCGGACCAGGACAGCATTACGGCTTCCTTCCCCTTCACCAACACCTCCGGCGCACCCGTCACCATCAGCAAGATCCACGTCTCCTGCGACTGCACGACCGCCGGGGCGAAGGACAACAAGCTGACGTACGCCCCGGGGGAGTCAGGCGTCATCAGCGCCGTGATGAAGACCGGCAATTTTTCCGGTACGGTGGACAAGGACATGACGGTCCACGCCAACGGCTCCGCGTACAAGCTGGTGATACGGGCGCAAATCCCGGACATCATCCGCATGGAGCCCCGCAAGCTGGAATGGACCAGGGGGGAGGCCCCGGCCCCCAAGACCATCAGGATCACCATTTCCAAGGAACTGCCCGTCAACCTGACCACAGTGGACCTGACGGGGGACGCCTTCAACTATGAGCCCGTCACCGTCAAAAAAGGCCGGGAATACAAGATCATCGTCACCCCCAAGTCCACGGACAAGCCCGCCTTCAACACCATCTGGGTGCGCACGGACTCCACCGTGCCGCGCTACAAGCGCCAGATGGGGTTCCTGACCATCAAGGAAGACTGACCGCCCGCCCCATCCCGCCGCCATGAGAGACGCCCTTTCCACCGCCCTGAAGCTCCTGCTGGCCGTATTCCTGCTGGCGGTGGGCATTGCCGCGCTGGACCTGCGCGTCTTCCAGCCGTTCCGCACGCCGCCCTGCAACCCGGAGACGCTGGAGGAAGGGCACGTGTGCCTGTCCCAGGTGATGAAGGAATGGCCGGGAAAGGTCATCTGGATAGACGCCAGAAAGCAGGACGACTTTGAACGCCACACCGTCACGCAGGCCCCCGTCTACCCCGTGCGCCCGGCGGATGCCAATTACCAGGAGCTTCTGGCGAACGCCATGGAAGCCCTGATGACGGCGGAAGACCGGGGCTACTGCATCGTCATCTTTTGCAGCAGGGACTGCACCTCCAGCGCAGCCGTAGCCAATGAACTGAAAAAGCCGGAATACGGCATCCGCGCCCCCATCTTCATCCTGGAAGGCGGATGGGACGAACTGCGCAAAGAACCCTCACTTGTACCATAAGCCATGCTTGACACAGCAATCATCCGCCCGCAGTTTCCCATCCTGGAGACCAGCGTGCACGGCAAACCGCTCATTTACCTGGACAACGCGGCCACCACGCAGAAGCCCCTGGCCGTCCTGGACGCCACCCGGAATTATTACGAGACCCGGAATGCCAACGTGCACCGCGGCTCCCACTACCTGAGCCAGCTGGCTACAGAAGCGCATGAAGAATCACGGGAAACGGCAGCGCGGTTCATCAACGCGCCGGAAACGGCGGAAGTCCTGTTCACCTCCGGGTGCACCATGGGCATCAACCTGGCGGCGGACACCATCGCCAAATCCGGCATGATCCGGCCGGGGGACGAGGTCATCCTGACCGCCTCCGAGCACCACTCCAACATCGTTCCCTGGCAGATGCTCTGCGAGCGCACGGGAGCCGTCCTCAAGGTCGTCCCCCTGACGCCGGGCCAGACGCTGGACATGGAGGCTTATAAAAAACTGCTTTCCCCCCGCACGCGCATCGTGGCCGTGGGGCACGTCTCCAATACGCTGGGCACCGTCAATCCCGTGCGGGAGATCACCGCGCTGGCCAAAGAGAACAGGCCTGACACCATCGTGCTGATTGACGGCGCGCAGGCCGTCTCCCACATGAAGGTGGACGTGCAGGAGCTGGGCTGTGACCTGTACGCGTTCTCCGGGCACAAGCTGTACGCCCCCACAGGCACCGGCGTTCTGTGGGGAAAAAGGGAGCTGCTGGAAAAACTGCCGCCGTGGATGGGCGGCGGAGAGATGATCAAGGAGGTCACCTTTGACAAAACCGTTTACAACGACATTCCCTTCAAGTATGAGGCGGGAACGCCCAACGTCGGGGGGGCCGTTGGGCTGGCCGCCGCCATCCGCTATGTCTCCGGTCTGGGGCTGGACAACATCGCCGCCCATGAACAGAAGCTGACGGACATGGCCGTGGAAGGCCTCAAGGCCATGCCGGGCCTGACCGTGCTGGCTCCGGACGTGCCGCACAGCTCCGTGGTTTCCGTCCTGGCGGACGGCATCCACCACTATGACCTGGGCACCCTGCTGGACCAGATGGGCATTGCCGTGCGCACCGGGCACCACTGCTGCCAGCCGCTCATGTGCGCCCTGGGCACCACCGGGACCACCCGCGCCTCCTTCGCCCTGTACAACACGGAGGAGGAAGTGCAGGCCTTCCTCAAGTCCATGAGCAGGTCTCTGGAAATGCTCTCCTGACCCCCGCGCCCGCAGCGGCCCTCCTCCCTCTCCTACCATGAAAACGGCTTCCGCCCTTCTTTTAGGCCTTGTTCTTGGCCTTTCCGGCTGTTCCCTGCACCAGCAGCAGGGAACGGCGTACACCCATTACCAGGATGACGCAGCGGCCATCCGGGAGGCTCACGCCGCATGGCTCATCCTTGCGGACCCGCGCCGCAGCAGGGAATGGCCGGAAGCCAGGAAGAAATACAACGCGTGCATCCGGGAACTGGCCGCGCACCTGAAAGAGGCCAAACGCGAGGGCGGCATGAATGAGAGGACGCGCCGGAGCCTCCCCTTCATCATTGAAAAAGCCCCTTACGCCAAGGACAGCAATCCGTGGTTCTATGAAGCCATCTACATGTCCGACGAGGTGGACCCCACCTTCCGCCTGCGGGAGAGCGTAACCGTGGAAGGCATGGGCATTCCCCTGGCGGGCCTGGCGCCCCAGGGCGTTTCCCGGCCCCATGCCAACGTATTGAAGGACAATGGCAACGTGCACACGCTGACGGCCATTCTGGATTTTGACCGCGTGGTAGACGGCAAACCGGCGCTGCGCACCATCCCGCGCCTGATGAATGAGCACATCTTCATCGGCAAGAACAAGGTGCGGCACCCTCTGGCGGCCAACTTTTCCGTACCCATCGCCCTGTTCTGGAAGCTTTCCGACGCGGACGGCACGGAACTGCTGGGCGCGTTCCGCCCCAAGAAGGCCATCAATACGATGGGGCTTTATTTTTCCGAACCGTACGATCCCAAGAAAATTCCCGTGCTGTTCACCCACGGCCTGATGTCCGGCCCCGCCACCTTCGCCAACCTGACCAACCGCCTGCTGGTGGACCCCGTCATCCGGGAAAACTACCAGTTCTGGTTCTTCGGCTATCCGTCCGGGCTGGCCTGGACCATTCCGGCCAGCAGGCAGCGGGAGGCTCTGGAGGAACTGATGAAGGAGTACAACCCCCGCGGCGCCTCCAAAGAAATGAACAACATCGTCATGGTGGGGCACTCCATGGGCGGCCTCATCACCCGGTTCAACAATTCCACCAAGCCGTGGACGCTGATGAGGGGCCTGTTTGAACTGCCCCCGGAGACCTTTGCGGACATGACGCTGGAGAACTGGAAAACCGGGCTGGAACCCCTGCACTGCGACGAGCATACGCTGGAACAGCTCCAGAACAATTTCATCTTCTCCCCGGCGCGGGGCGTCACGCGCATCGTGTACATGGCCACGCCCCACCGCGGCTCCACCTTTGCGGACAACTGGATAGGGCGGCTGGGCCAGCGCCTGATCGACCTCCCCGCGGACATGCTGGAAGAAGTCACCCGCATTGCCACCCTCAGCCGCGGCATGTTCCTGCTGAATCCCCTCCAGCTGAAGGACGAGCTCACCAGCATCCGCCAGCTTTCCCCCAACTCCTCCCTGGTCAAGTACATGTCCGAGCTGCGCGGCTCCCCCTCCGTTCCGGTTCATTCCATCATTGGCGACAGGGGCAGGAACGATACGCCCCACTCCTCCGACGGGGTGGTGAAGTACCGTTCCTCCCATCTGGACTGGAGCGAGAGTGAAAAGATCGTCCCGTCCGGGCACAGCGTGCAGGACGATCCCGCCGCCGCCGTGGAACTGCGGCGCATCCTCCGCGAACACCTGGCCAGGGTCAAGGGGTGCCAGGCGCTGGAGGAAGCGGACGCCAGGGCCGCCACCCCGGTGTGGCAGACCAATCCCGCGCCGCCCGTCATCCTGAAGAGGCCGTAAAGCGGGCGTTCCCCTGCCCCGGAGCATGGAGCAACTGCCTTGTTTCTTTCCGGGCGCCTCCGTTCCGCGCTCTTCCGCACCCTTTATGCCGCCTTCACTGCCGGAAAAACATTCCTCCGCTTCTGCCGGGAACGGACATGACGCGGCTGGGAGGAAGAAGAAAAATTCCTCCCTCCGGCAATATGCCCCCTTATAGAGTTGCTTCCGGCAGAGGATTCAAGCTAGAGTATTTGCCAATACTATTCCCCCTCCTCCATGCCCGACGACGACTCCCTTTCCATGGACCAGATTTCCGCTCTCTTCCCCCAGCTGGAAAACATCCGGCTCACCGGAACCAAAGGCCCCCAGCAGATTTTTACGGCCACCCTGAAATCCAACTTTGCGCCCGTCATGCTGCGGGTGGTCCCCACGGAAGAAGCCGGCGTTTTCGGCTGGGACCCGGAATTCATCGTGCGCTCCCTCACCATCGTGGAGCAGGCGCACCAGGGCCTTCTGCGGGTTTATGAAGTGGGGCAGGCGGGGCCGTTCACCTTCATCATTTCCGAGCATTCCCCCTATCCGCGCCTGGCGGACCTGGAGCAGCTTCCCCAAATCCCCCCCCAGGCGGCGCTCAACCTGGTCCGGAACATGGCGGAAGGGCTGCTGACGCTGCACCGCAAGGGCATCTTTCACGGAGGCATCACGCCCAAGCTGATCTGCCTGAGGGCGGACGGCGGTGACGCCCTGTTGCTGCCCATCAACATTTATCCGGCCCAGCCTCCCGTGGACATGGGGGATTACGCTTCCCCCGAATGGGTCACCGGAGCGGAGGCCACGTTCACGCCGGGCATGGACATTTACGCCCTGGGGCTGACGCTCTACATTCTGCTGACCCGCAAGACGCCCATGGAAACGGGCTTCGCCATGCCTTCCACCCTGGTCAAATGCAGCGACGCCGTGGATGCGGTGGTTTCCCGCGCCATCAATCCGGATACCCGGGAACGCTACCGGAACCTGGGGGATTTCATCACGGACCTGGACAAGGCGATTGCCAATCCCACGGGCAGGAGCGCCGCCGCCCTTCCGGCCACGGGCGCCGCCCCGGCGGTCCCCTCCCTGAATACGCAGAAGGGGCAGTCCAATATTTACTATTATCTCATCCCGGCCCTGATCGTGGGCATTGTGCTGACTTACACCTGCATCCTGTACAAGAAGGATGTGGCCAGAATGCGCAATGACTACAACGAGCAGGTGCAGAAGAACAATAACGCGAAGGCGGACGCCGCGCGAAAGGCGAACCGGGAGGCGCGCCGCCACGCCCCGGCAGTTCCTGCCCCCGCCGTCCCGGCCACGACGGATAACGCCGTTCCGGCTCCGGTCCCTGCGGTACCGGCTCCCGCCGCGCCCCCCGCTCCCGCACCGGCAGTCCCCAAATCTTCCGGAGAACCCGGCAAGGTCAACTGGAGCCTCCAGCCCGGCGTGAAGGTGCGCCAGAGCTCCAACCGCAACATGCTGGACGCCTATGGTCCGGAAAAGGCCGTTGACGGCAATACCAGTTCCGAACTTGCGGATGTCTCCATCAGCGCCACCGGCGTGGTGGAAGGGAAAAACGCCTGGTTCGGCATCGACTTCGGCGCGGGGGCCAACCGCACCGTGGAAAAAGTGGTCATTTACACTCCTGCCAACCTGACCCTGCTGGGCACGATGGAGGAGTTCAAGGTGCTGCTGTACGACAATGACAAGAACGTGCTGGCGGAAAAGACCTTCACCACCACCCCCTCTGAAAAATCCACCAACGTCACCACCTGGAAGCTGGACGCTCCGGTCAAGGCGCGCGCCCTGCGCGTGGAATCCACCAATCCCGCCCGCCCGCTGGCGCTGACGGAGGTGGAGGCCTACGGCCCTGAAGAAGAGCCGGACGCGCCCGCTCCCGCCCCTGAGGAAGAATAATGCCTGAGCAACCGCCTCCAGCCGGGTTCCCGCCCCTGCGGAAAACCGGCGTTCTCCTTTTCCTCCTGTGCCTGTTTGCGCTGGCGCTGGCAGGGGGCACCCTGTACCTGGTTTTTCATGACCTCCCCCTGATTCAGCAGGCCATCGCGGAAACGGTGGCCCAGTCCGTGAAGGAGCTTCAGGAGGGCGGAAGCGCCTCCGTCTCCCTCACCCATGTGAATGCAGGAGGCACGGCGCCCTTCACCATGGACGGCAGCCTTTTCTACCTGTGCACCGCCGGGCTGGTCATTTGCTGGCTGATGCTGGTTTACCGCCTGGCGCAGAACGCGGAAGCGGTGAAGAAGGGGGCGCTGCGCTGCACGCCCCTTCTCTGCGTCTTTTCCTTCTTCCTGCCCGTGGGCAACATATGGATGCCCCTTCAAGCCATGCTGGACATCAACAAGGCCCTGTCCTCCCCCGGCCCTTCACGCGGAAAGGGCTGGATATGGACGGCCTGGGCCGTCAGCGTGCCGGGCTCCCTGCTCGTCTTCCTGTATACGTTGTGCCAGCCCCTGGCCAGCTTCTTCCAGACCTTCCGCGCCTGGGCGGAAGAAGACCCGGGGAACGCGTTTGCGCTGGACCGGGAGCTGGAAGCCCTGATGAACGGCATGGTGCGGCCCGTCATCATGTACAACGGCATGGCCTTTATTGCATGCCTGCTGGTTTCCGTGCTGATGATGCTCCACTTCCATTCCCTGCAAAGGCGGCTGGCAGTACGCTGACCCTTCCCCCGGACAATCCGCCTCTACCGCAGGCTCCCGCCGGGAGCACGGGCGGGCAAGCTTATCTTCTCCCCCTCCCGCTTTTTCCCGTATCCGGCTATTCTCAATGCTTCACGGAAGCTTTTTGAGACAGAGGCCCGGGGCCCTTTCCATCCGTCCCTGCACCCTCATGGGAGACTTCCTTCCGGGCATAAAAAACCCGGCCACGCCTCACGGCGGGCCGGGCCAGCAAAAATAGCAATTCCTCCGGTTAGCGCTTGGCGGCTTTCACCGTCATGGCGTCCTTGCCGATGCGGCCGCGGAGATAGTGAAGCTTGGCGCGGCGGACTTTGCCGCGGTTTACGACTTCAATCTTGGCGATGCGGGGGGTGTGCAGGGGGAACACGCGTTCCACGCCTTCACCGTAGGAAATCTTGCGCACCGTAAAAGCTTCATTGACGCCGGAACCGCGCTTGGCGATCACGATGCCCTGGAAAATCTGAATACGTTCCTTGCCGCCTTCAATAACACGAGTGTGAACCTTGATGGTATCACCTACGTTAAATGCGGTCACGTCCGCCTTGAGTTGCTCCTGCTCGATTTTGTTGATAATGTTCATCTTGTGTTATCTATTGCTGGTGAATATCAGTAAAAGGAAAACTTACGGGACGCAGAATATGGGCCATAATCCCCTAAAAGGCAATCCAAATTTGCCGTACGGCCTCAATTTTATTTTTTAACCGGGACCGGAGGCGGGGCCATCCTGCCGCGCCATTCCTCCAGCGCCGGAAGAAAGGCGGAGGAAGACATGAGCGCGTGAACGCTGTCCATGCGCATCAGGCACGCCTTTTCTCCTCCCTGGGCGCGCTCCACCAGCAGGGACTCCAGCAGAAGGCGGGCGCGGGTGCGGGCGTCCGGCGCGCCGTCCAGCGCGGAGAAAACCAGCTTTCCGGCCTGCACCGGATCCTTCCGGTACAGGTATTCCAGGGCCAGCGCTTCATAAAGGCAGGAGGAGGGAGCCTTCCGGGCGGTCTCCAGCAGCCGGGCGGAGCGCTCCCGCCAGCGGTCCCCGAACTGCACCCGGGAAGCCCACCAGCCCTGGAAGTAGCGGTCCTCTTCCGTGGGCTTCACATCCATGCTTTTCATGCGGGCATACGGGCGGTAGAGGGGGTCTCCGAACACCACCCCCTGCCAGGACAGCACGGGCATGCTCATCCAGGAGGCCTCCGCCACGGAATAGCCATCCAGCAGCCGGTCCACAAAAATGTCAAAGCGGTGGCATGCGCCCAGGAACGGTTCATATACGTTCCCCACCGTCACGGCCGCCCCCTTTTCCAGCAGGGCGGAGCTCCACCCCGTGCCGGGAACCTTGAAATCCGAGGCGCTGAAGGAATGCAGGTGCATGGCCACCGCACCGGGACGGAAACGGAAGGAGGGGTCCGTGAACGGACCGTTTGCCGTACCCGTGTACCACCCGCAGTAAAGCGCCGTGTCCCGGCTCAGCGGGAACTTCTCCGGAAGCGTCTGGGGCCAGTCGTCCAGGTAGGCGGGCATGCCTGCCTCCCGCACGCTCCGGAACACGGCGTCCAGCCACGCGTCCCCCTGGGCGTAGGGGCCGCCACGGTCCACCACCGCCCACCCCCACAGGCCGTTTTTCTCCACCTCCGCGGGTTCTTTCACCAGCCGCATGCAGGTCTCCGCCGTCAGGCCGTCCAGGCGGCACACCAGGAACGTGGGAAGTCCGGCGCCTACAAAATCCTCCCTGGAATTATAATAGGGATTCGGCAGCCAGGACTTTTTTTCATATCCGTCCACGGCCAGCAGCGCCAGTTCCGAATCCACGGCGGCGCGGTCCGTCTGCATCTGGTTCACGTCCTTCCCGGGAGGGGGCACGGGATTTTCATGCCGTATCTTCATCGGCAGGTCCGCCATCAGCACCAGCGCGAAAATCTTCCGGTCCATCATGGGGGCGGAGGCAATGCCGGAAGGCACCCACCAGCGCTGTTCCCGGGCCGCACGCAGGAGGGGGGCGCGGATGAGGTCCTCGTACTCCTTCCGGGAAATCTCATTGGCCGCGGGACAATCCAGGGAAATGAGGTTCCTTTCCGGCACGCCGCGCACCCGAGCATATTCCGCGGCCATGCGCCGGCTCAGCTCCGATTTTCCGTTGTAAACCACGGCCACATGCGCGGGCTGGAGTTCATACGCCCGGACGGCGGAAAACCACGCCGCCAGAAAGAACAATACGGCTAATCCCCTCTTCAGCATACCCCCTACCATACCTGATCCGGCGGGGCAATCAAGCAGGCGAACCGAAGCATCCGTGATTTCGCCATTTTTCCGCTTTTCGCTTCACTTCTAAAAAAAATCCGCTTTAATGGCTCCTGATGTATTGCAGGCTTTCACCTGCATTCCCTACAACCATCATACGCATATGATTCAACAAATTGACCATATCGGCATCGCCGTCAAGAGCCTTGACGCCACCGTTCCCTATTACCGTGATGCGCTCGGATTCGGAGAGCCCCACATTGAGGAAGTGCCCACGCAAAAGGTGCGCGTCGCCATGTTTGACGTTGCCGGAGTCCACATTGAACTGCTTGAACCCACCTCTCCGGAAAGCGCCATTGCCAAGGCCATTGAGAAAAAAGGGGAGGGCATCCACCACATCGCTTTCAAGACCAACGACATTGCCGACAACATTTCCAAGGCCAAGGATGCAGGCCTCACCGTGCTGAACGACCCGCCCGTCCCCGGCGCGCACAACACGCAGGTCACCTTCCTGCATCCCAAGTGCACCTTCGGCGTTCTGACCGAATTCTGCCAGCATCCCGACTCCTGCGGATGCGGCAAGTAAGCATTCTCCCGAATTCACCATACCACTATACCAAATGGCTATTGATCCCAAATTGATTGACGATCTGAACAGCCGCCGCAAGAAGGTCATCCTCAGCGGCGGTCAGGAAAAGATCGACAAAAGGCATGAAAAGGGCGAGATGACCGCCCGCGACCGCATGGGGTACCTCTTTGAAGACGGCACCTTCTCGGAAATCGGCATGCACGTGCGCCACAACTGCCACAACTTCGGCATGGGCAAGAAGGAAATCCCCGGCGACGGCGTCGTTTCCGGCTTCGGCCTGGTGGACGGACGTCCGGTAGCCTGCGCGGCTTCCGACTTCCTGGCCCAGGGCGGTTCCCTCGGCTACATGCACGCCATGAAGATTGCGGACGCCCAGAAGTACGCCCTGAAGGCCGGCATCCCGATGGTGACGGTGAACGATTCCGGCGGCGCGCGCCTCCAGGAAGGCGTGGCGGCCCTGTCCGGCTATGCCCAGGTGTTCTACAACAACGTGCTGGCTTCCGGCGTGGTTCCGCAGATCTCCATGATCCTGGGCCCGTGCGCAGGCGGCGCGGCGTATTCCCCCGCCCTGACGGACTTCATCATCATGCGCAATTCCGGCAACGCCGGCATGTACATCACCGGTCCCAAGGTGATTGAACAGGTCACGTATGAAAAGTGCACGATGGACGACATCGGCTCCGCGGCCATCCACGCCACCGTGTCCGGCAACGTCCACTTTGTGGCGGACAGCGACGCGCACGCCATGGACATCCTGAAGAAGCTCCTCTCCTTCCTCCCCTCCAACAACGCGGAAGAACCGCCCCACAAGCTGGACACCCCGCTTGACCTGAGCGCGGACGAAGGCATGAGCGACCTGATCCCCGCAGACAACCGCACCCCCCTGGACGTGCAGCCCATCATCAGCCGCCTGGTGGATGACGGGGACTTCCTGGAAGTGCACAAGGACTTCGCCAAGAACGTCGTCGTCGGCTTCGGCCGCATCTGCGGCGTGGTGGTCGGCATCATCGCCAACCAGCCCAACGTGAAGGCCGGCTGCCTGGACATTGACTCCTCCGACAAGGCCGCCCGCTTCATCCGCTTCTGCAACGCCTTCAACATTCCGTTGGTGAACCTGGTGGACGTGCCCGGCTTCCTGCCCGGCAAGAACCAGGAACGCGGCGGCATCATCCGCCACGGGGCCAAGCTCATCTTCGCCTATTCCCAGGCCACGGTGCCCAAGGTCACGCTGATCATGCGCAAGGCCTATGGCGGCGCCTACATCGCCATGTGCTGCAAGGACCTGGGCGCTGATGCCGTCTTTGCCTGGCCCGGCGCGGAAATCGCCGTGATGGGCGCGGAAGGCGCCGTTCCGGTGCTTTACGGCCGCGAACTGAAAGCCGTGGAAGACCCTGCGGAAAAAGCCAAGCGCCAGGGAGAGCTTCTGGAAGAATACCGGGACGCCTTCTACAACCCGTACGTGGCGGCCGGCATGGGCCAGATCACGGAAGTCATCAATCCGGAAGAAACCCGCGCCAAGATCGCCTTTGCCCTGCGCACCCTGATGAACAAGAAGGAAGTGCGCCCGGCCAAGAAGCACGGCAACATTCCGCTCTAACATCCATTTTAACGGATTCATATGTTACTCACAGCACTAGCCTTTGCACAGGGCATGGCCAACATCATGGACAATCTGGACTACCAGATCGTCGGCATTCTGGTGGTCATGATGTGCCTGGGTGGCCTGGCCGTCATTCTGACCATCAGCGGCTCCATTGCCGCCTCCATCCAGAACAAGGCCAAAGCCAGGGCCGCAGCGCCTGTTTCCGCTCCCGCACCTGCCGCCGCTCCCGCGGCCGCAGGAAAGCCGGGCATGACTCCGGAAATGCTCGCCATCCTCTCCGCAGCCGTGGACTCCGCCATGACGGAGCTCACGCCGGAAATGGTGGCCGTCATCTCCGCAGCCGTGGACGCAGGCCTGGACGGCATGAGCCACCGCATCGTGGAAATCAAGCAATCCCCCGGCTCCGGCTATGCGGCCGCAGGCAGGGCGGAAATCTTTGCCTCCCACCGCATCCGGCCATCCCACTGAACCACTCCATTATTCACCCCTACCCCCGCCCCTCCGGCGGGAACCATTAACTTAACATTCCATACCATACATTATTATGAAGAAACTTCGCATCACCGTTGACGGCAAGGTATTTGACGTATCCGTAGAACTCCTGGACCAGGTCTCCTCCACCACCTCCGCCCCGGCTCCGGCCCCCGTTGCAGCCCCGGCTCCCGCAGCTTCCGCCCCTGTTGCGGCGCCCGCTCCGGCTCCCGCGCCCGCCGCCGCTCCGGCCGCCGCAGGCGCTGGCGACGTTCCCAGCCCGCTTGCCGGCAAGGTCGTCTCCCTGGACGTTGCCCCCGGTACCGCCGTGAAGGCCGGTGACCAGATCCTGACGCTGGAAGCCATGAAGATGAACACCATCATCTATGCTCCCTCCGCCGGTACACTCACCGCTTTCTGCGTAAGCGCGGGCGACACGGTTCAGGAAGGACAGGCGCTGGCCAAGATTGGTTAATCCCGGCGGCAGCCGCCCGGCCCCACTAACACGGGTCCGGACTCCGACTCAGACTAAAAACCGCTACAAGAATTATTCCATATGAGTCTTTTTGATTCATTAATCACCTTTTTACAGGGGATGGGCATCTTCTCCCTATCATGGCAAATGGTAGGGATGTGGGGCATTGCCGTCCTTCTCCTGTACCTGGGTGTGGCCAAGCAATACGAACCTCTGCTGATGGTTCCGATTGCCTTTGGCGCCCTCATCGCCAACATTCCGGACAACGGAATGCTCATCACCCAGTTGAACCAGCAGGTCATCTCCTCCAATAAAGCGGGGGAAGTAACGGCCACGTCCCTGAACAACGTGGGCTACCTGCGCGTTCATGTGGCCCCGCTCCAGCAGGCGCCCGTCAAGGTGCCGGCCAACCTGACCACGCCTGAAGCGCGCGCCCAGTATCTGGCAAACATGCAGCAGCCCATGCAGGTTTATCCCGGCAGCCCGCTGACCGTTTCCCAGATCAAGCCCGTGCGGGAATCCCAGGAAAAAGCCAAGGCTGACGCCGCCCTTCTGGGGGACGACAGCCTGACGGTGGACCCCAACCTGAAGGACTTCCACAACGTGACGGAAGCCGACGACAACGATCCGGTCTACCTGCTCACCAACGGAGGAGCAACCACCGTTCTGCGCCAGAAGGGAGTCAACTACTTTGACACGGAAGGCAACCAGGTCCCGGTGAATCTGGAAACGCAGAAGCTGGAACCCCTGGTGGTATCCGCCGCAGGCAAGTACGTGGCCGTGGGCCAGCATACCCAGGAACTGCTGGTCACCTCCATCCACGGGGGCCTGTATGACTGGATCGGCCTCGGCATCAAGGCTGAAATCTTCCCGCCCATCATCTTCCTGGGCGTGGGGGCCCTGACGGACTTCGGCCCGCTGCTCGCCGCACCGCGCACCCTTCTTCTGGGCGCAGCGGCCCAGGTGGGCGTGGCAGCCACGTTCTTCATGGCCCTGTTCATGGGTTTCACGCCGAACGAATCCGCCTCCATCGGCATCATCGGCGGCGCTGACGGCCCCACCTCCATCTTCCTGACGATGAAGCTGGCTCCGCACCTGCTGGGCGCCGTGGCCGTGGCCGCGTACACGTACATGGCCCTGGTGCCGCTGATACAGCCGCCCATCATGGCGCTGCTGACTACGAAGAAGGAGCGCGTCATCCGCATGAAATCCCTGCGAACGGTGAGCAAGAGTGAAAAACTGTTCTTCGCCGTGCTGGTCACCATTGTCACCATCCTGCTGATTCCGGACGCCTCTCCGCTGATCGGCATGCTGATGCTGGGCAACTTCCTGCGCGAGTGCAAGGTGACGGAACGCCTGGTGCAGGCCTCCCAGAATGAAATCATCAACATCGTCACCATCTTCCTGGGCACCTCCGTGGGCCTGACGATGCAGGGGGACCGCTTCCTGCAGAAGGAAACGCTGCTGATCATTCTGCTGGGCATTGTCGCCTTCGGCGTAGCCACCGCGGGCGGCGTGATTGCCGCCAAGCTCATGAACCTTATCTGGCGCAAGAATCCGGTCAACCCCCTGATCGGCTCCGCAGGCGTTTCCGCCGTCCCGATGGCGGCGCGCGTCTCCCACAATGTGGGCCAGAAGTACGATCCCTCCAACTACCTTCTCATGCACGCCATGGGACCGAACGTTGCGGGCGTGATCGGCACCGCAGTCATCGCAGGTTACTACATCGCCACCCTGGCGAGGTAACCTGATTTGAAATTATTCCAGGCCTCGGCCCATCCCATGAATTCCACCGCCCCATTCCCCACTCCTCCAGAGGAGGAAGGACCATGCGGCGACTGGACCTATCATGAATGGGCCGAGGCTTTTTCCACCAATGACCTGGCCCGTTCCCTGCCCCCCGGGCACATTGCCGTCTGCCGCGTGCAGACAGGCGGCCGCGGCAGGTTCAACCGCAAATGGATTGGCGGCGAAGGCGGCCTGTGGGCCTCCTTTACCGTCCCTTTGGACACCCCGGAGCCTTCCCCGGCCGTCTGCTGGGGGCATCTGCCCCTGGTTGCAGGCCTTGCCCTGCTGAACATGCTCCATGGCATGGGAGTAACCTCCGCGCGCCTGCGCTGGCCGAACGACCTTTTGGCGGACAAATCCAAATTGGCGGGAATACTGGTGGAACGCCCGGCAGAGAACATGGCCGTCATCGGCATAGGCGTCAACGTCTTCAATGACGTGGCCTCCATAGCCGGAGAAATCAAGGACCCTCCCGCAAGGCTCGCGGATCTTGTTCAGGACTGCCCCTCCCTGCATGACGTCATGGCTTCCCTCGGCAGGCATTTGGACCAGGTTTTTTCAACCTTTGCCCATGGCGGCATCCCGGCCCTTCAGGACGGACTGGCGCAGGCATGGGCCGGGGAAAGGCCGGTTTCCATCCTTACGGATGACGAAACCATCCGGGGAATTTTTACGGGGATTGACGATCAGGGCAATCCTGTGGTATCCCTTCCGGCCGGCTCCCTCCGGACCGTTCCGGCACACCTGATCAACAGGCTTGTTGAAGAATAAGCCTGACCGCTCCGTTTACACGGAGTTTCTTTCTCTTTCATCCAACAAAAATCACTGACATGAGTTACAAGGAACTAACACCAGAAGAAGCAGCAAGCCTGATTAAACACGGCCATAACATTGGCCTGAGCGGGTTCACTCCCGCAGGGACGGCCAAGGCTGTGACGGCTGAATTGGCAAAAATTGCAGAGGCGGAACACGCGAAGGGGAACCCCTTCCAGGTGAGCGTTTTCACCGGAGCTTCCACGGGCGATTCCTGCGACGGGGTTCTTTCCCGCGCCAAGGCTATTCGCTACCGCGCCCCCTACACCACCAACGTTGATTTCCGCAAGGCGGTGAACAATGGGGAAATCGCCTACAACGACATCCACCTGTCCCAGATGGCCCAGGAAATCCGTTACGGGTTCATGGGTAAAGTGGACATGGCCATCATCGAAGCCTGCGAGGTCACGGCCGACGGTAAAATTTATCTGACGGCCGCCGGCGGGATCGCTCCCACCATTTGCCGCCTTGCCGACAAGATCGTCGTGGAATTGAACGCCGCCCACAGCAAAAACGCCATGGGACTGCATGACGTTTACGAACCCCTGGATCCCCCCAACCGCCGTGAAATCCCCATTTACAAACCCAGCGACCGCATCGGGAAACCATACATCCAGGTTGACCCGAGGAAGATCGTGGGCATCGTGGAAACCAACTGGCCGGACGAAGCCCGCTCCTTTGCCGCGGCTGACCCCCTGACCGATAAAATCGGGCAGAACGTGGCCGACTTCCTGGCCGCCGACATGAAGCGGGGCATTATCCCCTCCACCTTCCTCCCGCTTCAGTCCGGCGTGGGCAACATCGCAAACGCCGTGCTGGGCGCCCTGGGCCGCGACAAGACGATCCCCGCCTTTGAAATGTACACGGAAGTCATCCAGAACTCCGTCATCGGCCTGATCCGGGAAGGCCGCGTGAAATTCGGGAGCGCCTGTTCCCTGACCGTTACGAATGACTGCCTGGAAGGCATTTACAGGGATATGGACTTCTTCCGCGACAAGCTGGTGCTCCGGCCCTCGGAAATATCCAACAGCCCGGAAGTGATCCGCCGCCTTGGCGTCATCTCCATCAACACCGCCATTGAAGCCGACCTTTACGGGAACGTCAACTCCACGCACATCGGCGGCACGAAGATGATGAACGGCATCGGCGGTTCCGGCGACTTCACGCGCAACGCTTATATCTCCATCTTCACCTGCCCGTCCGTCGCCAAGGACGGCAAGATCAGCGCCATCGTCCCCATGGTCTCCCACCATGACCATACGGAACATGACGTCAACATCATCATTACCGAACAGGGCGTCGCGGACCTTCGCGGCAAGAGCCCGAAAGAACGGGCGCAGGCCATTATTGAGAACTGCGTCCATCCGGATTACAAGAACATCCTCTGGGATTACCTGAAACTGTCCGGCGGCAAGGCCCAGACTCCGCAGTCCATCCGTGCCGCCCTGGGCATGCATGCCGAGCTGGCCAGAAGCGGAGATATGAAGAATGTGGACTGGGCCCAGTACCAGTAACTCCTGCCTGCCGTCATTCGCATTGACGCTCATGACTCCACGTTAACCCTACAGGACCGCTCCCGCACAGGGGGCGGTCCTTTTCCTTTTTCCCGGCCTTCACTATTGCCGCCCCTCCCCATGAACTGGATGATTTATCCCGCAGCCAAGGCATTGATCAAAGCCTGCGCCTTCCTCTTCGGCGCGGGGTCCATCCTGACGGCGCTCATCCACATGGCCCTCCCCTTCCTGGCCGCTTATCCGGAGCAGATGCCCGGATGGCTGCGCGCGGGAACCTGGGCCGCCCTTCTCAGCATCCTTTCCCTGGCGTGCATCTCCATGTGGGGAAGCAGGGTTCTGCTGGCATCCCGCGGCAGCCACGTCACCCGCGTGCTGAGCATGCTGGCGGTTCTTCCGTCCCTGTACGCCCTGCTCATCCCGTTCACCGGGCTGCCCGCCGCCTTCCAGTATGGGGAGATGGGAAGAACCTGGGAGATGTTCCTTCTTCTGGCCGCAGTCACCGCCTTCTTTGCCTTTCCCTATACCCGCGGTTATCCCCTACGCGCCAGAAAGAGGTTTCTGGCCTGGGCTGTCCTGGCCGCCTGCAACGGATTGCAGAGCCTGCTGTTTTTCCTGTTCCTCCTGTTATGGAACGTGCTGTCCGGCCCTTCCCCATCCGCAGCCTCCGCGCTGCCCTATGCGGCCCTCCTGCTTTCCTGCGGGCTGGATGCGGCCCTGGCCGTTTTCTCCGCCATGCTGGCCCGGTCCCTGTACCGGGACGTGGCGGGAATAGCCTCCCTGCCGGATGTGCAGAACCCGGAAATGCCCGGAAGCCGGTAACAGGCAGGCGGGATTCCCTATTCCATGGCGGCGTTTGAAAGATGGGGAACCGGAAAGGAGTAACTTGATTATGCCCTTTACCATCCACTGGACGGCGTTCCTTCTCCTGCTTGCCTGCGCCTGGGGAGGAGAGCCCTTCTCCGGTTTTGAACAGAACGCGGACGGCTGGGCCGCCTCTCCCGGCAGTTCCCTCAACCGGACGAACCGGCACTATAAGGAAGGAACACATTCCCTCCAATGGACATGGAACACGCCGGGCTCCTCCCTCTCCCATACGTTTGCCCCGTGCAAAACGGTACGGACCCGGACAGCGTCCACCCACTTCGCCTTCTGGGCGTATCTGGAACATGAGCAGGAGGAACGCCTTTACGTGGATCTTTATCATGGGGACGCCCTCATCGCCTCCTGCTGGTTCAACATGGACTACCGGGGATGGAGGCCGCTGGGCATCAATCTGGAGCGGCTCGGCATCCCGCCGGGGACTGAATTTGACAGAGCCGTCTTCCGCCCCGCCTTCCCCTCCGGAACTCTCTGCGTGGATTCAGTCAGCCCCGCCCTCCTTTCCCGCCCGGTCCAGCCGGACGACCAGCAGCCCTGGGCGGATCAGCCCTCACTGCTCCAGGCGTCCCCCTCCCAAACCCGGTACAGCGGGCATGACATCCGCCTCAACCGTCCCTGGCTGCCTCCCTTCCTTCCGGCGGAGCGCATCGGGGCCAAAAGCAGGGCCGACATGGAGCGGCTGGAACGCCATTTTTTTCAGGGGAGAGGCCACGGAGGCGCGAATTACAGGTCTTTTTCCGAATTGGAACAGGATTTCAACCTGCTGGATATCCGTGAAAACGGAGATGCGGTAACGGGAAAACCGCTGGCCCTTTCCGCAGACGGGTTCCATACGGTTCCCGGTTCCGTTGACTTCAAGAAGACGTTCCTGCCCCTGTTCAGAAACCTGGCCGCCGCCGTACAGCGGGAAGAAGGGGATAACCGGCGCAAGGCGGAACAGATGTACATTCTCATGTGCCGCCATTTTCTGGACCAGGGGTTCCAGGAGGGGAACGCCAATTTCGGCTGGATCGGCAACGGGTACGATTACCGCCATTTTTCACCGGCCGTCTTCGCCCACCGGGATTTGCTTTCCCGTGCCGGGATTCTTGACCGGATGGCCAAAAGCGTCGCCTTCCTCAATATGGGCCATGCCATGCTGGGCGAGCATCCGTACAGCTCCTGCGACCAGTTTTACAATTATTCCTCCCATCTTCCGGCGGCCATCCTGATGATTCCGGATGAAGCGGAACGCTACCAGCGGCTCCGCGCCTACAAGCGCTATCTTGACCTCGTCATCGGAACAAACGGGCTGCCCTTCGGCAGGGACGGAACGGCCCACCACCATACCGGGCACCATTTGTCCTACGGCGGCTACACGCCCCCCGCCCTGCTTCACACCCAGATTCTGCCCTTCCGGGATACGGAGTTCCGCATTTCCCCGGAGGCCCAGGAAAAACTGCGCGCCTATGTGCGGGCATGCGCCTTCCAGATCATGCACGGCCAGCTGGCGCCCAATCTTTACCTCCGCAGCGGAGCGCCCATGTCCCTGAGCATGGCGCCCGCCACCCTCCTGATGGCCCGGCTGGGCAGTCCGGACCAGCCCTCCTCTCCGGACCGGGAGATGGCCGGAATTTACCTGGCCGCGCTGGACCGGGAGCAGACGCCGGAGGCGAAAACGTACCGTTCCATGGGCATTGCGCCCATCCTGCCGGAAGGCCATATGAGCCTGAACCTGGCGGCGACGGGGCTCCACCGCCGGGATGACTGGCAGGCGGCAGCCGTCGGGATGCTTCAAAAGCACAGGGGGCTGGAGATTTACGGCTGGACGGAGTCCAACAATTACGGACGCTACAGCAGGAACGGCACCATATTCATCACCATGGGCCGGGAAACGGGCTGGCGCCGCTCCGGCTGGAACTGGAACCACTGGCCCGCCGGAACCAATCCCGTCAGGGAGAGCCATGAGCTTTTTGAAGGATACGCCCTGTTCAGCAACCGCAGCAACATGGCCGGAGGCGTGGAAATGGACGGGAACGGCATCTGGGGGAATGATTTCAATTGCCGGGACATTGCCTTCAAAAAAAGCGCGTTCTTTTTTGATGACCTCATCACCGTCATCACCACGGATATCAGCCCGGCCCGGCCTGACGGCAAGAACATTGTCACCACCCTGTTCCAGCAATCCATGGAGGCGCGGAAAACGGAACTCCTGGTCAACGGAAAGCCGTCCGCACATTCCCGTCAGGACGGAAGCTCCCCCACCCTTTTGCGCGATTTAATGGGAAATTGCTATTATATTCATCCCGGCGCCCCGGTCATCTGCCGCATCCGGGAACAGGAGTGGACTTATTTCAATACGCAGGACCTTAAAGATCCACGGAACAATCCTTGCCTGGATATCAGGAAAAAGCGGTTCCGTGAATCCCCCCTGTCCGCGAATGCCGCGTATTACACCCCCACCCGCGGCACCTTCGCCTTGGCTTATCTGGACCACGGCACGGACCCGGCGGCGGCCTCCTGCTGCTACACCATGTGCATCTCCCCCACTCCCGCGCAGGAAAGGGAATTCGCCGCCGCCATCTCATCCAAACGGCCTCCGGTGGAAATCCTCAGGAAGGACGCCGCGGCGCATACCGTAGCGCACCGCGCCACGGGAACCACGGGATACGTGGTTTTTGCCCCCTGTTCCGATCTTCCGGAACCGTTGAAGAGCGTGGACAGGCCCGGTTTCATCATGGTCCGCGACCTGGGGGACAGGTACCGCATTTCCGTGGCTACGGGAGACCCGGAACAGAACCGGGAGTACCATCTGGAATTCCATGACGGAACGCAGGCCACCCTTTCCCCGGATTATCCCCTTTCCGGCACGGTGGAAGCCGCAAAAAAGGGCACAGCCCCATCAGCCGGGAAAAGCACACCAGACGGAAGCAGGACACAGGCCCCCGCGGAAAATTCCTGAAAGAAGGGGGATGCCCTATTTCACCAGTTCATCCAGATAACAGCCGTAGCCGTTATTTTTCATGGCTCCCGCCTGGTCCTGAAGCGTCTCCCGGGAAATCCACCCGTTGTTAAAGGCAATCTCCTCCAGGCAGGCCACTTTGAAGCCCTGGTGGTGCTCCAGGGTGCGGACAAACATGGAGGCCTCCAGCAGGGTGTCATGCGTGCCGGTGTCCAGCCACGTGTAGCCGCGCGCCAGCTTTTCCACATTCAGAAGGCCCATTTTCAGGTATTCCTGGTTCACGGACGTGATTTCCAGTTCCCCCCGGGGGGACTTGGGAATCCTTTTGGCGATCTCCACCACCTGGTTGTCGTAAAAATACAGGCCCGTCACCGCCATGTCGGACTTGGGCTTGAGCGGCTTTTCCTCAATGGAGACGGCCTTCCCCTCTTCATTGAATTCCACCACGCCGAAACGGTGCGGGTCGTGCACCTGGTAGCCGAAGATGGTCGCCCCGCACGTCAGTTCCGCGGCGCGGCGCAGCTTTTCCGTCAGGCCGCGCCCGTAAAAAATATTGTCCCCCAGCACCAGGGCCACCGTGTCCTTTCCGATGAATTCCTCACCAATGATGAAGGCCTGCGCCAGCCCCTCCGGCCTGGGCTGTTCCCGGTATTCAAAGGAGACGCCGAACCTGCTGCCGTCCCCCAGCAGGTCCCGGTACAGGGGCAGGTCCCGCGGGGTGGAGATGATGAGTATCTCCCGGATTCCGGCCAGCATCAGCACGGAAATGGGATAATACACCATCGGCTTGTCGTAAATGGGCAGCAGTTGCTTGCTGACGGAAAGCGTGACGGGATGCAGGCGCGTGCCGCTTCCCCCTGCCAGAACAATACCTTTCATCCTGATCTCCTAGCTGTTGGTTCCCAAACGTTCCAGGCGGTATTCCCCGGAGAGGATGCCCCTCCACCAGTCTTCATGGTCCAGATACCACTGAATGGTCTTCCTGAATCCGGAGGAATGGTCCTGGCGAGGGCTCCAGCCCAGCTCCTTCCGGATTTTGGACGCGTCAATCGCATAGCGCAGGTCATGGCCCGGCCTGTCCTGCACAAAGGTGATCTGCTCCCGGTAGCTGCGGCCGTCCGCGCGGGGCCTCAATTCATCCAGATGGGAGCACAGCAGCTCCACCAGTTCCAGGTTCGTCTTTTCGTTATTGCCGCCTATGTTGTACGTTTCTCCGGGTTTTCCGGCGGAAACGACAGTAAGCAGGGCTTCGCAGTGGTCCCCCACGTACAGCCAGTCCCTCACGTTTTCCCCCTTGCCGTACACGGGGATGGGCTCCCCGGCAAGCGCTTTCAGGATAACCACGGGAATCAGCTTCTCCGGGAACTGGCAGGGGCCGTAATTGTTGGAACAGTTGGTAATCAAAATGGGGAGCCCGTACGTATCATGCCACGCGCGCACCAGGTGGTCGCTGGAGGCCTTGCTGGCGGAATACGGGGAATGGGGGCGGTATGGCGTGGATTCCGTGAACAGGCCGTCCTCCCCCAGGGAACCGTACACCTCGTCCGTGGAAATGTGGTGGAAGCGGAAGGCCGCCTTTTTCTCCCCCTCCAGGGAGCGGTAATATTCCAGGGCGGCCTGAAGCATGGAAAAGGTGCCCATCACGTTGGTCGTCATGAAGTCCCCGGGATCGTCAATGGACCGGTCCACGTGGGATTCCGCCGCCAGGTGCATCACCCAGTCCGGCCCATACTCCCGCAGGGTGCGCCGCATCAGTTCCGCATCCCGCACGTCGGCCTGAAGAAAACGGTAAGCCGGAGAAGCCGCCGCATCATCCAGGGAACGGATGTTGCCCGCATAGGTCAGGGCGTCAATGTTCAGGACTTCATGGCCGCGCTCCAGCAGCAGCCTGACCAGATTGGAGCCGATGAAGCCGGCTCCGCCCGTAACGATAACTTTCATAACTCTGTTTTCAGGGAAAGATGCGGTGCCATCATACAGCAGCGGCCTGGTTTTACAAAACAAATCCGCCCATGCCGCCGGAACGGGGGGCATGGGCGGAAAAAAGCGGCGCTCATTACCGCGGAACCGGCTAGCAGCTCAGTTCACGGCAGAGGTTGATGATGTCCGGATTTACGGAATACTGCTGCCCGGCCACGGCATCCAGGGAGGCATAGCCGTACTGGCCGTCCTGGTATACCATGATCTGGTTGATGTCTCCGTTATTCAGGGCTTCCACGGCGCGCGTGGCAAAGCGGGTACCCATCAGGCGGTCACGGGCGGTGGGCGAGCCGCCGCGCTGCACATGGCCAAGCACGGTCAGGCGGGTGTCCATTCCGGCGCGTTCCGTCAGCCAGCGGGTGAGGTACTGGGCCACGCGGGTGCCTTCCGCCACCACGGCGATGATGCAGCTTCCTTCTTCATTGATGACGGGCTGGAGGCGCTTGTAAATGGATTCCAGGTCGTAAGGGATTTCAGGGACAATGCAGATGTCCGCCGCGCTGCAAAGAGCGGTGGTCATGGCGAGGTAGCCGCAGTCGCGGCCCATGGTTTCCACCACAAAAGCGCGGTGATGGGAGCGGGCCGTGTCGCGGACGGAGTCAATGCAGTCCAGAATCACGTTCTGGGCCGTGTCCACGCCCAGGCAGTAGTCCGTTCCGGCGATGTCGTTGTCAATCGTGGCCGGAATGCCGGCGAAGGGAACTTCAAAATCGTTGAAAAAGTCATTCAGGGCGCGGAAGGAGCCGTCGCCGCCCATGATGATGAGCTTGTCAATGTCGCGGGCCTTCAGGTGTTCGTAGGCCTGCTTGCGGAATTCGTAGTCAAAGAAACGCTTGGACCTGGAGGAGCGGAGGAGAGTCCCGCCCCTGTAGATCATGTCGCTGGTCAGTTCCCGGGTGGCTTCCTTGATTTTTCCATCGATCAGGCCTTCCAGGCCGTCATAGACAACGTAGGGGTTCATTCCAAGCTGGCGGGCATGATCCACAGCCGCCCTGATCGCCGGATTCATTCCGGCGGCGTCACCGCCTGATGTCATAATGGCTATTCCACTCATAAGTAATAAGGTTAACTTGTCCGGGGCGGAATGGTACCGAGCCGGGCAAATAATGCAAGCGCGGAGTTTTTACTGGCGCAATAAACGGCAACGCCCCATGATAGAGGGGCATGAAGGACACCGCAGCAGCCATTCTGAACGCCACGGCCGCCCTCCGGGACGGCACTGCCCGGCTCCGGTTCGGAGACCCGGTCCACTTTACCTACAACCCGCTCACCTATGCGTGGGCGCCGCATGAACAATACGTGCGCACCTACGGAAACGGGGAAAAGAGCCACTTCTTCCTGGGCATGAACCCCGGCCCCTTCGGCATGGCCCAGACGGGCGTTCCCTTCGGAGAAGTGGATGCGGTCGTCAACTGGCTGCACATCCGGGGGGAAGTCGGCAGGCCGGAGCATACCCACCCCAAACGCCCGGTGGAAGGCTTCAACTGCCCCCGGTCGGAAGTCAGCGGACGGCGGCTGTGGGGGCTTTTTGCGGAAACCTTCGGCACCGCGGAAAACTTTTTCCGGCACAACTACGTCGCCAACTATTGCCCGCTGATCTGGATGGGCGCCACCGGAGCCAACATCACGCCGGACAAATTGCCCGCGGAACAGCGCGCCGCCGTGGACGAGGTATGCATGGAGCACCTGGTTTCCCTCATCACCATCCTGAACCCGCACACCCTGGTGGGCGTGGGGGCGTACGCCACGCAGAAGCTGCGGGACGCCGCCGCACGGCTCCCCGGAAAAAGCTTCACCATCGGCACCCTGCTCCACCCCAGCCCCGCCAGCCCCATCGCCAACAAGCTCTGGCCGGAACGCCCCATCCAGCAGCTTAAGGAGCTGGGCATTTTATAGAGAGTGGAGAGTTTAGAGCGGAGAGTGGAGCGGAGACGCACCGCTCTCCATTTCCTCAGGGGGCCGTTCCGAACAAGAGCCGGAACGGCCCTGTTGCGTTGATGAAGGGGTCTCTCCCGAAGAAGGAAGACGGAATAGACCAAGTGGACTCCATGGACAAAAGAGAAGAGAAAAGGTGTTCATTTTGTCCATCAAGTCCATTCTGTCAACTATTTCCCCGGCTCCACTCTCCACTCTCCACTCTCCCGCCCAGGCCTTTTTACTGGACAGGAAGAAGAGGGTTCCGTACAGTTCCCGCGATATTCAAGCGTTCCGAATTTTATGGCAATTTCAGATTACATCGTGACCATTGGCCTGGAAGTCCACTGCCAGATCAAGACGAAGAGCAAAATGTTCTGCTCCTGCGAGACCGGCTTTGGCTTTGAACCCAATACGCGCGTGTGCCCCACCTGCCTGGGGCTGCCGGGCGCCCTGCCCGTGCTGAATGAGTTTGCCATTGAGCGCACGCTGCTGACCGGGCTGATGCTGGGGTGTTCCAGCCCGGAGGTTTCCCAGTGGGACCGCAAGAATTACTTTTACCCGGACATGGCGAAGAATTACCAGACCTCCCAGCTGGATCTGCCGCTGTGCCTGGGCGGGGAGGTGCCCCTGTACCCCTGGTCCTACCCGAACGACGTGATCAAGGCCGGCGTGCCCCCCTTCCGCACGGTGAAGCTGACCCGCATTCATCTGGAAGAAGATGCGGCGAAGATCACCCACCACGCCAATTATTCCCTGATTGACTATAACCGCGCCGGGTCCGCCCTGATGGAGATCGTCTCCGATCCGGACATAGACACTCCGGAGGAAGCCTACGCCTACCTCAAGTCCCTCCAGCAGATTCTGAATTACGGGGATATTTCCGACGCCGACATGGAGAAGGGCCAGATGCGCTGCGACGTGAACATTTCCCTGCGCCCCCACGGCCAGAAGGAACTGGGCGCCAAGGTGGAGATGAAGAACCTCAATTCCATGTCCGCCGTGCGCCGCGCCCTTCATTATGAAATCCAGCGCCAGGCGGAAGAACTGGACATGGGCATGGCGCAAATCCAGTCCACCCGCCGCTGGGATGACGAACGCGGGGAAAGCGTCATCATGCGCACCAAGGAGGACGCGCACGACTACCGCTATTTCCCGTGCCCTGACCTGGTGCCCGTGCACACCGCCCCGCTGGTGGAGAAGGTGCGCAGCCAGATTCCGGAACTGCCCCAGGAACGCCAGAAGCGCTTCATGGAGGAGTACGGCCTGAGCGAATATGACGCCAACGTGCTGGTGGGGGACCTGGAACTGGCCCGCTTCTTTGAAGAAGCGGCGCAGGGGACGGCCAGCGGCAAGAAGATCGCCAACTGGGTCATCAACAATATTTCCGCCGTGCTGAATGAAAAAGGCATGCGCCCGTCAGAATGCCCGGTGAAGCCGGAAGCCATCCGGGACCTGATCGCCATTATTGACGACGGCACCGTTTCCAACAACCAGGCCAAGGACGTCTTCACCAGGATGTGGGAAGAACCGTCCCTCACCGCGGCGCAGGCCGCCAAGCTGCTGGGCTTTGAAAAGGCGGATTCCTCCTTCCTGGACGCCATCGTGCAGGAAGTTATTTCCGCCAATCCGGCCAAGGTGGCTGAAATCCAGGCAGGCAATGACAAGCTCCTGAACTGGCTCACCGGCCAGGTCATGAAAGCCGCCAAGGGCAAGGCCAACCCCAAGATTGTGACGGAAGCGCTGAAAAAGGCTCTTTCAGGGCAGTGATTAGATACCAGAGATTAAGGATTGGATTTCCTTAACGGCCGCAGGCCGCTATTTTTTCTCCAAACTCTCATCTCTGTTCACTAAACACTGCCTGCGGGCCCTCAGGGCTTGAACAGCTTCCGGTTCCCGGCCAGGGTGTTCCACACCTGCTTCACTTCCCCGGTCAGCGTCTGCTTGACCATCGCCAGGGAGAAGTCCGCCGCCTGTCCCAGGCTGATGTACGGAGGCAGCGCGATGGCGTCACGGTCCACACGGGCGTCCAGCAGGGCCGCTCCCGGATATTTCAGGAAGGCCTGCACCATCTCGTCCACCTGGCTTGACTTGTCCAGCACAAAGCCCTTGATGCCCACGGCGTCCGCCACGGCGGCAAAGGAAGGGTTGTCCAGGTTAATCTGCCACGGAATCAGGCCCGCGGCCTGCATTTCCAACTGGATGAAGTCCAGGCAGTCGTTATTGTACACCACCAGTTTCACCGGAAGCCTGTACTGGACGATCGTAATCAGGTCCCCCAGCAGCATGGACAGGCCGCCGTCCCCGCACAGGGCGATCACCTGGCGGTTGGGATAAGCCTTCTGGGCTCCGATCGCCATCGGCATGGCATTGGCCATGGAGCCGTGGTTGAAGGAGGCCAGCGTGCGCCTTCCCAGCGTGGCGCACAGGAACCGGGCGCTCCAGATGCAGGGGGTGCCCGTGTCCACGGTAAATACGGCGTCGGGAGCCGCGTACTTGTTCAGGGCCGTGGTCACTTGTTCGGGCCGGATGGGGGATTCCTTGTCATTCCCGTCCATGTAGGCGTTCATGTCTTTCACATCCTTGGCATGGCGCTTCAGGGAGGCGTCCAGGTGTTCCGAATCCTTTTTCTCCTCCAGCATTCCCAGCAGGGCGTCCGCTACGGCGCCCACGTCCCCGCAGATTCCCAGGTCCAGGCGGCAGCGGCGCCCCAGCACTTCCCCGCGGCGGTCGATCTGGACGATGGCGGGCTTGGTGGGGAGGAAGTTGAAGTAGGGGAAGTCCGTTCCCCACATCACAATGAGGTCGCTTTCATGCATGGCCTTGTAGGCGTCCCCCCAGCCCAGCAGGCCGGTCATGCCCACTCCCAGGGGGTTGTCATGTTCAAAATAGTCTTTTCCGCGCCAGGTGTAGGCGATCGGGGCCTTCACCCGTGCGGCGATCTGCACCACCTTGCGTTCCGCTCCGGCGCAGCCGCCCCCGCAGAAGAAGGTGATGCGGTCGTGTGAGGCGAGCATCTGGGCCAGACGCGCCACGGACTCATGGTCCGGCACCACGGTTTCCCGGGTGAAGGCGGGGGGATGCACCAGGTCCCCGGCCTCAGCGGGAGCGTCCGCAATGTCCCCGGGCAATACGATCACGCCTACGTCGCGCCTGGCCCAGGCATGCTGGATGGCGGTCATCACGATGCGCGGAGCCTGGGACCCTTCGGAGATCAGCTCCGCGTAGGAGCTGCATTCCCTGAAAAGCTGTTCCGGATGCGTGGCCTGGAAATATTCCACGCCTATCTGGCTCTGCGGAATATGGGAAGCGATGGCGAGCACTGGGGCATGGTTCCGGTGGGCATCAAACAGGCCGTTGATCAAATGGAGGTTGCCGGGGCCGCTGCTGCCGCAGCATACGGCCAGATTGCCGGTAAGCTGTGCTTCCGCACTGGCGGCGAAGGCGCCCACTTCCTCATGCCTCATGTGAATCCATTCAATGGTTTTCTTCCTGCGGAGGGCGTCCGTAATGGGGTTCAAACTGTCACCCACAATGCCGTAAATGCGCTTTACCCCGGCTTTTTCCAAAATTTCAACAAGTTGATCAGCTACCGTATACATGCAGATTAGACCAAAACGGGGTTAAAAAAATCAATGCTTCTGTGTCATAGGCGCAGGGAATCCTTTCCGTCCGAAGAACCATGACGGAGTTTCAAACAGCCGCCATCCCACCCACAGCCTTTTTTCTTGCAGAAAATACGGCGCGCGCTATGTTGGCACCCTAGCTCCATTTTTCTTTACCACATCATGAAATTCCTTACTCAGGCTCTTGTGCTGGCCACCGTTCTGGGAAGCCTCGCCACCGCTTCCGCAGCAGTTGTTTTTCCCGGCCCCACGCCCGGCGCGGCCCATGCGGAGCAGGCTGCTTCCGGCTATACCCTTTCCAACAATATTCTGACGGCCAAATTCCTCAACCGCGGCGGCAAGCTTTCCTTTGGAGGCATGACGTCCAAATTGGGGCCGGTGGCCAAGGCAGGGGAGGAACTGTTCATCATCAATCTTCAGGACGGCAGGAGCATCAAGTCCTCAGACCTGAAGGCGGCTGACGTCAAGCTCGTCACCCTCCAGGCCAATCCCAAGGCGTTCAAGCTGGCGGACCGCTTCCCCGGAAAAGCCGTGACAGCCACCTTCCAGGCGCTGAACGGCTCCCTGCTGCTCTCCTGGCGCGCCGTGCTCCGGGACAATTCCCATTACCTGCGCCAGGAACTCCGCCTGGTGAGCACGAAGCCCATCCAGATGAAGAGCATCGTGGCCATGCAGTATGACCTGGTGGAAGGGAAGGCGGGCGCCCCCTCCGTTTCCGGCAACGCCAGGGGCGCGCTCATCGTGAACGATCTGGCCTTCACCGCCCTGGAAACGCCCATGGGCATCAATACCGTGGGAGGCGCTGGAAACGCGCAAGGCGGGGAATCCGCCGCCTGGAACGCGGACAAATGGACCACGGCTTCATGGACGGGAAATTTCAATATTCCGCAGGAGCTGAAAAAGCAGTACGGGGAGCAGGTAGCCTGCGCGGAAGGCCCCGTCACCATTGACGGCAAGGGCCCGTGCACCGTCACGTTCCGGTACAAGGGGGGCGACAAAGGGAACAACAAGCTGAACATCGCCGGCGTGCAGCTCCTTTCCGCCAAGGGCGCCGTCCTTGACTCCGACTTCCACGCCGGGAGCACCGGAGACGCAAGCAGCAACAATACCTACACGGTGAAGATTCCCGCCAAGGGAAACTACCTGCTGCGCTACTGGGCCCAGACCAAGAGCGAACCAATCGCCAGCAAGGGGGAAATCACCTTCTCCCTGCCCGTGCGCACGCTGGAGGAAAAGGAAGACGCCCAGGCGGACGATTCCCAGCTTGCCCAGGGCGTCTGGAGCCGTAAAACCACCATGCAGCCCAGGGAAGTGTGGGAGGTGTCCTCCGTCCTCGGCATCTTCGCCCCCGGCCAGCAGCGCCGCTCCTTCCTGGCCTATATGGAGCGGGAACGCGTGATGCCCTACCGCCCGTTCATCCATTATAACTCCTGGTATGAACTGAACATCAACCGGAATAATGATTCAGACCCCGCCAAGCGCATGACGGAAGAGCAGTGCCTGGCCGTGCTGAAGGACTGGCAGGAACAGTTTTTCCAGAAACGCGGCATGACCATTGACGCCTTTGTCTGGGATGACGGCTGGGACGAGTTCAACAGCCTGTGGGATTTCCACAAGATGTTCCCGCAGGGCTTCAAGCGCATTGACGCCGCCGCGGGCAGGCAGAAGGCCGGAATCGGCACCTGGCTGGGCCCGGTGGGCGGCTATGGGGCCTCCAAGGGCAAGCGCCTGGCCCACTGGAATGTGAAGCATCCGGACAACAAGATCGGCAATTTCCAGCTTTCCAACAAGGAATACTTTGACGCCTTTGTGGGCCGCTGCTCCCAGATGGTGAAGGACTACAATATGAAGTACTTCAAATTCGACGGCATCAGCACCCACTTCCACGCCAAGGGCCCCGGCAATGAGGAGGATGCGGAAGGCATCATCCGCGTGCTGAACGCCCTGCGCCAGAAGAAGGGAGACCTTTACATCAATTGCACCGTGGGTACGTGGGCCTCTCCCTTCTGGTTCCGCTACGCGGATTCCGTATGGAGGCAGGAAAACGACTTCGGCACCATCGGCGTGGGCGACAACCGGGACAAGTGGATTACCTACCGCGACCGCCTGGTTCACGAGGTTTTTGTGCAGGGCTCCCCGCTGATGCCCATCAATTCCATGATGACCCACGGCCTGATGGTCACCAAGTTCGGTCCGCCCGCGTGCATGCCCCGCGATCCTGAAAACGTGAAGAAGGAACTTCGCTGCGCCACGGCCTGCGGTACCTCCCTCCAGGAACTTTACGTGGACCGGGACCTGATGAACGCCAGCGGAGGCGTGCTGTGGGACGAGCTGGCCAAGGGCATCAAGTGGATCCGCCGCAATGCGGACGTGCTGGACGACGTGCACTGGGTGGGCGGCAATCCGTGGAACAAGGAGACCAGTGAAGGCGCCGTGTACGGCTGGGCCGCGTGGAACAAGAACAAGGCCACCCTGGCCCTCCGCAACTCCTCCGACCAGGAAAAGAGCCTGACCGGCACCCTCCGCAGCCTCCTGGACATTCCCGCGGAGGTGAAGGGCACCATCACCTTCAAGGATTCCTATGATGACCAGCGCCCTCTGGACGGCTTCTCCGGCAAGACTGTGGACGTCGACAAGGAGCTGACGTTCACGCTGAAACCCTTTGAAGTACTGGTGTACGAAGGGGGAAAGGTCAAATAGCCCCCCTTTCAGGGAGGCTGGTTTTCCGGCCTTCCCTGAATTTACTGCACCCCCGGACCGCAGGAGCGGACACGGTTCAGAACCTTTTCTCAAACGTCACCGCTTCCAGCGGGTCGGAAGGGTTCACGGGCATCACCAGGCATTCCATATTCTCCCCTCCCAGGTAAAGGGTGAGGCTGGTTCCGGCTGAATAGACGATGGAGACGCCGTAATACCCCTCTTTTTTCACCAGGGACCAGGTGCCCCGGCAGGAGGAAACGAGGTCCTCTTCCAGCACGGAAAGGTCGTCCCTGTCCTCCGGATGGGAAATCCACCGGCCCCACGCCTCCGGGCGCGGGAAGGAGGAAATCTCACACGTGCCGTCTTCATGCAGGAGAATCGTGGAGGAACTGATCTGGAAAAAGCGCTTCAGCTCCTGGGGACGGTAAAATAACCGCACCCGGGGAGTGGATTCCACCTCATACGTTCCGGACACGGCCTGGAGCGCCGGTTCCTGAATCCACAGGAAGGTGTTTTTATGCATCATCCGCTGGCACGCCAGCCCCACCACCGCCAGGAGGGAAAGGAAGGACAGGACAAAGGCCCACAGGGCGAGCCTCTTTCTCCACCAGGCATAAACGGCGGCCAGTCCGGCCACGCTGCCCACGCAGACCCAGAACCCCCAGGAGCGGGAGAGGAAGGAAAGAGCGTCCGCCAGTACGGAAAGGCCATGAGAAAGATCATTCCACATAGGTGCTCCAGAATCGCCGGAACTCCGTCAAAGTCAAGGCAACAATGCCGGACTTTACGGCACGGAGGGAGCGCGGCGGCGCAGCTTTCCCAAAAACTCCCGTCATCATCCCCGCAAATCCTCCTCCGCACTTTCCTCACGCAGTCCAATCAGGTAAAGAAACATCTCAACAATGAAGAGTGCAGCACATCACCAGGGGCTTTCTGAACAGCAGGTTCTGGAAAACCGGACCAAATACGGGGTCAACATCCTGACGCCCCCGGAAAAGGAACCCCTGTGGAAGCAGTTCCTGGAGAAATTCTCAGACCCCATCATCAAGATTCTGCTGGTTGCCCTGCTCCTGTCCGTAGGCGTGGCCTGCTACCAGTTCTTCACCGGAGCGGAGCCGGCCAGCGTCTTCCTGGAACCCGTGGGCATCCTGGTAGCCATTTTGCTGGCCACCTGCGTGGGCTTCGCCTTTGAAGTGAGCGCCAACAAGAAATTTGAAATCCTGAACCAGGTCAATGACGACACCATGGTCCAGGTCATCCGCGGCGGCAACATCTGCGAACTGCCCCGCCGCGACGTGGTCGTGGGAGACATCGTCATCCTGAATACCGGGGAGGAAGTCCCGGCGGACGGCGTGCTGCTGGAAGCCGTTTCCCTCCAGGTGAACGAGTCCACGCTGACGGGGGAACCCCTCATCGGCAAGACCACGGTGGAGGCGGAATTCAAGAAGGACGCCACCTACCCCTCCAACCATGTCCTGAAGGGAACCACCGTGGTGGACGGCCACGGCATCATGGAAGTGACTTCCGTGGGGGACAAGACGGAATACGGGAAGGTCTATGAAGGCTCCCAGATTGACAACAAGGTGCAGACGCCCCTCAACCGCCAGCTTTCCCGGCTGGGCGACCTCATCACCTGGGCCAGCTACGCCATTGCGGCCCTCATCATCATCGGCCGCCTCACCCTGTACTTCTCCCACCTGCCCGGCCCCGTGGAATGGCTGAGCGCGGGAACCTACATTCTGAATACGGTCATGATCGCAGTGACCGTCATCGTGGTCACGGTGCCGGAAGGGCTGCCCATGAGCGTCACCCTGAGCCTGGCCCTGAGCATGAAGAGCATGCTGGCCAACAACAACCTGGTGCGCAAGATGCACGCGTGCGAAACCATGGGGGCGGCCACCGTCATCTGCACGGACAAGACGGGCACCCTGACACGCAACCAGATGAACGTGTACAAGGCGGATTTCTACGGTCTGGGTAATGCCGCCCCGGCGGACAACGAGCTGGGCGGCCTGATCCGGGAGGGCATTTCCGTGAACTCCACCGCCTTTCTGGATTATGCGGACCCGGACCACATCAAGGCCCTGGGCAATCCCACGGAAGGGGCGCTCCTGCTGTGGCTGCACGGCCAGGGCGTGAATTACCTGGACCTGCGTGAAAACGCCCGCGTGCTGGAACAGCTTACCTTCTCCACGGAGCGCAAGTACATGGCTACCGTGGTGGAATCCCCCCTGCTGGGTAAAAAAGTCCTTTACGTGAAGGGCGCTCCGGAAATCGTGCTGGGCCTGTGCTCCACAGTTCTGACTCCGGAAGGCCGGGTGCCTGCCGCAGACATGCGCCCCGCCATTGAGGAACAGCTGCTGGCCTACCAGAACCAGGCCATGCGCACGCTGGGCTTCGCGTACCGCATCCTGGATGATGACGCCCCGGTGTTCGAGGACGGCCGCGTCATCCGCACGGACCTGGTTTACCTGGGCATCGCCGCCATTTCAGACCCTGTGCGGGACGACGTGCCCCAGGCCGTGAAGGACTGCATGGACGCGGGCATCAGCATTAAGATCGTCACCGGGGACACGCCCGGCACCGCGCGGGAAATAGGCCGCCAGATCGGCCTGTGGACGGAGGCGGACACGCCGGACCGCCTGATGACGGGCGTGGAGTTTGAGCAGACGCCGGACGAAGAATTGCTGAACCGCGTGATGGACCTGAAAATCATGTGCCGCGCCAGGCCCATGGACAAGGAACGCCTGGTGAAACTGCTCCAGAAGAAGGACCAGGTGGTGGCCGTGACCGGGGACGGCACGAACGACGCTCCCGCCCTGAACGCCGCGCAGGTGGGCCTTTCCATGGGGGACGGTACCACCGTGGCCAAGGAAGCCAGCGCCATCACCATTCTGGACAACTCCTTCATGAGCATTTCCCGCGCCGTCATGTGGGGGCGCTCCCTGTACCGGAACATCCAGCGCTTCATCGTCTTCCAGATGACCATCAACGTGGCGGCCTGCCTCATCGTGCTCATCGGCGCGTTCCTGGGCACGGAATCCCCCCTCACGGTCACCCAAATGCTCTGGGTGAACCTCATCATGGATACCTTCGCCGCGCTGGCGCTGGCTTCCCTTCCGCCGGACGAACGCGTGATGCAGGACCCGCCGCGCAAGACCACGGACCATATCATCACCCGCCCCATGGGCCGGAACATCCTGGGCGTGGGCATCCTGTTCGTGGCCTTCCTGTTCGGCCTGCTCCAGTACTTCAAGCATGCGGACATCACCAGCCTGACGCAGTTCAGCCTCAGCGGCTACTTTGGCAGCTATCTGGATTTCTCCTCCCCGGAACATGAACTGACGGGCTATGAACTGTCCCTGTTCTTCACCATCTTTGTTCTCCTCCAATTCTGGAATATGTTCAATGCCAAGGCCTTCAACACGCACCAGAGTGCCTTTGCCCGCATGGGGGCCAGCATCGGCGGATTCGGGCTGGTGGCCCTGCTCATCCTGGCCGGGCAGTACCTCATCGTCACCTTCGGCGGCAAGATGTTCAACGTGGTGCCGCTGAGCTGGACGGACTGGGGCCTCATTTTCGCGGGCACTTCCATCGTCCTGTGGATCGGGGAGCTGGTGCGGGCGTTCACGCCGGACAAATCCCTCCGCCGCCCGTAAGCCTTCCGGACAATCTCATTCGGCGGAATGCGCCTGCATGACACGGACGGCGTTCCCGTCCGGGGCCCCTTCTTTCAACAAAGGAGCGCGCAGGCGTGTCATTCACAGCATGGACTTGACACGCCTGACGGGCTCTATCTCCGGTTCCGCCGTTCTCCTCTTCCTGTTCTCCCTCGTTTTCTCCGGGTGCAAAAAGACGGAACAGATTCCGCATGAGACGCCCACGCTCATTTACGAACAACCGGTTACCATGGATATTCCTGTGGAGGGAAGCTGGGTGGGCCACCTGGACGGGGTGGACAACGCCTCCATCGTTCCCCAGATCACGGGCTACCTGCTGACGCAGAATTATTCCAACGGCGCCCCGGTGAAAAAAGGGGAAGTACTCTTCCGCATTGACGATTCCACCTTCAAGGACCAGGTATCCAGGGCCAAAGCCACGCTGGAACAGGCCCGGGCCCAGCTCCAGCAGTTGAATTACGACGCGGAGATTTACAAGCCGCTGGCCGCGGAGAACGCCATTTCCAAGCAGAAGTATGAGGACACGCGCCTGTCCGCCATTGCCGCGCAGGCGCAGGTGCAGCAGGCCACCGCGGCCCTGGCCCTGGCGGAGAAGAATCTTTCCTATACGGTGCTTTATGCCCCCTTTGACGGGATTGCCGGCATTTCCAAGACGAACATCGGCGACTTGGTCAGCCCGGAGAGCGGCCCCCTCGCCATCGTTTCCTCCGTCAACCCCATCCGTGTCAATTTTGCCGTCACCCAGCAGGAATGGATCCAGCAGGCGGGCAAGAACGGAGATGAAGGCGTCCAGACGGGCAGCAAGCTGGACATTACGCTGAAGGACGGCACCAAGTACCCGGAACAGGCTACCGTGGTAGCCATTGACCGGGCGTTCAACCCCCAGACGGGCACCATCCGCGTGCAGGCGGACCTTCCCAACGGAAATTACCTGCTGCGCCCCGGCATGTTCATCACCGCCACGGCAAAGCTGGCTACCGTCCAGAACGCGCTGACCGTTCCGGCCAAGGCCCTTCTTTCCACCCAGGGCCGCTTTTTCGTCATCACGCTGGATGAACGCAACCACCCTTCCATCATCCCCGTACAGGCCGGAACCCAGGTAGGGGAGCGCCAGCAGGTCATCCCGCTTCAACCGGATTCCCTCACCCCGCAGAGCAAGGTGGTGGTGGATGGCCTTCTCCAGGCGGAAATGGCCTCCAGGAACCCGGCCGCACATCTGAAGGCCGTCCCCGCCAGCAACCCGTAAGCTCCTCTCCCCATGGCTGATTTCTTCATCAAGCGCCCCATTCTTTCCATCTGCCTCTCCATCATCCTTGTGCTGCTGGGGAGCTTTGCCATTCTGCGGCTTCCCATCTCCGAGTATCCGGATATCATCCCTCCCTCCATCCAGGTGACGGCCACCTATCCGGGCGCGGACTGCGAAACCGTGGTCAAGTCCATCGCCTCCCCCATTGAGCAGCAGATGTCCGGTGTGGACGGCATGTCCTACATGACTTCCGTCAATACCAACAACGGGCAGATGAGCATGATGATCCTCTTCGAAACCGGAACGGAGGCGAATATGGACCAGGTGCTTTCCTACCTGCGCTACGGGCAGGCCACCTCCCAGCTTCCGCCGGAAGTGAGCGAGCTGGGCGTCTCCCTGCGCAAGACCAGCGGACTGCCCGCCCTGGTGGTCAGCTTTTATTCCCCCCAGGGAACCTACGACGGCCTCTGGCTGGCGAATTACGCCTATATCAACATGGTGGACGCCATCAAGCGCGTGCCCGGCGTGGGCGACGTGCAGGTGTTCGGAGCCGGCCGTTATGCCATGCGCATCTGGCTGAATCCGGAAAAGATGGCGGCCCTGAACATCACGGCCCGTGACGTGATGCTGGCCGTGCAGGCCCAGAACGCCGTGAACCCCGCGGGCAAGATAGGCGCGCAGCCCGCGCCGCCGGACCAGCAGCTTTCCTTTACCGTGAAGGCCCCCGGACGCCTGACCAGCGTGAAGGAGTTTGAGAACATCGTGGTGCGCGGACAGGGCAGCTCCATTGTGCGGGTGAGCGACGTCGCCCGCGTGGAACTGGGATCGGAGACGTACAGCCTGAGTTCTTCCGTGAACGGCATGCCTGCCGCCTCCATCGGCATCTATGAAGCGCCCGGAGGGAATGCCCTCCAGATGGTGGACAATATCAAGGCCCTGCTGGAAAAGAGCAATTTGCCTCCCGGAATGGACTACCTGGTGTCCCTGGATTCCACCCTGGCCGTCCGCGCCGGCATTGACGACATCGTCAACACGCTGGTCACGGCCCTGGGCCTCGTGGTGCTGGTGGTGTTCATCTTCCTGCAGGGCTGGCGCGGCACGCTGATTCCGGCCTTTGCCGTTCCGGTCTCCATCATCGGCGCTTTCATCGCCTTCCCGTTCTTCGGTTTCTCCATCAACACTATCTGCCTGATGGGGCTGGTGCTCGCCATCGGCCTGGTGGTGGATGACGCCATCGTGGTGGTGGAGGCGGTGAAGAACCATATTTCCCACGGGGAAAAGCCCATGCAGGCCACCATCGCCGCCATGCGGGAGGTTTCCGGCCCCGTGGTGAGCACGGCCCTGGTTATCGCCTGCGTGTTCGTTCCCACCATGCTGCTGCCCGGCGTCACGGGCAAGCTGTTTGAGCAGTTTGCCGTCACCATCGGCACGGCCATCCTCATTTCCGCCTTCTGCGCCCTGTCCCTCAGCCCCACCCTGTCCGCCGGGCTGCTGAAATCGGGCCAATCAGATACCATTCCCCTGCTGGGACCGTTATTCAAGGCTTTCAACAACGGATTCGGCAAAGCGCGGGACTGGTACGTGAACGCCTGCGCGTGGCTCATCCGCCGCATGTGGCTTTCCATCCTGCTGCTGGCCGCCATGACGGCCGCGCTCTTCCCACTGGCCAAGCTCATTCCCACAGGTTTCCTGCCCAATGAAGACCAGGGCTACCTGTTCGGCGGCGTGGAAATGCCGGACAATACCTCCCTGAACGTCACGGAGGCCACCTCCGCACGGATTGAACGGATCATCCGGGAGAACCCCGGCGTGGAGGTGGTCACCACCGTGAACGGCTTCAACCTGATCAGCTCCGTCCAGAGCTCCTCCAACGCCTTCTTCTTCATTTCCCTGAAACCGTGGTCCGAACGGAAGGCTCCCGGGATGACGGCGGACGGCATCGCCGCCAGGCTGAAGAGCAAGCTGAACGCGGAGATTTCCTCCGGCATGGCGTATGTGGTGCCGCCGCCGCCCCTGCCGGGCGTGGGCACGTCCGGGGACGTCACCTTCCTGCTGGAAGACCGCCAGGGCATCGGCGAGAAATTCCTGGCCGCCAATACGGCCAAATTCATCGCGGCCGCCGGGAAACGGCCAGAAATCGCGGGCATCAGCAATTTCATGTCTCCCTCCAACCTTCAGTACAATCTGAATGTGAACACGGAACAGGCCACCCTCCAGAACATGAACGTGGATGAGATTTACGCGACCATCCAGGCGTACATGGGGAGCACCTTCCTGAACAACTTCAACATTTATGGCCAGGAATGGCAGGTGTACATGCAGGCGGACGCACCGTACCGGAACAACATCGACAAGCTTTCCATGTTCTACGTGCGCAACAATGACGGAGACCCGGTCCCGCTGGATTCCGTCATCAACGTCACGCATGGCTGGGCCCCGGAATTCCTGATCCGCCAGAACATGTTCAACAGCTCCCAGCTTAACGTCACTCCGGCGCCCGGCTATTCCTCCGGGCAGGTGATGGGCGCGCTGGAGGAAGTCTTTGCCCAGACCATGCCGGCAGGCATGGGCTATGACTATTCCGGCATGAGCTACCAGGAACAACAGGCGCAGAAGGGCATCACCATCGGCATGATCTTCATTGCCTCCGCCGTGTTCGTCTTCCTGATCCTGGCCTCCCTGTATGAAAGTTGGTCACTGCCCGTGGCCATCTTCATGACCGCTCCCATCGCCATCCTGGGCGCTTTCCTGGCCCTGTGGATATTCGGGCTGGACCTGAACATTTACTCGGAAATCGGCCTCATCGTGCTGATTGCGCTGGCGGCTAAAAATGCCATTCTTATCGTGGAATTTGCCGTGCTGGAACTCCGGCAGGGCACAGACCTGCTCACGGCCACGCTGGACGCGGCCAGAATCCGCCTGCGCCCCATCCTGATGACCTGCTTTGCGTTCATCATGGGCTGCCTTCCGCTGGCCCTGGCTACGGGCGCGGGAGCGGCGGCGCGGCAGGTGGTGGGCGTGGGGGTGATTGGCGGGATGATTACGGCCGTCTTCATCGGCGTATTCTTCATTCCCTCCTTCTTCTACCTGATTGCCAAACTGGCCAAGCTGGATAAGAAAGCGGCGCGGAAGCTCCAGGAAAAGGCGCAGGGCGCATCCGCTCCGGCAAAATAAAACGCCACCCCGCGGCACTCTCCACTCTCCACTCTCCACCCTACATCCAGAAGATCCACGCCCAGAAGGCCTTGACGAAGATGAGCACTCCGTCAATCAGCAAGCCTACCTTGACCATGGTCATCTGGGGGAATTTCCCCGTGGCATAGGCCAGGGCGTTGGGCGGCGTGGATACCGGGAGCATGAAGGCGCAGGAAGCGCCTATGCCCACCAGAAGCACCAGCGGCGTGGCGGACATTCCCATGGCGGCGGCCACCGTCACCATCAGGGGAGCCACCAGGGCAGCACTGGCCGTATTGGAGCAAAATTCCGTGAGTGACGAGATGAAGACGCTGATAATGAGCAGAATGACAAGGGGGTTCTGCCCCATGGCAATGGCGGATACCTGGTCCGCAAGAAATCCGGCCGCGCCTGTCTGGACGAGAATACTGCTGAGCGTGATGCCGCCGCCGAACAGGAGCAGAACGCCCCAGTCCGTATTTTTGGCAATGCCGCCCCAGTTGATGACTCCGCACAGGGGCAGGAGCACTGCGGCGCACAGCGCAATGAGCGTATCCATGGCCGGAATGCCGCCCAGCGCGGCGGAAAGGAAGCTGCTGCACATCCAGCTCCCCGCCACCAGCACGAATAGGACCAGCACGCGCACCTGTTTGGCATTCAACCGCGCGGCGGATTCCTCACTGTCTTCCGGGGTCATGTCCACATGCAGGCCCAGCCGCGGCCGGAAGAACAGGTACATCAGGAAGAAGACAATTACCCCGAACACCAGGACAAGCGGCATGGCAATCCGGAACCATTCCGCAAATCCCATGCCGAGCTCATGCGCCGCAATGGCATTGGGCGGGGAGCCTACCAGCGTTCCCATGCCGCCAATGGAAGCGCTGTACGCCACTCCCAGCACGGCAAAGGGAGCTGTGGTCTTGAGTTTTTCCGGAGGAATACGGTCCAGCAGGCCGATCACCAGGGGGAGCATCATGGCCGCCGTGGCCGTGTTGGACATCCACATGGAGAGGAAGGCCGTAGCCAGGAAGATCAGCACCAGCGCCATGCCCAGGCTTCCCCGGGCCATTTGAAGAATTTTCCCCGCCAGCCAGATGTCAATTTTCTGTTCATGAAGGGCACCGGCCATGGCAAAACCGCCAAAGAACAGAAAGATGGTGGGATCAGCAAAACCTGCCAGCGCCCTGGCTCCCGGAAGAATGCCCATGAACATGGCAAGCACCGGCACCATCAGGGCGGTTACGGTCACGTGCAGGGCCTCCGTCAGCCACAGGATGCCGATGAAGGTGAGTATGGCCAGCCCCCTGGCTACTTCCGGCTCCACGGGGAGCCACTTGAGCATGGCCAGGAAAAGAAGCACGTCAAATGCAATGATGATGTAATTGCGGTGCCCCTTGGCGGTGTCTGTAGTACGATGGCGCATATTTGAGAAAACAAGATGGTGTTATTTCTTTTTGTACGCCTCCGGGCGATAGAGTCAATATCATTCCGGAAGACCCCAGAAGAAGCCTCGTTTACATGTCATGAACCGGGGAAGAAGACGCCATTCAAAACCCCTCCCGTGCCTTCCCGGCGCGGGAGGGAAAATCCCTCCTCCCCTGCCCTTGACCCTTTTGAAGGCAGGAGGGTTCCGGGTATGCAAAAAGCCGCCACGCAAATACGCGGCGGCTTGTGAAAACTGTTTGATTGACGCACGGAGGGAGAAACCTCCGCCCGGGCAATTATTCAGCGGCGGGTTCGGCGGCCTTCTTGGCAGCCGGCTTTTTGGCGGGGGCCTTCTTAGCTGCGGGGGCCTTGGTTTCAGCCTTCTTGGCGGGGGCCTTGGCCGCGGTCTTTTTGGCGGGAGCTTCCTTGGCGGCAGGCTTGGCGTCCTTGGCAACGGGAACGGCCAGACGAATAGGCGTATTGGAATTCAACTTGGACTGTTCCTTCTTACGCTTGATGTATTCAACACGTCTGCGGCGCTTGGTGACTTTGCGGATTTGCTGTCCCATAGTGATAATTGCTATGATATTTACTAATTTTTAAGAGCTCCATGTGGCACATGGGCGTGGATACAACTACCAACCCCGCATGCCATACGCAAGCACAAAGCATTATTAAGGCACAGAAAGACCTCGGCACTCCCTGCTTTTCCCAACCGGGCCCCGGTAAACGGAACGGAGGGAAGCAGCGCGGAAAGGAGACGGCATTCTACCACAATTTCAGCGCGTCCACCCGTACCGGATGTTCCCACCGCAGGTGGTCCCGGATGGCGGCGGCAATGAAGTCCAGGCCGCGTTCCACCGCCGTGGCCAGCCCGTCCCCGGCGGCCAGCCGCGCCGCAATGGCGGCGGAGAGGGAACAGCCCGTTCCATGGGTGCTCACATCCTGCACGCGCGGACGGTTCCATTCCCCCAGAATGCGGCCGTCCGGCCCGGCCAGCACGTCCCGGCAGTCTCCTTCCAGATGGCCTCCTTTTAAAAGAACAGGGCACCCGTACCTGAGGGCCAGCCGCGCGGCGCACTCCGGCAGTTCATCTCTCCCGGGATTGGCGGAACTCCGGAGCAGGACGGCGGCTTCATCCAGATTGGGGGTCAGCAGGGCCGCGCCCGGCAGCAAAAGCTCTTCATAAACGGCTACGGCCTCTTCCCTCATCAGGCGGTCTCCCGCCGTAGCGATCATGACAGGGTCCACCACCACGGGAATATCCGTGCCGGAAAGCACCTCATGCACCGCACGGACAATGGCCGGAGAATACAGCATGCCCGTTTTTACGGCGGTTATGGGAAAATGCTCCAGATTAATCCTCACCTGGTCCGCGACCAAGGCCGGGTCCACCTCCTGAATGCCGCGCACCAGCCCCGGCACCTCGGAAACGACGCAGGTGACCGCCGTCAGCGCAAACGCCCCCATGGCATGGGCCGCCTTCAGGTCCGCCTGAAGTCCGGCCCCGGCGGAACAGTCTGAACCGGCAATCGTCATCATTACGGGAATACTCATGCCCCTGTTTTTAATCGGGAGGAGCGGCATTGAACATCCAAAAATCCGCGCACACCGCCTCAATGTCACAAATCCGGGTGGGAAAATGCCGCCGGAATGCCACAATCCGCCCATGACCCACGCCGCCCCAGCCCCGGAAGAGCAGGAATTCTGGCTTTTTATTCAGAATGAGCCCCTGCCCGTGGCGGAGGAATTGCAGAAGAACATGTTCCGCCTGGACGCCTGCTTCCGTCTGAACCTTTCCGGCGCGCCGGAACATGCTCCGGAGCATGTGCTGGAAGGAGAATACCTGGACGAAGAGGGGGAATCCCAGCTGGACGTGTTCTGGGTCATGGAGACGGACGACGCCCGGCAGGCGTTCAAAAGGGACCGCGCGGCCCTCCAGCAAATAGGGAGCCGCACCAAAATGCTGCGCTTCATACTGGAGGATGAATGCGCCCTGGGCCACGTTTTCGCCATGATCCACGCCATTCTGGAACACCGGGACGGCCTGCTGGTCATCCCGGACGGCCAGGGGAACATTATTCTGGAACGCAAACAGGCCCTGGATTTCCTGAACCGTGAGATACGGGAAGGCATTGCGGAAGACTAGCGTTCCTCCGTCCGCGGCGCGGAGGCCCCCTCCCGCTCCGCATTCAACTGGAGCGCCTTCTTTTTCCAGACTTCCGCCATGTCCGCATCCTGCCTGGTTCCCTTTCCGGTGCTGTAGCAGACGGAAAGCATCAGCATGGCGTTGACGTGGTCCTGCCCGGCGGCCAGCCGGAGCCAGTTGAATGCCTTTCCCTCGTCCACGGGAACGCCGGAACCATCCAGGTACGCCAGGCCCACGATGTACTGGGCATGGGCGTCCCCGGCGGAAGCCGCCTGTTCATACCATTTCATGGCGCGCTCCATGTCCTGCGGCACGCCCTCCCCCCTGGCATAAAGGTTCCCCAGGTACACGGAGGAAGGCGTATTGCCCCCGTTGGCGGCCTTTTCCAGCAGCACCAGTCCGGAGGCGGCATCCTTGTCAAAGCCCATTTTCCCTTCCATGTAAGCCCGGCCCAGCAGCCCCATGGCCGCAGGGTGCTCCTCATCCGACGCCTTGTGCCACAGCTCCAGCGCCTTGTTCGGGTCCCGGTTCACCCCGTCTCCCTTGAAATACATCATGCCCAGCATGTACAGGGCATTTCCCCGCTGGCTGCCGGGGCGTGCCAGCCCGTATTCAAACCATTCCCTGGCCGCCGCGGCGTCACGCTTGATGCCGGTTCCGTACAGGTACATGGCGCCGATGACCGTTTCCCCGGAATATCCGGACCCGGCCTCCGCCACGGAGTCACACCAGGCGCGCACATCCAGCGGGTGCGCCCAGCCGTTCTGCAATCCCTCCGCGTACAGGGCGGCCACATCATTGAGAGCCTTCACCTGCTCCTTGTCATTACCCTTCTTATGGGATGCGGCGGAGGCGGCGTCCAGACGGTCCTTCCATCTTCCGGCCTCCCCTTTTTCCGCCTTTTTCGCGGCAGGTTCTTCCCGCTCCCCGGCAGGGGCCCCCTGTTTTTCCCCGGAGACGGCCTTGCGGTCACACCCGCACCAGAGAAGGGATACGGAGGCGGCCACACACCCGGCAACAATTTTTTTCATCATGCCCATCACCATAGGACAGGCGCACGGGCGTGCCAAGAAGAGAAATGACGGAAATACCGCCTCCGGCACACGAAAACGCGCAAAACGCCGTCATGCGCCGCAGAAACGGGATTTTCTCTTTTATCATTGAATATTTCCCCTCTTTTTGTTTTACTGAAACCAGTTCAACCACTAATGAAATTTGCACCGCGCCTGTATCTCCTGACGTGCCTGGGCCTGGCGTCCCTGGGATGGTTCTGTGGCGGAGCTTCCGCGACGGAACTGCCTGTAAAGTACATTTTTGAACTGTCGGACGAGCCGGTAAAGGTCCGTCCCGGCAAAATAGACACCAAGAGCGTTTTCTTCCCCAAATACGCGCGCGGCACCTCTCCGGAAGCCCTCAAACGGCAGGCAGCCCTGTTCCATTCACAAATAAGGCACACGGCTCCCAAAAGCAGCCCCGCCATTGATATCCACATGAATGACGACAGGATGGAAAGGGACGGCAACGCCCTGTCCGGCTATGAATTCCACCACACGGACGACCGGAAGGAAACGGTCATCACCACCGAACCGCCGGACGAGGAAATCTGGCTGAACGACGGCGACCCGGACAGCCCCTTCTTCCACACACCCCGTTCCGCCACCAACACGGAAATCCGTGAAATATCCTCGCCGTCCGACGTCTGGCCCGCCTGGAACGAAGCGGAGGTCAACCTGAACATGAACCTTCAGGAGTCCGCCCCGCGTCCCTTCGTGATCCAGCCGGCTCCGTCCGGGGCCATCCGCACCATCATCAAATCCTTCAACGGAGCCGTTTTTGAAGCGGACGCGCAGCCCATGCATCCCGTGTGGGACCAGCTGCCTCCGGGCTATGTGCCTATTCCGGCGCTACCCGCCTACCAGCCCACCGTACTGAGAAAATTACAGTAGGGCCGGACGGAAAATCAGAACTTGAAACGGACGGCGCCGAATACGCTCCAGCCGTTGAACGCCTTGGCCATTGCGGAATCCACCCGGCTGGTGACGTACTCCACCGCCAGCATCAGCTTCACCGCATTGACCGCTTCCGGGCACAGGTAGCAGTTCAGCCCCAGGTAAAAGGAATGCATGCTGTCCACCCACCCGGGATAATGGGTGACGCTGGGAGCGTACCGGGTGTTCAGTTTCACGGAACGGTTGCCGAACGAACACTGGTACTGGAATACGCCTTCCAAATGGGGTGAAATCCGGTAAACGGGCTGAAGAACCAGGCCGTACACATTCTTGGCGCCCGGCTGGCCCACAATCCCCACGCCCGCCAGCAGGTTTCCCATCACGGAAAAAGCCCCCCGGCTGGCATCCCAGCTCAGGGAAATAACGTCCTGGGCTCCCGTTCCGCAGTAATCGGAAGTGGAAGGAATCTTTCTTCCCCGCCATTCCGTAAAATTATGCGCGTACTGGTAACCCAGGGTCTGGCTGTCCCATGCGGGGGACGCCACCTTCCATTTCATGGCGTTCAGGGCAAACACGTTGTCTGCGGAATGGAACTGTATTTCATCCTTCAGGTCCGTGCCGTTCGCATTCAGATAAATGCCGTAGGAATGGTACAGGCTCCTGGCGTTCTTCTGGAAATTGGCCTCCAATCCCCAGTTGGAGATGGGAATCAATTCATTGCACAGGGCGGACCTCTCCACCGTCTTGATCCGGGAGGATGCCAGGCAGTATTCGGACGTCAGGTGCGGAGTCAGCTTCCCGGCCCTGAACTTGACGCCGGGCACGGTCTTTTCCAGATAAAGTTCATACAGGGACCACTCCGTGCGGCTGCCGGTCCATTCCCCGCGCACTTCACGGTGGCGGCCCTCCAAGTCCCCCACGTTCGTCAGGTTGGACAGGCGCCAGGAGCCGTCCCCCATCACAACATCCCCGCCCAGGTAGGCGCGCCGCCACTCGCTGTTATGGCCGCCGGAGGAGGGGCAGAACTTGTTGGCCCCGTTGGAACTGACGGCGGCCGTCTGGTACTGGCCGATCAAGGTCAGCTTCACTTTTCTAATCCAGGAAGAATCACTCCGGTACAGAACGGGGCCGCGGTCCAGCACACGGCACAGGGACGGAAGGGGCGCGCCCGGCACCGACTGGGGCTGCGTTATTCCCACGCCGGCCTCCGCTGCGGAAAAAGCGGCGCACCAGCAGACGGCAAACAGGCCGTTTCTCAGAAAAAGAGACTTCATCACAGCATCAACAACAGGTTGCAGGACGGACACCTTAAGGGGGCGTTCCTGAAAATCAAGCCCGGATGTTTCTTTTGCCATTGCAGTTTTCCCGCGGGACGTGCTATGAAAACGGGCAGACATGAATACCCAAACGCGCCCCTCCCTCTGGAAATACTTTATCCTGTGCCTCACCAGGAATTACTGCTCCTTCTCCGGAACGGCCCCGCGGCGCGAATTCTGGGGCTTCTACCTCTTTCTGTACCTCTTCTCCCTGATTTTCGGCATAGCCGCCGCAGTCCTCTTTGCGGCGGCGCTGCCGTGGGGGGAGCTGAAAGGAGTACATGACCAGGCTCAAATGCAGGCCATGCTCTTTCCGCACATCGCCTCCTTCGTCCTCGTCGTGCAAATCATCATGATGGCCTTCTACCTGCCCATCTGGGGAGTCACCATCAGAAGGCTCAGGGACGCGGGATTCAGCACGGCATGGGGTTACGGCTACATGGCGCTGGGCATCATCGGCCTGCTTAACTGGGCTGTGCTGGACCGCTTCCAGTACGAGGGCGGCCCCGTGACGCAGTTCCTGGGCATCCTTTCCTCCGCTTACTGGCTGCTGCTCATCATTCTGGCATGCTTCCCCTCCCGGCCTGCTGCGGAGGACACGCCTGAATAACCACTTCCCGCTCCTGCGGGGAAAGGCCGTAAATATCTTCCACCAGCCTGTTCATTCGTTCATCGTCCTCCGGACAGTAGGAGGCATGCAGGGCCCCGGACAGCCTTTCCGCCTCCTCAAGCATGTCCGGATGGGGCACGCGGACGGGGGCCCGGAGGATAGGCGCCGTATCCATCTGGAACGCATCCCCCTGCATTTTCCCCCGCAGGCGGAACCAGAACTGCATCAGCCTGGAATTCAACAGGGCCGCCAGGTACTTCATGCTCACGCGCTCCGTACGGATTACGTTAAAGGACATCATCACGTACGCTTCCCGTTCCGTGTAGGTGAACGTGGGCCGCGCACATTTGCGGGCGGCGAGAATTTTGGGTCCGGATAAAAAGAACTCCTCCCTTCTGGGCCAGTGCACATGGTAATACTTCATGCGGCCCATCCTCGTTTCCCTGCGGCGCTCCATCAGGGGGCGGAACCTTTCCAGATGGCGAATCAGCGTCACTGCCTGGTCCGAGCCATTATCCGGGGTCAGGTACAGCAAAACCTTCTCCGGCTCCTTCAGGGAATACCTGCCTGCCAAGACAGGCTCATACAGGGGTTTGAGAAAACGCCGTTCCCGTTCCGGCAGCCCATGGAAGTAATCCCGCGGAACCACAAATACCCCATCCCCCCTCCGGATTCCGGAGCGGAGCGCCGCTTCCGGCTCCAGGCTCTCCAGCGCACGGGAGGAAACAACGTCCGGATTCGGTACAATCCCCTGGGTGATTTCCTTACGGCCATCCAGCCTGAAATTCCCGGCAGCCTCCATCTTTTCCAGAACGGCCCATTGGGCGGCAGAGCAAAAAGACAGCCCCTCCTCCACGCACGTCCCGGCATCTTCCGGCAGAGGAAACTGACGGTAAGGCTCATGTTTCAGAAATGCGTCCACTTCTTCCATGGGACCGCAAAAGCGCCGGTATTCCGGAACCAGCGGACCGGCTCCGCCTCCCCTCCTTTCCGCCAGAATGGTCATGGTATGGACCCGCGCGTTTTCAAACACCCGGCAGGCCCCGAAATCCGACAGGCGCAGCAAACTGCAATCCGCCAGCAGCTTGCGGCGCAGGGGAGCCGCCCCGGCATTCGCCATCCACTTGTTGGGGACAACCAGGTGCATTACTCCCCCCGGCCTCAGGGCATCCAGGCCCACACAGGCGAACACGTACCAGTAATCCATGCGGGAAGAACAGAAGGAGGCCAGAGGAGAGGATTTCAGCCGGGCAAACAGCTCCCTGTTTCCCTTTTCCCCGACAAAGGGGGGATTTCCGATGACAAGGTCAAAGCCCCCGCCCTCCATCACCGCGGCAAGCCCCTGCCGCCAGACGCCGCCCGCGGTCAAATCCAGGCTGTCCCCGCACAGGAGATGGTCCCGGAAAACGCCCTCCCCACCCGCGGCCAGCAGCGCGCATTGAAAACGGAAACGGGCCACGTCCAGAGCCTCCGGAGAAATATCCACCCCGTAAATATTCTCTTCCAGAATGGAGCGGATTAAATCCGCTTCCGGACATTCCGGCTCCAGGCGTTTCCTGCGGCGTACAAGCTCCTGAAGCATTCCCATGGCAAATGCCCCGGCCCCGGTGGACAAATCCAGAACCCGGATATTTTTCAGCAATGCGGCTTCTTCACCACTCCCGTAGTGCGGCAATCTGGAATCCAGCCAGAGGGACACCGCCGCCCGCACCATCCGGCGTACCAGGAATGCCGGGGTATACACAGTCCCGGAGCGGGGGGCATCCGCCAGGGAGCGTTCCAGCAAACTCCCCAGTACGGACGGGGTGACAGCGCGGAAATCATCTTCCTCCCGCAGGGAAAACGCGAACCCTTCCGGGAGAAGGCATTCATCCCCGGCGCACCGCTTTAACAATTTTCCCATGAGCGCCGCTTTCAACCGCTCCCATACTTCAGGGCAGCTCCCGCCGCCTTTCTCCGGCAGGAAACACCGGGCCATGAAACACTCCTGAACGCTGCGCTCCTTCACTGCCGTATTCCTACACCACCCAACTCTTCCACGCAATCAAAAGGGGCGGTATCCCAAAATCCCGGCGGGGAGCCGCTTCAGGCACCGGCCTTGTTTTATTACTCTGGAAAATGAGCTGTTATCATGTATTCTCGGCACAATATTGACGGTACCGGCCAATCCCCGGCAACAGAATCACCAACCCCATGAAAAAAAACCTGTTCAAAAGATTTTTCCTGATTACATTAATTATTTTAATCCCGATCTCAATTATTCTGTTTACAAAAAACAACCGCGTCCATATTCAAATTGAACTAACGTCTGGAGAAACTGTTTTTTCCGGAGATGTAGCAGTGACTCAAAACCCGTATTTTTTAAACTTCTCTTCTGACAACATCAAGGAATTCCTGGCGGGAAATGACATTAGGGACGCGGATCAAATAACCATTCGCCATGACGGCCATATGATTTACCAGGGGTATAAAGGCTATCTCAGGCCGTTAGACGGTTCTCAACAATGGGGGCTGCCCGGCAGAGTTATTAAAGACGGCAACATCCTGGCCGACATGTTCGCCATTTCCCATTATTACAATGGCCATATTTTCGACGAGCCGTATTCCAACCAGTACTTTCTTGAGATGTCATGCGTGGATGAAAATGACCCTTTCCCCATGTACGGGGAAAACCCGTAACCGGCAGCGCGGGGATACAGGAATAAACGGCTGCAAACATCCGAATTGACGGAACAAACCGTTTTTTCAAACAAAGTCCGGCTTGCTGAGGGCAAAGCCGGACTTAAAAAAGAAGTGGTACCCCGTCACGGGCTCGAACCGTGGACAAACTGATTAAGAGTCAGCTGCTCTACCAACTGAGCTAACGAGGCACTTGAATGCAGTGGCGTTCCTTGCCGGAACAACCGGATGGTACCCCGTCACGGGCTCGAACCGTGGACAAACTGATTAAGAGTCAGCTGCTCTACCAACTGAGCTAACGAGGCATGTATCCGGCAGTTCCCCACGATGTGTTCCAACTCTGAAGATGGAGCCACTGGTCGGAATTGAACCGACGACCCACGCATTACGAATGCGTTGCTCTACCCCTGAGCTACAGTGGCATCGCGAGAAGCGCGGAGGTAAGTAACCATAACAGCCCCCTTTTAGCAAGTCTTTTTTGCAATAAGGCCGTTTTTTTGCGCCTTGAATCCGGAATTGGAGACAAGCGCGGCGGTTGACAGTAGAAGAGCTTGCATAGGAGGAGGAAACATGGTGGAGTTCATGTCCTCAAAGAGCTTTACTTTCCTTACTTATCATGAAGGCATATTACATTTTCCAGCAGGCGGACGAACAGACCATCAGCGACATTCTGGACTGGATGCGCAACCAGGAACGCGCCATTTACCGCGCCGCCGTACGTGAACTGGGCGCCCTGAAAAAGCTCCGCCCGGAGTTCATCCAGCGCAAGCCCCTGAAGGAACAGTTTTCCTTCATCCAGAAAATGCTGGGATGGAAGCCCAGCAATGAAATAGGCGACCACCTGCTCCAGGTCTGGCTCCTGCGCAAGCACCAGGACATGCTGGTTACCTTCCTGAACACGCTGGGCATCCCCCATGACGGCAACGGCATTGTCAACGAACTGCCGGAAACGCTGGACAAGGAAAAGCTTTCCAAAGCCGTGGACGAATTGTTTGAAAAGTACTCTCCCGGCGTGGCGTCCGTATACCTTCAGATGTTCCAGCTCCAGACGGAAGACGGCTGGGATGAACTGGCCGAGGTCCTGGCGAACGATCCCCGCGTCACCATTCGCTGATTTTTATCATCCTGCTCCCGTGAAGGGAATATTGGAGCCGCTCCGGAAGGGAGCGGCTCTTCTTATTTTACATTGACTGTCAGTCAATATACTGCTATCTGCGGCAGTACCCTATGAAACGTTTCCTCCTCCTGCCGGCGGCATGCCTGCCGCAGCCATTACCTGCCGTCAGGAGGAAACACCGTCCGGCGGCTCCGGACGGAACGTCCAGCCCTCATCCCCGTGATACACCATCATGCGGGTCATGCCGCCGTCAATGACCAGGTTTTCCGCATTGACGAAGCCGGAACGGCAGAGGAAGAAGACAGCCTGGACAATATCCTCCGGCGTTCCGGCGCGCCCGGCAGGATGCTGGAGCGCGTCTTCCCGTGACAGGGGCCCGAATGCCCCCGTATCAATCCAGCCTGGGCTGATGCTGTTCACCCGGACGCCGAAGGGAGCCAGGCTCATCGCGAGGGCGTGGGTCAGGGAGACGAGGGCGCCCTTGGCCGCACTGTAGCTTTCCGTGTCCTTCTGGGACATGGAGGCGCGGGTGGAGGCGATGTTGATAATGGAAGCGCCGCGGGAAAAATGATCACGGAACAGAAGGCTGAGCAGGTAGGGGGCGGAGACGCCCACGCGCAGAACTTCATTAAAGTCCTCATAAGAGCAGCCGGAAAGAATGCCGCGGCGCGTGATGCAGGCATTGTTCACCAGGACATCCACATGAGCGAAGTGGTCCAATACCTTTTCCGCGAAAAAACGCACGTCCTCTTCCGCTCCCGCATCCCCCGTCACGCAGAGATGGCCCTCTCCCGGCAGTTCCTCCAGCAGGGCGGCCGTTTCCTCATGCCTGACATCCAGCACTGCCAGCCGTGCGCCTGCCGCGGCATACGCCTCCGCGATAGCGCGGCCGATGCCGGAAGCGCCGCCCGTCACGACCACAACGCGGCCGGAAAAATCAATATCCGTCATGGACCGATTTTCCTGTTCCACCGGTGGATGTCAATAGGCTCTCTCCGGCATGCCACTCTTACTGCGTGTACATCACGTAGCGGTAAAAGCCCATGGCGCGGGAAAGAAGCGGAGAACGGCTCACCACGTCCGTCTCCACAATGAGATGGGCCATAGTGCTGGAAACAGCCATTTCCGCATCCTCCGCCCGGCGGCTGATCCGCTCCATATCTTTGGTTTTCACCATGTTCATCCGTCCGGATTTCTGAAAAATATCAACAACGTAGCGCAGCCTTTTCAGTTTGGCCACCACTTCCACCACCTCCATGGCGCGCTGGTCCGCCGTCGCGGGGTCCTTGATGCCCCCCAGGAGAAACTGGACTCTCTCCAGGCACAGGCAGAATTCCTCCATGGTCATGATGGGGTCCGCCCAGAATTCCTGAAAATCCATCAGCCTGGGCTGTTCCATTTCAAGGCTTACCACCGCTTTCTGCATGGCGGGGGAATCGTACATCCTGACAGTCGCCAGCTTCAGCAGGACCCGGAACGCCCGTTTGCGGTCTTCATCCGCCTTCCTCCTCATCTTCTCCAGCCCGTTATGGTAGTACCGTTCAAATCCGGGAATCCATGTCCTGTACTCCTTTTCCAGCCGGCTGATATTGCCCACCTGCTCCTTGACCATGCGGCCCTGGAGGGCTACGGACACGGCATAGGCTTCCGCCGCCACTTTATTATCAATCCCTTCCAGCATGTCCACCATGGCGGAATACTGGTCCAGATAAGCTTTCAGGAACGGCAGAATCCTGTCGTTCAAATACTGGGCCATTCGTTCCTCCGTCAGGTTGAGCCCGTACTTTTCCAGCCCCTCCCGGATCAGGCCGGAATCATAATACCCGAGTTGATGAATCTTCAGCAATCCCTCCATCATCCGCTCGTGGGCCTGGTCCACACGCTCCTGAAGAATGGAATGAAAGGCGGGATGCTCCTTCCGGGACTCTTCATGCACACGCGGGTTCAGGATCATCAGCCGCCCGCAGTTCATGTCGTAAAGCTTCAGCCTTTCCGTCAGGCGTCCCAGCTCCTCCATCGCGGCTTCTCCCATGGCGCGGTCCTGAATGGAGGCGACCAGATCCGTCATCTGCTCCACATCCTTCAGGCGCAGGGAAAGGAGCTCTTCATAAGATTCCACCGGGGAAAGCTTTCCAGAGTCGCCTTCTTCAACGTATTCCGGCTTATCCTCCTTATCCCCGCAGGAAGACAGCGCCAGCAGGCACGCCCCCCCCGACAGCGTTAAACTTAAAAACAGGGAAAAACGGGGACTGAGCTTCATAGGAAAGTGGCGTTGACGAGGGGATTCTGCCCCCACCCGCATCGGGCAACAGAATTACCGTAAGAAAGCGGCCCCAAAGTGCAAGGCCTTTTCACTTCATCCGGAAAAAACATTTCCGCAGGCTTGAAGCGCGGAAATGTTTTTTTAATATCATGAACGCTCTTCTGAAAGAGGAGGTCTCACCTTATTACCCACTCCATCATACCTGCCGTGATTCTTAACATTCTTCAGTACGGGCATCCTCTTCTGCGGGAGGAATGCAGCCCGGTAATCCATATCAGCAGCGACATTCTTTCTCTTCTGGACGACATGCAGGAAACCCTGGCCCAGGGGGGCATAGGCCTGGCCGCTCCGCAGGTGGGAAAGCCCATCCAGATGGTTACCATCAATATCCCCGCCACGGATACCACCACTACCTGGCTGGAGGTAGACGGGCGCCCGGCTACGCTGGAACAGATCATGCCCCTGAATTTCATCAATCCCGTTCTGCACCCCTTCGGCAAAAAAGTGCCGTACCGGGAAGGCTGCCTGAGCATCACCAAGGTTTACGCGGACATTATGCGCCGTTCCTGCGTGAAGGCCGTTCTGACGCTGATGGACGGGCGTACCGTGACCATCAAATGCAACGGGCTGCTGGCCCGCTGCCTGCAGCATGAGGCGGACCACCTCCATGGCGGCCTGTTCACGGACCTGGTTTCCCCCCAGGACCATGACAAGGTAGTGCGCAGGCTCAAGCTGACCCACCCGGACGCCTTTGAGGAAGACGATGACAGCTACGCGCGCCGCATGAAGGAGGAGCGCCGCGCCCACGCCCGTGAGGCCCATACGCCGCTCCCGCCCAGAAAAACGGCCTGACGTTCCGCCCTATTCCGCCACCCAAAAAAATGCCCCGGCTTTCCACATGGAAAAACCGGGGCTTTCGTTAACATGGTAAAAAAGGCCGGGCAGATCAGACAATCCAGTCCAGAACCACCTTGCCGGACTTGCCGGAATTCATGGCTTCAAAGCCTTCCCGGAATTCCGTGTAAGGCAGGCGGTGCGTGATGATGGGCGCTATGTTCAGGCCGCTGCGGATCATGGAATCCATCTTGTGCCAGGTTTCAAAGATTTCACGGCCATAAATGCCCTTCATCTTCAGCCCCTTCCAGATAAACTTGTTCCACTCGATGCTGGAACCGTCCGGCTGGATGCCCAGCAGGGAGATGTTGGCCCCGTTGCGGGAACTATCGATAATGTCTTTCAGGCAGGACGGAGCGCCGCTCATTTCCAGGCACACGTCAAACCCTTCCGTCATTTCCAGCTCCTTCATCACGTCCTCCAGTTTTTCACGGGTCACGTTTACGGTGCGGTCCGCGCCCAGCGTCTTGGCCAGGCTCAGGCGGAAATCATTGATGTCCGTAATAACTACCGTTTTGGCGCCGGCCTTCTTGCAGACGGCGGCGGCCATGCAGCCGATGACGCCCGCACCCGTAATCAGGACGTCCTCGCCCACCATGTCCCAGGAGAGGGCCGTATGGACGGCGTTGCCCAGGGGGTCGAAGATGGAGGCGATTTCCATCGGAATGCTCTTGTGGATGCGCACCACGTTGTCCTGGGGAATGGAAAGATACTCCGCAAAGCAGCCGGGCCTGTTCACGCCCACGCCCTTCGTGTTCGGGCACAGGTGCTTCTGGCCGGAACGGCAGCTCCGGCAGTGGCCGCAGACGATGTGGCCTTCCCCGGAAACGATCTCCCCGGGCTTGTATTCCGTCACGGAAGAGCCTACGGCTTCAATCACGCCGCAGAACTCATGGCCCACGTGCATTCCCACGGGAATGGTCTGCTGGGCCCACTTGTCCCAGTTCCAGATATGAAGGTCCGTGCCGCAAATGGCTGTTTTATGAATTTTAATCAGGACATCGTTCGGGCCGACTTCCGGGATGGGAACATCCATCAGTTCCAAACCGGGGCCTGCCTGCGTTTTTACAAGAGCTTTCATGCCCCTCATTCATGCTCTTTTTCCCCTGCGGCGGCAAGCTCAAAATTCACTTCCGGAGCGCCGGAAAACAAGTGCCGGAACGTGGCGGAACGCCCTTCCCCGGCCGTGCCGCTCCAGTACGGAAAAACTACGGAAAGGATTCTCCGGAAAGGCATTCCTGTTCAATCAACAATTCAGACACACACGCATTTTGCCCTTTCCAATATTGCCGAACCATGATACCAAGGCATACAGGTTCACCCGTTGAACGCTTACTCCATTTACAGAATCATGGCGAAATCATTCTTACCCACCATTTTCGAACATCCGTATGAAATCGACCCCAAATACGGAAAAAGCGTAGCGTACTTCTCCATGGAATACGCCATTGACAATTCATTCAAAATCTATTCCGGCGGCCTGGGCTACCTGTCCGGCTCCCACATGCGCAGCGCCCATGACCTGCGCCAGAACCTCGTAGGCGTCGGCATCCTGTGGAGCTACGGCTATTATAACCAGATCCGGGCGGAAGACGGCTCCATGGCCACGCAGTACATGCGCAAGAACTACCCGTTCCTGGAAGACCACAATATCAAATTCCTCATCCACGTCTGCGGCGCGCCCGTCTGGGTAAAGGCCTATTTCCTGAATCCGGAAACCTTCGGCACCGCCCCCATGTTCTTCCTTTCCACGGACCTGGAGGAAAACGACGAGGAAAGCCGCAACATCTCCCGCCGCCTGTATGACGCCAACGGCTTCACCCGCATTGCCCAGTATGTGCTGCTCGGCAAGGGCGGCGCCCGCCTCTTTGACGAACTGGGCATTGAACCGGAAATCTACCACCTGAATGAAGCCCACGGCCTGGCCGCCGCCTTCCACGTGCTTGCCAAGACCGGCAGCGTGGAGGAAGTGCGCAAGCGCTTCGTCTTCACCACGCACACGCCGGAGGAAGCCGGCAACGAAAAGATGGACGTGAACACCATGAACACGTTCTCCTTCTTCGACGGGCTCTCCATGGAACAGGTGCGCGCCGCCGTAGGCCTGACGGACAACACGTTCAACTATACGCTGGCCGCCCTGCGCCTTTCCCACATCGCCAACGGCGTTTCCAAGCTCCACGGCGAAGTTTCCCGCCAGATGTGGAAGGATTATGAAGGCGTATGCCCCATCATCCACATCACGAACGCCCAGAACCAGAAATACTGGCAGGACCCGGAACTGGCGGAAGCCTTCCAGGCCCGCAACAAGGAAGCCTTCATCCGCCGCAAGCGTGCCCTGAAGAAAGCCCTCTTCCGCATGGTGGGGGAACAGACGGGCCGCGTCTTTGACCCGAATTGCCTCACCATCGTCTGGGCGCGCCGCTTTGCGGCCTACAAGCGTCCGGACCTGGTCACCGGCAATCCCACCATGTTTGAACGCATGCTCCAGCGCACCAACTACCCGGTGCAATTCATCTGGGCCGGCAAACCCTACCCGATGGACCACGGCGCCATTGAAATCTTCAACCGCCTGAATGACATGACGGCCAAATATCCCCGTTCCGCCGTCCTTACCGGCTATGAACTGGGCCTGAGCCGCTACCTGAAGAACGGGTCCGACGTGTGGCTGAACAATCCCGTGGTCACGCGCGAAGCCTCCGGTACCTCCGGCATGTCCGCCGCCATGAACGGCTCCATCTCCGTCTCCACCAATGACGGCTGGATCTGCGAATTCGCCAAGGACGGGGAAAACTGCTTCGTCATTCCGGAAGCGGCCCCCCACCTCTCCCCGGAAGCCCGCGACCGCTCCGACCGCGACAACTTCTACAACATCCTGGACGACAAGATTCTCCCGCTCTACTACGATCACAACGACAAGTGGATGGACATTGTCTTCAATGCGATGACGGACATCTATCCCGAATTCGACTCCGACCGCATGGCGGACCAGTACTACACGGAAATGTACAACAGCTAGGAAAACTCTTTTCCCGCTTTCATGCAACGGCCGCCCTTCCCTGTGGAAAGGCGGCCGTTCCTGTTCAGGCCTGTTTCAAAAATCCGGGGAACGGAGCTGAACGCCCCTCAGCAAGGCGCGGGCTATTTGGGCTCCTCTTCTTCACCGCCGGCGTCAATCGCAGACTTGTCCGCAGGGTGCTTGCGGCGGTGCGCAAAAATATTCTCCTGCTGCCACACGCGGGAAAAGGCGGACGTGATCAACCCCGTGGAAATGGCAATGATGGACACGGCTATGAACATGATCACCCCGGTAAAAATGCGCCCCATGGGCGTAATAGGCACCAGGTCGCCGTAGCCCACCGTACTCAGGGTCTCCACGGCAAACCACAGGGCGTCAAAAAAGGAGCGGAACTTCTCCGGCTGGGCGTCGTGCTCCGCAATGTAAATGCCCAGGGACGTAACGTACAGCATGAACAGGATCACGGAGAAGAACAGGAAGAACTCATCCCGGATCAGGTAAAAGGCCTTTTTAAAGCTGGCCGCGGTCTGGTTAAACCGGGCCAGCTTGAAGATGGCCAGCACGCGGACAATCCGCAGGGAATAAAGAATCTGCCAGTCCAGCCCGAAAAACATGCCCAGGAACGGCACGCAGACAATAAAATCCAGAATGCCCATGCCGCTGAAAATATAAGTCTTCCGCGGCTTGGCGCACAGCACCCGCAAGATATACTCAAACACAAAGAAATAGCTGATCCAGTAATTCACCTTGGCCGCAATGCGGCCTACCAGCGGGTGAACGTCCGGAATGGCATTCAGCGTGTACAGCATGAACCATACCAGGATCAGCACCCTGACGATGTTCTCCCAGGGGCCGAAATTGGCTGCTCCTTGCTTGGTGCGGGTAATCAGGGGCATGGCGGGAATCAGGAATGAAGGGCGGCCTTCCACTCGTCAGCCTTGAAACCGACGCAAATCCTCCCGTTGGTGATCAGAATGGGGCGTTTGACCAGCATGCCGTTGGTAGCCAGCAGCGCTATCTGGTCATCCAGGCTCATGCCGGGAAGCTTGTCCTTCAAACTCATGCTCTTGTAAAGCAGTCCGCTGGTATTGAAAAACTTCTTGGACGGCAGGCCGCTCTCTTCAATCCAGGTCCGGAGTTCCTCCGCCGTGGGGTTCTGCTCCACAATGTGGCGGTCCTCATAGGAAACGCCCTGCTCATCAAGCCATTTTTTGGCTTTCTGGCAAGTCGTGCACTTGGGATATTCAATAAACAAGGAAGACATACCTGCACGCTAGCCCCGCAAACACACCGGGTCAAGCGGCCAGCACAGCCATCCTGCCGTCATGACTTGATTGGAGCACGCCGGGCGCCTCCGCCATGAAAATGGCGACCCCTGAAAGAAACCGCCGCAGGAAGGCTCCGGCGCTCCGGAACGTCAAAGCACCATGGCGCTTCCCAGTTGCGCGATGGAAACGGGATTGGGCTGCCGTTCCCTGAGCGCCTCAGCCAGGGCGCGGGAGGCCTTCTCCTCCCCGTGCGCCAGAATGATATTCCTTTTGGGCCCTCCCGTCCTGTCAAAATATTCCAGCAACTCTCCATGGTCCGCATGGCCGGAGAAGGAATCCATCTCCCGTATCCTGGCCCGGACGGTGTACTGCTTGCCCAGAATGGGAACCTCCTTCCACCCGTCCATGATCTTGCGGCCCAGGGTATGTTCCGCGCAATAGCCCACAAAAAGGACCGTATTCTTCGGATTGCCGATGTTGTTCGCCAGATGGTGCAGGATGCGCCCCGCCTCACACATGCCGGAAGCGGAAATGATGATGGCCTGCTCACTCATCTTGTTCAGATTCTGGGATTCCCCCACGGAGCGGATGAGCCGCAACTGTTCAAAGCAGAACGGCTCCTTTTCCCGGAACAGGAAATCATACACCTCCTTGTTGAAGCACTCCGGGTGAATACGGAAAATCTCCGTGGCGCTCACGGCCATGGGACTGTCCACATATACATTCAGGAGGGGAAGCCTGCCTTCATGGTATGCCCGGTTGAACAGGTAAAGAAGCTGCTGGGTGCGCTCCACCGCAAAGGCGGGAATGTAAATGCGGCCGCCCAGGTCCAGAGCCTCCCGGATCACCCTGCAAAAGGCCTCGTCATCACGGGAGGGGGCTTCATGGAAACGGCCTCCGTAAGTACTCTCCATCAGCAGGATGTCCACATCCGGAACGGGCACGGGATCACGCAGGAGTTCATTATCCCCTCTCCCCACGTCTCCGGAAAACAGGAAGCGCTTCTTCCGCCCGTCTTCCCGGTCCTCAATATCCAGGCACACCTGCGCGGCCCCCAGAATATGGCCCGCATCATAAAACGTGAGCGTCACGCCCGGAACGACGGGGATGGAACGTTCATACCCGATATTCACGAACTGGCGCATGCACCGTTCCGCGTCCTGTTCGGAATAAGTAGGGTAAACTTCCGGCTGCTGAATGCCCCGGCGCTTATTCATCTTATTGATAAACGCGCAATCGTGCTCCTGGATGCGGGCGGCATCCGCCAGCATGATCTGGCAAAGGTCCCGGGTAGCAAACGTACTGTAAATATTCCCCTGAAACCCCTGCTTCACCAGATTGGGAAGATTGCCGGAATGGTCAATGTGCGCATGGGAAAGAATAACCGCATCCACCTCCGCCGGAGAAAAATAAGGAAAATCCTTGTTGATGTGCCAGGCCTCCTCACGCCGCCCCTGATACATGCCGCAATCCAGAAGAATCCTGCTCCCATTCACCTCCAGCAAATGCTGGGACCCCGTCGTCGTACCTGCCGCGCCGCAAAAATGAATTTTCATTAATACATGTGTACAACATGCCTCCGGTCAACGCAAGAAATCAGTGCCTTCCGGGATGATGAATTTCATATGCCCGTGCCCACAATTTCAAGTTCCCTGCATTGACTTTCTCCCATCACAATTCTTCATGCCCACGCTGCACGTTTTCCTTAAAAAATTCTTACCCCGCGGAGGGGGCCCTGAACCGGGAAAAGCAAAAAGCTGGTTGCCCTTCAAGAAAGGCCAAACGTAAAAATGGCCAGAAATGGAAGAAATCATGAAATAGACGGAGAAAGAGCTGCAATGAAATCCACTCTTCTTTCTATTTTCAATAATTCAATTCCTCATACTCTCCACGGCGAACCGGGAATAGACCGCCTTCCATCACCCCAAAAAGAATGATGGCCAATTCAGACAAGTTGTTCAAATCCATTCATTCCGGAAAGCCTTAAAAGCGGACTTCCATGCCCGTTCCACAAAAAATCAACGCAGCCGCCCATGAGGCTAATGCAGGATCATATGATTTCACCTTCACATCCGCCAGCCCGGCGGGATGCTTCAAGGAAATCCGCGGAAAAAGGATGGGAAAATCCCGCCAGGTTATGATTGCCGCGGCGCGATAGAAGTTATTTATCTTCCGGCTTGGTTTCCAGGGGCTTCTCCACTTCCACGTCAATGGGCTGGGAAAGCTCGGGAGAAGGACGGGACTCCGGCTTGGAGGCGGGAGCATCGCTCATGGTTTCCTTCTCCGTCTTCAGCAGTTCTTCTTCAAACTCGGACTTGGCCTTCTTGAATTCTCCCAGGCTCTTGCCCAGGCCACGGGCGAATTCCGGGAGTTTCTTAGCGCCGAACAGCAGGAAGACAATCACCAGAATGGCGATAATCTCCGGCGTTCCCAGTCCAAAAATTGCTAACGTGTTCATCATGGAGTGCTACGGTCTTTTTAACAGATTTTTTTCATGCCGGATACCTCATAATACGCTTCATGCGTCATCGGAGGATTCCTGTTCCTGTTTTTGCTGCTCCGCAAGCCTTCTGACGGCAAAACGGTGGAAACGCCAAACGACCAGGAAGATTACCAGGGAAAGCGCAGCCATGCTGCCCCACAGCAGCCAGAACGCGGCGGAGGCCGCCCCTTCATCCCCCAGTTCTCCAGCCTGGTTCCAATAATAATAGGACAGCACCGGATTCCAGGACAGGGAACTGCCGGGCAGAAGATGGAGCCGCGCCATGCGGTTCATGGCCGGCAGATAGGCCGCCTGGGCGGAGGCTTTCATCAGGGAATCCCCCTGCGCGTCATCGCCCCGTGTATAATACACCTGGGCCAGCATGTACATGGCCTTGGGGTCCCCCGTAGCGTCTGCCGCGCGCCGCAGCAGCCTGTAGGCTTCATCTGCATCCAGTTCCCCGCCTTTCCCGTTCTGGAGCAATTCCGCAGCCTTCAGGGCAGCAGGGGGGTAACCGATGGCGGCGGCTTCACGGTACAGGGCCAGCGCACGCGCCGCCTGTTCTGCGGAAGGGGTTCCTTCCATCAGCATATCAGCCAGGGCCGCCATGCTGTAGGGGTCTTTCCATTCCGCGCCTTTTTCAAACCAGTTGAGGGCTTTTTCCCGGTCAGGGGGCATATGCCTGCCGTCCCGGTACATCATGCCCAGTTCCATTACGGCACCCAGATCCTTCCGGCTGGCCGCCTTTTCAAACCATTCCACGGCCTTGGCCGCGTCCTGCGGGACGCCCAGGCCATCCCGGTACTTGAACGCCAGAAGCCCCTGCGCCGTCAGGTTGCCGCTTCCCGCTGCGTGGAGAAGGTACGGGACCGACTTTTCCGGAGAGCTGTCCGGAACCAGCTTCCGTTCATAAACAAGGGCCGCCCACAACGCCGCCTTGGAGTCACCGGCGTCCGCCTCTTTCCTCCACGTTTGAAGGGCTTTTTCATAATAGCGGGCTGCCGTTTCCTCATCCTTCGGACCGCCCGTTCCCCTGGAGGCCATTACAGCCACCTGGTACTGTGCCGCGGCATTGCCGCTGTCAGCGGCGCGGGCAAACCAATACCGGGCCTTTTCCAGATTCTTGGGATACAGGCGGCTGCCTGTATAAAACAGCTTGCCCAAATCCAGCATGGAATCCACGTCACCGCCATTGGCCTCCTTCTCTACCAGGGAAACGTATTCAGACATCCATTTGGACGTTTCCGGGGCATTTCCCTCCACATCATAGTGCACCGCCAGCTCCCGCGCGGCAGCCTTATCCCCGTTCAGGGCTTTCTCCCGGAGGCCGGACAGATAAGCCCCAAAATCCCCCTCACCGGCTGGCGCCGGGGAGGGAGCATCCTGAGATGCATGAAGCGGAGGCTGAACGAGGCACAGCCCCCACAATCCGGCAAGGAGCCACCATTTGCAATGCTTCTTCATACCGGAACAAGTCAATCATTAACGGCCCCTGTTTCCGCGGGAGAAACCGCCGGAGGACCTGCCGCCAAAGCCCGGTTTGCGAAAACCTCCTTCACGGCGCTGGAAACCTCCCTCGCGACGGTCTCCTCCGAAACCGCCTTCACGGCGCTGGAAGCCACCCTCACGACGGTCTCCTCCGAAACCGCCTTCACGGCGCTGGAAGCCTCCTTCGCGACGGTCTCCTCCGAAACCGCCTTCGCGGCGCTGGAAGCCTCCTTCACGGCGGTCACCTCCGAACCCGCCTTCACGGCGTTTGAAGCCTCCCTCGCGGCGGTCTCCTCCAAATCCGCCTTCACGGCGCTGGAAGCCTCCTTCGCGACGGTCACCACCGAATCCGCCTTCACGGCGCTGGAAACCTCCTTCGCGACGGTCTCCTCCGAAACCGCCTTCGCGGCGCTGGAAGCCACCTTCACGACGGTCACCACCGAATCCGCCTTCGCGGCGCTGGAACCCACCCTCACGGCGATCTCCACCAAATCCGCCTTCACGGCGTTTGAAGCCTCCCTCGCGACGGTCTCCTCCGAATCCGCCTTCACGGCGCTGAAAGCCTCCTTCGCGGCGGTCTCCTCCGAATCCGCCTTCACGGCGCTGGAAGCCTCCTTCGCGGCGGTCTCCTCCGAATCCGCCTTCACGGCGTTTGAAGCCTCCCTCGCGGCGGTCTCCTCTGAATCCGCCTTCACGGCGCTGGAAGCCTCCTTCACGACGATTTCCACCGAATCCGCGTTCACGGGGACGGAACCCGGAATCATCCCGAAGGTCTTCACCTTCCTTGATTTCATCCTCGTCCTCCGTATCCGCAAAGCGGGTCTTCATTTCCGGAGTAGGTTCATAAGAATCCCCGGCTTCAAAATCTTCCGGATTAAATACATAACCTTCATCGGAATCAGCGTTCTTCCCGCTCTGTTCTCCCTTGGCGGAAGTCCCGGCGACAAGCTGGGAAGCGCCCAGGTACTTGCGCTGGCGGGGAGGATTCTTCAGCAGAAGGGCTACATCCGCATCATCCAGGAATCTCCAGCTTCCGGGTTCCAGATCACCCCCCCACAGGGAACCGATGCGCACGCGCACCAGCTTGCGGACTCGGAGGCCCAGGCACTGGAACATCTGGCGCACCTGGCGCTTCAGCCCCTGTTCCAGAACAATGCAGGCACGGCGCGCGGAAGCGCGGCAGACGTACTTGGCCTTGGCATTGCCTTCCGGAATGCGGACTCCGCGCAGGAACTGCATCAGCACGGAATTGTCAAAATTCTGATCTACCGTCACCCAGTATTCCTTCTCAATCCCGCCGGTGGGGTGGGAAAGGGTCTGGGTCAGTTCCCCCTTGTTCGTCATGATCAGGAGGCCTTCGGAATCGGCATCCAGCCGTCCCACGTAATTCAAATGGCGCAGGCGCGGCGGCAGCAGGTCGTAAACAGTGCCTATGGCCCCCTGGGCTTCACGGCTGCATACGTACCCGCGGGGCTTGTTCAACAGCACCACGACTTCCTCCATGGGGGTCATGTGGCGGCCGTCCACTTTCACGAAATCTTTCTCCGTCACCCTCATTCCGGGCGTATCAATAACCTTCCCGTTCACTTCCACGCGTCCTTCCTCAATCAGTCTGTCGGCCACCCGGCGGGAATCAATGCCGCAGGATGCGAGGAATTTATTAATGCGGATACCTCCGTTTTCTTCGGAGCCATGTTGTTCTTCACTCATATTGGTATAATGTCCGCTATCTCAGCGGATGGTTTTGTATTGTTTGTATTACGGCAATTTGCGCCCCCAAAAAAAGAGGGAAGGCCTTCTTTGCCGGAAGAAAAAAGCCTCTCGGTTCATAGACATCCGAGAGGCTTCCTGTATTAGGAAAATGACTTGCCGTTCATAACTCCGCCGGGAAACTCTCCGGAGGGGGTAAAAGCAGGCTTAAGCTTCATGCTTGGTCTTCGGCAGGCCGAGGGGGCTTTGGCCCTTCTTCCATTCGCCGCGTTCCTTGAGAAGCTTGACGCGTTCAAAACGCTTCAGGACGGAACGCTTGCCGCCTACGGTACCGGTTGCTTTGAGGCTGGAATGCTTGGACATGATCTTGTGTTTTGTAAAAGGTTCAGAAAGGTGCTTTACACCACCCTCGCGGTGGCAGGCGAGGTCTTATAACGGAAGGCCCCGGTCTTGGCAAGAGAAATTTGACGCGCCGGTCAAATATCTCATTCCATGGCATCCTCCGGATGCGTCTTCAGCCACTCCCTCCATAAATCCGGACGGTTCAGCCGCGTACGCTCCAGGGACTTCCCGTGCTTCCACTTTTCAATGGCGGGGTGGTTGCCGCCCAGCAGAATGTCCGGAACGGCCAGCCCGCGGAACACGTTCGGCTTGGTATAGGCGGGAGCCTCCAGAAGACCGTTGGAAAAAGACTCCTCCACGGAAGAGCGTTCATCCCCCAGCACGCCGGGAATCAGGCGCGCCACGGCATCAATCACCACCACAGCGGCAATCGCCCCGTTCGTGAGAATATAATCCCCTATGGACAGCTCCACATCCACCAGTTCTTCCACCACGCGGTGGTCCACCCCCTCATAATGCCCGCAAAGGATGATGAGGTGGCCGCCGGATGCGGCCAGCTCCCCGGCCAGGGACTGATTGAAGGTGCGGCCCTGCGGAGTCATCAGCACCACGCGCGTCTCCGGCCTGCGGAGCTCCTCCACGGCGGCAAAAATGGGTTCCGGTTTCAGCAGCATGCCCTGCCCGCCTCCGCAAAGGTAGTCGTCCGTCTTGCGGTGTTTGTCCACCGTCCAGTCACGGATGTTATGGCAGCGCACCTCCACCAGCCCCTTTTCACGGGCCTTCCCCAGGATACTGCCGCCCAGGGGGGCTTCCACCATCTCCGGGAACAGGGACAGAACGTCAATAATCAGTTCAGCGGCCATAAGGGAAACCTTCAGCGTTCGCGCTTGTGGCCGCGCAGCATGGCCTCAATAAAGGGGTCCAGGTTGCCGTCCATCACGTCCTGAATATTGCCGGACTCCACGCCCGTGCGCAAATCTTTGACCATCTGGTAAGGCTGGAAGACATAGGAACGAATCTGGTTGCCCCAGCCGATGTCCCCCTTCTCACTATACTGGCGGTCGGCTTCAGCCTGCTTTTTGTCTTCCTCAATCTGGTACAGCTTGGCGCGCAGCATGTTCATGGCCTCCTCCTTGTTCCGGAGCTGGCTGCGCTCGTTCTGGCAGGCCACAATCACTCCGGAGGGAATGTGCGTGATGCGCACGGCGGTTTCCACCTTGTTCACATTCTGGCCGCCCTTGCCGCCGGAACGGTAGGTGTCCACCTTCAAATCCTTATCCAGAATCTCAATATTGATGGAATCGGAAACTTCCGGCGTGGCATCCAGGGAAGCGAAGGAAGTGTGCCGCTTCCCTGCGGAATCAAAGGGAGAAATGCGCACCAGGCGGTGAATGCCGCGCTCATTCTTCAAATAACCATAGGCGTACTCTCCATCCACCTTCAAGGTCACGGAACGGATGCCGGCGTCATCCCCGTCCGTACTTTCCAGATAAGTCACGGAAAAACCGCGGCGCTCACACCAGCGGATATACATGCGCAGCAGCATGGACGCCCAGTCACAGGCTTCCGTGCCGCCGGCTCCGGCGTGGATGGTCACGTAACAGGAGGCTTGGTCCTGCGGACTGTTCAGCAAAGTCAGCAGCTCAAAATCCGCCAGGGATTTCTGCCATTTGGCAAACTCCTCCACGGCCTCGCGGCCCAAGTCGTCGTCGTCCGCCTCCTGGGCCAGTTCAATGGTGGCGTCAATATCCTCCAGCCTGGACTTCAGCCTGGAAAAGGCCTCCATTCTGTGTTTCAAGGGGTTCACTTCCGCCATCAGCGCCCGGGCGGCATTCTGGTCATCCCAGAAATCCGGTGCGCTCATGCGTTCGTCCAACTCGGCCACTCGTTGTTGAATGCCGGCCAGGTCAAAGATAGCTCCCGAGCTCGGAAAGACGGCTGTGCAAAGCAGCCGTGTCGAGCGCCGAGAGATCTGCAGCGATATGGGGATCCATGCGCGGGAACCTACCACGAAACGGCTGAACGGAAAAGGGCAAAATACCAATTCCCGCGGTCATGCGTTTTCATGGGGAAATTTCCTGTGGAGAACTTCGGAGGGTTTCTTCCAGGACCGGAAAAACGGGCTGCAAAGCTTGCGCCCCAACCGGGCTTTTCCAGTTTCCGGCCTTCATCAATTAACAGCCTCCAAAACACAGCGGAGGCTTAATTCAAATCCCGCTGCCACCGGAACTAAACACTTACCGGGCGGAATCCTCCCCGGCGCCTTCAAAAGGCCGTATCCGGCAGGACTTGAGCTTTTCAATCTCCTCAAAAGTCATGATATGCTCAATCTGGCAGGCAACCTCATTGGCGCGTTCTTCCGGAAGGGCAAGCTCCTCCCGCAGAAAATCAAACAGGATGCCATGGCTGACAATGATTTTCCCGGCGATCCGGCGTCCCTGGGGGGTCAGCTTGACCGGAGCGTACTGCGTATATTCCACCAATCCCATGTCCGCCAGCTGCTTCACGGCAGACGTCACGGAAGGCATCTTTACCTTAAGCATCTCTGCAATATCCCGCACCTGGGCCGTTCCGCTCTTTTCAGACAGCAGCCCGATGGCCTCCAGATAATCCTCATTGCTCTTGGTCAGCTCCAACATGGTATAAGAGAACAGTTAATCCCTTAGGCGAAACTAACTCAAGACTTTTTCCATTCAAATTTGGAATGAGAAAAAAAACCGCCGCGAATATCACTATTCGCGGCGGTTAAATCAATCAGTGAATTACGGAGATAAGCTTACTTCTCTTCAGAAGGGCTCCATTCCTCGTTTTCACGGGTAGCCAGGTTGAAGGCGTGTTCCAGACCCACCATGTCGCTGCTCGGGCGGAGAGCTTCAAAGGAGGCGGTTTCACGGCGGAGCTGTTCGGTATCGTAATTGACGGCCTTAATGGAAAGACCGATGCGGCGTTCGATGCTGTCCACCTTGATCACGCGGGCGGTGATTTCATCACCAACCTTGATCACGTCCTTCACGCGTTCCACGTGGTCTTCGCTAAGCTGGGAGATGTGAATCAGGCCGTCGATGTCCCCGTTCAGGTTCACAAAGGCGCCGAAGCTGGCGATCTTGGCCACCTGCCCGGTCACCATGTCGCCCACCTTGAAGCGGTCGTTGATGGATTCCCACGGATCGGACTCAAGCTGCTTGATGCCAAGGGAGACACGCTGGTCTTCCTTCTTGATTTCCAGAACGATGGCTTCCACTTCGTCGCCCTTCTTGAGGACTTCGGAGGGGTGGTTGATCTTGCGGGTCCAGCTCATGTCGGACACGTGGATCATGCCGTCGATGCCTTCTTCCAGGCCCACAAAGGCGCCGTAGGGAGTAAGGTTGCGGACCTGCCCCTTGATAACGGTGCCGATCGGGAAGCGGGATTCGATATCCGCCCAGGGATTGTCTTCCAGCTGGCGGACGCCGAGGGAGATTTTCTGTTCCTTCACGGAAATGGAAAGCACCACGGCTTCGATTTCCTGGTCCAGCTTCAGCACGTCGCTCGGACGGGTGATTCTCTTGACCCAGGACAGTTCGGAAACGTGCACCAGGCCTTCCACGCCCTTTTCCAGCTCCACGAAAGCGCCGTAAGGCAGGAGCTTGGTCACGCGGCCCTTGACATGGGAGTTGATCGGGTACTTGCGTTCGATGTCCGCCCAGGGGTTGTCCGTCATCTGCTTCAGACCCAGGGAAACGCGTTCCTTTTCACGGTCCACTTCCAGAATCACGACTTCCAGGGACTGGCCGATGTGGAGCATTTCGCTCGGGTGGTTCACGCGGCCCCAGCTCATATCCGTGATATGAAGCAGGCCGTCCATGCCGCGGAGGTCGACAAAGGCGCCGAAGTCCGTGATGTTCTTCACGAGGCCTTCCACCTTGTCGCCTTCCTTGACGGTTTCAAGGAAGCGCTGGCGCTGGTCGGCGCGTTCGGCTTCGATCACTTCGCGGCGGGAAAGGACGATGTTCTTGCGGTCGTCGTTCACTTTGACGATCTTGAACTCGTAAACCTTGCCCACGTATTCGTTCAGGTCGCGCGGAGGAATGATATCCACCTGGGAACCGGGGAGGAAGGCTTCCACGCCAACGTTGACCATAAGGCCGCCCTTGACGACGCTCTTCACTTTACCCTTAACCAGGCCGCCATCGCGGTACACGCCCACGATCTTATCCCAGTTCTGCTTATGGGCGGCCTTTTCCTTGGAAAGGACGACGATGCCTTCGTCGTTTTCGAGGCGTTCCAGAAGGACCTCGATCTGGTCCCCCACTTCAATCTCCTCGTCTTCAAACTCGGAAATGGAAATAGCGCCTTCGGACTTGTAGCCGATGTCCACCAAAACGACTTGGGGACGGATTTCCTGGATGGTTCCGGTAACGATGGAACCTTCACGCAATTCGCGGAACTTGCTGTCAATAAGTTCCGCCAGTTCAGTTGTGCTCATTTAAATGGTTGATGAGTTAGTATTGCCGATTTTTCTCATGGCCCCTTATTGGCCGGCGGGCAATCGGGGCGCCTTCCCCCGCCGGGCGAAAAATCGGTTGCCTTCAATACCAGTTCCAGGCAAGAACTCAAGGCTTTTCTTGAAAACTCCTTCCGATTTTTTCCCGCCCCTGCGGCGCCCCGCCGGACAACGACGAAAACGAGCGTACAAAAACCTTGTAGCCCTTCCTTCCCATGTTAAATTCCGGTTAATGAAAAAATGCGGAACCTCCGCATTCATCAACCATCCCTGCCGCAACGCCATGAAAAAAATCATCCTTGCCCTGATCGCCGCCGGGCTGTCCTCCACAGCCCTTCTTCACGCCGCGGAAACCGTCAAACTGGACAAGCCGGACCTGGAACGGGGAGCGCCCGTTATGAAAGCCCTGTCCGACCGTCAATCCATCCGAAGCTTCTCTGAAAAAATGCTCTCTCAAAAGGATCTGTCAGACCTGCTCTGGGCCGCCAACGGCGTCAACCGGCAGGAATCCGGGAAACGCACTGCCCCATCCGCCATGAACCGCCAGGACGTCAAAATTTACGTATGCACGCAGGACGCCTCCTACCTGTATGACCACAAGGCTCACGCCATGGTTCCCGTCAGCGACGGGGACGCGCGCCCGGCGGACGCTCCCGTGTGCCTCGTCCTTGTGACGGACACGGCGGAACCATGGGCGGCCATGGATGCGGGCATCGTCTCCCAGAACATCTCCATCTTCTGCTCCGGAACGGGGCTGGCCACCTACCCCCGGGCCAGCATGAACAAGGATGCCCTGGCAAAGGCCCTGAAACTAGTCTCCCCTCAAACGCCCATGCTCTGCCATCCCGTAGGGTATAAAAAATAACAACTTCCGGTTCCGTCTGCCGGATGGTCCGGGAGAAGGGCCATCCGGAACCGGGAGGGAATTCCGTAACCGGCAGAATCAGGGCTCCGGCAGAATATCCACGTAAATGCCGGGAGAGCTCCCTTCAATGGGCATCGCGCCCACCGTCCGGGCATAAAATTCCGCAGGCCCTACCCCGCCGATAATCCCGTAGGCATGCCCCAACTCCCGGAGCGCGTTCAATGCGGAAACCAGCAAAACCTTGCCCACGCCGCTCTTGCGGGACTCCTCCGCAACCCCCATGGGACCGAGAAAGCCGCGCGCCGTCACGTCATAGCACGCAAAGCCGAGAATCTTCTTTTCCCGTGTAGCAATATAACAGGAAACAGGCTGGCGGCTAAAGGCGGTCTTTGCCTCACTCACCCACTTGGGAGAAAAATTCCTCCCCACCCAGTCAGCTACCAGATGGCGTTCATAAACCCCCGGCCGCCGGATCAGAATGCCTTCCTTTCCAAGCTTCCGAAGCTCTTCTTCAATACCGGGCAAATCATACAGCCGTACCAGCATATCCATCATAACCCCGGCACCCTATCACAACCAAGTTCTGGCGCGAATAAAAAAAACTGGACAAACCCTCCTTTCACCCGTAGACTTCGCCGCACCACAACAACGAGCTGTAGCGCAGGCTGGTAGCGCGCTTCGTTCGGGACGAAGAGGTCGCAGGTTCGAATCCTGTCAGCTCGACCACTTTTTAAAAGCCGCCTCCGGGCGGCTTTTTATTGTTTAAATATTGAATCTCTATCAATTTTACACCTTGGCAGCCCTATTCTTCTATCATCTTGCATTAAGGTGAATAAATCGCGCTATACTGATGAAATTTAACCCCTTGATAGGGCCGAATTCATAGGAGCAACCCCCTAAAAGCCGAGTCTGAACGGACAGACGTCAAAGCCATTTACAAATTCAGAGGAAAGAACGCCCTTGGAACCGAAGGCCTCAACTCTCTGGAATGCAAAATCAATACCGACACAGGAACACTCTACGACATCTAAAATCCCAAGGTTGGAGAATGAACCTTCTCCACAAAAAGCCCCGCTCATATTTCATGAGCGGGGATGATTCAAATTAAGTCGAAGCAAGAAGGGAAGACCGGATTACTCGCCGGATTCCGGCTGGAAGCGGGCAGCTTCCGATTCCTCAGCAATTTTGGCCGGTTCAATATGGAGGAGCTTCCGGAAACTGTCCATACCGTCTTCATCATCTATTTTCAAAGGATTCATGAACATCGTACTCAAAGAGCCCGTCAAAGTTCCCTGCTTGTCCTGTTTGAGTTCTTTTGAGTTCAAGAAGACATACCACAGCTCCCCCTGTTCCTGCGTAGAAATAAAACGATGCCCCTCTTCCTCCCTGATCAACCCGGAGGGTGGCAAGGATTCATCCTTCCGGTGAAGGATAAGAATGCCGCCCACGGGAGCAGTTCCCCGGAGCGTTTGTACAATACGGGTTTGAGAAGCTTTATCCCACAAATGACCTTTTCCTTCCGGTAATGGTACATACCTGGATTCATACACACAGACTAAAAGTACGGTGTCTGAATTTTTCAAATGGCGGGCAAGGACATCCTCTTGTGATTCGTGGACAATATCCTTATCTTTTAAGAGATCAGCATGAGAATATGTTACCGACAGAAGAGATAACAAGAATGCTGGGATAAAAAAAATATTCCTCATACTTCAAATAGTATAGAGATGGATATCAAGACAAGTCAAGGGTAATTAGAAAGATAACCTTTCCAATAAAAGGGGAGCGAGATTTCTCACTTCCTGGTAATAATCCCAATTTGAGTTATTTCTCTTACTCAAGAGATGACCGGTATAACAGCCAAACTCCACCTGATACGTAATACCCTATTTCCTGATTATCCCCAGGGCACAGGCCCACATGTCCAGAATGCCCAAAGATGACAATATCTCCTGATTGTGGAGTGGAATAATCTGTACTGTCATCATAATCAAATCCCTTACAACCGAGATTCGTCATGATCGTGTTTTTTAAATGGTTGATCATTGCTTCTGCATTGACAACAATATGTTTGCCTAATGCCGCAGGATCACTTTCAGGAGTCATACCGGGATTAAGGATGGAAATATCTCCGCCCATCAGCTCAACGTTATCAGCGGCAGGTTTTCCATTGCCGTATTTAACATCAGCCAAGCGATAACCACAGCGATTAAGAGCGATACTTAAGCGGGTGGCACATGTATCTTGCCCTGCCATTTTCTTTGCGACTTTTTCTCCGAATTTCTCCCAAACTCTATTTTTATCTTCGGGAGTAATGGTAAGATAATCTACAAGGCCGGCATAGTTATTGAGGAGTTTTTGAGCTTCTTCTTTTGTCATCAAGTTTTTAGGTGCGTCAATTTCCCAAAGTTCCAGATCGACTTCTCCCATCTTGGGAACGAATTCCTCTGCATTGGGATATGGGGCGATGGCTTCCGGGACTTCCTCGTTCCGGTGCTGGAGCTTGGTATAGTGGAATCCTTTCTTGAGGTGTACGGGGTCTCCTGTCTTGGATTTGGATGAGTTCGTGCCCGTGATTTCCACGACCTTCTGGCCGTTGATTTCAATGTAGCCGTTATCATCCAAAGTGACGGAGAAAGTATAATCTCCTTCTTCCGCGATGCGGATATAGCCTTCCCAGTTATGGGCGACGGTTTCTTCCGTCTTGTGCCATGCGATCTTGGGGGCGGCTTTTTTCGTCACCTTGTAACGGCGGTTGTTCTCAGCATCCAGCGGGTGAAATGGTTTAGTTGATATAGCCATAATGTTATGTTTTCTAATCGTTTATTGTTGAATTAACTGAACATTCAGTATCATAGATACCTTGAAAAATTTCTCGTTCCTTATCAACACGTTTAACACGTAGTCTACCCGTCATTCGACACGTGAAGGAAAAGGCTAAAACTGCACGATAATCAAGCGGAAAATAAAGGGTCTGAAAGGGGTACAAGAAACACAACCATTGATTATCAATAGCCAAAAATTGAATTCTCTTCGTTCGGGACGAAGAGGTCGCAGGTTCGAATCCTGTCAGCTCGACCACTTTTAAAAAGCCGCCTCCGGGAGGTTTTTTTATGGACTGATTAAATCAGTCATCCGTCAAATTTCCCATTGCCCCGCGCCCGCTTCTTTCCCTAAAATATAGGTAATGAGTGAATACTACCTGAAACTCCCCGGTGATTCCCAGCCGAGAGCCTATTCCGAATATGAGGTCCGCGAATTTCTGGGACAGGGAGTGATCGACTCAACAACGCTCACCTGGAAACAGGGTATGGCTGGATGGCTGCCCGTGGAACAGGTTCTGCCGGCCATGTCCCCCGCCCCGGAAAAAATCCGGGATGAAGAAGAGGAAAGCCTCCCGAAAGACCAGCCATACCGTTTGCGGTATCCCCTGGCGGGACTTGCCAGATTATCCATCCTGGCATGCATCGTCCTGCTCCCCTGCATGCTCTGGAGCAGTTGGATTGTCTTTTCCAACAATACCGCCAGCTATGAGGAAATCCAGGCGGCTATTCAGCAGAGCATGGCCCAGCTTCCTTCCTCTGTAGCGCCGATGGTCTTCCTCTTCAGCATTCTGTTCATTCCTTCCCTGCTGATCCAACTGATCTGGCTGTACCGGGCGTGCGCCAATGTTCATGGCTTCCACATTCAGGGACTCCGGTTCACGCCTTTCCTGAGCGTTCTCCTGAGCTGCATGCCCGTAGTAGGCATGGTGCTGAATGCCCTGATTCTTCAGGAGCTGTACCGGGCATCCAAAAATCCGGCGGAGTGGATGCTGCAAACTCCGTCCCGCTCCCTGCGCTTGTACCTGCTCGTTACCACGGCACTGACCCTGTGCGCACTTTTCCCCTTTGGGGCGGAACATTACCTGGCGGCATTCCTGGTAATTGGCTCCCTGATGACGGCGGCCACCGTGCTGTGGCTGGTCTGCGTCCTGCAAATCAGCCGGAAACAGCAGGAGCTGGTTTCCAAAAATACGGACACGCGGCCCTGACCGCCGGACATCCTCCGTTCAGCGCCCTTCCTTCTTCCCCGTGTCCGGCTGGCCATCCGGCAGGATCTTGTCCAGAGCTTCCATGCTGTTGTCCCTGTACAGGTTTTCCAGCAGTTTTTCCCATCCCGCCGCCATTTGAACCTGTTTCAGGGCAATAATGGGATCAGGCATCACCATGCCAGGAGGGGGGGCGTACTGTTTCAGCACTTCATCCGGGTTGATCCGGTTGAATATTGTCTTTCCATAACCCGGCATCCCCGCTTCATGGGCAATGGATTCAACCATTTCAAAATGCAGATGGGCCAGATAATTCCCATGCGCCGTGCCTACGGTGCCGATCTGCTCTCCGCGGCCCACCAGGGAACCCAGGGGAATATCACTGACGGTTTTCAAATGGGCATACAGGCTCTGCACAAAACGGCCGTCCGGCAGGCGGTGGAGCAGCACCACCACATTGCCCCAGTCAGGAGAAGGTTCGCCCGCGTAAACAAGCAGGCCGCGCCCGGCGGCGCGCACCGGAAGGCCTTCATCCGTGTTCTCCCCGCCAATTCCATTCAAATCCTGTCCGGTATGCCGTCCGCCGCGCGGGACATTCATGTCCCCCAGTCCCTGAGCAACGTAGGTAAACGCGCCATTCTCATCTCCCAGCGGGGACGTAAACACATCTGCCAGCGGGGCCTTGGCCAACTCCTGGGGAGTAAATAAAATCATCCTGTAATCTACAGGGACGGGAGCGGACAAGGGTACATCCTCATCATAAATATTATGGCGCATTCCTGCCTCCAGAGAGGCGGCGCGGCTAGCCTTGTACCAGGCAAACGCCGTTATCAGGACACAGGCCGTTCCCAGAAGGCCCAGGATGACGCGGGATGTCGTCTTGTCTATCATCGTCCCGACTTTATATCCACTCCGCCGGATTTACAACCCCAAGATGGTCAGTCCAGCGTCTGCGGGAATTTTTCAGCCCACAGCACGCGCGCCGCGCGGATGTCTTCCGCGGAGGCGCGGCCTGAAAGTTCCCAGACCAGCGGGACTCCATGCGGGAAAAAGGGCAGCAGGCGTTCAAACGGCACCCCGCCGCCCAGCAGGGGGACCTGATGGTCCCGGGCCGGCCACTTGACGTCGTTCACATGGCCCCCTATTAAATGGGAGGACATTTTGCGAAGAAACTGCTCATGATTCAGGATGAGCAGATTGTGCTTTCTCTGAATATGGCCGAAGTCATGCCAGTAACCAATGAAGGGGTTTTCACCAAACTCCTGCATCAGCAGGGCCATTTCATCCTCACTGGGAACCTGCTCATAATGGCTGCGCCCCTCTATGCCCAGTTTTACGCCAAGTTCCGCGGCGCCGGGGAGAAGCTGCCGGATGGCTTCACGGGCGCGCTCCAGGTAAACGGGGGCCAGCCGGTTGCGGCGGCGCACAAACTCCCCCTTGGTTCCGGCGAAAGACTCCGTTCCCACCATTCCCTGCCGCGCCAGGCTCTGCAAATGGGCCGTATCCGTACGCTTCACCAGAGGCTCCACCGTACCCATGTGCAGGACAATGTATCCGGCCCCCAGGGCCGCGCCCTGTTCCATGGATTTTTTCGTCAGTTCAACCGCCTTGCTGCGCACCTGGGGCAGATCCGCTGTAAACGGCCTGCTGTCCGGTGCGTCCCCCACCTCGTCAATCGGAGCAGGGAAATAATTATGAACGCCGGCCACCTGCACCTTCCCTGCTTCCACCGCCTTCATGATACCCGGCAGGAGGGACAGCTTGATGCCGTGGGAAAGCTCCACATGGTCAAATCCCAGGGAGAGGATTTCATCAATCATCTCTTCCCCGTCCTGGTGGCGGTGGGAATTCCAGCATGTAGAAAATACCAGCATGGGTTAAAATAAATTATGATGACTTGATGGAACCCGGCTCCGTATAGGAATCCTTCATCCACTCCTTGACAGCGGCAGTCATACTGCCGGCCACGTCTGCGCGGGGTTTAACGAAAGCGGGAACAAACCACGGGAATGCGCCCACCAGATCATGAATCACCACCACGTCCCCGTCACACGTATGGGCGCCGGATCCAATGCCCAGCGTGGGAATGGGGGAATGGACGGTAATCTGACGGGCCGCATGGGGCGTTACTCCTTCCACGACCACGGCGCAGGCGCCCGCCTCTGCCACGGCTTTTACGTCCCTCACCAGGGCTTCCGCCTCCGCGGAGGATTTCCCCTTAATCTTGTAACCGCCTTCCTCCAGCACCTTCTGTGGCAAAAGGCCGATGTGTCCCACCACGGGAATGCCGGAATCTACAATGGCGCGGATCTTTTCCGCCTGGGATGCCCCACCTTCCAGTTTGACGGCGTCCGCTCCGGCCTGAAACAGCCGCCTGGCGGATTGCACGGCCTCCTCCACCGTATCATAGGTATGAATGGGCATATCCCCCACCAGCAGAGCGTTCTTTACGCCGCGAGCCGCAGCTTCCACATGGTGGAGCATGTGGTCCAGCGTCACGTGGGTGGTATCCGGGAACCCCAGAAGCACCATTCCCACGGAATCCCCTACCAGGACAATGTCCACGCCGGCTTCATCCAGAAGACGGCCCGTAGGATAGTCATAACCGGTTACCAGCGTCACGTACCGCCTGTTCTTGCAGGCGCGGATGCGTTCCGCTTTTTCAAGAGATTGATTCATGATGTTCAGTAAACAAGCAGTTACCAGCGTTCCAAAACCAGGAGCGGATCAGCCTCATCCGTATCCAGTTCCGCCAGCAGCTCGGCAACCGTCTTATCCTGCCGGGGCAGAATGAGGTCCGGCCTGATGTCGGAAAGAGGTTTCAGGACAAACTTTCTGAGATGGGCCCTGGGATGGGGAAGGATCAGGCGCGGGGAATCATTCACCACCATGTCTCCCACATAAATGATGTCCACGTCCGCAGTACGGGGCTCGCAGCGGATGCCGGAGCGGACGCGTCCCAATGCACGTTCTATACCCTGGCAGTGCACCAGCAGCTCTTCCACCGTGCCCGGCCAGGTAAACTCCACCACGGCATTCAAATAATCATCCGCGCCGTGCGGGCAGCCCTGGGGACTGGTAGCATACAGGGAGGATTGTAAAAAAGGATCGTCGGACAGGCTCATCTGCAGCAGATGGTCCCGGGCCTGGACCATCAGGCTGTTCTTGTCCCCAAGATTGGAACCCAGTGCGATGCCGGCTCTCTTCATCACGCAAAAAAGCGCCATGGCCGCTCCGGGAAAGAAGGACGGCCATGACGCCGGAAAAATTACAGTTCAGACAGGCCCAGGACGTCTTCCATGGTATACAGTCCCGGTTCCTTTCCCTGGAGCCAGAGGGCGGCGCGAACCGCTCCGGAAGCGAACGTCATGCGGCTGGACGCCTTATGGGTCAGTTCCAGGCGTTCGCCGTCAGAGGCAAACACCACGGTATGGTCACCCACTACATCCCCCCCCCGCAGGGAATGCATGCCTATCTCCTTGGCCGGACGCGGTCCCACCAGGCCTTCGCGGCCAAAGACTACGCTGTCCTCATAATTCCGGTCAATGGCGCCGGACAAAATTTCAGCCAGGGTCCGGGCCGTGCCGGAAGGAGAGTCTATCTTGTGGCGATGGTGCATTTCCATCACTTCAATGTCACAACTGTCTCCCAGAATCTGGGCCGCCTTGCGCGTCAGCCAGAACAGGGCGTTCACTCCTGCGGAATAATTGGAGGCAAACACGATCGGGATGGATGCGGCTGCATCCATAATTTCCTGCCGTTCCAGAGCCGTATGGCCCGTGGTGCCGATCACCAGGGGCTTGTTATTGGCCACGGCTTCAGCCAGCAGGGTGCTGGTGAAAGCATGGTGGGAAAAATCAATGACGACGTCGCACTTGGCGAGGGCCGGATAGAGCTCCTGGCCCTGGTCATGCGTGGCGCCCACGCAAGTGTCCGGATTCTGCGTCACCGCCTCCTGGACGGCCTGGCCCATGCGGCCGGAAATACCTGTAACAAGAATGGAAATCATATAATTGAGATATTAAAGAACGTTGAAACGTTGAAGAAGAGCGGAAAGCTGGGCCTCCTTCTCTTCCGGCAAAGGAACCAGGGGGAGGCGCACGCCGGGCTGAATATCGCCTCTCAGCGCCAGGGCCGCCTTGATCGGGACCGGGTTGCTGTCCAGCGTCATCAATCCCTTCATGAGGGGATAAAACGTCTTCTGGAGGGAAAGCATTTCTCCCATATTCCGGTCCAGTCCGGCCTTCACGATGGAATTCATGATGCCGGGAACCAGGTTGGAGGCCACGGAAACCAGACCGCTGGCTCCGCAGGCCATAAAGGGCACCGTCAGGCCGTCATCACCGCAAAGGACGGTAAAATCTTCAGGAACCACCTGCATGAGCTGGTTCACGCGGTCCACGCTGCCGCCTGCCTCCTTCACGCAAATGATATGGGGGCAGTCCCTGGCCAAGCGGCCAACCGTCTCCACACTGATCTCAATGCCGCAGCGGCCCGGAATGCTGTAAAGCATGATCGGGAGCCTGGTGGCGTCCGCAATGGCCTTGAAGTGGGCATAAACGCCATCCTGGGAAGGCTTGTTGTAATAAGGGCATACCTGAAGCGTACCATCCACGCCCATCTTCTCCGCCTCCTGCGTCATGTGGATGGCCTCTGCGGTGGCATTGGCCCCCGTGCCGGCGATCACCTGGATGCGGCCCGCAGCGTACTTGACGGCCAGTTCAATCACCCTCAAGTGCTCTTTTACAGTCAAGGTGGGGGATTCTCCTGTGGTGCCCACGGCCACAATGCCGGCCACGCCGGCTGCAACCTGGGCTTCCACAAGCATTCTAAAAGCCTCTTCATCGAAACGGCCGCCGATAAAAGGAGTCACAATTGCTGTATAAAGACCTTGAAACTTCATAACTTTACTTGGAAGCATACTATCTTAACAGACACTTTTTGTCACGACAGAATACAGAAATATGGCACGCCTATCAGGCATCCAGAAACACCGTCCGTGAACAGGCGGAACAAAATTCCAGGTAGGACTTGAGAAAGGAGAGGGACGTTTCCGGACGGGCACCCTGCCTCCAGGCGGCCCTTCTCCCATTGACTACAATGTATTCCCGGTGGATATGCCTTCCTTCACTACCGCACAGGAACAGCACCGCCGCACAGGCGGAGGACGCCAGCCTGGAATGCGAGACATGCCGGAATACCGGGCGGTGAATCACCACCTGGCTCATTCTGACATCACTCCGGTTCAGGCTATCTTCCATCCCGGTCTCAGCCTCTTTCCACCTCACCTTCCTTTCGGAACGGGAAACCATATGAACGACCGTGGCGCCGGAAACAAAAGCATGCTCCAGCAAAACGGTCAGGTGGCCGCGTGCGGAATAATTCAACCCCTTCACCTTAACAGCAGCATCTTCACAGGTAAGCAGATAATCCACGCGCCCATACAAGGTGTGCACCAGTCCAGCAAAGGAAGCCAGATCGGGTGAATGGTCCAGCCGCCCGGACATGGCGAAGTGATTGGCTCCCGGAAGACAGCCGACCACGCGGGAGGACTCTTCACCGGACTCATGCAGCATGGCAACCGCAATTCCCTGGCAGGCAAATGCCCTAGCCGCCAAATATCCTATGTTGCCGGCGTTCCCCAGAATGACGGCAACAGGTTTCTGAATAATAGGAGATTTCATACGCCGCCATTCTGAAGAAAGAACGAATTCCGTCAATATCCAACACACTCTTAAACCGTTAAGAAAGAATGAGGAATAGTTAAGGAAATATTATAATGCACCTTTCTTCTGATAAGCAAGAGGAGGTGAGCAATCCTTGCTAGTTTCTTTTGTTTTACCCCAGTATTGAGATCAGAAGAGGAAGAAAAAGACAC
>NZ_JABDHQ010000012.1 GCF_018709685.1 Akkermansia muciniphila
TACCCCCACCAACAATAAAGCAAGCCGCCAGAAAGTTTCAATCCACGCACCCGTGAGGGTGCGACATGCCGCAACATTTTGTTCAACCCCTTTTTTGAGGTTTCAATCCACGCACCCGTGAGGGTGCGACGTTTACCGCCAAAATAATCTACGTCCAAGTACTTGTTTCAATCCACGCACCCGTGAGGGTGCGACCGGAGTCCGTGTCTCCAAAAACCAATTAGTTAAAGTTTCAATCCACGCACCCGTGAGGGTGCGACAAGCAAAAACCATTAACATAAAACACATTATGAACGTTTCAATCCACGCACCCGTGAGGGTGCGACAGCCTGGAAGCATACGGGTTGAGTATCAAGCGTGCAAAACGGGATTTGCGCCAACCTGATTCGGAGACCGGATACTGCCAGGCTCAATAGTAGGTGGTTCTTTTGTCAATATTCGTTTCCCAATTACTTACAGCGAGCGCCGGTCTCCCGGGAATTTTCTGTGAGCTTGGGGTTGGCGCAAGGCGGCATCAGATATGGGCCCATGACGGAACATTCCTTGTCCGGTACCGCTTGCTTCCAATTTGATTTATTCATGCTAGCCGTTCTACCCTGCCGCGTCCAGCAACATCTTCCACGGCCCTTCATACGATGAGCAGCACCATGGCCCCGGCAACAATCATACCCATCAACTTCTTCCTTACGGAAGCCCCGATCCCCATTTCCCATATGGGGAAAGCTTCCTCCGCTCCACTTCCGCCATCATTAAAAAAGGGAGCCGCCCTTTCGGACGGCTCCCTCCATGGATGGATAACCGGGAATTCCGAGTCTTACAGGGCCGTCGGGATTTCCTTGCCCAGTTCGGACGCCTTTTTGGCGGAGCCGTCGCCGGCAATGCGTTCCAGAATCACGTCCTTGTAGCTCATGCCGCCCAGAATGATCGGAAGCACGTGCACGTCATGGGGAACCATCACGTCCAGCACGTAGGCTTCCGGAGATTCAATCATGCGGGTAATGGCCGCCGGAAGTTCTTCTATGCGGAGCACGCGCTCGCACTTGACGCCGAATCCGGCGCAGATGAGCGGATAGTTCGGGTAAATGACGTCTTCCGTCTTGTGGGTGGGATCATAGCTGTCGTGCGGGTCCGCCAGGAAGGTCTGGGCCCGGTTGGAGTCATATTTCAGGTCTTCCCACTGCACCACCATGCCCAGGTGCTGGTTGTTCAGGATGATGCATTTGACAGGCAGGCGCTCCACGTGGATGGTAGCCAGCTCCTGAATGTTCATGAGCATGGAGCCGTCCCCGTCAATGTTCACCACCAGCTTGTCCGGACAGGCCAGGCACACGCCCATGGCGGCGGGGAGGCCGTAGCCCATGGTTCCCAGGCCGCCGGAAGTAGCCAGGCGCCGGGGTTTGTCAAATTTGAAGAATTGGGCGGCGAACATCTGGTGCTGGCCCACGCCCGTGCAGATGACGGGGTCCTTGTCCGCAGTCTGGCGGTAGAGCTCCTCAATGACGGCCTGCGGGGAGATGTAGCCCTTGCGGTCTTCATAGGAGAAGGGGTACTGGGCCTTCCAGTCTTCAATGGTGCGGAACCATTCCGGCGTGCGGGTAAAGCCGGAGGACTTGCGGTCCCAGCCCTTCGCGGCCAGGGCGGCATTGAGAACCTTCAGGGCATCCTTCACGTTCGCGCGGATGGGGTGCGCCACCTTCTTGTTCTTGTTGATTTCACTGGCGTCAATGTCAATGTGGACGATGGTGGAGTCCGGGCAGAACATGTTCACGGCTCCGGTCACGCGGTCGTCAAACCGGGCGGCCAGGGCAATGACCAGGTCGGCTTCATTCACGGCGTTGTTCGCAAACACGGCTCCGTGCATGCCCAGCCAGCGCAGGGAAAGGGGGTGGGTTTCCGGCATGGCCCCGATGCCCATCAGGGTGGTAGCCACGGGTATCTGGGTGCGTTCCGCAAATTCCAGCAGGTCCGCGGAGGCTTCCGCGGAGATGATGCCGCCGCCGGCGTAAATGACGGGACGGCTGGCGTTTTCAATCAGCGGAAGGAGTTCTTCCAGCTTTTCCGTGGGAACGGGCAACACCGGATTATAGCCGGGCAGGTCCATTTCCATGTCAAAGTCCGGGGAGAACACGGCTTCCTGCACGTCCTTGGGCATGTCAATCACCACCGGGCCGGGACGGCCTGTGGAGGCGATGTAAAAGGCTTCCTTGATGATGCGGGGCAGTTCTTCCGGATCCGTCACCAGGTAGCTGTGCTTCACGATGGGGGCGGTCATGCCGAACACGTCCGTTTCCTGGAAGGCGCCGCGGCCGATCAGGGAGCGCATGACCTGCGCCGTGATCGCCACCAGAGGGGTGGAATCCAGATAGGCGTCCGCAATGGAGGTGATCATGTTGGTGGCGCCGGGGCCAGACGTGGAGATGCAAACGCCCACCTTGCCCGTGACGCGGCCGTAGCCTTCCGCGCCGAACGCGCCGCCCTGTTCATGGCGGGGCAGGATGGTCCGGATTTTGGGCTGGTGGCTCAGGGCCTGGTGAATCGGCATGCTGGCGCCGCCGGGATAGGCAAAGACGACGTCTACACCTTCACGCACGAGGCATTCCACGAGCACTTCGGCTCCTGTCATGCGGGTTTTCGTCGGGGCGGATGATGTTTTGTCGTTTGTACTCATGTGCAAATAATATTTTATTTGTTCAATAGGAAAACAGGTTCTAGCGCATTCCGCGCGCAATGTGAAGCCTTTTCATTAAAATACGGGAGCATGCCCCGGCACGGCCGGAAGCCCGGAAAGCAGGCCCCGTGGGAAGCCCCGGCGCGGAATCAGGCCAGGGAGGGGCGCCGGACCAGGACGCAGTCCATTCCGGCGGCGGCGGCGGCCTTGATGCCGGGCGCGGCGTCTTCAAAAACCACGCAGCGGTCCGGGTCTGCGCCCAGCAATTCCGCCGCCTTCAGGAACATGTCCGGCGCGGGCTTGCCGTTCTCCACGTCCTCCGGCGTCAGAATCACGTCAAAAAGGCCGGACAGCCCCGCTGCGGCCAGCGTGCGGGAGGCGCCCGGAATGGCGCTGCCCGTGGCGATCGCCTTGGGGGCATCCCCCAGGGAACGGACAAATTCCACCACTTCACGGATAGGCTCCATCCCTTCCTCCTCCAGCATTTCCAGATAAATGCGGCGCTTGTCCGCGGCGGTGGACGCGGCGTCCATCACCAGGCCGTAGCGGCCGTTTAAAAAACTTACCACGTCATTGGCGGACTTGCCGCCGCAGGAATAAAACTCATCTTCCCGGAACACGGAATCCGGAGCGCCCGCGCGGGCCAGGGCCTTCCGCCATGCCTTGTAATGGAGCGGCATGCTGTCCACCAGGGTGCCGTCCAGGTCAAAAATATATCCTTCATATTTTTTTTCAGGCAAATCCACGCGCTTCTTCATGTCGGGGGCATTTATGCCACATCCCCCTTTTCCGGTAAAGCCCGCAGTCTGCCCGCGCTTAGGAGGAATGCCTTAAAAATTATATCCGGAGCTTGACATTTTGTCCTGTTATTCTAATGTTTCTGCCACCTCGAAACGGAAACCGAACCTTTTTTAGAACATGGCCAATACCAAATCCGCACTCAAGCGCATCCGCCAGACCGCAACCCGCACCGCCCGCAACCGCGCCGTCTCCTCCAAGCTGAAGACCCTCCGCAAGAAGATTGCCACCGCGGTGGAAACGTCTGACAAGGAAGCCGCTACCGCTGCCTACAACACGTTCTCCTCCGCCGTTGACAAGGCCGCCAAGGTAGGCACCATTCCCGCCAACCGCGCCTCCAACTACAAGAGCAAGGCCGCCAAGGCCATTGCAAAAATCGCCTAAGTTTTCACTTCGGTTTTCTGACGATCTTATGGCAAGCCGCTCTGTTCTGCTGAGCGGCTTGTTTTATTTTCCCCTCCCATGCAGCAATCCCGCCTGGATAAAGCCAAACTGATCATTGACCGCCCCGGGGACTTCAAGGTTTGTGAAGCCTGCGGCTCCATCGTGTCCCTGACCACCGCGGTGTGCCCCAACTGCAACGCCTACCGTTTTGACGCCAACGCGGAATACGTGGTGGAGCAAGCCGTGCTTCTCGCTTCCCGGGAACAGCGTTCCGTCACTCCGGAAGACCTGGAAAAGTAGGGCGCCCTGTACCCGCCGCTCCCCGGCGGGCTTCTTGTTACGCCATCCTGCCCTCCGGACCGTTTTAATGATAAAAGCGGCCTCCGCTTTTACGGAGGCAACGCGCGTTCCCTCTTTCCGGTCTTCACCGGGCGGCATGGTTCCCCGCTACTTGCGCAGGTCCGCAATGCGCAGGATAGTGGCCTCAATCAGATTGGCCGGGCAGGAGGCCCCCGCCGTTATCCCCACCTTCAGGGATTTGCCCAGATTCTGCACCACCGGCTCCGTGGTCATGCGGCGCACTTCCCGCGTCTTCGTGTCAAACGCGTCCACGTACTGGATGGACTTGATGCACTCCGCGGATTCAATGAAATACGTGGGCACATGCTCCTTGGCAATGTCCACCAGGTGCGTGGTGTTGGAACTATTGTAGCCGCCCACCACGAACATCACGTCCAGCGGATTCTTCAGCAGCTCGTACAAGGCGTCCTGGCGGTCCTGGGTGGCGCCGCAGATCGTGTCGAACACGTAAAAATTATCATCGTCCCCGTCCCGCTGGACGACGGCGTCCTTCACCATCTTCTGGAGCGTCTGCGTCTCCGTCTTCAGCATGGTGGTCTGGTTGGCGATGCCCACTTCCTCCAGGTCCCGGTCCGGATCAAAGCCGGGGGAATAGCACCCTTCAAACCGTTTTAGGAACGCCTCGCGGTCTCCGCGGCCCAGAATGTAGTCGCACAGGATGCGGGCGTCCTCCAGGTCATAAACCACCAGGTATTTTCCCTTTCCCTTTTCTCCCAGGGCGCGGGAGGCCGTCGCGCTGGTTTCCTCATGGGTGGCCTTGCCGTGGATGATGGAGGTAATCCCCATGGCGGCGTAATTCTTCACTCTTTTCCAGACCTTCATCACGTCCCCGCAGGTGGTGTCCACAATCTGCACGCCCTTTTCTTCCAGCGCTTCCATGAAGGAGGTGGGAACGCCGAAGGCCGGAATAATCACCACGTCATCCGCGGCAATCCGGTCATAGGAGGAATCAAGCTGTTTCCAGGGAAGCTTTTGAATGCCCATCTCCTCCAGCTGGCGGTTCACTTCCGGATTGTGGATGATGTCCCCGATCAGGTAGATATTCCGGTCGGGGAACACCCTGCGCGCCGCGTACGCAATGTCAATGGCGCGGCGCACGCCGTTGCAGAACCCGAACTCCCGGGCCAGGAAGAATTCCGTATGGCCCAGGTTGTATACGTTGCCCGCAGACCGGATGTGGGAAATCAATTCACTCTGGTAATGCTGCTGGATTTCCTTCTCCACCTGTTCCATTACCTCGGCTCGTCTCACATTCACTCTGGCTTTGCGGGTTGAGTCCTGATTCATGCCCACAGCTTCCACACTTTCCTCCTTTCGTCAAGACAATCACAGCTTGCCATCCGGGGCTTTTCACGGTATGCACAGGCCCATGCTGCTGGCGCTGGCCCCCATGAAAGATGTGACGGATCTGGCTTTCCTCAAGACGTTGAAGGACTTGAATTCCCTGCCGGATTACTTCATCACGGAGTATTTCAGAACGGTGGCCCACCATAAAAAGATGTCGCCATACATCCTGCGCTCCATTGATGAAAATCCCACGGAACGCCCTATTTACGGGCAGCTCGTAGGCCATGAGCCGGAGTACCTGGCCAGGGACGCGCTGAACCTGATGAAACACGCCTGCGCCGGAGTGGACCTGAACATGGGCTGCCCGGCCCCCCTGGTATGCAGAAGGAACGCGGGGGGAGGCATGCTGCGCTCCCTGAAGGATATGGACGCGGCCCTGGGAGCCCTCCGGGACGCCCTGCCCGCCGGGGCCTTTACCGTCAAATGCCGCCTGGGGTACGAGACTCCGGATGAGTTTGAACGCATCCTTCCCGTGATTGCCGCGCACTCTCCGGACCGGGTGTGCATCCACGCCCGCACCGTGCGGGAAGGCTACCGCTCCCCCGTTCATCCGGAATGGGTGAAATGGGCCGTGGAAGTCCTGGATTGCCCCGTCATCGCCAACGGCAACATTGTGGACGCCGCCACGGCGGACGCCTGGGTGCGGCTGGCGCAGCCCGCGGGCCTGATGGTCGGCCGCGCGGCTCTGCGCAATCCCTGGATATTCTCCCAGCTTCACGCCCGCTTCCGGGGCGCGCCCGGGGTCTCCCCCACCTTCCGGGACGTGTTGCACTACATCCGCCGCCTTTATGAACGCACGCTGGAAATGCAGGAACATTATGTGGAGGAGAAACACATCCACCGCATGAAAAAATACCTGGTTTACACGGCGCGGGGACTTCCGGATTCTTTTGACCACCACATGAAGAGGGCTAAAACTTCCCATGATTTCATGCGTCTTTGCGAGGATATTCTGGACAACGACACGCCCTTCGCGCCTACGCCGCCGGAGGACACGCACCTGTTTGCCCATTTCCATACCCTGCTTGCGCAAGAGGAAGCTTGTCTACCGCCCGGAATTCGGGTATGAATGCCAGTGTTCATGAACCTGCTGCCTTCCGCCCTTCTCCTGGGACTGACCGCCGCCCTCTGCGCCGCCCATGACGCCATCCCGGACGGCGTGGATTTTTTGCGCGCCTACATGCCCGCGCAGGACAGGGAAACCATCACGGAAGAGCGTCTGGACCGGGAGGTACGGCTGGCGCTGGCGGTCCGCGCCCAGTTTCCCTGGGCGGGCAAGGTGCCGTGGGAGCTTTATGAGAACGACGTGCTCCCGTATGCCGTGGTCAATGAACCGCGGGACGAATGGAGGGAGCAGTTCCACAACCTGTTCGCCCCGCTGGTTTCCGCGTGCAAAACGGGACGGGAAGCCGCTCTCACCATCGCCTCCAGCATCCAGAAAACCCTGAATGTCCGCTACTCCACGGAAAGAAGGGTTCCCCACCAGGGCGTGAAGGAGTCCCTGGAATCCGGCAAGGTCTCCTGTACGGGCCAGAGCATCCTGCTCGTCTGCGCGCTCCGTTCCGTAGGCATTCCGGCCCGCATGGCCGGAGTCCTTACCTGGAACCACGTGCGAGGCAACCACAACTGGGTGGAAGCCTGGTGTGACGGGGAATGGCAGATGCTGGAATATAATGAGAAGGATTTCAACACCCCGTGGGTGATGTCCGCCATCAGCATGCTGGACCCCCGCAAGCCGGAAAACGCCATTTACGCCACGTCCTGGAAAAAAGAGCCTTCCGGCGAGTTTTTCCCCCTGGTCTGGGAAGCCCGTTACGACGAAAAACGGCGCGCCCTGACCTTTCCCCCGGAAAGCCGGACCGTTCCCGCCGTCCGGATCACGGACCGCTATATGAAACTGGCGTCAGACTGGATGGCGGCTCAACCGGAATATGTGCCGGGCAGCAAGCTGATGCTGGACATCAGGGAAGAAAACGGCCCAAAAAAACGCCGCCTGCCCCTGCGCGTGGTCCTCAAGTCGGAAGAAGGGAAAATCCTGGCGGAGGGCACCACCCCCGGACCGTCCGACGATATGAGGAAATTCCTGGAGATACGCCTGCCGGATAACGTCTCCCGGGGCTTTCTGGAATTCATGATGCCGGACGGAACGGTACGCCATGAACCCGTGGCCCATACGGAAGCTCCGGTGCAGATTTTGAATTTCTCCGTAAACGCCCGATGAGGATTCCCCTTTTTTTCAATAACACGGCGCGCAGCGCCAGGGCGGACCGCTTCCGCCGCTGGCTGGACAGACACCGGGACCTTTTTGACGTCATCGAGCCGGAGAGCCGTGCGGACATGCTGCGCCATCTGGCTGCCCGGGCGGCTTCCGGAGCCGCCGTCGTAGCCGTGGCGGGAGGGGATGGTACGCTGGGAGTGGCCGCGGAAGCCCTCTGCAATACGGGGACGGCGCTGGCCCCCTTCCCCGCGGGAACCATGAACGTCTTTTCCCGGGAAATAGGAGTACGGCAGGATTTTGACCACGCCCTGCACGTTCTGAACACGGGGCGTTCCAGGGAGGTGGACCTGTTTGCCTTCAACGGACGCCCTTTTCTCCAGATGGCGGGCATCGGCGCGGACGCCCGGGCCGTGGAACTGACCACCTGGGAGATGAAGAAGAGATGGAAGGCCTTCGCGTACGTGATTGCCGGAGCCAGGGTCTGTACGGAACGGCAGCCGCGCCTGACGCTGGCCACGGATGACGGGCGGGTGCTGGAAGGCGGCGCCATCCTCTTCGGCAACGGGCGCAGGTATGGCGGACCGCTGAATTTCTTTGCGGAAGCGGGCAATGATGACGGACTTCTGGATGCAGTGGTATTCCAGCACTCCATTCCCTCCATCATCGGGGAATGCCTGATGGCCGCTGTCCATGGCGGCTTCCATTCCCGGAGGCACGGCCGCTTTGAATACATCCAGATGACCGGGGGAACCGTCACCTCCGCCGGGCAGGCCGCCTGTGAACTGGACGGGGATTACGCGGGAAACGCGCCGGTCCGGATCACGCGGCACGGCACGCTGAAGGTGCTCGTCCCCTGAAACGGCCCCATTCAGGCGGCCATTTCCTGTGCCGCTTCAACTCAGTAAAAAGTTGGCAAACGTATTCAGCATGCAGGAAAGGCGGTTCATCTGACTCGCCGGAAACCCGGTAAAGGCCAGGATAATGGCAATATCCATCAGTCCTGCCACGGCAATCCATTTGATGATGGCCGGCAAGGGCGACAGGGAGGGTTCATATACATTCCACTCTTCCGCCACAAAGGAAAAATCCTCCCCGGAATCAAAACGGCGGAACTGCTCCTTCAATTCCTCCACCATCATTTCATGGGGGCATACAAATCCATGGGTGGAATCCCCCACTTCGCAATAGTACAGTCCGTTGCCCACGGGAACGGACTGTATGTGCATTCCATTCCTGCCATCCAGGAAAATATGGGCGTTATGAGAAGCGTCCCCGTACCGGAGGAACATTTCATCCAAGCTGCCGCACGTTTCTCCGTTAAACAGATAACGATGGGAGGCTGTCATTTTTTTATTTATAAAAATGAAACCCCGCAAGGCAAGATTTTTTGACGGAAGAAAAAGGGCATCCCTGTCATACTGGCGGATGCGGCGCAAAAAGGCCGTACCGCAAGCGGCACGGCCTGAAAGGAAGGAGGAATCTTCCGTAAGGAAAACGTTACATGCCCATGATCTGATAGCCGCCGTCCACGTAAATCACCTGTCCGGTGATTGCGGCGGAGCCATCGCTGGCCAGGAACACGCCGGTGGCGCCCAGTTCCTCGCCCGTGCAGGAACGGCCCAGGGGGGCGTGTTCCTCATACACCTTGAACATGGTGCTGAAACCGGACACGCCGCGCGCCGCAAGCGTCTGCATGGGGCCGGCGCTGATGCAGTTGACGCGGATGCCGCGGGCGCGGCCCAGGTCGTACGCCAGATAACGGGTGCAGGCTTCCAGGGCGGCCTTGGACACGCCCATCAGGTTGTAGTTCGGCACCACCTTTTCTGAACCCAGGTAGGACATCGCCAGAATGCTGCCGTTGTCGGACATCATGGGCTCCACGGCGCGGGAAAGGGCCACCAGGGAGTAGGCGGAAATATCCAGGGAAATCTTGAACGCGTCGCGTCCCGTTTCCAGGAAACTGCCGCCCAGGGCTTCCTTCGGGGCAAAAGCCACGGAATGCAGCATGCAGTCCACCTTGTCCGTATGCTTCCGGACATTTTCAAAGAATGCATTGATGGATTCATCATCGCTGACATCCAGATCGTAGACGGGGGCATCCTCGCCAAAGTTTTCATGGACCAGCTTGAGCACGCCGTCCTTGAGGCGTTCACCCTGGTAATTGAAGATGAGCTTTGCGCCCGCTTCATGCCATGCCTTGGCAATTGCGAACGCGATACTGCGCTTGTTCGCCACGCCGACTACGACACCAACTTTGCCTTCGAGTAATTTACTTGACATAATGGTAAGTGGATACTGCCCTATTTTCCTGCTTTTGACAAGGAAAACGGACGTCACCCGCGCTTCCTCATGCGCCCGTCTGCTGGCGGCAGGCCTTGACCGTGTTAGCCATCAGCATGGCGATGGTCATCGGTCCCACGCCGCCGGGCACGGGAGTGATGGCCCGGCATTTGGGAGCCACTTCATCATAGGCCACGTCCCCCACAATCCGGTAGCCGCGCTTGGCAGCGGCGTCTTCCACGCGGTTGATGCCCACGTCCACCACCACGGCGCCGTCCTTCACAAAATCAGCCGTCACGAAGGCGGGCCTGCCTATGGCCGCCACGATGATGTCCGCGGAGCGGCAGAGCTCCGGCAGATTTTTTGTGCGGGAATGGGCCACAGTCACGGTGGCGTTCGCCTGCTTGGACATCAGCAGATGGGCCATCGGCTTGCCTACGATCATGCTGCGGCCAATGACCACGGCATTCGCCCCGGCTGTTTCAATGCCCGCCGCCTGCAGCAGCCTGATGCAGCCCAGAGGGGTGCAGGGCACAAATCCGGTTTCATCCTCCAGCACCAGCTTGGCGACGTTTTCCGGATGGAAGCCGTCCACGTCCTTGGCAGGGTCAATTTCCAGCACCACGGCCGCCTCGTCAATATGGGGGGGAGGCGGGCTCTGCACCAGAATGCCATGAATGGATGGGTCCGCATTCAAGTCACGGACCACCTGCAGCAGTTCTTCCTGGGAGGCGTCGGAAGGCAGAACGATTTTCCGGGAATTCATTCCCAGTTCCGCGCATTTCTTTACCTTGGAATTAACGTACACCTGGGAGGCGGGGTCTTCCCCCACCAGCACCACGGCCAGGCCGGGAGTGATTCCCTGTTCCCTGAGCCGCTCAATATCCCTTCCAACCTCTTCCAGCACCTGGGAGGCTACTTGTTTTCCGTCGATGATTTGCATAATAATGATTCTTTAAGTGGTGGAAAATCCGGAAGCCCCTGCCGCATCAGCCCGGCCAGCAGGCGCGCATACTCCGCCACCTGCTCCTCCGTTACGTCCGGAGGAATAAACAGGCGCTTTTTCCATAAAATGTTCACGTTGGAGCACGGCTTGGGAATGGCGTAACGGTCCCAGGCCTTGTTCAGCCGCCAGCAGCTTTCATACTCTATGCACACGGGGACGATGGGCAGGCCGGACTGGGAGGCCATTTTAATGATGCCGTGGTGCACCTCATAAATGGGACCCTGGGGGCCGTCCGGGGTAAGGCAGAAACAGACGTCGCCTTCCTGAAGCTTCCGCATCATCTCTATATAGGCCAGGGCGCCGCGCCGTCCGGAAGAACCGCGCACGGAATCCAGGCCAAAGTGCCTGCAAATGGACTCTACCAGGGCCCCGTCCTTGCTGGCGCTGGTCAGCACGCACATCTTGAGCGGCTTCTGGGCCAGGGACCAGGCATAACCCGGCACGGTCGTGCGGTTGTGCCAGAGGGCCACAAGAAAAGGCGTCGTGTAGACATCGTCGTGCTCCTCCTTGATGGAACGGATATTAAGGCTCATGCAAAGAGGCTGGAGCACGGACCACAGGCCAAAGCCGGCCAGCCTGGTCCACCAGCGGGAACGCTTCTCGGATGTTTTGCGGACAGTAGGTTTGAGTATGAACATGAATCCTCGGCAATATCACATGAATCCGTCCACAGTAACCCGGGCCGGAGAAGGAGTTGAGGGGGCGGGATGGACCATCCCGCGGGAGGGGGCGGCCTGCATTCCCGGACGCTCCGCACGCGGCTCCACTTCCTGGAGCATGGGACCGGAACTGTCCTGGGGGGATGACGGGGAACCGGAAATTTTTACGGAAAGAACGATGTCACGCCCTTCCTGCGTGGCGCCGGACGGAATGCGGACCCCGTTCACCATGTAGGAGGGAATTTTGAAGACCAGTTCTCCCGCCAGTTCAGTTCCGTCGCTGGCCACGAAGCCCGTCACTCCCAGGAAGCCCTGCTCAAACAGGGAAATTTCCGTCAGGGAAACGGAGCGGTCCGTGCCGTCGCTTTCCAGAAGGAAGGAGCCGGACGTAAAGACGGGTGAGGAATAAGGAAGCTTTATTTCCGAGTTCTGGGCAGTCATGGCCGCCAGCAGGCGGAAGACGGGCAGCCTGAGCATGTTCGCCTTGACGACGGAACCGCTGTACCCCTTCACGGAAGGCCTTTTTTGCTCCGCCATGACGGGCAGCCCGAATTCTACCTTCAATTCATGCTTTTCATCCACTTCCTGGTCCCCCATCTGCACCTTGAGGAAGGAGGAAAAATCGTTCCCCACCAGGGAATGGAGCTCAAAATTCCTCCCCGTGAGGGTCCACGCCTGGTGGCGGAAATCAATGCCAAGGGGGAAATTCCCCGTAATCATGAAGGTACTCACCTCCGCAGGCTTGTTGAGCAGGCGCCCCTTGTCCAGAAAGCCGGAAAAGGTAAGCTGCCTGATGCCGTTTCCGTTTAAAATAAGGGAACCGGCATCCATGCTCATCAGCGGCCAGCCCTTGATTTTCAGTTTCTGCTGTGACAGGTCCAGCACGTATTCCGGCTCAGCACCGGCTCCGGACGTGCGGATATAGGCCTCCGCCGTCAGGAAAAAGGGCCCGTCATTACGTTCCAGGGTGAATTCCTCCGTCTGGTGGGCATAACCTACTTCCAGGCGCGGAGCGGTATAACGCCGGAAGACGAAAGGCAGCTCCCTGCCCGTCTGCGGCACGGCAAATTTGGCGAATCCGGGACGCAGGGCCACCACGGCCTTGGCCACGTTCATGCTCTCCCCCTTGATTTTCCCCATGAACAGGGAGGTGGGGGAGATTTCCCCGGAGATGCCTTCCAGAATTACGAAGGACAGGCAGGAATCCTCCGGAAAGGCTACCTTGATGCGGGAAGCCTTCATGGAAAGGCCGTCCATCGCCATGCCGGAGATTTCCACCTTCCCCCCCCACGCGGCGGAAAGGTCCGATTGCAGGCGGCTGGTGAATTCCTCCGTGTTGAATGACGTCAGCCGGTACATGTACGTTCCCGCCAGAGCACCCACGGCCAGCAGGACCGCAATGCAGAGGGCGATCAGAAAACGCTTGTTTTTCAGCACAGCCTGTTTGGCGTCATTACGGTCGTCATGATAGGTGCGGCGGCGTTTTTCCACCCGGATGACCTTGGTGCCGTCCGGGCGCACCACCACTTCCCTTTTCCGCTCCACGCCCCGGGAGTCCGAGGCATGCAGCTGGCGCATGATATTGTCGGTCCCCTGGGAGGAAGAAGAGGACTCAGGATCGGAATCGCTGTTCTTCAATGATTGTAATCCGGTTAAAGGTTATTCGGCATTGCTCAGGGCGGGAAGAGGCGCCAGACCTGCCGGGACATCCCCGTCCGGAACGGAGGTGCTCGGCGTGTAAAGCTGCTTGCCGCCCGGGTCCACCACTTCCGCCTTCACCATGATGATGATGGCCTTGCGCTGTTCCTTGGCGCCCTTGGAGCGGAACAGACGCCCCACCCAGGGAATATCGCCCAGAATGGGGATTTTATCCTCATACGTGATGGACGTGGATTTTTTCAGGGAGCCGATGACGAGCGTGCTGCCGGTGGCGATGCGCACGGGAGCGGTCAGGCGGCGCGTGGAGAATACGGGCTGCAGGATGAAGTTGTCGGAAGCTTTCACCATGACGATGTCTTCCTTCGGGTTCTTCTCCCGGGAGGCCACGGGAATGAAGAGCGGCGTGCCGTAGTTGATGAAGCCGTCAAATTCCACGATTTCAGGCACAACCGTCATTTCCACGATGGACTTGTCGTCGCTGATGCCGGTCACTTCCACGTTGAACAGCGTGCCAAGCTGCCTTGTTTCAAAGGCGGAGGGATGCGCCGGGGTCATGGGCATGACCTGGAGGCGGTCCCCGTTGTCGTCGTCATAGTTGCCCCAGTCGTCGCCGTTATTATTATTGTTGCCCGTGCTGTTGGGGACTTCGGGCGGATCATATTCCGTGGGATAAATCAGTTCCCTGCCGCTGAAGAACGTGGCTTTTTCACCGGGCCGCACAATGACGGAAGGATGCTGCATGATGTCCGTGCCCTTCTTCTGGCTCAGGCCGCGCATAATCATGGTAACGTCCGCCTGGCTCCACATGCCGCGCATGGTGAGGATGCTGGGGGCGCCACCGGGAACGTAGGCCACGCCCGTGCTTCTGGCGGAAGACCCGCGCTCAATCATGCCGTCAATGCTGTCTTCCGTAAAGACCTGGTTGCCGGACCTCAGACCGCCCACCACTCCTCCGGGAACGGCGGCTCCCGCCACCTGGGCGGCGCTGTCCAGCACGGTGTTGTTATAATCGTTCTTGTTGGTTCCCGCACCGCCCATGAACCATTTGGACGGGTCCAGGTTCAGGTTCACGATCCAGTTGAAGCCCAATTCTTCCAGGTCCGTCTGGTTCACTTCCAGGAACGTGGCGCTGACAACCACCTGAAGGGGCTGTTCCGCGCTCTTGGAGGCCACCAGCTCCTCCAGCAGGCTCAAGTCCCGGGGGGTGCCATGGAAAAGGAGGGTGGAGTTGCCTGAATTGTACTTGATGAAGCTGCCCTCCGGGAATTTCACCCCCAGGGAGGCCAGGGCCTTCTGCGGGTCCACCCGTTTCAGGGTCATGCCGGAGGAGCCTGAATCCCCGGAAGCGAAGGGGTCCGCATTTTCCGTATCGGAGGATTCGGACAAGCCGGAAAAGAAGCCCGGCGGAAGGGTGATGGACTTGGTCACCATGTAGGTGGTGCCGTCCGCACTGGATACCAGTTCCGCGCCAAAGGCGTTCGTGCGCAGCAGGAGGCCGGAAGCGCGCGCCACATATTCCAGGGCGTCGCGGAGCGGCACGTTTTGAAGATTCAGCGTAATTTTCTTTTCAGCGACTTCCCTGGCGGAACTGCTGTCCGCCGGCCCCGGGTCCACGGAGATGTTCACGCCGCGCTCCGCCGTGGTCATGGCCGTGGTGTCATGCGTCCTGGCCTGGCTGCGCAGGTAGTCCACGGCTTCCTCCACCGTAGCGCCGTCCAGCTGCACGCGCGGCAGGCGGATCATGCCCAGCTTCTGGTCCACGTTCACCACGGGATTGTCCAGCGGCTCGGAAAAGGAGGAAGGTTCCTCCGGCGTTTCCGTCAGGGGCGCGGGCCGCTCCCACAGCCGGGAGACCTCCGCCAGCGCGTTCCCGCGCATTTCATCCCGTGCGGCGTCAAAGTAAGTGGTTCTGGCGCGGTTCACCAGCTCCATGCCGCGCCGCGCCGCCGTATTGTAAGGGTCCGCCTGGAGGACGGAGGTGAATTCCTTCAGGGCCGCATCATACTGGCCCAGTTCATAATAACCGTAAGCCAGATGGAGCAGGCGGTTCACCTCCTCCACATTCTTGACGTGTTCCGGGGAAAGGGCCGGATTCGTCCTCACCGGGTCCTGGGCCATCTCCAGCGTACGCTTGGCGAGCGCATGCGTCGGGGTGGTTTTCAGGGCGTCCTGCAGCAGCTTGACAGCCTCGTCATAACGCCCCACCTTGATGTACTCCTGGGCCACCGCCACGCTGGCGTCCGCAATGCTGGTTTCCAGAAAACGGCGCCGCTTCTCCATGTTGGGGGACTTGGGCAGCGTGGAAAGGCTCCTGCGGTAATTTTCCAGGGCTTCCTGATACTTGCCTTCGGAATACTGCTGACGCGCCTGCCCCAGCAGCAGCATGGAAGCCTGGGCCTGCTCTTCCATCCGGGCCGCGGCCCGCCGGGAGGCCCCTGCCCCTTCCTGCGCCAGCCCCTGGCCGGCGCCAATACCGGCCACGGCAAGAGCCAGAGCAATTTGCTGAATGGCAGACATGGAGTGAGGGAAACGTCTAGTCATAGGAATTTCCGGGACTATACCGAATTAAAAACGGCCCGTCATTATAAAAACGCCCAGCAGAGCAAAAAATATCGGAAAAGGCGCGCGGCCCTTTCCATGAGGATGCCCCTTTAAACGGGAGACAGTTCCAGCACGCCCACATGCCCCGGTTTCAGGGGGTGCGGAAGCCCGCGTTCCATCAGTTCCTTCCGGTCAAATTCCTTCTCCTGCGCCTGCCCGTCCATCAGGTCCCTGACCCGCACCCGGTCCGTCTGGATGCCGCACCAGCCGAAGGCGTGCTGGGGGATGGAAATGCGCAGATTGTAGAAGTTGATGTCCGGTGAAAGGTTGCCCACGACCAGCACGGTGGCCCCGGCATGGGCATCATGGCGGAGCATGGCGTATACCCAGTGGCCGGAGGTGTCTTCCGCAGGTTCCCTGCCGAACGTGGTATTCTTCATGTTGGCCCAGTTCAAGCCGTAAAAATCCCCCCGGTCCAGCGCCGGATGCTGGATCAGGGGAAGCAGGCGCCGGTGGAAGTCCCTCAGTTCCGCGGAATCCTCCGGCAGCAGGGAGGCGTCAAACCGCCCGTCCGCCACCCACGGCTGGAGCTGCGGCAGGCAGGTATAGTCAAAAATGCTGGTGCGCCCGTCATGGCCGCCGTAACCGCCGGGGCTTTCCGCCCGTTCCCCCACTTCCTGCCCGTTGTACACCAGCACGGGACCGCGGCCGGAAGCGTACACCAGCGTCATGATCGCAGGCAGAATGACGCGCCCCACGCCACCCCAGGAGAGCGGGGAGCACACGCGCGTTTCATCATGGTTCTCCACATAGCGGACGCCGTTGGTCATGTACTTGGGGTTGCTGCGGAAAAGACGGTCGAAATCGTTGGCCCAGTTATTCTCCGTGTACATGTGGAGCGCCAGATGATAGCAATCGGAATCGTAAACGGCATTGAACCCGGCTTCCAGCAGCGCGGCGCAGGGATCGCCGGGAGTGGTCTTCATGTGGTCGTTGTACGCCTCCGCCATGAAAAACACGTCCGGCAGACGGACGCGGGAACGGGAAATGGCCCATTTCCAGAAGGCCATGGGGATCATTTGGGCCATGTCGCACCTGAAACCGCCGATGCCCAGGCCCTGCCAGAAGGAAAGGATGTCGTCCATGATGCGCCATGTCTTGGGCACGTGCTGCTTGGGGCTGGTCCAGTCCGGCAGCAGGCGGAGGGCCGGCAGTCCGGCCATGAAGTTATAGCCGTAGTTGAGTTTGACCGTCTCGTACCAGTCGTACTTGCTGGGGTTCCACGTCACGGCATTGTTCCCCGTCACGCGGCCGAAGGTCATTTCCCCTTCAAACAGGCCGTCCGGCAGATGCAGGGGCGGCCCGTCCCCGGGACTGTTGGAGGTCAGGTAAAAATATCCCTGTTCCGGAGAGAAGAACGTATGGTGGTCGTCCCCTTCCCCGAAATCGTCATGGCCGTCCCAGTCCGCCAGGTAGGCGCGGGAAACATGGTTGGGGATAAAGTCGATCAACGGCACCAGCCCCACCGTCCGGCAGCGCTTCACGAGTGCCTTGAACTCCTCCATTCTTTTTTCCGGCGTGGAGGCCAGGTCCGGGTCCACGTCAAAATAATCCACTACCGCATAGGGACTGCCGGCCAGGCCTTTTACGATGGATTCCGGCTGGGCGGGCAGCTCGGGATAGGCCGTCTGCGTGGCGTGCCTCAGCACCCCGGTCAGCCAGATATGGGTAAAGCCCATCCGGGCTACTTCCCTCAGGGCCCTGTCCGTTACGCCGTTGAACGTTCCGCACCCGTTCGTCTCCCGGGTCCCCCAGTCCACTCCATGGGTTTCCATGTTGGAAAAATGGCGGACAAACAGTTGATAAATGACCGGGCGCATGAGCTGAAAGGTTGAGGTCTTGCGGCCTATAATGCTAACTTTTCCAGGTACTCTGCAAGTGTATTCTGTTCCACCGGGGCAATTTGCCCCAGAAGAAGAAGGGCCTCCTTCCGCGTCCGGAGCATTCCCTCCAACTGAAGTTCCTGCAAACGGGACAGCCAGTTTTTGAAACCTGGCCCCGGAGGCAGGCCCAGGTTCACCAGGTCACGGCCAGTCACCAGCGGAGGAGGCACCAGGGGAGCGTTCCGGTAGGAATCCATGGCGTCCCTGACAAACTGCCAGTTGTCCATCAAGCCGTTGGAGGAAAGGCAGTCCAAGCGGTGAAGCTCCAGTTCATCCCGGAAACGGGGGGCGCTCATGAACATCCGCAGGGTGGATTTTTTCATCTGCTGCACATTCATGAAGCGCATGTGGCGCTCCACCATGGCGCTTACCGCATCCACCACGGCGTTGGAATACTTCAGCCGCCTTAAAATCTCCCGTGCCATGACAGCCCCCTTTTTGTCATGACCGGAAAAACGGATGCGCCCCGTTTCATCCACCTGGCGGCAGGGGGGCTTCCCTACATCGTGCAGCAGCACGCCCAGCGCCAGCTCCAGGGATACGGGGGCGCCGTCCTTCCCCAGCGCGTCCAGCATCATCAGCGTATGGGTATATACGTCCCCCTCCGGATGCCACTGGGGGGGCTGCGTGCAGCCGATCATGCCGTACAGCTCCGGAATGGCATGCTTCATCAGCCCCGTTTCCACCAGCATTTCCACGCCCCTCCTCCTTCCGGGCGACAGGAGAATCCTGTCCAGCTCCTCTCGGATGCGCTCCGGAGCAATGCGGGCCAGCAGAGGGGCGTTCCTGCAAATGGCGGCATAAGTATCCGCCTCCACCTTCACTTCCCTAGTAACGGCAAAACGGACGGCGCGCATCAGGCGCAGGGAATCCTCCTCAAAACGGAGGTCCGGCTCACCGATGCACCTCAACACCCGGTCCCTTATGTCCGCCACGCCGCCCACATAATCCACCACGCGGCCCGGAGGATCGGAAAAAGGCTCTTCAAACAGGCCGTTCATGGTAAAATCACGGCGGCGCGCGTCTTCCTCCGCGTCCGTGAAGCAGACGGATTCCGGACGCCTTCCGTCACGGTAGAGGCCGTCCCTGCGGAACGTAGCCACTTCAAAGCAAAAGCCGTCACGGCGCACCAGCACCACACCGAAGGCGGCGCCCACCTCCCAGGCTCCGGGAAACAGGCGCAGCACCTCCTCCGGACGGGCGGAGGTGGCAATGTCAATATCCTTTACCGGGTACCCCAGCAGCCGGTCCCGGACACAGCCCCCTACAAAGTACACCGTATGCTCGGCCCCAGCCAGCACGCGCGCCACAGCCTCAGCGGCCTTTCTCAACGGAAGGTTCTCCATGAAGCGGGCTATTCGGGCATGGGCCGCAGGGGCGGCGCGGCAAGAGGGGCGGCCGGCGGCACAGCCGGAACGCGCGTCTCCGGAGAATTGATTTTAGCAGGCAGCGGCGCAGGCCTGGCGGCGGGAGGAGCGGCGGGGGCCTTTTTCTCCTCCGCCTTTCCATTCTTTTTCCCTTCAAACTTGCCCATGACGGCGTACAGGTTGGCATCAAACAGCATGTCCGGCGTGCCGCGCATCAGGATTTTTCCCTTGGGGTCCAGCAGGTACACCTGCGGCGTGTGCCTCACTCGGTAATCCTTGAATGCCGCCGCTTTCTCATCAATCAGGGAGGGGATGTCCAAATTCAAATTCAACAGGGCCTTCTTCACATTCTCACTGCTCCCCGGAGCCACCGGCATCACCGTCAAGCCCGGAAATTCTCCCCGGAGGGAAGCGGCCTTCCCCAGAAACTGGACGGAACGCGCGTCCCGCGGGTCCCAGAACACCACCAGAACGGGCTTCTCCCCGCCGGGAAGCTTCACTTCCGCCCCCGTGGCGGAGGAAGGCAGGCTGATTCCGGGTCCGGTCTGCCCGATGTTAAGATTGCGTATTTCATACAGTTCCTCCTGCACCAGATTCCGGACCGGAACCGGGCCGAAACTGGAATCATAACACTTGATGATGGCATCCTTCAACAGCTTTCCGCGGGCCGCCACCAGCCGGACGTCATCCTGGAGCATCCCCGTCGTTTCCTTCATCACCATGGCCAGCCCCAGGGCTGCCAGCCCCTGGTCCTCCGGGAACTGGCTGTAGTCCTTGATCTGTTCCAGAATGACCCGGCAGCGCAACTCGCGGGAATTGCTTAGCGCATACGCCGCCTTCCCGGCCCCTTTTTCCCGGAACAGGGTGTTTTCCAGGGCGTCCAGGCAAAGCACCACAATCTTCCTGGCTGACTCTCCGTTGGGGAACGCCTGCGCCACAGCCTCCGGATGGTCCAGAAACCAGAGCACGGCCGGAAGCAGGTAGGGCTTTTGAGTCTCCGGCTTTTGCAAATCCCGGCCCACCTGCCTCCACAATTCCCGCGCCACCGGAACGGCGTCCGGACGGCTCTTCATCAGTTCCTCTCTTTTACCATCGCTTTCAGCCGTCTTGAATGCGGACTCCCAGTCGGACTGCCTCATTTGCCAATCCGCCAGCGCATTCTTCATGCCGGCTTCATCCGCCGGAGCCCATCCAAGCAGGCTGCATGCACCGGCTATCACGCAAAACGCTCTCTTCATACCCAGCCACTATGCCCTGACGCGCGCGCGCCGTCAATCAAACCCCGCGGCAAACCGTCAAACATTCTTCCTTCCAGCCTTTTACGGCGCGGAACGCGCCGTTTGAAGACGAACAAACCCCGGCGAATCCCTTCGCCGGGGCTGCTGTTCAACTAACTACCTATGAAGACGGTTGAATCCTTTAGTGGATGAAGTGCTCTCTCTTTCACTGCACCCGGATCATAACCGTTATGGGTGAGACAGCCGGGCCGGAAATACGTTCAAACATTCCGTTTTTGTATGACACAAGGCTGGAAACACCTCTGCTCCCCTGCATGAAAAAGCGGCTGCGGAATTCCTTCCGCAGCCGCTCCAACTAACTACCTATGAAATCAGGGTTATTCCTAATGGCCAGGAAGGCTTTCGTTCCTCCCTTGCCGGACAACCCTGTCCTTTAAACATACCTGCATCCGGAGCACGCTCAAGGTTTTTCTTTCCTTTTCCCGCAAAATTCCGGATTCCCGCCGCCTTACGCGGCCACAAAGTTCCGTTCGTCGTTCGTCAGGGCGCGCACCTGCACGGCCATGAACCTCATTTCATTAAGCATGTTCAGGTAAAGCAGGGAGGAACGGGTGCGCGTCTGGTTGCGCTGGGCGCGCTTGATCTGCCGCTTGGTGGCTCTTGCCACCAGCTGAAGAAGCTGTTCCTGCGCCACCATCGTATAATCAAACTGGATATACGTTCCCGTCTGGAGCATCTTGCAGTACTCGTCCAGCAGCTTCATCAGGGCCGTATGCACCTCTTTCAGGTCATCCACCTGGTCAATGGTGAACGGCGTATGGTTGTTGTCCACATAAGTGAAAATGGACTCGGAAAACTGCGCCAGGCTCTGCGTGGCTTCGTTCAAATGCTCCAGGGCCTGCACGAAGTGGTAGCCCATGTCCAGGGAACGGGACTGCATCTTGTACAGGATGGGAAGAATGTCGTACTTGTGGTGCTCGCTGCTGGAGAGGGCCAGCCGTTCCGCGGCGTCCGCCAGTTCCTTCAGGGCCTTCCGGTCACTCTGGAAGAAGTTTTCCATGGTGTCATTGTAAATCTCCCGCAACTTCAGCGTGCTGTCCACCACCTGGTGGCTGCACACGTCCAGAATATTTTCTTCCGTAATCTGGTCAAAACGCTCCACGGAAAGCTTGTTCTCCCGCTTGCGGTGCATGATGGTGGATTTCACCAGGATGACGACTACCAGGGCCAGAAGCCCGAAGATGGCGTACACCTGCCCGTAGTGCAGGACGGTGGCCATGACAGCGGCCAGCGTAAAGGCGGCCAGGCCGGTCATGAACCAGCCGGAAATTACCGTCAGTACGCCGGTCACGCGGTAAACCGCGCTTTCCCGGCCCCACGCCTTGTCCGCCAGGGAGGAACCCATGGCTACCATGAACGTCACGTACGTGGTGGAAAGGGGAAGCTGCTTCCCGGTGGCCCACGCGATCAGCAGGGAGGCCACCGTCAGGTTCACCGTGGCGCGGATCAGGTCAAACGCCACGCGGTCCTTGGGGTTCAGAGGCTGGGGGGCCGCATCCCACTGGTGGTTCATGCGCACCAGCATGCGGGCGGGTATGAGCTTCTTCACCCCGCGCCCCAGCGCAATGGCGCTGCGCACGATGGCGCGTGCCGGGGGAACGGAGCCGAAGCGTTCTATGCCGCCTTCACCCTGCCGGGAAAGCTCCACTCCGGTGGCGATTACCGTCTTGGCCTTCTTGGAGAACCACAGCGCGAAGATCATCATGCAGCCCGCGGCAAAAAGAATATAATGGTTCACCGGGGCTCCCTGCCCGGGCATCAGGCACTCCATGGCGGTGATGGAAGAGGTGGAGCCCCCCGCCGCCACCACGCCGCTGGCGTACTGGAAGGAATCCAGGCCGCCCATGAACACGCCGATGAAGTTCACCAGGTCGTTCCCCGCAAACGCCAGGGCCAGGGAGAAGGTGCCCGCCAGCACGGTCAGGCGCAGGATGTTCGTCATGAACAGGTGCTGAAGCAGGAACATGAGCACGGAAAAACCTCCAAAGGCCGCCAGCAGGGACATGCCCAGGTTCTGGTCCACATACTGAATGAATTCGGGCTCCATCAGGGTAGACTCCTTCAAGCCCTTGAATACGGCAAAGTAAGCCACAGCCGTCATAGCGATGCCGCACCAGAAGCAGCCGAACCACCTGAACCGGGACTGGTATTTAAATGTGAACGCCAGACGGGAAATCCACATGACAATGGTGCCCACCGTAAAGGCGATGGCTACGGAAAGAAGAATGCCGGTGACGATTTCAAACGCCTTGTCCGTATTGATGAAGTCCCACACGGACTGCGTCATGTGGAACTGGGAAATCTTGAAGATGGCGGTGGCTACGGCGGACCCCAGAATGCCGAACACCAGGGAAACGGTGGTGGACGTGGGGAGGCCGAAGGTATTAAAGGTATCCAGGAGAATCACCTCACTGATCATCACCCCCAGGAAGAGCAGCATCACTTCGTGATAACTGAACATGTCCGGGTGGAAGATGCCGTTCCGGGCCACTTCCATCATGCCGCCGGAAAAGCAGGCGCCCACCAGCACGCCGATGGAGGCCACGGTCAGGATCACCCGCACCGGGGCAGCCTTGGAACCAATGGCGGAGTTAAGGAAGTTGACGGCGTCATTTGCTACGCCGTTGATCAAGTCAAATGCCGCCAGAAGCAGCAGGGCTACGATGATAATCCAGTAAATTGAGTCCATAACTGTCTCTTGTGATCGGTGGGCGGAGGGCGTCCGCGAGCTGCACCACCGCCTCTTTACACGGAAACGGACGATTTTGCCACTGTTTTGTTACAGAAAAATCCTTTCTTTCCCTCAACGGGAACGGGGGAGGAAATCCAGCTCTCCGGGCTCAGGCCAGCGGTGCCGGGGATAACGCCCCGCCAGGTCTTTTTTCATCTGCCCGTAGCCGTTCCGCCAGAAGCTTTCCAGGGACCCCGTCACCTGCCACGGCCTCTGGTTGGGAGCCAGCACCTCCACCTTCACGGTCATGGCTCCGTTCGCGATGCGCGGGGATTCCGCCACGCCGAACAGGCGCTGCACCGTCAGGCCGATCACCGGCGTGGAATCCTCCCCGTACCTGACCTTGGCGTGCTGGCCGTTGGACAGCGTCATGCTTACCGGGGCATAATCTTCCAGCGCCTTCGCCTGCCAGCCGGAAAGCCAGTCCCGCAGTACCGGAAGGATCTCCCTCTCCTTGATATCCTTGTAGCCCACGGCCCCCTCGCAAGCCAGGGAGATGGCCACCAGCTTGTCCTCCTCTGAAAAACGGGGCAGTTCCAGCTCCGGCATCCACACGCTCAAACCGTTCAGGCGGCGGATCCACTGCTCCACGGAATCATCCCACTTCACCAGCTTCAGGGTGCCATCCACCACCTTCTGCGCCAGGATGGGTGCGGCCAGTTCCGGGGGCGCGTCTCCGCGGTCCCGGTCTTCCAGCACCAGGTCCTCATACATCAGCCTCCGGCGCAGGCGCACGCGGCGCAGCACGGCATCAAAGACGGCCTCCTCCCCGCCGGAAAAACGTTCCGGCCAGACGGCGCGCAGCTCCTCCGGGTCAATGAGCGTGCAGCGGCCCACGCGGGTTTCCACCGCCTTTCCGGACAATTCCGCCACTTCCGCGGCCACAAAATGCTCCCCGTGGAAAACCACGCTGCCCTCCGCCAGCCTGCCCCCCACGCCTCCGGTGATGCGGCACGTGTTGGCGGCCACGCCGTTCCGGACGCCCACATGGTCCGCAAAACTCTCCATCATCGCGCGGACGACGGCGGGACGCGCCGCCGTGAAATCCGGTTCCGGCACGTCACGGAACTTTCCCCGGCTGCCGATGGACAGAAGCTGCCTGTACGCCATCCACACCTCCCGCGCTCCGCGGGCGGAAATTCCCCAGCGGGTGCAGGCCCCCGCATCAAACCCGGCGGCCACGGCCTTTTCCACCGCGCGCCACTCAGCCTGAAAATCCGTATAATCCCCGGAATCCCGCAGATTGTCATTCAAGCCGCCCTTCATCGCTACTCCCTCTCCCTGCATCAGGGCCGCAATGGCGGCCAGCTCCACCACGCACTGTTCATCCTGCCCGGCCACAATCAGGCGCGCCAGCCGCGGCGGCAGGGGAAAAGCCGTCATCCTCCTTCCCACGTCCGTCAGGCTGCCGTCCTCCTCCGTGGAGCCCAGGGCGGCAAGCAGGTTCACGGCACGCCGCATCACCAGCTTATCCGGCGTATCCAGCCAGCGGAAGCCCTCCGGCGCGGTAATGCCCCATGCGGCCAGATTCAGCACGGCTCCCGCCAAATCCACCCGGAAACATTCGGGCGGGTCAAAATCCGCCTTCCGCGCCTGCTCCGCCTCACTCCACAACCGGAAGCAGCGGCCCGGGGCCACACGCCCGGCACGGCCCATGCGCTGGGCGGCGGACGCCTTGGAAATCTTCGTCAGGTGCAGCGTATCCATGCCCCGGTACGGGTCCCAGCCGGACCGGCGCACCAGCCCGGAGTCAATCACGGTGCGCACCCCCTCAATCGTCAGGGAAGTTTCCGCCACATTGGTGGAGACGATGACGCGGGGATTCTCCCCCTGCTCCACGGCACGGTTCTGCTGTTCCGGGGTCAACGCTCCGTAAAGGGGAAAAACATCCCGGCCGCCCATCCACGGCCTGCCCGCCAGCAGCTCCGCCGTCTTCCGGATTTCATACACGCCCGGCATGAACACCAGCACGTCCCCGCAGTCCCCGGCCTTCACCGCCTCCCGCACGGCGTCCGCCGCCTGCTCCCAGACGGGAGGGGGAGCCACCCTGCCCCTTCCGTCGCTGACCAGGCGGGGAGCGCGGTACACGGTTTCCACGGGGTACTGCCTGCCGTGCGCCTCCAGCATGCGGCAGGAATCCCCCATATACTCCCGCAGGCCGGATATTTCCAGCGTGGCGGACATCACCACCACGGCCAGGTCCCGGCGCGGCCCTTCCTGCAAATCCAGCACGCGCCCCAGGGATAAATCCCCGGAAAGGCTCCGTTCATGAAATTCATCAAACACCACGGCGCTCACCCCTTCCAGGCCGGGCCGCTCCGTCAGCCAGCGCTCCAGCATGCCGTCCGTCACGTAGGCAATGCGGGTGCGGGAGGAAATGTGCCGTTCAAAGCGCACCACGTACCCTACTTCCCTCCCCAGCTCCACCCCGCGCATACGGGCCACATGGCGCGCCAGCAGGCGCGCGGCCATGCGCCGCGGCTGAACCACCACTATGAGGCCGCGTTCCCCAAGCCCCGCGTCATCCATCATGGGGGGAACGCCGGTGGACTTGCCGGAGCCCGTGGGCGCTTTCAGCAGAATGCGCGGCGAGGCGGCCTGAAGCGCATCCAGCAATTCACCGCGGATTTCCTCAATGGGAAGGGAGGGAGGAACCATACCGGCTTTTACAGGGGAATCCATTCCGCCGGGACGGTTCAGCCGATGAAGGCCAGCAGGAGCCAGAAGAACGGAATGGTAAAGGAGGGACTGTCAATCAGGTCAAACATACCGCCTATCCCCGGAAGCAGGGAGCCGGAATCCTTGATAGCCAGGCTGCGCTTGACCAGGGAGCCTGCCAGGTCCCCGTAAACGGACAGCAGGAAAATGAAGGAGGTGCAGCCCGCCAGCACCAGCACCTGGGCCGTGGACAGGGCGGAGACCCTGAACATCGGAAAAACCAGCCCGATGGCCGCCGCATTCGTCAGCACCCAGGAGCCCAGGATGCCCTCCCACGTCTTCTTGGGGCTGATATGGGGGATGAGCCTGCGGGAGAACAAGCGCCCCCCCAGCAGAAACCCGCTGACATAGGCAAAAATGTCTGCCAGCTTCGTCACCAGGATGACCCACAGCACGCACATGACGATGGCCGGATAAACATACCCTACCCTCATATAAGCCAGATGCAGGGCCAGGATGGTAAAGGCGAACAGCCAGCCGGGATAAATGAAAGAAAGCAGCGTGGTTGCCACGGAACGGAGCGCACGGCTGCCCACTACCGGATTCTTCATCTCACGGATGAAGGAAATCACCACCAGGAGAACAGGAGCGCCAAGGGCCAGCATCAGGGGGAAAGGAATAAGGAAAGGTCCCTCCTGCATGGTGGCGGTGGCCCGGAACTTGGTCATCCAGCACGCCAGGGACAGGAGCACCGGATACGCCGCGCCAAAGAAAAAGCTCAAATTCGGCTGGGACGCCTTTCTGGAGCGCAGCAGCATATGCCGCCACTCCCAGGCGGACAAAATGCAGAAAATGCAAACGAGCCCGTAATATCCAAGTTCATTGTCCCACCACAGGGCGCCCGCCAGCAAACCCAGCAGAATCACGGTGCTGAACGAACGCTTCAGCAGAACGCCCATGTTGCTTCCGGAAGGGTTCTTGTCCTGATCTGGTGCTCTCATCTCACGCGAAGTGTACAGAAAACCTCCGTGACCTCAACACTGAAATACTTCTTTCCGCCGCCTCCGCGGCAGGAAACGCCCGCTCCCCTTCCTGTCAGCCGCGCCGCAAGCACGGGAAAAGCTCCTTCCACCCCTTCCACCCCTGAACCGCCATGGCGGAAGGGATCAGGAAACCGCTGTTAAAAAGCTCCGCGGCATGCGTAAACACGCGGCCCCGCCTCCCGGCAGCCTTAATATGACAAATGCCGGACTTCCTCACAGAAATTCAAACTTTATGGTGTACAGGTTCTCCAATGAATTTACCCCTTTTCCCTCTCTTCCTTTCCGTGCTCCCCCAGACGGTTTCCGGCGCGGCGCGCGGCATTATTTCCGGACGGACGAAGCCTCTTCCCCCGTCCGGCTTCTCTTTTCCCCATTCGGAAACCCGGCGCATCAAATAGCGTCATGTAGACGTTTTATAAGATAGACAAACACCTCCAAATCAGTAAAAATTACATCCCAGCACTAGCTTTTCTCCCTGAGGGGGAAAACTGCACCATTTTCCGTTATGAACATGCACTCATTCCGTTGGATTCGACTCACAGCATTCTCGGCCCTGGCCGCGGCAGCCATCACCTCCTGCGCCTCTGCGGCCACGGATTTCAACCAGGTGGGCAAGCAAATGTCCCTCCTGCTCCAGAACTTCCACTTCTCCCGCAAGGAATTCAGTGATGAACTGTCCGGCAAATTCCTGGAAACCTACCTCCGCAAGGTGGATCCCAACAAGATTTTCTTCACCCAGCAGGACGTGGACGCCCTCAAGAAAAAATACGGCAAGGAGCTGGACGACTACCTGATGTCCGGCCAGATGATGGACGCGGCACAGGCCATGCACGCCCTGTACCGCCAGCGCGCCATGCAGCGCATCGCCTATGCGCGGGACCTGCTGAAAAAGGGCGGCTTTACCTTTGACAAGGACAGGAGCATTGAACGCTCCCGCCGCAAGACCGCCGCCTGGCCCAAGGATGAGGCGGAAATGCAGCAGGTCTGGAAAGACATGGTGGAGGAACAGCTCCTGTCTGAAATCCTGCGCCGTGAAACCGTGGCGCGCCTGGCCAAGGAACAGAACAAGCCGGACCCCCTGGCCAATGAAAAGCCCGCGGAGGAAAAACTGCTCATGCGTTATGAGCGCATCCAGCGCAACATTCAGGAAACGGATCTGGAAGACGTGGCGGAAACCCTGCTCAGCGCGGTGGCCATGACCTATGACCCCCATACGGACTACATGGGCGCCCGCCAGGTGGACCGCTTCAAGATTTCCATGGGCACGGAGCTCACCGGCATCGGCGCCCTGCTGGGCAGCGAGGACGACGGCTCCACCAAAATCACCGGCATCGTCGTGGGCGGTCCTGCGGACAAATCCGGGGAAATCAAGCTGAATGACCGCATCGTGGCCATTGACTCCAACAACTCCGGGGAAATGGTGGACATCCTGTTCCTGAAGCTGGACAAGGTGGTGGACATGATCCGCGGGGCTGAAAATACGCAGATGCGCATGAAGGTGGAACCTGCGGACGCCCCCGGACAGGCCAAGATCATCACGATGACCCGGTCCAAGGTGCCGTTGAAGGATGAACTGGCCAAGGGAGAAATCATTGAACTCTCCGGAGCTCCGGAAGGGCAGAACCGCATCGGCGTGCTGAGCCTCCCCTCCTTTTATGCGGACATGGAAGGCGGCGACCGCCGCTGCGCCAAGGACGTCAAGAAAATCCTGGAACGGATGAACAAGGAAAACGTGGACGGCTTGGTCATTGACCTGCGCAGCAACGGCGGCGGCTCCCTGGAAGAAGTGCGCCTGATGACGGGCTTCTTTACCGGAAACGGTCCCGTGGTGCAGATCAAGGACACCCGCGGCAACGTGGACATCAAATCCGCCCACAACCGCCAGAAGCTCTTTAACGGCCCCATCGTGGTGCTCATCAACAAGCTCAGTGCCTCCGCCTCTGAAATTCTGGCGGCGGCCCTCCAGGACTACGGCCGCGCCGTCATCGTGGGGGATGAATCCACCTTCGGAAAAGGGTCCGTGCAGCAGCCGGTGGACATCGGCCAGTACCTGCCCTTCTTTGCCGCCAGGGACCGCGCCGGCCTCCTGAAAGTCACCACGCAGAAATTCTACCGCGTGGCGGGCGGCTCCACCCAGCTCAAGGGCGTGGAGAGCGACATCCAGCTCCCCACCGCTACGGCGGCGTTTGAACTGGGGGAAGACATCCTGGACTACGCCATGCCCTATGACCAGATCACGCCCTGCACCAACTACAAAAAGGACTCCTCCATCGCGGCCATGCTCCCCACGCTGAAGGAAGCCAGCGCAAAGCGCGTGGAAAAAGACCGCGACCTCCAGCTTGCCAAGGAAGACATCTCCATGATGAAGCAGCGCATCAAGGAGAACAAGCTCTCCCTGAACAAGAAAGCCAGGGAGCAGGAAAACGCCACCCTGGAAGCGCGCCGCAAATCCATCAACAAGGAACGCAAGTCCCGCTTTGCGGAAATGGCCAAGGAAGACGCCACCAGGTACAAGATTTACCGCCTGACGCTGGATGACGTCAACGCCAAGGAACTTCCCCTGGCGGACCCTGAAAAGGACAATGAACAGTTCATGCACCTGGCGGAAGACCCCACGGCGGAACTGGATGATTCCCCGGAATATCCCTCCGGTCTGGACCCCGAACTCCGGGAAGGCATCAACATCGTCCAGGACATGCTGAAGCTGGAATCCGCCGGAAAATAACGGCCATTCCACATCCCTCTCCAGGCGCCCCGGTTTTCTCCAGAAACCGGGGCGCCTCTTTTTCCGGGGAAATACCGGGCCCGGTACATCCTGAAACGGTCCGGAGTGAATCCGGGGCTTGCCAGCCGGGGTGAAATAAGGCAGAATCCCTGCCCGTCAGCAATGAGCACCACCATGAATACGACATATAAAATTGCCATCGGCGCAGACCACGCCGGAGTCGACCTCAAGGAAACCGTAGTAGAACTCCTCAAGGCATGGGGCCATGAAGTGACCGACATGGGTACCATGACCAAGAATTCCTGCGACTATTCCGACTACGCCAATGCAGTCGCAAGCAGCATTGCTGACGGTACCAACGACCGCGGCATCCTCATCTGCCGGTCCGGAATCGGCATGAGCATCGCCGCCAACCGCTGGGTGGGCGTGCGCGCCGCCCTCTGCCGCACGGCTCCCGCCGCGGCCCTCTCCCGCCAGCACAATGACTCCAACCTGCTGTGCCTGGCCTCCGCCTATGTGGACAATGAAAGCGTGGAAGACGTTCTGGACGCATGGCTGCACGCAGACTTTGAAGGCGGACGCCATGAACGCCGCGTCGTCAAATCCTCCGGCAGCCCCCTGCAGTGGACGGACCCGGAACTGGCCGCGTTCATCCAGGAGGAAGGGCGCCGTGAAAGCAACAACATTGAGCTGATCGCCTCTGAAAACTTCGCCTCCCCCTCCGTCCGGGAAGCCCAGGGCTCCCTGCTGACCAACAAATATGCGGAAGGCTACCCCGGCAAGCGCTGGTACGGCGGCTGCGAGGTGGTGGACAAGGTGGAACAGCTCGCCATTGACCGCGTGCTGAAAATCTTCGGCGGGGACCATGCCAACGTGCAGCCCCACTCCGGCTCCCAGGCCAACATGGCCGTTTACTTCTCCGTGCTCAAGCCCGGCGACACCATCCTGACGATGGACCTTTCCCACGGCGGCCACCTCACCCACGGCCACCGTGCCAACTTCTCCGGCAAGCTGTACAACGTGGTTCACTACGGCGTCTCCCAGGAAACGGAAGCCATTGACTACGATGCCCTGGAAAAACTGGCCATGGAAGTGAAGCCCCAGATGATCACGGCAGGCGCCAGCGCCTACTCCCGCACGATCGACTTTGAACGCATGGGCCAGATCGCCAAGGCCTGCGGCGCGTACCTCTTTGTGGACATGGCCCACATCGCCGGCCTGGTGGCCGGGGGCCAGCACCCGAACCCGGTCCCCTATGCGGACTTCGTCTCCTCCACCACGCACAAATCCCTGCGCGGCCCGCGCGGCGGCTTCGTGATCTGCAAGGAGGAATACGCCAAGAAGCTGGATGCGGCCGTGTTCCCCGGCATGCAGGGCGGCCCGCTCATGCATGTGGTCGCCGCCAAGGCGGCCTGCTTCGGTGAAGCGCTCAAGCCTGAATTCAAGGACTACGCCGCCCAGGTGGTGAAAAACGCCAAGGCCATGGCGGACAAGATGACGGAACTCGGCTTCCGCGTCGTCTCCAACGGCACGGACAACCACGTATTCATGGTGGACCTGCGCAACAAGGGCATCAACGGCGCGGACGCCCAGGAAGCCCTGGACCGTGTGGGCATCACCGTGAACAAGAATGCCATTCCGTTTGACACGGGCTCCCCCATGAAGCCCTCCGGCATCCGCATCGGCACGCCCGCCGTAACCACTCGCGGCATGAAGGAAAAGGATGTGGAACAAGTGGCGGAATTCATCGCCCGCGCCCTGGCCCTGTACGTGGGCGACCAGGTCTGCCCGAATCCGGACGGCTTTGCCCAGCTCAAGGAAGAAGTCTCCGCCTTCAACCGCAACTTCCGCCTGCCTCATTAAGAGAATTGCCTCTTCACGTTCAAGCCGTCCCATTGCCAGCAATGGGACGGCTTGCGCTTTTCATGGGAATAATGAGAACGGGAGGGGATCGCATCAAAGGGCCTTCCGGTCCGGCACCCAGCGCTCTGCTAACGGGGATCTGCCGGAATGTTTCCTCCTCCCCCTGTAGCTGCCATATAACAGGCGGCTACATCAGCAATGCCGTGGCCGTTGGAAAGAGGCGCATTCTGCCTGGGGATGCGGTACCGGCCGCCCACCAATCCTCCGCCATACGTACTGACCCGATCACAGTAAGTGGTTATATGGTCCAGCACGCCGGCAGCGGCCGTCAAATGGGCTGCCCCCAGCACCCGCAAGGAATTACCGGATAAACCTGCAGCATTGACCGCAACGCCGCCAACCGGGAGAGGAGACGGTACATTGGCCGCCACACCGAATTGGGCCATGCCGCCGCCCAGGGAATGCCCGGTGGTCTGCAAGGACACTATTCCCGGCACATTATTCAACAAATGGCGGATCAGTCCCGCCGCCCTGATGTAGCAAATATCACAGGAATACAACTGGAAAATATCCGTCAATAAATTGGGGGCAAAGACACCCCAATGTCCCGTATCCGTCCCGCGAAACGCCACATACACGTTACAGCCACCGTTCCCGTCGGCCTCCTGCTTGATGTAGGCATTAAACCCATGGCGCACATGGACATGCCCGCTGGCGGGATCGTAGCCGGTTGCACCGCCAAAAGGAGAGAAAGCATGATTCAGGGAGGCCAATGGAACGCCCGGCAGCAGGGCTGCGTCAGGATGCGGCGCCATTCCCATCAGGTACCCTCCAGCACCCGGATTAAGGTAGGCATACCGGGAAAAAGTGACCCAAGTGGGAATGCGGGCAGGATAATGCGTATTATCGCGGTAATGAAGGCGGCAACTTAACCTGGCCGTGACAATGCCGGCCAATATCTGAACCAGAGCGGAATGCCGGGTCAGAGGCAACCCCGAAAGTCTTTCCATGATGTAATTATAATGAGGAAGCGCCGCATGGCCTTCCTGAACGAGAAAGGCATCCAGCCTGCGTCTCCCATCCCGGTGGGAAAAATACCTGGTCGCAATAAAATCAAGCAGGTGTCTGAGATGAAGTAATGGAGTCATGGTATTTATCGAATTGAATTTTGAACATAATTCAGCACATCACGTTCTTCATCCGTGAGTGTGCCGCCCAGTTGCTCTTTTCTTGACAAAATCTCCCGGGAGAACAGGAGAACATCCTGATACAGGGACGCGATCTGGTTCTGTTCCAGTTGGTCCAGGGCTTCAAACCCCTTCAGCTTGCCCAGCTGGGTTTCCACCCACTCCCGGATTTTCCCTTCGTCGGGTTCAGGCGCGGAGTCCGCAAACTTTTCCCACTCCTCCAGCCAGGTATTCGGGATTTCCACTTCAGCCAGAGCCTGGAGCACTTGCTGCTCCAGATCATCCAGCTTGCCTTCCAGCCGTTCCATTTTTTCCAGGAACTGCTTTTCATCCGGTTCCGGAAAATGGAAGGATGAATCATTATTTTTCTCGTCAGACATGATGTTTCAACATGGGTTGCGGTTTACCGCCGCATCCGGAAGGGATGCGTCCAACGGCAAACGCTGCATGAATACCCTGGCCTCCTGCGTCCGGAAAGAAAACAGGGGCTTTCCCAATACGGGGAACCATCATTCACAACAGCCATGCGCGCCTTGCAGCGGCATGGAGAGGCACGGCATGAACAAATGCCATTACAAAGCCATACGGGAAGCCGGCTATTTCCCCTCCCCGCCCAAACGGCTTTCCATGGACATCAGGGTGCATTTGGCGGCAAGCCATGCGTCCCGGGCCTTGAGAACCTCCATTTTATCACCCGTATTGGAGGCGCAGGCTTTTTCCGCCACCCGGAAGGCCTGTTCCAGAGACTTGGCCAGCTCCTTCTGGATGGCAAGGGCATCTTCCGGAGAGGCGGCATTGTCACGGCGGAATTCCAGCAAATTCACGTTGGCCCGGATTACGGCATCCCAGTGGGCAAGGCCGGACTTGTACTGTTCCTGCGCCAGTTCAGCCATGCTGGACAAAAGCTGTTCCCTTTGCTTGAGGAGGGAATTCAAGGTTTCTTCCGCCAGAGAAGCGGGCGAAAAGCAGGCAAGACAGAATATGAGCAGGGTAGTTTTCATCATTCCCCTTTTATCGCCATCGCCACCCTTGTCAAGATGGAAATGAACGTATCCTTCTGAAAAAGAAAAGCTCCTGCGGAAGACAAGCAGCTTGTCGCGAACGAACACGCTTATCGTCCGGAAGAATTTCCCCCACGGGAACTCTTCTCCTTATCCTGTCTTTCTCCATCTTCCGGGACCGCTCACGCACCGCCAGCCTTCCGGACCGGAGCGGACCATTCCTTGCCGCTCACGTCCGTCAGCACCACGGAGACCGGACCTTCCGGGACCACGGGCAGTGCGGCGGGGAGCGTCACGCCGGCCTTCGCCCCCAGTGGAATAACCAGACCGAAAGCTCCCGGCTTAATCCACGCGATAAAACTATTTTCAATAGCGGAAGGAGGGAGGGCGGAAAGCTCGTCCGCCTCCATCTTCCACAGGGTATTTCCCTGTCCGTCCGTCAGCCGGACGCGGACCAGGAAGGAACCGTAGGTGTCCACGCCCTCCGTGCGGTATACGTTGAAGCGCAGGCCATCCCCGGAGAGGGAGGCCCCGCTGACTTCCAGCAGCGGTTTCACGGATTTGTTATGGAGCGGCCCCCAAACCCCGCCATGGAAGAACTGGTTGGTTCCCAGCGTGACGAACATCATGAACACGGCGGACCAGATGGAAACCTTCGCCAGCTTCCGGTACCCCAGCGGCAGCGGACCGGAGGCCACCCACGCAAACAGGGAAGCCCGGCGCGCGCAGCACGGAAGCTGTGCCAGCCTGCCGTCCAGCGAACAGGAACCGCCCCCCGTCAGGAAGAGGAGAAGCCCGGCGCACATTCCCAGAATGCCTATCTGCCATTCATCCAGGCAGGTGGTTCCCAGCCACCCGGAACCCAGCAGAATCCCCAGCGCCAGGGAGAAAACCCCTACGGTCGCCAGACGCGTCAGCAACCCCAGCATGAGCATCAGCCCTACCAGGCATTCAATGATGGTAAACGCCGCCATAAACCACCAGAGTTCGGACGGATGCGTCACCAGATATTCAATGACCGGCTTGATGCCCAGCGCATTGGGAAGAAAATGGTTGAATTTGACGCCGATGTACCCCGGATCATCCGGAATCAGCTTGTTTTCCAGAACCAGGCGGCGCCAGAAAGCGGAGAAATACGTCCAGCCCACCACCAGGCGGAGAGGAAGGGCTATCACCGCGGCCCAGCGGTAGGCCTCAGGCCGGAGGGAGGAATCATGGAAACGTTCTTCTTTCATCTGGTCAAATTTTACAGTATTCCGTTATCCTATTTCCACCGGAAAAAAATCAAAGGATAAAATGCGCGTCCGTGACAGCGGGAGTGCCCGTGCCTACCGCGCGGCCATGCCGTCCCATACCGGGAAGTAATAATGCAGGGAGGGCGCAGGTTCATTCAGCAGACGGTAGTGCCACCATTCCGGGGAATAGTTGGCAAACCCCTGTTTTTCAAATGCCTTTTTCAGAATCATCCGGTTCCGGTGCTGGACCGGAGTCACCAGGGGGCTGTCCGTGGCGGAGCTGGGGTCCAGCAGGTCATGATGGCCGCCCATGTCCACGGGCTTTCCTGTTTTAGCATACAGCAGGGAGACGTCCACGGCCACGCCGCGGGAATGTTCCGAGAAATCGCGCACATAGTGGTCCCCGAATACCTTTGCCTTGTCAATGTTCGGGTAATACCGGGCCTTCATCTTCTGGTCACCCGCGTCCGCGCCCCATTTGCAGATGTCCAGCACGGCGGTATGGGGACGGTAGGCGTCATAAATTTCCAGCACATAGCCCTGCCTGTACAGGTCTTCCGAGACTTTTTTCAGGGCTCGCGCCGTCTGTGTGCGCAGGATGGCGCGCCTGCCGTGGTAGCCGTCCAGCGGACGCCCCACAAAATTGTCATACCCGGCATACTTCAGGTTGGTCTTTACCAGCGGGGCCACCTGGTCCACATAAACAAAGCCCGGCTGCATCACGGGCTGGAGCGGCTGGTTGAACGCAGGCTTGAAGTCCCCGGTGCCGGAACAGGAAGCCAGTAACATAAAAATGCCGCATGCCGCGGCCACGCAGGTCTTCATGACCCTGGAGCGTAGCACGGCATACGGCGTAAATCCGGTCAGGATTCCGTCATTTCCAGGAATCCCTTGATCTTGCTGATGCGCGTGGGGTGGCGCAGCTTGCGGAGGGCCTTGGCTTCAATCTGGCGGATACGTTCGCGCGTGACGCTGAACTGGCGGCCCACTTCCTCCAGAGTACGGGGGCTGCCGTCCCGGAGTCCGAAGCGCTGTTCAATGACCTCTCGCTCGCGGTCCGTGAGGGTGTCCAGCACATCCTTGATCTTTTCCTTCAGGAAGGAGAAGGAGGCTTCCTCCATGGGGTTTTCCGCTGCCTTGTCCTCAATGAAGTCGCCAAAGGAGGTATCGTCGGAATCCCCCACGGGGGCTTGCAGGGAAATGGGCTGCTGGGCCATCTTCAGCACGGAACGCACGCGTTCCACGGGAAGGTGGATTTCCTCCGCGATTTCCTCCGGCGTGGGTTCGCGCCCGTATTCCTGCACCAATTGTTTCTGAACACGCATCAGTTTGTTGATGGTTTCAATCATGTGCACGGGAATGCGGATGGTGCGGGCCTGGTCCGCAATGGAGCGGGTAATGGCCTGGCGGATCCACCAGGTGGCGTACGTGGAGAACTTGTAGCCGCGGCGGTATTCAAACTTTTCCACCGCCTTCATCAGGCCCATGTTGCCCTCCTGGATCAGGTCCAGGAAGGAAAGGCCGCGGTTGGTGTACTTTTTGGCAATGGAGATGACCAGGCGCAGGTTGGCTTCCACCATCTCGTCCTTGGCCCTGCGGGCTTCGCGGAGCCATTTGCGGAGCTCCTGATAGGCTTCCGTCATTTCATCCGCCGTCATCCACATGCGCAGTTCCAGTTCCGCAAGGTGTTCCTTCTGTTCCTTGTTTTCCGGGTCCTGGGCCACCTTCTTCTGCATGCGGAGCACGCGGTCGCGGGCCTCGTCAATCATGGAGCAGAAATCTTCAATCACCTTGTGCTTGAAGTACAGGCGACCGAAGAGCTTCACCAGCACGCCGGCAATCTTGTCAAACTCCGCCTGGCGCGCTTTCACAGACTTGGCGGCTTCCCGGCTGCGGTACAGCTTGCGGAAGGCGCTGGAAGCGTCCTGATGGGTCTGCTGGATCTGGGCGCAAAGCTGGGCGAGGCCCTTCATGTAGCGTTCCCGGGAGTCAATCTTCTTGTCCAGGATGACGCGGTCAAAGCGTTCCTCGTTGTCAAGCAGGCGGTAGGCCACGTCCAGATAGGCGTTCGCAATGAAGCCGAAGCGGTGCACGCAGCGCTGGACGTTCTGTTCCGCGTCCTCAATCCTCTTGGAGATGGCCACTTCCTCTTCACGGGTGAGCAGGGAAACCTGGCCCATCTGCTTCAGGTACATGCGGACGGGATCGTCCAGAATGTCCATCTTGGCTTCCAGCTTTTCCTCTTCGTCTTCTTCCTCCGTGTTGATGCGGGTGCGGTCCGTGTAACTGTCCACGTCGGACGCGTCAATGATGTCAAACGCCATGCTGCGCAGGCGGTCCATGATGGCCTCGTAATCCTGCTGGTCAACAATGTCGTTGGGAAGGGAGTCATTAATGTCGTCAAAGGTCAGGTAGCCCTGCTCCTTGGCAAGCTTGATCAGTTCACGGATTTTTTCCTGGATTTCCGGGGCGTCAATCGGATTCGTGATCTTGCGGCTGGCAGCCCTCTTGCGTTCCTCTTCCAGGATTTCGCTCAATTTCTTGGGGGCTTCCGCCTTGGCGGACTTCTTCTCCACGGGTTTCTTTTCCGCAGGCTTGGCCGGGGCCTTCCCGGTTGCGGCAGGGGCTGCCGTTTTTTTGGCCGGAGCGGCGGCGGGGGCCTTTTTAGCGGGCGCCGCAGCCTTCCTGGCTGCAGTAGCCGGGGCGGCCTTTTTCACCGGGGCCTTCTTTTCCGCAGCGGGCTTGGCGGCTGCGAGCTTTTTGGCCGCCGGAGCGGCAGCCTTGGCGGGGGCTTTTTTGGCAGGTGCCGCCTTGGGAGTGGTTTTGGAAGTTTTTGCGGCAGGCTTGGCCGCTACTTTTTCCTTGGATTCAGAAGCTTTTTTGCTGGCGGAAGTCTTCTTGGGAGAAGAGGAGGATGGGTCACCGGATTTGGACATATCTTGAAAAGAAGAGGGCACAATTCACCATTATACAATACCCGGAGGTATCGAAGCACTACATTGTACCCAGTAAACGCTTCAAGTCAACACTAAGTTTGGATAACTCCAGCTTTCTGGCGGCATCCGTGGAGGGGTCCGCAATCTCCGCTTTCAGGGAGGCGATGTGCCTTTCCAGCGCAGCCTTCGCAATGCCGGAGCAGGCCTCCTGAACGCTCCTGTCCACATCCGGAATGGGCACCGGGTCCAGATTCAGCAGGTGCAGGGCGTCCCGTTCCGGCTGGGGAAGGGACGCCAGAAAGGCCTGGATGGCCGCGGGGCTGTCCGGAGAAGGAAGCCGGGCCAGGATTTTTTTCAGGATTTCCCCGCCTTGCAGCATCCGCATGGGTTCCAGCAATTCCTCAATGCGGTCCACGATGAGGCTTTGCGCCCGCGCGTTCTGAAGGGACAACTCGCAGAGCACGGCCACCGCCCGGTTCATCTTCACGGGGGGCAGCACCTGCGGAACATCCTCCTCCGGCGCGGAACGGCCCGCGGACTGGGTCTTTTCCCTCTCCCGGCGCCTGCCCGCCGTTCTCACCGCGCCGCGCAGGTTGTCCGCCGTCATGCGCATGCGCGCGGCGATGTCCGCCGTGGCCAGGTCACGCGCCACAGGGTCGCTCATGCAGGCCAGCAGGGACGTCAGCTCACGGGCAAAGGCGGCGCTGGAGCCGGCGTCATTCAGCAGCCCCCGTTCCCGGGCGCGTTCAATGCGGACTTCAAAGAAGGAATGAGCCTGCTCCACCATTTCCGAAAAAACTTCCTTCCCTTCCCTCTTCATGAAGGAGTCCGGATCATCCCCCGCGGGCAAATTCACCAGGAAAATATCCTTGCCGAAGGGGGCCAGTTCCCTGAACGCGCGGTCCGCCGCCGCCATGCCCGCCTTGTCCGCGTCAAAGCACAGTACAATCCGGGAGGCATAGCGTGAAAGAATCCTGGCGTGCTCCGGCGTGAACGCCGTCCCCAGCGGAGCCACGGCAAAGGAAAGCCCCGCTTCATGGCAGGCGATGACGTCAATCTGCCCTTCGCACAACAGGGCCTTTCCCGTCTTCCCCATGGGGCCGCGCGCCCTGTCCAGCGCAAATACCACGTCTCCTTTCTTGAAAATGGCCGTCTCCGGGGAGTTGACGTACTTGCCCACGTTTTCCTGGGCCCGCAGGATGCGGCCGGAGAACGCCACGCACTCCCCATACACGTTGTTGATGGGAAACATCAGCCGGTCCCGGAAACGGGCGTACAGGTCCCCCCGCTCTCCGCGGTTGGCAAGGCCCGAATCTATCAGAACCTGGTCCGGCAGGCCTTCCGTGCGCGCCCAGGCCAGAAACTCCCGGGAAGAATCCGGCGCCCAGCCCACCTGCCAGCGCTTGGCCATGTCTGCCCCGTAGCCGCGGGAATTCAGGTAGGCCCTGGCCTCCGCCGCCTTCGGCGAACGGAGCAGAAGCCTGTGAAAAAATTCAGCCGCCTTCTTGTGGGCTACCAGCAGGGCGGTGCGCGCCTTGCGCCGCTTTTCCTCCGCGGCGTCATACACCTCTTCCGCAATGGTGATTCCGGCTTTTTCCGCCAGACGCCGCACGGTGTCCGCAAAGCCCAGGTTCTCCATCTTCATCACGAAGGTGATGGCGGACCCCCCTTCCCCACAGCCGAAGCATTTGAAGTTCTGCCGGGTCTGGTCCACAATGAAGGAAGGCGTTTTCTCATTGTGGAACGGGCAGCACGCCTTCCAGCGGGACCCCGCCCTTTTCAGGGAAAGGTAGGAACCCACCACATCTACAATGTTCGTGGCTTCCAGAACGCGCCGAATGCTGTCTTCATCAATCCTTCCCATAAGGCGCGGCCAGTCTAGCACAGCCCCGGCGCATGCACAAGGAGACAGAATCAGGATACCCGGGAGAGGCACAAACCGGAAAAAACGGGCGCGCAGCCATGCTCCGGCCCCAGGCCGGTTGAGGCGGCGCGGCGGTATCCGGCGCCACGGCGCGCGTGAAACGCATTTCCCCATTGAGCGCGGGCGCGGAACGTGTTAGCTTGCAGGCATGAAGCATATTCACCTTCTGTTGCTGGCTCTGCTGGCCCTGTTTGCCGGGTCCCCGTTCCGGGCGGCCGCGGAGGAATCCTTCCGCGACCGGGTAGTGGTCATCCCCGTGGGAGAAGACTCCCTGACCAGCAAGCAGAGCTTCGGCTTCATGAACCGCATCCTGAAGCGGGCGCAGGAGGAACAGGCGCGGGCCGTGGTGTTTGACCTGAACACGCCCGGCGGCCTGGCCTGGGAAACCAGCGAGATGATGATGAAAAGCATCCAGCCGCTGACCATTCCCACCTATGCCTACGTGAACCCCAAGGCCATGTCCGCCGGAGCGCTTATCTCCGCGGCGTGCGACAAGATTTACATGGCGCCCGTCTCCTCCATCGGCGCGGCGGGCATCATCACCTCCTCCGGGGAGGAAATGGACCCCGTCATGCGCAAGAAGGCGGAAAGCGCCTTCTGGGCCTTCACCCGCTCCGTAGTCACGGAAAAGGGCTACCGCCCGGAGGTGGTGAAGGCCATGATGATTCCGTCCGACAAGGACCAGCAGTTCGGCCCCGTCAAGCTGGAAAAAGGCGCGCTCCTGACCCTGACGGGCAAGGAGGCCGCCACGCGGCTGGAAGACGGCAAGCCCCTGCTGGCCCAGGGAACGGCCACCTCCGTCACGGACCTGCTGGCCCAGGAGAAGGTGGATGCCCCCGCGGTCACGGCGGAGCCCACCGCCTTTGAACGCATCGGCCTCTGGATTGCATGGGCCTCCCCCGTCCTGATCCTGCTGGGCATCGGCGGCATTTACATGGAATTCAAGACTCCGGGGTTCGGCATCGGCGGCATTGTGGCTATTGCCGCGTTCGCCCTCTTCTTCTTCGGCAACAACATTGCGGGGAACCTGGCGGGGTATGAAACGGCGGCCCTGCTCATTCTGGGTGTGGTCCTGCTGTGCGTGGAATTCTTTGTCATCCCCGGCACCTTCATTGCGGCCATTGCGGGCGGCATCTGCATCTTCCTGGCCCTGTTCGGCGGCATGATCAGCTCCTGGGAATGGGACCACGTTATCCGTGACGGACAGTGGGACGACGTCAACACGCTGGCAATGGTCCTGGGCATTCCCCTGCTGAAACTGGCCCTGGGCCTGACCGGAGGCGCCATCCTGATCGCCGTGCTGATGAAGTACCTGCCGGATTCCATCCTGATGCGCCGCGTGACGAACGCCACGGTCAGCGGAGGCCCCGCCGGGGAAGCCGTCAACATTCCGCGCGTGCAGGTAGGCGACCGGGGGAACGCCGTAACGGAGCTGAAACCCAACGGCAAGGCCATGATCCATGGCGAAATATGCGAGGTTTTCTCTCGACAAGGCATACTGATTAAGGGTACCCCTGTGCGCGTCGTGGACATCCGTCCGTTCGACCTCGTCGTCGTCAGGGACGACTCCCCTGCCGGGGACTGACCTCACCACGCTCTCTTCACTCACTGCCATGCCTCTCACCGTTGGACTCATTTCCCTGGGCTGCCCCAAGAACCTGATCGACTCTGAAATCATGATCGGCCACATGCAGAAGGCCGGCATGGCCATGACCCCGGACCCGGAGCTGGCGGACGTGATGGTGGTCAACACCTGCGCCTTCATTGACCAGGCCAAGCAGGAAGCCATCGACGCCATTCTGGACGTCGTGCGCGCCCGGGAAAGCGGAGCCTATCCGGAAAACCAGAAGCTGATTGTGGCGGGCTGCCTGTCCCAGCGCTTCCAGAAGGAACTCCCTGCCCTGCTGCCGGAGGTGGACGCCTTCATCGGCCCGGACCAGATCACCAAACTCCCGGAAATCATCACGGAAGTGATGGAGCGGACCGCTCCGGACAAAAATTTTATTGAAGGCAAGTGCAAGTACGTGCCGGACTGGGACACGCCGCGCTACCGTCTTACCCCCTCCCACACGGCCTACATCAAGATAGCGGAAGGGTGCAATCACGGCTGCGCCTACTGCATCATCCCCATGATCCGGGGGCGCCACCGCAGCCGTTCCCAGCAGGACGTGGTGCGTGAAGCGGAAGCCCTCATCCGGTCCGGAGTAAAGGAAATCTGCCTGATTGCCCAGGACATTACCTATTACGGCATGGACAAATGGACGGACGCCCGCCCCAACCGCCGCAGCGCGGTGGACTCTTCCCGCGGGGAATCCCTGGCCACCCTGATCCGCGCCCTGAACGCCATTGAAGGGGAATTCTGGATCCGCCTGCTTTACACCCATCCCGCCCACTGGGGCGACGAGCTGACCGCCGCCATTGCGGAGAGTCCCAAGGTGGCCCGCTACGTGGACATCCCCCTCCAGCACATTTCCGACAACATGCTCAGCGCCATGCAGCGCGTGACGGACGGGGACTACATCCGCAACCTCCTGCGGGACATCCGGAAAGCCGTTCCGGGAATCGCCATCCGCACCACCTTCATCACCGGATTCCCCGGAGAGACGGAGGACGACCATCAGGAGCTGATGGAGTTCATTGAAGAATTCCGCTTTGAACGGGCCGGTATTTTCACCTTCTCACGGGAGGAGGGAACCAAGGCCTACAAGATGCCCAACCAGGTGCACCACCGCACCAAGGCGCGCCGCTATAATGAGGCCACCCTGCTGCTGACCCGCATTGCCTCGGAAACGGGCCAGGACCAGATCGGCAAAAAAATCCGCGTGCTGGTGGACGCGCCCGGCGTCGCCAGAACGGAATGGGACGCCCCGGACATTGACGGAACCGTCTCCGTCCCCCTCACCCTGCCCGTGGGAGAATTCGCCACGGTCACTGTAACGGACGCCGTGGCGTATGAGCTGACGGCGGAATAGGTTTCAGCCAATCAGACAGGAGAAAACAAGGTTAGAGAGACCAGCGCAGGCGGGTAACAAATTCATCCCCGCTCTCCGGCGTCTGCGCCAAAGGCGCTTATTGCTTCACGCTGGATTCCGGGAGAGGCGCACTGACCGGAGGAGGTTCCTGCGGCGCGGCTCCCGAAGGTGACGGGGAAGCGGAGGCCGGCACCGGAACCAGGGAGGTATCCATGCGGGACATATCCAGCTCACGGGAAGCCGCTGCGGCTTCCGGGCTGACGGCGCCCATATTGGCGGGCAGCGGAAGCAGGGCTCCGTCCGGCCCTACCATGTCGGGAGCGGTGACGGGATAAAAGCCCATCATTTCCTGCGGATTGACTACTTCAGACAGGCTCACGTACCCCTGGCTGCCGTCCTCAAATTCCACCTTGGCGAACAAGTCTCCGCAAACCAGCACCTTGGCTGTTTTCACGCCACCCTTGACGGTTCCGCTCGTGGAAAAATTATTCTCCGGATTCTGCTCGAACACCATCAGCTTCTCCTTCTTGAACGTGACGGATTCCCCCGGCTTGTAAGACGCCTGGTCCGCCCTGTGTTTGGCCGCCATTTTCTTGGACGTGATGCCCACGGGGTCCAGCGCCGAACTCTGGCGCTCCCAGGCATTCATATGCTTGTTCGGGCCGCAGGAGGCCAGAAGCGCCAGCAGGGCGGAAGGGAGAAGTGCCAATTTCATTTGCGTATGATTTTAACTGCCACAGATTGCGGATGGAAGCAGAATTTGCGCCTGTTTGCGCAGGATGCCATTTCAAAAGAAAAATCCCGTCTTTCATGTCCATGCGCGTTCCGTTCATTCCGGGCAGCCAGGAAAACTTCTGCGCGCTCTTCCTGCGGAAACCGCGGAATCATGGCGCAAAGGCAACGTATTAGGCTTGCCGCATTCCTCCGGGAGATGCTATTCTGCTACTCACGGTTTCCACGGCTGGCACAGGTCCATCCGGGAAACCGTTCAAGCATGCGTTCTGATATGGATGAAAAGAGATTAGCCGGCGTAGTTCTGCCATTGTTCTCCCTGCGCCGCAACAACGACCACGGCATCGGGGACCTGACGGCCCTGCGCCAGTGGATTGACTGGGCGGCGGACGCCCATGTGGGATTTCTCCAGCTCCTGCCCGTCAATGCTCTGGGGCGGGACGAATGCCCTTCCCCCTATTCCGCCATCAGCTCCATTGCCCTGGAGCCCCTGTACCTTTCCCTGGAACCCTGGACCATCCCCGGCCTGGAAGAACGCGTCTTCAATGAAACCGGGGATACGCTGCCGTGGGAACAGCCCTCCGGCCCCAACCTGGTGGACTACCCCAAGGTCAGGTTCTGGAAAATGTGGATTCTGCGGGAAGCGTGGAACAATTTTAAGACCAAGCCGGAATATGAAGGCATCATGCCCAAGTTCCGGGAATGGGTGAAGGAACAGGGAAGCTGGCTGGAAGACTTTGTCTGCTTCCAGGTTCTCTGCGACCTGTTCGGCACGGAGATCTGGTGGCACTGGCCGGAGCAGGACCCCGCGCGGGCCAAGGCCATCGCCGCCGATTACGAGGAGGAAAAGGACTTTGCCCGCTGGCTTCAGTGGCTCTGTGAAAAGCAGTGGGAATTCATCCGGATTTACGCGGACGAACGCAACGTGAAACTGATGGGGGACATCCCCATCGGCGTTTCCCTGAGCAGCGCGGACGTCTTCTTTGAACGCTACCTGTTTGATACGGACTGGTGCGGCGGCGCCCCGGCGGAAGGCAATTACGCGGAGGATCCGTTCACGGCAAAATGGGGGCAGAACTGGGGCATTCCCCTGTACAAATGGGACGTCATGGCCCAGGACAACTTTGCCTGGTGGAGACGCCGGGTGAAGTACTGCACCAAGATTTTCAGCATGTACAGGATTGACCACATCCTGGGCTTTTACCGCATTTACTCCTTCCCGTGGAAACCCACGGAAAACGAGGTTTTCCTGCCTCTTACCCTTGAGCAGGCGGCCCAGAGAACGGGAGGCAGGCTCCCCGGCTTCAAGCCGCGCGCGGATGACAACGCCGTGGACCGCAACCTGAACCTGACGGACGGAGACCTTTACCTGCGCCTCCTGCTCTCCGCCGCCCCCGGCGTCAGCGTGGTGGGGGAAGACCTGGGGTGCGTGCCGGATTACGTGCGCCCGAACATGCGCCAGCTTAACATTCCCGGTTTCAAGATACCCCACTGGGAAATCAGGACGGACGGCACCATCACTCCCGGAAAGGAATACCATGAATGCTCCTTTGCGGCGTTCGGCACGCATGACTTTGAAACCATCATGCGGACCTGGAATGACAGCTACGCCAAGATTGAACGTGCACGGAAACTGGGCCTGTGGGAGGGCACCTCTCCCAAAACGCCGTCCGGCCCGGAGCAGGAAAGCATTGTGCACCAGGCGGAAGACGGAGCGCGCCTGCTGAAATGGTTTGCGGACTTCGCGGGCATGCAGCCGGAAACATGGCTCTCCTACTGGAACCTGGAGATCAAGACGGCCATGTACAATGCCCTGTTCCGTTCCAACTCCCGTTATGCGGCCATCCTCTGGCCCGCCCTCTTTGACGTCAACAAGCGCCTGAACATTCCCGGAACCACGGGAGGCACCAACTGGCGGGAGCGCATGCCCTTCAAGGCTGTGGAAGCTTATGACATGCCCCAGACCGCATGGCTGCGCAACGTCATCAGCGGTTCGGACCGCACGCCGCTGCAAGGGGAAGACGCCATCAGAGCGCTCAAGGAATCCAGCAGGCGCCTCTTCCCGAAGGTCACCGTCAACAATGAACGCTTCCTGAAACGGATGCTGATGTGGCCCAACGGAAAATCCCTGTAAGTTCCGGCCAGTTTCCGGAAGGCCCTCAAGACCTTGCGGCGCTTCACGGCCTTTAAGGGAATAATCCCGGAAATGGATAATCCCCGGAGCTTCCTTTAACTGTTCCTTCCTTTGCATCCGTCCTTGCCTCCTGCCGGAAAAGCTTCCATACTCCCCGCATGACCTGGAGCTGGAACAAACTGTCCCCCGCCAAATGGGAAGACGCGTGGAGCGAACGCATTGCCGGAAATCCCAATGCCTCCATCACCATCATCAAAGGGGGCAAGACCATCAGAATTACCGTTTACTGTGACCAGGAAGAAGACGCCCTGACCCTGAAGCAGTATTTTGGCGGCTCCGTCCGGGAAATCAAGACGCGGGACTGGGTAGCGGCCCAGAACCGGGAGGAACGCGCTCCGCTCAAAATAAGGAATTCCCTGGTCATCACGGAACAGAGCTCCGCAGAAAAGCTTGCCGCCCTGCGGCAACAATTCCCCGGACGCCGTATTCTGAGCGTTCCGGCGGAAATGGCCTTCGGCACCGGAGACCATGCCACCACGTCCGCCTGCCTGCGCTTCATTGCCGACTTTGCGCACTCCCGCAAGGGAAGAGCCTGGACTATGACGGACATCGGCTGCGGAACCGCCGTACTGGCGATTGCGGCGCTGAAACTGGGGGCGGAGCACGCCGCAGCCTTCGACTTTGACCCCATGGCGGTTGAAGTGGCCCGGCACAACATGGAACGCAACGCCGTCACGCCTGAACAACTGGATTTATTTGTCGGGGACGTTTTTGAATGGACGCCCGCAGCCCGGCAGAAGGGCAGCCTGGTCGTCGCCAACCTGTTTTCCACCATCCTGCAAAAGGCTTTTCCCCATATTATCGCGGCGATGCAGAAGGATGCCGTGCTGGTCATTTCCGGGATTCTGGCCTCCCAGTGGGAAGAAACGAAGGCGGCAGCGGAACATCACGGCCTCTCCTTTGATCGGGTCATCAAACGCGGCAAATGGGTCACAGCCAAAGGCGGAATGGCGAAGTAGGGCGTTCCTTTACGGGGGCGCTGGAATAACGCTTGTCCCGGCAGGACGTACCTTCACAAGCCAGTGGAATACATCTTTCCCCTGCACAAAATCAATCCGTCCTGCGGGCCTCACACTTCACCTTCACCCCTCCCGGAAAGCCTCACCCCTCCGCGTTTTCGCGGGCAGTAAACAGCTTTTCCACGTACTTGGCCAGCATGTCCACTTCCAGATTTACCGGCTGGCCGGAAACGGCGCGTTGCAGGTTCGTGCGGCCAAAGGTATGGGGCGTAATCCAGAATTCCAGCAGGGAGCCGTTCAGATTGGCGATTGTCAGGGAAATGCCGTCAATGGTGATGGAGCCCTTGTCAATGCAGTAACGGGCCAGTTCATCCGGAATGCGGACTTCCAGGCGGTGGTCCTGTCCCACGGGTTCCAGGGCCGTAACCGTCCCGGTATTGTCCACATGCCCCATCACAAAGTGGCCGCCGAAGCGGTCCATGGCGGACATGGCGCGCTCCAGGTTCACCAGGCCCCCGGGCTGGAGGTTCCCCAGGCTGGTGACGCGGAGGGTCTGGGAAAGCAGGTCAAAGGAGACCCGCTCCCCGTCCAGCGCGTCCACGGTCAGGCAGCAGCCGTTGACGGCTACGGAATCACCCAGGGAAAGTTCACGGCCAAACGGAATTACCAGCGTCAGCCTGGCTCCGCCGTTGATGGGCGTAAACCCTTCCACGGTTCCTGTTGTTTCAACGAGTCCGGTAAACATAAAAGTAACGTCCGGCTCCGCCCCTTAATGGCCGAAGCAGGTGAAGAAGATGAACACGACAGCCGTGGGGAAAGCCGCCCAGGCAAACAGCCACAGGGGATTGATGCCCTTGAAGTACTTGCCCAGAATAGCCTGCCCCGCCGGGTTGGGGGCGTTGGCGATGACCGTCAGGCCGCCGCCCGTTACGGCGCCGGCCACCACGGAGTATTTGACGGCTTCCGGCAGGTTGGGCACCGTGGACGCCAGGAAGGTGACGGCGGCGTTATCATTGAACGCCGTCAGCAGCGTGGCGCCGATCATGGCGTAGTCCCCCAGGCGCGTCAGCACCGGTTCCAGCCACCAGGCCTGCACGCCGCCCAGAATGACCAGGCCCGCCAGGAAGAAGCCCACCATCATGGGAACACGCAGGGACATCTGGTTCTGGTACTGGGGGGTGGCCACCGTAAAGCCGATGAAGAAGAGGAAACTGCCGATGAACATGACCGGTTCATGGGCAAAGAGGACCGTCCAGGTCAGGAAGCAGACGTGCGCCAACGTCACCCACGCCGGAATCTTGTCATTGCGGTCTTCCCAGGACTGGGGAACGGCGTCGTCAAACTCGTTGAACTCGCGCTGCTGGGCGGCCAGCCGACCGAACTCCTTGCGGAAGAGGAAGAAGTAGGCCAGGTTGGAAATGATGATGGCGGAAACAGCCTTCCAGCCAAAGTGCTGGATCATGTGCGCAAGGCCCCAGTCCCACTTTTCCGCCACCATCACCACGGGCGGCGCGGCAAAATGCGTCAGGGTGCCGCCTATGGAGATGTTCACGAAGAGCAGCCCCAGCGTTGCGTACATCAGGGTCTTCTTCGGCTTGAGGTCGTAAAACTTCTTGCTCAGGATCAGGGCGCCGATCGTCATGGCGGCAGGTTCCGTAATCAGGGAACCGAGCAGGGGAGCAAGGGTCATCACAGAAATCCACCAGGCCCCGGGCGAAGATTTCCCGAGTTTGGCGCCGTAGTTGACCACGGATTCCGCCAGCTTGAAGATGGGCCGGGAAGAGGCGATGATCATGATGATCATCACGAACATGGGCTCCGTGAAAGAGCAGTCGTAATTCAAATAGGCTGAGAAGTCCTCAAAGGAATAATACTTCCAGCACACGAACATGAAGGGGATGATCCAGATGCCGAACACGGCTTCCACCTCCCCCAGGAAATGGAAAATGGCGGACGCGAAGGAGACCGGCAGGCGCTCCTCCGGGTGCATCACGCGGAAGTTGGTTTCCTTGAGCTTTTCCTTGTAGCGCAGCGCCAGCTTGTGGGAATAGCGTTCAAAGCGCCCTGCCAGGAAGGTATGGATAATGGCGCCCATAAAGACGAGCGTCACGGCTAGGTTGAAACCGCCGGACTGCTCGTTGCGCTCGGTAAGCACCTGCATCAGGCTGGCATCCGGCGGAGCGGGCTTGTACTGGTTCAGGGGAATGGGAAAATGGCTGTACTGGGACTCTCCCCCCACTTCCGTGGCGGGATACGCGGGTTCCGTCACTCGTACAGAAGCCTCGGCGGCCGATGCACCCAGAAAAAAGGCGGCGGCGGCCACGGTAGTGAGCAGCCCCGCACGGCGCGCCAGAACTTTGAAGAAATGACAAATACAGCTCATGTCTGCGGACACACTAAACACCTCCCCTTTTTTCGGCGAGCGGAAAATGAGTCTGTATGCTTTTTAACGGGAACGGGTTCAGTCCGGAAAAATCCGTACGGAACTGAAAGGGAGCGCATGCGGCAGGGAAAGCCTGTCATGCCTGCCTGAGTTTAAGGTTGAACAGGAAACTTAAAAATAGTAGTTGCAGGTATGCGCTCCGTCTCAGGCCTCCTTTCCATTTTCATGATTGCAGCCGGTGCCGCATGGGCCGAACTTCCTCCCGACCTGCCGCCTGCCGCGCCCCTGCCCCTGGCGCCCGGCCCGGTCATCGGAGGCTCCATCAAGGGAGACCCGGCTGCCGGCGTCGTTCCCGTACGGGAACTGATTGAAGCCAACCGCAGGGATGAAAACATCCCCATGGCGGAACCCATTCCCGGAGAAACGGGAGCCTCCATTCCCTCCGCGGAACCCATCCCGAATGCGGAGCCTATCCCCGGAGAAACGCACCTGCGCGCCCCGGCCCAGCCCGCGGGCCCGGCCCCGGTCATTCCTCCCACGGCTTTCTCGCCCGTTCCGGTTCCCCAGCATGAAACCCGCGTTGCCATCCTGGGCTATCATGACTTCAGCCGCACCCTGCCCGCTACGGAAATGCGCATGAATACGGATGTGTTCCGCGCCCAGATGCAGGCGCTGAAAGCCAGCGGCGTGCCCGTCATTTCCATGAAGGAGTTCCTGGAATGGAAACTCGGCAGCAGGCAGCTTCCCGCCAAATGCGTAATGATCACCATTGACGACGGCTGGAAGAGCGTCTACACGGACGCCTACCCCATCCTGAAGGAAACGGGATTCCCTTTCACCGTTTTCCCTTATACCAAATTCATTACGGGCCGCGGCTCCGCCATGAGCCATGACCAGATTCAGGAAATGCTGGACAACGGCGCCACGCTGGGCAGCCACTCCGTCAGCCACCTGTACCCCAAATCCTGGCGCGCCGCCCAGCGGAAGGGAACGCAGGGCGTGCTGGACCTGGCGGAGGCGGAAATAGTCGCTTCCCGGAAAATCCTCCAGGAAAGGTTTCCCGGCTCCGCCGTGGAGGCTTACTGCTATCCGGGCGGCTTCGTCCTGCCGGACATGATCACGAAAGCGGAGGAAGCCGGATTCCAGGCGGCCTTCACCGTCATTCCCAAAAAAGTGACCAAGGACACGGACCGCTGGCGCGTGCACCGCTACATGGTCTTCGGCAAGGATCCCAAGACCTTCACCAGGGCCCTGAACTTCAACACTCCCACCGCTCCGGAAACTCCATCGGCCACTCCCGGCAACAATCACGGAAACACGCTGGACTCCTATCCCGCTCCGGCCCAGCCCGTCTATCCGGCGGCCAATACCGTGGTGAAGAGCCAGAGCCCGGACATCTCCATTTCCCTGGCCCGTGAACCCGCCTTTGACCCCAAGCAGGTGGAAATGCGCGTCTCCGGCTTCGGCCTGGTCAACGCCCAGTTTGACCCCAAGGAGAAAATCCTGAAGTGGACGCCCTCCCGCCCCCTGCGCCTCAGCCCCGTAACGGTGCAGGTACGGTGGAAGAACCTCTCCGCCAACCTCTGGCAGACGGCCACCTGGCAATTCGGCATCGCGGAGCAGGAAATGCACTTCATTCCCCAGAATGTCGTGAAGTAAATAAATAACCGCAGGAGTGCCGCAACCCCTTGCGGCAAGTCCTGTTCCCCGGCCCTCGTAAAACCCTGGAGGCGGAAAAATCCCCCTGATTCCCCGGTTGCGCTTTGAAAAACCTTCTCCTTGCTCCGGAAAGGCTCTTCCTGAAATAAAGCCACGTCTTTTCCGCCATCCACCGGAGGGGCGCATCCCGTCGCGAGGCTAACCACACCCCCGTGGACCGCATCCGGATTCCAAATCCCTCCCGCTCCATATTCATTACCGTCCCCTGCGGGATTCATTGTTAGAATTAACTAACATTCATAAGTTGAGGAGACTTCCGCATCAACACGGAAAGCTCCCCCGGAATGCCAAAAAAACTGACATTTGGCTTGCCCGCATGGTGTGAAGTGGCATAATCATTCGGCACCATTATCAGGTTCAGCCAGGCACGGACATCCACATGAAGACGAGCACTAAAACTTTCGCCATTGCAGATACAGCCGCTAACGCAGACTATCTCACCAATACTTCCGAACCGCTCGGAGAAACGATGACCCTGAACGTGGGCCCCTCCCACCCCGCCACCCACGGCGTGCTGCGCCTGGTGCTGGAACTTGATGGTGAAGAAATCATTACGTGTGATCCCGTACTGGGCCATCTGCACCGCGGCATGGAAAAGATCGGGGAGACCATCCAGTACAACCAGTTCGTCCCGTACACCGACCGTTTTGACTACCTGGCCCCCCTGTCCAACAACATCGCCTATGCCTGCGCGGTGGAAAAACTGCTGGGCTGGGAACTGCCGCCCCGCGGGCAGGCCCTGCGCGTGCTGGCCCTGGAGCTTTCCCGCTTCTCCTCCCATATCCTGGGCGTGGGCGTGTACGGCATGGACGTAGGCGCCATGACCGTCTTCCTGTACTGCTATGAGGAACGTGAAAAAATCCACAACTTTTACGAACAGCTCACCGGGGCGCGCTTCACTTCCTCCTACACCCGCATCGGCGGCCAGACGCGCGACGTTTCCAATGAAATGCTGAAGGAAGTGCTGGTGTTCTGTGATGAAGCCGCCAAGACCCTGGATGAAACGGAAGCCCTGCTGCTCCGGAACAAGATTTTCATTGACCGTCTCCAGGGCGTGGGCACCATCAGCCGTGAAAAGGCGCTCTCCTGGGCCCTGACCGGGGCCAACCTGCGCGCCAGCGGCGTCAAGCGGGACCTGCGCAAGACCAATCCCTACCTGGGTTATGAAAATTACGAGTTTGACGTCCCCGTGGGAGAACACGGCGACTGCTACGACCGCTTTACCGTACGCATTGAAGAAATGCGCCAGTCCCTGCGCATCATCCGCCAAGTAATTGAAACCATGCCGGACGGCCCCATCAACATGGTGGACACCAAGGGCACGCTGCCTGAAAAGAAGAAGGTGATGACGGACATGGAATCCCTGATCCGCCAGTTCATGACCACCACCATGGGCGTGAACGCTCCCGCCGGGCAGGTTTACTTTGCTGCGGAAAACCCGAAGGGGGAACTGGGCTTCTTCCTGGACTCCAAGGGAGGCGGCCTTCCCAACCGCCTGCGCATGCGCTCCCCCTCCTTCTGCAACCTGTCCATCCTGCCGGAACTGCTGAAAGGCCACCTGGTTTCCGACGTTCCGGCCATTCTCGGCTCCTTCGACTTCGTGATGGGCGAATGCGACCGCTAAACACACGCTCCCTTTTTCCTTTCCAACTCAAACACCAAATTTCCTTCCCATGTCCGATTACGCTGAAAACGCCATCGACGCGACTATTGCCCACCAGCCCAGCCCGGGCGAACGGTTTTACCCGCCTTTTGAAGTAACGCCGGAACTTGACGCCGCCGCAAGCGAATACATCACGCATTATCCGGAAGGCAAGCAGAAGTCCGCCGTGCTCCCCATCCTGCATGAAATCCAGAAAAAATTCGGCTTCATCTGCGCAGACGCCATCACCTGGACAGCGGAAAAGCTGAACATTTCCGCCGCCCACGTGCTGGGCGTGGTCACCTTCTATCCCGGCCTGCGCCAGATGTGCCCGGGCAGAACCCACTTCCGCGTATGCCGCACCCTTTCCTGCGCCATGGCGGGAGCGGACAGCCTGTTTGACACCATCTGCACGCGCCTGGGCATTGACAAGAGCGGCATTGACCACCACCACCCCATCGGCGTCAGCCCGGACGGCCTGTGGAGCGTGGAGGGAGTGGAATGCCTGGCCAACTGCGGCTTCGGCCCCAACATGATGGTCAACGACCTCCTGTATGAAAAAGTCACTCCGGAACTGCTGGAGGAAGTGATCGCCAAGCACCAGAACGCCTAACCCTTTCCACCCCGCACCAGATTTTCGCCATGAGCATCACCTATCTTCCCGGTAAAGAACCCCACCCCAGGGAAACGCGCCGCATCCTGAAAAACGTCAACCGCGAAGGCTGGAACACGTCCATTGACTGCTACCTGGCCGACGGCGGCTATGAAGAACTGAAAAAGGCGCTCGGCATGGAGCCGAAGGCCGTCATTGACGAGGTGAAGAAATCCGGCCTGCGCGGCCGCGGCGGCGCGGGCTTCCCCACCGGCGTGAAATGGACCTTCATCCCGCCGAACAACACCAAGCCCGTTTACCTGGTCTGCAACTGCGACGAATCCGAACCCGGCACCTTCAAGGACCGCTACATCGTCCACCAGGACCCCCACCAGCTCATTGAAGGAATGGTCATCTCCAGCTACGCGGTGGGCGCGCATCTGGCTTACATCTACATGCGGGAGGAATTCCCCATTGCCGCGGAAATCATGCTCAAGGCCCTTCAGGAAGCGCGTGAGCGCGGCTTTTTGGGCAACAACATCCAGGGGTCCGGCTACGATCTGGAAATCCGCCTGCACCGCGGCGCGGGCGCCTACATCTGCGGCGAAGAAACGGCCCTGCTCAACTCTCTGGAGGGGGTCCGTCCCTACCCGCGCATCAAGCCCCCCTACTTCCCGGCCGCCATCGGCCTGTACGGCTGCCCCACCATCGTGAACAACGTGGAATCCCTCTGCCAGGTAAAGCACGTCATCGCCATGGGCGGAGAAGCTTACAGCCAGGAAGGCGCCAAGCGCTCCCCCGGCACCCGCATCATCGGCGTTTCCGGCGATGTGAAACGCCCGGGATTCTATGAAATCGTCTCCGGCTCCATGACCTTCGGCGAACTGCTGTACGACGTCTGCGGAGGCCCCCGGGACGGCCGCGAATTCAAGGCCGTGATTCCCGGCGGCTCCTCCTCCAAGGTCATGCGCACGGATGCGGAATACAAGGTGCAGAACCCGGACGGCACCGTGGGCAAAATCTCCTTCTTCGACATTCCTCTGGATCTGGACAGCATCGCCCAGCACGGCTCCATGTCCGGCTCCGGCGCGGTCATCGTCATGGACGACTCCCGTTCCATGCCCTGGGCCATGAACAACATCAACCGCTTCTACGCCCATGAATCCTGCGGCCAGTGCACCCCCTGCCGGGAAGGCTGCCCGTGGATGATGAAGCTCAGCACCCGCATTCTGGAAGGCAAGGCCGCCCCGTCAGACGTGGACCTGCTCATTGAAGTGGCCAACCAGATTGAAGGAAAAACCGTCTGCGCCTTCGGCGAAGCCGCTTCCTGGCCCACCCAGGCCATGGTTTCCAAATTCAAGGAGGAATTCGTGGCCTTGACGGACCCCTTCAACGCCTGCCTGCCCCACACCAGGGAAGGCAGGGAGCAAACCCGTTTCCTCACCCGCTAACAGCAGCACGCAACACCAGTTTTCAATACCATTTCCCTCCCATCCGTCATCATGAGTGAAGAAGCTTCCAAACTCCCCAAAGACATTGCCGCCGCTGAAGGCAAGGTGAACGTCCAGATCAACGGAACGTGGCACCGGTTCCCGCGCGGCACGCGGATTGCAGACGCCTGCCGTTCCGTAGGCGTGCCCATCCCGTGCTTCTGCTACCACCCCAAGCTGGCCGTCGTCGGCTCCTGCCGCATGTGCATGGTGGAACAGGGAATGCCGCCCAGGCTGGCTCCGGGCCAGACGCCCTCCTATGACGAAAACGGCTACCAGCGCATCCAGTGGATGCCGCGCCCCATCATCTCCTGCGCCAATACGGTGGCGGAAAACATGGGCATCCGCACGGACAGCCCGCTGGCCAGCGAGGCGCGCCGCGGCGTGATGGAATTCCTGCTCACCAGCCACCCGCTGGACTGCCCCATCTGCGACCAGGCCGGAGAATGCAAGCTCCAGGAATACTCCAACGACTACGGCCAGGTGGAAGGCCGCTATGAGGAAAAGAAAACCAAGAAGGGCAAGAACCTGAGCATCGGCCCGCGCGTGAACCTGGACCAGGAGCGCTGCGTGCTCTGCGGCCGCTGCGTGCGCTTCATGCGCGACATCATGCACGACGAGGTGCTCACCATGTCCCAGCGCGGCACCTTCAACGCCATCACGGTCTATCCCGGCCGCGAACTGGACAGCAACTACTCCCTGAACACCGTGGACATCTGCCCGGTGGGCGCCCTCACCTCCAAGGACTTCCGCTTCAAAATGCGCGTCTGGTTCCTGAAGGAAACCAAGACCATTGACGTGGACTGCGGCACAGGCACCAACATCACCCTCTGGACGCGTGAAGAAAAGGTGTACCGCATCACGCCGCGTCCGAACGACGCCGTGAACTCCTGCTGGATGCCGGACTCCCACCGCCTGAACTACAAGTACATCAACGCGGAAACGCGCATTCCCCAGCCCGTCATCCGCACGGACGCGGGGGCGCCGCACCGCCCGTCCACCTGGGAACCCGCCCTGGCCTCCGTCACGGAAGCCGTCAAGCGCGTCGCCCCGCACCAGATCGCCATCATCGCCTCCGGGCGCATGACCAATGAAGAACTTTACATGGTCCGCCACCTGGCCGCGCAAATAGGCACGGACATGGTGGACATCGTCCCCCGCATGGGCGAAAGCGACGGCATGCTGATCGCCGCGGACCGCAACCCGAACACGAACGGGGCCAAGCTGGTGCTGGGCATTGAACCCGGTTCCAGGCTGGCCGCCATCCGCGACGGCGTGCGCAACGGCTCCGTCAAGGGCATCCTTGCTCTGGGGGAAGACCTCACCGCTCCGGAAGCCGGCTTCACGGCGGAAGACCTGAAAAAGCTGGATTACCTGTTCATGACCGCCCACAGCGCGAATGAAACGGCGCGCCATGCGGACCTGGTTCTTCCGGGCGTCACCTACGCTGAGAAATTCGGCACCATGATCAACGTCACGGGCCGCATCCAGCGCCTGAACCGCGCCATCCAGCCCGTGGGCTACGCCAGGGATGACTGGCAGATTCTCCGGGACATCACCCTCCTACTGGGAGGCAACCCCGCGCTCAAAGACTTCAACTCCGCCCTGGACGTCCTCACCGTCATGAGCACGGAATACGACGCCCTCAACGGCGTCACCTGGGGCTCCATCGGAGACGGGGGCCAGCCCATTCTGGAAACCGGCGTCACCATCCCCGTGGTGGAACACGAACAAAGCCAGGGCCGCTAATCACACTTCACACGCACACAACCCGTTAATCCGCCATGTTTGATTCGATTCTAACCTTTTGCGACGAGGTGCTCAGCAACCCTGTGTGGTTCTACATCATCACCCTGCTGATCAAGATCGTCATCTGCTTCGCCATCACCATTCTGTTCATTCCGGTCTGCGTGTACATTGAACGCCGGGTGGCCGCCTGGATCCAGGACCGCGTGGGCCCCAACCGCGCCGGCATCCCGTTGAGCATCTTCCGCCGCTTCGGCGCGAAATCCGACCTGCCGTTCAAAAAGACGCTGGACTACTTCGGCCTGCCCCATGACGGAAAAATCGCCAACCTGTGCCGTTTCTTCCGCCTGGACCGGGACATCCCCATCTTCGGCCTCGTACAGCCCATGGTGGACGGCGGCAAGCTGTTCCTGAAGCAGGACTTTACGCCCCCCTTCGTGCGCCGCGTGTACTTCTGGATCGCTCCCATCCTGGTGCTGGCCCCCCCGCTGATGACGGCGGCCGTGGTCCCCTTTGCCGGAGACCTCCATACCTCCTACGGCAACGTGAACATGGCGGTGGCCAACCTCAGCGTAGGCCCCCTGTGGATGTTCGCCATCTCCTCCCTCTCCGTGTACGGGCTGGTGCTGGCCGGCTGGTCCTCCAACTCCAAATTCCCCTTCCTGGGCGGCGTGCGCTCCTCCGCCCAGATGATCTCCTATGAAATCAGCATGGGCCTGTCCATCATCCCCGTGCTGATGATTTACAGCACGCTGGACCTCTCCAACATCGTGGAATACCAGGCCGCCAACGGCTGGCTCATGCTCCCCGTGTGGGGTGAGGGCCTGAGCTGGCAGCGCTGGATCCTGCTGGTTCCCATCGCCATCAGCTTCATCATCTTCCTGACCTCCATCTTCGCGGAGGCCAACCGCACGCCCTTTGACATGTCCGAATGTGAAACGGACCTGGTGGGCGGCTACCACACGGAATACTCCTCCATGAAGTTCGCGCAGTTCTTCATGGGCGAATACGCCGCCATGGTGGTGGGCTCCTCCCTGGTCATCACCCTGTTCCTGGGCGGCTGGTCCATCGGCTTCGGCCTGGACGGGTGGCTGAACGAACATGTGGCCAACTGGGTGGCGGTCATCTGCCAGCTCATCGCGTACGTGCTCAAGCTCCTCTTCTTCGTCTTCTTCTTCGTCTGGGTGCGCTGGACGCTTCCCCGCTTCCGTTACGACCAGGTGATGAAACTCGGTTGGATGGTCTTCTTTGAACTGGCCGTCATCAACATCTTCATCACGGCCGCCATCCTTTACTTCGTCAAGTAATCACTTCATCCCGACAACATCACTATTATGGCCTTCAAAACGATCAAGCGCCCGAAGATTTCCCTCGGAGAGCGGTTCTACTTGCAATCCATCCTTGGCGGTCTCTGGATCACCATCAAGCACCTTGTTCTGGCCCTGCTGGGCAAATCCCGCAACAAGAAGGAACTGGCCGGTTCCGGCATCGGCGTCACGATGCAGTACCCGGAATTCCGCTGGGACAAGCACCTGCCTGAATACTACCGCGGGGCCCCCGTCCTGGTGAAGGGGGAAGACGGCCGCGAACGCTGCGTCTCCTGCCAGCTCTGCGAATTCATCTGCCCGGCCCGCGCCATCACCATCACCCCCGGAACCATCAAGGAAGGCCCCTGGGGCAAGGTGGAAAAGGCGCCCAAGGAATTCCAGATCGACATGCTCCGCTGCATCTACTGCGGCATGTGCGAGGAAGCCTGCCCTGAACAGGCCATCTTCATGAGCCAGGACTACCTGTTCACCCCCACGGACAAGGCCCAAGCCATCCACAACAAGGCCAAGCTTTACGAAATGGGCGGCACCCGCAAGGGGCTGGTCAACAAGTGGAACCAATACAAATAACCTACCCCGAAACATTCACTCCAATTTCCGTACGTTATGAACATTTTTGCCAGTGACATACTCTTTTACATCTTCGGGGCCCTGGCCGTGATCCTGTCCCTGATGGTCGTCTTCATGCGCAACCCCGTCTCCTCCGCCATGATGATGGCCCTCTCCTTCGGAGCCACGGCCGCCATCATGATCGGGCTAGGCGCCCACTTCCTGGGCATTCTCCAGATTCTGGTCTACGCCGGAGCCATCATGGTGCTCTTCGCGTTCATCATCATGCTGCTGAACGTGAAGCGGGAAACCTCCCCCTTCCGGCGTCCCGTTTCCGTCGCCATCGGCGTCATCATTGCCGCCCTCTTCCTCGGCCAGCTCATCGGCATCATCTACTCCCTGCCCGGCGCGAAGGAAACGCACCGCTGCCCGATGGCCACCGCGGAACAGGCATGGAACGACTTGAAAATCGGGCAGGATGCTCCTGAAAACGGTGCCGCACACAGCACGGCGTGCGAACAGGGCTTCAATCCCTCAAACTACTGCGTAACCGGGGAGCAACCGGACAAGCTCGTCCGCCCCCACTCCCCCTCCGTCGTTCTTCCCTCCATCTCCCCCCAATGTTCCGCGCACCTCTACCCGGAAGGCACCACCATCCGCGCGGAAATAGACAACGGGGAATTCCCGGATACCGCCCTGCTGGGCCGCACCCTGTTTGACAAATACAACCGGAGCCTGGTCATCGCCGGACTGGCCCTGCTGGTGGCCTCCATCGGCGTCGTGGTCCTGAGCCGCCGCCCCTCCGGAAAATAAAAGAACCCTTATCAAGCCTAATCATCATGATACCTCTTACGCAATACCTGATCCTCTCCGGCGTCCTGTTTGCCATCGGCCTGCTGGGGGTGATTGTCCGGCGTGACATCATCGTCATCTTCATGTGCCTGGAAATGATGCTCAGCGCGGCCAACCTCTCCCTGGTGGCGTTTTCACGCGCCCAGGGCACCATGGGGCTGCCCAACTATGACGGCCAGGCCCTGTCCATCTTCATCCTGACCATCGCCGCGGCGGAAGTAGCCATCGGGCTGGCCCTCATCGTCTCCCTGTACCGGGCCCGGCGCACGGCCAGCACGCAGGACCTCAACACGCTGAAAGACTAAGAGCAACACACCACTCCACGAACATGTTTAATATTGATATTCAATACACCTGGCTTCTGCTCTTCTTGCCGCTGGTCGTAGCCGCCTTTGACTGGTTCCTGCTGACCAGGCGCCCGAACGTCGCGGCGCTCACCTCCACCTTCTCCTGCCTGGCGACCTTCGTCCTTTCCTTGGGCCTGCTGGACCAGACCGGCTCGGACTCCTTCTCCTGGCTTCCGATCTCCGACGTCTTTTCCGTTGACCTGGGCTTCGTGCTGGACCCCCTTTCCACCCGCATGATGCTGGTAGTCACGGGCATCGGCCTGCTGGTCCACATCTTCTCCCTGAGCTACATGGCGGACGACAAGGCGAAAACGCGCTACTTCGCGTGCCTGAGCCTCTTCATGTTCTCCATGACGGGCATCGTCCTGGCGAACAACATCGCCATGACCTTCATCTTCTGGGAGCTGGTGGGCCTTTCCTCCTACCTGCTCATCGGCCACTGGTACACCAGGGACGCCGCCGCGAACGCCGCCAAAAAAGCCTTCATCTGCAACCGCGTGGGGGACTTCGGCTTCCTGATCGGCATCCTGACCCTCTGGGCGCTGACCAATACGCTGGACTTCAGCCTGATGGAAATGCCCGCGGGCCTCAGTGAAACCCTGCTGAACATCACGGTGCTGTGCCTCTTCTGCGGGGCGGTGGGCAAATCCGCCCAATTCCCGCTGCACGTCTGGCTGCCGGACGCCATGGAAGGCCCCACCCCCGTTTCCGCCCTGATCCATGCCGCCACCATGGTGGCCGCCGGGGTGTACATGATGGTGCGCGTCCAGTATTCCATAGGCGTGGAAGCCTTCCCCGCCCTGGCCTGCAACGTCATCGCCATTATCGGCGCCGTCACGGCCGTCATCGCCGCCTTCATGGCCACCCAGCAGAATGACATCAAGCGCGTGCTGGCTTACTCCACCCTCTCCCAGCTGGGCTACATGGTCATGGCCCTGGGACTGCTGGCCGGGGAAGCGGCGATGTTCCACCTCTTCACCCACGCCTGGTTCAAGGCCCTGCTCTTCCTGGGCGCGGGCGCCATCATCTTCGCCTGCCACCATGAGCAGGACATCTGGAAAATGGGCGGCATCATGAAGCGCATGAAGCTGACCTCCCTCACCTTCATCATCGCCACCATGGCGCTGGTCGCCATTCCGTTCACGTCCGGCTTCTTCTCCAAGGAAGCCATCCTGGAAGCCGCCCTGCACAAAAACCCGGTCTTTTTCTGGATCGGAGCGGGCGTGGCCCTGCTGACCACCTTCTACATGATGCGCGTCATCTTCGTGGTCTTCTTCGGCAAGAGCCGCAGCCACAGCTCGGAACACGCCAGGGAAGTGGGCGGCCTCATGCTGGTTCCCCTGCTGATTCTGGCCGTGCTGGCCCTCATTTCCGGTTACGGCTTCATCGCCGACAGGCTGGTTCCCTTCAACGGATTCGTTTCGGAAAGCTTCCACATGGGCATGCCCTTCTACGTCTCCATGGGCGCGCTGGTGCTCGGCATCCTGCTGGCCGCGGTCTTCTATGCGGGCTCTCCGGCCTCCGACAAGCTCTCCGGCAATGCCGTCTCCCGCGCCCTCGCCAACCGCCTCTACATTGACTGGTTCTATGACAAGGTGCTGGTCAGGGGCATCCAGGGCTCCCTGGCCGCCATCATCGACTTCATGGACCAGTTCATCATCTCCGGCCTCATCGTGGGCGGCCTGGCGCGGCTGACCGCCGCCGCAGGCTCCCTGCTGCGCCGCCTTCAGTCCGGCAGCATGGCCGCCTACACGGCCCTCTTCGGCATCGGCCTGCTCCTGGTCATCTACTTCACCGTCTTCTATTCCTGCTAACCTACCAACCAATCACACACCATGCTTATCTGGCTTGTTCTCATTCCTCTGATTGCCACGGCCCTCATCGGCCTGTGCAAGGCGCCCGCACGCCCGACAGCCCTGCTCAGCGCCGCGCTGACGCTGGCCCTCGGCATCTGGGCCCTGGTTAGCTTTGACGGCTGTCCCTCCTGCTGGTCCCGCTTTGAGGGGATGGACCTCCAGCTCACGCTGGCCCCGGCCCTGGCCAAAGTAATGCTGCTGCTGACCATCCTGGTGACCTTCGCCACCGTACTGGGCACCAACCCGCCCAAGGGGGGGGAAGCCTCCTGGTACAACTCCGCCCTGCTGATTTCCGCAGGCGCCACCGGAGCTTTCCTGTCAGACAACATCATCTCCTTCTTCGCCTTCCATGAGCTGGCCCTGATCCCCACCTTCGTGATGATCGGCCTGTACGGGCGGGGCGACCGCCGCACCACGGCCTGGCGCGCCACGCTTTACCTGGGGCTTGCCTCCATGGTGCTGCTGGCGGCCCTGCTGATGATCGGCACGCAGGCGGGCTTCACCTTCTCCGGATTGAAAGACTTCATGGCCGGCGGCCGGGAACTCGCCCACGCGGAACTCATCGGCGCCCTGCTCATCGCCGGCTTCGGCACGCTGATTTCCCTCTTCCCCTTCCACTCCTGGGCAGCTCCCGCCTATGCCTCCGCCCCCGCTCCGGTGGCGATGATGCATGCGGGCGTGCTTAAGAAGTTCGGTCTGTACGGCCTCTTCATGTTCCAGCCGCTGATGGAAACAGGCTTCCTTCCCTGGACGAACATCCTCCTTGTCCTGCTCGTCTGCAACGTCATCTGGGTGGGTTACGTGACCGTCAACCAGAAAAGGCTGGACCTGCTCCTGGGCAACTCCTCCGTGATGCACATGGGCTACATCTTCCTGGCCTTCGCCGCCCTGGTGGCCTCCGGTTCCGCGCAAGCCAATCCTTGGGCGCTGAAAGGTGCCGCCCTGCTGATGCTGGCCCACGGCCTGACCATCGCGCTGCTCTTCCTGCTCTGCGGACAGATTGAAAAGCAGACCGGCACGCTGGAAATCAACTCCCTGGGCGGCCTGAGCGTCAAACTGCCGCGCATGGCCTTCGTCTTCGGCCTGGCGGGCATGGCCTCCATCGGCCTCCCCGGCCTCGCCAACTTCCCGGGGGAATTCATGGTCTTCTTCTCCGGATTCGCCGGATTTAACGACAGCTTCGGCCCCGTCCAGATCGCCACCATCCTGTGCCTCTGGGGCCTGGTCATCGGCGCCGTGTACATGCTGAGGGCCTACCGCAATATCTTCCAGGGGGACCTCTCCAAGGCCGCAGCCTACGCCACGGAACTGCTGCCTTCCGAACGGGCGGCCAATTACTTCCTGACCATCACCCTGGCGGTCTTCGGCTTCTTCCCCACGCTGGTGCTCCAGTTCTTCTCCTGATTCCCCTTCCGAATACAATTCAAGTTTAACCTGACCTTCTTTTACCCATGCAAGCGTATATTCCGGAATTCATCCTGGCCGGCCTGGCGATGCTTCTGCTCCTGGCCGAGACCTTCTGCAAAAAGACGCCCAAATTCGTTTTCGGGCTGATTGGCGCGGCGGGCGCCCTGGCGATGCTCCCCTTCTACATGGGGGGGCTCTATGACAACGTCTACATCATCCTGGCGCTTGTCGCCACGGCAGTCACCCTGCTGCTGTCCGTGGACTTCCGGGCCGTCATCAACCTCTCTTCCAATGACTCCAAGTCCCAGGACGGCACGGGGGAATTCTACATCCTGCCCCTGCTGGCCTGCGTGGGCATCACCTCCCTGTGCAAGGCTTCCAACCTGGTGGAACTGTTCGTTTCCCTGGAAGTGCTCACGCTGAGCTCCTTCATCATGGTGGGCTACTTCCGCCGGAACCTGGGCTCCACGGAAGCGGGCATCAAGTACCTGATCCTGGGCGCCGTCAGCACGGGCTTCCTCGTCTTCGGCCTGGCCTGGTACTTCGGCGTTACGGGTACCTTCATCTATGACGGAGCGATCGTCAATCAGGCGCTGGCGGGCCAGACGGCCCCCGCCATGTACCTGGCCCTCGCCATGCTGCTGCTCGGCACGGCCTTTAAAATCGGCGCGGTCCCCATGCAATTGTGGATTCCGGACGTATACCAGGGCGCTCCCACTCCGGTGACGGCTTTCCTCTCCGTAGCCTCCAAGGTGGCCGGCTTCGCCCTGCTCAGCATCATCCTGGCTCCCTTCGCCTCCCTGCCTCCCGTTGAATTCGTCATAGCCCTGATGGCTGCGGCTACGCTGCTGGTGGGCAACCTGGGCGCCATTCCGCAGACCAACCTGAAGCGCATGATGGGTTACTCCTCCATCGCCCAGGCCGGCTTTATCCTGCCTCTCTTCATCGGCACCGTGGACGGGCGGCTTGCTCCGAACGCCCCGTTCTACCTAGCCGTGTACCTGGTCATGACCTTCGGCGCCTTCTTCGCCCTCGCCATGATCCGCATCCAGCGCGGGAGCGAGGAAATCTCCGCCTTCCGCGGCCTGGGCAAGACCAATCCCCGGCTGGCGCTGGCAGTCACCATCATGTTCGCCTCCCTGGCGGGCGTGCCGCTGACGGCCGGCTTCTTCGCCAAAATGATCTCCTTCGTGCACGTCATCAACACGGGCCTGTACCTGGGCTGGATGCTCCCCATCATGATCATCTGCGCGGCCTCCGGCTTCTATTACTACTTCAAGGTCATCCGCTCCATGTACTGGGACAAGCCCGCGGAAGACGCGGAACCCGTGCAGGTGCCCGTCATTTCCGGCGTCATGCTGGCTGCCTTCTCCGTCTTCATCGTGCTGGGCGGCCTGATGCCCCTCTTCATGAATCCCATCCGGTAAAGAAGAATCCCTTTCCGTTCATCATCCCGAAGGCCGTCTCCGCATCCCGCCGGGGCGGCCTTCTTTTTCCCGTACGCCTCCCGGAACGCCGCAAACATTGGCGGGACCTGAAATAAATTGACCGGCAGCGGACAAATGGAAGGAGGGGAGGAACAGCCTGCCGGGCGTGGTATTTTAATTGTCTCCAGGGCTCGCGGCGTGCCTCTGGTCTTATCCCGTTCTCCGGGGGATTCCAGCCAAAAAATCTTGCAAAAAATGCTGCTTCCATGTGAGATTCCTTTCGTCCCGGACGTAATTAGTCCGTACTAATCATTTGCCTGCCTTTCCACCGGACGGGGCACGGCCAACCATCAAACGACCATTCAAAAAACCATGCGCCTTTTCTCCGCCACAGCCGTCATCTGCGCCGCCCTGCTCTCCGGCGGCGCCTTCCTGCACGCCCAGGACCCGGAACTTCTGATGAAACGCCAGTGCCGTTCTGTCCATGTCATGCAGCAGGGCCATCCCGCGCAGGCAAGCGCCCTGTACAATGAAGTAAAGGCCAAGACGTCCGTTCCCGGCACCTACTTCTGCGCCATGAACTTTGATGACGGCTACATCGGCTTCCAGGAGCAGTCCAACGGGAAAAAAGTGATTATCTTTTCCATCTGGGACCCGGTGGCCCATGGGGACAACCCCAACAGCGTGCCGGAAGGGGAACGCACCAAGCTGGTGAAACTGGGTGAAAACGCACGGGCAGGCCGCTTTGGCGGAGAGGGAACGGGCGGCCAGAGCTTCGTGGACTATCCTTGGACCGTCGGGGAGAACATGCGCTTCCTCGTCTGCGTCAAAAAGATGGGGAAATTCAAGGAAATCAGCGGCTTTTACTATAACAACAAGGACAAGGCATGGGAGCTCATCTCCAAATGGAAAACCCATTCCTCGGAAAAGGAACTCTCTTTCTCCGTCGGCTTTGTGGAAGACTTCATGCGCAATTTTGAATCCGCCAAAAAAGCCCGCGGCGCCTTCTTCGGCCCCAGCTTCGCGTACAAGGACGGCAAATGGTTCCCCAACACCAGCGTCACGTTCACGGGAGACCCCACCCCCTCCACCAACGTCATGGCGGACATCCAGCCCAACGGCTCCGTGCTGCTCCAGACGGGAGGGGATACGAAAATGACGGATTTCAAACTGTTCCAGAACCGCCCCCTGCCCCAGGATGCAAACCCTGTACAGCCTGATGAACAGGTCACCCGGCTCGTTCAGGAAAACACCAAATAATCATGTCCCTCACCGGCTGGCTAACCATGATCATTTCCATCGGCGGCGTCCTGGCCGTCGCCGCATGGGCGTACTACAAGGTGCTCTCCACCCCCCGGGAGACGGAGCACCTGGGCAGCCCCACGCCGCCCATGCCGGAAGACGAGGGAGAATAAAATTCCCCATCACCGGAATTCCTCCGGAACCGCCAAATCCGCTCACGGAACGCATTCCTGCCAAAAGCCCGGAATTCCGTGCCCGGTTTTTCTCTTACCCGTCAGTCGGAGGAAGGATGAAGCCCAGCCGGTCAATGCCGTACCTGGCGCATTCCTGCCACAGGGATTTTTCCAGAGCTTCCGCGGTCTGGCGGCGGTCTTCCTCCGGCATGTTTTCAAAATATTCCGGCCCCAGATGTTCGCTGATGGCCTTGTCCGCCATGCGCGTCACCAAGTCAGCCCAGAAAATATTGTCGCGGTATTCGTCCAGGCAATCCTGGTAGAAAGCGTTTTCCTCATATTCCCGGGTAAAGGCATAGCCCCCCAGATCGTCCGCATAGGCAATGCGGCCTTTCAGCCTGGGCGTGGAGGAAAGCTCCTCCATCAGGCGGGAGATGAGTTTTCCCCATGCGGCCAGGCGCGCTTCCGCCCCGTCCTGCTGGTTGGCTGCGGCCACGGCGGCGGCCATGGAAAGCATTTCCGCCAGATCGCGCACCTCGTCGTCGGAGAATCTCAATGTCAGCGGCATGGAATCAGATCAATCCGAGTTTCATCCTGCCCTCCTCACTGACCATCTCCTGGTTCCAGGGGGGGTCCCACACCATTTCCACATCCGCGGCTTCCACGCCTTCCAGGGCTTCAATACGATCCTTGGCCTCCATCACCAGATGCGGGCCCATGCCGCAGCCGGGAGCCGTCAGGGTCATCTTGACCGCCACGTGGTGCAGGCCGTTTTCCAGTTCAATTACGGTCACGTCGTAAATCAGGCCCAGGTTGACGATGTCCACGGGAATTTCCGGATCGTACACGCATTTCAGCGTATCCCAGACGCGTTCTTCAAGCGTGGCGTTCTCGTCCAGCGCGGCTGTCTCCGGAGTGGGTTCCGCCGCCTCCGCACCCAGGGCGTCCGCGTTCTCCCTGGAGATGCGGGCCAGGCCATGATCCGTAGCCACAGTATAGGAGCCGCCCAGGATCTGGGTGATGTACACGCGTTCCCCTTCCGGCAGCGTGAGCACATCCCCACTGGGGATCTGCACCGCCGTCACTTCTCTTTTGAGTTCTACTACCTGGTTCAGCATAAATCCTTGTGATTAAAGGAACATCCGGCTACGGACATGCGCCGGAAGGAACGGCAGCCGCAGGAGCAGTGCGCCCCCGGCATCCGGAATCTTCCGCGCAGGAGCAACATAAGGCGTATTTGCATCACCGTCGAGGTCAAAAACTGTTCTGCCCCGACCGGAAACGCCCTTCATGACAGGAAAGCGCATGCCGCAATGTTTTGGAAAAGCCGCCGGAAGCGTAAAGCTTCGTTCTTGCCTAGCGGCGGGAAAAGGTGTAAAAGGTCCGGGCTGTCCAGGCTGCCGTCAGTCAGGGACGGGCTACACGCGCATCTTCAACCTACCATTCCATGTTAGATTACTTACGTAAACATACAATCGTCATCATGGCAGCCATGGCCCTGGTGTTTGTGGGCCTCATGTTCATCGGCGGGGACGTAAGCGGCGGCTCCGTGACCGGCATGTTCAAGCAAACCTTCGTTTCCGTGGACGGCAAGTCTTACGGAGAAAAGGATTACAACAACATGGGCAAGACCGGCCTGTCCGTGGCTTTTTCCTTCCCCACCACCTTCGGCCCGCTGCTCCAGGACAATTTCAGCTCGGAAGACAATTTGCGCGAACTCTGCCACCTGCTGAAAACGAATAATCCCAACGCCGCTTTCCTGGCCTACCGCGGCATCATCCGCAGGGAGGCGAGCCGCCTGGGCCTGACGCCCAGCACCACGGAGATTGACGACGCCATCTGCAACATCCCGGAATTCCAGGATGAAAAGGGCGTCTTCGATCCCCGGAAGTATGACAACTTCATTTCCATGCGCGGCAACATGGGCAAGAAGATTCAGGAGGAACTTCTGCGCGGCCTGATGGAAGACACTATCAGCCTGGTGCGCATCAAGGACGTGCTGACCGGAGGGATCTCCGTGGAAGCCGGTTTTTCCGAAGCCGTGGCGGAGTCCAACAACCAGCAGATCACGGTCAATACCGCCTTCCTGGAAAAGAGCGCCTTCCGCCCCAAGACGGACCCGGGAGAAGAGGAAATCAAGACCTTCTGGGACAAGCACAAGGAAAATTACAAGAATGAGGAAGCCCGCTTCTTCACCGTTTATACCTTCACCCCCGCCGGCGACACGCAGGCGCCCAAGTCCGGGGACATTTCCAACGCCACCATGGAGACCATGAACCTGGTGGAAAATGACATCTGGGAACCGCTGAACGCCACCAACGGCAGGAACATGGACCAGGTCATTGCAGAAGCCCTGGCCAAGACTCCCGGCGTCTGCAAGATGGAGAAGAAGTCCTATGCGGCTGTCACGCGCAAAAACGCGCCCCAGGAAATCAACCAGCCGATCAACCAGTCCGCCTCCGACGGACGTAGCGCCACCCTGCTGGACGTAACCTTTTCCCTGGCGGACGCCCCGGCCCTGAATGCGGACGCGGACGCCAAGGCCATTGAAGAAGCGCGCGCCAAGACCGGAGCCGAACAGATCAGCACCATGCAGGTTCTGGAAAACGGCCAGGTGGTCCTGGTCCGCCTGGAGGGCATTACCCCGGTGAAAGCCCTTCCTTATGAGACCGCCCGCAACAACGCCCGCGCCGACCTGCTGGAAAGCATGACCGTGGAATCCATGAACAAGGCTGCCGCAGAACTCAATACGGAGCTGCAGAAGGCGGAGAAACCCGTGGAACAATTCAATGCCATCGCCGGGAAAGCCGGGGCCAAGACCGCTACTTACGGTCCCTTTGTCAATCCGAACTCCCTGCTGAGCACAGCCAACCTGCAAAACGCCAGGAGCCAGGAAGAACTCCAGGCCCTGCTGGACCGGGCCATGAACTCCCGCCTGGCTCCGCCCAGGGAACTCCCGGTTCCTGAAGAAGTATTCCAGGCGGTTTCCGTCATCAACCCCGGCCAGATGGCCCGCCCCATCAACACGGGAGACGGCATCCTGCTGGCCCAGCTCGTCAAGCGGGAACTGGAAGATACCCCGGAGTTCCAGATCAAGGCCACCCAGCAGATTGCGCCGGCCCTGACCGCCCAGGCCAAATCCATGATCATGCTGGACTGGCTGAAGGCATGCATCGCCCAGTACAAGGTGGAGATAGCCCCCATCCTGAACCAGGAACGCTAAAGCCACCCTTTTCATGGCAGCCGTCATCCCGCCCGTGTCCGATTACACAGATGGAATGTCGCCAAATCCCCTTTCCCATGATGGCCCGGCACCGGGCCATCATTTTTATTGCCCTTTTTTCCAGCACTCCTGACCCACGCCCTCTTCATCCATGAGCGCCCTCCCCTCCCAGTCCAGGTACATCATCGGAACGGAAGCCTGCGAACGCTTCAGTTTCTACGGCATGAAGTCCATCCTCATGCTGTACATGACGGGCCACCTGCTGATGAGCGACAACTGGGCCACCGCTACCCTTCATGTTTTCGTAGGGATGGTTTACCTGCTTCCCCTGGCGGGCGCATGGCTGGCGGACAAGGTTTGGGGACGGTACAGGACCATACTTTACATTTCCCTGCTATACTGCGTAGGCCACGGCGTCCTGGCAACGGCGGACCTTTTCCATACCATTGAAGCGCGCCGTTACATTCTGATGGCAGGCCTGTTCATCATCGCGCTGGGGGCCGGAGGCATCAAGCCCTGCGTCTCCGCCTTCATGGGGGACCAGATTCCAGACAAATCCCCGCAGTTGATGACCAAGGCCTTCAACGCCTTTTACTGGGCCATCAACCTGGGTTCCTTCTTTTCCTTCCTGGTTATTCCGGCCATGGAACAGCATTACGGCTACAGCTGGGCATTCGCCGTTCCGGGCATTTTCATGGGCATCGCCACCTTCGTCTTCTGGCTGGGCCGCAGGAAGTACCACAAAACGCCCCCGGCCCGGAACAGCGGCCATGCCGGCTTCTGGAAAGTTCTTTTTACCATCCTCTTCCGCGGAGGCTGGAAAAGCGCAGAGCAACGCTACGGGTCCTCCGCCGTAGAGGATAGCCGCCATATCCTGAAGATTCTTTCCATTTTCGCCTTCGTCATCCCGTTCTGGTCCATTTTCGACCAGACGGCTTCCTCCTGGGTAGCCCAGGGGAACGCCATGTCCCCCATCCCCATTCCCCTGCCGGGCGGAAAAACCTGGTCCATCGGACCGGAGGAAATCCAGGCGGCGAATCCCGTGTTCGTGATGATTTTCATTCCGCTCATCACCGTGTTCGTCTATCCCCATGTCATCAGGCTGGCCAAGCCCCTGGTGCGGCTGGGCACGGGCATCGCGCTGAGTTCCGTCACTTTCCTGATTGTGGCATGGCTGCAGTACAGGCTGGAAACGGGCGCCTCCATGTCCATCGCATGGCAGTTGATTCCCTACTGCGTACTCACCATTTCCGAGATTCTGGTCAGCACCACGGGCCTCGAATTCGCCTATACGCAGGCCCCGGCGCATTTGAAAAGCGTCATCACCAGCTTCTGGAACCTTACCATCTTTGCAGGCAACATGCTGGTGGCCGCCATCACCTTTTTCCTGTCCAACGGAGAATCCGCCAACGCCATCTCTACGGACCGCTTCATCCTGTACGCCGTACTCGCCGCCGTGGTGGCGGTGGCCTACTCCTTCCGGGCGCGCAGGTACGGGAAAACGGAATAAGGGGAAGCATTCCGCGCGCGGAAATGACGGGGTTTTTCCGGCTCCGGGAAACAACAGACACAATAATGTCTTGAAACAGACAGCCGGACCGTGCGAAATCAAGACATGGCCCGCCCACCGCTGTCAGCGGGCATACTTTCGGGAAAGTATTGGAAATACAAATTACAGAAAAGATATGAGGCGAACGGGGGATTTGCCCCTGTTCCCTGCCTTGACGGGAAAGTTGCTTCCGAATAACCTTATCGGCAGCATATTTCCAGTCCGGCACAAGACGATATATCTTTGCTTCATGTTTAATACTTCATTTAAATCGGCCTCGGTCTTGTAAACGACCGGTACTTTCCGTACCGGTTGTCCTCTTTTTGTTTGCTCCCGGATGATTCCTTCCGGGAGGAAGTTCCGTATTATTGGAATTTCAACGTTAATCCACCTGCCGCAATGACGGCGCCACTGTGCCCTCACGGCACACAACATTTACTAAGTTAATGAGTAACAAAAATAAAACAATTCACGAATTCGATTTCAATTTCATCTGCGATTATTTCTCCCGCCTGGAACGGCAGGGCCCCGGAAGCCCGGAGGCGACCCTCAAGGCTCTCAGCTTCATTGACAACCTGACCGGGCAATCCCGCATCGCCGACCTCGGCTGCGGCACGGGCGGACAGACCATGACGCTGGCCGCACATGTCCAGGGCAGCATTACAGGGCTTGACCTGTTCCCGGATTTCATCCGCATCTTCAACCGTCAGGCAAAACGCTCAGGCTTGCAGGACAAGGTAAAAGGCATTGTTGGTTCCATGGACAACCTTCCTTTTGCAGAAGAAGAACTGGACCTGGTCTGGTCGGAAGGGGCCATTTACAACATCGGCTTTGAACGCGGGCTGAACGAATGGCGCAAGTACCTGAAACCGGGAGGCTACCTGGCCGTTTCCGAAAGCTCGTGGTTCACCGCGGAACGTCCGGAAGAGATTCACCGCTTCTGGATGGATATGTATCCGGAGATAGACACGATACCCAACAAGACAGCCCAGATACAGAAGGCCGGGTACGTTCCCGTGGCTTCCTTCATTCTGCCGGAAAACTGCTGGACGGAGCATTATTACGCCCCGCAGCCTCCGGTTCAGGAGATGTTCCTTCATCAATATCCTGAAAATAAAGCCGCCGCGGAATTAGTCGCATCCCTGCGCCATGAAGCGGAATTATACCGCAGGTACAAGGAATTCTACGGCTACGTGTTTTACATCGCAAAGAAGACGGAACAATGATCCATCTACATGCTTACGGCTGGAATGACCAGTTAGAGCGGCTCAAGCAGGCATCAGCGTACCGCGCCCTGCCCCATGGCCGCATCGCCGTCGTGCACAGGACGTGTTATGAAATCGTTGCTGAAAATGGAGTGTTCCAGTGCGAATTAAGGGGAAACATGATGTATGAAAAATCAGCCTTTGAACTGCCCTGTACGGGTGACTGGGTGATTTTCCAGCCCTTCGATGAAACGAAGGGAATCATCGTCGATTTACTGCCCCGTGAACGGACCTTGCACCGCAGGAAAAGCGGAACGGTTTCCGACAGGCAGGCCATCGCCTCTTACGTGGACAGGGCATTCATTGTGCAAAGCCTTGATGATAATTTCAATATCCGCAGAGCCGAGCGTTTCATGGTTCAGATATTGGAAGAAGGGATCAACCCCGTATTGGTGCTGAACAAGGCCGATTTAGGGTTTGACAGGCAGGGCATTGAAGAACAGGTCAAACGCCTGGGGCGCCGGATGCCAGTATTTTTTACAAGCATCCATGAACCCCATACGATTCTCCGGCTCCGGGAATTCATCCCGGAAGGGGAAACGGTCGTGTTTGTGGGTTCTTCAGGCGTCGGGAAAAGTTCCCTGGTGAACGCGCTGTGCGGAAAACCGCTCCTAGCCACGTCCCACATAAGCTCATCCACAGGCAAAGGGCGGCATACGTCCACACGCCGGGAGATGGTGCTGATGGACGGTTCAGGCGTTTTAATAGACACTCCGGGCGTCCGGGAATTCGGCCTGGCCACCGGCCAGTCCGGTTCTCTTGCAGAAGCGCTGGATATTTCCTATTTCTCGGCGGCGTGCCGTTTCAAGGATTGCGGGCATATCCATGAACCCGGCTGCGCCGTTCTGGAAGCGGTGAACAGCGGCCTGCTGGACCGTGAGGTGTATGAAAGCTACCTGAAACTCCGGAGAGAAGCGGAGTACTTTTCCACTTCGGAACATGAAAAGCGCAAGAAGGGAAAATCCCTTTCCAAACTGGTAGAGGAAGTGAAGAAGAGGAAACCCAAATTCTAACTTCCACTGGAACGGTGCGGGCATTCCTGAAACGGGAATGCCCGCACTCCTTGTTTTACCCGCAATGGAGGTCAAACCAATATTCCATTTAAACAGCTCCCGCAGGCCTACCCCCTGATGACAATGTCCAGATGGGCGAGCAGCCCTTCCAGACCATGCCGGGAAAAGACCGCCTTTTTCAGCTTGCACATGGAGGGATTGATCGAAAAGTTGAAGGAGGTTGAAAAATCGGCTTTCTCCAAATTGGTTCCGACAAAAGAAACCCGTTCCAGATCACAGCGGTCAAAAACGGATTCCGCCATGTCGGCGTCATTAAAGTACCCCTCATACATCTTGCAGCCGCGGAAAACGGTTTTCCGCAATCTGGCCTCTACAAAGCTGGCATAATCAAGACGCGAGTTTTCAAAGACCAGACTGTCCGAAAACCTGTCAATGTCCGTAAAATCTGCGCCGGTCATCTTGCAATCGGCAAAGGTACTGTCCCTGAGAGCAGCCTTGAACCTAGTCAATACAAAGTTACACGTCCTGAATTCGCACTGGTCAAAATCAGTATTCTGGATGGCCTTTCCTGAAAAATCACACGAGATAAACACACAATCATTGTATTCATCATCCAATTCCATTTCCTTGAAATCCACCTTTTCAAAAGTCTCATTTTCAGTCATATCATGTTGATGGGAGTTACCGCCCGTGTTTTTATCATGAAAACTCCCTCTTCATTATACAAATTAACCTCTTTTGTGCCATGTAAAAAAATCGGAGTAACTTATCTTGATATAAAGAGCAGTGTGCAAAAGTTCCAATGTGTAATGAATAAATTTAGTAAGTGAATACCTAATCATCTATTTCCAGAGAAAAGGTTGTCTTTGAAAATTTTGCTTGAGTTATTTTTATATCAGTAAAATAATTATGATTATTAATTCCTTTATGAGTTTGGAGATATTCATTAATTTGTTCTACTGAATACTTACATTTTGGCCCTAAAATTATTCTCTTTACAAATCTCATAATTGTATCAGAAAAATACATAATACGATCATCAGAAAAACTGCATCGGGTAGCTGCTCTTTTCATAACTGGGACACGATATTCTTGTTCATATTCCCAAGTATAATCTTTGAGCCCCAATGTTCCAAACATTATAAGCATTTCATCGTTAGGGAGTACACTAGCATCACATTTAAATCTTTCAGAGCCAGTATAAAGGCATTTAACTAAGAAGTCACCACCTCCAATATATATTCTTAAATCTTTTTCATTAAAGTAACGATATTTATTTATATATATCTGAGGCTGCTGAGCTAAATTAGAGCGCTCTAAAGCAAATCTACACAAACCTCGGTATCCATTTGACATAGATATACCAAAGTCATCCATCATACCTTCAACATATTCATTTCTGAAATAAGGCATTTCTATTTCAATACAAGCTCCTGAATATTTATCAGCATAATTTCCCCATAACGAAGGAACATCATTACTTCTTGATAACGATATGAATCCATATTCTCTATATGTCCCAATAACATCCCCTGGATAAATACCTTGTTCTAACATTTCATAAGGATCATTGGCATCTTCTCGAAAAGAGATTTTCATATCACAATGCTCAATGATTTGCATAAGTGAATATAGATTTACATACTTATAAAGCAACATCTTTTTCCCATTATTTTCATTAGGAACAATAATAGTATGATTCAAACAATTTTCTTGTTTTTTCATAAATTTCAACAAAAATAAAAAACTTAATTTTTCAGATATTTTAAATATGCAAAAAAACTTGAATAGGATTTAAATTTTAAGATATTCGATTTTTATCGAAACGCTAAAAGCATAACTAGGCCATCCTTTTTCATAAAGACCATGCCACGAATAGATTTGTCCTAATTATAAATAATTATCCAATTTATTCTGATAAGGGATCTTACTAATATCTATATTTTAAACCCTTCTACGCTTTATCACACAATGAACTTAATAGCCATCAGAACGCTGAATGGGGAAAATTAGGCACAGAACAGCAACCGGGGAATCGTCACCTCCTGAACTATCCACCAAGCGCGGCCATGTCAAGATATCCTGCAGTTATTAAGCAGCTCGTCCATGTAGAAGGTCATTTCCGCCAGGGCCTCACGGTATTCCGTCTGGGGGAGGAGCCACAGGATTTCACGGGCAGCCTCGTTTTTCTCCAGGGCCACCTGGATCGCCTTGTCCAGGGCTTCTGCAAAAACGGGGTTGTCCTGAAAGGCGGAGTAATCAATCACTTCACGGTTTTCAATGGCGTCCCTGAGGGTGGCTTCCACGTTCCTGTCCCCGCATTCCAGCAGATTGAAGATGGGGAGAGTCAGCTTGCCCTTGGTGGCGTCCGTGTGGAGCGTCTTGCCGGCGTCGTCTTCATCGCCCACCATGTCCAGGCAGTCGTCGTAAATCTGGTAGGACACGCCCAGCAGGTCTCCCAGCTGGTACAGGGATTTTTCCACTTCCGGGGCCACTCCGGAGATCCAGGCCGCGCCGCCCGTAGCGGCGGAGAACAGGGAGGCGGTTTTTTTCCGGATGATTTCAAAGTATTCATCGCGGGTCATGCTCAGGTCATACAGGCGGCTGGACTGGGCTACTTCCCCCTGGCACACGTCCCTGACGGTGTTCGCCAGCCTGCGGCAGAATTCCGTGCTGCCGAATTCGGTGCCCAGCACCATGGCATGGGAAAAGAGCACGTCCCCCAGCAGTACGGCCAGGCTGTTGCCCCACAGGGCATTGGCGGTGGCCTCGTCACGGCGCTTGTCGGCCTCGTCAATCACGTCATCGTGCACGAGTGAGGCCAAATGCACCATTTCCAGCAGGGCTCCCAGCCGGATGTGGGCTTCCTTGACGCCGCCCGTGGCGCCGGCTACCAGCAGAACCAGGGCAGGCCGGAGCATTTTCCCCTTGGATTGGCATACTGTTTCCATGTAGTCGGTTACTTCCGGGTCAAAACAGGATGCCTGGGCTTCCACAAACTCAGAAACCTGCTTCAATTCCGGTTTGACCAGTTGAAGATAGTGCTTCTGGGATCGTAATTTGGAAAAGAACGGGATAGACATGATATGGGACGAGGGCCGGCGCTGGTCAGCGCCGCACGGATTGTGGCATATTTGGAGTTCTCTAGCAATGTATTTCACAGGTCATCTCTGCATGGCTGCGCGCCAGGCCATTAAAGCAGCGCCGCCGGATGCAGGGAAGTCTCCGGAGATAGGGCTCACTTTGGCCTTGAGCCGGGAGGTTTTCCCCCTACACTGCCCATCATGAAAGCCTTGGTCTATGATTGCAGCGCAGGCATCAGCGGAGACATGAACCTGGCCGCCCTGATTGATCTGGGCGTGGACAGGGAAAGCCTGGAACGGGAGCTGTCCAAATTGCACGTGCACGGGGAATGGAGACTGGAGTGCAGGCGGGCCGCGCAATCCGGCATCCAGGGAACGCGGGTTGACGTGGTGACGGAGGAGGAAAGCCATTCCGGCCACGGGCACGCACACCATCACCGGACCATGGCGGATATCCGCAAACTTATTGAGTCAAGCGGCCTTTCAGACGCCGTGAAGCGGACGGCCCTCTCCATTTTCACCCTGCTGGCGGAGGCGGAAGCCCAGGTGCACGGCACCACGCCGGAGGAAGTCCATTTTCATGAAGTGGGTGCGGTGGATTCCGTCATTGACATCACGGGCGCCGCCATCTGCCTGGAGCTGCTCCGGGCGGACGCCATCTTCACCGGCCCGGTGGAGCTGGGCTCCGGCACCGTAAGGTGCCAGCACGGGACAATGCCGGTTCCGGCCCCCGCCACGGCCCTGCTGGCACGCCATTTCCAGGCCACCCTGAACGGAACCGCCCATGAGGCCACCACCCCCACCGGAGCCGCTTTCATCGCCGCCATGGCGCAACCCGTCCCCGCCCCGCTGGCTGGCCGCATTACCGGAACCGGGTACGGCATAGGCCACCGCGAGGGGCTCCCCCTGCCTAATATTCTCCGGGTGATGCTGGTGGAAACGGAAGAAGCGGAACCTGCTCCCGAATTGTTGACGGAGTTGTGCGCCAATATAGACGACATGACGCCGGAACAGACCGCCTACCTGGCGGAAAAGCTGATGGAGGCCGGCGCGCTGGACGCCTGGCAGGAGTCCATCTGCATGAAGAAGGGGCGCCTGGCGGTGAAGGTCTGCGCCCTGTGCCTGCCGGAACAGGCGGACCGCGTGCGGGAGACATTCTTCCTGCACAGCAGCACGCCGGGGATACGCCAGCACGCGGCAAGCCGCCACATTCTGCGGAGGGAGAGCGCCCCCGTGGGCACTCCGCACGGAACAGTCCACGTAAAGACCTCGTTCATGAACGGACGCCCCCATCACAGGAAGGCGGAATTTGAAGATTGCCGGACTCTGGCGGAAGCCACCGGGTTGTCCCTGGAACAGTGCCAATTGATGGGGCTTTTTCCCCCTCCCTCCCATGACGACGCCTCCACAGACCCCGTTTGAACGGCTGCGCTCCGTCCTGCTTCCCAGGGAGCGCATCGCCGTGGCCCTGTCCGGCGGGCTGGACAGCAGCGTACTGCTGGCCGCCGCCGCAAAGGTGCTGGGGCCGGACCGCTGCCTGGCCCTGACCGCACAAACGCCTTACGTGATGGAGGAGGAAATGCGGGACGGCACGGAGCTGTGCCGCAGCCTGAAGGTCAGGCAGGAAAAGCTCACCTTCCCCCTCCCCGCCTCCATTGCGGACAATCCTCCCCTGCGCTGCTACCTGTGCAAGCACGCCCTGTTTTCCGCCCTGAAGGCCAGAGCCGGGGAAGCGGGCTTCCCCCTGCTGGCGGACGGCTCCAACATGGATGACCTGGGCGACTACCGCCCCGGGCGCAAGGCCCTGCAGGAGCTGGGCATCCTGAATCCTTTTCTGGAAGCCGCCATGGGCAAGGCGGACATCCGCCAGCTGGCACGGGAACTGGGCCTGCCGGAGTCCGTCAGCGGAAAGCCGGCCTACGCCTGCCTGCTGACCCGGCTGGAGCACAACCGTCCCGTCACTGAAGCCATGCTGAGACGCGTGGACAAGGCGGAAACGTTCCTCCGTTCCCTGGGGCTGAAAGGCTGCCGAGTCCGAGTCCACGGGGATGACCTGGCGCGCATTGAACTTCCGGAGGCGGAACGCCGCCTGTTCCTGGACACGGAGCTTGCCGGGCCCGTAGCCCGCCGCCTGCGGGAACTGGGCTTCCGCCACATTGCCCTGGACCTGGAAGGGTATTCCAGAGGCAGCATGAATGAACCGTCATGAACGAGATTACCGACATCCTGCATCAGCTTAAGGAAGGACGCCTTTCCATGGAGGAAGCGGCGGAAAGAATCCGGAGCGCCACAGCCCCCGCCGCCGCCCATACGGATATTGATTATGACCGGCTGGCGCGCACCGGATGCCCGGAAGTGATTTACGGCGCCGGAAAGACTCCGGGCCAGATTGAAGAGATAGCCCGCAGCCTGCTTGCCGCCGGGCAGAACGTGCTGGCCACGCGCCTGAGCGGGGAAGCCCAGGACCATCTGCGCCGCGCCTTTCCGGAGGCGGACATGCGCCCGGAAGCGCGCCTCATGCGCATCATCCTGCGGCCTGCACCGCAGACGGCAGGCTTCATCGGCATCGTCAGCGCGGGCACCTCTGACCAGTCCGTAGCGGAGGAAGCCGCGCTGACGGCGGAGTTCCTGGGCAGCCGCGTGCTCCGGTACCGGGACTGCGGCGTGGCGGGGCTGCACCGCCTGGTTTCCCACCTGGATTCCATCCGCCGGGCCACCGTGCTGGTCGCCGTGGCGGGCATGGAGGGGGCGCTCCCCAGCGTGCTTGCGGGCCTGGTGAAGTCCCCCGTAATCGCCGTGCCCACCAGCGTGGGGTACGGAGCCAATTTCCGCGGAGTCACCACCCTGCTCGCCATGATGAATTCCTGCGCCAACGGCGTGTCCGTGGTCAACATAGACAACGGCTTCGGCGCCGGGTTCAACGCCCACCTGGTGAACAGCCTCGCGTCCCCTTCCCGCTGAATGCCGCACCTGGGTGCCCTTCCATGACGGAACCTCCGGTATCCGCCATGGACAGAATCCCCCAATAGGGGTTAAATGGCCCGGAAGCATCCCTACCATCCCGTCATGACCAGATTTCCCCTTTTCCACGCCCTTTCCTGCTCCCTGCTGGCCCTGGCCTCCCAGGCGCTGGGGTGGCAGCCATCCGGAGAGGCCGTGCCCGCCGCTCCCCAGGAATTCCGCGCCGCGTGGATTTCCACCGTCCACAATATTGACTGGCCCTCCCGTTCCGGACTTTCCGGAGCGGCCCAGCGTGCAGAACTGCTGACGATCCTGAATACCTGCGCCCAGTTGAAGCTGAATGCCGTGTTCCTCCAGGTGCGGCCGAACGCGGACGCCCTGTACCAATCCTCCCTGGAGCCGTGGAGCCAGTGGCTCTCCGGTCCCGGCGTCAATCCGGGGTATGACCCTCTTGCTTTCGCCATCCAGGAGGCCCACCGCCGCGGCATTGAACTGCACGCCTGGTTCAACCCCTTCCGGGCGAAGGCCAATGTGAAGCACGCCGTGGGGCGCAACCACATTTCCCTCACGCGCCCGGACCTGATGAAGCGCAACGGCTCCGTGCTACTGATGAATCCCAGCGCCTCCGCCTCACGGGACCACGCGCTGAAGGTCATCCTGGACGTCGTGCGCCGCTACGATGTTGACGGCGTACACCTGGACGACTATTTCTACCCTTACCCCTCTCCCGGCCATCCCTGGTCCCCCCGCAGTTTCAGTGACGGGAAGACGCCTTCCCAGCGGCGGGCTTATATTGACGACTTCGTGGAGGACATGTACAAGTCCGTCAAGTCCTCCAAGCCCTGGGTGCGCGTGGGCATCAGCCCGTTCGGCATCTGGCGCCCCGGCGTTCCCGGCGGCATTGAGGCCGGAGTGGACGCCTACGAACACCTTGCCTGTGACGCCCGCAAGTGGCTTTCCAAAGGCTGGGTGGATTACCTTGCCCCGCAGCTTTACTGGCGGTGCAACCCGTCCAAGCAGAGTTTTCCCGCCCTGATGCAGTGGTGGGCCGCCCAGAACACGAGCCGCCCGGTGTGGCCCGGCATCGCCACCGCGCGCATCATGAGCAGCGAGGACCCGGGGCGCCCCGCCTCTGAGATCGCCGCTCAGGTCAACTATTCCCGCTCCCTGGCCAGAAGCGCCCCCGGGCAGTGCTTCTGGAGCATCAAATCCATCATGCGGAATGCCGGAGGCATCCAGAAATACCTGAACAGGCTGTACCCCTCCATGGCCGTTCCGCCCGCCATGCCCTGGTGCGGGACCGGCGCTCCGGGGCAGCCGCGGAACTTTTACGTGGCGGACAACGGCTCCACCGTCACCCTTTCCTGGCAGCCGTCCGGCAGCCCTTCCCGGAAATGGGCCGTCCAGGCGCGCTACGGCAGCCAGTGGGCCACGCGCATCCTGCTGCCGGGCAGCCAGACCCGGGTGACATTGCCCAAATCCTTCCTGGGGGATGCGGGGTCCGTTGCCGTCAGGGGCATCAGCGCCTACGGAGCCCAGGGCCCCGCCGCGGCCGCCAGAAGGTAGAAAACTTCCCCTCTCCGGTGAAAAAGAGTAAAAAATGCCCGATGCTCCAGGTTTTTTGAACAACTCCAAATCCATCCATGTCCAAACTTCCATGAATTCCCGTGGCGCGGACATGAACAGAAGGCGTTTCATCGCCCTTTCCTCACTGGCGGCGCTGGGAACAATTAGCCAGGCCCGGGCAACAGGGCCATCCATACAACCACAGCACAAGATGACTAAAAAGCAAGATCCCTCCACGGTCGGCTATGCCGACGGCAAGTACGTGTTACCGCCCCTTCCGTACGCCTACGACGCGCTTGAACCCATGCTGGATGAAAAGACCGTGCGCATCCACCATGACAAGCACCATGCGGCCTATGTAGCCGGCGCCAACGCCGCGGCCGAAAAACTCCGTGAAATTGCGGACGGCAAGCTGGACGCTTCCGCCACCACCAACTGGGTGCGCAACCTGTCCTTCAACGTTTCCGGCCACGTCCTCCACACCATTTACTGGACCAACATGACGCCGGACCCCAAGAAGGAGCCGCAGGGCCCCCTGGTGGACGCCATCAAGGAAAAATTCGGTTCCCTGGAAGCCATGATGAAGGAATTCAAGGCCGCCTCCCAGGGAGTGGAAGGCTCCGGCTGGGGTATCCTGGGCGTGGACCCCATCAGCAAGACGCTGGTGATCTGCGGCGCGGAAAAGCACCAGAACCTGGAAATTCCCGGCCTTGTCCCCATCCTCGTCTGCGACGTCTGGGAGCACGCCTATTACCTGAAGCACCAGAACCTCCGGGCGGACTATATTGAAGACTTCTGCCGCCTCATCAACTGGGACGACGTGGAACGCCGCTACCAGGACGCCATGGCTTCCTGACCGGTTCCGGCAGACATTGATTTTTCTTTTTCCCAACGGCACGGGCCTTCTGCGGTCCGTGCCGTTTTTTAGCGTACTTCCACCCGGCTCTTGCATCCGGCGGAGCAATAGGGCATACTGCCGTGGACTAATTATCTATCACCACGCGCATGAAAAAAGTTTTCGTCTCGGGCTGTTATGACATCGTCCACGCCGGTCACATCCAGTTTTTTGAAGAAGCCCGCGCCCTGGGGGACTACCTGATCGTCTCCTTCGCCTCAGAACCCGTGCTGTGGCACCACAAGCAGCGCAAGCCGTCCATTCCGGACGAGCACAAGAAGGTGCTGCTGGAGAGCCTGCGCATGGTGGACAAGGTCATTCTGGGCACGGGCATGAAGAAGGGCCTGGATTTTGAAGAGGAATTTCTTCAGGAAAAACCGGACGTCCTGGCCGTGACGGAGGACGACCTTTACAGCGGCATCAAGAAGGAGCTGTGCGCCCGCGTGGGCGCGAATTACGTGGTGCTTCCCAAGACGCCCCCCAAATTCGCCCCCGTTTCCACCACCATGCTGGTGAACCGGATCAAGGCCCCTTCCTCCGTCCCGCTCCGCGTGGACTTCGCCGGAGGCTGGCTGGACGTTCCCCGCTACGCCAGAAAAGGCTCCTATGTGGTCAACTGCGCCATCACCCCCATGGTCTCCCTCTGCGAATGGCCGTATGAAAAACGTTCCGGGCTGGGCGGCAGCGGCGCGTGGGCCATGCTGGAGGGGCGCGACCCGGTCGCTTCCGAGCTCGCCCTGGGCGTCGGCTGGCAGGACCCCGCCGTCATTGCGGAAACGGGGCTGTGCGTGTGGCGCTCCGGCAGTTCCCCCGTGCTGGACGTGAAGGGCACCGGCGACTTCCTGGAAGGGAGAATGGCCATTCTGTACACGGGCGAGGAACATGACACGCCCAGAATGGCGGACGAACAGCGGGACTACGTGCGCATCTCCCAATCCTCCCTCATTGCCCGCACCGGCGTGCTGGAACGCAACATCAACACCCTGGCCGCAGGCGTGGCCCTGTACTACAGCGTTCAGCTTGACGAAGGAATGCAGCCCCTGCCGGACATCCCGAACGCCCTTGCCAAAAAATACCTGGGCGGCGGCTACGGAGGCTACGCCCTGTACCTCTTCTCCTGCCGGGACGACCGCGACCAGGCCGTCAAGGACCACCCGGCCATGAAGCGCGTGGAGCCGTACTGCCGCCAACTATTCAAGTAAGCCCTCTTCCTTCATGTCCCTGATGCGGAACAGCCTGGTAGCCTCCGGCGCCATTTTCGCCTGCCGTCTGACAGGCATGGCCAGGGAAATCGTGTACACTTCCCTGTTCGGCGCCACGGGAGTGCTGGACGCCTTTTACACGGCCTTCCGAATCCCCAACCTGTTGAGGGACCTGTTTGCGGAAGGAGCCCTGTCCCAGTCCTACACCAGCGTGGCCTCCAAAACACGGGAGGCGGAAGGGGACGCGGCCGCCTGGGAACTGACCAACAAGGTGGCCACCCAGCTTTCCACGCTGATGGTCGCCATCGTGACGCTGGGCATCCTGTTTGCCGGGCCCGTCATGGAGGCCCTTTACAGCGGGGACCATTCCCTGACGGACCAGCTGTTCGCCACGGACTTGAGCCGCATCATGTGGCCCTTCATCGGCTTCGCCTCCCTGTCCGCCCTCGTCATGGGGGCGCTGAACATGGTTGGGGTGTTCGGACTGCCCATGCTGGCCTCCGCCGCCTTCAACGTCACCTCCATCCTGTTCGGCCTGCTGATCGGGTACTTCATTGACCCCTCCTTCGGCCCAAAGGCCCTGTACGGTTTTGCCTGCGGCGTCACGATCGGTGGGGCGGCCCAGATTGCCGTGCAGCTTCCCAAACTGCGCAAAACCGGCTTCCGGTGGAAGCCCAACTTCCATTGGGACGATCCCCGCGTGCGTAAAATCTGGGGGCTCATGCTCCCCTCCGTGCTGGCTTCCGGCGTTACGCAATTCACCATCTTCATCAATACGGGCTTTGCCCTGGACCTCCAGAAAGGCTCCGTTACCGCCCTGACCACGGCGTTCCGCCTCTGGCAGCTTCCCGTGGGCCTCTTCGGCGTGGCTACGGGCATGGTGGTTCTCCCCGCCGTTTCCCGCATGATGGTGGGGGACGGCAGAAAGGAAGTGGCCGTCCACATCGCCAAGGGGCTGCGGCTGGTGGCGTTTTTTGCGGTGCCCGCCTTCCTGATCCTCTTCATCCTGGGAACGGAATTCGTCTCCTCCGTGTACCAGTGGGGCCGCTTCAACCAGGAGGCCGTGCGCTACACCGGGGAGGTACTGGGCGCCTACTCCCTGGGACTGCTGGGCTATGCCGGAACCAAGGTGGTGCAACCCGTCTTCCTGGCTCTGGAAAAACGCTGGGTTCCCCTGATTGCCGCCGCCGTGGCGCTGGCCATCAGCATCGGCCTCAACTACTGGTTTGTCTACGGCCTGCATAAAAACGCGGCGTGGCTGGCGCTGACCACCTCCGTGGTCACCACCTTCAACTTCCTCTTTTACTTCCTTTACCTGCGCCGCCAGCTGGGCGGGGTGGACGGCCGGACGCTGGTTTCCGGCCTGGGCCGCATCCTGGCGGCGGGAATCCTGCTGGGAGCCGTGTGCTGGGCGGGTAAAACGTGGTTCCTCCAGGGCTTCCTGGACTGGTCCTTCCCGGCCAGGCTCCTGGGCATCTCCCTGGTCTGCGGCTGCGCCGGAATTGTTTACCTGGCGGCGGCCTTCCTGCTGAAAACGCCGGAACTGGACGCCGTGCGCGCCAAATTCATGAAACGCTGACGGGAAACTTCCCTTCCGTGAAAGGAGGCGCCCTCCCAGCAAGAAAAAGAATGGCCTCATCAAGCATTCTCCTTGCCAGGGGTGCGCTCACTTAGTAAAGTTTTTCCGCCTGTGCGGGGAATAGCCTGTTTTCCGCCAGGGCATTCAAAATTCTACGATCGCACCACAACAATGGACATGATTTCCCCCAGCATTGCTGCATTGACCCCTTCCCTGACCCTCAAGGTGACCAACCGGGCCAAGGCTATGAAGGCCGCCGGTGAAGAAGTTTACGGTTTGGCAGGCGGTGAACCGGAAATGGACACCCCTGAAAACATCAAGCAGGCAGCCATTACGGCCCTGAATAACGGAGCCACCAAGTACACTCCTTCCGCCGGCCTGCCCGCACTCCGCCAGGCCATTGCCGACAAGCTCAAGAGGGAAAACAACCTGGAATACGATCCCAGCCAGATCACCGTGGGCGCCGGAGCCAAGCACGCCTGCTTCAACGCCATTATGGCGACCGTCTCCGAAGGGGACGAAGTCATCATCCCCTCCCCGTACTGGGTCAGCTATCCGGAAATGGTCCGCATGTGCGGCGGCATCCCCGTCATTGTGGAAACCACGCCGGAAAACGGCTGGAAGCTCACTGCGGAACAGTTTGAGGAAGCCATGACCCCCCGCACCAAGATGGTGATCCTCACCACGCCGAACAACCCGACCGGAGCCGTTTATTCAGAAGAAGAACTGCGCGCCCTGGGTGAAGTGGCCCTGAGCGAAGACATCCTCATCCTGGCTGACGAAATTTACGAACACCTCGTGTACGGGGACACCAGGCACGTCAGCATCGCCTCCCTGAGCCCGGAACTGTACGACCTGACCATCACCATCAACGGTTTCTCCAAGGGCTATGCCATGACCGGCTGGCGCATGGGCTACTCCGCCGCTCCGGCCCCCATTGCCAAGGCCATCCAGATGATTCAGGACCATACCACCTCCAACGTCTGCACCTTCGCGCAGTACGGAGGCATTGAAGCCCTCACGGGAGACCAGAGCTTCATCAGCGACATGCGTGACGAATACGACATGCGGCGCCAGTACGTCCTCTCCCGCCTCAACGCCATTCCCAACGTCAGCGTCGTGGAACCGCAGGGAGCCTTCTACTTCTTTGTGGACACCAGCAAGCTGGGCCTCACCTCCCTGAACCTGTGTGACAAGCTTCTGGAACGCTACAAGGTGGCGGCCGTCCCCGGCATCGCCTTCGGCAATGACAAGGCCATCCGCATCAGCTACTGCACCACGCTGGACATTCTGAAGGAAGCGCTGGACCGCTTTGAAGAATTCTGCAAGGCACACTAAGCGTCAAATACTAATCTTTCCAACCTTCAGGACCGCTTCATGAATGAAGCGGTCCTTTTTTATTCCTCATGAGAAGGCTTTCCGCCCATCCATGAGAAATCGGAACTCTCACTCCAACAGGCGGCATCCCGGCTCGGCGCCAGCAAGGGGGGGCCCTCGTCGGCAACGGGATGGCATGGCCACATTCCGCGTCCTCCAGCTACGTCTCCCACGTTTACCGTAAAAACCCGGAGACATGTGCCGTTCGCGACCGGCCCGCAGAAAAAGCCGTCTATTTTTATGGCCCCCCTGTTTTCCGGAATGGATTCCCCTACCAGGGTAAATGAATAAGCAGGAAAGCCTTTCCGGGAGGACCAGCAGAAACGGAACACCCGGCAAGCGGAAACTTGCCGGGTGGAAGAAGAGACATGAAGTCTTTTGTGCTTAAAAGCTCCGCGTGTACCCCAGATTGATCGTCCAAGGACGATCGTATTTGTCCCCGTAAACGTATTCGTAATCCAGGTGCACCTGATCGCGGGCGCTGAGCTGCCATGCCACGCCGCAACCGGCCATGCCGCGGGTTCCATCCGTATTCGGACGCCACTGGTTGCCGGCGGCCTTTACTTCACCGCCATTGCTTGCTTGCTGCGCAACGCCGGTTTTCACGTAGCCCTGCACCAACTGGCTGCCTCCGTTGACGCTCCATGTGCGTCCGGCCCGCAGACGCCCGGCAAATTGCCAGATGTCAGCTGCGCTTCCCGTCACATCCAGGCCTGCGTTCGTGACGACATGCGTGGAACCGGAGTGGAGCCATGCGATTTGCACGGAGGGTTCCAGGAACCATCCTTTGGCGCTGCTCCACTGCCGCCCGGCTTCCAGGCTCATTCCCAATCCCCAGTTGTCGTAGCTGCCCCGTTCCGAGCCTCCAGGCTGGACCGCGGTCCATGAAGCGTTGTAACTCGTCCCTTTGAGAACCGCGTCCGCAAACCACCCCCTGCTGTGCAGCCATGAGGCGTAAAGGCCTCCGTAGCCGCTGTCCGTGCTGCCCTTGCTTCCCCAGCCATCATGGAAGCTGCGGTCACTTCGACGATAGCCTCCGAAGAGGCCGGCAGCCAGCATGCTGTTTCTTCCGGACGCAACAATCCAGTCCGCGCCGCTGTCTGCCCCATAATGGTATTCCGTAAAGCCGCAGACTCCGGCAATGCCCAGGTCCGTATCCGTGCGCCCGGAAGCCGTGCGCGCCCAGTAGTGCCCCCTGGGAGCCTCTCCGGCATTCTTGTCCTGTTGGGCCTGCTGCCTGTAAAAGTCCGCTCCCATGCGCAGGTCTCCCATGCGTTTGGAAAGAGTGTCAAGCTGTTCGAACCATCCCGTACTCATGCACCCGAGCACATTGAGCAGCACACCGCCCAGGTTGTTGTATCCCTGCGGCGACAGGTCGTACCCATTGCCTGTAGCGTTGATTTTAAGACCGTAGGAGTAGAAACCCGCATCCAGCGTTCCGGTGAAGAGCGTTGCCGCATCACTGCCTTCCGCCAGGCTGCCCCATGTGATCATGTCGGATATGAAGGACGGGGAGGAGGGAATGTCGCCTTGCAGGACGAAATGAACCGTGTGCGTGCCGGAAGCCTCCCCGGCTATGACGATGCGGTCGCTTGTCCCGGCGGCCAGATTGATGTTCATTGTAAAGGCCTGCGAGCCGGAGAGGGAGCCGAGCTTCAATGTGTCACGTCCGGTTCCTTCAAAGGCCACATGCCCTCCGTCGCCGCTCAGGCCTCCCGAAAACTGGAAATCCTTCCCTGAGTTCGAGGTATTGGTCAATCGGAGCGTTCCGGTGTTGGCAAGTGCCGATTCCACCTGTGCGCTGGTGGAGACATGCATGGCGCCCGTGTTGGAGAACGCCTGGCCGCCCTTGAGCAAACCTTGCAGAATAAACCCTTCGCTGTTGGTTTGTGCGGTGGCGCCCGTGTCGAACGCTGCGCCTTCTTTGACCTCCAGGATTCCGGCGCTGAAGAGGTTGTCCGCTCCGGCAGTAACCAGGCCGGAGTTGATGAGGGTCCCCCCCGTGTGGTTCGCGGCGGAGGTGATGGTGATGCCGGTCGCGTCGCTGTTCAGTTGCAGCGCGCCGCTGCCTGTGATCCGGGCGCTGAGCGTCCGGTCGCTGCTCGGATCGGCCGGAGCGGCCAGAATCCAGGTTTTCCCATCGTGGATATTCAATTCCTTGAGTCCGTAGGTGAGGTGGATCCCCGTCTGGCCGCTGTGCTCGTTGGTGCCGGCTACGGCAATATAGCCGTAGGTCGCGGTAACGGTATCCTGATAGGTGACTTCGCGTTCCTCTCCACCGGTAATGACTTCGCCCGTATCAGCGTCCACCAGGTCCAGAATAGTTGTGTTCGCGACATTTCCGGCTTGTACCACCAGCAGGGCGTCTGCGTTGATGGTGCCGTCCAGGGCCAGTTCCTGAAGATCGCGGTCCAGGAAGCCCGGCTGAGGGGTGATGCTGTCCAGACTGTCTTTCAGGCCGGAGACGGCCAGCGTGGATGCCGACGTGATGTCAAGACTGCCGGAAACGGAAAGCTGGTGTTCCAGCCGGGAGGCGTCACCGTCTACGTGGACGGTAAGCGTTCCTCCGGCCAGATGCAGCTTGCTGATGGAGAAGTTTTCCGTGACGGAGAGTTCGGAGCCGCTTCCAAGTCGCAAAGTTGCGGTGCCGAGCACGGCCTGCCCCGTGGCGTCCGGACGGAGCCGGGTATCGGTCAAGGAGATGGTTCCGGCAAATCCGGTCAGCGAATCCGAGAGGGCTACGACGCCGGCGGACTGAATGTCCAGCGTGCCGGAACCAGTGATGTACGCGCCAGAGCCGGTCCGGATCTGTTCCATGCCGTTAATCAGGATGCTGCCTTCGTTGAGCGCTACTCCGTTCGTGAACAGATTGGTTCCGGTATTCCTCAGGTCGAGGGCTCCCTGTCCGGTTTTGAGCGTCGTGTCGGCGGCTGTGACGTTTCCATTCAGAACAAGCGTGCCACCGGTATCTACCGTGCCGTTGAGGACGATAGAGGCGGCGTTGATCTCACTGGCGGCGCCTTTGCTTCGAAGGGTGGCTCCGGTATTAAGCGTAAAGGAGGTTACCATATCCGTCATGCTCCCCGTGCGTCCGAAAATGACTCCGTCCCTGAGTTCCAGCGTACCTCCGCAGACAGTGGTCTTTCCCCGGAAGTCGTTGTAACGGCTGGCGACCAGATGGGCATCCGTACCCTGATAGCGTGTTCCGCTGAAGACGACCGTTCCGGAGGTGTCTTGATCAGCCCCACCGTCATCCGTATACCGGTTGATCGTGAGCATGATCGAATAATCCCCTGCGGTGATCGGGTCGTCAAATTGGATGTTCCGTCCTTCTCCGGCCGCCAACTGCAAAGAGCCTCGCGTTTCAAAATGAATGGCGTTGGCTGTTCCTCCATCTACGGTAAATGTTCCGTTATCACTGTGCGTGAAGGTTCCCCCTGTCATGTTGCCGCTGAAAAGCACGTCGCGGGTCTGCGCCAGGAATTGGTGGGTGGGGTTGGACGTATTTTTGATCAGGATGGCCCCCCCTGCCGTGGGCGCGTAATTGTCCGTGAAATTCGCCCCGTCCTCAATGGTCAGCTGTTGATTTCCCAGGTAAATCGCGCCGCCGCGGCCGGAAGACGCCTGAATGTAATTTCCGATGAAGGAAACGTTGGCTCCCAGAATGCAGGTGCCACCTGAAGACATCCAGATTGCGCCTCCGTCACCGGATGATGCGGAGATGTAATTGCCCGTAAAGCTTGCATTGGCACCAACGGTGAGGGACGCAGGCCCCGCATTTGCCCGCACCGCAATCGCTCCTCCGGCCCCTTTTCCCGTTCCGGCGGCCGAGATGTAATTCCCGGTGAAGGAGGCCCTGTCTCCCAGCGTGACGGAGGCGTCTCCGATCGTGATGTAGGTACTGACCGCTCCCCCTTCGCTGGCAGCTCCGTCCGCTGAGGTGGAAATATGGTTGCCGCTGAAAGTCGCGCGGTCTCCCAGGGTAATGGAAGTGGCGTTTCTGTCGGCGCCTATCGCTCCTCCGTAGCTGGACTTGCCGGCCTGGACGTAGTTGTCGGTAAACGTGGCATCATCGCCTATTTCAATGGAGGAGGAACCGCCCTTGGTGAATATTGCGCCGCCACAGCCGCCTGCCGTGGCTGAAGCCAAAACATAGTTGGCATGGAAAACGGCGCCGTTGCCCAGAGTGATGCGGGCGTTGTTGGAGAACGCCAGAATCGCGCCTCCTGTGACGGTTCCGCTTGAGGAAGATGCGTAATTTCCGGTGAAGGCGATATGATCAGCCAGCGTGACTGAAGCGAGACCCTGGCCCTGAACGGCAATCGCGCCGCCGCCCGGAGCGGTGGAACCATCGTAGATTCCCGTATTGTTGCGGAACGTGACCGCTCCGGTAAGATTCAGAGTGGCATTGCTGCCGAATCCCTCCACACGCAGAACCCGGTTGCCCGCATTCTCCCAGATGATGGAATTCATGTCCGCGCTATGGTCTCCTTTCTTCAGGAAAAACATGGGGGTTGTTCCCAGTCCAGCCAGATCCAGCGTGCGCGCTACCGCCGCGTTGCCGGACTGAACGCTAATGAGAAGATTCAGGCCTCCGGTCAGCGTGGAGTCGTCATTATGCAGGACAACCGTGTCTTCGGCACGCAGCAAACCGGATACCCTCAATTCTTCAAACGTGCCGTACAGGTTGCTGCCCGGCATGGTGGACTGGGTGTTGTTCACAGAGTAGTCCGCACCGGACGCGGCCGGGAAGGTGCAGATGAACAGGGCGGCAAGCAAGTAGCGGAGCAAAGAGGAAGGAAGGTGTGGTCTCATGGTATTGAATGGATGTGGAACGGATGAGTCGATTTGGAGCAATTTTCAGAAGTTATACGCGTGAAAGGCTAAATTCGGCTACAGCCGGGGAATCGGCAGCGGCACGCGGAGAGGAAGTGGTCATGGAGGATGAATGTTCTTCAGGAAGGGGAACTGCAAGCGCAGCAGAACAGGATAAGTTTAGCATGAGGCAAAATATTGAAGCTGAGTTGTTCATGGATACAAATGTCATGTTTTCCAGTAAGGAATGAATGCAAATTAGCGGATTTCCAATCCGGAGGCAGGGCCCATACGCCAACAGCCTGAAAGAAAAATCGTCCCTGGAACGGGAGATAATATCAATGCAACTAACCCACAACATTTTGAGGACAAGCTTTTTTGTTCCTTGAAAAATCCTGATGCCAACAGGAAGAATAGGAAAATTCCCATCTGTTTCTTTCCCGGAGGCACGTCTTCCGGCTATTCAAATTTTCTGTCTATGGCCGAAAGAATTTTGTATTAAATGCTTTTTTTCAAATTTATAGCTTGTCTCCGGATTGGAAATCCGATTTTGATACAAATAATTGATTTTGAGATTCATAGACATCGTTTCAACACGGAGGCAGAAAGAAACAATGAAAATGAAAGCAAAAGGGAAAGAAGAACCTGCAGAACAAACCCGGAGGCCGCGCCATAGTCCCAAGCGTAAAATCAACGCAGAACTCTCCAAACTGGTTATGGAGCTCCGGAGAATTCGCAACATGGGAACCCGGCGGCTCAATGTGGACTTACCTTGAATCATGGCATCAGGCTCCCTCTGGGGACAATCCACAAAATACCTATTATCTCCGGAGCAAAGCCTCTTTTGAAGCAGGGGAAGAAAAGTCATTGGCCCGTCATGAACGCATCTCTTCCTGCGGAAGGAATTCAGAGGGATACCTGAAAATCGCCCCGGGCGCGGATCAAGATACAGCAACAGGCGACTGCTCAAGATACAGGGTCATGAAACTCCATAAAAGTTGAACAGCGGCCATTGAACAGCGACCAATACGCCTCTATTCTTAGAGTGCCTTTTGGCAGAAATGCCATTCCCCATTCAGCATATTCCGGCAGACTGTTCTTTACAGAACCGGAACTTTCCCGGCTCAAAAAACTGCTGGACGAAGGCCAGATTATCCCGTTCTACCCAAACGCAGACAAGATACGGAAAGAAGCCGGACACTGCCGGAAAAGAACGTCCTCATCCCGCAGCATGAGAGCTTTCCGCCCTGAAGAATTTATACCGGGATGCCAAAAGCATGAAACGGTGAAGTAAGCCGTATTTCATTCCCAGGAGAGGCTCATCCATGGGGCGGTCCTTTTATTCTTCAGAGGACGGCCTGTTTTCCGCTTCCGACACCCGGCACCAGAATTCCCCCTTGTCCAGCCCCGGCATCAAAGGCTTATAGCCGTGCTGCCGCAGAAAAGAATCATCATCCCGTGAACTGGTGTGGATGATATCCGGCAGGCCCTGCTCAATGTAATTATATTGCTCCCTGACCATTTCTTCCGACGGGAAATTCTGGAGGAACCAATATCTTCCGCAGGGCTTCCAGTCCCAGGTAATGCCGAAGCCCCTGTCCAGCCAGCCCAGATACAGGACGGAGGCTCCGGAAAACGGGGCCAGCCGTTCCCGGACGGCGGGGGAATGAAGATCCCTGCCGTTCCAGACAAAGTCTCCTTTCCGGACGGCCCCCGTCAGCCCGGCAGCCATTCCGGCTCCCGTGAGGCAGACAATAGCCAGCGTTCCGGCCGCCATCCGCGGCAGGCGCAGGGAAAAGCGCCGTTCCGCCTGGGCCACAAAGAAGATGGTCACCCAGATCATCATGGGTGAAAGGATGGAGTTGTAATAGTAGTTGTACACGCTGAACATCTCCACCTTGAAGAAGATATACAGCAGGGCCGTGAACAGGAGCGCTTTTTGCGTTTTTAACTGACGCCATCCCGCTATTGCCAGAGCCCAGATGACAGCCGCCCACATCAGTATGTCGGACAGGCAGCGGACCGGAGCCGGCCTGAGGAGTTTGGCCCACCACGTAGCCTCCTGGGCCACCGTTCCATAACGCACGGAGCACAACAGGTACTCATTCATCGCCTCTTTCCAAACGCCGTGGAATACCAGCCAAGCCGAACAGGGAACTACCACGGCCAGGAGCCCGGCTGCCGTCATCCCCAGAGCCTCGGCCGCCTCTTTTTTCCATCCGTTCCACCACAGCCACAGGCACAGAACCCCGCTTAAGGCGCACACGGGAAAGGCTATGGAAAACTTCATCATGAAGGCAGCCCCGGCAAATACCCCGGCCACCCCGGACAGGAACAGCAGGCTGCGCCTGTCCCGCATCCGGAAATACCGCACCAGCCCGTAAACCACGGCCGCCATCCCCGGCCAGCACAGTTCCTCCACCCCGCCCCCGCGCTGGAAGGGGAATGAATCAAACAGAAACAGGCACAGCAGCATGGAAGCCAGCAGGCTGCCGCGCCGTGACAGATAAAAGCGCGCCGTCCTGCAAGACAGTAAAAGCGTCGTAAAAAGGGTCACGCACTGAATGAGGAATATTCCGGCAAATGAATGTCCGTCAATCCAGGCGGCGGCGTAATAAATCCACACCAGCAGGGGGCCCTTGCTGTCCGCCATTTCCACATAGGGGAGAAGGCCATGAAGGAGTCCGCGTCCGAACATGAAGAAAATGGAAGGGTCCGGAGAAGGATAAAAGGAATACAGTGGGGACGTATCCGAACACGCACCCACCACCATAACAGACCAAATAAGGAGCGCTAACGGAATTTTCCACCCCAAGGGAGCTAAGGGATTATTTTTTCCTGCCATAGGCTGAACAACAAACGGGATTGT
>NZ_JABDHQ010000013.1 GCF_018709685.1 Akkermansia muciniphila
GGAAGGTTTTTTACAAGCGCCGCTTTCCCGGACAGAGAGGGGGGAGCGGCGCTTTTTTGCGCTCAGGCGCAAGGAGGGAAGAGTGAGGGGGATGGATGGGATGGGCTTTACACGCAACTCTTGCCTGGCGGACGCAGTAGGCTTAGGGGACCTTTTGGATATTTCCCGTAGGGGAGGGAGGAAGTTCCGTTCAGCGTGCGGAGAGGCGCCGGCTTCTGAAGACGAAACCGACGGCAAAGGTAACCAGGGTGCCGATCGTCACGCGCCAGGGAAACGCTATTTCCGGAATATATTGTTTCCAGGCGGCGGGGAGGGGGATGAGCTCCGTCAGGAGGGCGATGACCAGGAAGCCCGCTGCCATGGCAATGATGTTTCCCCTGTCGTTTCCCCTGGTGCGCGTGAGCATTCCCAGCAGGAAAATGCCGAGCAGGGAGCCGTAGGTATAGCCGAAGATGCCCAGGGCTATTTGAATGATGCGGACATCCGGATGGTGCACCACGTACCAAGCCGTGATGGACCCCACCAGAATGAGCAGCAGGGAGAAGCCCGCCGTTCCCCAGCGCACGCACCGGAGAAGTTCCCGTTCCGTGGCTTCCGGTTTGAATACCCCCTGGTACCAGTCCTTGGTGGCGGTGGTCGCCAGGGAGTTGAGAGCCGTGGAGAGGGAGCCCATGGCGGTTGCCAGCAATCCGGCGATCAGCAGCCCGCGGATGCCGTTGGGAAGTTCATGGATGATGAAATAGGGGAAGACGTGAAGCTGGGGCGTGTCCGCGGGGAGGGCTGCGGGCGTGGTTTGGTAAAAGACATAAAGGAGTATGCCCGTGAACAGGAAGACGATGACGATGGGGAAGTCCAGCAAACCGGAAACGATGACGGCCCGCGTGCCGCCTTTTTCCGTTTTTGCCGCCAGCATGCGCTGCACCATGTCCTGGTCCGTTCCATGCGTAGCCATGGTGATGAAGGTGGCCCCCAGGAACGCCGCCCATACCGTGTATTCCTGGCCCAGGATGTGGGTACACTGTTGCAGGAAGTCCAGGCCTTCCTTCGTTCCCCAGGAGAAGAATTTCCAGTCGTCAGCGCCGTTCATGGAAGCGGAGATGGAGGTCCATCCTCCGGGGATGTGGGAGAAGAGGACCCACAGGGCGGAGAGCATGGAGACGCCGAGCACGACGGCCTGGAGTACGTCCGTCCAGACGACGGCTTTCAAACCGCCTATGGCTGTGTAAATGGTAGTGGCAATGGAGATGGCGACCAGCGCCCCGATGTAGAGCAGGACAATCTGATTGGAGTCCGCCGTGGCGCCCGTCATGAATTGATAGGCAATGACCAGGAGAATGCCCGCAAAGTATAGCCTGGTTCCGCTGGCCAGCACGCGGCTGACCAGGAAGACCATGGAGGCCGTGCGGCGGGTCAGGAGCCCGAACCGTTTCTCCAGGTATTCATAGATGGAGACTACCTTGTAGTCATAGTAGGGTTTCAGAAAGAGCTTGCCTACGATGATGCGGCCCAGAATGGTGCCGATACAGAGCTGCGCATACGTGAAGTTGCGCGTATGGTAGCCTTCTCCCGGAGCGCCCAGGAAGGTAGCCGCGCTGATTTCCGCCGCCAGGATGGAGGCCAGGATGGCCCACCAGGGCAGGGAGCGGTTCCCCAGGGCATAATCCGTTAGGGAGTTCTGCTTTCGTCCCGCATAGATGCCGATGCAGAAGATAGCCAGAAAGTAGACGGCGATGACGAGGAGGTCCGTGAACATGCCTGGAGAGAGAAGGCCTTTTCCGGAATGATCATTCCGGAAAAGGCCCTGGGATCAATGAACGGTCAGGAGTGGCTTTTGTGTTCCAGCGCGGCGGAAACCAGGCCGGAGAAGAGCGGGTGGGCCCGGTTGGGTGCGGACTGGAATTCCGGGTGGTACTGGCAGGCAATGAAGAAGGGGTGGGCGGGCAGTTCCACAACTTCAACCAGCCCGTGTTCATCATTGACGGCGCTGATGACTAGGCCTGCGTTTTCCAGTTCTCCACGGTAGGCCGGGTTGAATTCGTAACGGTGGCGGTGGCGTTCCGTGACGCTGTCCTTGCCGTACAGCTTGTGCGCCAGAGTTCCGGGCTGGATCAGAGCTTTGTAGGCGCCCAGGCGCATGGTTGCGCCCATGGCCTTAATGCCTTTCTGTTCTTCCTGGAGGCTGATGACGGGATGGGTGGATTTCTGGTCAAATTCCGTGGAGTTGGCATCGTCCATGCCGCAGATGTGGCGCGCGTATTCAATGACGGCCACCTGCATGCCCAGGCAGATGCCCAGGAACGGGATGCCCTTGGTGCGCGCGTATTCCACCGTTTGTATTTTTCCTTCAATGCCCCGGTCTCCAAAGCCGCCCGGCACCAGAATGCCGTCCACGGAGCCGATCAGCGCTTCTGCGCCTTTTTCTTCAATTTCTTCCGCATCTATCCTGAGGATTTCCACGCGGGCGTCATTTTCCGCGCCGGCATGGGTGAAGGATTCGTAAATGGATTTATAGGCGTCCTGAAGGGCGATGTATTTGCCCACCACAGCAATTTTTATGGAGTGGCTGGGGCTGATGACGCGGCCCACGTAACGCTGCCAGTCCGCCAGGTTGGGCGCGGGAACGTCCAGGCCCAGACGCTTGGTCACGATGCGGTCTATCTTGTCCTGGCTGAGGTCCAGGGGGCATTCGTAAATGGTGTTTTTAACGTCGCGGAAGGCGATGACGTTTTTGGCCTCCACATTGCAGAACATGGCGATTTTGCGCCGTTCGTCCTCGCTCATGTCGTATTCCGTACGGCAGATGATCACGTCCGGCTGGATGCCGATTTCCCGGAGCTTGGCGACGGATTGCTGGGTGGGCTTGGTTTTCATTTCCCCGGCGGCCTTGATGTAGGGGAGCAGAGTGACGTGGATGAAGCAGACGTTGTCACGGCCCACTTCCAGAGCGAATTGACGCAGGGCTTCCAGGAAGATATGGCCTTCCATGTCCCCTACCGTGCCGCCTATTTCCGTGATGATGATGTCCACGTCAGATTTTTCCGTGACTTCATAAAGACGGTTTTTGATTTCATCCGTGACGTGCGGAATGTATTGAACCGTTTTTCCCAGGTAGTCTCCCCGGCGTTCCTTCCGGAGCACGCTTTCAAAGACCTGGCCGGAGGTGAGGTTGTTGAGGCGGGAGAGGCTGCAATGGACAAAGCGTTCGTAGTGGCCCAGGTCCAGGTCCGTTTCAGCCCCGTCATTCAGGACGTACACTTCCCCGTGCTGGAACGGGCTCATGGTGCCGGGGTCCACATTGAGATAGGGGTCAAATTTTTGAAGGGTGACCTTGAGACCGCAGCGCTCCAGCAGGGTACCGATGGATGCCGCTGCCAGCCCTTTGCCAAGAGAGGAGACGACGCCACCTGTGACGAAGATGTATTTCATGTTTATGGTTCCTAATGTGTGTTTAATAAGATCTGTTCCACCTGGGCGGCCTGTTCCGGCGTATCCACGCCCACGCTGACGTGGTCCGTCAGGATGACTCTGATTCTGGCGCCGTTTTCCAGCGCGCGCAGTTGTTCCAGAGATTCCGTTTGTTCAAGGGGGGTGGGTTCCCAGCGCACGTAGTTTTCAAGGAAGTCCCGGCGGTAGGCGTAAATGCCCAGATGGCGGAGGGATGGCGTGATGCGGGGATGGCGGGCGTAGGGGATGACGGAGCGGGAAAAGTACAGGGCGTCTCCGTTGCGGGCCAGGGCCACTTTGACGATGTTCGGGTTGTCCAGGTCTTCCTGCCCGCTGATGGGGCAGGCCACGGTAGCCATGGACAGTGCTTCATCGGAGACCAGGGCGTCCGCCAGGCTGTCAATCAGGGCAGGGTCAATGAGGGGTTCGTCCCCCTGGATGTTGACCACATGGGTAGCGCCGGGGAAGGACTGCACGGCTTCCGCCAGGCGGTCGCTGCCGCTGGGATGGTCGGGGGAGGTCATGATTGCCTTGGCGCCAAAGGCCGTGACCGTATCAAAGATGCGCTGGTCATCCGTGGCGATGGCAATGTCATCAAGGCGTGAACACCGTGAAACGCGTTCCCATACATGCTGGACAAGGGGCTTGCCTGCAATGAGGTGAAGCGGTTTGCCCGGAAATCTGGAAGATCCCCAGCGTGACGGGATAAGGCCGATGATGTGATGAAGAGAGTCTGATGCCATGGAAAGAGGAAACGCCCCGAAAGGTAGCAATTCCCCCTGAATTAGTCCAGCCTCAAGCATCAGGGGCGCCCGTTTTTCCGGAGGGGCGGCGCCGTGGTCAGCCCGAAATGGCGGGAGTTCCCGCTATTTGAGGTTTTTCCACTGTCTTCCGGATGATAAGCGGCATGTATTCCCTGCGTACGTGGAGGGGTACGTAGAGCCCTTCCTTTTTGGCGCAAGAGAATAATACCTTGATGATGCCCAGGGAAATGATGTCCTGCGCAATGGTGACACTGTCCCCGAAGAGAAAGAAGAAGGTAAGCGGCTTGATGATGTAGAGGGTTGAAACGTACAGGATTCCCAGCTTGTACTGGTGGTCGCGGTAGATTCTGCTGACAATCCATGCATAGGTCATGCCGATAACGGACAGGATGGTATATAAGGTCAGCCCCACGTAACCGAGCGTTTGAATGGTAGAGATGGGGCCGCTATGCCATATACCGTTCCAGGCAAAGGACGTCTGGTCCTGCGAGAGGTTGTAGGCCTCTTCATAAATGTTGGCTTTTACGATGCTGATATCCCGTGAGAATCCGTCTCCGAATACTTTGTCCTGGATGAAGTGTTCGCGATCGTCGAGCGCCCATTGCCACATTTCAAGACGCCAGTTCGTGGAACCCTCCGCATCCATCCGGGCATGTACGTTGACGTCCAGGAAAGGCAAGGCGGAGAGGGTGCGTTGAATGCCGAAAGGAAGGGAATGGAGAGCTCCTGCCGAGGACATAATCAGAAGAATGACCAGTCCAAAAATGGGGATCAGAATGCAGGATACCCATCTCCTGTAAATCAGGGAGACGAGGAAGAACAGGAGCAGCAACTGGGCCATCATGTTGCGGAAGCCGCTGAGCATGGCTCCGGCCAGCCCCAGCAGGAGGAGGCCCGCACGCCAGGGACGCTTGACCATCTGCCATATGGAGTAGTTGATGATGACTAGTTGGACCACCAGCTGGGAAATGAGAAGGAAGGTGCCCTGCCGGGTGTCTTCCTGGCCGGAACTGGCAGTGGCAGCGGCTACCGCCGGATCCGCCCCGGCGGCATCCGGGGAGAGAATATTCCGGGCCGTCGCGATCAGCGTAAAAAGAACCGTCAGGAGGACGGCCCATTGCAGCACCCTGCCGAATTCATGGCTGGTGGTCTTCAGGGAGGAAAGACAGAGGTAGGCGATCAGGGCCTGAAGGAACAGGATGTATCCCTTGCCTCCGTAATAGTCTTCCAGCACATTCAGCCCCAGCCCGAAGGGATGGCTCAGGAAGATATAGGCCACGTGCATGAAGATCACAAGAATGACAGCATCCTGCAGAGCAATGGAATTCCATGTCAGGGATGAACGCTTGATCATAACATTCCACAGATAGAAGGGAATGGTGATGGTGTATATAAAGAGAGGGGCGTAGTCCCCCATCTGCCCTACAGGCAGGAAAAGAATGGGCAGCCATATCCACAGGTACCACACTTTTTCCTTCATCAGGTACAGCCCGGCCAGGACGAAGGGGGAAACCGCCAGGGCAATGGAAAAGGGGTCTCCGTCAGCCGACATGACGCCGCCTATAATGGCAAGGAGAATGGCAACGACTGAAATCAGTACAATTTTAAATAAATTACCATTCATAGGGCTGCCCGTGATTCCCGCATATGAAGCAATGGCGGGAAAAAGAGATGGATGGTGGAGTATAGGGGATTCGAACCCCTGACCTTCTCATTGCGAACGAGACGCTCTACCAACTGAGCTAATACCCCATGGGAAATACCGGAGGGAATCTAGTCGATCTCTTTTCCAAAAGCAAGCGTAATTCTTAACGTGTGGCGAATAAGCCGGGAATCAAATTTGCTGATTGGCCTGTTTTTACATTTTTTCACGGATGATTATAAATACGAGCAGGCATGAAGAAGATTTTTTACTCTGGATAAGTTCATGGAGGAGTACAGGATGGGGTTTTCAGCAGGTTCTCTGAAAAACATCAATACCGGGGAATATTTTTATAGTTCCGGAGGAGGGAGAATGACCGTTTCAGTCTTGAAGAGAGCCATTTGCCGCATGGCTGTTCAATGCCGTAATGCAGGATGATTCCAACCACGATCAACAGCAGGCACGAGAGGAGCCAGAAGAGTGGGGAATATGTCCCATAGCGGTATTGCGTCCAAATATACTGCATGAAGTTCAGAACGGGGATATGCAGCAGAAAAATGGCGTAGGTCAGAAGGCTTGCCTGATTAACCAGATGAATGACACCGGACGGGATTTTTATGAACCGCAGCGCGTTAAATTTTTCCATGGAACATGCACTGGAAATGGTCAGGACGGCTATCAGCGTGTCCGGCAGGAGAAAACCCATGGATATATTTTCTTCTCCAATCAAGAATGTCCCGATGAATGTCTGATAGAGAAGATACAGTGTTCCGCAAGCAAATATGACCGGGCTCCACGAAAAGAAACGCGCGTGTTTTTTATAAAGATGTGCTGCATAGCAACCTGCAAGGAACTGCCATAGGCGGTAGGGAAAATAGGCATAAAGCTGTTTACCCGGTTCCTGAAAGAAAATGCAGGCCAGCGCGGCTGCAAAACTCAGCGCCAGCATCAGGAGGAGGTATTTCCGTCCATATGCCACCAGGGGGAAACAAAGCACCATGAGGATTTCAATCTTCATGTACCATAAAGGATAATTGTCGCCCGTGTATTGGTATACGAATTGATTGCCGCCGAATGAGGCGATGAGGACGCTGACCAGGTTATTGAAGTTAAAATGGCTTTTGCAGGACAGGAGGGCCGATAAGAGGAAGGCTGTGAACAATAACGGCCACAGGCGGGCAAATTTGGAGATATAGAAGGAGGAGATGCTGAATTTTTCCTTCTTCAGCGTGAACATCATTAAAAAACCGGACAGGATAATGAACCAGTCCACACCCACGCCGCCTCCCGCGGGAGACCGCCATGTCCAGTGGAAAAGGCAGATCATCAGGCACAGGATGATTCGGATAAGTGAGATGCCCGGAATAAAGGCAGGGGGTTTCATGAAAATAAGGTATTAATTCCCCTCTTTGTTCCGAATACGGTTCCTGAGGTGGCCTTCTTCAAGCAGGCCGTCCATGTACAGGCCCACGGCCTGTGCTTTTCTGAGGCTTTGGGCCGCATTTTTCAGGGCCGGAAGAGCTTCTTCATAGGAGGGAATGGCTCCTTTTTTGACGGGGGATGCTTCCACGATGTGCCATCCCCACCTGCTTTTAATAAGCACGGGCTTGTCATCAGGAACGCCCGCCAGGTCCAGCCCCAGTGTCTCCGCCGCGCGGGCCGGGTTCACCCAGCCCAGCTCTCCGCCTGCGGGGGCGGAACGCTCGTCTTCACTGAATTCCCTGGCAAGCCGGGAGAAGGCTTCTCCTGATTGCAGGCGCGCCAGCAGCGTTTCCGCCGCTTGTTTGACCTGGGCGCCGTCCTTGTGCAGGGTCGCCAGGAAGATGTGCCGGGTTTTACGGAGGTCAGGGGCTTTAAGCTGGTCCCGGATCAGGCCGTAATACGCCTTCAGGTCTTCGTCCGGAAGATCCGCCGCCTGGGCCGTTGCCCGGTAAAGCTGTTCCGTTTGCTTGAGCCGCGCCGCTATTTTTTCCTGAAGCTGTTCCTGCGTCATTTTCTGGTCGTGCAGGGTTTTCAGGTATTGTTCCGTGTTTCCGTCAAAGCGGGAACGTATCTGTTCCACGGCGCGCGCAGCCTCCGCGTTGCGGTTGGGGAGCTGAAGGTCGTTCACCCTGGTTTTCAGTCGCAGGAGGGAGGAGGAAATCAGGTCGTACCTGGCCCGCGGGGCAAGGTCGCCTGCTGTATCCAGCTCATGGGTAAGCCTGATGCCGCCGTCCATGTCCAGCACGGGCGGCTGGCGCAGGAGCCGGAGTTCCGTCACTCTTCTGGAGAGCTGGTTGGCCGTGAGGGGTTCACCGTATACTTCCGCAATCCGGGCGGAGTTGTCTCCGGGCGGTCCCGGCATGGGTTTCAGGTAGGCGTCCATCCTGCCGGCCAGGAAGCCGTGCCAGAGAAACAGGTCCCCCACCAGATAGAGCAGGAACGCTCCATAGATCACGAGCTTGAACGTGAATTTTCCAGTGGGGGACATGGGTGGAACAGGGGAAGGGCTGCCGGCCTAGTTTCCGCCGCCGGAGTCTGCCAGACGGACGGATTCCGGAGGAAGGAAGTTGCGGAACCTCTTCTTTTCAATGCACTTCATGTAGGCCTCCTCCGGAGAGACGATGCCCTGCTGGAGTTTTTGCCAGATGGCGTCATCCATGAATTGCATGCCCATGGATTTTCCGCCCACGATGACGTCCGGGATTTTCTGCGTGGCGCCTTCACGGATGATGCTCGCCACGGCGGGCGTGGCAAAGAGGATTTCATTGACGGCTACGCGTCCCGGCTTGTCGCTGCGCTTCATCAGGAGCTGGGCCACCACGCCGCGGATGGAACCCGCAAGCATGGTGCGCACCTGGGATTGCTGGTCGGACGGGAAGACGTCAATAATACGGTCAATCGTCTTACTGGCGTTGTTGGTGTGCAGGGTGCCGAACACCAGAAGGCCGGTTTCCGCCGCCGTAAGGGCCAGGGAGATGGTTTCTAGGTCGCGCATTTCACCCACCAGCACAATGTCCGAGTCTTCACGGAGGGAAGCCCGCAGGCCGTCCGCGAAGGAGGGCGTCTGGAGGGGCACCTCCCTCTGGGTGACGATGGATTTTTTATTGGGGTGGACGAATTCGATAGGTTCTTCCACGGTGATGATGTGCCGTGACTGATTGCTGTTGATGTAGTCAATGATGGCGGCCAGGGTAGTGGATTTACCGGAACCTGTGGGGCCCGTGACCAGCACCAGGCCGGACCTCATGTGGGCGAATTCCTTCACCACGGTGGGCACGCCCAGTTCTTCCAGCGTGGCGATCTTGGTGGGAATGAGACGGAAAACGGCTCCCAGGCCGTGCTGCTGCCTGAAGTAGTTGCAACGGAAGCGGGAGGTTTCATCCATTTCATAGGCAAAGTCCAGGTCCCCTTCCTCCAGGTATTTCTGGAAGGCCTGGGGGTCACAGATTTCCGCGAGAAGGTTTTTGAACGACTGGCCTTCCAGATTCTCGTCGGAAATGGCGGAGATAGTCCCGTTGACGCGGATTTTCGGAGGCTGGCCTTCGCTGAGGTGAAGGTCGGAGCCGCCGGCTTCTACGAGATATTTAAAGTATTGGTCGATAACAGCCATAACAGGAGTGTGTCAAAGATTAAAGGTTACTTGATTCCCAGGAAGGATTTCATGATGGTCTTGTCTTCCGCGCGGAAGAGGCAGTCGTCCGTGGTGATGAGGCCCGCCTGGTGCAGGGCTCTCAGGGAGTCGTCCATCAGGATCATGCCCTGGGCCTTCCCGGTCTGGATGCAGCCGGGAATCATGAAGGTCTTGCCTTCGCGGATGCAGTTGGCGATGGCGGGCGTATTGACCAGCATTTCAATGGCCAGGGCGCGGCCGTTGCCGTCCGCCCTGGGAACCAGCTGCTGGGAGATGATGCCGCGCAGGGATTCACTGACCATGATGCGGATCTGGTCGCGCTGCTCCACCGGGAAGACGTCCAGCACGCGGTCCACCGTGCGGGCTGCGGAACCCGTATGCAGGGTGCCGAGCACCAGGTGGCCCGTTTCTGCCGCCGTAAGGGCCAGGGAGATGGTTTCCAGGTCACGCATTTCACCCACCATGATGACGTCAGGGTCTTCACGGAGCGCGCCGCGGAGCGCGCGGGCGAAGGATTCCGTGTGCTTGTGCACTTCACGCTGGTTGACGTGGCAGTTTTTGGACGGGATCAGGTATTCAATGGGGTCTTCAAGCGTGATGATGTGGTCGTGGCGGTCCTGGTTGATGAAGTCCACGATGGAGGCCAGCGTAGTGGATTTACCGGAACCCACGGACCCTGTCACCAGAATGAGGCCGTTGGTGTAGCGGGTAAGGGGTATCACGTATTCCGTCGGCAGGCCGATTTCCTCCATGGTGCGCACCCGCGTGTTGATGATACGGAAGCAGATGTCATAACCCAGGCGCTGCTTGACTACGGAAGCGCGGTAGCGGCCGAAGTCGTTGGCGTAGGCAAAGTCCACGTCCCCCCTCTGCTGGAGGCGGTTCCATTCCGGGTCTTCCAGAAAGCCCCGCGCCAGAACTTCCGTGTCCTGGGGCGTGAGATTTGGCGCTTCCTCCCAGATGGGGAGAAGCTGGCCGAACCGGCGCCAGGTGGGGCGGCTGTTGACGGCAAGGTGGATATCGGAACAGTCAAAGTCCTGTCCAAGCTTAAGATATCCGTCGACGTGGGGCAAAATGTATTCGCTCATGTTGTGAATGCAGCAAACTGATAAAGCTACATACTAACGAAAACGGGGCTTTTATGACCAGCAAAAAATGATAGGGAAACGATTTCTGTGCGCCCGTTCTTCCGGGATCGCGGCAGGAAGCGCGGTTTTAAGGAAAAGGGAGGGGCGGAAGACTGTGGAGACCGGAAGAAAACGCGTTCCCAGTCGCGCATTTCCAGCCTGCTGTACTCTTCGGTTTCTGAGAGCGCCTCCCTTCACGGCCAAGGCAGTCCGGGCGGGAAAAATGCCCCGGCATGGCGGGGTGCCAGCAGAATGCTTTCTGAAATGGTCCGGCGGGAATTCCGGTATTTACGGAAGGGAGGGAAGCCTGTTATTTGAACAGGCTGAAGATTTTTTTACCGGCCATGTCAAAGCCCATCTTCTTCAGGGAAGGGAAAGCCAGGGTAATCAGGATCTCAATGATGAAGCGGAAGATGGGGGAGTTGATCCAGCTTCCGGAAGAATGCGGCCGCGGCTGGGGAGCCGGACGGCTTTTTTTACCCGTGAACATCCGGATCAGGAGAATGCCGCCCACGGTGCCCACAATGGAGCCGATCACGGGCAGGGACATGGCCCTTTTTTTCAGCCGCCGGAAGTGGTCCGCCTGCTGCTGCGTCTTTTCCGCCAGAATATCCGCCTCATTGACGATATCCAGCCGGGAGGAGGCCACCCGCATCAGGAGTGCGAGCTTTTCTTGAGAGCCATTTGCAGACATGATAAATCCGTTTTAAGTTCTTCCGCCGTCGCCGGGGCGATGGGCGTAACATGGGTGCGGCTGAAAAGGATGAGCGCCACGGCAGCCGCCAGCAGATGGAATCCGGTGGTTACGGCCAGTCCGGCGATAATTCCCCAGAAGTAAGCCATGACCATGGTCAGCAGGCACCACAGGAAAAGATAGCCGAAGACGGCCATGAAGGCGCCCAGCAGGAGCAGGGCCATTTTTTTGCCCAGCCTTTTGGACGCTTCCTCCAGTTCCAGCTTGAACAGGGCGGCCAGTGCTTCCACATGGGCCAGCGCCGCCGCTCCGGTTTCACGGAGGGACCGCACCATGGCCGCTCCTTCTTCCTTTTCCTCCACAATGGGGGTGACGAAGGTGCGCTTGAGTTTGTCAATCAGTCCCATGGCTCGGCTTGAAAAGGGTGAGGGCGCCATGCGCCGGGGCGCATGGCGCAACACGAGGGGTTAACGGCGGCGGATGAGCAGGCCGATGAGAAGGCCCACGCCCATGGCGATCAGCACGGATTGGGTGGGTTTTTCCTTCACGTATTCTTCGCCTGCTTCATGGAAGTGCTTGGCCTTGTCACGGATGACTTCACCCTTTTCCTGGGCGTAGTCACGGATGGTGGATGCCTGTTCCGTAGCCGCTTTGCGGATGTGGTTCACTTTAGCCGCGGCGAAGGCTCTGGCCTGTTGAAATCTGGTAACGGCAAGCTCGCGTGCGGAAGGGCAGGAGCAGCTGGTGTCATTTGCTGCTGCGGTAGGTTCAAGTTCGGTTTGTTTGTCTTGCATGGTTGATTAGAGTATTAAGGGTTGGTTCCTGTTGAAAAACATGTCGGCTTACATGTTTTCGCCTCTCACATTAGGGATTATTTAGCACGCTCCCCACTATTGGCAAGTGTGTAAAGCGGCTTCACCCGGAATTGTTCGCGTTCCTCAGCGGCGGCTTCCTGAAAAACCGCCGCGGGGGTCCGGCTTGACCTGGGGTTCGTTCGGATTCCGGTAGCGCAGGATGCCGTAATCCCTCAGGTTGCGGATGAATTCCTGGGCATTGGAACGGAAACGGGTATCGTAGAGGAGCAGTCCCAGGAAGCCCTGGTTCCTGCGCGCGTCCGCCGTAACGGAGGCGATTTGTTCGGACGCCTTGCGCAAGGCGGTCAGCGTGGGGGGGATTTCCTTGATGGCGGGGTCCAGGCGGTTGATCTTTTCTTCCGCCCCGGCAATGATCCTGCGCGCGTCCTGCACGGTGTCCTTCATGGCCGCCATCGTGTCGGGAAGCTGTTCGCCCGCTTTGTTCATTTGAGAGAGCACGTTGCCGAGGTGCCGGAGGTTTTCCTGGCTCAGGATGCCTTCATTGATCAGCTTGGTGGTCTGGGCAAGTCCCTTGGCCGCTTCCCCGATGTTGAGGATGGCATCGTCAATGTTGTCTGAATTCTTCTCAATCTGCTTGAGGATTTTCAGGATTTCTTCCGTAGCGCCCACGGCGTTGTTCTTAAGCTTGCTGAAGTCGCTTTCCGCTTGTCCGATGACCGTGGCGTGGGGCTCAATGTAGTTACGTGTGGGATGGGCGGGAGGAACGATGTCGATGTACTTGTCTCCCAGGATGTTCTGCATGTCCACGCGGAAGACGGAGCCTTCCTGGATTTTCACGTCGCTCTGGATATTGGCTTCCAGCATGACTTCATTGCCGGAGGGCAGCAGTTCGGGCGCCTTGGTGACCTTGCCCACCGTCACGCCGCCCAGGCGCAGCTGGGAATCCTTGATGAGGCCCGCCGCATCCTTGAAGATGATGTTGATGGGGTAGGTCTGTTCCTTGGAGGTCTTGATGTTGCCGAACCCCAGGATGACGCCGATAATCATCAGGATTCCGGCAATCAGGAAGATGCCCACCCAGGTTTCCGGCTTAATTTTCTGCTTCATGGCGCTGTGGTAAAATGGTTATTGTTTCCGTTCTCGTTCCGCCCGTTCCAGCAGAACCCGTTGAAAGTTTTCATGCCTGCCGGTCAGGGCAGTCCAGTCTTCCCCGGAATCCCCGTACAGGAACCGTTGCAGGACTTCATCCCTGGAATGCAGGAGTTCTTCCGGGGTTCCCGTCCAGTAGACCTCCCCGTCTCTGAGATAGACGATTTTGTCCGCAATGCGGATCACGCTGGGCATGTCATGAGAGACGATGACGGTGGTGATTCCCTGGTCCTTGCATATCTGCCGGATGAGGAAGCTGATGCTGTCCGTGACGATGGGGTCCAGGCCAGCGGTGGGCTCGTCATACAATAGGCATTCTGGAGTCATGACGATGGCCCTGGCTACGGCCACGCGCTTGATCATGCCGCCGGAAAGGCTGGCCGGCATTTTTTCCTGCTGGCCCAGCAGGCCCACGGAGTCCAGGGCGGCGGAGATGCGGGCGTCCAGCTCCGTTTCGTTACTGATTCCCTCCTCCCGCAGGGGGAAGGCCACGTTTTCCCCAACGGTAAGCGAGTCGAAGAGGGCCCCCTGCTGGAACATGAAGCCTATTTTGCCGCGGATTTCCTTCTTGATTTTTTCCGGCGCGCCGCTGATGCGCCTGCCGTCTATGTCCACATAGCCGCCCAACGGGTCCATCAGGCCGTCCAGATGTTTCAGGATGACGCTTTTTCCCGCGCCGGACCCGCCGATCAACGCCATCAGCTCCCCTTTTTCCACGTCAAAGCTCACGCCTTTCAGCACCTCCTGGGTGCCGAAGCTTTGTCTGAGCTGATGAACGCGGATGAACGGCTGCATGGCGGCGCGGGCGGGTTATCTCATGAACCCCATGGGGAAGATGGAGTTGAGAATCATGGTCAGGATGAAGTTGGCGATGAGAAGGGCCACGGAGGCGTATACCATGGCCTGCATGGTGGATTTGCCCACGCCCACGGCACCGTTCGTGGTGCTCAGGCCCTCCCGGCAGGAAATGGTGGAGATGATGAGGCCGAAGACCAGGGCCTTCACAAGCGCCACGGTGATATCCCCCATGGTGACGAATTTGCTCATGAAGTGCATCCAGTAGGCCTGGTCCACGTTGAAGGACGTAATGCTGACGATGTAGGCGGACGCGATGCCCACCAGCACGGCTTCCATCATCAGGATAGGCATGGAAATGAGCATGGCCTGAATGCGGGGTTTCACCAGGTAGTCCACCGGGTCCACGTTCATGGAGTTGAGCGCGTCCACCTGTTCCGTGACTTTCATGGTGCCGATTTCCGCCGCCATGGCGGACCCCACGCGGCCCGCCAGCATCAGCCCGGTGATGACGGGCCCCAGTTCCCGGAACATGCCCACGGCGACGACGGCCCCGCCCATGGTCTCCATCCTCACCGTCTGGAGCTGAAAGAGCGTCTGGGCTTCCAGCACGGCTCCGGTGAAGGCTCCGGTGATGATGACCACCGGCTGGGACTGCACCCCGATTTTTGCAATTTGCTCCACAAGAACGCGCATGCGGAACTTGCCGGACCACATGCAGGCAGCCACTTGGTAAAGCAGCAATCCGATTGACCCCAGGCGGTCAACCAGCCTCAGGGCGGCGCGACCGACCATGGTGGCTAAATAGAATTGCATGGCTCCTACTAATCACTTCTTCCGCTGCAAGAGCAAGCGCAATGTGCGCCACGGGGAGAAAAGGAAGGCGCCGCGTCAATCCATCAGGCGGTGGACGTAAGGCGTTTCCGGTTTGCCGGGAGCGGAGCGCAGCAGGAGGCGCGGAGGCAGTTTCCGCCGCATCCATTCGGAGGCCCGGGCCCGCCGCTGCAGGCGGCGGATTTCCTGCTCCCGTTCCGGGAGCCTGTCCGCCAGCGGCGTAGCGGATTCATGGTTCCGGTGCAGGCGTATCAGGAGGCCGTCCCGCATGGCTGCCTCCGGCGCGGGGGTGAGGAGGCCGGGGAACAGGTCCGCCAGTTCCGTCTCATATAAATCACCCAGCGGCATGAAGTCCGCGGCCAGGGCTCCCGGAAGAAGCGGGGAATCCGTCATGACGTCCGTTCCATTCAGGGCGGAAAGCAGCAGCGCCCCCTCCCCCTGCACCCACTGGCGCATGCTCCACATGGCCGTGAAATGCCCCTCCGGTCCCTCGCCTGCCGTAGGTGACGGGAAAGTCCATTCCCTGGCATGGATGCCCAGCCTGTCCGCCAGGGCTCGCGCCCGCGCAAGGTCCCGTTCCGGAACGCCGGGAAGGCGGGGAATAAGCCCCGTTATCTTCAGGGAGGGCAGCGCTTCTTTTGACAAATGGGCCAGCAGGGGGGAGGAGGGGCTTTCCAGCAGGTTCAGGCAGGCGGAGATGTGCCCGGTTTTCTGGATGAAATCCGCCATGCCTTTCCGGAGGGCGTGCCGTAGCTGTTCCTCCGGCGCGGGCAGGGAAAAGGCCTGATGCGCGGGAGCTTCCGCAGAGATGACGGCGGAATCCCGCTCAAAGAGGCGCAGCCTGCCCAAGAGGCTTCCGTTCCCGGACCAGGCGGAAGACGCGCCGGGAAGCAGGAAAGGACCCTCCCCCCCGGCCAGGCGTGAGGTGAACACGGGAAGTCCCGTTGCCTGCGCCAGACAGCGTTCCTCCTCTTCCTCCTGTTCCAGCAGTCCTGCACGCCACGCGCCGGAAGGCGTGCGCAGCAGCAGGCAGGGGACGGGGGAGGAAGGCGCCCAGGGGAGGATGGAAAATCCGGCCTCCCCCGTGTTCCGGAAGATGCCGGAGACGGGGACGGAGCTCGTGCAGGATGCGGAATGGGGGATAACGGCCTCCTGCGGAAAGGAACGGCCGTTCCGGAGCAGGTGGAAGTGAAGGCCTTCCTCGTCCGCCGCTCCCAGCACCAGCGGAATATCCGCGATCTCCTTTGCCAGATAGGTCAGGGCCGCCCGGTGCTGGGACCGGAAGCCGTCGCGCAGGGCCAATTCCCCGGTGTGCATGCCGCTGAGGGCCAGAGGCGGGCAGAGCACCAGCTCCGCCCCACTGTCCAGGCAGGAACGGTACAGTTCAACGATGGTTCTGAGGTTCCGGGGGAAGTGGCCGGGAATAGTTTCCGGCTGGATCAGTCCTGTTTTCAGCATGCCCCGGCAGGTTAGACCATTCCGGGGAGCCGGGCAAGCCGGGATGCGCGGGACCGTTCCTGCGGAGTTTTTTATCGCAAGGAGCTTGTCATCCATGGTCTTCATGGTATGATCTGCCCCGATTGCGCGCCGTCCGTTCCCGGGCGCATCAATCCGGAATTACTTATGAGGAAACAGTCAACACAGGGGCAGGAATCCTCCATGCAGCGCGCCGTGGCTCTGTGGCGCGAATATCTTCTCCCTTATAAAGGCACGCTGGTGTGGGCTGTGATGGGCGGCATGGTGGCCGCTGTCGCCAGCGGCTTTGGCGTTCCGGTGATTTTGCAGGAAATGTTTCCTGTGATCTTTGACGGAAAACCGCTCCCCCCGTGGGCGGAACGCGTCCTCCTGTGGTATGTGAAGCCGGAAAACCTGCCCTGGGTCACGGTGTGGGCCACGGCAGCCATGCTTCCGCTGGTGGTGGTGGTCAAAGGCGTGTCTTCCTTCATTAATGTCTACCTGCTCTCCAAGATAGGCCTGGGCGTTCTGGAAACGCTGCGGCTCAAGGTGTACCGTAAGTACCAGGATTTATCCCTGGCCTTTCATGACCGCCAGCAGAAGGGCGACCTGCTGAGCCGCCTGATGCAGGATACCCAGTTCCTCCAGGGGGGGCTGGTGCAGATTGCCAATGACCTGATTATCCAGCCCCTGACGCTTCTGGCCGCGCTGGGCTTCCTGATTTACCGGGCCTCCGTGAGCCAGCAATTCCTGATTCTGCTGGCGAACATGCTGCTGGTGGGCGTCTGCGTGATCCCCATCCGCTACATCGGCAAGAAAATGCTTGCCCGCGCGCGGGTGGTCCAGTCCAGCCAGGGGGACCTTTCCTCCACGCTTCAGGAAAACTTCTCCTCCCAGCGGGACATCCGCGCCTTTGAACTGGAACAGCAGCAGATCGGGCTGTTCAGGAGCAGGATTCACCGCTACATCCAGGCTTCCATCAGTGCGGTCAGGTGGCAGAGCCTGCTGACTCCCCTCATTGAATTCGTCAGCGCCATCGCCATGGGCGCCACCCTGTTTGTCGGCAACATGAACGGCATGAACATGGGGGACTTCGCCGCGCTGGCTACGGCCATGTATCTTTGCTATGAACCGGTCAAAAAGCTGGGGGCCGTCCACAACAAGGCGGAAACCCTGAACGCCGGGCTGGAACGCATCAACCATGTGCTGGACGCGCCGGACGACGTTCCGGAACCGGAGAACCCGAAGAGCCCGGAGGAATGGAAGGGGGAAGTGGAGTTCAGCAACGTGTGCTTCGGCTACCAGGAGGATGCCCCCGTCATGAAGAACATTGACATCCGCATTCCGGCGGGGCAGGTGGTGGCGTTGGTCGGTCCCAGCGGCGCCGGGAAAACGACGTTCATCAATCTTCTGTGCCGCTTTTACGACGTGCTCTCCGGCAGCGTGAAGGTGGACGGCATTGACGTGCGGGAAATGGGCAAGAAAGACCTGCTTTCCCACATTGCGCTGGTTTCCCAGTTCCCCGTGCTGTTCCGCGGGTCCGTGGCGGACAACATCCGCATAGGCCGTCCGGAGGCTTCCGATGCGGAGGTGGAAGAAGCCGGGCGCATGTCCGCCGTGGACAGCTTCATCAATGAAACGGGGGAAGGGTATGCCCGCATGATCGGGGAAATGGGGGAAGGGCTCTCCGGCGGACAGCGGCAGCGCGTTTCCCTGGCGAGGGCTTTTCTGAAAAACGCTCCCATCCTGGTGCTGGATGAAGCCACGGCTTCCCTGGACATGAAGAGCGAGGAGCTTATCCAGAAGGAAATTGAAAAACTGGCTTCCGGCCGCACGGCCTTCATCATTGCCCACCGGTTCAGCACCATCCGCATGGCGGACCGCATTCTGGTGCTGGAGAAGGGAAGCATCGTTGCGGATGGAACGCATGAGGAACTCATGGGTTCCTCCCCCCTGTACCGGGAACTTTACAACAAGCAGCAGATGGTTGCGGAAGAGGAAGGAGGCGCTTCATGTTAAGACAGTTTTTGGAATACGCGCGGTATTTGAAGCCGGTGATGAAGCTCTTCATCGCCGCGCTGGCCGCCGGGGCCCTGGCCGCCGCGGCCAGCGGGTTCGGCTTTCCGCTGATGATCGCCAAGGTGTTCCCGGTGGTGTTTGACAATACCCAGATTCCGCCGGAGTTTCAGGACATCCTGGCCCGCATGGTGGACCCGGAGCACATGCACATTGCCATCCTCGTGGCCGTCTGCTCCCTGCTGCCCCTGGTCTTCGCCATCCGGGGCATAGGCACGTTTTTCAACGTTTACTGGATCAGCATCGTCAGCATGAAGGTGCTGGAGGAAATCCGGCTGGACGCCTTTTCCAAGCTGCAGGCGCTGCCCCTCTCCTTCATAGACCGCCAGAAGCGGGGGGACCTGATCAGCCGCCTCATCAATGACGCTGCCAACGTGCAGGGGGGCCTGGTCATAGCGGCCAATGACATCATCAAGCAGCCGCTTACCCTGCTGACCGCCCTGGCGTTCCTGGTGTACAAGGTTTTTGTGGACCCGAATACGGCGGTGGTCCTGATGAACCTGGGGCTCATTGTCCTGGCGGTGTGGCCCATCCGCTTCTTTGGCCGCCGCGTGATGAAGAAGGCCAAGCAGGCTCAGGATGAGCTGGGCAATATCACGGCCGCTGCGCAGGAAAACCTGGCGTCCCAGCGTGAAATCCGTTCCTACGGCATGCAGGAGCAGCAGGTGGGCCTCTTCCTGGGGCTCATCCAGCGGTTCTTCCGGATCAACCTCAGAACGGTGAAGTACAGGCACTTCCTGGTGCCGGTGCTGGAAATGGTGACGGCGCTCGGCCTGGGCATCCTGCTGGTGAGGGGCCATGAAATGGGCATCACCAAGGCTGACTTCACGGCTCTGGCGGCGGCCTTGTTCATGTGTTACGACCCCCTCAAGCGCCTGGGCGTGACGCTGACCAACCTGAAAAGCGCGCACGCCTCCCTGGAACGCATCAACTACCTGCTGAAGGAGCCGGACACCATGCCGGAGGCCGCGGACCCCGTTTCGCTGGGGCGCGCCACCGGGCGTCTGGACTATGACGGCGTTTCCTTCTCCTATGACGGCGCGCGCAAGGTGCTGGACGGCATTGACGTTCATATCCGCCCCGGAGAAGTGGTGGGCCTGGTAGGCCCCAGCGGGGCCGGAAAAACCACGTTTGCCAGTCTTCTGCCCAGGTTTTACGACGTAAGTTCCGGCGCCCTGCGCCTGGACGGGGTGGATGTAAGAGATGCTTCCCTGCATGACGTGCGCAAGAACATCGCCTTCGTTTCCCAGCATCCCGTGCTGTTCCACGGCACCATCATGGAAAATATCCGGATGGGGCGGCAGGATGCCACGGATGAGGAAGTGATGGAAGCGGCCCGCGCCGCCGCCGCGGACGGCTTCATCATGGGCATGCCGGACGGCTACCAGACCATGCTTGGCGACGGAGGCAGCGGCTTGTCCGGCGGCCAGCGCCAGCGCGTGGCGATTGCCCGCGCCTTCCTGAAAGACGCCCCCATCCTGATTCTGGATGAGGCCACCGCCTCCCTGGACGCGGAGAGCGAGGCCCAGATCCAGCATGAGCTGGACCGCCTGGTGGAAGGGCGGACGGCCCTCATTGTGGCCCACCGCTTCAGTTCCATCCGCGTGGCCACGCGCATCCTGGTGTTTGAGGGCGGCCGCATCGTCGGAGACGGCACCCATGCGGAGCTTTACGCCTCCTGCCCGCTGTACCGGGAATTGTATGACCGCCAATCCCTTTAAACAGGGGGAGGCAGCGCGCGGAAGACTTTTTCCTGTATCTGGATTTGGGCTCCCATGGCGATTTTTTCTCAGGCCATGATGGAAAGAGCTATTGTCAAACAAGAGCCATGATGTACTATTCCGCCAGCATGAATACACTGGATGAATCCCTGACGAATGCCGTTAAAGAGGGGAAGCTTTTGGAGTCTTCCCTGACCAATATCCGCCTTCTTCTGGCCGGAACCAAATCCCCCATTGCGCGGGAGGCCGTAGAAGAACTGGCTTCCGCCGGGGACTGGGAGGAACTGAATGACCGTTTTTACAAAACCCTGGCTTTCGGCACGGGAGGGTTGCGGGGCCGCACCATCGGCAATATCGTGACGAAGGCGGAGGAAGGGAACGGCGGCGTGAACGGCCGTCCGGAATACCCCTGCGTGGGCACCGCCTGCATGAACTATTTCAATGTGGGGCGCGCCATGCGCGGCCTGATCATTTACGTGAAAAAGCATGTGGAAGCCACGGACCCGGGCAGGAAGCCCCGTCTGGTCATCGGCCATGACACCCGCCACTTCTCCCGCGACTTTGCGGAATTCTGCGCCAAAATCGGCACGGACCTGGGCTGTGACATCTATCTGTTTGACAGTCCCCGGGCCACCCCGGAAGTTTCCTTTGCCATCCGTGAACTGAACGCGGATTCCGGCGTGGTGCTTACCGCCAGCCACAACCCCTCCCATGACAACGGCTTCAAGGCCTACTTCAGCGACGGCTCCCAGCTTGTGCCTCCGCATGACAAGGCCGTGATTGCGGAAGTGAACTCCCTGACCTCTGAAGAATATGAACCGCTGCCGGAAAACCAGCGCGGCTCCCTCCATGTGCTGGGCGCCTCCTTTGACCGCGTATACATGGACCGCCTGAAAAGCGTGCTGCTCCGTCCGGAACTCTTCAGCAAGGGCGGCGCCAAAATCGTTTACTCCAACCTGCACGGCACGGGCGGCCACATCATCGTGCCCCTGCTGAAGGAACTGGGCTGCAACGTGCAAACCGTGGCGGCGCAGGACGTGCAGGACGGCCGCTTCCCGACAGTGGCCTCCCCCAACCCGGAAAATCCGCCGGCCCTGGCGCTTGCCATTGAACAGGCGGACGCCTCCGGCGCGGACATCGTCATCGCCACGGACCCGGACGCGGACCGCATGGGCGTGGCCGTGCGCGGGGAAGACGGAAAAATGCACCTGCTGACCGGCAACCAGATCGGCTCCCTGCTGGCATGGTACCGCTGCATGAGCATGTCTGACCTGGGCATCATCAATGACTCCAACCGTTCCCGCGCCGTAATGGTGAAAACCTTTGTGACGACGGGCCTCCAGGACGCCATCGGCCATCACTTCGGCTATGAAGTGGTCAACGTGCTCACGGGCTTCAAGTACATCGCCCAGAAGCTGGGCAAATATGAGGAAGCCATTCCGGCAGAAAAGCGGAAAGATTACCGGAAGATGAGTGAAGCGCAGACGCGCGCCCTGCGCCTGGAATACAGCCGCTACTTCGTCTTCGGCGGGGAGGAAAGCTACGGCTACCTGGCCCAGGACTTTGTGCGCGACAAGGACGCCAACTCCGCCGCCATCATCTTTGCGGAACTGGCGGCCTACGCGGAAAGCATCGGCAAGAGCCTGCTGGAACTGCTGCATGAACTCTTTGAAAAGTTCGGCATGTACTTGGAAATGGGCAAGTCCCTGGTCATGGAAGGCGCGGACGGCGCGGCAAAAATCGCCGCCCTGTCCGCCTCCTACTCCTCCAACCCTCCCACGGAAGTGGACGGCGTGGCCGTCAGCGGCATCCGGGACTTCTCCAAGGGAGACATGGTGGATGCGGAAGGCGATCCCATCCCCGCAGAAAAGATGATCTTTGTGGACCTGGCGGACGGGCGCAGCTTTGCGGTGCGCCCCTCCGGAACGGAACCCAAGATCAAATACTATCTCTTTGGCCACGGGAAACCGGGCGTTCCCGTGAAGGAAGCCCTGCCGTCCGTCCAGGCTTCCCTGGACTCTCTGTGGGCTGCTGTTGAGAAGGATGCCCGCGCCCGTTCCAACGGCTAAATGTTGTTGATTTCTTTCCCCCGTCTACCATGTAATGTGGACGGGGGAAATTTATTTTCTTGCCAAGGGGGCCGGAATTCCGCAGTTTATAATTCTTATGACATTTGCGGTCCACAAAACTCTCTCCGTGGCCGGTGCCCTTTTGGCCGGCCTTCTTCTCTCCTCCTGTTCCTCCACCTCCCAGCAAGTCGAAGCCCCGGCCCGGCTCCCCGCCTACCACTTTGTGCCGGGAAAAACGGCCGTGCTGCACAATGGGAAAGCCATTCCCCCCAGGAACGCCCCGGCACAGGTAAAGCGCGCCATTGCGGCCGCCAATTCCCTGGTTAACAAGCCCTACCGCCTGGGCGGCGGCCACAGGAAGCACTATGATTCCCACTATGACTGCTCCGGCAGCACCTCTTTTGTGCTGAAGGAAGCAGGGTTGCTCACCTCCACCCGCCACTCCAAGCTGTTCCTGAACTACGGGCAGAAAGGCGCCGGGGACTGGATCTCCGTCTATGCCAAGAACGGGCATGTCTTCATGGTCATCTGCGGCCTCCGGTTTGACACCACCGGAAGCGGCCGCCGCGGCGAAGGCCCCCGCTGGAGGGTGGACGGCCGCAATGCCCGGAACTTCCTGGTGCGCCACCCCACGGGTCTCTGAACCGGGCCTGCGCAACGGAAAACCGCGTTTTTTGCGTATGTTCGCGCAGGCTTTCTTGAACAATGGAAAGTAATGTGCTATCAGGTGCCAGGACGTTGATAGTTCCTTGACTTTCATGGCTAAGACAAAAATTCACGTAGGGCTTGAGATAGGAACAAGCAAGACTTGCATGGTCGTGGGCGAAGTAAAGCCTGATGCGACCGTGACGATCATCGGCGTGGGTGAAGTTCCTAGCGAGGGAGTGGTCCGCGGCGAGATTGAAGACACCTCCAAGGTCATCCAGTGCATTTATGATGCCTGGAACATGGCCCAGGACCATGCGGACGTGGACATCATGACCGTCTACCTGTCCGTGACCGGGGCCCACATTGTGGGGCAGAACAACCGCGGCACCTTCCGCCTGCCTCCGGATGAAAGCATCATCTCCCAGGAGCACATGGATGAGGTGACGGAAATCGCCCGTGACATCGCCCTGGGGCCGGAACAATTCGTCCTGCACCGCGTGCCGGGCCTCTTCTCCGTGGACGGGCAGGAAAACCTGACCAACCCCGCCGGGCTGACCGGCAGGACGCTGGACATAGACTGCCACATCATCCACGGCATCAAATCCCGCATCACCAACTCCTTCCGCTGCGTGCGGGAAGTGCCCCTGGACATTGCGGATGTGGTCTTCGCCCCCATCGCCACGGCCCAGTTCGTGCTCAACAGGCAGGTCAAGCAGGCGGGCGCCCTCCTCATTGACATGGGGGCGGGCACCACGGACTACGTCCTTTACCTGGACGGCCAGCTGGTGGCCTCCGGCTGCGTGCCCCTGGGCGGCGACCATATTTCCAATGACATCACGCTGATGACCGGCATACCGCTGGCGCAGGCGGAACTGCTCAAAAAGACGGAGGGGGACGCCAACAGCTTTTCCGGAAAGACCAATGAAATGGTGCGCGTGCGCGGGGAAGGGAACATGAAGGACGCCGCCATTGAGCGCAACGTGCTGAATGAAATCATCCGCTCCCGCCTGCTGGAAATCTTTAACCTGGTCAAATCCTCCCTGCCCAAGGACACCTTCAAGGGAAACCGCTGTCACGGCGTTTACCTGTGCGGGGGCGCCAGCCTGATGCGCGGCGTGGGGGAACTGGCCTCCCACGTGTTTGGCGTGGCGATCAGCCGCCCCACACTGGTCAAAAACGGCGCTCCTTCCTACCTGGATGACCCGCGTTACTGCACGGCCATAGGCCTGATACGGTATGCCCAGATTCTGGATGCCGAACTGCCGCAGCAGCGGAGCTGGCTGGGGCGCGTGCTGGGCCTCTTCGGCAGGAAGAACTCCTGATCAATCTCCACCCCAATCAAAAAACCATGCTGGACTTTTCTCCCCAGGCCCCGTCCGGACTATCCGGAAAAATCTGCCTGTGCGGCATCGGCTCCGCAGGAACCAAGGTGATGGAGGAAGCATTGCTGCTGGCTCCGCAGGAGGCTTCCGTGTGCGCCATGAACCTGGACGCCCGCCTGCTGAACGCCTCCGCCGTTCCGTGCAAGGTCCATCTGGGGGCCAGACTGACCCGGGGGCTGGGTTCCGGCGGGGATGCCTCCGTAGGGGCGCAGGCTGCCTGTGAAAGTGAATCATCCATCCTCCGCGCGCTGGAAGGCAGCGCGCTGACCGTCCTTGCTGCCGGGCTGGGAGGCGGAACGGGGTCCGGCGTGGCGCCGGAAGTGGCGCGGCTGGCCAAGGAGCAGGGCTCCTACGTCGTCAGCGTCGTCATCCGCCCCTTCCGGTTTGAAGGGGACAGGCGCGCCGCCCAGGCGGATGAAGCCCTGTCCCGGCTGGCCTTGTATTCCGACATGGTCCTGCGGTTTGACAATGACGCCATGGAAAACCTCATTGACCCTGACAAGGGAGTGCTGGAAGCCTTTTCCGTGGTCAATGCCCTCATAGCCCGCGCCGTGCTCATCGTGCCGTCCCTGCTGAACTCTTCCGGAAGCCTGCTCCGCGTGGGCCTGGATGACCTGCTCCGCGTAGCCGGAACGGGGAAGGGAATTTGCTCCTTCGGCGTAGGGGAAGCGTCCTCGGACGCTTCCACGGCGGACATGCTGGACCAGGTCCGGCACTCTCCCCTTTTCCTGGAAAAACGTCTGGGGGAAGTGGATGACGTTCTGGTGCTGGTGCGCGGCGGCAGTTCCCTGACCCTGCATCGCCTGGAAGCCCTGGCGGGCGGAGTGGCGGAAATCCTGGGGAATGGAGTGCGCCTCCATATCGGCGCCTCCGTGGCTGAACAGCCGGAAGACCGCCTGTCCCTGACCGTGCTGGGCGTGGTGCCCGCAGAGGAACCGGCGGCTTCTCCCGCGCCTGCTCCCGTTCCCCGTCAGGAACCAGCGGCTCCGGCGGTGCTTGTACCGGAAGAAGAACCTTTTATCGGAGCGGGGAAAACCCTCATTCAGCCTGTTGCTCCTGTCGCCGCCCCTGAACCGGAATGGCGTCCGGAGCCGGAACCTCCCGTTTCCCCCGTCGTCAGGAGGGATGACCGTGAACTGGAAGAAGAGCTGGTGCCCGTCCGGCCTGTGCCGACCGTGCCGGACGCGGAGGAAACGCCTTCGGAATCTGCTCCTGTTGCGGAAGCATCCGGAGCGGATGAGGAGCCGGAAGAAGAACTGCTCCCTGTTCCGGACATCAAGGCGCTGGAAGAAGGCACTCCTCCGGACGAAGGAGAGGAAGAACGCGCGGGACACGGACTGTTTGCGCGGGTGCGCCCCCTCATTCTGGACGGGGAAGACCTGGACCTGCCTCCGGCGCTGCGGAAAAAGAAACCGGAGCCGAGCTAATGCCCTCCCCCCGTACGTCCACGGTGTGGTTTTGGGCGCTGGTTGCCGCCGCCCTTTTGTATGTGGCTTTGGTCAGTTGGTGGAGTCCCTTTACTTCTGACACGTACCATCATGCCCTGACGGGCATGGAGCACCGTTTCTCCTTCAGCCTGGTCTGGGAACGCTGTGCGGCGTCCTACATGACCTGGAACCCCAGAATTGGGGAATACCTGGCGTTTGCCGTGGCTACGGCGGGCAAATGGCTCTTCCTTTTGCTCAACCCCTTTGTGCAGGTCGGCCTTGCGCTGATGATGTTTTATCTGGCCGCCGGGCGCAGGGTGGACCCCCGTTCCTGGCCGGACGTGCGGCTCTTCGGATTGGCTCTGCTCCTGCTCTTCACCTGTACGGCCCGGCCCGGCGTCACCATTTACTGGCTCTCCGGGGCCACCAACTATTCCTGGGCTGCCGCTCTCTGGCTGGGCTTCCTGTGCCTGTACCGCGGCCTGCTGGAAAAAGGGGAAAACGGAATAAAAGGAGAACGCGGGAAAAACGGCTGGGGAAAATGGCCCGCTGTGCTGGCGCTGGGTTTCCTGGCGGGCATGACCAATGAAAACAACATTCCGGGCACCTGGCTCCTGCTGGGGGCCTTGTTCGTCTTCGTCCGCCTGGTCCGGAAAAGAAAACTTCCGCTGTGGTCTTATGCGGGGTTGGCGGCGCAGGTGGCGGGTTCCCTGTGCATGCTGCTGGCTCCCGGCGTTTCCGCCCGGATGAACTCCGTCACGCCCGGCTGCGCGGAACCGCTCTCCGGCGTGTGGGACAGGCTGGAAGCCGTTCCCGCGCTTCTGCTCCGGATGCATGAATACCTGGCCCTGCCTCTGCTGCTGGGCGCGGCTGCCGCCTGGGTACTCTGGAAATGTTTCCGCAGGGACCGGAACTCCCTCCGTCCATGGAAAATTCAGGTTGGAACGGCTGCGGCATACATTTTGACGGCATACGCCATGGCTCTCTCTTTTGCCGCTGCCGTTGTTCCGGCAGACCATGCCATGTTCTCCGCTACCCTGCTGTTCGGCATCGGGGTGCTGGTTCTCCTTCACGCCTGGTACGGCATCCCCTGCGCCGTGCCGCGGCCCCGTATCTTTACAGCCATTTTTCTCGTCCTATCCGGACTGTGTGTTCTTTCCACCCTTCACGACCATCTGCTCCTGTTCCGCCAGCATGAAAAGCGCGTCCGCCTGATTCTGGAGCAGAAAAAGGCGGGCGTTCTGGAAGTCGTTGTTCCGTCCCTGGAGCCCCCCTCCTCCTGGTGCTCCTTCATCTTCTGGGTGGACCTGTCCCAAAACCCGGATGACTACGTCAACCGTGGCGCCGCCATGTATTATGGGATTAAGAATATCCGCACATTTCATGCAGGATGTGACGGGAAATCTCTTCCATAAAATTGACGGACGATTCATTCCAATCTGTGCATCCCGTGTGGGATGCGACGCATGGGCGCGGTGATCCTCATCCGGGAGAACAGGTTTCAATCCACGCATCCCGTGTGGGATGCGACCCGGGAAAAATTCCCGCACATTTTCAATCTGTAAGTTTCAATCCACGCATCCCGTGTGGGATGCGACCATGGTTGTTTTCCGTGGCTGCGGAGCTTACAAGGTTTCAATCCACGCATCCCGTGTGGGATGCGACCTCCCACGGCGGGAGAAGCGGCAGGCGCCCAGGCGTTTCAATCCACGCATCCCGTGTGGGATGCGACCGTTCTAGGCCCCTTCTAGCGTGCCAAAAATCGGGTTTCAATCCACGCATCCCGTGTGGGATGCGACCGCCGCATTTTACCTTGTGTCTGAATGGGTTGCGTTTCAATCCACGCATCCCGTGTGGGATGCGACGTTAAAAATGCAAAGTGATGCACCTAAACGCATAGTTTCAATCCACGCATCCCGTGTGGGATGCGACCGAGATAACCACGTTCCTGCGGGGAGCGGTCCTCGTTTCAATCCACGCATCCCGTGTGGGATGCGACCTGTGCCGGGGATGCTGTAAATCCTGCGGATGGGTTTCAATCCACGCATCCCGTGTGGGATGCGACGCTATTCAAGTGCAGGAATTGCGCTCATTAGAAAGTTTCAATCCACGCATCCCGTGTGGGATGCGACATCAGCGCCATCGTGCCATCCGCCAGCACAAAGGTTTCAATCCACGCATCCCGTGTGGGATGCGACCGTGCATTAAGGTAGAGGCATTTGCCCCTACAGTGTTTCAATCCACGCATCCCGTGTGGGATGCGACTGACGGGGTAGACCGCCGTAATGGTGGACGTGGAGTTTCAATCCACGCATCCCGTGTGGGATGCGACCGTTCACGAGCCTGGCGCTGGCCAAGCTGGCGGCGTTTCAATCCACGCATCCCGTGTGGGATGCGACTCCAAAACGGGGTGGAAAGTTGGGCCATGCTCTGGTTTCAATCCACGCATCCCGTGTGGGATGCGACTTTGAAACTAATCCAAAGCCAATGTACGACCGTGGTTTCAATCCACGCATCCCGTGTGGGATGCGACCAGGCGTACTTAAAAAGATCAGTATTGATCATATGTTTCAATCCACGCATCCCGTGTGGGATGCGACTCCCCGGCTAAAGCTCTTTTTTCAAACAACAACAGTTTCAATCCACGCATCCCGTGTGGGATGCGACCCTCCGGGATGACCTCAACCACAGGGAATTTGATGTTTCAATCCACGCATCCCGTGTGGGATGCGACGAAGACGTTCACGATTGACGCCCCCGGCGTGGCGGTTTCAATCCACGCATCCCGTGTGGGATGCGACCGGACCTGATGACGCGGCCGAGTGGTGGCAGGGGTTTCAATCCACGCATCCCGTGTGGGATGCGACACAATCTTACATTGGTGCAAGAGACTCGCATGGAGTTTCAATCCACGCATCCCGTGTGGGATGCGACGGATAGGTCATTTCAAAATCAGGGTAGAAAATTTGTTTCAATCCACGCATCCCGTGTGGGATGCGACGGCTTGGAAGTTAACAGTTGATGGTTAGAGGTGCAGTTGCCGTTTTCCGCCAACCTGTTTGCCATGCTGTTATTTTCAAGTCCGTAGTTTTTATTCCAATGATGTCAATGTACGTTAACCAAGGCTTTATGCAGATCGCCGGTCTCCCGGGAATTTTCTGTGAGCTTGGGGTTGGCGCAAGCAGGGGGAAGGAGGCAGCATTCGCCCTCATTTGCCTGCTGGCCGCGTCAGGTTCAAGTTTATCCGGAATGGCTGAAGGAATCCAGTTTCCTTTCCCGTCTGGAGTTGGTGCCGCGTAGATTCCGGTTTTCAATTCATCGGAATCCCGTAGGAGTGCAGTTTTTTGAATTCGCTGCTTTTGGGGCCTTCGTCGGTAACGCCGTTGTTGGGGGCGGCGTAGGTGTCCAGAGTCATGGAGTCCGGGTAGACGGTCAGGATGTAGTAGGCCGTGATGCCGGAGCGGTATTGCAGGGTTTTTACCCGTGATTTTGCGGGAAGAAGGAACGGGGCAGGGAGCACCTTGTTGCCCGCAGGCGCGCAGATGAGGGAGGTGAGGGTGTTTTTCCCGTCCGGGGATGTGATCATGTACAGGTCATGCGCGTGCAGGTGCCCGGTGACGACGAAGCGGACGCCCGCTTCCCGCAGGTTGCGGTAAAAGGCGTTCTGGTGTTCCGCCGCGCTGTCATTGTAGCGGCCCCACAGGCATTCCCGGAATTGCATGGGCGTTTGCAGGGTGCGGTGGGTGAAGACCAGGCAATGGCGCGGCACGGTGTTGGCCTTGCTCCTGTTCTTTTTGACCCACGCGCTGAAGTCCACCATCTGGTCCGGGGTCAGGTCAACATCCATGAAGTACAGGGAGGCGTTTTTATGGCGGATGCCGTAGTTCAGCTTTCTGGTGGCCAGCCCCCTGGCTCCCTGTTTGCGGGTGGGCAGGAAGAGTTCCCTGAATTGTTTTGCGCGGAGGGGGATGGATTCATGATTGCCCCGCACGGCATAGAATGGGATGCCTTTTTCCTCCAGCATCTTGTTGAGTTCCTTGCGTTTGGCGAGTCCGTTGACGGGGGCGCTTCCTTCAATGTCCGCCATGTCTCCCACCTGGATGACCATGTCCACCTGGTGTTTCAGGATTTCCCCGTACAGGGTTTTGATGAAGTTGACGGCTACCCCTTCGCTTCCCGCCATGCGCTCGGGGGAGTCATGCGTGTCGCCGATGATGGCGATTCGCCATGGGGCCGGTTCCTTCCCCTGCACCGTTTGAACAGAAAGATAAGAAATAGCGCAAGATATTTCATGGCACCCCGTTTTTACCGCCCGTTTGCTTTTCCTGCCAGCAAATTATGCCTGCGGCGTAAAAACACTGCGCGGAGCTTCTCTTTTTCTTTCCGGGGGATGGCAGTTCCGGCCCGGCCCGGAAGAAGCCCGTGTTTGTTAAAGTAATTGGAGAAGTCCGCCGTTTACCGGAAGGAACACCATCCGCCCGTAAAAACGCGCTTGCGTTTCTTTTCCGTCAAAAAAAGAAACTTGGCGGCGCGGGGGAAGAAGGGAAAAGCCAGGCATTGAGTGTTCAATGCCTGGCTTTTGATGAAGTCTGCGGCTCCTGCCGGAGCCCGTTATCAGTGGACTTGCAGGGCTTTGGCCTGTTCTTCCGTAAGCTCCACGCACTGCCAGGGGAGGCCGCGCTTGTTGAGCTCGTCCATGAAGGGGTCCGGATCGTTCTGCTCCATGTTGAAGACGCCCGCGCCGGACCATTTGCCCGTGAGGATCATTTCCGCGCCAATCATGGCCGGAACCCCTGTGGTGTAGGAGATGGCCTGGGAGCCTACTTCTTCAAAGCATTTTTCGTGGTCGCAGATGTTGTAGATGTAGACGGCCTTGAATTTGCCGTCTTTTACGCCGGTGATGACGTTGCCGATGCAGGTTTTCCCCTTCGTCGTCTTGCCCAGGTCCCCGGGGTCCGGCAGCACGGCTTTCAGGAATTGCAGGGGGATGATTTCCACGCCGTTGTACATGACCGGGTCAATGCGGGTCATGCCCACGTTCTGGAGCACTTCCAGATGCTTGAGGTAGTTCGGGGAGAAGGACATCCAGAATTGCGCCCTGCGGATGGTGGGGATGTGCTTGACCAGGCTTTCCATTTCCTCATGGTACATGCGGTAGATTTCATAGGTGCCCACTTCCTGCGGGCACGTGAAGCTCTGGTGCATGCTCATGGGGGCGGTTTCCCGGAAGGCGCCGTTTTCCCAGTGGCGGCAGGGGGCCGTCACTTCCCGGATGTTGATTTCCGGGTTGAAGTTGGTGGCGAAGGCCTTGCCGTGGTTGCCGCCGTTCACGTCAATGATGTCCAGCGTATGGATTTCATCAAAGTGGTGCTTGAGCGCCCACGCCGTGAAGACGTTGGTGACGCCGGGGTCAAAGCCGGAGCCCAGCAGGGCGAAGAGCCCCGCCTTGCGGAATTTGTCCTGGTACGCCCATTGCCAGGAGTATTCGAATTTGGCTACGTCCCGGGGTTCATAGTTGGCGGTGTCCAGATAGTTGACGCCGGTTTCCAGGCAGGCGTCCATCAGGGTGAGATCCTGGTAGGGAAGGGCCACGTTGATCAGTAGTTGCGGCTTCACTTCCCGGATGAGGGCCACGGTGGCGGGAACGTCGTCCGCATCCACGGCGTGGGTGGTGATGCTGACGCCCGTTCTGGCGCGCACGTCGTCCGCAATGGCGTCACATTTGCTTTTCGTGCGGGAGGCCAGATGAATGTTCTGAAAGATTTCCGGCAGCTGGGCGCATTTGTTGGCTACCACATGTCCTACGCCGCCTGCTCCAATGATTAAAACCGTGTTCATGATATGCCCAGTACATAAGTGAAAACACGCTGAAAGGCAATCACGGATTTGGTACGGTAATGACACTGGCCGCCCAAGGTGCAGCGGATTTTTTCCTGGGGAGGCGCGCGCCGTTTTTCCTGTGAAGACGCGTCCTTTTGGAAATTTTCCAAAAATGATTGAACAGGAGATTGACGCGGGGTGTCCGACTCTTCAATATTAAATAGTAGATATGATTAGACAAATTCTGCCAATAGTTGTTGCCGCCTGCGTTGCTCCCTGTTTTGCCGCGGAAGGCTGGGTTACCGATATGGATGCCGCCAAGAAGCAGGCCGCCGAACAGAAGAAGGACCTCATGATCGAGTTCACCGGTTCGGACTGGTGCCCGCCCTGCATGCAACTCCGCGCCAATGTATTCAGCAAGCCTGATTTCCAGAAGGAAGCTTCCAAGGATTTCGTTCTGGTGGAACTGGATTATCCGCGTAACAAGGAACAGTCCAAGGAAATGAAAGCCGCCAATGACAAGCTGGCCCAGCAGTACGGCGTGCAGGGGTTCCCGACGATCGTGTATGCGGATGCCTCCGGCAAGCCGTTCGGCGGGTTTGTGGGCGGCCGTTCCAAGGAAGACGTGATGAAGTCCATGCAGGAGGCCTTGAAGAACAAGGAAGCCCTGCAGGCCGCCGAGGCAAATGTTGCCAAGGCCACCACGGATGAAGCCAAGGTTGCCGCCCTGATGGAAGTCCTCAAGCTGGCTCCCCAGGATTATGTGGATACTTTTTACGGCGATGTGAAGGCTGAAATCAAGAAGCTGGACAAGGATGACAAGTCCGGACTGAAAGCCGCGGACGCCCACGCCGACCAGCTCAAGAAGGAACAGAAGGATGTGCAGGATTACCTTGCCGGCAAGCTGACGGACAAGACCACGCCTGCGGAAGCCCTCCAGGTGGTGAAGGCCTACCCGGACCGCGACAAGCTTCTTCCGGAAACCCAGCAGGATTTGCTGATGATGGAGTTTGGCACCTACCTGAATTCCACCGGTGACGTGGACGGCGCCGTGCTGATTCTGGACAAGGTTGCCGAATTGAAGCCGGGTACGGAAGCCGGACAGCGGGCTCCCCGCATCAAGGCCGGCATCCTTGCCAACAAGGATCAGATCAAGGCCCAGATTGACGCCGCCAAGAAGGCGCAGAGCAAGTAATCATTACTTCCTTTCCCTTATTCCCTGATTAAGGAAAACGGCCCCGCTGCGGTTTCATGCCGCCGCGGGGTTTTAATTTGCCTGCGGCTCCGCTTGCAGGGAAGCATGTTTTGCAAGAGCCGGGAAACCGCGTTACGGCTGGACGGAAAGGAGGGGCCATGCTTCGCATTCCGCCCAACCGGGCACGTCCGGTTTCCCGGCCTTCATGCTTTGCCCACCCTTTAACCTGGAGTATCCTTCACCTTTGAACTTGTTCCGGGGCGGGAGGGGGACATTCTTTTACAAGGGCCGGATGCCCCGGTTTCCGGCAGTGCGGCCGTCAGGAGTTACGATGGAAGTGCTGTTTTCCGGAATAAAAAGCCGGGCCCGGCGTGATACCGGACCCGGCTTTCTGCATGCTCTCTCCAGACGGGAGAAAGGGGGTTACTGGAGTTTGATGACGGTGTCCAGGCTGTCCCAGGTTACGCCCGCGGGCAGCGTGATTTTGTACTGGCCGTCTTCCTTTTCCAGCTTGGCGGCTTTCCCGTTGCCGTTTCCGTTCACGATGACGGTCGCTTTCGTGAATTTCTCCCCGAGGTCCTTGATGAACAGCGGTTCGGAGCCTTTCAGCGCTTTTCCGTTCTGGGCGATCAGCGGGCTGACGTGGAGATAGACGGTCTTTTTCCCATTGGCGCTTGTCTTGTAGCAGCTTCCGCCCCAGGGCTGTTCAATGTAGGGGCCGCCGCGGGTGTTGTAGATGGCTTCCCGGTAAGGGGCTATCCATTTGCCCATGGACAGGAAGATGTTGGCCTGTTCCGGGTCAAAGGCGCCCAGCGGCGTAGGCCCGATGTTGTAAAGCAGGTTGCCGTCCTTGACCGTGTTGTTGATCAGGAATTTGATGGATTTTTCCAGGGGAACGGTTTTTGCCTTGGAGGTATAGGACCAGTTTCCCGTCCAGTGGGTGCCGGGAATATTGGCCACCGTCATGCAGCTTTCCCACGGGGTTTTGCTGTTGAACGGCCCCAGCTTGCATTCGGGCGTCAGGAAGTCTCCCTTGAGTTCCTCCAGCAGGTCGCCTTTGTTGCCGCCGCCGCGCGTTCCGTTCATGCGGTTGTTGATCAGGATGTCCGGCTGGTACTGCTTGATGCGTCTCACCATGGTGCGCGGGTCCCACTGGTTGAGGGAGCTGTTGCCCAGGCTGTCAAACCAGATGACGTCCACCTGGCCGTAGCGGGTGAGCAGTTCGCTGAGCTGGCCGAAGTAGTATTCCAGATAACGGTAGTGCTGGTTGGTCAGGTAATAGGGATTGAACCAGTCGCGCCCGGAATAGTAGAAGCCCACCTTCAGCCCGGCGGCACGGGCCGCTGCCGCAAACTGCCCCACGATGTCCTTTTTGTAAGGAGTAGCGGCAATCGTGTAGGTATCGTAGCTGGACGGGAAGTTGCTGAATCCGTCGTGGTGCTTGGTGGTCAGCACGGCATATTTCATGCCGCTTTTTTTGGCAATGGACATCCACTTGCGGGGATCGTACTGCCTGGGATTGAAGTTCCGGTAGGCGGAGTCATATTCAAAGTCCACGATGTTCTTGTGCCCGCTGGCGCTGTCCCTGGGCCGGACCGCATTGCGTTCCCAGCTTATTTCCCGTTCCAGCAGGGAGGAGGGGTTCCAGTGCAGGAACATGCCGAATTTGGCGTTGCGGAACCACTGGAGCTGTTCCTCCCCGGCCTTGAAGTCAAAGAGCTGGTTCACCGCTTCATTGATCAGGTCGCGGTCCTTCACGGGGGAGAACACGTTTTTTTCCGGCGTGAGGATCACCAGGCCTTCCGCCATGGGCTGCATGCGGAAGTTGTCCACCGGGGCGCGGTTTTTGTCGCCCAGCCAGAGGTTGAGCTTGAGCGCCCTGGCTGCGTTGCCCAGTTCGTAGGCTTTCTGGCCTCCGGCTTCCTCCATGATTTCATCCGGCAGTTCCTTCTTGAAGACGGCCTGGATGAAGGGCTGGTTCAGGTAGATTTTTCCGTTTTCACGGAACGGGCGCAGGTTTTCCGGAATGGCTGTCCGTTCGTTGCGCACCATGGCGTAGGGGGAGGCGTGCAGAGGACCTGTTTCCACGGTGAAATAGACGGAGTCCTTGAGCCTTTCCTTCAGTTCGTTTTGAAGGTCCGCCACGTTTTCGTGATAGGATTTGCCGGAGTCAAAGCGGTTGGTGATGCCTTCCGCCTGTTCTTCCGTCATGACGGGGCCTATCCAGGCGCTTTCAATGGCATCCTTCGTTCCCGCTCCCACAATGATGCGGAAGTATTTTCCGGCGTCCTTGTCCGTCAGGGTATAGGATTCCGCGTCCGCCCCCTGCTGGACGAGCACGGGTTTCCCGTTTCTGGAATCGCTCTTTTCCCAGCGGATGACGGGGGACGGGGATTCATCTTCCGGGGCGGTGTAGCGGCTTTCCAGCGTGGAGCCTGTGATTTCCTCCCCTTCAATGTACGCTCTGACCCAAGGCGCCGTGTTTCCCGCCAGGGATGGCGCTGCAAAGACGGCTGCCGCCAGCGTCAGAAGACAAAACAAGTGCTGCTTGAATTTAGACATGGCAGAGATATTATTTTTTTGTATCCCGAAAACCAGTTTCAAGTTCAGCGGCATGGCAAAAGACCAGAAGCACGGCGTTTGCGCACTTCCATTTCTTTAAGGTGAAGCCTTGCACGGAGAACGGAAACCTGACAGAATCCGCCCATGCGCCTGTTCATGATGTTCTGTGTGATGCTTCTGCTCGCCGGATGCGACACGCGTACCAGCGTGGAACGGGCCCGGGAAGAAGGCGTTCTGATCGTGGGCAATAATACGGAGCCCCAGAGTTTCGACCCCCACATCGCCACCTCCGTTTCCGATTTCAAGATCATCAATTCCGTGATGGAAGGGCTGCTGCGGGGGGATTCCCGGGATGACGCCGTGTTCCATCCGGCCGTAGCGGAGTCCTGGACGCATAATCCGGAAGCGGACAAGTGGCGGTTTTTCCTGAGGAAGGACGCCGTGTGGAGCGATGGAGCGCCGCTGACGGCTCATGATTTCGTTTATGCCTATCACCGCCTGCTGCATCCGGAGTTTGGCGGACGGTATGCGGACATGCTTTATCCCCTGAAGAATGCGGAGGCTTATAACAGGAACCGCCGCAGCCTGGTTTTATGCGGTCCAAGTTCCCGGTTTGCCGCGGAAAACGGGCTGGATGCCGCTCTGCTGGACCGGGTGGACTGGCGGAAGCTGGATGCCTTGGGAACTGCAGAGTGGGAAGAGCTACGGCGCAACCCGTCCCGCATGGACTGGCCGGAGGGCATGCCGGAAGCGGCCGTGCGGAAGATGGCGGCCCTCATGCTGGAGGATGCCCGGTCCGGTCGCCCGGATTTATGGGATGCCGCGGGGGTGGGGGTACGCGCCGCGGATGATCACACGCTGGAGCTGACGATGCGCTCCCCCATGCCCCAGCTTCCCCTGCTGCTGCTTCACTGCACCTGGTTCCCGGTTCCCCGGCACGCGGTGGAAGCCCGCGGCGGGATGATGGACAGGACGGGCGCGTGGACGCGGCCCGGCGCCGCGGTGGGGAACGGCCCTTTTCTGATGGCGGAGCACCGTTTCAATGATTATGTGGAGGTGCGGCGCAATCCCCGCTACCGGAATGCCGGGGCCGTGCGCCTGAACGGCGTGCGTTTTCTTCCCACCGTGAACGGCTTCACGGAAACCCGCATGTTTTTCAACGGCAAGCTTCATGTGACCAATAACGTGCCTCCCGAGATGACGGCGTACGCTCAGGAGCGGGGAAAAGGCCAGTTCTGCCAGGATGATTATTACGTGACTATTTTTTACCGGCTGAATACCGGACGCGTGCCGCTGAATGACGCCCGCGTGCGGCAGGCTCTTTCCCTGGCGGTGGACCGGGAGGCCCTGGTGCGTGACGTGGTGTGCGGGGGCGGCCAGCCGTGCTTCGGCTTTACGCCGGACGGCGCGGGCTACAAGACGCCGCACGGGGTGGAGTTTAATCCGGAGAAGGCGCGCGCCCTGCTGGCCCAGGCCGGCTTTCCCGGCGGCAAGGGGTTTCCCCGGCTGGAGCTGATGACCACGTCCCGCGAGGTGCAGAAGACCATGGCGGAGGCCATCCAGGGCATGTGGAAGAGGCATCTGGGCATTCACGTGGACATCCGTTCCTGCGAGTGGACGGCCTACAAGTTCGCGCAGAACTCCATGCAGTATGATTTCAGCTCCTCCTCCTGGTCCGGGGATTATCTGGACCCGTCCAGTTTTCTGGATTTGTGGAGCGCCGCTTCCGGAAACAATAATACGGGCTGGTCCCATCCGGAGTATGAACGGCTGCTGGCGGAGAGCCGCGCCACGGGAGACCAGGGGAAGCGCATGGCCCTGCTGGCCCGCGCGGAAGCGCTGATGCTGGCGGAATCTCCGGTAATCCCCCTGTACTGGGCCAGGCGGTCCTACCTGAAGAGGCCGGAGGTGCAGGGGTGGCACCCCCTGCTGCTGGACAACCATTTGTTTGAAGACATGAGCCTGGGGGCGCCTCCGGCGCATGGGAAGGAGGCCGCGCCGTGACCCGGATGATTCTGAAGCGCCTGGGGCAGGGGCTCCTGGTTCTGCTGGTGCTGGAGACGGTGACGTTTTTCCTGATACGCCTGCTGCCGGGCCACCCCTTCATGGGGGAGAAGAAGCTGCCGGACCACGTCCTCCAGCAGCTTCAGGCCAGTTACGGGCTGGACCAGAGTTCCCTGGTGCAGTACGGGCGCTACTGGTGGAACATGCTGGTTCATGGCGACCTGGGACCGTCCCTGGTGAAGGAGGGAATCAGCGTGGCGGACATGATCGGGCAGTCGTTCCCGGTTTCCCTCCAGCTGGGCGTGATCGGCATGGTGATTTCCATTCTGGTGGGCATTCCCGCCGGAATCGTGGCCGCCCTGTACAAGAACAGGTGGATGGACTGGTGGGTGATGCTGGTTTCCATGGCGGGCATCTGCATTCCCGCCTTTGTGGTGGCTCCGCTGCTGGGCGTGGGCCTAGGCATGAATGTGCCCGGCCTGAGCGTGGCGGGGTGGGATTCCCCGGGCTGCGTGGTTCTGCCCGCGCTGACGCTGGGGCTGGTGAATGCCGCGTATCTGGCGCGCCTGACGCGCGGCGGCATGCTTGAGGTGTTGGGGCAGGATTTCATCCGGACGGCCCGCGCCAAGGGGGCGGGGCCCTTCCGCATGGTCTGGAAGCACGCCCTGCGCGGGGGGCTGATTCCGGCCCTTTCCTACCTGGGGCCGGCTTTTGCGGCCATGATTACCGGTTCTTTTGTGGTGGAAACCTGTTTCCAGGTTCCGGGCATGGGCCAGCACTTTGTTAATGCCACCACGGACCGGGATTATTTCCTGATCCAGGGGCTTGTCCTGTTTTACGGCATCCTGATTGTCGCGGCCAATCTGGCCGTGGACCTGGTGCAGATGGCCGTCAACCCCAGATTGAGAACGGAGTCATGAAGAGCGGGAAATGGAACAGCGCGGAGGAGCAGGGCTCTTCCCTGTGGAAGGACGCCTTTCTGCGGCTTTCCCGGAACCGCGCGGCCATGTTCTCCCTGCTGGCGCTGGCGCTGATTGTGGCGGCCTGTTTCCTGGGCCCCCTCCTGCCGTGGCTGCCGCACCCGAATGTGCAGGACCTGGCGCGCATTGCGGAAAGCCCCTCCCGGGAGCACTGGTTCGGTACGGACCAGCTGGGGCGGGACCTGCTGGCCCGCGTTCTGTACGGAGGCCGCATTTCCCTGCTGGTGGGCGTAGTGGCCACGGGCGTTTCCCTGGTGATCGGCGTGACGTACGGGCTGGTTTCCGGCTATGCCGGGGGGCGGCTGGACTCCCTGATGATGCGCCTGGTGGATGTGCTCTTTGCCCTGCCTTTTATTGTTCTGGTCATTATTTTCTCCCTGTCTGTGGAGGAACCCGCCCAGCGGCTGACGCAGTGGGTTTCCGGCGTCACGGGCTGGTCCGTGGAAATGGTGAGCCCCATGACCGGGCTGATTCCCCTGTTCATCGCCATCGGCGCGCTGGGCTGGCTGACGCTGGCGCGCATCGTGCGCACGCAGACGCTGGAGCTGAAGGGGCAGGAGTTTGTGGAGGCGGCCCGTTCCCTGGGCATCGGCCACATGAAGATTTTATTCCGCCACATCGCGCCCAATCTCTTCGGCTCCGTCATCGTGTACACCACGCTGGCCGTCCCCGGCATCATGCTGCTGGAGGCCGTCCTGTCCTTCCTGGGGCTGGGGGTGAAGGTCCCCAATTCCTCCTGGGGCACGCTGATCAAGGAAGGGGCGGACCGCATGGAGGTGAGCCCGGAACTGCTCCTGTTCCCGGCGCTGCTGTTTTCCGCCACGCTGCTGGCGCTGAATTTCCTGGGGGACGGACTGCGGGACGCCCTGGACCCCAAGTCTTCCAGGGATTGACGTTGTTGAATTAAAAAGAATGAAAGTTGCGTTAACGATCTCCATGCTGGTCATCTCCAATGTCTTCATGACGTGGGCGTGGTACGGGCATTTGAAGAAAGGTTCCCCGGCGGATGACAAGCCGCTGATGCTGATTATCCTGATGAGCTGGGGCGTGGCGTTTTTTGAATACTGCTTCCTGATTCCCGCCAACCGCCTGGGCAACGCGGGCGGCCTGAACGTGGCCCAGCTCAAGATCATGCAGGAGGTCATCACCCTGTGCGTGTTCATCCCGTTTGCCTTGTTCTACATCGGGGAGAAATGGAAGTGGGACTACCTGTGGGCCTTCCTGTGCGTGCTGGGCGCCGTGTTCTTTGTCAACAGGGAGCGCATGCTGGGGTGACATGCGTGACAGACTTTTTTTGTTCGCATTCCTCTTTCCGGATGGTCTCACCATTCAGAAAGATGAATATGAAAATAATACCTATTCTTGCCGCAGCAACCGTCGCCGTCCTGGCCGCAGGGTGCCATCACCACGACAATGACTATTACCGGCCCGGTCCGTCAAACCATTACAACCATAATCATCATAATGGCTGGCATGGCAACCAGAACCGGCCCAGGCCCCACCAGCGCCCGCATTACGTTACCGCCAATGAGGCTTCCTATCCCCGGCTGTACCAGCTCATGTAGATGAGCATCCGCCGGGGGAAGGTTCCTTATGGACCCGGCGTTGGCGGAAAAAGGGCCGTAAAGAAGGGCTGTGCCGGAATGCAGTTTCCCGGGCCTTCCTGATTCCATCCCCGGCGGCGCGCCGCCCGGTTTCTGGAACAGGGGCGGGTTCTGCGGGACCCTTGGGCGGGCCTGGCTCTTCGCGCACAGGATATAAGCTTGAAAAGGCGCGGCGCCCCCGGCACTCTATGCGCCAGATCAATGACTATAGATGAGCAACTGGATATATTGATGGGCGGTACTGCCGTCGTAATCAGCCGTGAAGAATTGAAGGAGCGTCTCAAGCTAGGGCGTCCCCTGCGCGTGAAGCTGGGCGTGGACCCCACCGCGCCGGATATTCACCTGGGCCATACGGTGGCTATTGAAAAACTGCGCCAGTTCCAGGAACTGGGCCATCAGGCCATTTTGCTCATCGGGGATTTTACCGCTACCATCGGAGACCCCTCCGGCCGTTCCGTCACCCGTCCCCCGCTTTCCCGAGAACAGGTGCTGGCGAATGCGGAAACGTACACCAAGCAGGCGTTCAAGATTCTGGACCGTGACAAGACGGAGATCGTCTATAACGGGGACTGGTTCCGCAAGATGACGTATGAGGAAGTGCTGAAGCTCAATTCCCGCGTCACCATGCAGCAGATGCTGGCGCGGGAGGATTTCAAGGCCCGCGTGGAAGGCGGCAAGGAAGTACGCCTGCACGAGATGCAGTACCCGATCATGCAGGGCTGGGATTCCGTGGAAATCCGTGCGGACGTGGAGCTGGGCGGCACGGACCAGCTTTTCAACATCCTGGTGGGGCGCGACCTTCAGAAGGAGGAAGGCATGCCGCCCCAGATCGCCATGACCATGCCCCTGCTGGAAGGCCTGGACGGCGTGCGCAAGATGTCCAAGTCCTATGGGAATTACGTGGGCGTGGATGAAGCCCCGGAAATGATGTTCGGCAAGATGATGAGCGCCAGCGATGAGCTGATGGACCGCTATTACCTGGTCCTGCTGGGTGAAAAGCGGGATATGGACCTGCACCCCATGGAAGCCAAGAAGCTGCTGGCCTGGAAGATTACGGCCCGTTACCACGATTCCGCCTCCGCGGATGCCGCCCGCGCTGACTGGGAGACCCGTTTTTCCAAGAGGGACCTGGCCGCCGCAGACCTGCCGGAAGTGGAGATTGCCTCCCTGCCTGCCGGCATGAACGCGCTGGCCCTGGCGGCCTTCCTGTTTGAGAACGTTTTCCAGGTGAAGAAGTCCAACGGCGTGCTGCGCAAGGAACATTTTACGCCCGGCGCCATCCAGTTGAATGACGTGAAGGTGACGGACCCCGCCGCCGTGCTGGAACTGGCTCCCGGCAGCGTTCTGCGCCTGAGCAAGAAACACGCCGTGCGCTTCAAGTAGGGAGCCGGAAACGGCGTTCACCTTCCTTCAATGCCTCCATGCCGGGATTCCTTTCCAAATTGGACCGTTTCACCGTTGGCCTCATCGTCAGCGTGAGCGCGGGGATTCTGCTCCCCTGTTCCGGCGTGTGGGATACGGTGTTCAGCCGCCTGAGTGATGCGGCCATCATCCTGCTCTTTTTCCTGTACGGGGCCAAGCTTTCCCGCCGCTCCGTGTGGGAGGGTCTGATGCACTGGCGGCTCCAGGGGCTGGTGGCCGCCAGCACCTTCGTGATTTTCCCCCTGCTGGGGATTTTAAGCATCCCCGTATGGAACAGCGTGCTGGGGCCGGACCTGTGCATGGGCATGCTGTACGTGTGCATGCTGCCCTCCACGGTGCAGTCCAGCATTGCGTTTACCTCCATGGCGGGCGGAAATGTGGCGGCGGCCATTTGTTCCGCTTCCGTCTCCAGCCTGCTGGGGGTGTTCCTCACGCCCCTGCTGGTGGGGCTGGTGTGGTCCCGCGGGGGAGAAGGGGGCGTGGATTTCTCCACCTTCCTGAACATCTGCTATATCATTCTGGTTCCCTTTGTTGCGGGACAGCTCGCCCAGCGCTGGATAGGCAAGTGGGTAGTGACGCACCGGAACATCACTTCCTGGACGGATCACAGCACCATCTGGCTGGTGATTTACACGGCGTTCAGCCACGCCATGATCAACGGCGTGTGGAAAAACCTTCCCTGGCTTTCCCTGGTGGAGGTTCTGGCGTTCTGCGGCATTCTGCTGGCCGCAGTCCTGTGGCTGACGGCGTTCCTTTCCCGCAGGCTCCGTTTTTCCCGTGAGGACCGCATCGCGATCATTTTCTGCGGCTCCAAGAAGAGCCTGGCAACCGGGATCCCGATGATGAACGTGATCTTTGCCGGAGCGCCCATCGGCCTGCTGGTCATTCCCATCATGGTATTCCACCAGCTCCAGTTGATGGTGTGCTCCTTTCTGGCCCGGAAATGGGGGAAGGATGTGGGAAGGACGGAAGGGGACCGTTTGTAAACTGATTTTCCCTGCGCGCTGCGCCGGAGCAGGGTTCACATGAAGGCCGGAGGCCTCCATTCCCAGGTGGCCGTCTTCCGTCCATGCCGTGGGCAATAGTTCTTCCCCGTATTCTTTGATGGCCGCGCTGCCGGAAACAAGGGCCTCCGGCCCTTGTAAGAATAATTCCTCCGTTTCTCTCCGGAACAGACCCCGCCATGAAGGCCGGGAAACCGGGCGTGCCCGGTGGGACGGAATGCGAAGCATGAAGCCCGCAGGGTGAGTGAATCGGAAAGATGAACGGCTCACCCCTTCATTCCCGGCTGACCGCCTTCCGTTCAAGCCTTGGGGAACAGCCCTTCGCCATGCCTTTTTGACAGCCGTATCAATGGGAATTCCTCCCTGCCTCTCCCGGCTGAAATCATGCCGTGTCCGGGTCTGCCTCCCGGAACATCAGTTTTCCGTCAGCTTCAGGACGCCGTCACACTGCATGTCCCTGCCCGGCACAACGACGTAGTTTCCGTAGGAGGGGATTTTGGCCGTTACGGGCTTGTTGCGGAATTTGGACATGAACCGCTGGAAGGGTTCCATGTCTTCTGGAACGATTTTCACTTCCGTATAGGCGGGATTGGACTGCACATCCGTGATTTCCACCCGGAAGGAGCCCACGCCGTTGCCGTCCGGCGTATAGAATTCCAGGGATTCTTCCGGGGAGGAGGGGTGCATGAAGAACAGGAAAAGCATGATGCCCAGAGCCGCCAGGGTGACGACGGTCAGCGGAATGTTTTTTCTGAGTGGTCTGATGTGCATGCCTGCTTTTCCTTTCTTTCATAAGATTATGGGTTTTACTGGGACGTGTCAACACCTCCGGAAGGAAGCCATGACGCGGATGTTATCCATCTTCTTTTGGTGGAACGGCTTCCGGAGCGGATTGCGTGCAGGGAAAAGGGTTGCGTCCGGGGGGCAATGTGGTAGTTTGTGCGGACAAAGGGAGCCCTATGACCGTGCCCGTAAAGATACTGTCCGCGTTGGCCGGACTGAGCCTGGCCGGAAGCGTTCACGCGCGCATCTGGACCAATGACCGGGGCGCAACCGTGGTAGCCGTGCTGGTGGCCGTACGGGATGCGGAGGTGGACCTGAAGCTTCAGGACGGGCGTGTGGTGGCCGTTCCCAAGAACGTTTTTTCCGGCGCGGACCAGGCGTATATTCTGGAATGGGCGAAGTCCGGCGGCACGCTTCCGGATACGGATGTGGGGGCGGAGAATCCCCCCGCGCAGGGAAGCCCCGGCGCTCGTTACGTCCCTCTGGAACCGAACTGGGACACTCCCTGGCCCGCTGCGGCGTCGGCTCCCTCCTTCCTGCTGGTGAAGGCCGTGCAGGAGACGGATGAGCTGAGCGTGTATGAAACGGACCATTTCATGATTGAGTCTCCCGGAAAATTGTCGGAAGCGGAACGCATGGCCCTGGCGCGGAGGTTTGAGACCGTTTTGTCCGTTCTGGCGGGCCTACCCATGAATCTGACGGTGGCGCGCCGCCCCTCCCGCAAGTATCTGGTGCGGGTGTGCTTCCAGGAAGAGGATTTTAACCAGGCGCCGGGCCTCACGCATGGCAGGCTCAAGTTTTCCCCCACCAGTTTCACGGTTCTGCTGCTGCGGAACAAGAAAGGGAAACCGCTGAAGCTGGATGCCGTGGATCCGCGCTTTGCCGTCACGCACTGGGTGGCGCAGTCCATGGACCTGGAGCACTGGCTGGTGGACGGCTTTTCCGCGTACATGGCTTTCCTTCCCATGGTGAAGGAGGCCGCGGTGTTCCGGAAGCTTCCCGAAAGGCTGGCCTCCATGCTGCCGCGCGCCGTACGCACCGGAAAGGAGTCGCTGCCTGCGCTGGCGGACATGCTGGCGCGGGATTCCTCCCATTCCGCCGCAGGCCATGACAGCCCCTTGAAGGGAGACACGGCAGGGTACTGGGCCGGCCTGTTGTGGACGGTGTACTGGTTCCATCTGGAAGGGGAGGGAAAGGCGGCCCGCCTCCGGAGCTACCTGAAGGCCCGGGATGCGGAGGATGAGAGCAAGGCGCGGGGCATCCTGCTGAACGGGAAGCGTCCGGAAGAAGTGCAGCAGGAAATGGCGGCAGCCTGGAAAAAGCTGGGCGTGACGCTGAAGTTTGCGCCGCCGTCCCCTCCCGCTGCGGACAAGGCGGCGGAGTAGCGGAAGGGTATGTTCTTTCCCTGCGGAAAAGGGGGAGCGCCGGGTCAGATGGTGCCGTTGAGCTTTCTGCCAACCCAGAAGAGGGTAAGAAGGAGGAGAAGGAGGCCGAGCGTGTACGGGCTGCACCAGAGCAGAATGCGCGTTTCCATGGGCGGCGGCACGGGGAGGTCCTTGATTTCCTTGATGAGCTGCTGGATTTCCTCCGCCTTTACCATGCGTCCGCGCGTGATGGACGTCATTTCCTCCATCAGGGCGGTATTGACGGGCTGGCCGATTTTTTCCAGCGTTTCATTCATGGTGATGACCGGAAGCGTGACGGATTTGTCCGGTTCCGCGGAGGAGGAGGCCGTCAGCTTCCACGTGCCGGGACGGTTGATTTTAACGGAAGCGGTGAAGGAACCCCAGGTATGGTCCATGTTGTCCATCTGCACGCGGCTGACGGTGCCTTCCGGAGCAGTGACGTCCAGGAAGACCTCCCCGTCCTGGAGGGGCGCTCCCAGCTTGTCGGAGACCATGGCGGTGACCGTCAGCGTATCCCCCAGGCGCGGGCGTTCCGGGTTGGGAATCAGGCGGATTCTTTCCCCGGCGGCCATGTTGCGCTGGTAGCTCATCCAGCGGGCCACCTGGCTCCAGAAGCGGTAATGGTACTTGTCCTCCACGCCGCGCCGCCAGCGCCAGGCGGAGTCCGTCCCCATGAAGAGGACTTTGCCGTTGCCGTAGGACTGGGTGACGATGAGGGGAATGCGTCCGTAGGCATTCTTGTCCGCCGCGTGCACGGCCAGCACGGTGGTGCCTGCCTTGGGCCGTTCCACGGGGGCGTACCAGTTGAAGCCCGGCAGGTTGCGCCACACCTCCTCATTTTCACTTTCCGTGTCCGCCAGCATGGTGAGCAGGGAGCCGCGGCCCTCCGGTGTCAGGATGAGGGGGGAGGGTGCGGGCTGGGTGGTGCCTTCCGGCTTGGCGGTGAGGAAGGTGACGGGCATCAGGTCCCCCAGTTCGGATTTCAGGAGCTCCATCTGCCTGCCCTGGTAGCCGGGGAGGAAGACGATGCCGCTGGCCTGGTTTTTAACCATGCCCTTGAGCAGGGCTGCCTGTTCACTGGTCAGCCCCTTGGGCCCCAGTCCCACGTCTCCAATGAAGATGACGTCATACTGGGCCAGGTCTTCCATCCTGTCCGGGAATTTGAGCAGGTAGCCGGGGCCTTCCCCCATCTCCGCGATGTCCGGATGAATGAGCAGGGTGTGCACGTCCACGCCCGGGTCACGGTACAGGGCGTTCCGGATGAAGCGGTATTCCCAGCGCGGCAGCGTATCCACCACCAGCACCTTGATGGATTCCCGCCTGCCGGCGATGCTGAAGGAGGATGCGTTGTTGTTCTGCATCCGTTCCTGGGGTTGCACGGGTAGTTTGAGTTCCAGCGTTTCCGCCCCTTCCTTTTCTATTTTCCACAGGACGGCGCTGGACACTTCCCCTTGGGCCGGGATGGTGACGGTGCGCGTGACGGTTTTTCCCGTATCCCTGGAGGTCAGGGTGAGCGTGGTCCGGGTTTCCTTGCCCAGCGTGCTTTTAATGGTGAAGGGTATCTGCACCGTCTCCCCGATGATGCCGTAAGTGGGGGCTTTCACGTCCTGAAGGGCCAGGTCCGGCAGGGGGTAGGGACTGCCGGCGGGAATGATGAAGAGGGGGATGCCCCGCGTGCGCATGCGCTGGGCCTGCGTGAGCACGGAGGCGGGGGTGTTGTGCCCGCCGTCCGTGAACATGATGACGGCCCGGAGGTTGTCCGAGGAGTGCATGGCGTCTTCCAGCGGCTGGGCCAGGTCCGTGCCGGCCATGGCGTAGTCAGCGGAGTCCGGAGGGGGAGGCGCGCCGAAGGCTGCGTTTTCCACCACATGCGTGTCTTTCAGGGATTCCGTGCTGTTGCCCTTGATAAGTTCCTGCACGTAAGCCGTGCGGGTGACGACGTGCAGGGGGGTGAGCTCCACGTCCTGCGTTTCCATGGAGCCGGAGCGGTCCTCCAGGATGGAGACCTTGGGTTTTTCCTGCGGGGCGGAGGTGATGACCCATTCCGGCTGGAAGAGCAGGAAGCAGATGCCCGCCAGAATCAGCAGGCGCAGCAGTTCCAGCTTAAAGGTGAGCGGCCGGCGGTTGCGCTTGCAGGCGGTGCGGCTCATCCACACGCCGGCGCCCATGACCAGGACGGCCAGGATAATGCTTAACGCGGTAGGTTGAAGGCTCAGGCTCATGGGCGGGTGGCGGGGTTGGGACGTTTGGCCGTGTGCCGGGGCAGGCACAGGAAGGCTTCCAGAAGCAGGCAGGCAAGGGAGATGATGAGGAAGAGCTTCCAGGCCTCCTGCACCAGGGAGGGCGTTTCCGCCGTGCTCTGCATGGAGCTGATGGAGGCGCCCGGCAGAAGAAGGCGGACCTTCTCATCCGTAATCTGGTCCGGATTGTCTTCAGACCAGGGGCGGTTGACGGCGTAGGTCTGCGCCCCCAGGCGGTACACGCCCGCCGTATCCGCCGGAGAGCCGGAGGGGTGGGAGCCCTGGGCATTGTCCATGCGCACGGGGGTATCCGTGGCGGATTGCGGCAGGGCCGGATCGTTCACCCGGAGAGAGATGGCCGTGGAGAAGCGTTCCGCCCCCCGGTCCGCCATGCGCTGGAGCAGGGGGAGCAGCAGGTGGCCGTCCGCCAGGTTGGACCAGGAGTATCTGGGGAGGGTTCCCAGGAACAGGGCGGAGCCCGTTCCGTGCCGGACCTGGGCAACGGCGCAGGTGCCGTCGTCCCAGGAGGCCAGGGTGCGGTATTTGCCCAGCAGGGGCTTGCGGCGCACGGCGCGGAGCCTGTTGGCGGGGATGGCCGCCTGGCCGGAGCCGTCCCGCAGGAAGCCGCGTTCGCGGTCCCACGTTTCCAGGCGGTAATATTCCTCCGGAGGTGCCGTTTCCATTGCGCCCCAGGAGACGCCCAGGAACGGATGGCGCATGCCGTGGGCCGTGTCATCCGGAAGGAAGAGGACGAGGCCTCCTTCTTCAATGAAGGCCCGGAGTTTTTCTTCCATTTCCGCGCGCGGCGGCGGTCCGTACCAGACGACCATGGATTGGGAGGCCAGCTTGGTCTGCGCCGCCCGCGTGCTGCCGGGCGTGGTGGCTTTCCTGTTGGGCAGGCCGGGAGGGGCGGACATCAGGGAGAGGGTTTTCCCCACTTCCCCGGCGGGGCCGCAGACCAGGATGTTGGCCAGGGGCCTGGGGGCGAAGGTGAAGAAGGAGAGGTCATCCCGGGTGAAATCGTCATGGGGCAGGGAGACGAAGCCGAAACCGGATTCCTTGCCCTGCGGCAGCGGTATTTCCTTTCTGATGGTGGTGGTTTCCCCGGCCAGCTGGAGCGTGGCGGAGGCGGCGGCATTGTCCACGGAAAGGTGCACCGGTACGTTCTCCGGCTGGTTGGGGTTGAACCCCTGGCGCAGGACTTCCAGGTCCAGCACCAGCCTGCCGTTGTTCACCTGGGCCTGCCGTACCCGGATGCCCCGGTTGCTTTCCGGCCTGTCCCGGAGGGCCATGATGCGGATGGCCGGAGGAATGGCCAGGGCGTCCAGACGCTGGCGCACGCTGGACCAGAGGGGGGAGTCCGGCTTCCAGGAGGAGGCCTGCATGTCTGAGGCGATCCAGATTTCCGTCTTTCCAGAACCGGATTCCTCCAGGTAGGGGATGGCTTTTTGAAGCAGGGCCGGGATGTCCGCGCCGCCGTCCGTGGTCTTGCTCACGGTCAGGTCCGCCAGGGCTTCCGGAGCCGGAATCTGGGTAACGGCTGCGGTGGTGGAGTCAAGCAGGGAGAGGCGGCAGCGGCCCAGTTGCGCAAAGGTGGATTCCACCAGGGGCGGGATGGCGTCCCGCAGGGAATTGGTCTTGTCCGGACGCGCATCCATGGAGGCGGAGCGGTCCAGAACCAGGAGGACTTCATTCAGCCCGGAGCTTCCCCAGCCGAAGAAGCTGCTGAGCAGGGGCCGCGCGAAGGCCGTCACCAGGGCCGCCACGGCCAGGACGCGCAGAGCCAGAATCAGGTAATGCAGCAGTTTCTTTGTTCCGCGGGTTTCCCTGGCCGCGCGGAGCAGGAATTCCATGGCCGCCCAATGGACGGACCGGTGCCGCCACCGGTTGACCAGGTGGATGATGATGGGAATGGAGGCTGCGAAGAGAGCCCAGAGCAGCCAGGGAGAGGTGAAGGACATGGGAGGGTAGGGGTAGTTGGGTATTCAGGCCTGCTGGTCAGGTGGAAGGCGGGCCGGGCAGCAGCTGGCGGAGGATATGCAGGGTCATTTCTCCTGTGTTTCTGAAAGATTTTTCTCCCAGAATGCCCATGTTATCCTTGGACGTGTGCCACCAGTTGCCGTCCTCAAAATCGTCAATGAGGTTCAGGGTGTCCATGCCGCGCTCCATGAAGGGGACGTGGTCATCCAGAATGGCGTAGCCGGATATCCCCCATTCCTCCGGTGAATAGCCCAGTTCACGGATGGCGCGGGAATAAACCTGGTACATGGACTGGGGCGTCATGGCCGGAATGCGTATCTTTTTTCCCTGGCGTCCCACCATGTCCAGGTTGAGCTGCCACCGTGGCAGCGGCGGCTGAAGGGCGGCGGCGTAATGCTTGGAGCCGTACAGGCCGTCCTCATTGTCCATGTGCTTGGCAAAGCTTTCTTCCCCGTCAAAAAACACCAGTTCCATTTCCCTGGCGCGGGCGGGTTCCCCGGACAGGATGCGGGCCGTCTCCAGGATGGCAGCGGCTCCGGAAGCTCCGTCATTGGCTCCCGTGAACCCGGGGATGTCCGGCTTGGTATCAATATGGCAGGTCAGCAAGCCCTGCACGGGGGCCCGGAAATCCGGTTCCGCGCCAAAGCGCGCCCGCAGGTTGGTGAACCGGATGCGGCCCCTGGGCGTTTCCTCCTCAAAGGATTGTTCCCGGCACGTCCATCCGTGTCTGGCCAGTTCCCCTTTCAGGTACTCCAATTGGCTGCGGTAGCCGGGTGAGCCGGCGCTCCTGTCTCCCATTTCCGTTATCCGGGCGGCATGGAACATGGCGTTCCCGCCGTTGAAATGGTCCGTCTCCTGAAGCTGGGCGGGAATGGTTTCCGCATCGGCAGGGAGCGTTTCCACGGGTTTTCCGCACTGCGTCAGCAGGGCCGTGAGCAGAATAAGTCCGATGCGGAGCGTCATGGAAGAGAAACGGGGTGGAAGGTTTTTACTTGGAATCAGACCATTCATCCTGTCCCAGGAGTTCAAGGATGCGGATAAAATCGGCCTTGCTGGAAAAGGTAATCTCAATGGAGCCCTTGGACCCCTGTCCTGAGATGTTGACGGGCGTGCCGAACTGTTTGGCGAGCACGCTGGAAATCTTCTTGTACTGCGGGGAGGAAGGCTTTCTGGCCGGGGCAGGTTCCGGAGGGTTGAGAATCTTCTGGATGGCCTTTTCCGTCTGGCGGACGGTGTACCCCTTGTTGACGATGTCGCGCCCGAGCTGGATCTGCTGGTCCCCGTTCCTGAGGGAAAGCAGGACTTTGGCGTGTCCCACACTGATGAAGGCGTTCCCCAGCATGTCCTGAACCGCCTGGGGCAGGTCAAGCAGGCGCATGCTGTTGGCTACGGAGGCGCGGGATTTGCCCACGCGCTTGGCAATGTCCCCCTGCTTCATGCGGAATTCCGTTTTCAGGCGCATGTAGCCGGAGGCCTCTTCCAGCGGGCTCAGGTTTTCACGCTGGAGGTTTTCAATCAGCGCCAGTTCCAGTACATCCTTGTCGGAAGCTTCCCGGATGATGGCGGGCACGGTGGAAAGGCCCAGGATGCCGGACGCGCGCCAGCGCCTTTCCCCGGCGATCAGTTCATACTTGCCGCTCTCCGTTTTCCGGACGATCAGCGGCTGGATGATGCCGTGTTCCTTGATGGAATCCACCAGTTCCGCCAGTTGTTCCGGAGTAAAGATGGCGCGGGGCTGGAGGGAACTGGGGATGATGGAAGCGTGGGATAATTGATGCACAACGTCTCCCGCCTGGGGAGCCGCCAAGGATTCACGAGACAGATTTTGATTGATAAGGGCGTCAAAGCCTTTCCCCAGAGCCGGTTTTGCCATAGCAGAGAAGAAACTAGCATGAACCTGCTCCGTTTTCAACAGGGTATTTGTTATCTGAAGCGGAAATTCCCGCCCTCCCGCCCGGTTGGCGGTGCGGTGCGTGCGGCGGTGTTCCGTGTCCGGAAGACGGTTCTCAAAAAGCGCCGCGTCAGCTTCCTTTCCGGTGGTTCAAGGGCGGGCTGCTTTGTTTTCCTTTCCCATGGACGCGTCAGGCGTGTTGCCGCGCCCCCTGCGGGCGGTTCAAAGATGGGCTTGCCCTGAAAGGTTCTGCGCGCAGGCCCTCCCAGGACAATGAACCAACAAATGAACAAGATGAACAGTAATAACCAGTTTAACGGCGTGGGGGGCTTTCCCCACCAACCCTCCACCCCTGTTGTCCAATGAAACTCAACCTGACGGAAGAACAGAAGAAGGCCGCCCTGGAGGCGGGGAAGCAGGGCATGAAGGATGCCTATGAGAAAAGCAAAACCAGAACCGGCCTGAAATGGTGGGAACGCCTCCTGTGGGTGGTCCTGGCGGGAGCGGTTTATGCGGCTGCGGCCCTGCTGGGCGGCTGCGGGCATACCGTTGACGTGACGGCGCAGCGGACGGAAATCTGCAAGGACGGCTCCTGCCTGGTGCTGGAGCCGGGCCGCCTCTCCTACTCCCAGGCTCAGCCGGAAGCGGACATGCCGCCCGTTATTCAGAGAATCCGGAAGAACAAGTGATTCCGGTCTGTCCGGTCCTGCGGGAAAGGAGTATGGAATGAACGCTTTATCAGCCGCCGTCCGCTACTACCTGGCCGCGGGCAGGTGCGCGGAGGAGATGGAGGAAGACGGACTCCATCAGGACGTATGCGTCCTTACTCCGCAGCTTGTCCTGATGGCGCGCCGGGTGGACTCCCGCGCCCCCTTTTGCCGGATTGTTGACGTCCGCTGCCGGTTCAGGCCGGAACGGTGTGACGCCTGGCACCTCCATTTTCTGGCCGGGGAGGTGAGGAACCTGCTAGCTTATGAACGGGAGATTCTCTCCCTGCCGTGGATTCTGACCCAGCATGGCAAGCGCGGGGACGGCCGCCTGGCGAAGCTGCCTTCCGCCCGGTTCTGCCGCCTGCTGGCGGCGTCTGCGGAGGGGAAGACGGTTTCCCCGCCATGTGGATAAAACAAAAGCGTCCATGCGTATTCCCCGCATGGACGCTTTTTCTTGGGAAGTTCTCCTAGACCAGGGAGCGGGCGAACTGGTAGGCGGCTTCACTGCGGTTCAGCCATCCCTTTCCGAAGATGGGGAACTGCTTGCAGGAACGGTAAAACGCCTTGCGCTGCTCGTTGAGGCTGGCGATGAATTCCGCCTCTCCGGACCGGGCAAGAACGGCCTGCAATGTCTGCCGGGTCTGTTTTCCGGGAATGCCGTCTACCGTGAGGGAGGCCCCGTGGTCGTTAAGGGCGCGTTGAAGGATTTTTCCGGTATTCCTGCTGCCGGAATTGAAGTAATGGTCGCGCAGGATGAATTCCGTGGCCGGATGGGCGTCAGAGCCAATCCAGGAGCGTACGGCGGAGGTGTTGTCCAGCACGTATTGCAGGCATCCTTCCCAGGCTTCTTTCTGTTTTCCAGCGTCAAGCAGGTCTTTCAGGCGGCTGAATACGGCGGGTTCAATGCCGTCGCAAATGCCGCAAATCTCCCGTTTGCCGCCCTTGTCGGCGGCAGGAAGGGGGGAAACGCGCAGGGAGTCCGATCCGGTTACGCGGGCATCTTCAAAGCGGAGAATAGTCTCAGCCATGCTTTGTTCTATAGCATTCATTGATTCAATGGTGGATGGTATCTCTTGGAACTGCAATCAGTGCATGTTCAAGAGGGGAAACGGCTTTCTGACGGGTCCGTTGTTGTCCCCGGCGTCCGCGCGCGGACAGGTCGGCTTTGCCGGAAGCAGGGGGCATGCGTCTGTTCCGGACCGTATCCGGTGCTTTCCCTTGCGGTTCTCATTCCGTTCCCCTCGGCAGGAGATTGGAATCATGGGCGGTAAAAATCACCACGCCGGAAATTTGCAGGAACCCGTGAATGCGTGGATTGATTCCATTTTCCGGCGAAGGGGAGGAGGTTTGAAAACAGGGAGAGGGGAGTACATGGAATGATGTGCCGCATCCGTTCCCGGATATCCCGCCTGTCTGTTTTTCCATGGAAAGGATGCGGGAAATTTCTCACGAATTTTCACGGTGTGAGAGTCCATGGCATTAAGTGATTTTTCCCGTGCGGGGGAATTATTTGGCCCGTGGAGGAAGATTAAGCCTTGCGTCCTGCCGGAAATGATGTAACTGTTAATGAACTTTACGTTAGGATACTTCGCCTCTCGGCCTTCGGGCCGGGGGGCTTTTTTAGCGCCTGGTTCCCCGGGCATGGGAGTTATTCCGCCGGGAATGAAGGAAAAAGATTCCTGCATCCCTCGTCCCGCGCAGCCGACAATTTAAGTCCCGACGTTTCACACAGGATGATATTTACCAGGAAAATGAAGAAACTTTCAATTAAGTGGCATCATGCATTGCCGTTTTATCCGACGAATGGAAAGCGCTTCAAGTCTGGGCGCGGCTGAAACAAGTCATCGTCAACCCACACCCGGAGGAAGGGGAAGTATTCCCGGAATCTAGGGATGCGGTTGCGTTGACCGTAGAAGCAGTCAATGCCGGGGAGGGCGCAGGTTTTTCATCAGTCAGGATGATTCGGAGTTCACGATGGTGGACGGGGCGGCAGCGGCGTTGTTCAGCCACTTCGCGACAAAGAATAACATCATGAATAAAATTACTTCTATCAACGGCACTTTCATAGCCTCTCTGAATGAATTGAAGGAGCATACGGAAAATGGAACTGTACATGTGACGGAGGATGAGCGCACCGCGTGGAACGCTAAAGCCGATGCTTCCGCTCTTTCTACAAAAGCCGACACATCTGTGTTTGACGCACACACGAATGATGCCGTGGCCCACATAACAGGGAAAGAGCGTGAAACATGGAACGGCAAGCAGGACAAGCTGACGGATGAAGAGGGCAATATGACTCTGACCGGCGGCCTGGCGGCACCTACCGCCACGATCAATGGGATATTCAATGTCCATAATTATTCCACTGATCCCCTTGACACAAATTATATCCATGGACGCACATGGTGCTATGGACAGGTGGAGTTAAGGGGAGGGGCTGTGCTCCGTAATGACTTGTGGGTAGAGGACGGAGTAATCAGGATTAACGGCGGAGGTAGAGCGTCGTTGCTTGCAAATGGAGCGGTGCATCTCAGGGGGGCAGTCGACGCCACAACCTGCATCAATGCTAACGGCGGGGTCAATATCCCGCTGTCTGCTCTCACATCCTTGTCCAACACTACCGCCCTCAATACCTACTGGGCGGCGGGATTAATGGGGTTGAGCGATATTTGGCAGCATGACGTGTTGGTTAACCGTTCAGGTAATGCAGTTTACGGAGATGGGGAACTGATAGATTGGCCTACCGAGGGACAGGGTGTTGCTGTGAAGGTGCCCAAGGGAGGATATTGCACTGCCGATATTGGATTTTCAACCTATCTTTCGGGCTCATCTTGGGGTAATTATAATGATTGTTCCGGGTTTTACTTACCTTTGGGAACATTGTTGCTAACCAATGCGTCTACGGGGATTTATGGAAAGGTTAAGTTTACATGGTCTACGCATGGAGAGAACCTCAATAGATTTGCTTATTGCCGGGACGCGTCCAACATGGATGAGTTTACGATTGCTCCGACAGGGTATGGCGGTGTTAACGCATCTGTAGTGGATGTGACAATCGAAGCAGTAGTATCCGGTAATGCGTCCGTAAGAGTGCGGGTGATTTATTACGACAAGGTTGCCGCGGCTTACCGTTTGATGACGGTGATGGCGAGTGTCCCCGGCCTTACCGGGTATGCTGAAAAGTGTCGTGGACTGGTGTATTGCCAAGATGAGAGCCAAGGTGGAGTCTGGCTGGTGGTAGGTAGCCGTGTGTGCAAGCTGGCAGAAGTCCCTAAATTGGATTTTTACGAGGTATCGGGACTGAATATCTTGCATGTTGATGTGTTTGGCGGGGACCTGGGATGGACGGATTTCAGTAAGATATGCTTTACACGGGCTAGGAATTTCAACCGGGTGGTCTTTGGAGGGGGACCTTGTTACGAAGTCATAGAGGCCATGGGTACTGATTGTCAGGTAAGTACGGAGACAGAGCCATGGAGCTCTGCAATTAGCTGATAGATAGACAATAATATGAACAACGCACAATTACAGATACAGTTTCCCATAACCTGCGTATAGGACAAATTCGTGCTGCCCCCCCTGAACCCAAGCTCGAGATACTGGCGGCATGTCCATCTCATGCCATTCCTACGGCCTCAACACAACATTTTCCACATTGACGTATGGCTGTTTTTGCCATGCAAGAAAAAGCAAGCCCCTCAAGCGTTAAACTTGAGGGGCTTATTGATGGAGCCGCTTGTCAGATTTGAACTGACGACCGTCCGCTTACAAGGCGGGTGCTCTACCACTGAGCTAAAGCGGCGTGGTAAATGAGGTGGCACATATCTACCGGAGATGGCCCGTTGTGGCAAGCCGAAAATGGGGTGGCACGTTGAGCGCGGCCCATTTTTAAATGCTTCAGGATTCAAACAGGGAGCCCTGTTCCAGCGCGGGGCCGGAAGGGGGCTCTTCCTGGTCCGGAGCCGGGGAGGCCTGCGGCGTTTCCGTGTCCGGCGCGGGCGTGCTTTCCGCCTGTGCCGCTCCGGGGGCGGGGGATTCTTCCTCCGCTTCCTCATCCCCGGATTTGGCCGGAGGCATGATGCGGGAAACGCGTTCCACCGGATGCTTGGTGATGATGTTGCCCTGCGCGCCGCGGTTTTTGATCCTTAGTTCCGAGAAGTGGAACGGCCTGACCAGGTTACGGAGTTTCAGCACGGCCTTCAGGTACACGTTCACGCTGATCTGGGCGCTGTTTTCCTCCGTCTCATGCACGGAGAAGTGGAAGATGCGCGTTCCCTTGGTTCCCAGCGTAAGAGGGTATTCCTTGTCCCGGGTGAAGCCGCCTATGTGGAAGCGTTTGGCGTACACCGGGCCGTCCCTGCCGTCCCGGTAGATCAGATTGAAGACGGGGTCGTCATCCTTCTTGATTACGGAAATATAAAGGGGGTTTTTACCGGCAAAGAATTTGTCCTGAATGCGCACGATCTTGAGTACCCCCGTGCTGTCGATGACCAGCACGTCGTCCAGCGTGGAGCACTTGCAGACGGGGTTCCCCTTCTTGACGCCATAGCCGGCGAAGCCTTCTTCGTCAATGTACAGCGTTTCATTGGCCACGGCCACCTGGGCGCGGTCCACGGAGCCGAAGGAGGAGATTTCCGTTTTCCGGGGATAGGCCGCGCCGTATTTCTTGCGCAGGGACTCAAACCAGCGGATGGTGAACCTGGTAAGCTGGCTGAGGTTCTTCTGCGTCTGTTCAATGTCCGCCTCAAGCTGCCGGATGTGCTGGTCCGCCTTGAACGCGTCAAACTTGGAGATGCGCTTGATCTTGATTTCCGTGAGCCGCACCAGGTCGTCCCTGGTGATGGGGCCGCGCAGTGAGGCGGCAAAGGGCTTCAATTCCCGGTCAATGGTGCCCAGCACTTCCTCCCATGTCTCGGAGTCTTCAATGGAGAGGTAGATGCGGTTTTCAATGAAGATCTTTTCCAGGCTCGCCTGGTGCCATGCCTCGTTGAGTTCCTTGAGGCGCATTTCCTGCTCCTGCCGCAGGATTTCCCTAGTGGAGTCCGTGTTGTAGCGCAGGATGTCGCTCACGCACATGAACCTGGGCTTTTCCTCCACAATAACGCAGGCGTTCGGGGAGATGCTGACTTCGCAGGCGGAGAAGGCGAACAGCGCTTTTCTGGTCTGCTCCGGGTCCGCTCCGGCGGGGAGGTGCACCAGGATGTCCGCGTGCTGGGCCGTATTGTCCTCAATGCGGGCAATTTTAATTTTTCCCTTCTCCGCGGCGGAGACGATGGAGTCAATCAGTATTTCCGTAGTGACCCCGAAGGGTATTTCCGTGATGCGGAGGAGCTTTTTGGATTCCGTAATGATACGCGCCCGGATGCGCACGCGGCCCGTGCCGCGTTCCCCGTCCCGGTAATTGGTGGCGTCCATCACGCCTCCGGTAGGGAAGTCCGGCAGAAGCTGGAAGGGCTGTCCGCGCAAATGGGCGATGGAAGCGTCAATCAGCTCATTGAAATTATGGGGAAGAATTTTGCTGGAGAGCCCCACCGCAATACCTTCCGCCCCCTGGGCGAGAAGGAGGGGGAATTTGACGGGAAGGCTGACCGGTTCCTTGTTCCTGCCGTCATAGGAAAGCTGCCATTCCGTGACCTTGGGGCTGAAAACCACATCGTGGGCAAAGGGGGTGAAGCGCGCTTCAATGTACCGGGAGGCCGCCGCGGGGTCTCCCGTCAGGATGTTGCCCCAGTTCCCCTGCGTGTCGATAAGCAGTCCTTTCTGTCCCAGCCCCACCAGCGCGTCCGCAATGGAGCGGTCGCCGTGCGGGTGGAATTTCATCGTGTCGCCCACGATATTAGCCACTTTGTTGTAGCGCCCGTCATCCAGCCGGTCCATGGCGTGCAGAATGCGGCGCTGCACGGGTTTGAACCCGTCATTGATCTTTGGCACGGCCCGTTCCAGGATGACGTAGGAGGCGTAATCCAGAAAGTAGTCGGCATACATGCCTTCCACGGACTGGCTCGCGGGAGCAATGTGGGCGGGTTGAGTCACGGACGCAAATATTAAAGGAATTATTCCGGAGGGGCAAGTGCGATCTCCGGAAAGAAAATAACCGGCTTCCCGTTAAGAAAAGCCGGTTATCGGGAAAAGGAATGGAGACCTATAATCAGGCTTGCCTGGCCGTCAGCCTGTTTTTGAGTTCCTCTGCTTCGGCGCGGAGGGTGTCAAGCTTGGCTGTCTGGGCTTCAAGGTCGGCAATTTCTTCCAGTACGGCGGCCAGGCGGCGCAGGTCTGCGGGCTGGGCCGCAGCAAGAGGCTGCGCTTTGGGGGCGGCTGTGTTTTTGGTGCCGGGCTTGCGGCCGCGCTTGGCCTTGGTGGCCTTCATCCAGCTGGAGATGGTCACCGTGCTGATGCCGTAGCGTTCAGCGGCTTCTTTCTGGGCGCCCCTTTTGTTCTGGGTTTTCCGTTCGGCAATGAAATCAAGAACGGATTGTTTTTCTTCAGGCGTATAACGCCTCTTGTTTTTGGTGCTGTCGTTGGAATTCATGATAATTGACGAGTGGTTCTTTGTTTAATAAAAGCTTCGGGGGGTAGCAAGAAAAAAGAGCATGTATTTTGACATGATTTAAAAGACCGTTTAAATAAAGGTCGCATATTCTTGAGATTCAGTTATGGCTTCATTTTTTATTCACGTTTTTTATCATTAAAAAATTGCATTGTTTAACAATTTGTGCAAAGGCCTTTGAAGGATGTTTAAGCGTCTTTTCATTTTCCTCTCTGCATGAAGTCTTTTTCCGGGATACCTTTTTAAATCAGAGGTTCCGGGGCGCTGCGTGTCCGTTCGTCAGCCGGGATTTTGAGATTGCAGGGCCGCGGAGATCATGTAAAATCACCCCAATCTTCCAGCCATTTTATCATCATGACAGATCAGCCAGAATCGCCGTCTTCTCCAGAGGCTCCCAAGTTACGCCGCCGTCTCGTAACGGCAGCTCCCCCCGCAGCGTCCAAGGTAAAGTTTGTTTCTCCTGCCGCGGAAGGCGTGGAGGTTGCCAAACCGCGTTTCCTTACTCCTGAATTGCAGGCCAAGCTGGTTCAGGAGCAGGAAGAAGCCGCGCGCCGTGCCGCGGAGCAGGCAGAAGCGGACAGGATTGCCGCGGAAAAGGCCGCCGCCGAACAGGAGGCCGCCCGCATTGCCGCGGAAAAAGAGGCTGCCAGAATAGCCGCGGAGGAGGAAGCCGCCAGAATCAAAGCGGAGCAGGAGGCCGCGGAAGCCGCGCGGATTGCCGCGGAAAAGGAAGCGGCGCGTATGGCCGCGGAGGAGGAAAGAGCCCGTCTTGCCGCGGAACAGGAACAGAAGGAAGCCGCCTCCAAGCCCATGGCGGACCCTGCCGTGGACGCCCAGATCCAGGATGCCCTGGCTAAAATAGCGGAGGCTCAAAAAGCCTTGGCGGATGCCCAGGCCGCCGCTCTGGCGCAAGCCGCTGGCGTGGCGCCCGCGCCCGCCCAGGAACCGGCCCCCGCTGCTCCGGAACCAGCCCCGGCGCCCGCCGCGGGTACCGTTCCCAAATTAAAAGTTTTCAAGACGGCTTCCGCTCCCGCCCAGGCGGAGGAAGCGCCTGCCGCTGCCCCGGATGAAAGCTCCGTGCCCCGGCTCAAGGTGCTGAAATCCCCCCTTGGCGCAGCTCCTGCGCCTTCTGTAGCGTCTGCCGCCTCTTCCCAGCCCGTTCCTGCCGCGGCTGCTTCCCCCACCGGCAGCATTCCCCTGCCGGGCACCGGCGGAATCCAGCCGCCTGCCGGAACGGAAACCGCCCGGGAAATGGTCGCCTCCGTGGATAAGTCCAAATCCCTGCTGAGGGGCGTGATTTACGGGGTATGCGTTCTAGTGCTTGCCGCCGGCGGCGTGGGGATTTACGCATGGCATACCAACAGCAAGAAAGACCAGGTGGAAGGGGAAAACGCGCGCTTGAACGCGCTGGTGGTGGAAGGCGGAAAGCTGGGCCGCAGCCGCCTGTTTGATTCCAAAAACCTTGGCCGTGTTCCGGACGTGAAAGTCGTGCCCAATGCGGAGGACGCCGCCCTGCTGCTCTCCAATATAAGGGGCGTCAAGGGGAACCGGGAAAACTGGCCCGGAGCCGCCCACCTGGTTTCCATCATGGCCCAGATGGATGACAACATTGCCCGCCAGGTAGTGGAGGACATGAAGAAAAACGTCGGCAAGTACAGCAAGGAAAAATACTCCATGATGGTGACGCTGCTGGCCAAATCCTCCAGCCCCGCCATGCGTGACCTGCTGAAGGACCTGTACGCTTCCATCAGCGAGAGCAAGAACAAGAAGATTCAGGACAAGCAGGCCGTGGTGCTCAAGTACATGCGCTTTGCGATGAAGCTGGACGACCTGGACGACATCATGAAGATTCTCCAGCAGAAGGATGCCTCTCCGGACCTCATTTCTTCCGCCTTCCGCACGGCCCGCTACCTGATTGACGAGGCCCCCCCCGCCAAGCGCACGGCCCTGTCTGCCAAGCTGCTGCAGTACCAGAAGAGCATGCCGGAGGAAAACGTCAAGATTCTCTACAAGCTGCTGGCCCGCACCGGGGACCCCAAGGTGCTGGACATGATGGAAAAGAGCTACAAGGAAGACCCCAAGAAGGCCCTGGCCATCGTCACCGCCTGGGGGGACTGGAACACGGATGACGCCGTTCCGTACCTCTTCAAGGCCTGGAAGGATGAATCCCTGCATGAACGAGTGCGCTCCCAGGCCCATGATTCCATTCTCCGCGTGCTTTCCGTGGACCGTGACCGGGATGACAACGCCACCCTCAAGCTGTTTGAACCCCTCATTGCGGACGCCAAGACGAGCGAACGCCGCCAGTTCCTGGTGTCTGCCTTCAAGAGGCTGAGCAACCGCCCCTATGTGATCCGCCTGCTGGGCCGCATCAAGCAGACGGCGGAAGACCACAGGGATGAAGTGGAACCCAAGTTCCAGGCCGCGGAGGAAGCCCTGTTCAAGGCGGAAGACAAATTTAAGGCCAACCCGAACGATGCCGCCGCCAAGGCTGATTATGAAGCCAAGGAAAAGGTTTACAATGAACTTGCCAGTGAAAAGACTGGGGAAGACAAGGTAATTGCGGCGGTGGAAAAAGCCCTGGAAAAGGTTAAAAAGACGCCCGTTCCCACCCAAAAAGCCGCCTCCGGCGACGACAGGGAGGACGACGAGTCTTCCGTCATCAAGACCATTTAGCCGGTTTTACCAACCGTATCCGGAAACCGGAGGGATGCATCCCTCCGGTTTTTTTGTGCAGAAGAACCGTATGGAACGCCGCAGTCCGTTGCGGCAGGTGAGAGGAAACCGGGAGTCAGAGAGGAAAGAATCCGGAAAGGGAGAAATCCGGCGGTTAAAAAAGAGCGGCTTCGTCCGTGTTTTTGTTCCGGAGCCGCAGAAGCCTGCGGCGCTCCATGAAGGACGGGAAGGCTTCATTCCCCGCTGGATGTGTTCCATTCAAACCGTGGGAAAACAGTCCCTTCACTGTGTCCCTTGATGGCCGTGCTGCCGGGAGCGGGGGCTTCCCAGCCCTTGTAGAAACCCTCCGCAGGATAAGGGTTTGATTCATTCGCCTTTCAGGCTCATTCACCCTGCGGGCTCCAAGCCTCCCTTTCCGTCCAGCCGTAACGCGGTTTCCCGGTCCTTGCAGGAGAATTCCTTCTCTGCGCCTTGGCGGGTATTTCATACCGGAACATCAGATAGGTTCCGGTATTTTCCATGGCCGCATGCGTGCCGGGAAAGGGCAGCCTTCCTTTCTCCGGAAGCAATCCTCCCCTACAACAGCAATCCCGCCTGGTACACCAGCGTAGCTGTCAGAAAGCCCAGCAGCGTCAGACCTGCAAATTGGGCCAGCGCGAACCACCAGGTGCCTGCCTCCCGCTTGGCGACGGTGACGGTGCCGATGCAGGGCAGGGCGATGAGGCAGAACATCATGATGCTGATGCCTTGCAGCGGGGTGTAGCTGGCCTTGAGCCGGGCGTTCAGCGTCTGCTGGGCCGCGGGGCCGGAGTCCCCGTCCTGTACGGCAAAGAGGATGCCCATCTGGGTGACGAAGATTTCCTTGGCGGCAAAGGCGCCCAGCAGCGCGGAATTGATTTTCCAGTCAAATCCGGCCACTTGCGTGACGGGTTCCATCCAGTGGCCTATCTGCCCGGCGTAGGATTGCTCCATGGCCGCGGCGGCAGTCGGCGCGGCGCCTTCCTCCGGCCTGGGATAGGTATTCAGGAACCACAGGATGATGGAGGCCCCCAGGATGAAGGTTCCCGCCTTCCGGACGTACATGAAAGCCCGGGACCACATCAGATAGCCCACCTTCCGGAGGGAGGGGAGGCGCAGGCGTTTCATGTGGTGGGGGGAGTCCCGCTGCACGGTTTTGAAAAACGTGTTTTTCAGGAGCCGGGCGCAGCAGAGGGCCAGCAGAACGCCGCTGGCGTAAATGCCGAACAGCACGGTAGCCTGCAACCGGGAAGGAAACAGGGCGGAGACGAACATCATGTAGATGGGCAGGCGCCCTGCGCAGCTCATCATGGGCAGTACGGCGATGGTGACCAGCCGGTCATTGCGCGCGCCAATCCTCCTGGTGGACAGGATGGCGGGAACCGAACAGCCGAAGCCCAGCAGGAGCGGGGCAAAGCTGCTGCCGTTCAGTCCCATGATTTTCATGATGCGGCCCATGAGGCGGGAGACGCGCATCATGTATCCGCTGTTTTCCAGCACGGTGATGGCCCCGAAGAGGAGCACCACATTCGGCAGGAAGGCCAGCACGCCTCCTACGCCGCCCACCACGCCTTCACCCAGCAGGGATTGCAGGCGGGGCCACGGTTCCAGCATGCGGCTGGCCCAGATGCTGAACATCTGCGTGCCCGTCTGGATCAGTTTGACCAGGGGGTCCCCGATGGCAAAGCTCAGGAAGAAGATGACGTAAACAATGCACAGGAAGATAAGAGTCCCCCATATCCTGTGCATCAGGACGGCGTCCAGCCTGGCTCTCCACCTGTTTTCCTGCGCCTCTGCCTCCCGTTCCATAAGTTACGGAGCATAAATTAGACCCTGCTAATTTGACAGGCAAGCTTAAAAATCACGGCTTTGCGGGAAGGCGTTTACGGATGCCGGAGGTCCGTTTTACGGGCTTGCGCCCGGGCCCTTTCCGTAGTTGCGCCCCTAGTCTCCGGAAGTCCGGCTCCCGTTAGCGGCGCATGGCCGCAAGTCCCTGGATGAAAAGGATGGCCGCCGCGCAGCCGAAGATCATGGAGGGGAGCCACTGGAGCATGTACAGCGGGTCCGTGGAGTCGTTCCCGTAAGAGGGGAAGATGAAGGCCAGGATTAACGCGACCAGGGCCAGTCCCCACGCCAGCCAGGATACGGCGGGGACGGGGTTGCCGGTTGCCGTGTTCATGGGCTGCCTGAGGATTTCTTCCCTGGAAGCGCGGGCATCGGCGTCCCGCCCGGAGGGCGACGGCTGTTTTCTTTTAACGGGAGGGAGGGCCGGAGTTTTCTTCATGGCGTTTTCCTCCTCCTGCCCGGAAGGGGAAGAGGGGGCTTCCCCGAAGGGAAGCCCCGTTTTAACGTGAATCAGAACGCCGCACGACGCGCAGCGCATGCCGGTTTTTGCATCCAGTTCAGCCGGGTAGGTGTACCCGTGCCCGCACTGGGAGCATGTGGCGGATTCTCTCATGATTCAGGTTGAATGGCTGTTATTAGTCGTCCAGGGGAAGCAGGTCCACCAGGTCAGCCTTGGTTTCCGGCCTTTGGCGGATTTCCTGGAGCTTGGCCTTCATCTGTTCGCAGATGTCCGGATGCTGGGCAGCCACGTTGTTGAGTTCCTTGGGGTCCTTTTCCAGGTCAAACAGGCTGCCGCCTTCCGGAGACTTGCTCATTTTTGCAACGACGCCGTTAATTCCGTCACGGATGGCTACGCCGGCGGGAATGAACTTCCACTTGCCGTGGCGGATGGCCAGCGCCTTGCCGGTGCTGTTGATGACGTGGTAGTCGCGGCCCTTGGCGGATTTGCCCAGCAGGGCGGGCATCACGTTTTCAGAGTCGCGGAAGGAGTTGGCCTTGCCGGGTTCCAGCAGTTGCTCCAGGGAGGCAGCCAGGTCCATCTGGTTGAACAGGGCCTTGCTGGTGGTTCCGGGCTTGACCACTCCGGGCCATTTGACGATGAACGGAATGCGGGAACCGCCTTCCAGAATGCTGTACTTGCCGGCGCGGAAGGGTCCGGCGGGGGAGTGGGTGGCATTGTCCCGCACGGCAAAATCCTTGTAGCCGTCGTCAAGCACGGGGCCGTTGTCGCTGGAGAAGATCACCAGGGTGTCCTTTTCCAGGCCGGCTTTTTGCAGAGCTTCCGTGATGCGCTGGACGCAGTCGTCCAGTTCCACGGTCACGTCGCCGCGCACGCCGTGCTGGCTCTTGCCCACAAAGCGTTTTTCCGGGCAGCGGGGCACGTGGATGTCATGCGTGGCGAACATCAGGAAGAACGGTTCCTTGGCCTTGGCGCTCTTCTGGATGTATTCAATGGCCTTTTTCGTGATCACGTCCGCGTTTTCCTCGTCCTTCCACAGGGCGCTCTTGCCGCCCTTCATGAAGCCGATACGTCCGATGCCGTTGATGACGGCCTGGTTGTGGCCGTGGCTCCACATGAGCTTGAGCAGGTCTTTGTTATCCTTGCCGTTGGGCAGTCCCGGGAAGTTGCGCTGGTAGGACACTTCAATGGGGTCGTTCGGGTCCAGGTTGCGGACGTTGCCGTTTTCCAGAATCACGCAGGGAACGCGGTCGCCCGTGGCGGCAAAGATGAAACTTTCGTCAAAGCCGATTTCGTTCGGGCTGGGGGCGATGTGCTTGTTCCAGTCAATTTTCTTTCCCTTTTCCCCCAGGCCCAGGTGCCACTTGCCTACCATGTAGGTCTTGTAGCCGTGGGACTGGAGCATCTTGGGCAGCGTGGGCTTCTTGGTGTCAATAATCAGGGCGGCATCCCCCGGCAGAATGCCCGTGCCTTCCTTGCGCCACGGATATTCCCCGGTAAACAGGGCATAGCGGGAAGGGGTGCAGACGGAGGTGGTGGAATAGGCGTCCGTGAAGCGGACGCCCTGCTTAGCGAGCTTGTCAATGGAAGGGGTGGGAATCCCCTTGGCTCCATAACAGCCTACGTCCCCGTAGCCGAGGTCGTCAGCGTAAATCATGACGATGGCTTTGGGCGGCTTGACCTTGGGCGTGGTGGCGGCCGGGCAGGCCGTTGCCGCCGCCAGGGCCAGCATCAGGTGTAATGCGGTTTTGTTCATGTTGTCAGGTGTGTGTGGATGGTATTTGCTTGAGAAAATGGAGGGCGGGATGCCGCGGTTTAACCGGGAGTGGGTTCTCCCGAACCTGGCGGGGGGGCTTCATGGGGCTCGTCCGGGGGAGGCAGGGGGTCCGTCATGGGGCGCATGCTGGCGTTCTGCCAGATGTACCGCTTGTAGAGAACCTTGATGGCGGCCGTCAGGGGGACGGCCAGCAGGGCGCCAATCAGGCCGCCCAGAATGAGCGTCCAGATCAGCACGGAAAACATGACCGTAAGCGGGTGGAGCTCCACGGAATCCCCCACGATCTTCGGCTGGATGATCCATCCGTCAAACTGGTTGACGGCCAGGAAAATGCCGGAAACGATCAGCACGTGCTGGAAGTCCCCCCACGTGAACCAGGCCAGCAGCACTGCGGGAATGAAGGCGGTGATGATACCCAGGTACGGCACGATGCCCAGCACGCAGACCGCCGCGCCTATGGTGACGGCGTACGGCAGCCCGAGCAGTTTCAGGCAGATGGCGATCAGGATGCCCTCAATGATGCTCACCAGCATCTGGCCGCGGAAGAAGGAAATCAGGTATCCGTTGATTTCCTCCATGGTGTCTACCACGTCCTTTCTGAATTTGGAGGCCTTCAGGGGCAGGATGCTGGGCCATTTCTCCCTGATCTTGTCTGCCTCCAGCAGGAAGTAGAAGGCAAAGATGGGGGTAATCAGGATGCTCACCATGATGCCTATGGTGCTGTACAGGGCCCTCCCTCCGGAAGTGAGCCAGCTCATCAGCTTGTCCTGGTAAAAGGAGGAATTGATGGTCATGTACGCCCCCAGCTTTTCCCGGGCGGTTTTGGCGTTTCTCAGGTCATGGAGTTCCGCCATGGAATAATGGCCCGCGTCCAGCTCCCGCAGGCTGGTGCTGTAAACGCTGTCGATGGTGCGGGAGATAAAGGGAATTTCAATGGTGGAGTCAATCAGCTCGGAGGTCTTGTCCCAGAGCTCCATCCGGTTGTCGATCAATTCATCCGTCTGCCGGATCAGCGGGGGCAGGATAGTGGCGCCGAAGCCCACCATGACGGCCAGCGCCGCGAACATGACCGTGACCACGGCCCAGGGGCGGGAAAATTTAAGGTGAACCAGCCAGGAGACGATTGGCTCCAGCAGGTAGGAGATGACGGCGGCAATCAGGATGGGCAGGAGGACCGGTTCCAGAAAGCCCAGGAGCTCCACCACTTCAAAAATGACGAAGGCCGCAATGCTCAGCATCGCCAGGAAGGCGACGCCCGTCAGGGCGCACCAGCAGGTTTTTCTCTGGAAGAGCGAGGGAACGCCGCAGGCGTCAGGGCCGCCATGGGTATTCTGCTGCTGTGCGTTGTTCATACCGGTTGTAGAGAGATGGCTGAATGGGCGCGGATTCAGGCGGCTGAGCCTTTTTCCGGTTGATTTTCAGGTCCGGGGGAGGATTCTTCCGCCGGGCCCGCAGGTTGCTGTTCCCCGGCGCCGTCCCGGGCCTGGTCCTTTTCCTCCTGCTGCTTGACGTGGTTCTCAAACTCCTTCTCCGTAATGGCCTGGGGCGTGGGGTAATAATCCCCGGCGGGGGGCGCGGCCGGAACTTCCCACTGAATACGCACCAGTTTATTCCTGCGCTGGACCACAACGCTGGCCTGGGCCCCCCGCTGGGTGGTTACATATTCTACGAGATCCGGGTACGGATTCTTTCTCCCGTTGATGGAGACGAGCACGTCCCCCGTCCGGAGTCCGGCGTCCCAGGCGGGCGACCATTCGGCCACGTAGGCCTTCATGGGGCCGTTTCCGTTGCGGTCCTGGATGAAGGTTCCGCCCATCAGGTTGAAGGAGGCGGGGGCGGGCATGCGGTGGGTGGTGGAGCTGAAATAAAGGGCGTTCCCCGGTCCGTCCAGCCAGAACTGGCGGGCGGAAAGCGCGCCGTACCCCAGGATGATGTCAATGTCATTGGGAATGCCCATCACGTCCGGATTGGCGAAGCTCTCACAGAGCAGGATGTTTTTCAATTCCAGGGGGCCCAGCTGGAAGGAGCTCACGTGCATGCATTCATGCGCGTAAAACCCTCCCGCGGCGGGGCTGTAGCCGGAATAGACGCTGACAAACGCGTCCGGATAGGCCTGCTTGATGGCGCTCCAGCGCTTCTTGGAGATATAGACGGCATGGGGGGCCCCCGTATCCAGAATGATGCGGCGCCCGTGCTTGTCCGCAATCTGCGGGTAGTCGGAACCGGGGATCAGGGCCAGCTTGTGCCAGCTCTTGATTTTGGCGGGAAGCTTGTTGAAAAAACGGTGGGAGCGTTTGGGATAGTTGATGTTCCACACGTACTTGCGGATGCACTCCCAGCCCAGCAGGCCGTCATAGGGGGCCTGGTCCACCATCACCACGTCCTGTTTCCGGGAGATGGGCTCCCCGTCCTCCTTCAGGGAAATGGGGACATTGGCCGTGCGCATGACGCCTCTGCCGCGCAGGCGCGCGCCTATGGATTCCACCGCCGGAGAGAAAAGCAGGGAGGTTTGCACGGCGCCCGTATCCACGCCCATCATCAACTGCGTTCCGGAGCTCCAGGCCAGGGCCACGGGAGTGCCGTCCAGCGGGTTGGCCGCGTCAATGGGCGGCGAACTGCTGTCCTGGATGGGCCGGTGCGATACGCAGGAAGCGCACAGCACGGTTGCCAGAAGCAAAATGGAGAAACGGAACATAAAGCGTTCTATTCATAACAAACAGACCAGACGCTGGCAAGGTTTCCTTGCTGCCTGGAGGGTATTTTGACGGCATCTGATGGTAAAACTTGCCACGGCGGAAGGGTCTGATAATGCAGGAGTATGATATTCAGGATATTGGCGTGTATTGCTTTTCTGGGGTCCGTGTCATGGGCAGGCATCCCTGCGCCTCCGGTTCCGGGCGTTTCCGCCCCTCCGGAACTGCGTTTGCTCCGGGCGTGCGCGGAAAAAAGCGGCGGCAATATCATGATTTCCCCCTTTTCCCTGTATGAAGTTCTCCGTTACCTGTTGCCGGGGGCGGCAGGGGAGACGAAAAACCAGATGGAGGCCGTTTTACCGGGGGACGGCGCCATCAGGAAGGAGTGGTCTTTTTTGTCACAGGATTTTTCCCGGTCATGGCGCTGTTATTCCGCCAGCCGCATTTTTGCGGACCGGTCCGTGAAATTGAAAGAAGACTATGAAAGGGCCGTGGGGACGGGCCGCGTAGTTCCGGCTCCGTTCCGGGAGAACAAGGCGGAAGCTGTCCGGCAGGTCAACGCCTGGGCGGCCAAAAACACGGGCGGCCGGATCAGGAACCTTCTGAACCAGCAGGAAATAAGTGGCCGGACGGTGCTTGTGCTGGCCAATGCCGTGTATATGAGGGTATTCTGGGAGAGCAGGTTTGAAGGGAAGACGGAGGCGCAGGCGTTCTTCCGGGAGGACGGCTCTTCCTGCATCATGCCCATGATGAAGCAGCAGGTCTTTACGGAAGGAAACTCATGGCCCAGGCAGGGCGGCATGTATGATGAGAAGGGTGGAGTGCGCGCGGCCAGCCTGTTCTTTTCCGGGGGGAAGGGGGCTCCCGTGTTCATGGCCGTCCTGCCTCCGGAGGGGAAGAAGCTGAAACAATTCATTGCCGGCATGGCGGCGGAGGAATGGAACGGCATTCTCTCCGCCCTGTCCGCCCGCGATGCCTCGGAGGAGACGCGCTGGCCCGGCAGAAAACCGCTGGAGCAATATTCCAGATACCATTTGCGTCTGCCCCGTTTCTCCCAGGCCTCTCCCACGCTCTCCCTGAAAGAAGCCCTGGAGGCCCTGGGAATGAAAGACGCGTTTACCGCCCGCGCGGATTTTTCACGCATGGGAAGTTGCGCGTCGGAGCCCTTGAAAATCCATGACGTATACCAGAAATGCGCCATCCGGGTACGGGAGGACGGGCTGGAAGCCGTGGCCTCCACCGCTGATGACATGGAGCCTTTTGCCGGAACTCCTCCTCTTGGGAAAGGGCCGGAAATAAAATTCAACCGCCCTTTCCTGTGGCTCATTTACAGCCCGGTGGACCGGGCGGTGCTCTTTGCCGGAACCTTTGCCGGTCCGGAATACCCGGAAAAGGAACAGGCGGGCATGAACGTTGCGTGCTCCCAAAAACCTTGATTTTCCCAGGGGGCTCTATAGGGTGGGGGTGCGCCGTTATGACCACCCCTACGTTTGAAGATGCCGTGAGCCGCATTGTGCAGAAAGACTCCCGTTTCTCGGAACGGGCGTATGCCTTTCTAAAAGATGCGCTGGATTTCACCATGCAGCGCATTGAAGAGCAGGAGGCGGGCTCCCAGCGCCATGTCAGCGGGCAGGAGCTTCTGGAAGGCTTCCGGGATTACGCCCTGGGCCAGTTCGGTCCCATGGCCTCCACCGTGCTGAAGGACTGGGGGCTGCGCAACGGCAAGAATGTGGGGGAGATGGTTTTTTTACTGATTGAGGAGGACGTGTTTTCCAAGCAGCCGGAAGATTCCCTGGATGACTTCAAGGGATTCATGAGTTTCCGCAAGGCGTTTGAGGAGCCTTACGAATTCCGGGATCAGCCCAGTTGACCGATCATACAGCCATGAGCAAGGAACCTGATGTACGCTGGCCCGCTGAATGGGAACCGCAGGACGCTGTTTGGCTTTCCTGGCCCCACCGCAGGGATCTGTGGCAGGGCGGCCTGGATGAACTCCGGCAGACTTACGGGCGCGTGGCCGCCGCCATTGCTCCGCATGCCCGCGTGTGCGTGAACGCCGCGGAAGTTCTTCATCCGGGCATCCGGCAGGCCATGCAGGACGCGGGGGTGCGGGAGGAACGGTACAGCCTGTTCAACCATCCCACCAACGACGTCTGGTGCCGGGACCACGGCCCCGTCTTTGTGCAGGACGTGAAGGACGGCTCCCTGATGCTGGCGGACTGGCAGTTTAACGCGTGGGGCGGCAAATTTGCTCCCTGGGACCTGGACAACGGCATTCCTGCCCTGATGGGCGCCGCGCTGGGGCTGCCCGTGCGCAGCTCCTCCATGATTCTGGAAGGGGGCGCCATTGAGGGGAATGGAGAAGGCCTGCTGGTGACGACGGAGTCCGTGCTGCTGAATCCCAACCGCAATCCGGAATGGAGCCGCGCCGCGATGGAGGAGGAACTGCGGCGCATGCTGGGCGTGAAGACCGTTTTCTGGCTTGGTTCCGGCATTGAGGGGGATGATACGGACGGCCATATTGACGACATGGTGCGCTTTGTGCGCCGGGATGCCGTGGTCTCCATCGTGGAGCCGGACTCCTCCTCCCCCCATTACCGCGCCCTGGCGGAAAACAATGAACGGTTGCAGGATTTGAAGTGCGTGGACGGCTCCGGCGTGGAGGTGGTACCGCTGCCCATGCCGGACCCGCTCCGCGCGGAGGACTGGCGGCTGGACCAGCTTCCGGCCAGTTACGCCAATTTCCTGATCGTGAATGACGCCGTCATTGTTCCCGTGTTCAACCAGCCCCGGAATGACGACCGCGCCCTGGGCATTCTGCGGGAATGCTTCAGCGGAAAACAGGTGGTGGGCGTGGATGCCCGCAAGCTGGTGCTGGAGGGCGGAGCCATCCACTGCATCACCCAGCAGCAGCCCCGGCCGCGGAAGGAGGAGCCATGAGCGCGGAGGAAGGCGTAACGGTGGATGTGATTCTGCCGATGGAGAAGGCCGCGGACGAGCGGGCGCGCCGCGCCGCCGTGGCGGACAAGCTGGGCATTGCCCCCTCCCGCATCCGGGAACTGCGCCTGCTGAAGGAATCCATTGATTCCCGGCAGAAGAAAATTTTGTTTCAGCTCCGTTTTCTCGCGGGGGTGGATGAACCGCTGCCCCCGGAGCGCCTCCCCTCCCGGGATTATCCGCCCGTGAAACCCGGCGCCCCGGCGGCGCTGATTGTGGGATTCGGCCCGGCGGGGATGTTCGCCGCCCTGCGCTGTCTGGAGCTGGGGATGAAGCCCGTGGTGCTGGAACGGGGAAAGGACGTCTCCTCCCGCCGTTTTGACCTGGCCCCCATCTTGCGGCAGGGCACGGTGATTGAGGATTCCAACTACTGCTTTGGGGAGGGCGGCGCGGGCACCTTCTCGGACGGCAAGCTGTATACGCGCGCCACCAAGCGCGGCCCGGTGAGGGAGGTTTATGAGATATTCGTCGCTCACGGCGCGCCGCGGGAAATCCTGACGGACGCCCATCCGCACATCGGCTCCAACCTGCTGCCGAACGTGGTGAAGGCCATCCGGGAATCCATCCTGCGCGCAGGCGGGGAAATCCATTTCAACGCCCGGGTGGTGCATCTGCTCCGTTCCGCGGACGGGCGGCGCATACGCGGCGCGGCCTGTGCGGATGGCCGGGAATTTGCGGCGGATGCCGTCCTGCTGGCTACCGGGCATAGCGCGCGGGACGTGTACCGCATGATGCTGGCGGAGGGGCTGGCGCTGGAACAGAAACCTTTTGCCGTGGGGGTGCGCATTGAACATCCCCAGGCATTCGTGGACGCGCGGCAGTACCATCTGCGCCCGGACGGGAAACGCCCGGAACAGCTTCCGGCGGCGCGCTACTCCGTGACCACGACCATCCGTGACCGTGGCGTCCACTCCTTCTGCATGTGCCCTGGCGGCTTTATCGTGCCCGCCGCCACGGAAAATGACGAGGTGGTGGTCAACGGCATGTCCCTGGCCCGGCGTGACTCCCCCTTTGCCAATGCCGGGTTTGTGGTCAGCGTGCATCCGGAAGACACGGAAGCCTTCCGCAGGGAGCACGGCGTTCTGGCGGGCGTGGCGTACCAGAAGGCGCTGGAAACCGCCTCCAGCCGGGCCGGAGGAGGCATGCAGAAAGCCCCCGCCCAGAAAGTGGAGGATTTTCTCAAGGGGCGCGTTTCCTCCTCCCTTCTTCCCACCAGCTACCACCCCGGCATTGCGTCCCATCCCCTGCATGAACTGCTTCCGCCGGAAATCGTGTGGCGCATGCGGGAAGGACTGCGGCAATTTGACCATAAGTGGCGCGGTTTTGCCGGGCCGTGCGCCCAACTCATCGGCTGTGAGACCCGCACCAGTTCCCCCGTGCGCATTCCGCGGGACTCCGCCACGCTGGAGCATCCGGAACTGGAAGGCCTGTACCCCTGTGGGGAAGGGGCCGGGTATGCGGGGGGCATTGTTTCCGCCGCCCTGGACGGCCGCCGCTGTGCGGAAGCCATGGCACAGCAGGTATCCCGTTAAAACGGTCTTGCGCGGCGGCCACCGGGGCTGCCGCAGGCTTCTACGGATAACGGGACGGAGGCGCTGCCAAAGGCGCACTCTTTTTTACCAATCCCGTGTTCCTCTCTTAATGTTATTGCCAGTTCTCCGGAGCCCGGCATTGTTTCAGTTGCCGCGGAGGCCTGCGATGCTCCATGAAGCTCTTTCCACGCCCCGCCGGACAAGGCCGCATCCCCGGCTGTTACCTGTAAGAACAGCCTTTCGTTCCGGAAATAATTGGCGCATGCAAGCCGGAAGGGAAGAGGCCGGAGGAACGGTATTGCCGGAATGCATGTTTCTGGTATGGTGTTTTCATGGGAAAGATGGTTCGTTTTCTGCTCGTTTTAAGTATATCGGGAATGGCGGCCGCCCAGGATATTGCTCCTCCCGCCGTGCCGGACTTGAATGGGGATACGGAGGAGGGGAGGGCGCGTGAAAAGAGTCGTGAAGGGATTCGGAACTTTCTTGCCCAGTTGTTCCTTGTCCGGAACCTCCCTGCCTTTGAAGTCATAATCAGGGGAGGCAATGGTCTGGCTACGGAATTTTATCAGGTGATCCTGGAGGAATTCCCGGAAAGCGCCCTGAAACGCTGCCCTGCGGATTTTCAGGAACTGATTGTTGCAAAAAAGCGGAAGATACAGGAGTTCCTGGACGGAAAGGAAAGGAGCATTGTCTGGCCTTATGCGGCGGATGAAGAAGTCACTGCCTTGCTGTTCAAGTACGGCTTGAAGGATGAAGAAGACCGGATTGCCCGCTGGCTGGCTGAGAGGCTGGCCTTCAGGCAAAGCGATACCCCCGCGTTTAAAGCCCGGCGGATGCATGAGCTGAAAGAAGAGATGGAGGCAGGAAAAGTTGCAGTTCCCGGTGATGTGGGCGAGGCTGAAGAAATGGAGGGCCCGGAGATGCCGGAAGATGTATGAAGGGAGGAGTTATGGCGCGTCATGAACTGCCGTGCGGCGGAAACCGCTGCCTGCTGGCGGAAAAGAGGGGGCGGCGTCCGGAAAAAGCGTTTTTTTCTGCGGTTTTCATTCCGGAAAGGAGAGATTTTAAGTTTTTCCTGGTGAAACGGCCCGGAAAAGTAAAGTAGTGAAAGAACAGGAGATACCCACAGATTTCGAACGATTGGTGGAAGCAGCTGTCCAAAATGAGCCATGAGAGCGTCCCGGATCTTCTTAATACTGTGCCCCGTGTGGTTCGCGCTGCCCGGCGTGGGCCAGGATGTGGGGGCTCCCGGCATGCCGAATGTGGACCTGGAAACTCCTTCCGGGCAGAAGCTGGCGAAGGAGAAGGCGGCCATCCGCAAGTTTTTCGTGCTGCTCTATTTGGCGGTGGCTCTGCCCGCCATGGAAAACCAGAGTGATCTTTGCAGGGAGAAAGACCTGTATCCCCTCATGCTGGCCGCTTTTCCGGAGCAGGAACTGAAGGAATGCCCGCAGGGGCTCCAGCATTTGATGAATGCCAGGGTGCAGGAGCTGAAGGACGCCGTGGACGGGAAGAGGGAATTGCAAACCACCCCGTTTAATCCGGAAGACCGGGAACTTTTCATCTTCCTGGCTCGGTACGGCATGGAGGACGTGTGCCAGCAGGTCATGAACTGGATAGGCAGGGAAGTCAACACCCGCGGTGACATGGACCAGGAATCCTTTGCCCGGGAGTTCAGAAAATTCCGGGACAAGGTGCGTTCCGGGCATCTGGTGATGCCGGAAGCGGTGGAGGACTGAGCCCGGAGTTTTCCGGAATGGCCCGGAGCTATCCGTGGGGGCATGAGGAAAACTCATTGTTCCAGAATGGCCGTGTGCTATGGTGTTGGCATGTCCGGAGCGAGTCGTCTTTTATTGATTGGTGCATTGTTGGGCGGCATGTGCCCTCTTTCCTCCCGGGCGCAGGATATTGCGGCTCCCTCCATGGCGAATGTGGATTTGGAAACGGAGGAGGGGAAGGCGCTGGAGCGGGGCCGGGAAGCCATTGACAGGGTGGTCGTGCTGGGAAACATCATAAGCATGATAACGACTCTGGAGATGGAGGGCAGGGAGATGCGTGACGTCCTGATGGCCCTGTATGCCAACCATCAGGCCGGGGTCCCTCCTCAAATGCTGGAGAAATGCCCGCCTGACTACAGAAAAACCTATGAGGCCGTGAGGGAGGAAACGGGAAAACTTCTGGACAGGGTGCGCAAGGAGAAGATGGACGATGTCCAGTTCCGCGCGGCTTTTAAGGAATTTTACATCCGGACCAATGAAATCAGCGCTCCCGTGGGAGAAAAATACCGTTTGAAAGAACGCAGCATCTCTCTTTTGGAGGCATTGAACCGCAAACTCCGGGTATTGGAGAAGGAGGAAAAAATAAAGCTGCTCCAACGGATGAAGGATGATCTGATTGCCGGAAAAATGGAATTCCCCGGAGCGGCTGAAGAAGCGGATGGTGAAGCCGCAGGACGCTTGAAGGTTTTTGTAAGGTAATGGGAATGCGGGAATGGATATTGGACGCCATTCACGCCCGCGGCCCCGCCGCTTTTTTTGAAGGTTAAGTCTTGCCAGGGCAGGGGGCTTGGGGCCATAATCTGCAAGTTTCACAACCGCACACACAGCCATGAAAGTCATCGTCATCTACGGCAGCCCGAATGATAAGCCCTTTATGGAACCCGCCCGCGAGTATTTTACGCAGGAGAATGTTCCGTATGAAGAGACCGTCCTGTCCGCCCACCGCGACCTCCCGGAGCTGATCAAGTTCCTGGGTGATCTGGAAGCCAGCGGAGAAAAGGCCGTGATTCTGGCCGTGGCCGGCCTGTCCGCCGCCCTGCCCGGCGTGGTGGTGATGAGCTGCTCCCTTCCGGTAATCGGCGTGCCTGTTCCCGGCGGCCCCCTGAACGGCATTGACGCCCTGCTGGCCATCGCCCAGTGCCCGGGCGGCGTGCCCTGCACCACGGTGGGCCTGCATAAGAAGACTCCCGTTAACGCCGCCATGGCCGCCCACCGCATTCTGAAGCTGGCCGGCCTGTAACCGTTCACTCCTTTACCTTCCGGCAGATGACTCCTCCCCCCTCACAGGAAATCGTGTTGGACGGCCCGGGGATTTCCCGTGCGCTGGAGCGCATGGCCCACGGCATTGTGGCCCGCTTCCCCGGGGAACCGCTCGCCATCGTGGGCCTGCTCAGCCAGGGGGACGTCATCGCCCGGAGGCTGGTGGACAAGGTGAAGGAACTGGGCGTGGAAGCCCAGTGCGGAGCCATTGACATTTCCCTGTACCGGGATGACATTTTCAAGCTGGAGGCCCGTCCCTCCCTCCGCTCCTCCAACCTCTCCTTTTCCACGGATGACATGAGGGTGGTGCTGGTGGACGATGTCCTTTACACGGGGCGCACCATCCGCGCGGCCCTGAACGCCCTCTTTGACTACGGGCGCCCGGCCCGCATTGAGCTGGCCTGCCTGATTGACCGCGGGGGGCGGGAGGTGCCCATCCAGCCGGACTATACGGGCCACGTGCTGGACCACGCCGGGGCCAAGGTCATCGTAAGCATGAAGGAGGCCGACGGCGAAGACCGTGTGGTTATCGCCGCCAATTAAACAGTTCTCAATCCATTACCCGTTTTTCATGAATCCCCGCAAGGACCTTCTCAACATCTCCTCGTTGACCGACGAGGAAATTCATACGCTGCTGGATTCGGCCGGTCCGATGAAGGAGCTCTTCACCAAAAGCGTCAAAAAGGTGCCTGCCCTGAAAGGGAAGTCCGTTTTGACGCTTTTTTATGAGCCCAGCACCCGCACCCGCTCCTCCTTTGAGGTGGCGGCGGAACGCCTGTCCGCAGACGTGACCAACTTCACGGTGTCCACCTCTTCCGTGGTGAAGGGGGAATCCGTGCAGGACACAATTGCCACGCTCCAGGCCATGAAGGTGGATTACGTGATTGTGCGCCATTACAACAGCGGCCTGCCGAACGTGATTGCGCGCCATACCTGCGCCAGCGTCATCAACGCCGGGGACGGGGCGCATGCCCATCCTTCCCAGGCCTTGCTGGATTCCTTCACCATCCGGGAGGTGTTCCCGGACGTGAGGGGAAAGCGCGTGCTGATTGTGGGGGACATCCTGCATTCCCGCGTGGCGCGCTCCACCTCCCTGCTGATGAAGAGGCTGGGGATGGAAGTGGCCTACCTGGGGCCCGGCTCCCTGGTGCCGCGCACGGAGCATTCCGGCATCCCCCGTTTTTCGGATTTCAACGAGGCGTTCGCGTGGAAACCGGACGTCATTTACCTGCTGCGCGTGCAGAAGGAACGGCAGGACGCCCCCTTCTTCCCTAGCGCACGGGAGTACAACAAGATTTACGGCGTCACGGAGGAACGGCTGGAGCGCATTTCCGGTGAAGGCCTGTACATCATGCATCCGGGCCCGGTCAACCGCGGCGTGGAAATCTGCGACTTGGCGATGGACTATGAGCGCTGCCTCATCAACCGGCAGGTGGAGAACGGCATCGCGTGCCGCATGTCCATCCTTTACCATCTCACCCCGCAAACCCAGCACTGATTGTTCATGAAAACTTCCGTACTTATTCGCAATGCCCGGCTGGCGGACGGTTCCGCTCCGGTGGATATTCTGGTTTCCGGAGGAGTGATCTCCGCCAAGGCGCCCGTCGGAACGCTGTCCGCGGATTCCGCGGAGAAGGTGCTGGACGCCTCCGGCAAGCTGGTGCTGCCCGGCCTGTTTGACCTTCATGCGCACCTGTGCCAGCCCGGCCGGGAGGACAAGGAGCGCGTGGCTACGGCTACGGCTGCCGCCCTGCATGGCGGCGTAACCGGACTGATGGCCATGCCGGATACCGATCCCGTGATGGACAACGCCGCCCAGATCACCACCTTCATGGAAATCTGCCGCACGGACGCGCTGGTGGAGGTCATCCCCTCCGGCTGCCTGACCAAGGGGGACGGCGGTGAAGAGCAGGCCTCCTACGACTCCCTGCGCGCCAAGGGCGTGCGCTTTATCACGGACGGGGACCGCGCGCCGGACAACATGCTGCTGCTGTACCGCGCCATGCAGTACGCCAGCAACCTGAACCTCACCTTCGCCCTGCGCGGGGACGTGCCGTCCCTGACGGCCAAGGCCACCATGCACCCGGGCACCACCTCCTACCGCCTGGGGCTCACGGGCTCCCCCTCCTGCGCGGAGGAAATAGGGATGGAAACCATCATCCGCCTTTCCGTGGAGACGGGCAACTCCCTGCATGTGCAGACCGTTTCCACCGCCGGCAGCGTGGACATCCTGCGCCGCTGCAAGCCGGAAACCGCCGGACTGAGCGCGGAAGCGGCACTCCACCACCTCCTGTTCACGCATGAGGACGTGGGCCGTTACGATACCAGTTACAAGACCCTGCCTCCCCTGCGGGACCGGTCTGACGTGGACGCCCTGATTGCCGCGGTGAATGACGGCACCATTGACTGCATCGTCTCCGACCACACGCCCTGCACGCCGTTCTCCAAGCTTCAGGACTTCGTCGTCGCGCCGCAGGGCATGATTGCCCTGGATACGTTCCTTCCCGCCATTTACCAGTATCTGGTGGAACCCGGAAAAATGTCCTGGCAGACGGTGGCGCGCGCATGCAGCGACGCTCCCCGCAGGCTCATGGGCCTGCCTCCCGTCTCCCTGGAGGAAGGCGCCCCGGCCAACCTGGTGGTGTTTGACCCGGAGGGTGAAACGCCCGTCACGGATGAAACGCTCCGCAGCCGCGCCCGCAATACCCCCTTCCTGGGCAAGACCCTGAAGGGGAAGGTGGAAGCCGTGGTGCTCGGAGAACAGCTTCACTGCTTCTGACGAAAGCGCAATGAAGAAAGACCGGAAGCTATTAATTATTAACTATTAGCTATTAACTTTCGCTTGCACCCCGTCGCCCGCGTCAGCACGTGTTATCCGGACAAGTTCGGCGTGCCGCGCCAGAGCGGCCTGGTGCCGGGAGCACGGGCGCGGCTGGTGTTTGAACCGCCGTTCCGCAATCCGGACGCCGTCCGCGGCCTGGAGGGCTTTTCCCACGTGTGGCTGATCTGGGTGTTCAGTGAAAACCTGCGGGAAGGGTGGAGCCCCACCGTCCGGCCTCCGCGCCTGGGCGGGAATGTGCGCATGGGGGTATTCGCCACGCGCGCGCCGTTCCGGCCCAACCCCATCGGCCTGTCCGCCGTCAGGCTGGAACGGGTGGAACTGCACGCGCAGGACGGCCCGGTACTGCACCTTTCCGGCGTGGACCTGGTGGACGGCACGCCCATTCTGGACATCAAGCCTTATGTGCCCCTGGCGGACTGCATTCCGGAAGCCGCTGAGGGTTTCACCGCCTCCCCCTATGAGCGGCTGGACGTGGAAATACCCGCCGTCCTAGGGGAATCCATGCCGCCGGAGGAACTGGCGGCGCTGGCGGATACGTTGTCCCTGGACCCCCGCCCGCAGTACCAGGACGACCCGGAACGGATTTACGGCCTCCTGTTCTCCGGGCGGGAGGTGAAATTCAGGGTGGCGGAGGGGTGCCTGTACGTGCTGTCCCTGGAGCCCTCCGGTCAACGCCCGAATATGGGAGGCTAAAGATGAAAGCTTGAAATCCCGGTGTTTTGCCATCCGTCTGCGCGGTGATGCTGTCATCAGGCGCGGACCCTGGGCGGCCCGTCAGGACAGTGCGGGGGCTTGCTTTGCAGGGCGCGGGGAGGTAGCCTTCTCCCGGAATCCGGGAATGGAACCGGACTGTTTAAGGGAATGAACAATGACCGGCAGATAGCTGAAGCTTTTGAGAGGAACTTCCGTGATTACGGGGAACTGGGCGCGTCCGTTTCCGTCTGGAAGGAGGGGAGGGAACTTGTTTCCCTGCATTCCGGTTTTGCCGTGGCGGATGAAACGCGCCCGTGGACGGACCGTTCCCTGGTGCCCGTTTACTCCGCCACCAAGGGGGCCGCTTCCGCCGCCCTGCTGCTGGCCCTGTACCGGCAGGGAGCCTCCCCGGAAATGAGCATGGGGGAACTGTGGCCGGAATTCCCGCTGCCCTACGCATCCATCGCGCAAATGATGTCCCACCAGTGCGGCCTGGCTGCCTTCTCACGGCCTGCCAGCGTCTTTGACCATGAGGACTGCGTTCGCGCCCTGGAGGAAACCGTTCCGGCGTGGCAGCCCCCGGAGCACGGCTACCATCCGCATACCTACGGCGTGATGCTGGATGAACTCATGCTGCGGCTGACCGGGGAGCGCCTCTGGCGCTACTGGGAAGAATACATCCGCACGCCGCTGGACTTGGACTTTTACATCCGCCTGCCGGAATCCGAATTCAGCCGGGTGGCGACCCTGTACCCCGGCAAGATGGACATGTCCAACATGGGCACGCCTTTCTATCTGGAATATATGAAGAAGGGAACGCCCGTGAACCGCGCGTTCAACACCCTGATGGGCCTGAACAGCGTGCGGCAGATGAACACGCCGGAAGCGTGGACGTCCGGCGCTCCGGCGTTCGGGGGCGTAGCTTCCGCCCGCGGCATGGCAAAATTCTACCAGGCGTGCCTGGGGCTGGATGAACTTCAGGTATTCCCGGCGGCGGTGCGCGGCTGGATGCGGGACATCGTCATTGACGGCCCGGACCTGACCCTGAAAACGCCCACCGCCTTTTCCTGCGGCTTCATGCATGACCCGGCGGACCCCGCCACGGGGCGCAAGCTGCGCCGCCTGTTCGGCTCCGGCGGCTTCGGGCACGCCGGGGCGGGCGGCTCCCACGCCTTTGCGGACCCGGCCCACGGCCTCTCCTTCGGTTACGCGATGAACCGCATGGACCTGAACGTGCTGCCCGGCGTGAAAACGCGCCTGCTCATTGACGCGGTGATGAAGGAAATTCAGGCGGCGCCGGAGGCGTGACCTTCCGGAAAGAACCGGAGGGCAGGAGAGTAAAAGCCGTACTTCCGGGGTAAAAGGGAGACTTTCCGGATGCGCGTCCTGTTTTTAAGAGCGTCCGTTTTCCGCGGTCTGCGCCGCTTCATCTCCAATGGACTCATTGGGTATCCATCCCTCCTCCCGGTCGCTTATTCTCCGGACCCACGTCCACCCGTTCAGCGTCCTGAGCTTGACGATTTCTTCCCCCGGGTCTACGTCCAATTCCCTGGCGCTGTAATCTTCCAGCACCATTCCCTGCGCTCCGTCTTCCGGATGGTCAATCAGTTGAACGGGAACCCAGCCTCCATGGCCCCGGCTGTTTTCCGCCCAAATCCAGTCCTTCCAGTTTTCCTCCGGCGCTCTTTCCCCCAACTGAACTCGTTCCCCCTTTTCCAGCCTGATGGGATGTTCATATTCCGTCCGGTGTGAAGCGACTGTTTTAAAGATTCCCTGGGGCGCGCCGTTTGTTTTCATGTGATGATTTTCTGTCTTGAATGGATGATGTTGAAGTTTCTGGGGCTTCAGCATAACCTTTTGCCTGCTGCCTGTTTCGTTCCTGCTTCCGTTCTCTCCTATCCTACTTGTAATCCTTGTGATAGATCAATCTCAATAATATTGTGAGTCCATATTTCCTTGTTGGGTTGCGCCAAGGAACCATTTGAATGCTCTATGATCAATTGCACCCCCCTTCTCCTTTAAGGGAGGAAGTATTTTGTTGAGTCCCTTTTGCTGTCCGGAAGAACGTTTTATTGTAATTCTAGTCAATGCCGTTTCCTTCTCATTCCATCTGGTCGTCATCGGGCCGCATGTAGCTGTATGCACCGCTGGAGTCCCATACAAAGTTCTTTATCCAGTATGTTGTCGTATTGATATCTGAAATTTCCTTTTTGCCGGAGACAAAGAGAAAATTTTAAGAGTTTTTAGAAGTTCTCGTCATGAAATACTTATAATTTATTTGGAACCCATATGAGATTCCATTCCTGGCCATTACTATCTTTGGCTCGTAAATTTAATTTCATCTTTAAAGGGTATGATGATCTTTTCTGAATTTCCATATACAATGAACCATCTTTTGATTCTGTTGAGAGAAGATCAGGTGTCCATGGAATAGAAAAAATAGGTGTATTTTTTATTTCAGTTGGAAGGTGGTTGTTACCATTTGGATTAAAAATAATAGTTTCAGATTCAAAATAATCTTTATTTTTAATAGACTGCCTAGATTTTTTTCTCTCTGTAATTAAAACTCCTGATTCAATAGATATACCTTCTTCTGTTTCCAAATTTTTAAAATAAATGTGAGGGTACTCTGAAGAAATATCTGGAACAAAATCATCGTCATTCAGGGAAGAATCAAGTTTATACGATAATGCAGATGTATTAGAATTGCATACTGAAAATTTAGTATAATTTAATATAATTATAAATTCTGATAAAGAAATGATAATAAGTGCAATAATTAAGATATTTTTTTTAATAATATTCATATTTCTCTATTGTGGGCGTGGAATTGGAGGAGTATCATTATTGTCTGCAGTGCTTACAATTTTTGCTGGATAATACTTCAAATAGCTTTCGTTCTTTTTCATTTGCAAGGAAAAGCTGTTTTCTCCTTCTGGTGCATTAGAATAAATTCTCCAGCCTCCATCGGAAATTGCACCATCCTGATGGCATGCAACTAAATAAATACCATATCCATTTGTTGAGTTAGATGGATACAATGAAGATAAGAATTTTTTAAATTTTCCCATGTCGGCATATATTTTAGATTTATCTTCTTTTTTTCCTATAATTAGCTGATTTGTAGGCTTTTTTATTCCAGTAGCTGTTGAATATTCACCATGGGAGATTACTGCTAATGTATCATATTCTTCTGTAATATTTTTCAGTAATTTTTTTACAGTATCAGATAATTGTTTCTTTGATTTTTTATCAGAACCATAAACAACTTCAATGGTTGAAGTTTTTTCATGTTCTATCTTTTTTATAAATTCCTGAGACGAATCATTAAATTTTTTCCCATCTATAGCTATAGAAGCTTTTATATCATCTCTAAGCCAGTCAAATAAATCTTTGTTCCCTCTCGTATTTTTGCTTTTTTCATCTAATTCTTCAATTGCGGCAATTATTTTATCTGAAACTTCTTTAATATTTTTTATATTTGTTTGTAAATCTTTTATTTTATTTGCGTCTTTTTCGTTGTTTTTATCTAGACACGCAACCACGTAGATGGCACATCCAAGAAGGTCTGTAATGAACAATTTG
>NZ_JABDHQ010000014.1 GCF_018709685.1 Akkermansia muciniphila
GTCTTATATTTTGTCCCTAAAAATCGTTTTTTTCTCTCATATATCATTACATATTGAATATAAAGAAAATAGCAAATGATGGTAATTATCCGGCAATGCAGAAAACAGCTTTTCAGCATTGTTTGACTCGCCCGGATGTCCTATCGTTCCCTCCGGCCCGGGCCATGTTCCTCACCTTCCTGCCAGACAGGCACCCTTTTCATGGCGGCGGAGCCTTTAACAACCACCAGGCCCATCGGCATCCCCATGCAGCCCCTCCTTCATCCCGCTCCGGAGACACCCCTCGTCAGCATCATCGTTCCCGTGTACAATCTGGAAACGTGCGTTTCCGCCTGTCTGGACAGCCTGCTGGCCCAGACCTGGCCATCGCTGGAAATCATTCCGGTCAATGACGGCTCCACGGACGGAACGGCGCGCATCCTGGCCGCCTACGCGGAACGGCGCCCCGGCGTCAGGGTCATCACCCAGGATAACGCGGGGGTGGACGCCGCCCGTTATGCCGGCATGGACGCGGCCACGGGGGAATACGTCATGTTTGTGGACGGGGACGACGCCATTTTTCCGGACAGCGTGGAGGCCATGGTTCAAATGGCCATCCGGGAACGGGCGGACATCGTCATTGGAGACTACGTGCGCCACCTGGACCGCTTCGGCCTTTTCCGCCGGAAGGACGGCCATATTCCGCACAGCCGGGTGGTGGAAAGGGAAGAATTCCTCTCCTCCTACTACTCCGGCTTCTTCGGCATGGACCGCCACGGCCTCTTCTATACGTACGGGAAAATGTGCATCAAGCTTTACAGGAGGGAATTCCTGCTGGACAACCGCCCCGCCCCCAGCGGACTGAGGTACGCGGAAGACCAGCTGTTCAACCTTCAGGTTTTTCCCGCCGCGGAACGGATAGCCGTGCTGGCAAGGGAGGTGTATATCTATAAATTCGGGGGAGTGACGGGCAACCTGTCCCTCTCCCTGTTTGACGACATGCTGCTCCTTCATTCCACCAAACTGTCCATGACGGACCGGGAAGACTGGAAGAAAAGCGAGCTGGGGGCCTTCCTGAACAACGTGCGCAGTTTTCTGGCTACTCTGGCGGTTTCCGGAAAGCTGACGGCCCGCAGCATGCCGGAGGCTCTTGAAAAACTGAACGGCAGCGCCATCTGGCGCCAGGCGCTGGAAGCCCACCCCTCCCTGAATGACCCGTTTTTCTCCGCCATGCGCCGGAATGACGCCGCGGCGGCCTACGGGGAGCTCAACCGCCATACCATCCTGAAAAAAATAGCCTACCGGCTGCGCAGGGCCATCCTGAAGCTGGTGCGCTGAATCCGTTTCCGCGCCGGGAACCTGCCCCGTGCCTTCGCCGCCCTTCCATGGAGGGAAGCGGCCCCCGGAAGAGACAATTTTTTATTGCGTTCCGGGCGGGTAAATCATATACCCCACCGGTTCAGCCGCTGCTGGTTCCCCCCCCTTTACACGCCATGCCTTTCCCTCCTTTCCTGAAATACCTTGGAGTCCTGCTGACGGGCTGGCTCCTCCTGTGCTCCGGCGCGGGAGCGGCGGAAAACGGTAAAATCCTGATGGTCACGGAAGCGACCTTCCCGCCCTATGAATTCTGGGAAGGGAACACCATCATGGGCATTGACCCGGAAATCATGCGGGAAGTGGCGCGGCGCACCGGCAGGGAGCTGGTCATTGAGGACATGAGCTTTGACTCCGTGATTACGGCGGTGGTTTCCGGAAAGGCGGACGTGGCGGCCTCCGGCATCACGGTCACTCCAGAACGCCGGGGAAAGGTGGACTTTTCCATCCCCTACATGGAAGCGGCGCAGGTCATCATTGTGCCCAAAGGCTCCCCCATCCGGAGCAGGGAGGACATCCGCGGCAAAAGAATAGGCGTGCAGCACGGAGCCACCGGAGACACCTACGTTACCCGGAACATCCAGCAGCCGGAACGCTTCCCCAACGGAGCGCTGGCCGTGGCGGCCGTAGCGGCCGGCAAGGTGGATGCGGCCGTGATTGACCAGGACCCGGCCAGCATGTATGCGGCCGGCAATGACCGGCTGGAAATCCTGCCCGACCCCCTCACCTCCGAGAGCTACGCCATTGCCGTGCGCAAAGGGAATCCGGAACTTCTCCGGGACATCAACAGCGCCATAGCGGACATGAAAGCCTCCGGCAGGCTGGAGGAGATACGGGCCAGGTACGCGGCCATGCAGGTGAAATCCTCCGCGGAGGCCGGAAAACACGCTGCAGGCGGAAACTGGCTGGAAAACGCTTGGCTGGACCTGAAAAGCTCCTTTGACGTCAATTTCATGCAGGAGGGGCGCTGGAAATACCTGGCCAACGGCTTCCTGGTCACGCTGGAAGTCTCCTTCTTCTCCGTCCTGCTGGGCATCCTGATGGGCTTTGTGGTGGCCGTCATCCGCGCCACGCATGACAAGACGGGCGGCCTGCGCTTCCTGAACGCCCTCTGCAAACTGTACCTGACGGTCATCCGCGGCACCCCGGTGGTGGTGCAGCTGCTGATCATCTACTTTGTGATCTTCGGCACGGTGGACGTCAGCAAGGTGCTGGTGGCCGTGGTGGCCTTCGGCTTCAACTCCGGGGCGTACGTGGCGGAGATCATCCGGGGCGGCATCATGTCCATTGACAAGGGGCAGTTTGAAGCCGGGCGCAGCCTGGGCCTGGGATACTCCCAGACCATGGTTTTCATCATCCTGCCCCAGGCCTTCAAGAACGTGCTTCCCGCGCTGGGGAACGAGTTCATTGTGCTGCTGAAGGAAACCAGCGTCTCCGGCTACATTGCCCTTCAGGACCTGACCAAGGGCGGGGACATTATCCGCAGCCAGACTTACACCGCCTTCATGCCCCTGACGGCGGTAGCCCTGATTTACCTCTCCGTGGTCATGCTGTTCAGCTGGCTGCTCGGCAAACTGGAAAGGAGACTGAAAAACAATGAATGAACAGCCCGGGAACGCGCCCATGTTCCAGATCAGCCATCTGGTGAAGGAATTCAATGCCGTGCATGCGGTGAATGACGTCACCACGCAGATTCACCAGGGGGAAGTGGTCTTCATCGTGGGCCCCTCCGGCTCCGGAAAAAGCACCTTCCTGCGCTGCCTGAACCTGCTGGAGGAGCCTACCTCCGGGGAAATCCGCTTCAAGGGGGAACTGATTACCGCACCCCATGCGGACGTCAACAAATTCCGCCAGCACGTGGGCATGGTTTTCCAGCACTTCAACCTGTTTCCGCATCTGACCATTCTGGAAAACATTACCATAGCCCCCGTTAAAACGGGCCGCTCCACCAGGAAGGAAGCCGTGGAACAGGCGGAAGCCCTGCTCCGGCGCATCGGCCTGTACGACAAGCGGAACTCCTATCCCCTCCAGCTTTCCGGGGGGCAGAAGCAGCGCATCGCCATCGTGCGCGCGCTGGTCATGAATCCGGACGTGATCCTGTTTGACGAGCCCACATCCGCCCTGGATCCGGAAATGGTGGGGGAAGTTCTTTCCCTGATGAAGGACCTGGCGCAGGGCGGGCTGACCATGGTGGTGGTCACCCATGAAATAGGCTTCGCGCGCGAGGTGGCTTCCCGCATCCTGTTCATGGACCAGGGAAAAATCGTGGAGGAGGGGCCTCCGGCCCGGCTCATTGACCATCCCTCCAATCCCAGGCTGAAGGAATTCTTCTCCAAGGTGCTCTGATGCCCTTTTACTCCCGTACTGTTCCGTCCAGCCCCATCTTCATGTCCACCGGGAGGGGGACCGTCCCCAGGTCTTCCTTGCGGTATAGCCTGATTTTCAGCTTGCCCAGGTCCGTCCCGGCATCCACCGTCATGGACTGCCCGGTTCCGGAACGGCCGGAATCGCGGGAGACGATACCGCTGACGAAGTCCGCCTTCAATGGTTTTCCATCCCCGTCCATCAGCTCCCAGGAAGTAATCCGGTAACCCTTGTCATTCCAGAGCATGGCTTCCAGCAGCCATTTCTCCCCCATGCGGCGGGAAACCTTCACGGACAGTTCCTCCGTTCCCGCATCTCCCGCCACCGCCAGGTCTCCGGCGCATTCCTGCGGTTCTTCCTCCGGTCCGGCAAGAGTCACAGGGAATGAAACTGCCCCTTCACTGAGGGAAAAATCATAAACCGGGCTGGGCACCTCACGCGTTACGGGGAGGCGGAAGGTGCCATGCAGCCGAATCCATTCAGCCTCCGGAGAAGGAAGCTCCGGGCATTCCCCCTTGAGCATGGTTACTCTTATCTTCCCCCTTTTCCTGGTGTGCAAATTCCACACGTCAAAGGTTACAGCGCCCAGTTTCCTTCCCGTGGAGTCCTCCGCCTCCAGGCTCTGCCCGCCCGCCTGGCCATTCCCGTTCAGATCAAACGGCTCAGCCACCCCAAAGTTCAGCGCAAAAGACAATTTAACGGCCCGGGGCGCCTGCTCCTCCGCCTCCCCGGCTTCCCCGCAGCTGATTTCCATGCTCCTGAGCCCTGTTTCCACAGGAATCTTTGGGGCGCCGCCGTCACCGGCCAGGGCGCCGAGGGCGCAACACATCATCCAGCAGGCTAATCCAGCAGTTTTCATTTTTTCCCCTCCTTTTTCTCCCCACCCTTCCGGACGGGTTCCACGATGCCGCCCATGCCCGCCTTGAAGGACACGGGCACCATCACCTCCTGCAAGCCGGAGGCATATTTTACGGCCATCTTGAACCGGTCCTTGCTCTCCGTGCCCATCCAAATGTTCTGCAGCCAGTAATACTGCCCGTAACTGCCATGGAATGCCTCGTAGGATTTGGAAACGTCATCCGGACGGCCGTCCTCCGTAAAAAATTCCAGCTCCTTGATTCCGCAGGGTACGGGGGTCTTCACCCGGATAACGGCCGCAACTCCCTCCCTGCCCTTCCAGCGGTTCGGGCGGCACCATTCCACCGTGACGGAAGCACGCACGTCGCTCTCCTTCCCCAGGGCGGCGCCTTTCAATACGATGGACGTTTTTTCTCCATCTTTCAGGGAGAGCGTTACTTTTTCCGACAGTTTTTCCGTACAGGACACGGCTACAGGGATGCGGCCCCGCACGGACATCCACACGGAACGGGGGGCCGGCCTCCATTTCTCCCCCCGGATATGGAGGTTTGCCCGGAAAGCGGCAGACTTGTCACGGTTCTCCGCCGTGCAGAAAGACAGCAGAGGATTCGGCATGCGGGTGCCGCGGGAATCCGCCACTTCCGGCTTTTCCCCGTCCTGGCGCACATACGCCACCCGCCAGGGAGGGTTACACTGAAGCCTTAGATTCCACTGGACGCAGAGCCCGGGAGAAAACCCGGACTCGCCCAACTCCCCATACTGGAACTGAAGACTGTCAAACCGCGCCTGCACCCGGGGGCGGGAAAGGATTTCCGCGTGCAGCACTCCCGTCATGCAGGCTGCCGGCAGCAGCATCATTAATAAACGCAACATCGCAAAAAGGCAGAGGTTGATTCAATATAAGCCGCTTAACCGCCAATACAATCAAATAGAACAACAAACAGGCGCAGGAGCGGAATCCCCATTACTTTTTCTTGTCCCTGATCTCTCCCCTCATCCCCAGCCTGACGTCCACAGGCACGGCGACGGGTTCCAGCGGAACGTTGTAAATCATCCGGAACCGGAGCTTTTGGAGATTCTCCGGAGCTTCAAACTGAAAACGTTTTGTCCATGACCTGGAATTGGAACTCATGCTGGAGCTTCCCCCCCTCTCATCGGTCTCCAGAACTTCATCCTTCTCATTGAGAATTTCAAATTGGTCCAGGTCAAAAGAGCTTTCCACCGCCAGCCCCAGCTCCACTTCCACCATCTTCTTCCCGCCCCTCTCAAACGAACGGCATGCCTCAATGAAAAACCTTCCTGTGGGCACGCTTTCAGGGATGACGATGTCTCCCCCCGCTTCTTGCTCCCGGTCATCATTACCCGGCAGCGGGGAATGCATTTCAACCCCTTGTTGCAGAGGCAGCTCATGAACCGTACTCTTCATGGAACGGGAGACGGGCACGCGGAAGACGCCCTTCAGCCGGACCCAGGAGGCGGAGGGAGAAGGAAATTCTCCCGCGACTCCATTGACGGATGTCTTCACCACCCCCTTTTCACTCCGGGGATACATACTGCTCATCTCAAACTCCACCGGAGCCAGTTTCCTGCCTGTGGAATCCGTCGCCTCCAGATACTGGAGGCGGTCATTATACTGGCTTAAAAAGCCCAATGGCTCCCTGACGCTGAAGTTCACGGTGAATTTCAGCTTCAGCCCGGATTCCTGCGGCTGGCCATTGATCCACACTTTGTCTCTTTCCACCCCGACGGAAGTAAAAACAGCCTCCACCGGATTTTTCCCTTCCGGCTTTCCTCCGCCCCAGGCGGCCACTCCTGAAACCATGGCGGCGCACAGCAGCGCCCGGGTACACATCATGTTCCAACTCTCCATGCTAGTCCTCCCTGTTCCGGTTATCCGGTTGTTCCACTTCTCCAAACATCCCGCACCGGACATGGACGGGAACCGTGATTTTTTTTAATCCGGACGCATATTTAACGGAGACCTTCAGTTCTTCCATCTTATCCTCCTGCATCCGGAAATACCGTTCCCATTCATAATGCTTAAGGAAACTTCCGTAGCTGGAACCGTAATTCTCCGCCAGCAGCGGAGCGCCATCCATCGAGTATAGTTCAAAGTCCAGAAAGCCGAGCGGTGCAGAAGAAGTCATGCTTATCCTTAGCGTACGGGCTTCCCCTCCGGCTTCACCCTCCTCATAATAGCCTTTCAATTCCACCTTCACGTCCTTTCCGTCCACTCCGGCATTCCTGAGAACCAGCGGAACGGAAAAATCCTTTACCGCCACCTTGAGCGCAACACTTTCCGAGACGGCGGAATCACTGGACATGATGAAGGGAATCTCCCCCCTGGCTTCCACCCATCCGGCGCCTTCCGCAGGGAGCCAGGAATCCGTTTGCAGGGAAACCGTTCCGGCCCTGCGGGCCTGTTCCGATGAATGGGATGCGCTGTAGCTGAAACGGCGGATGGCGCAGGAACTTCCTTCCGAATCCGCCAGAGTCAGCCTGGCGCCGGACTCTTCACCATCAACCACTTTCCATGAAGGAGACGTTTCCGCTATCTTCAATTTCATGGAAAACGACCAGGACGGAGTTAAAGACGGCCGCTCGTTCCGCAGATTCGTTTCCCATCCGTCCAGGGAAACGGAGACGGCAGGTTCTTCAGGACTTTCCTTTCCGGCGGCGCCGGAAAAAGCCGCCAGGCAGAGAAGAGCCAGGGTAGTCAGGCAATAATGACACATAGGCAGGGGGTTGGGACTTTCCCACCATAGCAGGTTTCCCGGACAGGACAAGTTGAAAACGGCCCGCCATCAAAGAACCGTCCCCAATTCCAACAAAACGCTACGTGGCTTTCTTTTCCGCTTCCGCCCGTATTTCCCCTCCCACTCCAAACCTGGCGTCCACGGGAACGGTAACATACTCCGGTGCTGTCTTGTAAATCAGCCGGACTCTGCATTTGCCCTGATCCATCTTTTCCGGGGGAGAAAACGTAAAATCAGCGTACCAGCATTGTGACTGTTCATCAATGTCGGACCTGTTGGGACTCGTGTACTCCATCACCTCCCCCTTCCCGTCGAGAAGCTCTATTTTTTCCAGCCTAAACCGATGATTGGCGTCCAGGCAAATGCGCAGGGCGAGATGCTTTTCTCCATCGCCCCTCTTCCACTCACACTTCCCCACATAAAGCTCTCCCATGGGCAGCTCATTTGACTTTACCACATCATCCGCATTCCTGGCATAACCCTCCTCACTGCCCGGCAGCGGAATAAGGGAAGAAGCCTCCGCCTTTAAGGGGAGTTCATAGACGGGACTTTCCAGCATGCGCACCACCGGAACCCTCAGGCGCCCCTTCATCCGGACCTGCGTACAGCCGGCAGGCGGCAGGCAGACAGCCGCGCCCTGAATTTCCGCATAACTCACCCCTTTCTCCTCCCGTCCGTTCAGCCAGCCCGTATGAAACTCCACAGGAGACAACTCCCTGCCGTCCATATCCCACATCTTCACGGATTGCCTTTCCGCAACGGAGCGGGTTTCAAAGTCCCAGGGTTCAGGAATAAAAAGCACCGCCTGGCACTTCCACTGCAAATCTCCTGTTCTTTCCCCATTTTCCGAACTCCGCTCCAGGCCCGCCTTCGTAAAGGCTATTTCCACCTTTTTCTCCTCCTTTTCACTGCCGGCGCCCCGGCATGGCTGCCAAGCCGCCAGGCAGGCGCAGATGCCGCACCATAAATAACGCATCGCATTCATCATTCTTGTCCACCTGAAGTTTCTCCGGCCATTCCGGACAGGCCTATTTTCATATCCACAGGTACATCCACCTGCTCCAGCCCGGTCATATAATTCACAAAAACCTGTATTTCCCCCTGTTCACCGGGGTCCAGCCCGTAATTCCACTCCCACTCCCATGAAGAGCGGCCGCCGGAACCGGGAGATTGGCTGCTGCACCAGTTCCTTCCTATAACGGGAGTGCCGTCCGGTTTCATAAGCGTCACGCCTTTCACGCCAAGGAGGCGTGGAGAGCTCAGTTTCACACTCATGTAGATCTCCCCGGAACTCTTGTTAAGGGACCATTCCAGGGTCACGGCAGTCTTAACATCCCCCGTCCGGCCGTCATCCATCAACCCGCCGCCTTTCAGAACAAGAGGCCTTTCCTCCTTTTTCTCCTTCATGGAGAAAAGCGCCCCTTCAGACAGCATTTCTTTTTCCCCGGTGACAAGAGAAACATTTCCTTTCACGCTCACCCAGCGGGCGTCCGGGGAGGGGAGCCAATGCTCCATTTCCATCGCCAGTTCCGGATCACTGGAACTCAGAGAATCCCGGTAATCGGACGGGGCGCCGGACGCGCCGGAGGAATCACCTATCTTCAGATGAACGCCCTCCTTCCGGCAGCCTATGATTTTACCGGGGGCAGGAACGGAAAAGCCCAAAACCACCATGAATTTTTTCCGCGTTTTTTTGTTCCCCGGCTCCCATGGGGTTTCACTTGCAGCCGACAAAAGAGACGCGGAAACCATCTTTTCCGGCGGAACTTCATCACTCCGCGCGGGAACGTTTGCCGACAGGCAAACCGCGGAGAAGACGGGAATAAGTTTCATCAGGGCAGTTTTCACAACACTTCACGCTAGCATTTCTTTTTCAAGGAGCAAGGGCAAAATGAAGACGGCAGGAATTCACCGCCGTTTCATACCTCCGGCAACAGCGGAACCGTGATCTCCGCCATCTTTTACAGCGCAATATCCACGCGATAGGCCCCGTCGATCAGCACATAATCACACCCGTGCCGCCTGCACTGTTCCAGGTTATCCCGGTTTTCCCGCAGCAGCTTTTCCCGTGTGCAGGAAGCGTCTTCCAGCCGCCGCTCCATCACGTTTGCGTGGTTCATGATGTCATGGTAATGCCGGCGAATATAGTCCTCTGAAAAAATCAGGCACACATACCGAATCTGCTTCAGGCTGGCGGAGTCAAAATCCTTTTTCCAGTCAAACGGGATGTAGCAGCCTTCCACCACCAGATTCTGCCTGTTCTCGACCGCAGTTTTTACGATTTCCCGGATGATGTTCCAGAGGAAGGGCGTCAGCTCTTCATCGGAACTTTCAGGCGCGAGGGAGCACATTCCGCTGCGTATCAGCCCCATTTTTAAATGGTCAATGGACAAATAGGGACAGGAGTACTTTTCCAGCACCCGCTGCGCCGCAAGCGTTTTTCCCGTATGCGAACCGCCGCCAATCAGTAAAACCATCGGAAATCCCTCCATGACGGGCGTCCGGGACGCCTAAAATTCCAGTTGCTCCGCAAGCTTGACCTCGGCAAACATGCCGTTCAATCCGGCCATATAGGCATCATGCACGACGTTCGCCGGGATGGAATTCCCCATGATCTCCAGGTCCCTGGCGGCACAGGCGTCATAAAGCAGCGTCACCGGAATGCCGTAATCCTTCGCGGCGCGCACCGTGGTATCAATGCACATATGGGTCATCATTCCGCAAACCACCAGTTCATCCACTCCCGCCGCCTGTAAAAGCTCCTGAAGATTCGTCTGGAAAAAGCTGTTGGGGGCGTGCTTGACCACAACCGCCTCCCCTTCCATGGGGGCAATATCCGGATGGATTTCAGAGCCGAAGGTGCCCGGAAGGAAAAAGGCGGCTCCAGGGCGGGTGTTGATATGCCGGACAAAGATAACCGGGCATTCCTTTTCCCGGAACCGGTTTAACACGGCCCTGACCCGTTCAAGGGCTTGAACGGAACCAGCCAGTTCACAACGCCCTCCGGGAAAGTAATCATTTTGAACGTCAATAATCAGTAATGCACGCATAAGTTTCTGCCTCCGCCATAATTTTTACCGCCGGGATTTTTCCAGTGTATTACTGAACCCCTCCGTTGTCAAATACGGGCGGGCGCGACCACACGCTCTCGGGCCGCCCCGTGCCCCGGCTGATGCCGGAAGGAAAAAACACCGCGCCACAGACTCATTTGACGCATTCCCGGCCTTCAGGGCAACGGCTTCAGGACTGTTTCCATTCAGAGGAGCATCCACAGGGTACCGGATATTGCCAGCAAGCCTCCGCCGTTTCCGGCGGAGGCTTGCTGGATGGCGCCCTTGCGGGCAAAGCATGCGGGAAGGCCCTACTTGTTGTAGGAGGATTCCACGCGCGCCGCTACGTCACGGTAGCCATATTCGGCGTCATAAATCTGCTGGAAGGCCGCCAGGGATTCCTCCTTCCGGCCCAGCTTTTCATCAAGCAGGCCGATCATGTAAAGGATTTCCTTCTTGGTGTCATTCATTTCAATCAGCTCCTTGTTGGCTTCCTCCAACTGGCGCAGGGCCATGTCATGCATGTTCTTGGCGTCATAGCACTTGCCAAGCAGCAGCATGGCGCGGATGCGGATATGGGGGTTGTTGCGCGCGCGCTGGAGCTCCGGAATGGCTTCCGTATAGCTGCCGCAGTCAAAGAGGGCCTGGCCGAGCTCGAAACGCGTCTGCGGGTCCGTGGGGTTGTTTTCCACGCGCTGGCGGTACAGGGCCACCTGCTGTTCAGCGGCGTCCTTGCTGAACTGGGCCAGCTGTTCCTGAAGTTCCTTGTTGTCAGGTTCCGCGGCGGCGCGCTTGCGGATTTCCTCCACCTGGGCCTTGCGGTAGCGCTCGTTCATTTCCGAAGCCTTGTTTTCCAGGGAAATGTCATTGTTGCTGAGGCTGAACGCATAGTTGTAGAAGGAATAGGCGTTTGCCCAGTCTTCCATTTGTTCATAGACGCCGGCGATGTCGCGCACGACGGCCAGATCCTGCTGGTTCTGCGCATAACGGGCGGAAAGGAGTCCCAGGCGTTCTTCCAGTTCAGCGCGGGTGAGGCCCTTCTTGTCGCTCTTGTCCAGGGCGTTCGTTTCCGCGGAGTTCTTCATCACGTCCTTGAAGCTCTTGGCTTCCTCCCACTTCTGCTGCTGCATCGTGGCGCGCGCCATGCAGTCCTTTTCACTCTTCACGGCCAGGCTGTCCGTGGGGTCCAGCTTCACGATGTCATGGTACACCTCGGCCGCTTCCGCCGGCATGTCACGGGAAACGTAATGGGAGGCCAGCATATGGAGCATTTTCTTGTTGCCGGGATGGCCCTGGCGGACGGTTTCCAGCGCAAAGGCGGCCAGGTCCGGGAAGTCCACGTCCATGGCGGCGGTGAACAGGGCCTCGTTCACGGGGATGCTGTACGGATCATTTTCCAGTTCGTCTTCCAGGGAGGAGAGCTGGGTGGCCGCATCCTTCTTGGAGGAGGTGAGCTTGCTGGTGCTCATTTTCATGCCGCTGAACAGGCCGGCCTTCTTGGCTGACGGATTCAGCTTGATTTCACAGGCGCGCAGCGCCTTGCGGCCTTCCAGAAAGCCGGGGAGCTGCTTCACCAGGGCCTTCAGCAGGCTGACGGCGTAAGGATAATTGTTCATGTCCACCGCCTGGCGGGCGCGCACCCAAAATTCGGCCTGCTGCGGGGTCAACTGATCTTCTTTAATCGTTTCAATCATGGAACTGTTTAAGCGTAAATGGTGAGCAACGGGGGCGTTCCAAACAGGAAGCCCCCGCATGTAATAGTTTAATGTTATCAGCAGGGGAGGCATACTTCAACCTTGTTTTTTGTTCCCGTTAGGAAAAAATACGCCGCATGAGACTGGATGCTCTTTTATCCCGCTACGGGTACTGTTCCAGGCGGGAAGCGCCGGGCTGGATCAAACGCCACTCCATCACCTTCAAGGGGGAACCATGCACTTCCCCCACGGACAAGGTGCAGCCGGACGGCATTCTGCTGGACGGGGAACCGGTGGAATTCCCGGACGGCCTGTACGCGGCCCTTTACAAGCCCCTGGGGTACACATGCAGCCATGACGGAGAGGAGGGGGACGTGATTTACGACCTGCTGCCCTTCCAGTGGCGGCACAGGAACCCCGCGGTTTCTTCCGTAGGGCGGCTGGATAAGGAGACGTCCGGCCTGCTTCTCATCACGGACGACGGGAAGTTCATCCACCGGATGACATCCCCCAAACACCACGTTCCCAAGGTTTATGAAGCCGTCACGGAGGAGGACATTCCGGCGGAGGCCGTGGAGCTGTTCGCCTCCGGCGCCTTCACGCTGGCCGGGGAGGACCGCCCCTGCGCCCCCGCCGCCCTGGAAATCCTGGAACCGCGCCGCGCCCGGCTGACGCTGACGGAAGGGAAGTACCACCAGGTGCGCCGCATGCTGGCCGCCGTGGGCGCTCCCGTGGCTTCCCTGTGCCGCATTTCCATCGGCTCCCTGCGCCTGGACGGGCTTAATCTGGAACCGGGGGAATGGACGCCCATCCGCCCGGACGCGCTGTAAGCCCCTGCCCGCGCCATGTGGATACCCATTTCCGACGCTCCGATCGCCTGCTTTCCGCACTTTGAGGTAGCGGCGGAGTCCGGGGACTGGATCGTGGCGGACAAGGGGGCCCCTCTCATCGTCCATCCCTCCAACGGGAAGAAGGAACCCAATCTGCTGGAAGGCGTGGAAGCCCTGCTCATCTATGAAACCACCAATGGAGCCGTGCTTTCCCTGATCAACAGGCTGGACCGGGAAACCAGCGGCCTGACGCTGATTGCCAAGAACAAGGCGGCGGCGCGCCAACTGGGCAGGGCCATGCAGCGGCGCCTGATGCACAAGGAATACCTGGCCATCGTCCGGGGACGGCCGGAATGGACGGAAACAGCCTGCGACGCCCCCATCCTGCGGCAGGGAGACGTGGCGGAAAGCCGCATCTGGGTCAAGCAAGCCGTGCACCCCGCCGGGAAGGAATGCTCCACCGTCTTCCGGGTGGAGCGGGCATGGAATACTTCCCACGGCCCGCTGGCGCTGGTCCGGTGCATTCCGGTAACGGGCCGCATGCACCAGATACGCGTGCATCTGGCGCACCTGGGCCACCCCATCCTGGGAGACAAGATTTACGGCCCTTCCGAGGAGTGCTACCTGAACTACATCCAGCACGGCTGGAGCCGGGAGCTGGAAGAAAAACTCATTCTGCCGCGCCATGCGCTACACGCCTGCCGGCTGGAGTTCCCCTTTGACGAACAAATGTTCACCGTGGAAGCGCCCCTGCCGGAAGACATGCGCAGGCTGCTTGAGGCCGGAACCCAGGAAGATTCCGTCAAACGACCGGAATGACCTCGTCCCGGTCAAAGCGGACCTTCGCCAGACGGGCGTACTTGTCCGCCTCTTCATCCCGGTAGCCCAGGGCCAGGGCGCAGAGCGCGTAATACGGGGAGTCTTCCAGCTTCAGAATGCGGTCATACGCCGCGGGGTCCATTCCTTCCAGAGCACAGGTATCCACCCGGAGATCAGCGGCGCAGCTCATCATGAAGCCCAGGGCGATGTATACCTGCCGTTCCAGCCAGGCTTTCAGCACTTCCGGGGACTTGGAGTCCACCAGTTCAAAAATGCGGGCGCGGTACTGGTCCAGGGATTCCATGGTGACGCCGCGCACTTCCACAATGCGCTCCAGATAACGCTGCACGTCTTCCGGCTTGAAGTCCCTGCGGGCGCAGAAAACCACTAAATGGGAGGCGTCCGTGACCTGGGACTGGTTCCAGGAAGCCTTGCGGAGCTCCGCACGCACGGCGGGATCCTGCACGTCAAGGAACTTCCACATCTGAAGCCCGAGGGAGGAGGGGCTTAAGTGAAGGGATTCCAGAAGGGCCTCCCAGTCATCCGCCGGAATGCGGCGGTCCGGGTTGAATATCTTGGTGGCGTACCGCCATTCCAGCGTCTTGATTAATTCCTGAGCGTTCATCTTTGTTATAAGGCTTATTGGTGCAGGGCTTCCTGCGGGTACCCGGCGCCGGACGACGCTCTCATGATGGCACCCACCATGGTTGGTCCCGTATCATTGCATCTTCCTTCTTTCCCCTCCGGAATGCAAGCCAAGGTTCTGGCACAACCGCGGCGGCTCCCCTCTCATGGAAAAACTCTTTTCCTGCCGATGAAGCAAAAGGAGCGCCCGCTCTTCCGCCCGGCCACGCAATTTCTCTGTGGCAACAGGACAGGCAACAGAAAATTTCCCTCCGCTGCGCTCCAGCAGGAATCCAGCTATAAGACCGGGAAACCGCGCTGCGGTCGGACGGAAAGAGAAGCTTGAAGCCCGCAGGGTGAGTGAATCTGAAAGAGGCACGAACCAAACCTTCGTTCCCGGTTGGAGGTTCCCGTTCAAACCATAGCGTATTGTCCTTCTACCGCGCCTTTTGATGGCCGTGCTGCTGGGGCAACGCCCTCGGAGCCCTTGTAAGCAAAGCCCCTCGCTTTGCTCCGGAAGAGATTTAAATGCGAAGGCCGGGAGGCCTCCGCTCCCAGCTGGCGGCTCCTTGCCAACCACGGTATATTTCCCTTCCACCGTGTTTCCTGATGGCCGCGCTGGCGGGAACAAGAGCTTGCAAAGCCTGTAATCCCGGAGAAATCCCCCCTGCCCCACTTAGGAAAACTTCACATGGCCTCCCCCGCGAAGTACAGGGGAAACACCCTCTTCCGGAAATCAGAGGAACTTGACCGGCATGTAGTCCCCGGTCTGCTGGATCGTGAAGCTGATGCCCAGGCCGAATTCACTTTTATTCCCGTTTTTGCGCACGAACGCGCCCACGCCCAGGTACCAGGAACCCATATTGTGGTACACGTTGTATTCCTGGATGTCCAGCTTGCCGTCCAACAGGGAGAAGCGCCACTTGCCGCTGAAGGCCCAGGCTTCCGAAAAGCGCTGAAGGAGGCGCAAATCCAGCTGGCTGCTGTCTTCCAGCAGGGAGTGCTGGTTCAGATAACGGTGCCCAACCACGATTTCCGTGGAACGCCACGGCATGAAGCGCAGGGAGTTGTTATATTCATGGCAGCCGGAAATCTTATCCTTCCCCAGGATGGGTGCCTGCATTTCCGACCGGTATTCCATCCACGGGACGGGATTCCAGCGCATGAAGGAAAAGAGGTTGGAAAAGTCCCGCTGGTTAACCGGGTCATACAGGTACGCATCCATGAACACGTCCCAGGAGAACCAGCGATGGGAGTTGGCGTCACGGCTGGTCATCAGCATATTGCGCAGGCCGTAGCGGAATACCAGGCCCGTGGGCAGGGAATCAATTTCCGTGTACCGGCCCAGGCTCAGGGACGGCGGGTTGGTGGTGGGGGTGTCCCCGTCTATCTGGGGGTAAAGCTCATTCAGGCGGTTGGTCTTCACGTATGCCAGCGTAAAGTGGGGCTGCACGATGTGGTTCATGCCGTTCAGCCCCATGGAATCACTGTACACGGAGGAATAACGGCGGGAAAATTTGAAATCCGCATCCGTGCCCGCATAAAAAATTCCCTGGTTGAGCGGCTTGTAGTCATCCACGCCGTAATACCCCGTGTACCCCCCGCCCAGCTTGGGCGTCACGTTCAGGAAGCCCATGATTTTCTGGGAAGCGGAAATCTCATGGTAGGAGTGGAACCGGCTGAAACTGTCCGTCATCAGCATGCGGGCCCAGTAATCATAAGAGGTGGTTCCGGGCTCCATATAGTCCAGCATGTCCCGGATTTCCGTCCTCATGAAGGGGGGGACGTACTGCTTGAGGAAAGCGAAGCTGGTGCGGCTTTCATACATGACGGGGGAACGGAAAACGGGGGACTTGATGCGTTCATAACTGAACTCCGTCCGCTGGTCCGCCATGTAAAAGTTGTTGGGAACGAAACGCTGCAGCAGGGAAAAATCATTGGTGTCATCCGTGCGGGAGAGAAGCACCGTGTTATCCGGAGAAGAGTTGCGCTGGTAGATTTCCGGATAGAAGTCACGGAGCATGTACTCGTCGCTCAGCATGTTGACGTTGGCCTTCAGCCGCCAGTCCGTGCGTCCGTTTACCCGGTGGGACCACATCTGCTGGAGCGCGAACCGCCAGCGGTCCGGATCCAGCCCTTCCCGGGATTCATCGTCCCCGGCGTTAATCTTCACCCCCTTGTCATGGGTCTTGTAAAAGGAGAGCCCCGTCATGTCCGGACAATCCTTTTCCAGCAGCACGTCGCGGATGTCCAGTCCGTAGGCAAAGCCGCGCCGGGTACGGTAATCCAGATGCAGGGTGCCCAGGTAGTCCGCAGAGGGCATGCCGTTGTCCGACCATTTTTTGCCCATCAGGAACCCGTATTCATTCAGAAGGTAAGGCCCCCAGATGGACCGCATGCCGGGCAACGGAAGGTAGCCCACTTCCGGATTCAGGGAATGGCTGAGGTAGGGAAAGTAAAAGAAGGGCACGCCCCCGTAATACAGGGTCAGGTTCTTGAAGGAAAACCTGTCTTCCGGATAAACGCGTATCCTGTCCGCGGAAATCCAGGTGAGGGGGTCGCTGACGTCCTCCGCCGTAACGGATGCGTCCAGGGCTTCCAGATAGGTATTGCCCGCGGCGTCCTTCCGGGATTCAAACTTCCCGCTGCGCAGGATCAGGCCTTCCATCTTCGCCTTGATGGCATCCGTGAGAAGCACCTCGTTCTTCCAGTCAAATTCCGCGGTATTGGCGCGGATCAGGCTGTTGGTCCGCGTTCTGCTGTCACTCTGGTAAATGGCCAGGTTGCCTTTCAGAAAGACCTTGTTCTGGTCCAGGTCCGCCTGGGCGTAATCCGCAAACACTTCCACTCCCGTATCCGCGACCATGTGCACGCGCGGGCCTTCAAAAATGACCTTCCTGGATTTCTCCACCCTGATGGGGCCGTCATTGGTGATGGAGATATTGGAAGGGATCTGCGGCATGAGCGTGCCGGAAAGCAGATTTCCCGCCATCTCCTCCCGCGGGGTTTCCTCCCCGGTCTTGGCGGGTGAGGGAGCGGGGGACTGCCCCGCGGGCGTTTCTGCAAACAGGGGAGCTCCGGCAATCAGAGCCGCCGCACCCCATAGCTTTGCATTCATCCCAATCATGGCTAGTCCACAGAACACTATGAGAAAGGACAAAAGACAAGCCTAATGTCACATTTCTCCGCCAGTGGAGCAGAAATTTACCGAGTCAGAACGCCGTTGGCGATGATGCCCCAGTCAGCGGCATTGCCGTCTCCGGCGTCATCCACGCGGATTTCCAGCTTCTTGCCGCCCTCCACAGCCACCTTCACGGGAATGGAGGAACCGTCCTTGAGCACGGGGGATTCAACAAGCTTTTTACCGTCCAGATACACGCCGAACCTGACGCTGCCGTGGGAGCCGAAGGGCAGCCCCACATCAGCGCGGAATTCCTTCCAGCGGCCATCCAGGTCATAGGAAAAGACGGCCGGGGCGTGCGCCAGGATGAAGTGGTCCGGCTTCCCGATCGTCCGGAAAAAGGGCACAGGCCCCAGATCAGACGGGAAGAGGGCGTCCCACAGGGGAACGGCCCAGCCCACCTGCGCCACGGAGGGCTTGCAGTCATTCAGGCTGACGCTGGCGGTCTCTGCCGGAATCTGGGCCGGGGTAGCCTCCAGGGAAGGGTCCTGACGCTCCAGGGCACGCTTCCAGATGGGGAGCCATTCCTTCACCTCCGGACGGGAGCCATGCTTGCGCTCCACCTCTGCGAGGGCTTTCCCGGCCTCATTCATGTTGCCGCGTATCCACAGGTTCTGCACGTCTCCGAAGTAAACGGCCTGGGCCAGGGACGGGGCCTTGGCGCCCTGCGCATCCATCCACACGGGCAGTGTAATCATGCTGCGGGTGCTGTCGCAATTCAGCACCGCCACCCGCATCTCAATAAAGCCGCCCTTATAGCCGGGCCGGCAGATGGTGAGGTCAAATTCTCCCTTTTCATTCAGGGAAGCCCCCACGGCATTGGAATCATAATCCGAACCGCCGGGAGGGTCCAGATGAACCACAATGCCGTAAGCGGGCCGCGTCAGGCGTACCCGGCCCTTCAGCCGCAGGCCGTCCTTGACGGGAATGGCCTCCAGCCGCTCATAGGACCCCGGAACGTACTTGCCGATCATGCGCCCGTAGGAGGCGTCAGCGGGAAGCTCCGTCTCCACCCCGTTGAACAGCGGCACGCTGGCCAGCTTCAGGGCGTCCGTAGGGGCCAGATAAGCGCCCTTCCCCTCGTTACGCAGTTCATTGCCGTACGAGGAATTGCCGTGCCCCATCAGGGAATCCCCCGCATCGGGGTAATCCCATCCGTTGCCCGTATGGGGAAGGCCGAAAGAGTGCCCCAGTTCGTGGGCCGTGCCGCCGATGTAAATGGTGGCGTTCTTTCCTTTGGTCACCTTGAAGCGGCCGCCCTGCATCATCTCCGTATCCAGGAAGCTGGCGGGGTCCAGCCCCTCCTGGTCACAGGTCCAGCCCGTTCCCTGGTGGCTGAAGCCGCCCCCGTAATAAGGCCCTACGCCGTCCGGAAGCTGGCAAACGATCAGCACGTGCTCCTTTTCCATGTCAATCCCCTTGGACGCCAGCACTTTCTTGGCGGCTTCACGGGAGACGGGGCCGGAGCTCTGCACGTTCATCTCGCTCATGGGCTTGTCCACATAGGCATCATGGATGACCAGCTTGCCCCGGTCATCCAGGTCAAGCTGGAACGTAAGCGGGGGAAAACCGTTGGCCTTCATCTGGTCCGCGTAATAAGCCTGGATGTTTTTCAGGATGTGGTCATACCGTTCCCGGTATCCGTCCAGCGCGGGTCTGTCCTTAAACGTTACGTAAACCACGTGCAATTTTCTGGAGGACCTGGGCTTGCCCTGATGGAAGGCTTCCAGCGCCTTCCACCCGGCGCGGGCCGTGGCGGCATCCCGGGGATTCACGGTCCAGCTCACGGGCAGTCGGGTAAAACCCGCCCCCTCCGCGGGAGCGGAGGCCGGAGGCTGTGAGGCGGCTGCCTCCTCCTTCTCCCGGGCAGGAGCGTTCCACACGCCGGCCCCCAGGGCCAGCAACAAGACAAAAAGGCGTTTTGACATAAGATCCATGAACCGATGTCAGGATATACGGGTAAAGCGCAGGTGTTTTATCACCATATCATTCACCAGGCGGTTCATATTCTTGGAAAAAGCGTCGTACACCACCTCCACGCGGCAGGGGCCCGGCGTCATCACCGCCTCCACCGCCGTGGAATAAATGAAATACTCCCAGTTGCCGGAGCGGGACGTATGGGGGAAAGCCAGCGTTCCGGCGCGCCGTCCGTTCAGGTACAGGCTGCGCAGGGCGCAGGTATTCCCGTCTGAAACGTCATACGTGCCGTTGGCAAAAAAGGCGTCCACCCGGTACACGCCGGGCCGGTCTATGTTCACGTTATAGCACAGGGCGTCCGGAGACTCCGTAACGCGGGAAAACCAGACCTCATCCCCGCTCAGCCCGCAGGGGCGCGTCTCCATGCGGGAATCCGCGGAAGGATAATCATTGGGTTCATTAAGGTAGGACTCCCTGCCGTCCAGCGCAACCGCCATCACCTGGAAATACACGTCCCCCCGGCTGGGAGAAGGCATGTAATGGCAATGCTCCGTCTGGGACACCGGAATGCCGTTCCGGTAAACGCGGTAGTAATCCGCGCCGTTCACGGCCTCCCATGCGATGCCGTGGCGGCTGGCCTTCCATTCCGGAGCCGCCAGGCTGCCGCCCATGTGGGCCAGGTTCACCTGCCCCGCCCTTTCCTCTCCCGGAACCAGTTCCAGCTCCACCAGCACACGGCCCTTCATGTCTGCGGAAAGCACCGGGCGCCCCTCCTGCCCGTTCACCAGGCAGCGCGCTATCCGGCGCCCGCGGCCCTTCAGGCGCACGTCTACCGTCATGCCGCGGTATTCCAGCCCGGACAACTCATGGACTCCCTCAAAGGACTCCGGAACGCAGGGACGGAATTCCAGGGAATTCGGCAGGAGGCGGATGCCGAACAGCCCCTTGTAAAAACCGCCCAGCATCCCGGCAATGCTCCAGAGCTGGCTGTCCGAACTGAGCAGCAGGCCTTCATCCAGCCCCGTTTCCAGAAGAATATTCTCCTTGTTGGTACCGCACAGCAGGGCGGCGCGCACCATGCAGGCGAACGCCAGGGCCAGGGCGGACTCATTCTCCACCGCGGCGGCGGCCTGCGCATAATACCCCTCCAGGAACGGCCACATGGCGCGGTTATGGTAGGGGGGCACGCCGTCCGGCATCTGGGGGTGGAAACAGGGAATGCCGTAAACGCAGTGGGGGAGGGCGGCCACCATGCCGGCGGCATGGGAACCGTGCGCCTGCCCCAGAAGCACGCAGAGCAAATTGCCCAGGGAGTCCACCTTTTCCGAAAGCACGGGATACCCGCGCCCATACAGGTACTGCCCGTACAGGGCATGCTCCGGAATCCGGAAAAACCGCTCAATCACGGCGGAGAGGGCCGCGCTTTTTTCCTCCCACTCCCGCGCCTTTTCTTCCTGCCCCAGCTCCCGGAACATGCGGGACAGCGTCCGCCGGGCCTCCGCATGGAGAACCATGGTGGAAAGGCTGCATGAATCCCCGATGTCCGCGGAAGTCATCCACGCGGGATAGCTCTGTTCCCGCCAGTCCAGGAAGGAAGACTCCCCCTTCACCAGCCCCCCTGTGGCCGCAAGCACCTCTTCATCCCGCAGGCATGTCTTTTCCAGCACGCGGCAGGAACGGGACAGCCAGCCGGCATCCCCCGTGAGGCAGTAAACCTCCCACGCGGCCATTCCCCACACCACGCGGTCTGAGGAAATGGGCCAGGAGCCGCCCGTTCCGGTGTCCTGCTCCACCTCCCCGTTCCGCACCCGTGCATTCAGGCTCTTCATGCAGGCATGAACGTTCCACAGGCCCAGCCCCAGGTGGGTGGCATAGGAAATATCCCGCGTCCACACGGTGGGCCAGTTGGCGCCTGTACGGAACGTCCCCTCCCCGTTGAGCAGGGAGGAGGCCTCATTCAGCGCCAGGCTGTAAGCCTTGTTAAGCACTTCAAAGCTTCCCCGGTAATGCGGGGCATTTCCGGCCTCCGGCAGGATGCGCCATTCTGAATAACGGCCGTTTTTCATCGTCTTCACCTGCCCGTCCGGCTGCACTTCCGCCCAGTGCGCGGCATCCTGGCGCACGGAATTCCCGGTCAGCGTGAACGCCTCCCCCCGGTATAATATACGGTCTTGATCCATAAATAAACGGACGCTGCGTCCATCCTCCTTCTTAACATGGCGGGAAACTTCTGTCCCGCAGAAAATGAGGCTTACGGAGGTTCCCGGGCACAAAAAAACCGGGCTTCCCGGAAAAGGGAAGCCCGGCGCAAGAGCAAATCAACTTTAATGCTTCAACAGAGAGGAAACGGCGTCACGTTCTTCCTTCAGTTCATTGACGGTGGCGTCAATCTTTTCCTGGGAGAACGCGTCGATCGGGAGGCCCTGCACGATTTCCCAGCCGCCGTCCTTGGTGGTGCGGACCGGGAAGGAGCAGATGAGGCCCTTTTCAATGCCATAGGAGCCATCGGAACAGACGGCCACGGAGTACCAGTCGCCTTCCGGGGTCTGGGTAGCCAGGCTGCGGACGGTGTCTACGGCGGCGGAGGCCGCGGAGGCGGCGGAGGAAGCGCCGCGGGCCTTGATGATGGCGGCGCCGCGCTGCTGCACGGTGGTGATGAAGTCACCCTTGAGCCATTCCGTATCCTTGATGACTTCCGTCACGGGCTTGCCGCCGATCTTGGCGTTGGTGAAGTCCGGATACTGGGTGGAGGAGTGGTTGCCCCAGATGGTCATGTTGGTCACTTCCGTTACATGGACGCCGGCCTTCTCGGCAAGCTGGCTCTTGGCGCGGTTTTCATCCAGGCGGGTCATGGCGAAGAAACGGTCGGCGGGAACGCCGGTGGCGTTGTGCATGGCGATCAGGGCATTCGTATTGCAGGGGTTGCCGACGACCAGCACGCGCACGTCCTTGGCGGCGCTGCGGGCGATGGCCTGCCCCTGGCCGATGAACACCTTGCCGTTGATGTCCAGCAGGTCCTTGCGTTCCATGCCTGCCTTGCGGGGAACGGAACCTACCAGGAGGCACCAGTCCGCGCCAGCGAAGGCTTCATCCGGATCGGAAGTGGGAACGATTTCATTGACCAGCGGGAACGCGGCATCACGCAGTTCCATTACCACCCCTTCCAGTGCATTCATGGCCGGGGGAATTTCCAGCAGGCGCAGGTTGATCGGCTGGTCCGGTCCCAGCATGCTGCCGGAAGCAATGCGGAACAGCAGGGAATAGGCGATTTGGCCGGCGGCTCCTGTAACGGTAACGGTGATAGGTGTTTTCATAACGTTCAAATTAAAAATAAACAGATCTTTTCTGTCTGGTCGTGGTTATATCACACGGAAGAGAGGCGCTCAATCAGGAACTTTTTATTTTGACAGAAAAAATCCTCTCCCCATTATGCTTGAACATCAGCCTCGCAGCCCCTATCCTTTAAGGCAACCGATTTTTTACCATATATTTGCACTGACACCATGAATTTAACGATCATCGGCAGTGGCTACGTGGGGCTTACCACGGGCACCTGTTTTGCGGAAATGGGCCACCACGTCATCTGCGTGGACAATAATACAGAAAAAATACGCACCCTCCAATCCGGGTCCATTCCCATTTACGAGCCCAAGCTGGAAGAACTCGTGAAAAAAAACGTGGCCGTGGGACGGCTGGAATTTTCCCCCTCCATTGCGGATTCCATCGCGGAAAGTGAAGTCATCTTCATTGCCGTGCCCACCCCTCCCAATACGGACGGCTCCGTGGACCTGACCTACATTGAAAAAGTGGCGCGGGAAATAGCCCAGGTGCTGAAACCGGAAATGGGTTACAAGGTCATTGTGGACAAATCCACCGTTCCGGTTAAAACCGGGGAAAAAGTGCGCCAGACCATCAAGCGCTATGCAGGCCCCGGCGTGGAATTCGACATCGTCTCCAACCCGGAATTCCTGAGGGAAGGCTGCGCGGTGGATGACCTGCTGCACCCGGACCGCATCGTCATCGGCGCCAACTCGGAACGCGCCATGAACGTCATCAAACGCGTTTACCAGCCCATCCTGGCCCCCATTCTGGAAACGGACGTCAACTCCGCGGAACTCATCAAGCACGCGGCCAACTCCTTCCTGGCCCTGAAAATCTCCTACATCAACGCCGTCGCCAAAGTCTGTGAAAAAACGGGCGCGGACGTGGAGCTGGTGGCGGAAGGCATCGGCATGGACAAGCGCATTTCCCGCCACTTCCTCAATGCGGGCCTGGGATACGGCGGCTCCTGCTTCCCGAAGGACGTCAAGGCTTTCATCAACATCAGCCGCACGCTGGGCATCCCCTTCACCCTGCTGGAGGAGGTGGAACACATCAACAACACCCAGCACATCCACTTCCTGGACCAGATACGGGAACGCCTGTGGGTGCTCAAGGATAAAAAAATTGCCGTCTGGGGCCTGGCGTTCAAGCAGAACACGGACGACATCCGGGAATCCATTGCCCTGAAACTCTGTGAAAAACTCCGCAAGGAGGGAGCGGTAGTCACCGCCACGGACCCCAAAGCCATGCACACCGCCGCCCCCATCCTGGAACCGCTGGGCGTCACACTGGTGGAAGACATGTATGAATGCGCCCGGGACGCGGAAGTGCTGATCATCGCCACGGAATGGAGCGAATACGCCAATGCGGACCTCCAGAAGCTGGCGGACGTCATGCGCAACCGCATCATCTTTGACGGAAGGAACATCCTTTCCCCGGCCAACATCAAAGCCATGGGCTTTGAATACCACTCCGTGGGGCGCCCCTCCATTGAAGAGGCATAATAACGCCGCCCGGGCATGATCCCGGTTCTACGCAGCATCCTTGCAAAAAGGCCCCCGGAGCGCTGAATGCTCCGGGAGCCTTTGTCATGTATTCGCTAATCCTGTTGGCCGATCAAAAATCAAACTGCAATCCCGCCCGCAGGTAAAAACCGGGATCGTAATGGTACTTCTCCAGTTCATGGCTCCCGTTGCTGGTCTTGATGGTGCCGGAGTTCCCGAAGGAAAAGCCCACGTCCGTCACGATGCGGGGATGCACGCTCCCCCAGCGGCCCAGCCCTATCTCCGCGCCTACGCCGGCCACGCCGGAAATCCACTCAAACTGGCGGACGCGGCGGTCATGGTGAATCGTCCAGGTACCGGAAACCACGGAAACGAACGGCCCCCACGTCAGGCCTTCGCTCACTTTATTGATGTAGGAAAGGCGTGCGCCTTCCAGCTGGAGTATCCAGTTGCGCGTTGCTTTCCACTCGAACTGGATAAGAGGCAGGAGCGGGTAATCCCCCAGCTGCGGATAACACCCGATGCCGATACCGTAACTGAACCGGTCGTTCAGAGGCCCCGCAAGGAGAGCATGCCCGCCAAAGAAGATATTATGGCTTGTCCAGGTATCGAAATCCGTGGAAATCTGCGGCGTCACGCCGAAAACCAGGCGGGTCTTCCCCGTAAGCTTGTAGGAGGCAGTCGCATTCAGCCAGACCGTGTACAGCTGGTCCACATCCATCACATCCGCGCCCTTTCCGTTGAACCAGCTCAGGCGCAGGGCCGTCGTGGCGGAAAAGCCCCAGGAACCGCTGGACATCCGGCAAAGATTCAGGTCCGTCATCCAGTTCTGCACGTTCACGCTCCCATGACCGTTTCTGGAATCCATGGGGCCGAGCAGTTCAAAATAGGACTGCGTGGGAAAAATGGGCTTGGAAGCGGTCTCCCCTACCGGAGCGGGAGAGCTGTTGTACCCTCCGGAATAGGCTTCCGCATAATAGCCGGTATCATAACCGTCTGAGGAATCGGAATCCGGATAAGGCTGGGTATTCGCTTGGGCGATCACGGCCACACCGGCCGCAAGAGAGAGACTCGACAAAAATCGAAGGGACATGCCGGGAAAGTATACATACGCTCACACGCGGTCAATCAAAAGATATACAGATGACCAATTAATTGCTACCGCGCCCGAACAGAACCGCAACCAACATCATCACGAGTACAAGAAGCAAGTACCACCGGGCCGCCTTGCTGCTCCGCACGCACGCACCCGCACAAACAAGAGACACGACAAAACAAACCGCCGCCGCCAAAAGCACCACCCGCGCCAGCATGGGAAAATCCAGCGCCCCTGCCCCCGCCGCAAGAAGCGTCCCTACCACATACCCGCCAAACGACCACCTCAACCCCGCCAGCCAGGAAAAAGCTGATGTCTTCTGCCGACTCTCACTCACGCATCTACTGTGCCCTGCATCCCTCGAATTTCAAGCTGAAAGGCCACCCCGCATACTTCAAACTTTTCAACTTATTCTCCCATAATAAATTAAAACAATTCTTCCATTCATTTCCTGTTGATTAGGAATAGAGAACATTTCCGCATGCAATCCTCAAAAAATCCAATAATTTTTGAGTCTCCAAGCTTTATTAATGGTCGGGAAGACAGGATTCGAACCTGCGACATCCTGCTCCCAAAGCAGGCGCTCCACCAGGCTGAGCTACTTCCCGTATAAAAAGGAGGGGGGTTAAAAAATTGGGAGAAAAAAATGGTGGCTCGGGACGGGATCGAACCGCCGACACGGGGATTTTCAATCCCCTGCTCTACCGACTGAGCTACCGAGCCACTTGCTTGCACGCAGAACGTGGTTGCGGGGCAGAATCTAGCACCGCCTTTCCGGTATTGCAACCACAAAATATCATTTTTCCAATTTTCCTGCGTTTTACCGTGGCCGGCAGCAGGAAGTTCTTCCCGGTCAATCAGGAGGAAGCCTGGGCCAGAATGCCGCTCAGCACCAGCGGGAAGATCAGCGCCACCCAGGAGAGGGTGTACAGCATGAGGGGAGGCATGTTTCTCTTCAACCTGTCCAGCACGAACATGAATACTCCCGCCATGGCCAGGCCGTAATAGATCCACGCATCCCCGGTGTATTCCCGCGCGGCCGCGGCCAGGCAGAAGACCACGTAAATGACAATCACTCCCATCCAGACCAGGGATACCATGTCCCGGGCGGCGGATTCCTGCTCCTCTTCATCATCTTCTTCTATCCACCTCCTCCGGCTGAACATGCTCAGCATGACCAGGGCCACCAGATACCAGGTGGGCGTGGATAACTGGCCGCTCCACCCTCCGCCCATGGTGCCGTAAAAGTAGGCAGGGATTCCGGCGCCGGTGGCAAAGGAGACGGAGGCAAAGAATGACCCCATGACAAACGCGGAAGACAGGATTCCCTTTTTGTGCGGATTAGTGGAGAAGTACAGGAACAGCAAACTGCAAATACCCGGCAGCAGGGCGAATTGGAAGATGACCACGCCCAGCTGGAAGAACATGATCCACAGTCCCGTGATGGCGGCCACCACAATGAGGAGGGAGATGACGAAACAGTGTTTTTTGGCAAACAGCAGGCATTCGTCAGAGTACACCGCGGGTCCTCCCCGGAATACCTTCATGACCCGGTCCAGCATGTTGACGCACCAGACGGCCACAAATAGAAACTGGTACAGCCAGGGAGAGGAGACTACCACCAGATGGGACTGGCTGACGGCAAAAGCCCACGCAATGGCTGCAGAAGGAATCTCCAGTCCCATCAGGGAAAACCACGCCCACCAGGGGGGTCTCTTCAGCACCTGCTCCATTTTCCGTTCCATCATCCCCATAACCGCTCTCCGGGCAAGTCCGTCCACCGTCATTCACAGACTTCCGCATTTTTATGCGGGGATGCTTGACATGCAATAAAACGCGCCTATACTGGTGCTCCCCTTGCGTCGGAAACGCAATACATCACCATGAAGAAAGATATTCATCCCCAGTACAATCCGGTGGTCTTCGTTGACATTACCACCGGACGCCGCTTCATCACCCATTCCACGGTTCGTTCCCCCAAGACGGAAGTTATTGACGGGGTTGAACATTTTGTGGTTTCCTGCGGTATCACCTCCGATTCCCACCCGTTCTTCACCGGCAAGAACCAGTTTGTGGACACTGAAGGCCGCATTGACAAGTTCCAGAAGCGCTTCGGCTCCGTCCGGCGCAGCGGCGGCAAGCCCAAGCTCAACAAGTAAGGCTTGTTCCAACAGTTTTCCAACCCCGTTTCCTTTCCGGAAAACGGGGTTTTTTATTTGCAGGCTTCTCTTTATTCCTTTTTCCTGCTTCACTGGCGGCGGCATGATGTTGACACCGGACCATTTTGACAGCCAGTCTGCGGAGCTTCTGCGTTCCGGGCGCCCCGTCCTCGCCGGCATCAGCGGCGGGCGGGATTCCATGGCTCTTCTTTCCCTCTTGTCCGGCATGCAGGGGTGCAATTTGATTGCCTGCCACGTGCACCACGGCTTGCGTCCGGAGGCGGAGGAGGAGGCGCAGTTCGTGCGCCAGTATGCTTCCTCCCTGGGGATTCCCTGCGTGTGGGAGCGGGCGGACGTCCGCGCCATGGCCCGCGCCGGGGGCATGTCCGTTGAAGAAGCGGCCCGCCACGCACGGCAGGCACTGTTCCTGAAGTGGTCCGCAGCCCATCCGGGCGCGCTCGTAGCGCTGGCCCACCACCGGAACGACCAGCAGGAGACAGCCCTCCTTCACCTGTGCCGCGGCGCTTCCGGCATTCACGGCATGTCTCCCGTTTCCACGTGGGCCAACGGGCTGACCGTCGTCCGGCCCTTGCTGGGTGTTTCCCGGGAGGAGATCACCGCGTACCTGGCCCATCACCGCATTCCGTGGAGGGAGGACGCCAGCAACCAGTCCACGGAGTACACCAGGAATGCCCTGCGCCATGAGATCATCCCCAGGCTGGATACCCTGTTCCGGCGGGATACCAGCCTTTCCTTTTCACGCGCCTGCCGGGTGGAGAACCAAATCCGCACGGCGCTTTCCCAGGCCCTGGATTCCATGAACCTGACGGACCCGCAGGGACGCCTGTTCCTGCCTAAGGTGAACCGGCTCCCCGCGGAGCTGAGGCAATGCGCCGTCCATGATTACCTGCGCCGCCGGAATGTTCCCAATCTGACGGAGGATGCGGTGCTCCGGGTGATGAATATCCTGGATACGGACGGCCCTTCCCGCACTTCCCTGCCCGGAGGCAAGCTGGCCGTGCGCAAGGAGAAACGCCTGCTGGTGAAGGACGCGCCGCGCCCCATCAATAAAGGGGAGCAACCCCCTGCGGATACAGCAGGTGGAATTTGATGGCTTCATTCCCCACTACCAGCGCGGTGCCGAACATCCGGTCTTCATCCGTCAACCGCGGAAGCTGGGCGATCGGGAAGAGCAGCCCGCCCAGAATGAGGCCGTAGTTGTACACGGAGGGCATCATGCAGATCAGTTTTTTGGAGATGTCCGCCGCATCCAGGGTCGGGAAGACCCACACGTCACTGGGCTGGAGCATGGAGTTGCGGTGCACGCGCACGCTGTAGGAGTCCGGCGACAGGGCGGCGTCAATCTGGATTTCCCCTTCCACGGAGATTTCATTGTTCAGGCATTCTTTCTGCACCATGCTCCGGGCCAGCGCGGTAGCGGCCCTGGTGCGGTCCGCGGCCAGTTCCGGCACGGAGCCGTCCGTGGACGCGCTCAGCATGGCGACACGGACGCTTTTGCCGAGCATGTGCCGGGCCATTTTAGCCGTTTCCACGGCAAAGTAGGCCATGTTTTCCACCGTGGGGTCAGGCGTCACGCCCGTATCCGCCAGGAAATAGATGCCGCGGCCGCCGAATTTTCTGGCAAATTCGGGAACCAGCACAATGGAGATGGCAAAGAGGGGCTTGGTGGGAACGGGGTCCTGCCGGTATTTGTTCACGGCGCGGAAGACGGAGGCCACCCTTTTCATGTTCCCGGCCACAATGGCGTCCGCCTGGCCGTAAAGGACCATCATGGCGGCGAAGTGGACCGGCTCGGCGACGATTTCACGCGTGTTCATGGGCAGCCCGTTGCCGAACATTTGCTCCGCGCGTTCATAGCGGTCGCAGAACATTTGAAGGTCGGAGCTTTTTTCCGGTTCAATGATGCGGACGAATTTCAGGGAAATTCCGTTCATTTCCGCCATTCTGCGGATGACTTCCTTGCGGCCCAGCAGAATGGGCACGCCGGCCTTTTCCGCCACGAAGCGCTCAGACACGCGCAGCACGCGCACGTCCTCCCCTTCCGGAAAAACAATGCGCTTGGGATGACGCTTCAGGTTGTCCAGGAGCGGTCCTGTGAAATCATTCAGCGGGGAAAAGCCTTGCCAGTCACTCATATGTCACGTGTCCTATTCAACGCGACTCTAAAAAATCCTGTCCATAAAATCAACCCATAAAGTCAAAGACGGCAAATAATCGGCAAATACGTCCTCCGGATTGAACCGGCCGCCCCGCCGTGCTAACATGGGCTTTCCCCCATGTACTGCGATTACCATACCCATACCCCCCTGTGCCTGCACGCCTCCGGCACCCCGCAGGAATATGTGCAGTCAGCCGTGCGCGCCGGACTGCGGGAGTACGGCATTTCAGACCACGCCCCCATGCCCAGCGAGCCTTTTGACGACTGGCGCATGAAGCAGGCGGACATGCCGGCTTACCTGGACTGGCTTGCGGAGGCCCGGGAACTCGCCGCACCGCACGGCCTGACGGTCCGCACCGCGCTGGAATGCGACTGGTTCCCCGGCATTGAGCCATGGATAGAGCATTTGCGGAGCCTGCACGGGTGGGATTACCTGATCGGCTCCGTCCATTACCTGGGGGAGAAGGAGGAGTTTGACAATCCCTACAAGATGGATTTCTGGAACCGGACGGCCGTGGAGGACGCCTGGACGCAGTACTGGGAACGCTACCGGGACATGGCAGCCTCCGGCCTGTTCCAGATCATGGGCCATGCGGACCTGATCAAGAAATTCGGGTTCCGTCCTGCCGGAGACCTGCGCCCTTATTATGAACCTGCGCTGGAAGCCATCCGGGAATCCGGCGCATGCCTGGAACTTAATACCGCCGGCTGGCGCAACAAGTGCGCCGAGCAGTATCCGGACGCGCAGTTCCTGAACATGGCGGCGGAGATGGGCATTCCCCTTACCATCAGTTCAGATGCCCACAAGCCGGAGGATGTGGGCCGGGATTTTGAGCAGGCCGCGGAACTGGCCCGCCAGGCCGGATTCCGCCACCTGGCCACCTTTAACGCAGGCCGCATGGAGCTGTTCCCCCTGCCTGGGGCCTGACCTTCCCCGTTGCAGGAAAGAAGGCTTTTCCGCAGTCCGCCGCATCACCTCCCGGAACAGCCGCAGGCTTGCCGCCCGTGCCGGAAACCGCCCGCAGGCTGCCGGAAGAAAAGAGGAGGAGTCCCGGCAAACAGCCACTACCCCACGCGCATGTTGGGCTTGGTGGGGATGGGAACGGGACGCGGCGGAACGGGGTAAGGCCTGGGCGGACGGGGAGGAAGGGGCCGGATAATCACGGGAGGGGGAGGATAGTTCCACGTCCTGATGATCGGGGGGACGATGATGCGCTCCGTTCTCGGCTGGCTGGCTACGTCCCGCACTTCCCCCTGCAGCTGGGAGACCTGCTTGTTCAGGTCCGCAATTTTTTTCTGGGTTCCGTCTTTCAGGGCCAGGTACTTCTTTTCCAGGTCCTGCCAGTATTGTTCCGCGGTTTCCCTTTTTTTGCGGATGGCGCTTACCTGGTCCTGATACGCTCCGGCCCTTGCGCGGAAGACGCGGGATTCCTCCGGCAGCCCCACACGGTCCGCTTCCAGGGCATTCCATTGCAGGGCCATGACTTCCGCTTCCACCTTGGTGAGTTCACCCATCAGTAAAAACATGCGGGCGATGTCCTCCCCTTCCAGATAGCGGGGGTGGCGTTCCGCCTCAGACAGGGATTCCCGGATTTTCCTGGCTTCCTCATCTGCCGCCTTCCTGGCCTCTTCCGCCTTCTTTTTCCGCGCCGCATCCTCCAGGCGCCGCTGGCCCAGCCTGGCCTCCACCTCTTCCGGCGTCATCTTATAGTCCTTTTGCTGGTCGTCCGTCAGTTCCTTGTACGGGACCTTGGCTACGCCGTCCGTGTACTGGACGCTGACAAAGTCATCCCCGGAGGATACCACGCTGGCATCCTTAAGCACCCTTCCGGACCTCAGGGTCATGTCTTCCGCCAGAGCGGCGGGCAACAGGACGCACAACAGTAAAAAACAGGTTCCATGCTTCATTTGATTCTCCCCTTCTACGTTGGTAAGAGGCGCAGGGGAAGGAATTTATTCAAAAAAAATAGGACCAGAGGTTAATTCTGGCGCAGCGGCCCGCTTTTCGTTAGCATTACGCGAATCCTTTATATTCGTATGAGTCTTTATTCTTCATCCTGGAGCCCCCTACCCTCTCTTCCCGATCCGGAAGGTTTCGCCGGCATGTATGCAGGAACCCACGGAGAAACAATGATTTGTGCCGGAGGCACCAATTTTCCGGATAAACCCATGCTTGAAGGCGGCTCCAAAACGTGGACGGACCGCATTTTTACGCTGGCGCCAGGGGCCGCAGCCTGGACGGAGGCCGGAACGCTCCCCTTTCCCTATGCTTACGGAGCCTCCGCCAGCATGGAAGAGGGGCTGCTCTGCATCGGCGGGTGTGACAAGTCACGCCACCGGAAAGACGTTTACCTGCTGCGCGCGGCAAACAGCGCGGTGACCGCAACTTCCTTCCCCTCCCTCCCCATTGCCCTGGCTTATACGGCCGCCGCCGTTCTGGACGGAAAGGTTTACCTGACGGGAGGCTGTGAACGCCCGGGGGAACAGGACTGCACCAACCGGCTGTTCATGCTGGACGCGCGCCAACCGGACCGGGGCTGGCAGGAGCTGGCCCCCCTGCCGGGCCGCGGCCGCTTCCTGCACCAGATGGCCGCAGTGGACGGAGTTCTTTACGTGCTGGGCGGCATCGGCCTGAAGGAGCAGGACGGCAAACAGGCCAGGGAACTGCTGGCGGAAGCCTGGAGCTTCACCCCGGAACACGGCTGGTCCCGCCTGCCGGAGATGCCTTACGCCATTGCAGCAGCCCCCACTCCGGCCCCGGCTTCCCGGTCCGGGGTGATTTACCTGCTTGGCGGGGACGACGGCTCCGGGAAAAAGTACACCCCGCAAACCAATCCCGGTTTCAACAACCAGTCCCTGTGCTTGGATACGGCTTCCATGACCTGGCACGACGGCGGTCCCATCGCGGCTCCCAGGGCGGTACTTCCGTGCTGTGCGTGGCAGGGCGGTTTTGCCGCCGTAAACGGGGAACTTAAACCCGGCAGGCGTTCCCATGAAGTGTGGGGAATCACCCTTTCCTGATTTTTCCTCCCATCCCAAACAATATTTCCCAGCATATGCACCTCTCACGTCACCTTACCCGATTCTCCAGGGCCTGGGGCTCCGCTCTCGCCGCCCTGGTGCTGATTGCCGCCCCCGCCGCGAATGCCTCTTTTTCCGTGGAAGTCCAGCCCGCCGGAACCATTCCGGACCTGCCGGACCCGGTAGGCCGCGCCGGCATGGTTGCAGGAACCGTTACGGAGGATGACGGCACCCAGTCCATCATTGCCGCGGGCGGGGCCAACTTCCCCCATGCCGCGCCGGGCGCCGCCACTCCGGAGGAACGCGGCCCCAAGGTATATTACCAGGATATTTTCAAACTCCGCAACGGCCAATGGAGCAAGGCCGGAACACTCCCTGTTCCGCTGGGTTATGCCGCCTTCGGCAGTATTGGCAAGGGGCTGGCGGCAGCCGGCGGCCATAACGCGGAAGGCATCCTGACGGACGCCCTGCTGATCAAGGCGGACGGTTCCGTGGAGAAGCTGCCTCCCCTCCCCGTTCCCATCACGGAAGCCGCCTGCGCCTTCCACGGGAACAAGCTGTTCGTCATCGGCGGACGGGACGCGGAACAGCCGGAAGCGGCGCTCAACACCATTTACATGCTGGATACCACGCCGGATACGGCCAAAATGAAGTGGCAGCAGCTGCCGCCCTTCCACGGACCGGGCCGCATTCTTTCCACCGCCGCCATTTGTGACGGCACGCTGTTCATCGCGGGCGGCTGCACCCTTTCCAAAGACGCCTCCGGAGAAATCGCCAGAACGTACCTTTCCGACCTGATTGATTACAACATGACGTCCAACAATTCCTCCGAGTGGGGCGCCATGAGCAAGCAGCCGCTCGCCGGGCCGGGAACGCCCGTGGCCGCCGCCGCAGGACCGGCCCCGGTGCGTGAAAACGCCATCCTCCTGATCGGCGGGGACAAGCGCGGCAACGCGCCGGACGCGTCCAAACCCGTGGTCCAGTCCAGGGACATCCTGGCCTATGACGTCATCAAGAACACCTGGACGCATGAGGGGGAATGGCCCGTCGGCATCGCCACGGCGCCCGCCATCGTCAAGGGGACAGAAATCATGACCATCAGCGGGGAGACCGCTCCGGGGGTGCGGACCGCCGTGAACGCCTCCGCCACTGCGGGCTACCATTTTGAAATGAGCATGGTGGATTACGCCGTCCTCATCCTGACCGTGATCGTGATGGCCATCATCATCGTCTCCGCCATGCGCCACGGCGTTAAAAACGTCTCCGCCGTCACGGACCCGAACACCAGGCCCGGCCTGTGGGCCTGGGTGGCCGTGATCGTCCTGTGGTTCGTGGTGATGCTGAATTACTTTGACCGCCAGCTTCTCTCCGCCCTGCATGAACCCATCGTCCGGGACATCCCGCAGACGGAGGCCCAGTTCGGCATGGTTACCTCCGTCTTCCTGCTGATTTACGCCCTGCTCAGCCCCGTGGGGGGCTTTCTGGCGGACCGTTACAGCCGCCGCCTGATGATCCTGTGCTCCCTTGTGGTCTGGTCCGTGGTCACGTGGTGGACCGGCCACGCGGAGGATTACACGTCCCTGCTCATTGCGCGCGGCGCCATGGGCATCAGTGAGGCCTTTTACATTCCCGCCGCCCTGGCCCTGATTACGGACTACCACCGGGGCAGCACGCGCTCCATCGCCACGGGCCTGCACATGAGCGGCATTTACGTGGGCATGGCCGTAGCGGGCTTCGGCGCCACCATGGCGTCATGGACGGGCTGGCGCATGACCTTCGCCCTGTTCGGCCTGATCGGCGTGGCGTACGCCATCGTCCTCATCCTGTTCCTGAAAGACCCCGGCAGGGCCCCGGCGGATACGGCCCTGGCGCGGAAGCCCTCCAAGCCGGAGGAAAAGACCGTGCTGATCAATGTGGACAATGACGAGCAGGCCATCAAGGAACCCGCCTCCAGTCTTTCCACCGGAGCCGTCCTCTCCAGCCTGTTGAGCGGCCGCCCCATGTGGATGCTCCTGGCCGTGGTGGCGTTTGCAGGCGCCGGCAACTGGTTCCTGCTCACCTGGTACCCCACCCTGCTGCAGGATAAATACCAGCTTTCCTCCGCGGAGGCCGGCCCCGCCGCCACCCTGTGGAGCTCCGTAGCCAAGTACGTGGCCGTGCTGGGCGGCGCCATCCTGGCGGACATGTGGTACAAGCGCAACAAGCGCGCCCGCGCCCTGGTGCCCGGCATCACCTTCACCATCTCCGGCCCGCTGGTGGTGCTGGCGCTGCTGCCCGGCATCTTCGGCTGGGACATTGCGGTACCCCTCGTGCTCATGCTGGGGCTGGTCGCTACGCAGGGGCTGGCGCAAGGATCGCTGGACGCCACCCTCATGCCTGTGCTACGCTCCCATATTGACGAGCGGTATTCCGCAACCGGCTACGGCCTCCTGAACCTCACGTCCGCGGGTGTGGGCGCCCTCATCTCCTTCTTCGGGGGATGGTTCAAGGACCAGGGCGTTCCGCTGACCACCACGCTGGCGGCGTCAGGCTGCCTGATGCTGTTCTGCGGCCTGCTGCTCCTGACGCTTCCGCGCCCCCAGCGCTGACAGCTTCAATTCTCCCTACCCCCCACCCCGCCTGATGAAGAATACCGCACGCCTCTGCCTGGTGACGGGAGCCCTGTGCTCCCTCTCCCTCCTTTCCACGGCCCAGGGCCGCACCTGGACCAGCGTCCAGGGAAAAAGCCTGGAAGCCGAGTTCGTCAAGCTGGACGGCCAGAAAGCCGTGCTGAAACGTTCCGGCGGCCAGACCGTCTCCATCCCCCTGGCCCAGCTTTCCCAAGGAGACCGGGATTTCATTGCGGAACAGGGAAAGGGAAGCTCCTCCGCCAATCCCGCGGACAATTACCACCTGCCGTGGCCCCGGACCGTCAAATGCCCGGACAATTTCAAGGTGGAAACCATCAAGGAGGAAAAAGGGGAGTATATTTATGAAACGCCCCATTTCCGCTTTATTTGCGACGCCCGGCTGGGCGCGGGCATGATCAAGCGGCTGGGGCTTCTGTTTGAAGCCACCCACTTGGCGAACAAGTCCCTGCCCATCGGCAACATTCCTCCGCACGACGATTCCGCCAAATTCCCCGCCTACCTGTACGAGAAATTCAGCACGTACCTGGAGAACGGCGGGCGTGAAGGCACGGCAGGCATTTTCCTGGGGACCACGCGCCCCGGAGACCGCGGCAAAATCCTGGTTCCGTTTGATTCCCTGGGCGTCAAGACCATGGGGAGCACGTACATCATTGACCGTGACAAGGATTCCTCCACCCTCATCCATGAACTGACGCACCAGCTCATGTCCCCGCAGGCCAAGCAGGCAAGCTGGTTCTGTGAAGGTTCCGCGGAATACATGGGGATGACCCCGTATTCCGGAGGCCGTTTCAACTTCGGGGCCAACCGCTCCCACATCGTCGCCCGCGTGACGGAATACGGCAAGAAAAACACCGGGGGCCGCGCCCTGGGGGACGATTTTGAAGCGCCCGGCCTGGAGGCGTACATGAACATGCCTTATGACCAGTTCACGGGGGAGAACGCCAACCTGCATTACGGGCTGGCCGCCCTGATGGCGTATTATTTTTACCACATGGACGGCAAGGGGGACGGCCAGCGCATCAAGAATTACATGAAGGCCATCCAGTCCGGCGCCAGGGAGAAGGAAGCGCAGAAACTCCTCCTGGACGGCCGCAGCTATGCGGAGCTGGCCAAGGAGATTGAACAGAAATGGCGCAAGGCGGGCATTAAAATCCGCTTCCGCATCTCTTCCTGAGCCGCGCTCCGTGTGCCCCGTCCGGAATGATGCGGACAGTCTGTGCCCTGAAAAACCGTTGACATGGCAGGGAAAGGCGGCACACTCCCTGACAGCAGGGGTTATCAGACAAGCATGGCAGAAGACGCTTCCATATCCGCCCTGATGGACAGGGTGGCCCGGACCGCACCCTTCCACCGGGAGCTGGCCAAACTGGGCACGGAGGAACAGGCGGTTTTCGACCACACTTCCCTGCCGGGCGTCCCGTTTGTGGCGGCCCTGTGCATCCGCGCCATTCCGGAAACCGCCCGCGCCTGGGTGGTAACGCCCCATCTGAGGGCGCAGGAATCCATCGCTGCGCAGTTGGAAACCTGGGGAGTCAGGAACATCCTGTTCGTCCCGGAAAAAGAAGTGGCGCTTGGGGAGGAAGTAGGCGATCCGGAACTTGCCGCAGAACGTCTGAATGTCCTTCACCGCATTGCTTCCGGAAGCCTGGGCAAGCAGACCATCGTGGTGGCGGAAGGCAGCCTGAATGACGAGGTTCCCTCCGTCAACGGCATGCAGAACCAGGGGATGACCCTGAAAACGGGAGAAACTCATGCCCCCGACGAGTTGATCAAGCTGTTTACGGAGGCAGGCTTTGAAGGAGTTCCGCAGGTCATTTCCCGCGGGCAGTGGTCGCGCCGCGGCGGCATTCTGGACATTTTTCCGCTCCAGTCCTCCCACCCCGTGCGCCTGGAGTTTTTTGACGACGAGATTGAATCCATCCGGGAATTCGACGTAGATTCCCAGATTTCCTTCCGGAAGGTGGAGCACGTCAACCTGGTGCTGACGGAGGCGGCGGGCGTGGAAACCCTCCGGGACTGGATCAAACCGGGAGACGTAGTAATCACCGCCCCCTTCTGCAAGGAGCGCGGGAACGCCTGCATCCTCACTGCCCCGCCGGAGAACGCGGAGGGGGAGGAGGATTTTTCCCTGGCCATCCATGAGAACCCCCTGGGCAGCTTTGACGCCGGGGACTTCGTGATGCAGGAGATGCGCCGGGAGCTGGCGGAACGCCAGATCCGCGAGTGGCTGGACCGGAAGTGGAACGTCAGCATGTTCTTTCCCAATGAAGGGGAGGAGGAGCGCTTCCGGGACATCTGCGCCGGAACGCCCGCGCTGCTTTCCATCACGGCCCTGCGCGGGGACCTGCCCGCGGGCTTCAGCATTCCGGGTGCAAAAACGGCCGTGCTTTCTTCCTCGGAATTGTTCGGCAGGTACCAGTCCGCCACCGCGCGCCGCCGCGCCAGCCGGGAAGACAAGGCGCGCAAGGCCCGTGCGCAGGCCTCCCTGAAGGACATCAACCCCGGGGACCTGGTGGTACACACCAGCTACGGCATCGGCAAGTTCATCAATATTTCCACCTCCCCGGATTCCGGAGACGAGGAAATGAACATCCTCTACCGGGATAATACCATCCTGCACGTTCCCCTCAGCCAGGCGCACCTGGTTTCACGTTACATCGGCCTGGGGAGCAAGACGCCGGAACTCAACAAGCTGGGGGACGCCAAATGGCAGCGCGCCAAAAAGTCCGCGGAACGCTCCGTGGCGGATTACGCCGCCCAGCTCCTGAACGTGCAGGCGGAACGCCAGACGGGGAAAGGCTACAGCCACCCGCCGGACAGCAAATGGATGTGGGAGTTTGAAAGCTCCTTCCCCTTCCGGGAGACGCAGGACCAGCTCCGCGCCATCGCCCAGACGAAGGCGGACATGGAAGGCCCGCGCCCCATGGACCGCCTGATCTGCGGGGACGTGGGCTTCGGCAAGACGGAGGTGGCCATCCGCGCCGCCTTCAAGTGCGTGACGGGCGGACGCCAGGTGGCCGTGCTGGTGCCCACCACCGTGCTGGCGGAACAGCATTTCCGGACGTTCAAGTCACGCATGAGCGAATATCCCGTGCGGATTGAAATGCTCAGCCGCTTCAGCAGCGCGGCGGACGTCCGCTCCACGCTGGAAGGGCTGAGGACGGGGGCCGTGGACATCGTCATCGGCACGCACCGCCTTATTTCGGACGACGTCTCCATCAAGAACCTGGGCCTGGTGGTGATTGACGAGGAACAGCGCTTCGGCGTCAGGCACAAGGAAAAGTTCAAGGAACGCTTCAAGGGGATAGACGTGCTTACGCTTTCCGCCACGCCCATTCCACGCACACTGTACATTGCCCTGATGGGCGCGCGGGACATGAGTTCCATTGAGACGCCGCCCGTCAACCGCCAGCCCGTGCAGACGAGCGTATGCCCCTATGACGAGCGCATCATGAAGAAGGCCATGGAGCGTGAACTGGAACGCGGCGGCCAGATTTTCCTGCTGCACAACCGGGTCAAGACCATCGAACTGTTCCGGGACCGCATCCAGGCCCTGGTTCCCAAGGCCCGCATTGTCATCGGCCACGGGCAGATGCCCAAGGACGAGCTGGAAAAGGTCATGCGCACCTTTGTGAACGGTGATGCGGACATCCTGCTGGCGACCACCATCATTGAATCCGGCATCGACATCCCGAACGCCAACACCATCATCATTGACCGCGCGGACCGCTTCGGCCTGGCGGACCTGTACCAGCTCCGCGGCCGCGTGGGCCGCGCCGGGCACCGCGCCTACGCGTACCTCATGCTCCCCCGGTCCGCCGCCACCACGGGAGACGCCCGCAAGCGCGTCTCCGCCATCAAGCAGTACACGGAGCTGGGTTCCGGCTTCAAGATAGCCATGCGGGACCTGGAAATCCGCGGCGCGGGCAACCTGCTGGGCACCCAGCAGAGCGGCCACATCGCCGCCATCGGCTTTGACCTGTACTGCCAGCTTCTCCAGCAGTCCATCTCCCACATGCAGGGCAAGCACATGGCCCCGCGGCCGGATGCGGCCCTGAGAACGGATTTCATCGTGAACAGCGAGACGCAGTTCGCCGCCAAATCCCGCAAGGATTATCTGGGAGCCTTCCTGCCCCGGGAGTATATCAGCGACGCCGCCCTGCGCATCGCCGCGTACAAGGACCTGGCGGCCGTCCGCACCCTGAAAGAAGCGGACGCCCTGCTCCGCGCGTGGGAAGACCGCTTCGGGCCTGCACCGGAAACGGTGCATCATCTGCTGGATTCCCACAAAATCAAGATACTGGCCTCCAAGGCCAACATCTCCATGGTGGAGATCAGCGGCCAGCGCCTGATGCTGACCAGGAACGGGGATTTCATCCTGCTGTCCAACAAGTTCCCGCGGCTGGCAAGCGCCAGTCCCGCAGACAAGCTCCGGGAGGCGCTGGAAATGCTGAAGAACATTTAACAGGGGTCCGCTTTTTCCTCCGGACGCTTTCCTTGTAATGAACCGGCGTGCCGGGACGTATTCCATGAAAGGAGACGTTATGAAGAACCTGATCATCCTCAGCAGCATTGCCGTACTGGCCGCATCCGGAACCGTGCGGGCGGGGGAACCCTCCGCCGCCATGGCATCCCCGGACGGCCTGCTCACCTGGAACCTGGCGGCCCGGGACGGAAAGGCCGGACATTCCCTGAATAAAAAGGGCCGGGTTGTTCTGGAGCCTTCCGCGCTCGGCATCGTGGTGGACGGCGCCGGCGTTGCGGACGGCATCACTGGATGGAGCGTGGAAAAGGTGCGGGAAAACGTTCGCGAGACCTTTGAAACGCGCGGCAAGTATCCGACCGCCTCCGTCAATTTTAACGAGTACGTGGCTTCCGGGGACAATTCCGCCCTGCGCCTCCGCGCCCGCGTCTTCAATAACGGGGTGGCCTTCCGCTATGAATGGACGGAGGACATGAAGAAAAAGCCCTCGCTCCACATCGGGGAGGAAAAAACTTCCTTCACGCTCCCGGAGCAGGCCGTCCTGTGGACCCAGGACGCCTCCTCCGCCCTGGGCCCCTGCGAGGGGGTATGGTCCCCGGCCAGAATAGCAGATTTCAAGAAAGACCCCGGCAATCCCCGCAGCCATATCCGCACCATGCCGGTTACGGCGGAACTGCCGGGCGGAGGATTCGCCCTGGTCCAGGAAGCCGCCAACTTCAACAGGCAGTGGAGCGGCATTAAATTCTCCCTTGAGGACGGCTCCTGCCGGGCCGTGCATTTCCAGAACCCGAGCGGCTTTGCCGTCCCTTCTTCCGTGGAGATGCCCTGGCGGGTCATTCTGGTGAATGACGATCTCAACGGCTTGGTCCGGAACGACATTATCCCCTCCCTGGCTCCGGAACCGGACAAAAATCTTTTCCCGGAAGGGGCCAAAACGTCCTGGATCAAGCCGGGCCGCTCCACCTGGACCTGGTGGGACCGGGGAAAAGTCCTTGAAGACGACCAGTACGCGTTTGTGGATATGGCCTCCGGCTTCGGCTGGGAATACCACCTGGTGGATGAAGGATGGAAGAAATGGGGAAAGACCCTCCCGGAAAGCATGGAGAAGATCGCCCGGCTGGTCCGCTACGCCGCGGATAAGAAGGTAGGCATCTGGGTATGGGTGCGCTGGTCCGACGTCAACGATCCCGCCAACAACTGGGAAAGCATGCGCAGCTTTTTCAGCGCCCTTGCCAAAACGGGCATCAGGGGAATCAAGATAGACTTTATGGATTCCGCCTCACAGGAACGCCTGGCTTTTTATGACGCCGTGGCGGAAAACCTGGCGAAGAACAAGCTCATGGTCAACTTCCACGGAGCCAATACCCCCACCGGGGAGGAACGCTCCTGGCCGCATGAAATGAGCCGGGAGGGCATTTACGGAGGGGAACAGAACATCTGGGCGGCCATCGGCGGCCGGCACTACTGCGCGCTGCCCTTCACGCGCCTCGTTTCCGGGCATGCCGACTTCACGGGCGGCTACTTCGGCCACGGGGAAAAATTGCGCGGCTCCTCCTGGCCCCTCCAGATAGCGGCCAACATCATATACACGTCCCCCATTCTGCACTGGGTTTCCAGCCCAGAGGACATGGAAGCGGCCTTTCCGCAGGGCTCCCCGGAACGCGAGGCCGTTCGGAATATTCCCTCCGTGTGGGATGAAACCATCGTCCTGCCGCCGTCCGCCATCGGGGAATGCGCCGCCTTCGCCCGGCGCTCCGGGGACCAGTGGTACATCGCCCTGATGAACGGGGACGGACAGGAACGCACGGTCTCCATCCCCCTGAAGTTCCTGGACAGGAATACGGCGTACCGGGCCACCATCCTCCGCGACCTGCCTGAAAGGAACGACGGCTGGAAGGTGGAAACAGGGGAATTTTCTTCCAAAGACACCCTCCCCTTCACCATGCGAGTGAAGGGCGGCGGCATGGCGCGCCTGGTTCCCGCAGGCAGGTAATATTCCCTGCCGCCGGAACGGCAACTCCCGTCATCCGTAAACCACGTGGAAGCGGAAAAAGGTCAGCTCCTGACGGGTTCCCCGGCTGCTTCCTCCCTGGTGCTCCACGCCGGGAGCCACTGAACGTCCCGGAGGCGGTAGCCGCGCTTCACCAGTTCCCGGTGCAGGCCGGGGAGGTGGGCCGCCCCGTAGAAAATGCCTATTTTGTGCACGTCCCCGCCGCCCCACTGGTCAAACACTTCCATGCACTTGGCATTCCGCCCTTCCAGAATCACGGTATTCTCCAGGTCATCCGGGGCATTGGCAAAAATGCGCATCAGTTCATTTTTCAGCCCCTTTTTATTTCCGGAAAGCAAATCCAGCATCATGCCGAATTGGTTAGGCTGGTAGGCGCCGGGCTTCTCCACCAGGGAAGACAAAAAGGATTTAAACATCAGCCCGGCAAAGCTTTCCCCCCTCCTGGCCTGCGCCAGCCGGAATTCCTCCAGCGTCATGTCCGCATGGACAAAACGGGGCGCGGAATAGTCAATGCCCTGGTACTGGGTCTGCAAGCCCACCGCGTCACTCAATTTTTGATAGGCGCTGCCCAGCAATCCCAGCAGGAAGGATTTTTCCTCCTCAGCGCTTTTTCTCCTCCATTCCACAATCCGGTTCCATTCACGCGCCTCTTCCAGCGTCAGGCCGCCCAGCGGCTTGCTGCGGTCCAGCTTGCTGCGCAGTTCCTGTTCCCGCTGGAGCCCCTCCCCGCCGATCATTTCAAACAGCACCACATCATACCCACTGAACAGCTTGTTCAGGCGCGCATAGTAGGCCGCCTCCGCCACATGGATGGCTCCGATGAGCGCCACTTCCCTGCCTTCCCCATTCACATAGGAAGCTACGGGCGTGGACAGGCTCTGCCGGTCGCGGGAGGATGTTTCCAGAAGCATGTACTTTCCGGGGTACGCTCCCTGCTCCTCTTTCTCCGCAACGGGGGAGTGCGCCGCAGGCACGGGAGAGCACCACAGAAAAACAGCCGGAAGGCAACACAGCATCTTCATACATGTTCAGCCTAGCCGGAGCCGCCCGCAGAGCAAGCCCAAAAAGGGACTGCCGCACCTTTCCCCCCGGCAGCCGGAAGGCAAAAATTCCCCGCACCCGGAAACGGGAACGGGGAATGAAGGGATTGATTCAAGGCTGCCGGGCGGAAAAACGCCCCGGAGCCGTGAACGGCTACTTCTGGCAGCAGCAGCCGCACTTGTCCGTCAGGGCGCCCACGCCAGGGAGCACCTTGCCTTCCAGCAGTTCCAGGGAGGCGCCGCCGCCCGTGGAACAGAAGGAAAGCTTGTCCTGGACCTTGAATTTCTTGGCCGCCGTCACGGAGTCGCCGCCGCCTACGATGGAGATGGCGGAGGAATCCGCCAGGGCTTCCGCGATTTCCTTGGTGCCCTTGGCGAAGCAGTCCATTTCAAACACGCCCATCGGGCCGTTCCACAGAACGGTCTTGGCGCCCTTGATGATGGCAGAGAATTCTTCAATGGCCTTGTCGCCAATGTCAATGGCCATGCCGCCTTCCGGCACCTTGCCGCCTTCCGCGAAGGGAGCCGTGCAGAAGGTTTCCGCGCCGTCTTCAAACTTCATGGCTACGCGCACGTCAGCCGGAAGCAGGAACTTCACGCCCTTGGCCTTGGCTTCCGCCAGGATTTCACGGGCCAGGTCCAGCTTGTCGCCTTCAATCTTGGAAGCGCCCAGGTCGTACCCTTCAGCCGCCAGGAACGTGTTGGCCATGGCTCCGCCGATGAGGAAGGTATCAGCCTTTTCCATCAGCTTGGAAAGCACTTCAATCTTGTCTGACACCTTGGCGCCGCCCATGATGACCACGAAGGGTTTTTCCGGGTGTTCCAGCTTGCCTTCCAGGTATTCCAGTTCGCGTTCGATCAGGAAGCCCATGGCGCTCTTTTCCGCAAAATGCGTCACGCCTTCCGTGGAAGCGTGGGCGCGGTGCGCGGTGCCGAACGCATCATTCACGAACAGCGTGGCGTTGCCCAGGAGAGCTTTGGCGAATTCCGGATCGTTTTTCTTTTCACCGGGGTAGAAGCGGACGTTTTCCAGCAGGACCACGTCACCGTCCTTCATGGCGGCGCGGGCGGCTTCCGCTTCCGGGCCGATGGCGGCGGGAACGAATTTCACTTCCTTGCCGAGCAGTTCGGAAAGGCGGGCCGCAACGGGCTTCAGGGAGAAAGCGGCATCAGGTTCGTTTTTGGGACGGCCCAGATGGGAGGTCAGGACAACGCGTGCGCCCTGGTCCAGCAGGAACTTGATGGTGGGAAGAGCCGCCACGATGCGGGCGTCATTGGTGATTTCCCCATCCTTGAGGGGAACGTTGAAGTCAACGCGCATCAGGACTTCCTTGCCCTTGGCATCAAGGTCACGTACAGTAAGTTTAGCCATATCGGTCTATTTTGTTTGGTTCAATGGAATAAAAAAGGGAGGGCATTTCTGCCCTCCCGGATAAATCCCCGGCCGCCTGGACAAATCCGGTTCATGAACCGGAGGGTTGGTGCAGGCAACCGGCAAGACTTGTCGTGCAACTGAAGAGCAAGCGTTGTTCCGGAGAACTTACTTGCCGCAGGAGCAGCCGCAGCCCAGGCTGTCGCCCAGCTTCTTCATGGCTTCAGCGGCGCGGTTGGAGTAACCCCATTCGTTGTCGTACCAGCCGCAGACCTTCACCAGGTTGCCGCCGACCACATACGTAAAGCCGGAGTCAAAGATGCAGGAGTGGGGATCGGAAACGATGTCCTGGAGAACCAGGGCTTCCTCAGAGTAGTCCATAATGCCCTTCAGCGGGCCTTCAGCGGCTTCCTTCATGGCGGCGTTCACTTCTTCCACGGTCACGTTCTTCTTGAGAACGGCCACGAAGTCGGTCAGGGAACCGGTCGGGGTCGGCACGCGGAAGGAGGCGCCGTTCAGGGAGCCCTTCAGGTTCGGCATCACTTCACCGATGGCCTTGGCGGCGCCGGTGGTGGTGGGGATGATGTTGATCGCGGCGGCGCGGGCGCGGCGGGGATCGGAGTGCGGAAGGTCCAGGATGCGCTGGTCATTCGTGTAGGAGTGAATGGTGCTCATCATGCCCTTTTCAATGCCGAACTTGTCGTCCAGCACCTTCACCATCGGAGCAAGGCAGTTGGTGGTGCAGGAAGCGTTGGAAACGATGTCGTGCTTGGCAGGATCGTATTCGCTGTCGTTGATGCCCAGAACGAAGGTCAGGTCCGGATCCGGAGAGGGAGCGGAAATGAGCACCTTCTTGGCGCCGGCGGCCAGGTGCTTCTTGGCGGCGTCACGCTTGGTGAACAGGCCGGTGGATTCCAGAACGACGTCCACGCCCAGGTCCTTCCAGGGAAGGTTGGCGGGGTCGCGTTCCACGGTGATGAGGATCTTGTGACCGTCAACAACCAGATATTCGCCGTCGATGGAGATTTCGCCGTCAAACTTGCCCTGCGTGGAGTCATACTTGAGCAGGTGGGCGATCATTTCAATGGGGGTCAAGTCATTGATGGCAACAACCTTGTTGCGTTCTTCCTTGGACATGGCGCGCAGTACGTTGCGACCAATACGTCCAAAACCGTTAATAGCATATTTGGCCATAAGATTGAGGGCTTCAGATTTGATTAATTATTAGTCCAGGGCTTATTTAAGCACCATGGACGCCGTAAGTTTAAAAACGATTCAACCAGCCGTCAACACTATTGTTCCCCCATCATGGCAGTATGTGCCCGCACCCATGCAGGCACGGGAGCCTCTCCGGGCGTACAATGCTCCCCCATGGAAGTCAAATGCTTGCGGAAGCGCCCCTCCGCCGGGACGGTCAGTTCATGGAACGCAGGGCGGCGCGGATCAGCTCGTCCGCATCCGCGTCCGGATGGTCCTTCAAATGGGCGGCAATCGCCTTGCGGGACTCCACCTGCTTGAACCCCAGGGCAATCAGCGCCAGCTCCGCGTCCCCGGCAGCCTGGGAGGTGGCCCCCTGGGCCTGGGCCTCCCACGTGGCGGCCAGCCCTACCTTGTCCTTCAGTTCCAGAACGATGCGCTCCGCCGTTTTCTTCCCCACGCCCTTGGCCCGGGCAATGCCGGAGACGTCCCCGCTGACGACCGCCTGCTTGAACTGCTCCACGGACAGGGAGCCCAGGATGGCGATGGCCGTGGCCGGGCCGATGCCTGAAACGCGGTCAATCAGCAGCAGGAAAATATCCCGCTCCGCATCCGTGGCGAAGCCGTACAGCACCTGCATGTTCTCGCGGACATGCAGGTAGGTTTTCAGCGTCAGCTCCCTGCCGGGCAGAGGATTCAGCCTGTCAAAGGTGGACAGGGGCACAATCACCTCATACCCCACGCCGTGAACATCCAGAATCAGCCGCTGGGGGTAGGATTCCGCCACCGTGCCGCGCAGAAAAGCTATCATGCCCATAACGTGACACAATCCCGCCCGCGCTCAAGCCAAAAACGCATCTGTCCGGCATCCGCCGCCATCATCTTTTCCGGAGCACGTGCAGCCGGATATGCTCCAGGTCCTCCCGGTTATAAAAACAGCGCACGCGGAATCCGCGGGTAGTCTTCATCCGGCACCTGTATTCCCGCAGCAGGCCCTTTTTCACGAGCCTGTAAATATAACTCCGCACCACTCCCAGCATGCTGACGGCCGTAGCCATGTCCACATGGCACGGAGGAACGCGGCGGCGCACAGGCTCCCGCCTGGCGAGAATACGGTCCACATCCAGCCTGCGCCAGTATAGCGCCAGGGACCCCGTGCCCTTCCGGACCACGCGGAAACGGGCGCCGTGGCGGTGCAGGTACTGGCGCGCGGCGGATGCGCTGCAGCAGAGCTGTGACGCAATGGCGGAAGTTTCCACAAACGCGCCGCCGCATTCCGCGTAGGGCAGTCCGGATTTGGGATTCGTTCCCTTGCGGCGCGTTTTCACATGCGCCGGGAAGCTCAGTTTGGGGTTGTTAATGTATTCGCGGCCTCCTACTCCGATGAATGTTTTCTTAAAATGGTATATCATGGTTTATGGGATTTCACATTGGAAATACAAAGCTCCACGCAGACAGTCCGCATGAAACTCTAACATTTTTGGAAGATTCCAAAAATGCATTGAGCGCACGAATGTTCAACATTTTTCTTTGTTTTTCTGTTTTTCACATTCATACTGAACTCATTTCATCGCAATATATGCCCGGAAGCCGGATGATCCAACCACTTGAAAAGGGCCTACGCCTCTGGCGGAAAGCATATGGCCGTCAACTCTTTCCGCTCGGCAACCCGTTCATTCCGGTGAATGCGGAGCCCCCAGGCACGGAAAAATTCTTTCCACCGGCGTTTCACTGACGCCGTCCAGTTACATGGGAAATTTTTTTCCAGCTATGATTTTACCATATCCCGCCTGCCATGCACGGTCCATTTCACGGCAGGGTGCGGAAAAACCCATGAAAAACAGCCTCCCCCCCACCAGCCCTCTACACGCAGGGGCTTTTCCGCCCACGCCCACGCCGCATTTTTCCAGAAGTTCAACAGGATTTTCCGGAATCAGGGCAATAAAAAACCCGGCTTCCTTACGGGAAACCGGGCCTGGAAAAATGATTCAGGGCAGGAGTTTGGCGGGCCGTCCTTCAAAAATCCCGCGCTGGGGAACGAAAATACGGTCATTGGGCTGGATGGGGATACCCCTGTCCCGGATGGAGAAGTAGTCATACGTCACGGTTTTTCCCCCGCGCGTCACCTGAATGTAGCGGGAGCCGAAGTCCGTAATGTCCCCCGCGCCTACAATCGCTTCCAGCAAAGTCATGCCGCGCCGCCACAGAACGTTTTTCTTCATGGCCACGCCACCGCTCACCAGCACGATGTGCTCCGTCAGGTGCATGTCGGAACTCTGCACTTTCACCAAGAAAGTGGGGGCCGTATACAATTCCGCCTTTTTATAGGCAGCCATCAGCATGTCTTCTATCTGGCGGGCCGTCTTGCCCACCACGCGCAACACATCCTGCCCCGCCGGAAGCTGGGGCATGCGTATCGTCCCGTTGCCGTCCAGCAGATACTGTCCGGAGATGGCGGTAGCGTCATCATTGGGAATGCCGCGCACCTGGATTTCAATGGTCCCGTGCGCAGGCACGGCATCCGGAGACTGGGCGGAGGCCAGCCCCGCCGCACCCAGCAGGAGACAGAGGATGGAACAGATAATTTTTTTCATGGAGCGATGGAGTTAGTACAAATCTTCACTATCATGGGACTGGTTGGCGGCCAGCTCCTTGGCCTTGCCGGAACGTTCCGCCTTCTTCATGGAAGAGGCGTCCACGTTCCCGCCGGAGGAACCGCCATCCGCGGAATAATAGGAATAGTAAGTAGTGTAGTATTGATACTGATGATCGGACGTAATGTCCACATTATTCATCACCACCCCGGCCAGGTTGCCGCCTACGGACTCAATCACCTGCTTCTGCCTCAGCAGGGCTTTCAACGGCAGCTTGCGCGGCTGCACCACCATGAGGGTCATGTCCACCTCGCTTACGATGACGGCGGAGTCACTGACGCCCAGGATGGGCGGGGAGTCCACCAGTACCATGTCAAAGCGCTGTTTCACTTCCTGGAGAAGCTCGCTGAATTTGCGGGAGTTCAGCGTTCCGGACGGGTCAAAGGGCGTGGGGCCCGCAGGCATCACATACAGGTTCTCAATGGGCGTCTGGAAAATCACTTCCTCCAGCGGGTAGTCTTCCAGCAGGTAGGAGGTCAGCCCCACTTCATTATCTAGTTCATAGTACCGGTGAAGTTTTGAGCGGCGCAGGTCCGCGTCAATCATCAGGGTGGCATACCCGCCCTGCGCGCAGATGTAGGCCAGGTTGCACAGGGTGGTGGTCTTGCCTTCCCCGGCGCTGCCGGAAACGAACGTCAGGGAAATTTCCTCCAGTCCCTTCTTATTGAATTCTATGTTTGTCCGCAGGATCCGGTAGGCTTCCGCATCCGGCCCCATCACGTCGGAAGAATGGAGAATGGGAACATTCTTGGGAATGATGCCCAGCACGGGAACCTGAAGAGCCCGTTCCACATCCTCCATGGTCTTGACGGACGTGTCCATGAATTCCAGAAAGAGGGCCAGGCCGATGCCCAGCAGCAGCCCTACGCTCGCGCCCACCGCCAGATTGATGGTGATGCTCGGCTTATAGGCCACGGCGGGATATTCCGGCAGATCATACATTTCAACCGCATCACGGGGAACGCGCATCCGGGCAATTTCATCCGTATACCGGGAAGACAGGTCCTTGAGCTGGTCCAGGGCGGCGTCATAATCACGGCTGGCCTGCTCATACATGGGCACTTTCAAAACATGATCCTGAAGGGCTTTTTCCTTAAGCGCCACGGTTTCCTCCCAGTGCTTCCGGCTTGCGGAAACCATTTCCAGCTTGCTTTTAAGCGAAGAGCGCAGCCCGATCAGCTCCTTGTTCAGTTTCTCGGACAGAATTCTTTCCGTTTCCACCAGCGCCAGCATCTTGGGGTGCCTGGGACCGATGTTCTGGGCTTTCAGGTTTTCCTTCTCCTTGAGCTTTTCGGAAAATTCCGCATAGGTTTCACGCAGAGCCTTGGCGCCCACGGATTCGGCATTCAGCAGGTCGGAGCTGATCACGTAATCCAGCAGCTTGTCATCAGGCAGGCGCTGCAACTCCTGTACGTAGGAAGCCAGTTCCTTTTCATCCTTTTCAAAGGCCATGGCCTGGGATTTGGCGTTCCGGAAGTCTTCCTCTTCCATCCCGGCCGTCAATGTGTTCCGGTTTTCACCGTTCCTCCAGGTAGTGGGCAGGTAGGAGCTCTCTGCAATCAGCTTCTTGAGAGCCATCATTTTTTCATTAACGGTGTCTTCCTGTTCCCGGAGGACGTCCTTCAAACTTTTAATAGCGGTTTCAACCAGACGGTTTTCACGCATTTCACGATCCTGCTTGTAGGCTTCCGGAACCGTTTTGGCGATGTTCTGCACCAGTTTGGGATCCGGACCGGAGACAATCACATCCACCAGGTCCGTCGCGCGCACGGGAGCCACCTTGATCATGTTGGCCAGGTTGGAGGCGGCCTTTTCATCCGTCATTCCCCACTCCGCGGCAAGGTTCAGTTTTTTGGATACTATCTTCAGTACTTCGGTTGAAGTCAGCACAGAGTACTGCATGGGAATGTAGTTGGCCGTGACGTTGGAGGTGGCGACCACGTCCCCTCCCTGGCCGATTTCCATGACGGGCTTGGGCAGCTTGATCTGGAACTGGCACCTCGTCTGGTAAGCCGGGGGCATCAGGAAAGTAACCACCACGGAAATGACCAAAACCAGAAGGAAAACCAGGAAGACCTCCTTCCAGCGATTTTTTAAAACCTGCAAATAATCAATATTGCGTACAATCCGATCGCCGTTCTGCTGATCCTGGGAATTCATGAAAGATAGATAGGTAGTAAGATAAAAACTCCTCTAATTGTGAACGCAAATTCGCAATTAGAGGAGTGTAAGCATTAATCGTCGGTCAAGACTTAGAAGCTGTAATTCATTCCGAAGGAGAACACGTTACGGTTGTAGGCGGGCATGGGATAGTTGTAGCCGCTGTAGGAGCCGTTGGTGTAGGAATACTGGGCCGTAAGGGCCAGGGCATTGGTCAGCATCAGCTTGATGCCGGCCGTAGCGTTGAAGGTCAGCGTCGTCGTGTCACTGTTGCCGCTGGAGCTCGGGTTCGTGTAGTCGCTGGAAATCAGGTTCACGCCGGCATCCAGGCTGACGCGGTGCGTCAGTTTCAGGGTGCTGTTTACACCGAAGCGCCACGTTTCATTGGAGTAGTAGCTGGCGCCGCTGTTGGGGATGTACGTATTCGTCGCTTCGTTGGAGTAACGGACGAACATGCCGATCATGAAACGATCGCTCATGCGGTGGTTCAAACCGAATTCAGCGGAAGGATACGTCTTGGTGCCGTAGCCGTCCACATACTTGAACTGGGGGCCTACGCGCAGCGTGGCGGACGTGTTTTCAGCCACGGCGTATTCAGCGCCGGCCATGACGAAGTTGGAGAATTCATTGTTGCCGTATTCACGGTGGCAGTAGGAACCGTTCCAGCTCAGGGAGAGAGCCAGGCGTTCCGTCCACTTGTAACGGTTGGTGAAATCCATGCCCACATAGTCACGGTTGTCTGTCTTGGCGGAATCCTCCTGATACTCAATCATGGAGAAGTTGGCGCCCAGCGTCGTGGAGTAGCGGGAAGTCCATGCCTTGCTCACGGAGCTGGAGACGTACACGTAAATGTAGTCGCCGTCCCGGCGGGAGTTGGCAATGCCATTGGCGTAGTTCGGTTCCGGCTGCCACGCAAAGGACACGCTGCCGTTGTAGCGGAGGGTCTGGTCAAAGCTGTGGGAAAGATTGGCCGACAGCGTGGAGTTGGAGAGGGATTCGTTCGTGTCCCCCTGAAGATCCTTCAGGTAGAAAATGCCGCCAAGCTTGGCAGAGAAGGAGTACTGCGTCACGGAGTCGTAATTGGCCAGGGAGGCGCCGATGTCCGTGCTGATGAAAGCGGATTCCTGCTGGTCGTAGTTGGAGGCGTTGACGTTGTCGTCATAACCGCCGGCCAGGTTGAACGACCATTTCAGAGGAATGGATTCTTCCAGGCCAACCGGCCCTGCCAGCGTGTACAGGGACTGCCCGTTGGCGTGAACGGCAAGCATGCCGGCAGCCATCAGGGAGAGGTAAAAAAGACTCTTCATGCGATTGATAAATGATCGGGTTAATTTCCAGCAGGATTGGATACAGGGGACGGGCTCGTAGGAGTGCCGCCCACGGGAAGGCCACCCGGCAGCACCAGGGCGCCGCCGGAAGCTTCTTCACCAGGCTTCACCAGGCCGTTGGCCTGAGTGGTTACGCCCTGAAGGGGATTGTCAGGAGTGGCGGCCGCCACGCTCACCGCAATGGAGGGAACGGTATTGGCCACCATGGAGTTGCCCAGAGCCTTCGTCACCGCTTCACAAATGGGGGAGACGGACGCATAAGGATGGGGCTGGACGGCAACAGCGGAAGCCACGATGTTGCGCACCTGCGCTTCCGTGACCTGCGTTCCGTAGCTCCGGACGGCGGAAGAGGCGATAGCCGGGGAATCTGCCGGGAAAGCGCCTGCGGCCATGGATACCATGGAGCCCATGGCGGAGTCGGACACGCCTGCCTTGACGGCGGCGTTCAGCACTTCGGCCACGGCCTTCATATCCAGAGCTCCGGCCTTCAGACCAGCCTGGACGACACCTGCCATTTTCTTCATAAAAGCCTTGTCGGAAGCAGAGGCTTTAACCTTGTTAACAGCCGGAGCGGCTGCCGGAGAAGCAGCTTGCTGAGCCACACCGGGGAGGGTGCCCGCAAACGCAAGTGCCAGCGCACTGAGCGCCGTCTTTGTCATGAACCTGGCTTTCATAAGGAAACTATCTAGCAGGTGAATTTAATAAAAAATGGAGCGGGTAACGGGAATCGAACCCGTGTGATCAGCTTGGAAGGCTGGAGCTTTACCATTAAGCTATACCCGCACAACGGAGGCATTATGTTCAAGCCTTGGGAATAAGACAAGTTTTTTTTCATTACCGCGTCAAAATAACAAAAAAGAAGACACGATTTTTCTGTGGTCTTGACATACCGGGTTTCTACCGCTAAATAAGCACCCGCATTCCATGCGGGCGTCGTTCAATGGTAGGACGCGAGCTTCCCAAGCTTGAGACGTGGGTTCGATCCCCATCGCCCGTACCAGTTTTATACCGCAGGCAGTTGTCCTTCAACGCCTGCGGTTTTTATTTACCCTTCCGTTCTGCGGGTGCCGCCGCCCCCTGCCTTCTGGAAAAAGCCCAGCTCCTTTCCGTTTCCCGCTCCTCCGGGAAAGGCTTCCGGAGAACAGGGCATGGCCTTGCTTTTCCGCCCCGCCGGGAGCATGCACGCTTCCGGCGGAGTCTCCAAATACAGGCGTTTACCAGCCAAGCACAAATTTCCGCTGAATTTTCGCCAGCAGAAGCACCTTGCGGATCATTGTGCGGGTTTCATTAAGCAGGTTGAGGTAAAGAAGAGCCCGCCGCATGTCGGACACGTCTTCCGCCCGCAGGATGATCTGCTGCTTGACCGCCTCCGCGAATTCCTCATCCAGGGCGTCCATGCCGGCCAGGCATTCGTCCAGCCCGGCATAGTCATTGCTTTCCATCATGTCCCGGAAGCGCGGGTACAGGGAGGAGACGCGGTTGTTCATTCCCCGCAGGTGTTCTATCCTGCCCAGGTCCAGGCCTTCATGGTTGTTGTCAATGTAGGCGTAGCTGGCCGTAGTAATGTTGGAGAGGGATTCAAAGACGGAGGTGGCGTATTCCACCATCTGCACGTAGCGCTTTCCGCGGTCCGCCTCCTCATCCGGGAGTTCCCGTACCACGGGCATGACTTCCATCGCCATCCTGTCGCCCAGGGAGCGGCGGATGCCGCGAGCCTCCTTCCGGAGCTTTTTCAGCCGCTTACGGTCCTCCACGTTCAGGGCTTCCAGGTTCATTTCATAGATTTCCGCCATGCGCTTCATCAGCTCAATGATTTCTTCATTGTAGCGGGCGGCGGCGGCGGGATCCCGGTAATTGGCGCCCTGAGCCAGAGCCGCGGCCTGGGTTCTCTTTTTGTGAAGCCTGGCGCTTTTCAGCAGCAGGAAGGCCGCCAGCCCGCACATGGCAATGATGCCGAAGAGGCCGCCGTATACAATGCACGCCGCCACGATGCAGCACATGGTGAATGCGGCAAAGGCCGTAAAGAACCATCCGGAGATTACCGTAATCACCCCCGTGATGCGGTACACCGCGCTGTCACGCCCCCAGGCCTTGTCCGCCAAGGAGGAACCCATCGCCACCATGAACGTCACATACGTGGTGGAGAGGGGGAGCCGCAGGGAGGTAGCCAGGGAGATGAGCAGCGCCGCCACCGTCAGATTCACGGAGGCGCGGATCAGGTCAAAGGAGGCCCCGTCATCCGGCCCTTCCGCCACGGGCCGGAAGCGTTTTTCAATGAATCTTCCCACGCAGGCAGGCATGATTTTTTCCACCGCGCGGGAGGCATGCAGCGCATAACGCACGGCCATGCGGGCCGGGGGAACGGAGCCGAACCGTTCCACTCCCCCGCCCTGCCTCGCCAGATTGACCTCCGTGTCCGTCACGGTCCGCGCCTTTTTGGAGAACATGAGGGCAAGCACCATGATGGCGCCCGCGCCCAGCAGGTAGCGCCAGTCCGCCGTGACGGGGGCCATCAGGCCGCCCATGGTCAGCGTGGAGAGGTCCGCGCCCCGCGCCGCGGCGGCGGAGGCTATCTCCATGGAGGACTGGCCCGCCATGAAAACGCCGATGAAGTTGACCAGGTCATTCCCGGCAAAGGAAAGGGCCAGCGCCATGGTGCCCGCCAGAACGGCTATTTTCAGGATGTTCACCTTGCAGAGGTTCTGGAGCACGGCCATCAGGACGGTCCAGAATACCAGGCTGTAGCACACGTACAGCCAGATGTGGGCGTCCAGGTGCCGGACCATGTCCTTGGTGACCAGCGTACTGCCTTTCAGCCCCTTGAAGATGGCGAAGTACGTGATGGCCGTCAGGGCCGCGCCGCACCAGGCGGCCCCCAGGTATTTGAAGGATTTCCTGTAGTTGAAGGAGAAGATGAGGCGGGATATCCACATGACCGTTATCCCGCAGATGAAGGCGACGAAGACGGAGGAAAAGATGCCGGAGATGATGGCCAGCGCCTTAGAGGAGTTGATGTAGCTGGACAGTTCCTGCGCCGCCCCCGGCTCCCCGGACCAGATTTTAAACAGGGCCACCGCCACAGCGCCCCCCAGCAGTTCAAAGACGATGGAAACCGTGGTGGAGGTGGGCAGGCCGAAGGTGTTGAAGACGTCCAGCAGAATCACGTCCGTCAGCATTACCGCCAGGAAGATCAGCATGATGTCGTGAAAGGTGAACTGGGCCGGCATGAATACGCCGCTCCGGGCAATTTCCATCATGCCGCTGGAGAACAGGGAACCGATGATGATGCCCAGCGCCGCTACCAGCAGGATTGTCCTGCGCGGCGCGGCCTTGGAGCCGACGGCGGAGTTCAGGAAGTTGGCCGCGTCATTGGAGACCCCTACCACGAGGTCAAAGCAGGAGAGTACCAGAATCAGTCCTATGATGAAGTAATAGATTGGGTCCATATGCGTAATAAACGGCCCTCTATTACAGGAGGCCGCTTCCGCACACCCGTTTTAAAACGTGACTATTCCGTCACATTAACGCAACAATATGATGTTGAATAAAATATCACATTACTACGCATGATGCCCGCAAGCCTTTCCGTTTCTTGCAGGCCAACTCCGGAGCCTGATTTTCCGCAGATTCTCCGGCAGTCAGGGCCATCTTCCTGAAACCCCTCCAAACAAAAAGGCTCCCCGGAAAACCGGGGAGCCTTGAAGTCGATTGCTGTGTCTCGCAGAAACGGACGGGGCTTACATCATGCCCATGCCGCCCATTCCTCCCATGCCGCCCATGTCGGGAGCGCCGGAGCCGCATCCGCAGCCCTTCTTCTCGGGCTTGTCGGCAATGACGCATTCCGTGGTGAGCAGCAGGCCGGCGATGGAGGCCGCGTTCTGCAGGGCGGAACGGGTCACCTTGGTGGGGTCCACCACACCGGCGGTAAGCAGGTCTTCATACTTGTCCGTGGCTACGTTGTAGCCGTCCGCCGCCTTCTTCATGCCTTTTACCTTGGCAACGATGAGGGCGCCTTCACGGCCGGCATTGCTGGCCAGCTGGCGGAGCGGGGCTTCCACCGCACGGTAGACGATCTGGGCGCCAGTTTCTTCGTCGCCTTCCAGCTTGAGGGTGTCAATGGACTTCTGGGCGCGGATGAGGGCCACGCCGCCGCCGGGAACAATGCCTTCTTCCACCGCAGCGCGGGTGGCGTGCAGGGCGTCGTCCACACGGGCCTTCTTTTCCTTCATTTCCGTTTCCGTAGCGGCACCCACATGGATGACGGCCACGCCGCCGGCCAGCTTCGCCAGGCGTTCCTGGAGCTTTTCACGGTCGTAGTCGGACGTGGTGTCCTTGATCTGGTGGCGGATCTGGGAAATGCGGGCTTCAATGTCGGCAGACTTGCCGGCGCCTTCCACGATGACGGTTTCATCCTTGGAGACAACCACGCGCTTGGCCTGGCCGAGGTCTTCAATGCCCACGTTTTCCAGCTTGATGCCCAGGTCTTCCGTGATGCACTTGCCGCCGGTGAGGATGGCGATGTCTTCCATCATGGCCTTGCGCCGGTCGCCGAAGCCGGGGGCCTTCACCGCGCAGATGTTCAGCACGCCGCGCAGGCGGTTGACCACCAGGGTGGCGAGGGCTTCGCCTTCAATGTCTTCCGCAATAACCAGGAAGGGACGGCCCGTCTTGGCCACTTTTTCAAGCAGCGGAAGGAAGTCCTTCAGGTTGTTGATCTTCTTTTCGTGAATCAGGATGTACGGGTTTTCCAGCACCGCTTCCATCGTTTCCGCGTTGGTCACGAAGTAGGGGGACAGGTAGCCCTTGTCAAACTGCATGCCTTCCACCACGTCCAGCGTGGTTTCAATGCCCTTGGCTTCTTCCACGGTGATGGTGCCGTCCTTGCCGACCTTGTCCATGGCTTCCGCGATGATGTGGCCGATTTCCGCGTCCCAGTTGGCGGAAACGGTGGCAACCTGGGCCACTTCCTTGCTGGAGTCAACGGGCTTGCTGATCTTCTTGAGTTCCGCAACCACGGCGTCCGCGGCCTTCATGATGCCCCTCTGCAGGGAGATGGGGTTGGCTCCGGCGGTGACGTTGCGCAGGCCTTCGCGGTAAATGCTTTCAGCCAGCACGGTGGCGGTGGTGGTGCCGTCCCCGGCCACGTCGTTGGTCTTGGAGGAGACTTCACGGACAAGCTGGGCGCCCATGTTTTCAAACGGGTCTTCCAGTTCGATTTCCTTGGCGACGGTTACGCCGTCCTTGGTGATGAGGGGGGAACCAAATTTCTTGTCGATCACCACGTTGCGACCGGCAGGGCCCAGCGTGCTCTTGACAGCCTTGGCAATCTGTTCCACGCCGCGGAGGAGAGCCTGGCGGGCGGTTTCGTCAAATTGGATTTGTTTAGCCATAATATCAGATATTTAAAAATGGTGTTGAGTGAGTGTTGTGCAAGTTAGCCAATGATGGCCAGAATGTCGTTTTCAGACAGGATGAGGTAGTCTTCTCCGTCCAGCTTGATTTCCGTACCGCCGTATTTGGAAATGAGAACGCGGTCGCCCGGCTTCACGGTAAATTCAATCAAGGCGCCCTTGTCGTCCCGGCCGCCGGTGCCTACGGAGATTACTTCGGCTTCCTGGGGTTTTTCCTTGGCGGTATCCGGCAGGAACAGGCCGCCGGCCGTCTTGGTTTCAGCTTCAATGCGCTTGACCAGCACACGTTGTCCTAGGGGTTTGATGTTTGCCATAGTATGTTGTTTTTGTGTTGTTATAGATGAATATATGGATGTAATGTTCCGGAGGAGGGGAATTGCTTCCCCTCCTCCGGGAAGGGGTTATTTCTCGTCGTCGACGATTTCGGCGTCCACCACGCGGCCCTTGGCCTTGCGGGGGCCGTCGGAAGGTTCTTCCTCAGGAGCGGCGCCCGGCATGGGACCGGCTGCGCCGGCGGACTGCTGCTGGGCGGCTTCCGCTGCCTTGTACAGGGCTTCCAGGCGGGATTCAAGGTCTTCCTTGCCTGCCTTGATGGCCGTGTATTCCTTCTTGGAGATGGCTTCCTTCAGGTGCATCACCTTGTCTTCAATTTCACGCTTGAGGTCGGCGGGAATCTTGTCTCCCATGTCCTTGAGCTGGCGTTCCACGGAGAAGCAGAGGGTGTCCGCCTGGTTGACGGTGTCAATTTCCTCGGCGCGCTTCTTGTCTTCTTCCGCATGGGCTTCCGCATCACGCTTGGCACGTTCGATTTCATCCTTGGAAAGGCCGCTGGAGCCCTGGATGGAAATCTTCTGTTCCTTGCCGGTGCCCTTGTCCTTGGCGGAAACGTGCAGAATGCCGTTGGCGTCAATGTCAAAGGTCACTTCAATCTGCGGTTCGCCGCGCCGCGCCGGGGAGATACCGTCCAGCTTGAAGTTGCCCAGAAGCTTGTTGTCGTCAAACATCTTGCGTTCCCCCTGGCACACGCGGATGTCCACGGCAGGCTGATTGTCAGCCGCGGTGGAGAACACCTGGCTCTTGCGCACCGGGATGGTCGTGTTGCGCTCGATCATCGGCGTGGCGATGCCGCCCATCGTTTCAATGGACAGAGTCAGCGGAGTAACGTCCAGCAGAAGCACGTCGTTCACGTCCCCCTGGAGCACGCCCCCCTGGATGGCGGCGCCTATGGCTACCACTTCATCCGGGTTCACGCCCTTGTGGGGTTCCTTGCCGGCCAGCGTATGGGCCTCTTCCTGAACGGCGGGCATGCGGGTCATGCCGCCCACCAGCACCAGTTCGTCAATGTCGCCGGTTTTCAGGCCGGAAGCGGCAATGCAGTCCAGCACGGGCTTGCGGGTGCGGTCCAGCAGGTCACCCGTGAGCTGTTCCAGCTTGGAACGGCTCAGCGTAAGCTGAATGTGCTTGGGGCCGGAGGAGTCCGCCGTGATGAATGGCAGGCTGATGTCATAGCTCTGGGTGGAGGAAAGGGCAATCTTGGCCTTTTCAGCTTCTTCCTTGATGCGCTGGATGGCGTCAGGCTGGTTGGAGAGGTCCATGCCGGAGTCCTTCTTGAATTCCTCCATGATCCAGGTGATGATCGCGTTGTCCCAGTCGTCGCCGCCCAGGTGGGTATCGCCGTCGGAGGCTTTCACTTCAAACACGCCGTCACCGATTTCCAGCACGGAAATATCAAAGGTGCCGCCGCCAAGGTCGTATACGGCGATGTTTTCATTGGACTTCTTGTCCAGGCCGTAGGCCAGGGCAGCCGCCGTCGGTTCATTGATGATGCGGCGCACCTTCAGGCCGGCGATTTCACCGGCGGCCTTGGTCGCGTTGCGCTGGGCGTCATTGAAATAGGCCGGAACGGTAATGACGGCTTCCGAGATCGTTTCACCCAGCTTGGATTCCGCATCAGCCTTCAGCTTGGCAAGGACCATGGATGCGATTTCCTGCGGGGAAAAGGTCTTCTTTTCACCGCCCACATCCACGCGGATATAGGCATCCCCGTTGGGAGCTTCCACGATTTCATAAGGCACCTTCTTATCTTCTTCCGTCAGCTCGCTGTACTTGCGGCCAATGAGGCGCTTGGAGGAAAACACGGTGTTTTTCGGGTTGGTCACCGCCTGACGTTTGGCGGCCTGCCCCACGAGGCGTTCACCGCTCTTGGTGAAGGCAACAATGGAGGGAGTGGTGCGCGCACCTTCGCTGTTTTCAAGTACGGTACCCTGACCGCCTTCCATTACAGCCATGCACGAGTTGGTCGTGCCCAAGTCGATTCCTAATATTTTAGCCATATTGTTATCTTAGATTGTTTTGAATGGTTTTCGTTGAGATTTGGTTTCCCCATGACCTGATGTGTCATGCAGGCGAACTCATGTTCTTGCCTTCCTTGTTGCAAATGGCGTGCCAGCCCGTAACGGGACCGACTAAAATGTATCATAAACAATCATCCATCAATATATTAAAGCATTATTCATTCACATATTCCCTTTTTTAAACGGCATGAATAATGGGACATCTTGTCACACCAAAAAGAGACAAAATGTCACACGCGGTCATTTTGTCCCATCCACCGCCCGGACCAGATACCAACAGAACCTTCACGAAGCCTCCCCGCAAGAGGAAGACTCCGGCTGCGTTCCGGCGCCGCATGAGCCGTAAGCCAGGCGTTTCATGAAATCCTTGTACAGCACCGTTTCCATGCGGCCGTCCGCGTATTCCACCACTGCGCTCATGGTTTCCACCCAGTCCCCGCAATTCAGGTAGCGCACTTCTCCCACCATGGTATCCGCCGGATGGTGCACGTGCCCGGCGATGATGCCGTCACACTGCCTCCTGACGGCCAGGCCCTGAAGCTGCTCCTCATATTTTCCGATGAAATTGACGGCGGATTTCACCCTCCCCTTGATGGCTCGGGAAACGGAATAATATTCCCTGCCCCGCCACGCGCGGTACCTGTTATAAAAGCGGTTGACCATCAGCAGGACGTCGTACCCCAGGGAGCCGAGCACCGCCAGCCACCGGTGATTGGTGGAAATGGAATCAAACCCGTCCCCATGCACGCACAGGTAGCGCCTGCCGTCCGCCGCCCGGTGCACATATTCCTTGCCCATTTTCAACCCGCCCAGATGAAAGGGAAGAAATTTTTCCAGAATATCGTCATGGTTCCCGCGCAGGTACAGCACTTCCACATTCTCCTGCTCCATTTTTTTCAGCAGGGTACGGATCAGGCGCGTATGCCGCCTGCGCCAGCGGCTGCCGCGGGACAGCGCCCAGGCATCCACCACATCCCCCACCAGAACTATTTTCTCCGCCCGCACATGCTTCAGGAACCTCCGGCATTCGTCCGCCTTGCAGTCCTTCGTCCCCAGATGGAGGTCTGACAGAAAAACCGTGCGGCATTCCAGAACGGCGTCCCGCGGAGGGCGGGCATAACCCGTTCCGTTTTCCTCCCGCGCCACGGAGGCCAGCAGCTCTTCAAACCTGTCATGTATGGCATCCCATGCCCTGGCGCGCACAGTCCTGCGGGCCTGCGCCCCGAGCCTGCCGCCCAGCTCCCTGTCCGTAAGCAGGCGCCGCATGCAGGAGTAAAATCCCTCCGCGTCCCCCTTCTCCGCCTGAAGGCCGTTGATGCCGTCCAGCACCACGTCTGCGGAAGCGGCGTACCGGTAGCTGACCGTAGCCAGTCCGCTGGCCATGCCTTCCAGCAGAACGTTTCCGAAAGTCTCCGTCTCGCTCGGGAACAGCAGCACATCCATCCCGGCGTAATGGCGCGCCAGGTCTTCACCACTGCGCATTCCGCAAAAAACGGCGTCGGGAAATTCACTGCGGAGGCTGCTCATCATGGGACCGTCCCCCACTACCACCATTTTCATGCCGCAGTCCGGAAATTCCCGCTGCAGGCGCGTATACAGGCTCAGCACCGCCACCAGGTTCTTTTCCCGTGCCAGGCGCCCCACCACACCAAACACCACTTCATCCCTCCACACGCCCCAGGATTGACGGAGAGAGACATCCCGCCGGGCAGGATCAAACAAGACGGCATCCACCCCGCGCCCCATCACGGAGAGGCGTTCAAACCCCAGCCCTTCCAGCGTACGGCGCATCTCTTCCGTGGGCACTACCGTCATCCCCGCCTGGTTGTGCAGCTTGCGCAGGTAATTCACGGCGGCGTTTTCCAGCCCAGAGAAATGATAATCCTTCATGTACTGGTGGAAGTTGGTGTGGAATCCCATCACCACGGGAATCTCCAGAGCGCGGGCGGCCTTGACGGCGGACGCCCCCATGGGGCTTTCCGTGGCTACGTAAACCACATCCGGCCTCTTCTTCATCCATCTGGCGCGGAACCTGTCTGCGGAAGGCAGCCCTATCTTCACTTCATGGTACATGGGAAGGGAGAGGGACGGCATGGCCGTCTCCCCGGGAAGGGAAGCCCCGTCCCGCTCCGACGCCCGCAGCACATGCACCAGGTGCCCCCGCGCCCTGAGCCCCCGGACCAGACGCCCCAGAGTCATGGCCACTCCATTCACATCAGGCTCATACGTATCAGTTGCCACGTCAATTCTCATGCGCCGGAACCATGAACCGGAAGGCGCCTTCAAACAAGACGCGGAAGGAAACGAAACCGTCACGGAACGCCCTTCTCCTGCGCCAGGGCCGGAACCGGAGAAACGGCCGTATCTCCATTGCCTTTACATGAATCCCTGCTTTCAACACTGTGCGCCTCTGCAAAAACCTGATGATTCATTGAATATCAGCCTTTCCAAAATCATCTTCATCCACCCGCGCATTATAAATCCG
>NZ_JABDHQ010000015.1 GCF_018709685.1 Akkermansia muciniphila
TGGAAGTGCCTGGTTGTACCGTCCCTGACTCTCGTACAGTCCTGCCAGATTGTTGTAGCTGGTAGCGGTGTCCGGATGCTCCTCGCCGAGCGTCTTCTGCCGGATTTGGAGCGCTTGTTGATAGAGTGGAAGTGCCTCGTCGTACCGTCCCTGGCTCTTGTACAGTCCTGCCAGATTGTTGTAGCTGGTAGCGGTGTCCGGATGCTCCTCGCCGAGCGTCTTCTGCCAGATTTGAAGCGCCTGTTGATAGAGTGGAAGTGCCTGGTCGTACCGTCCCTGGCTCTTGTACAGTCCTGCCAGATTGTTGTAGCTGGTAGCGGTGTCCGGATGCTCCTCGCCGAGCGTCTTCTGCCGGATTTGGAGCGCTTGTTGATAGAGTGGAAGTGCCTGGTCGTACCGTCCCTGGCTCTTGTACAGTCCTGCCAGATTGTTGTAGCTGGTAGCGGTGTCCGGATGCTCCTCGCCGAGCGTCTTCTGGAGAATTTGAAGCGCCTGTTGATAGAGTGGAAGTGCCTGGTTGTACCGTCCCTGGCTTGCGTACAGTCCTGCCAGATTGTTGTAGCTGTTAGCGGTGTCCGGATGCTCCTCGCCGAGCGTCTTCTGCCGGATTTGAAGGGCCTGTTGATAGAGGGGGAGCGCTTCGCCGTACCGTCCCTGGCTTGCGTACAGTCCTGCCAGATTGTTGTAGCTGTTAGCGGTGTCCGGATGCTCCTCGCCGAGCGTCTTCTGCCGGGTTTGGAGCGCCTGTTGATAGAGTGGAAGTGCCTGGTCGTACCGTCCCTGACTCTCGTACAGTCCTGCCAGATTGTTGTAGCTGTTAGCGGTGTCCGGATGCTCCTCGCCGAGCGTCTTCTGCCGGATTTGGAGCGCCTGTTGATAGAGTGGGAGCGCCTCGTCGTACCGTCCCTGGCTCTTGTACAGTCCTGCCAGATTGTTGTAGCTGGTAGCGGTGTCCGGATGCTCCTCGCCGAGCGTCTTCTGGAGAATTTGAAGGGCCTGTTGATAGAGGGGGAGCGCCTCGTCGTACCGTCCCTGGCTTGCGTACAGGAAAGCCAGATTGTTGTAGCTGGTAGCCGTACTTATGTGATTTTCTCCGTACTTATTGATATCTATATCCAATATTCGTTTGCACAATATTTCCGCTTTTGAATAGGAACCTGTATATTGAAGCAAATAAGCTATCTCTTTTAAGAAAGCAATTTCCGATGGCGTATCATTTAAACAGATTCTTTCCGCGATTGATTCTGCAAGGGGCAAATATTGCTGGCATTCAAGAGGAGAACCATGATCAGGAATGGTTAAATTCTCCCGACATCCCTCAAGAAGGCCTTCATGCTGTCCCAATTTGGGTTTCCGGGCGTCCCGGATGAATTGGGAGAACACGGGATGCATCTGGTAACAGTACCGTTCTTCGTCTCGAAACCATCCTTTTATGCGCTGCAACCATCCTTTTTCATATAATTTAAAAAAGGGATTGGGAGGGGCCGTGTCTCCAGCATCCGACAACAGCCATGCTTCGCAGGTATTGTCAGGCAATGGCATATACGGGAACAGGGAAAACGCTTCCAGGATATTGACTTCCCCTTTGCTCATGTTCCCCAGGGAAAACAATTTTTCATAAGCTTCCTGGATGACGACGGTTTCACCGTCATCCTCAAAGGTGAGACGGAATTGGCAATTTTCCAGTTCGTGTCTTAATTTACGGGGAGACCATCCGTGGCAGTAGGCCGTTCTGGCCAGCAGTTCCACAGTCAGCGTATGGTTGGCCGCCAGTTGCTTAATGATATAGTCCAAGTCCGATTCCTCTTCCAAAGTGCGTTCTTCCGTGATGCTCCGGTAGATGTGGCGGCAGTTTTCCAGGGGAAGAACTCCGATCATGATGGGTTTAAAGACTGTTTGCATGAAGGATGCCCTCCGGGATGTCAGAATGACAGTACCCGGAATTTCTCCCAACCGCTTTAGTCCTGGATCCTCTTTTGAAGTCCGGTTGACGTTGTCCACGAACAGGAGCAGTTTCCCTTGGGATGCCAGATGTTCCAGTTCCCGCCATGCGGCTTCCTGGTTGTATTCCGGTTGTCCCTGTTTTTCAAACTTGAGGCAGGTGACTAGGCTGCTGTCCATGTCACCGTCATATTCCACGTAGCCGATGTGTTGGAAAGGAACAGCTTTATTGCTGGCATGCCTGGTGATGTATTCTTCACACAGCTTGAGGCAAAGATGGGTTTTTCCGATGCCTCCCATGCCGCTAACCAGCACGGCCTTGTTTCCTTCATTAATGAGCTGGCGTAAAATCTCCAGTTCTTCCTCCCGTCCGGTGAAGTAGGACACCGGTTTGATGCCGGCCCGGTGTGTGACGATAAAGTCTCGTGGTTTGTCACGGGAAATGACCACGGTGGTGTGCTGGTCGCCCCCTATGTAGTTTCCTTCGATGGAGACTTCTCGCAACGTGTTCCGAATATGGTTTTCTTCCCTAGTCATGCCAGCCTCCTTTCCTTAAGGAAGGACTCAATGCGTTCCACAGTGTCTGCAAGGTCGGGATTGTTCATGTCTGCTACCGTAGCCAGGAATTCTCCCATGGATTCACCTATTCTTCTGATATGCCGCAGATCTTGAGCAAGTTCGGCTTTGTTTTCTTCGTTCTGTATGCTTCGAACTCTTTCATCCAGCTTACGGTATTCTTCTTCCCAGTAGGAGATATAGGCTGCCTTTCCTGCCGGCTGGTAGATGCTAGGTTCCAGTACAGCGGGAAATATTCTTTCCCGGTAAGATATTTCTTTCATGATTTCCAGCACTTCATACATGCAGTTGCGGGATTTCAAGTAGGCGTCGCTGACCAGCAGCACAGCAATATCCTGTTCACGGATAGTGTCCATGAATGCCCGAATACTTTTCCATGGCCCGATATCCCGGATGTCCCTTTTGACCAACATGCCAAGAACGGTCAGTTCCTGCTCTAAACGGTCTGCTTCTTCCTTGTTGTTCCGGCAATAGGAAAGAAAAATGGTTGGTTCGTCGGTACTGTTTTCCTGTTGAGCAGAGTGGATAGAAGAATCGGTCCCCCGGTGAATCTGATTGCCGCCGACGTAGTTTCCACCAATCGTGACATTCTGAAAATGGTTATGAATGTGATCTCCCATGCGTATATGACTATCTTTTGATTAATTGATAATCTATGGCATGAGACAAAAATATGCAATGAAATATTAGGTTGTTCCTATGAGAAGAGGCTATGGATCGGGAATTATTCCCTGAATCGTGGAATCCTCCCGGATTTGAAAATGACCTTGCTTTTCTTAAGAAAAATTCCCTTGTGGTTTACAGGATGAAAAAAGTATATGGGAAGAATTTTTTCTTATCTCAGGGAATTTGTCAGTAAAGACTGTTTCTTTCCTCTTCAATATTTTTCACCTCTGCATATCCTGGAGGAGAGCAGTGTCTTTTCCTCTTGCCGTGCTCAGTCTCTTTTGCCAGAAAAGGCAATTTTTGGCCGGGATGCAACCGTAAGAGAGTCCATCCGGGGCCAGTACCCACGGTTTTACAGGCCTGTATAGCACATCTGCTCCTTGAGCTGGGCCACCTGGAGGTCTTCTCCCAGGTATTCCCCGATGCAATAGCCGAAGAGCATGGCGGCTCCGGGGCCGTTGGCGGTGAGCATGTTGCCGTCCAGAACCACGTTTTCATCCTTGACGATGTGGGCTCCGGCTTCGTTGAGTTCCCGGTAGACGTCCTGGGCCGGGTAGGCCGTGACATTCTTGTCCTTGACCAGGCCGGCTTTCGCCAGGACGATGGGGGCGGCGCAGATGGCGGCCACCAGCTTGCCCGCGGCATGCATTTTTTTGACCAGATGGATGACTTCCGGCGTGTCCCGGAGCACCCAGGCGCCTGCGCCGCCGGGCAGGATCAGGGCGTCCAGCTTGTCCGCGTGGAGCTTGTCCAGCATGGTGTCCGTGGTGACGGTCACGTCATGGGTGCTGACTACCTTGTCAGACTGCACGCCGGCCAGCTGCACGTCAAAGTTCAGGCGGCGCAGGATGTCCAGCGGGGCCATGAGTTCTATTTCTTCAAATCCGGGGGCGGCAAGAATGGCGACTTTTTTCATGGTTAATGAGACAAGAGGAGGGAATGGAACGTTCAAGGAAAAGGGGGCAGGATGCCGGCAGCCCTACAGGAGAAGCAGGACCGGATTTTCCAGCAGGGTCTTGAATTCTGCGGCGATCTTGGACGCCTTGCATTCCGGCAGGATGTTGGCGTTCACGTACAGCGTGACGGGAAGGATGAGCTTGGAGACGGGGCGCCCCGCTTCTATGCCCGTCTTGGGCGTGGTGCCGCCGATGCTGATGATGCTGTGGGGCATTTCCGGGAGCACGGTGCGTTGGGCTTCCACGTTCACGCCGCTGTCGCAGAGCAGGATGTTCGGGGAAATGCTGCCCGTGGGGGGCGGTCCTGCGGCAGGGGCGGCCAGCCGTTCCATGGCGATGTTGTAAATCGTTTTGCCCGAGGCATTTTCAATGAAGACGTATTTTTCTCCCTTGTCCAGCACCATGAGCAGTTCCGCTGCGGCGTCTCCCGCCAGCCATTCCGGCTCACTGATGCATGCTTTCACCGCGGCGCGCACCACGTAGTCAAAGAGGCTGTAGCGGCCGCCGATGAGTTTTTCACACTGGACGGCGATGGGCGTGCTGATGGCGGCCAAATAGGCCATATTGGCCTCCAGGGAGTACAGGTAGAAGTTGTCCACGCGTGTGGCGTGGCGCGTATCCCTGGGTGCCAGCGGGGTCTGCACCCGGCGGGCCGGGCCGCTTGCGGGGCGTATGGCGGCGCGCACGTCCACGGCCATGATTTTGCCGTGCGGGCCGGTGCCTTTCAGGGTACCGGGATTCAGCCCTGCTTCCGCGGCCAGTTTGGCGGCCAGCGGACTGCATTTGACGGGAGGGCACGGCGGGCAGTCGCAGGAGGCCGCGCCGAATTCCGACTGAAGCAGCGCAATGGGCGCGCCCACGGCGGCGGAACCGCCTTCCGGCACCAGGATTTCCGTCAGGGTTCCGTCCTCGCATGCCTGGAGTTCCACGTGGGCCTTATCCGTCTCAATGTCGGCCAGGTGGTCGCCGACTTCTACGAAGTCTCCTATCTTTTTGACCCATCTCAGGACGATGCCTTCATGCATGGAGTCGGACAGGCGGGGCATTTCAATGGTAATAGCCATGGAGGTGAATGTTGAACGTTGGAATACGGTAAGGGGGGATGGCGCGCCGGAGGGGTTCCGCCCCGTCCGGCGCGCGGCTGCGCGGTTACGCGCTGTATTTTTCCACGCCGTCGATGAACACCCGGGAGGTATTGAAGTCATCGTCCAGCAGAACCATGTCAGCGGTGAAGCCGGGGGCGATCTTGCCCAGGCCTTCCAGGCCCAGGGACTGCGCCTGGTTCCAGGAGGTGGCCTTCACCAGCTCGCTGAGGGGCTTGCCGGTCAGGCGGTGCACGTTTTTCAGGCCGTGGGCGTATTTGAGGGTGCTGCCGGCCAGGGCGCCGGATTCCTGAAGGCGCGCCACGCCGTCTTTCACGATGATGGGCAGGCCGCCCAGGTCCCCGGGGCCGTCCGGCATCCAGGAGCAGGCCAGGGAGTCCGTAATCATCATCATCTGGTCCGTTTCCTTGTTCTTGAACACGGTCTTGAGCATGTCCGCGCAGAGGTGGATGGTGTCGCAGATGATTTCAATCTTGATTTCCCTGTCCAGCAGGCCGGAGCCCACCAGGCCGATTTCACGGTGGTGCAGGGGAGACATCTGGTTGCAGTAGTGGGTCAGGTGCACGAGACCCGCGGATTTGGCCTTGTTGAAGTCCGCATGGGTGGCGGCGCTGTGGCCCGCGGAGCAGCGGATGCCGTTGGCGGTGGCCTTTTCAATGAATTCCACGGCTCCGGGCATTTCCGGCGCCAGGGAGACCAGCAGAACCTTGGCAATGGAGTCTAGGTTGGCTACTTCATCATAATCCGGCTGGCGCACGAAGGCGGGGTTCTGGGCGCCGCAGCACTTGGGATTGATGAACGGCCCTTCCAGGTGGATGCCGGGCGTCTTGGCGAACTCCTGATTCTTCATGTATTCCGCCACGGAGGCGCACACGTCTTCCAGTACCTTGGGAGACAGCGTGAGCGTGGTGGGCAGCCAGGAGGTGACGCCTTCCTTCATCTTGCATTCCGCAATGGTGCGGAGGCTTTCCAGCTTGGCGTCACAGGTGTCGCAACCGCCGGCGCCGTGGCTGTGGATGTCAATAAAACCGGGAAGGAGCATCTTCCCTTCCGCGTCCACCACCTTGTCTGCGGCGGGGAGCTCGCTCCCGGCGGGGTAGACGGCGGTGATGGTCTTGCCTTCGATTTCCACGGCAGCCCCGGGCAGGTCAATGCCGGGGGAGATGATGCGTGCGTTTTTAATGAGTGTTTTCATAAAATGGATGAATGGTTGATTAATGGAGTCCGTATAGCGGTTTGAATGGATGCGGAATTATTGTTGAGCCTGTTTTTGAAGATGGCAAACCATGACCACTTGCGGCAATGCGGACAACGCCCGAAGTTCCTTTTCCGTCCCGCTGACTTGCGGAGAATGCCGTACTTGCCAAAGGGTTCTTCCATGCCGCAGTGGTTGCTGCGGATGATCCAGCCGGGCGCTCTCCGTTCCCATTTTTGCAGGTTCTCCGGCGTCGCTTCCACTTCTTCCGGAGTGAAAACCTGCTCAAGGAACCGTTTGAGAATATTCATGCGGGGCTGGTACCGGTATGCCTGGTTTATTTGGCGGCGTCCAGCGTCTTGTTCCACTGGGCCACGCGGGCGGCTTCCGCCTTCAGCACGGCGGCCGCGGCGGTTTTGTCCAGAATACGGATGTCCTTGATCTTGTCTCCGCGGACGATGGAGTTGACGATGTTCTGGCCTTTCAGCACCTTGCCGAAGATGGTGTGGCGTCCGTCCAGGTGGGGCGTGGCGACGTGGGTGATGAAGAACTGGGAGCCGTTGGTGCCGGGGCCTGCGTTCGCCATGGAGAGCACGCCGGGGCCGTCATGCTTGAGGGACGGGGAAAACTCGTCTTCAAAGCTGTAGCCGGGACCGCCCATGCCCGTGCCGGTGGGGTCGCCGCCCTGGATCATGAAATCCGGAATCACGCGGTGGAATGTGATTCCCTTGTAGTAGCCCCTGTTGATGAGATTCAGGAAGTTGGCTACGGTAACGGGCGCCTTGGAGGGATAAAGCGCCAGTTCAATGTCACCCTTGGTGGTGGAGATGACGATGTTCACGTCCTTGAGGCCGGCAGTGGAGTCCGCAGCTGCGGAAAATCCCGCCAGAGCGCACAGGGAGCACAACAGAAGGGTAAGGTACTTTTTCATGGCTTCTTGTTTCCCCTCTATGTTGCCTGAAGAAAAGCGGGTTTGCAAGTAAATCGCGCGCCCTGACGGGAGAATGGCGCGGGTCGCCGCCTTCCGGGAAAGAATTTTTCCTGAAAGAAGCCTGCCTGAAGATTACTCCCTGATAACCAGCAGATTTTACCTTGATCCATGAATGACGCGGGAAAAACGGAAGATCAGCCAGGCCATGCCCAGGCTCAGGATTCCCATGACGACGAATTGCCAGGAAGGGGGAATCACCAGCATCATGGCGTATTGGAATCCGACGGCCAGCAGGCCCAGCACGCAGTCCACCAGGTTGCCCGCGGCAATCATGTCCCCCCGCTTGTCATTGTCCGCGCGGTCCTGGAAAAAGGCGTTCAGCGGCACCAGGAACAGGGCTGCGGAAATGCCCGCCGCCATCAGCAGGGCGTAAAAGATGTGGGAGGTCATGGAAACCGTGGACAGGGCCACGCAGCTGGCCGCCATCAGCGCGCCTCCCGTCACGGAGACGTTCATCCGGATGTGGCGGCGGCAGATGACGGAGGCAATGATGCCGCCCAGCACCGTCCCCCCGCTCATCCAGGCCATCAGCATGGCACCCACGGAGCTGAAGTCGTCACTGCCTCCGGAGATTTCCTTGGCCATCTGGATAGTCATCAGCATGACCGTGCCGCCGAAGAACCAGAAATAGCCGATGCCCATTTCACTGACGCGCAGGTTCCGGTTTTTCCACAGCTTGCCCAGCTGGTGGAAGTGCTCGTAAAACAGGGACCAGGAGAAAGGCCGGAATCCTTCCGGAGCGTACCGGGGCAGGGTGAAGCTGGAGATGGCCACCGGAATGGCCAGGAGCAGGAACACCAGGCACGGGAAGGAGGCGGCATACCAGCCGTCATTAAGCCCGGAGGGTTTCAGCCATGCGTCAAACCACCGGAAGAAATCCGTTCCCAGCCAGTGGTGCCAGACTGTGTCCGTGGAAGGTTCCAGCAGGTAGCGGAACCAGACGAATACGCCAATCTGGCCGATGAGCAGGCTGAGGATGGAGGCCATTTCCACAATGCCGCTGGCGAATCCCATGCGGGAGGTGCCTACGATGTCCTTGACAATGCCTTTCTTGGAAGGGCTGAAGATGGTGGCCTGCACCGCAAAAACGCAGAACCACAGGATGGCCCCGTGCAGGTTGTGGGTGCGCAGGCTCCAGTACATGCCCGCCAGCACGCATATCTGGAGCACGGCCATGGATTGGATGATGCGCGCCTTGCAGAAGCGGTCCGAGAGCCAGCCGACGAACGGGGAGAACAGGATGAAGGGCAGCACGATGATGGCCCCCAGCGGATATTCCAGGTCTCCCTGGGTGCCGTACAGCCACACGCCCAGCGGAATCAGCAGGAATTGCGCCCCTTTTTCATTAAAGGAGTTTTGCGCCTGGATCAGCACCAGCCGCCAGAAGGCTCCCCATGGAACTTTGCTGACGTGTCCGGGCGTATGGGGGGGATGGCTCATGAAATCACAGGTTGGGTTCTTCCGCTTCTTCCAGTCCGGAGCCGCGGAACAGGCAGAGCACGCCCAGGACGGCCACCAGCAGCACGCTGGCGATCAGGGAGGCCTCATAGCTGAACCCGCACATTTCCGGGCTGGAGAACAGGTACTGGAGCACTACCAGGCTCAGGAAGGCGGCGGGAACGGCAGCGGTCCAGTAGCAGAGGTTCCTGCTGCGCAGGTAAATGGAGACGGCCCAGAGCGTGGCGGCAGCCAGGAGCTGGTTGGCCCAGCCGAAGTACTGCCAGATGATGGCGTAGTCCATGCTGCTCACGGCGATGGCGGCGGCAAAGAGGGGAATGGCGATCATCAGGCGGCGGCCCAGTTGTTCCTGGTTCAGCTTGAAGCAGTCCGCGATCATCAGGCGCGTAACCCGCAGGGCGCCGTCCCCCGTGCTGATGGGGAGAATCACTACGCCGATCATCACCAGGATGGATCCTGCGTGGCCCATCCAGGATTCGGAAATCATCTGGATGGCCAGCGCCGGGGCCTTTCCGTTGGCCGTAGCCATTCCCAGGGCTTCCGGGGAGCCGTAGAACGTCAGCGCGGCGGCGGCCCAGATAAAGGCGATGATTCCTTCCGTAATCATGGCGCCTCCGAAGACGGGCAACCCTTCCCGTTCCGTCTTCAGGCAGCGCGCCATCAGCGGGGACTGCGTGGCGTGAAAGCCGCTCACCGCTCCGCAGGCGATGGTGATGAACATGACGGGGAACAGCGGGAAATCCGCCGGATGGCGGTTATGGAAAAAGTCCAGGTCCGGAAGTACCTCCATGCGGGGGATGTGCATCCAGTACGGCATGAAATCCGCAAAGGGCGCCAGAAGCATCACGCCCAGAATTCCCGCGACCATGATAATCAGGGCTACGGAGAAAAGGGGGTATACTTTTCCCATGATGGCCTGGATGGGGAGGATGGTGGCCAGAAAATAGTAGCCGAAGATGATCCACACCCATGCTGAAACGCTCCAGCCCGTCATGGGGGCCAGGATGGCGGCGGGACCCACGGCGAAGACCACGCCCACCAGCACGCTGAACACGATGCAGACGGCGCGGCTGATCCACTGGGCCTGGCTGCCCAGGTAGCGGCCCAGGATTTCCGGCAGGTTCTCCCCCTTGTGGCGCAGGGATATCATGCCGGAAAAATAATCGTGCACCATGCCGCCGAAGATGCAGCCGATGATAATCCACAGGAGTGCGGCCGGACCGTACAGCACGCCCATGACGGCGCCGAAGATAGGGCCCAGCCCCGCAATATTCAGCAGCTGGATCAGGAATACGCGCCAGCGCGGCATCACCACATAATCCACGCCGTCCGTGCAGGCCACGGCGGGAGTCTGCCGGGAGGCGTCCGGCCGGAAAATCTTTTCCAGCACCCGTCCGTAGGTGAAATAACCGGCCGCCAGGATCAATATCCCCAGGATGAAGTAGCAGTAACCGTTCATGTTGGAAAAAGTGCCAGCCCTCTCATGGACAGGCTGTCCGTTCGGGGAACTTAACTGTTCTCCCCTCTTCTGGCAAGCCGTTAGTGAAAAAGAAAAAAATACGGAACGGATTGCCAATCCGAAAAAGAAATCAGGCGCGGTTTTTTATGCATAGAGATATGGCTTTATGAATTTTATGATGATTTGAAATTCCCAAAAAAGAGAATCCTATCCGGAGATGGGCCGGAGCATTGATTCTCCTAAACATCTTGTTTTTATCATTTATTGTTGACTTCGGATTGGCAATCCGTTAGAGAATAAAAGTTACTTCCATCCAACCTCTCCTAGTTATGAAGAAAACATTGATACTCATTGCTTCCCTGGCTTTAGGAACGGCGGTTTCCCAGGCTGCGGTGCTGTGCTCCACTACTTTCAACCGGACCGGCACTTCCCTGGATACCGTTACAGTAAACACGACATCCGATGTGGGACTTACTTCTTCCACCTCCATCAGTTCCGGAGACTTCAGCAAGAGTTCCACGGGCAATGACCTGCTGGCTTCAGGCTCCATTCCGGCGTCCGTGTTTTCTCCCAATGCCAATGTGGGAGGTACGGGGAACAATACGTGGAGCGTTTCCTTCACGTTCACCAATACCGGCTCCCAGGATATGGTGATTTCTTCCATTGACCTGTCCGTGATCGGATTCACGGGGGCGGGAGCAGCCCAGAATGGCGGCGGCGGTGTGGCCAATAATGATTATGTGGGCGGATACGACGGCAATTTCAACAAGCCTGTCGATATGACTCTCTCCATTGACGGGCAGGCTGACCAGACCCTGGCCTATAACGGCTCCACGGCAGCCAACGGCACCACCGGCGCATGGACCGGCATTCATACGGGAAGCTTCAATTACAACGACTTTCTGCTGAAAGCCGGGGAATCCCTGACCATCACCATTACGGCTTCCAACAACAGCGCTTATAACAAGGGCTGCTTTGCCGGGCTCACCGGAATCCAGATTAACGGTGAACTTCTGGTTCCTGAACCTGCCACGGCTTCCCTGGGTCTTCTGGGGCTGGCCGTTCTGATGATGCGCCGCCGCAGAGTCTGAACGCTTCTTTTTCGTCCCGTCCTGTCGAATAGCCAAGCTTTTAGAACAGGTTCTTTGGTGCTCTGCATCAAAATGATGGCACGGAAGGCGAATTAAGAATCCGGTGTCAACGTAAAATTTTAAAAATGAACCCGTTTTATTCCGCCAACCATCTCTAAAAAGAGAAGGAGAGGTATCGTTCCTTTTCACATTTAAAAGAGTATAAATTTCATTATCAACAAATTATATCTTTATTCAGTTCAAAAAATACTTTCAGAATTCTTAATTCGGTAGAGAAAATTGAGTTCATTCCTGGAATCTTAAATAATCTAATCTGCCAAAACCATGAAGAAAACATTCCCTGTCATTGCTTCTATTCTTGCGCTTGCCGGTTCAGCCCATGCGGCTATCGTGTTTGACTATCAGGCGAATCCCCAGACGGCATCTGATCTTTATCGGCCTGACGTTACCGGTGCTCTTCTGATTAGCCAGACATTTACCGGAGTCTCCTCTCAAAAGACAGGTTCCAACTACGTTAATTCCTTTCTGAGCCCCAATGCGAATGTCGGCACCGGAACTCCATGGAGCGTCACTTTGTCCTTCACCGTGACGGAAACCGTCACCGTGGATTCCATTGCGCTTAATCTTTTTACGTTCAATGCTTCCAATGCGATTCAGAATAATGACCGCGGAGGTGCCTATACTTTTGATCTAAAGCAGAATGGAGATGTTCTGGCCAGTTGCTCTAATTCCAACCTGACTTATGCGGGTACGCAGGATGGCACGGCCGGCAGCTCTCAACAAGCCAGTGTAGATACGCTGGGGCAACGTGGAGGTTCTTCCGGCGTTCGTGAGGAAGGCATGCTGGACAAGGCGGTGGTTCTGTCTACCGGTAATACCTATACCATTGAAATTTCCCTGAACAGAGGTTCGGAAACGCAGGGATATTTTGTTGGGCTGGGAGCCCTTGAATTGAATACGGTTCCTGAACCGGCCACAGCTTCCCTCGGTCTTCTGGGGGTGGCTGCGCTGATGATGCGCCGCCGCAGACTTTAAAGTCCATGCCCCCTGAAACCTTTAATCAAGCCGTCGGTTTTTTTGAAATTGGCGGCTTTTTCATGTTCAGTTAGCAGAATTTAACACTTTTTAATATTTAATATCAATAACCAACATGATTCTTAAGGCAGTTCGCTCTTTGGCGTGATGCCCCTTGAGTCACCTTTTCGCCCGCTTGCCATGTTCCTGTACCGTTTCTTATCTGTTCTTGTTCCTTCTTTATTGTTTCTCGCGCCAGCCAGGTCTGCCGCTGATGAATATGTTTGGAAAGGTGCCGCGTCTCCATGGTCAAACGAATCCAACTGGAGCCTGAACGGCGGTGCGCCGCCGGCTGCTCCCGGGGCATCCGCTTCCGCCTACACGCATTGGATGGTTACGAACGGGACCGATTCGGCCGGCGTGACCAACATAGGCGGCTTGGGGACCGGAGGGCGGTATTTGAAAGGCATCCGGGTAGCGGGAATTAACAACCAGCCCGGGGGAAAGGTCCAGCTCTTCGTGCTGAATACTTCTTCCGGCGTATACCTGCGCGTGGAATCCGGCGGCATCACCGTGGAAAACACGAGCACGGGCGGGTACAATGCGGACTTCGGCATTGCGCAATTGCGCATAGCCGCCGATCAGGAGTGGAACGTGGCGGAAGGCCGTTGTTTTTATGTGGGGCTGGATGAGGCCGCCCCCTCCGGCGGACTGTATTCCCTGACCTCGGAGAACGATGCCCCCCGGCGCGTAACGCTGACGGGTTCCGGTGCGGTGCGCGTGGGGGAAGGATTGCTGCTGAACAATATTTCCAGCCTTGTCGGCTTTGTGATGAATGCCGGGAAGGGAACGCCCACGCTTGACCTGGCGGACCGGGGCATGAACAATACGATTACCGTGGAAGACGCCGCGCGGCTGGAAGGCATGTCCCTGTACCAGGGTTCCCTGGTGACGCGGGAAAAAGCCGCCGTGACATTTTCCGGCACCACGGCCAGGGCATCCGGCCAATGGAACATTGGCGCGGAGACGGCGTTTGCCCTGGAAGACTCCACGCTGGACCTGACGGAAACGGGCGTGGACGGGAACGTGACGCTCTCCGGAACCTCCGGCATTACCGGTGACAACGGGGTGCTGAAACAGACCATTCTGGATGACGCCCAGGTGACCTATGCGGACAGGCATGTCAAGGCAGGCGAAATCCGGAGCGTAGGGAAAAATGTAACGATTACGCTGAACAATTCCTCCATCCGCTTTGACGGAGAAATCCCGGCGGTGAACCTGGTGGTGCAGGGCAGCTGCACCCTGGGCGGCAGCGGGGCCTTCACCGGAACCATTACCTATGCGCCGGGGGGCGCCCTGGCGTTGGACGGGGATATATCGCTCCCCAGTTCCTCCCTGACGCTGGGGCGGCTTCATGTGTCCCTGCTGGACGGCGTGCCGCAGAGCACGGCCGTACAGCCGGAAAATCCTTCCCAGCAGGCGCAGGAATACGTCGTTCTGTTTGATTCCTCCTTTGAAGACCTGATTGCCGCGTGGCCGGGCAGGCACACGCTGGGCGTGCAGTTCAAGCCGGAGATGGCCGCTTCCATCACCGTGAAGGAACTGCCTAAGGGGGCGGTTTCCTGGCACTATGACTCCGCCGCCAAACTGCTGACCCTTGAGACGGACGTGGCGGTGAAGCCGGACATGCCGGCGCATGTTTCCGGCTCCAGGCCCAACATCATCTTTGTGCTAGTGGATGACATGGGCTGGGGGGACCTGAGCGTCAACTGGACGCAGCAGGATAAAAACGGGCGCCAGGTGACGCGCAGGAATGAGTTCAAGACCCCGACCCTGGATACGATGGCTACGGAAGGCATGCAGCTCCGGCGCCATTACAGCGCCGCTCCGGTGTGCGCTCCGGCGCGCGCCTCATTGCTTCTCGGCGTGCACCAGGGCCACTCCCGCGTGGTGCGTAACAACACCTTTGACTACCCCATTGAAAACTCCCACACCCTGGGAACGCTGCTGAAGGGCGCGGGTTACCACACGGCGGCCATCGGGAAATGGGGCGTGGGCGGCGGAGGGCAAAGCGGCAAGGGGCTGACCGGAGCGCCCCATATGCGCGGGTTTGACTACTTTTACGGAATCATCAAGCATCTGGCGGGCCACTTCCACTATTTGACGGCGGGTTCCCAGGAGATTTACGAATATGATGACCAGTCCGCAGCCCCGGCGTGGACGAGCGTCAGCGCCAAGGTTCCCGGCACCGCCTATGATACGGACCTCTTCGGCGCCCGGGCCAAGCAGTGGATTATGGAGCACCATGAAAAGGCCCCTTCACAGCCTTTCTTCCTGTACCTGGCTTTCCCCGCCCCCCACGGCTGCCTGTCTGCTCCTGCCTGCGCCTATCCGGAGGGATTGGGAAAAACCGGCGGCCTGCAATGGGAGAAGAAAGACGGCTATGAAGCCTGCAACACCGCCGCGAACGGCTGGACGGGCGTGCAGGGAGATTTTGGCCCGGATACGTACATTTACCCGGAACACGCGGTTTTCGGCAAAACGGAATCCCGCCACGCCACGATGATCCGCCGCGTGGACGATGTGCTGAAGGATATGATCCAGCTGCTCAAGGAGCTGAACCTTGACAGCAATACGATGATCGTGTTCACCTCCGACAATGGCCCCCACAATGAAGGAGGGTCAGGCAATTACGCCAACGGAGCGCAGGACCCCCAGTACTTCATGAGTTATGGAATGATGGACGGCATCAAGCGGGACTGCTGGGAGGGCGGCATGCGCGTGCCTGCGGTGGTGCGCTGGCCCGGAGTGGTTCCCAGCGGGATCAGCCTGGGCGCCAGCCAGTTCCATGACTGGATGGCCACCTTCGCGGATGTGGCGGGGGTACCCGTTCCGTCCCGCTGTGACGGCGTTTCCCTGCTGCCCACGCTGGTAGGCGTTCCGGAACGCCAGAGAACCGGCGTCATTTACACGGAATATGCCTACGGCGGAAATACTCCGGGTTACAGTGACTTCCTCCAGGCCCACAGGAACCGCGGCAGGCAGCAGCAGCAGATTGTGTTTGCGGACGGTTTCAAGGGCCTGCGGATGGGCAATGCCGCTCCCGCCACGGACTTTGAAATCTATGATACGGAAAAGGACCCGCAGGAGGCCAACAACCTGGCTTCCTCCCGTCCGGACCTTCAGGAGAAAATGAAGGCGCAGGCATTGCGCATGCGCCGTTCCTCCCCCGTCACCGCCACAAACTTTGACGCCGGTTATATTGCTCCCGTTACCGCGCCCGCCGGCCTCCGCCAGGGCAGGCTGCACTGGCGCGCCTGGAACCGCGCCTTTGACTGGGTGCCGGACTTCCGGCAGCTGGAGGAGGCCCCCGCCGCCACAGGCGCGACGGATGCCCTTGACGTGCTCAATGTCAAGGCGGGTCCTTCCGGCCAGAAGGGTGTGGAACTTGCGGGCTACCTCACGGTGCCTGCCACCGGGGAATATAAATTCTACCTCCGGACGGACTCCAATGCGGGGAGCAAGGCCTTCGTGCATCTGCACGATATGCAGCTCATTGATGCGGACTATGCCTATACGCCCGGAACGGAGGCCTCCTCCAATGCACGGGAAGGCGTTTCCAGCGATGTGCAGCCCAACGCCGTCCAGACGGTGAAGCTCACGGCAGGGGTGCACCCCATCCGGATCGGCTACGTGGGGAACGGGACGGCTCCGTCCCTTTCCCTGCAATGGGAAGGCCCGGAAACCAACGGCAAGGAAGCCATTCCCGCCAGCGCGTTCTCCTATGAATACGTAAATCCCTTCAATCTGGACAAGACGGAAGAGGCTGTGGGCGCGGCCGCCGTTCATACGGCGCTGACCGTGCAGACGCAAATGCCCTGGACGGTCTCCTGTGACCAGCCCTGGGTTGCGGTCAATCCTTCTTCCGGCTCCGGAACTGCCGTGCTGGATATTGCGGTGGAGGCAAACGGACAGCAGGCGGAACGGACGGCTGTCGTCACCGTAGCATGTGACGGTGAGCAGAGGACGTTTACGCTGAACCAGGCGGGGAAACCGGCTCCCACGGGCTACGACAAGTGGAAGCAGGACAACTTCCCGGATGGAACGCCGGACGACCAGATGGCTCCGGATGCGTGCCCCGCCGGAGACGGCGTCACGAACCTGATGAAGTACGCAACGGGATTAAACCCCAACAAACCCTGCGGGAGCGTGACGGAGCTGACTATCCGGGAAGAAGACGGTAAAAAATACCTCGTGCTTTCCTGGCCGGTGAATACGGAAGCGACGGATGTGACCTTCAGTGTGGAAAGCTCTGCCGATCTGAAGACATGGGCTGAGGAAGAAACGGTCGTTCCGACCGGCGCGCGCGGTGAATTCCGTGATACCGTAGCGGTGGAGGAAAGCGCCCCGGTGCGCCGGTTCCTGAGGTTGAAAGTGGTGAGGTAAGGAGGAATCATTACCGTGGAGGGAAAGTCCTTCCACGGTATCCTCTGATAGCCGTGGCGCCGGGACGGAGTTTTGAATCGTCCGCCTTTCAAATTTACCCATCCTGCGGGCTTCCTGCCGTGCGTTCCGTCCGGGTAGCGGGGACCTTGTAAGAATTCCCCTCCTCTCCGCTTGGGAATATATTCATCCATGAAGGCCGGGTAAGCCCGGTTTCCCGGCCCTTGTAAACCCTTCCCATGTTTTTCACAGGGGAGTTGTAGCGTAAAAGTCCAGGGACCTTTTCAGGCTATCAAGTACAACGAGCTTTCAGGAAGAGAATTCCCCCCGGCTCACTTCCCTGAAGGTAAAGAACTTTCCGTCCGGGGAGCCTTATTCCTCTTCTTCTCCCGGTTCCGCAGCCGGAGCCTTGGGAAGGTTTTTGTCAATGTCTTCCAGAAGGTTGACCAGGTCCACGCCGCGCTGGGCGGAGTTGTCCAGCCTGAAGGTCAGGCGGGGGGTATTGCGCAGCACCACGCGCCTGGCTACGGCGGACTGGATGAGCCCATGGCGGGAGTTCAGTTTTTCCAGCACTTGCGCGGGGGACATTTTTCCTACCACGCCCACCCATACTTTTCCTTCCTTCAGATCATCCGTCACTTCCACTTCAATGACGGTGACAATCGTGCCGGGGAATTCAAAATCCCGCTGGATGGTGGTGCCTATTTCCCTGCGGAGGAGTTCATTTACCTTGTCAGTGCGTCTGCTCATATGAAGAGATAGAGTGATGGATGGACCGATTGGTTCAATCGGAAAGAGAAGAATGAAGGAGAAAGGACAGGGATGGAGCTTCTTTGAACGCCCGGAGGGGCGTGCAAGGGGCGTCCATCCCTGTTGATTTGGTTCCGGTTTAGGTTACAGTGTCTGCTGGATTTTTTCCAGCGTGTAGCATTCGATGACGTCGCCTGCCTCGTATTCGTTAAAGTCGCCCAGGCGGATACCGCATTCCAGGCCGGCCTTGACTTCATCCACTTCATCCTGGAAGCGGCGGAGGGTGGACATCTTGCCGTCAAAGACGGGGGTCTTGTCGCGGATGACGCGCGCTTCACAGCTGCGGAGGATTTTGCCGTCCTCCACCATGCAGCCCGCTGCACGGCCCTTGTTGAGCTTGAAGACCTGGAGCACTTTGGCGTGGCCGATGATGGTTTCACGCGTTTCCGGTTCCAGCAGGCCCAGCATGGCGTCCCTCACCTGGTCGATGAGTTCGTAAACGATGGAGTACAGCTTCACCTGCACGCCTTCCCGCTTGAGCAGTTTCACGGCGTTGGCTTCCACCTTGACGTTGAAGCCCAGGATGACGGCGTCCGAGGAGGAGGCCAGGAGCACGTCCGATTCCGAGATGGGACCGGCGGAGGAGCTCAGGAAGATGCATTCCACCTTGTCGGACTGGATGTCCAGAATGGCTTTCTTGATGGCTTCCACGGAGCCCTGCACGTCCCCCTTCAGGAGGATCTTGAGCTGGGCTTTCTGGGTGCCGTCTCCCATCATGGCGAGCAGTTCTTCCATGCGGGCCTTGCGGGGCTGGGCCAGGCGCTGCTTGCGCAGTTCCTCCTGGCGTTCTTCACCCAGTTTCTTGGCGGCGCGTTCGTTTTCCATTTCCACGAGCTCGTCGCCCACGTTCGGGGTTTCGGAGAAGCCGGTGATTTCCACGGGCATGCCGGGGCCTACCTTTTTGACGCGTTCGCCGTGGTCGTTGACCAGGGCACGCACCTTGCCGGCGTACGGGCCGCAGATGAAGGGCATGCCTACGCGGATGGTGCCGCTTTCCACGATGGCCGTGGCGGAGCTGCCCGTGCCGGGTTCCACGCGGGCCTCAATGATGGAGGCGCGGCAGTTGGCCTTGGGGTTTGCCTGGAGTTCAAGCACTTCAGACTGGAGGACAAGGAGGCCGAGAAGGTCGTCAATGCCGTCTCCGGTCAGGGCGGAGACTTCCACGCATTCCACATTGCCGCCGAAGTCCGTGGGGACCAGCCCTTCTTCCATCAGGCCGGTCTTGGTCTTGACGGGGTCTGCGGCCGGGAGGTCGCATTTGTTGATGGCCACGATGATGGTCTTGCCGGCCGCCTTGGAGTGGGCGATGGCTTCCCGCGTCTGGGGCATGATGCCGTCATTGGCGGCTACTACCAGCACCACGATGTCCGTCACGTCCGCGCCGCGGGCGCGCATTTCCGTGAAGATGGCGTGGCCCGGAGTATCCAGGAAGGTGAGGGTGCTGCCGTTGTAGTCAACCGTGTACGCGCCGATGTGCTGGGTGATGCCGCCGGCTTCCCCCTTGGCTACGCGCGCCTTGCGGATGTAGTCCAGCAGAGAGGTTTTGCCGTGGTCCACGTGGCCCATGACGGTGACGATGGGCGTGCGCAGGATGAGGGTGGCCTTGGGCTCTTCCACCACCGGCACGGGTTCCGGCTCCTTGACCGGTTCCTGCTGGGCCTTGACGCCGCCGCCCTTTTCCCGTTTTTCACGGGCGAAGGTGTAGCCGTGCAGGTCGCAGATGGCGCTGACGGCGTCCGCGTCCAGCGGCGTGTTCGGGTTGGCGAAGATGCCCATGCCCATCAGGTCCTTGATGATCTGGAAGGGCTTGGCCTGGAGCATGCCGGCCAGCTCGGAGACGGAGACGGGCGGCTTGAGGTTGATGATTTTACCGTCCGCGGTTTCTTCCTCCCGGGGTGCAGGCGCAGCAGGTTCTGCGGCGGAAGCGGCCTGGACAGGGGCGGGAGCCGGTTCGGAGGGAGCGGGCTTGGGCGCTTTTTTCTTGGGGCCGGAAAGCAAGTCGAGAGCTTCTTTCTTGACCGGGGCAGGGCGGGAGGGCGCCGGTGCGGGTTCCGGCTGGGGTGCGCGTTTCTTTTTGGGAGATCCGCCGATCAGATCCAATACTTCCTTTTTGGGTTCGTTCTCTTCTTGTTTATTAGGCATCTTGATTTAAGTTTGTTAGGTATTGAGCGCCGCGCTCAATGTTATTGGGAGATGAGGTCCCTGGCCTTGTCCAGAATCTGGGCGGCTTCCTCTGCGGGAATGCCCATGCTTTCCGCGATGTCGGAAGCTTCAAATCCGGTGAGGGCCGTCAGGTCCGTTCCGCCCATGGTCACCAGGCCCATGGCGGTTTCTTCCGGGATGTCCAGTTGTTCGCTGAGGGTCTTGGCGGCGGCCTGGCATTGGCGCATCACTTCCTCGGCAGCGGCCTGGTTCTGGCGTTTTTCCTCTTCCTGGACGTCAAAGACGCGCACCTGGACGTCCCAGTTCATCAGGCGGGAGGTGAGGCGGGCGTTCTGGCCCCTGCGGCCGATGGCCTTGGAGAGGTCCTTGTCGTCCTGGACGATGACGAAGATTTTCTTGGCTTCCTCGTCCACGGTGATTTCCCGCGGTTCCACGGGGCTGAGGGCTTCCCGGACAAAGACGACGGGGTCTTCCGTCCATTCCAGGATGTCCACTTTTTCATTGTTGAGCTCCCGCACGATGTTTTTGACGCGGGCTCCGCGCATGCCTACGCATGCCCCCACCGGGTCCACCTTGTCGTCATGGCTGATGACGGCCACCTTGGTGCGGTAGCCGGCTTCACGGGCAATGCCGTGGATTTCCACGGTCTGGTCGCCTATTTCCACCACTTCGGATTCAAAGAGGCGGCGCACCAGGTTCGGATGGCTGCGGGAGAGGATGACTTCCGGGCCGCGGGCTTCCGTGCGCACCTCCACCACGTAGAAGCGCATGCGGTCGCCGACGCTGTAGTCCTCGTTCGGGACGCGTTCGCGGGAGGTCATGACGCCTTCAAATTTGCCGAGGTCCACAAAGATGTCCCCCTTTTCAAAACGGCGGATGGTTCCCGTCACCAGATCCCCGGCGCGGTCCTTGAACTCGTCGTAAAGCATTTCCTTTTCCGCGTCCAGCAGCTTCTGGAGCATGGTCTGGCGTGCGGTCTGGACGGCGATGCGGCCGAACCCCTTGGGCGTGATGTTGGTGGGCAGCAGGTCGTGCAGCACGGCGTTCTGGTCCAGCTTGACGGCCAGGGAAAGGGGGATTTGGTTGAACTTGTCGGAATATTCTTCATCCGGCACCACTTCCAGATCGGCAAAGATGCGCACCTTGCCTTTGTCCACATTGATTTCAGCCCTCAGGTAGTTGATGCTGCCGGAGCCGGGAACCATTTTGCGGTAGGCAGAGAGAAAGGCGGATTCCAGAGCGAGAAGAATTTTTTCACGGGAGAGTCCTTTTTCCCTCTCGTAGTAGTCAATCAAAGCTTTAATATCGTTTGTCATGAGTGTGGAGGAGTGTGATGGATAGACAAAAAAGAGCGGGTCGACAGACCCACTCTCGAGTGTCTCTCGGGGTGTTTGCCTATCTAAGTAAGCATGGGGGGGCGGCCTTGGCAAGAAAAAACACATGTTCTATGCGGCATGCAAAAGACTGGGGATGATTCCGGAAGGAGGATTTCCAGCAGGGCGCGCGGAGGGCGTTCCGCAGGGTGGTTTGAGGACTTGACGGAGCCGCCAAAAACGGGAAGTATGCATCCATGAAACTCGTCTCATGGAACGTGAACGGATTGCGGGCGATTCTCGGCAAGAGCATGGGGGCCGCCATGGACGCGCTGGCGCCGGATATCCTCTGCCTTCAGGAGATCAAGGCGCGTCCGGAGCAGGTGGACGACCTGTGGCTTTCCTCCTGGCCGTACCAGCTTTGGAATCCGGCGGAAAAACCGGGTTATTCCGGGGTGCTCACCTTGAGCCGGGTAAAGCCCGTCTCCACGTCCACGGGCATGGGCTGGCCGGAGCATGACCGGGAGGGGCGCGTGTGCACGATGGAGTTTGAAGGATTTTACCTGGTCAACTGTTACACCCCCAATTCCCAGGGGGAGCTGGCGCGCCTTCCGTACCGGGAGCAATGGGACGCCGTGTTCCGCAAGTACGTGGCGGGATTGGCGGAAACCAAGCCGGTCATTTTCTGCGGGGATTTGAATGTAGCGCACCAGGAGATAGACATCACGGAGCCGGAAAAGAACCGTTTTTGCGCCGGGTTCAGCGACCAGGAGCGCTCCGGCTTCACCATGCTGCTTGAGGCCGGGTTTACGGATACGTTCCGCGCCCTGCATCCGGGGGAGGAGAAGTGGTTCAGCTGGTGGCCGTACTGGGGGAAGGCCCGCGTCCGGAACGCCGGGTGGCGCATAGATTATTTCTGCGTTTCCAACTCTTTGGTTACCAAGGTGAAAGATGCGGCCATCCATCCGGCTATGATGGGGTCTGACCATTGCCCCGTCAGTATGGAGATTGACTGCTGAACGCCGCGTCCTCCTGTTAGTTAACCATATGGAAAATTCATGATGATGGAACAAGCATTGCCGCTGCTGGTGGTTGCCACGCGCAACGCCCACAAGACCGGGGAAATCCGCGCCATGCTGGCCGGAAAATGGGAGGTGAGGGACCTTTCCGACTATCCCCAGGCCCCGCCCGTGGATGAAACGGGAGTAACGTTTACGGAGAATGCCACGCTGAAGGCGCTTTCCGCTTCCAGATGCATTCCCGGCATTGTGCTGGCGGATGATTCCGGGCTGGAGGTGGATGTGCTGGACGGCCGCCCGGGCGTCTGGTCCTCCTCCTTTGGCGGGGAGGAAGGAAACCACGCGCGGAATAACCTCCGCATGATGGAGGAGCTCCGGCGCGCCGGAGTCAGGCCGGGGGACAAGCCCTCCGCCCGGTTCCGCTGCGTGATGGTGCTTGCCGGGAACGGCAGCGTGCTGGCGGAGTTTTCCGGTTCCGTGGAAGGCCATATGCTGACGGAACCCGCCGGGGAAGGGGGGTTCGGTTATGATCCGCTGTTTGTGCCGGAGGGCCATGACCGGAGTTTTGCCCAGCTCCCCATGGAGGTGAAGAACTCCATGTCCCACCGCGCCCGCGCCCTGGCGCAGGTGGTAGAGTGGATGAAGGAGCGCCGGGGCTGAACATTCCGCCGGGCCCCGGTCACGGGGAATTTTCTTCCCTGCCGCCGCAATCAGTTCCCTGCCTCTCCCGCCGGGCCGGGAGGGGCTGAAGAGGGATGACGGAACAGGCGGGGCACGTCTCCGCTTCCGTCCGGTAAATACCCAGGCACCGGGGGCAGTACCGCGTGCAGCCGTCCTTTTCCTCCCATTCCGGCTCTTCTTCCGGGGGAAGCAGTCCGCACCTGTCCAGATAGGAATGGAGGGCTTCGTATTCTTCCCGGGAGGCTTCCCGGAACCGCTCCGCTGCATCAGGGGAACATGCGCCCCGTGAAACGGGGTAGCGGCCTTCCCGGAGAAGGCGGGCCAGGAAGGAGCGCCGGTCCCGTTCCGGAAGCAGGGCGCAGGCCCAGGCCGCCGGATGATAGCGGCTGCCCAGCGGGAGGGAGAGCGCATGCGTCGCTCCAATGGTGCCGGGCGGATACAGCAGGAAGTGGAACAGTTTGCCCCACCGTTCCCCGCGGCGCTCCGGATACAGCTTCCGGTGAATGCGGAAGAATAGTCCGGAGATGCACCACCCCGTCAGGAAAATCAGGGCGGCGGAGAGCAGGAAGGCCGCTCCCGGCGGCAGCAGGTGGAAAAGCACCGGAGGCATTGCAAACATGACCGGAAGCTGCACCGTTCCCAGAAGGCGGAGGGGAAAGGTGCGCCGTTTCATCCGCTGAACGGCTCTTTTCACGCTTCCGGGTTGTCCGCGGAGGGCAAGGAGGGCGCGGATGGCGGCCGGGCGCGTTTCAGGTGGTGCGGAGATCAGGGCCTTCAACCGGTTCATGGCCTCTACGGCCCCGTACTCATCCTGGAACCGGGCAAAGGGAGCGCCGTTGATATAAAGCCGCGCGTTTTCCGCAGAAAGGGAGTTTATCTCCTCCCACCGTATTTCCCGGCCCGTCTCACGGTGAATGATTCCGGAAGGATGGAACAGCAGGGGCGCCGGAGAGCTGAGCACCGCCGGGCGCCATGGCGTCAGGGGCGGCAGTACGGCCAGGACTCCGTGCCGGACGGCCAGTCCTTTTCCAGCCGCCTGCGCCTGCCAGAAATGCCCGAACGGCCGGGGAAGGAACAGAAAGGAATCCCTCCCGGCAATCAGGCAGCACTCCACCAGGTAGAGTACGGCCAGGAGAAGAAAGGTGGTTTGTTCATCACTCATCCGCCGCGGACGTCAGGACTTCTTCTTCCTGAAGAATTTTTTAATGAGGGCTCCCGCCGCGGCCAGCCCGGCCACGATGAGCTTCCAGAATGACTTGAAAAAGCCGCCCTTGGCGAGCGCCGCCGCGCCTCCCCCCGCAACCAGGGCCATCAGGCCGTATTCCGCCACCTTGTCTCCGGAGCGGTACTCTCCGTACTTCTGCCCCGCCCGGAAGTCAAACCCCTTCAGCCATTCCCGGTAAACCGGCAGGTCCTGGGCAATCGTTTCCGGGGAAGTGACGAGGGTCACGGTCATGACTCCCTTGCGGCCCAGGATGCGGGTGTTGACGTTCAGGTTCTCCACGCCCTCGCTCTCTCCGGTGATGATCCATTCCAGATTATGAGTGGCTTCATCATAGTAGGGCTTCCTGTACCATCCCTTGATGTACATGGGGGCGGCCCCCATTCTGGCGCGTTCCTTGTTGGCTTCTTTCGTGCCTTCCCTGATGCTGTCCAGCAATTCGTCCGGATCCAGTTCATCCTTTTCATCGTCCTTCACGTAGCCCACCGGATCAAATTCAAAGATGGCAATGCAGGAATCTCCCGCCACGCTGCCCAGCTCCCCTCCTTCCGACGGGTTTCCCAGCCGCTTCATCAAGCGGGACGTATCCGTACCATTCAGGTAAATGCATTCCCCCGGAAGCCTCACTTCCGCGATGCTTCCCAGGCGCAGTATTCCGGGGCCCTGCCGGACGTTCAATCCTTCAAACGGGTTCCGGTCTTCCCCCGGCTCCTGGGCGGAGGCGGAACACGCCGCCAGCACGGAGAGCATGCAGGCGGCCACGGCAAAACTGCGGCGGATATAGTGGATAGTCATGCGGGCTACCCTACTCCGCCATGATTTGAAATCAAGCGGATTGTGACGGAGCGGAGAATTGTTGTCCAGTGTGGCGCGGAGGGTCAGTCCAGCCTGAAGGCGCAGACCTGGAAGGGCGCCGGGGAGCCGGTGTTCAGCAGCTGGTATTTTCCGGTGCGCCAGGTATGGTGCGGCAGGCGGGAAAGGAAGGCCTCCACGGCTTCCGCCTCCGCATCCCCTCCCTCATGGCCCGGATAGCACATGACGCTGAGAAGGCCGTTGGGCGCAATCAGGGCGGCGGCCTGTTCCAGAGCGGCCAGGGTGGAGTCCGTCCGGGTGACCGTCTTTTTATCCCCGCCCGGCAGGTAGCCCAGGTTGAAGACAATAGCCTTCACGGGGCCGCTGACCAGCTCCGCCAGACGGTCATGGCTGGCAAGATGGAGATGGACGGAGGGCGTGAGGAGCCCCGCTTCCTCCAGCCGCTCCCTGGTGGACCGGATGGCTTCCTCCTGCACGTCAAAAGCGTGCACGTGTCCGGCGGGACCGGCCAGGCGGGCCAGAAAAACCGTGTCGTGCCCATTGCCTGCCGTGGCATCCGCCACGGTATCGCCGGGATGCACGACGCTGCTGATCCAGCCATGCGCGCAGGTCATGGGGCGGCTGAGCAGGGAACATTTCATGACCGCGTTGTATAGGAGCCGCAGCCGTATGACAATTCGTTTATAAATTTCCGCGTAGAAGGAATGACAGGTTGTCTTTCCGCAGGACGTATGTTAGGAAAAGGCATAAAACCTTCCGCATGCTTCCGCAGGCTTGGGCAAACCATTGACTTCGCAAAGAAAATGACTGACAGACGTACTTTTTTAAAGGGGACTGCCGCCGTAGGGGCGCTTGCAGCCATCTCGGACATGGACTCCCTGTTCGCCCAGGAGGCCGGGGCCCCGGCTTCTTCCGGCATTCCGGACCTGGTGGCCGTCCGCAACGGCACCCGTGCGGACATGGTCCGGAAGGCCGTGGATACGCTGGGGGGCATGCAGGCCTTTGTCAAGCCGGGCCAGACCGTCGTGATCAAGCCGAACATCGGCTGGAACAAGGGGCCGGAATTCGGTTCCAACACCCATCCTGAAACCGTCGCCACGCTGGTGGAACTGTGCAAGCAGGCAGGGGCGAAGGAAGTCAGGGTATTCGACCACTGCTGCCACAACGGAGCCTATGAAGGCAGCGGCGTGAAAGAGGCCGTGGAAAAAGCCGGCGGCGTGATGGTGGACGGCGGCAACGAAGGGCAGTATGTGCAGACGGAAAACCCGAAGGCCAAAAAATTCACTTCCGCCAAGGTGCACAAGGCCGTGCTGGAAGCGGATGTCTACATCACCTGCCCCCCGCTCAAGCACCACAGCGGTTCCGAAATGACCGCCTGCATGAAGAACGTGATGGGCACCGTCTGGGACCGTGGCGCCATGCATAAGAACGACCTGCACCAGTGCATCGCGGACGCCGTGTACTTCCGCAAGCCTGACCTGTGCGTGCTGGACGCCTACATGCCCATGGTGCGCAACGGCCCCGTGGGGAAGGACACCAATGACCTGGTGGAGCGCAAGACCCTTCTGGCCTCCCGTGACATCGTGGCCATTGACGCCGCAGGCGCGGCCCTGCTGAACAAGGCCGGGAAAATCCGCCACGTGCAGTTGGGAGAGGAAATGGGGCTGGGCACCGCCGACCTTTCCAAGCTCAACATCCGCCGCATCAGCATGGCCTGAGGCGGCGGCCTCCTCCCGCGGATGACGCGGAAGGGGCCAACTTTCCGCCTCCGGCGGTTTTATTACTGGTATGTCAGTCATCAAAGCCTTTTTCGTCAGTCCGCTGAAGTGGCTCCGCGTGACGGTGGCCGTCATCTTCTTCGTCGGGATTGCGTATGCCTTCCTGCACCATATTCCCGCGTGGAACGTTCCGAACATGACGGGCGGAGGGGAAGGCATGGAAAACTCTTTCTCCCTGGCGCAGTGGCAGTTTATCCCGTCCGTGCTGGGGGCTCTGGACGGTGTTTCCGTTTCCATCGGGATTCTGGCGGTTCTGCTGCTGCTCACGCTGCTGTTCGGGCGCGTCTATTGCTCCTTCCTCTGTCCGCTGGGTATTCTCCAGGACATCGTTTTCCGAATCCGCCGCTGGATGGCGCCGAAGCGTTTCCTGAAATTTTCCACTCCCGTGCCATGGGTGCGGTATGTGGTGCTGGGAGCGCTGGCCGCCTGCTGCGTGACCGGGCTTGCCGGCCTGTCCCTGAACTGGCTGGACCCGTACAGCATCTTCGGGCGCATCATGTATGTGCTGGCATGGCCTGCCGCCATCTGGAGCAACAACCTGCTGGCGGGGGACAGCGCCTCTGCCGACCTGGTCCGCATGGACTATTTCTCCGTGGCCTTTCCGGCCCTGCTGGCTTCTGCGGGCATGCTCGGCCTGGTGGTCGTCATGAGCGCCTGGAAAGGGCGCCTGTACTGTAATACGGTGTGCCCCGTGGGTACGCTGCTGGGGCTGCTCTCCCGCGTCTCCCTCTTCCGGCTGGGCTTTGATCCCGGTTCCTGCAAGAAATGCGGCAAATGCGTCAAATCCTGCAAGGCCCAGTGCCTGAACCTGAAGGAATACAGGATAGACGCCTCCCGCTGCGTGGCGTGCTACGACTGCGTGCGTTCCTGCTCCGAGGGGGGGATACGCTACCGCTGGTTCACCAAAACCCGCACGCTGATTCCCGCCAAAAAGAAAAAAGCCGCCCCGGCGCCCGTTCCCCCTTCCGCGGCCGCCGCTCCCCCCATCGCCGGGAGTTCCCGCCGCCAGTTCCTGGGGGCCACCGCGGCCGGACTGGCTACCGCGGCCCTTTCCGGATGCCGTGGTGACGCCGCCCAGAGGCTGGACCCCACCCAGTGCGTCCTGCCCCCCGGCGCCGGGTCTCTGGAACGCTTTCTGGACAGGTGCACCGGGTGCCAGATGTGCATAGCCAACTGCCCCACCCATGTGCTCCAGCCTGCCTATTTGCAGCTCGGGCTGAAAGGGTTCATGAAGCCCCGGATGGATTTTTCCACCAAATACTGCCTTTACGACTGCCACCGCTGTGCGGAAGTCTGCCCCACGGGCGCCATCCGCCAGCTCCCCATTACGGCGGAGAGGGATACTGCGGAACTTACGAAGGATACCACGCGCATCGCCGTGGCCCAGTTCTACGTCTGCCGCTGCCTGGTTGCGCGGGAGGACATGGACTGCGGCGCCTGTACGGAGCACTGCCCCACCAAGGCCCTTTACACGGTACCCTACATCGGGCGGGACGGGCAGGAACACCGCCTGCCCCGGCTGGACCCTTCCCTGTGCATCGGCTGCGGCGCGTGCGAACACGCGTGCCCCGTCACCACGGAACGGCCGGAGGAACGCGCGCGCCTGAATTCCTGCAACCTGTGCGAGGAGAGATGCGAGTTCAGGAAACACCGGGAAATGCCTACCCGCGCCCTCATCGTCCGCGCCGTGAACCCCCAGCAGAAAGCCGTGAAGAAATTTGAGGAAAAAGCCGTGGATCCGGTAGGGGATGCGGACTTCCCGTTCTGAGTGCGGCCCGTGAGGGCAAGTCCTTTCCCGCTGCGCTCCGAATAATGGTTGTGATGAGGGCCGGGAAATCCCGGTTTCCCGGCTCTTGTAAAAACCTTCCATGGGGGAAAACTCCGGCTGTCCTTCCCCTTGCGTTCACAAGTAAATCATTTATCATCAATTAGCAAAAAAGTTGACGGCTATGTGGGAATGGATGAGAAATGAAATTCTGGAATGGATGACGGACTGGCTGGCGGACGCCTTTTCCCTGTCTCCCCTTTACGCGGAAGAATGGACCCTGTTGCGGTTCATCAATGCTTTTTTACTGGCGTGCGCCGTAGCGTTTCTGCTGGCGGCGGGCTTGCTGGGGTGGGCACCTTTCCTGATTGCGGCGGCTCTTCTGCTGACAGGCGCCGTCACCAGGCTGGTGGTGTGGAAGCTGATGAAATGAAATCTTCCTGATTGCGGCGGATTCAGGCCTTCTTTTCCAGAAATACCGTCGTCATGCCTGGTGCCGTCTCTCTGTACAGCTCCACATAACCCAGCTTGCGGTACAGATGCAGGGTTTCCGGGGTCTCCGCCGAGGTGAAGAGGAAGTAACTGGCCGCTTTTCCACGGAAGTGTTCTTCCAGATGCTGCATGAGCTGCCGTCCGAGTCCCCTGTTCCGGCAGGCCGGGTCCACAATCAGCTTGCCTACGCGGCAGACTCCTTCAGCATCCAGGCAGCCTCTGACGGACGCGGTGATACGCCCGTTTTCCGTATATTTGAAGACCACGCCGTGTCGCGCCTCCTCCTGCAAATCTTCCAGGGTCTGTTGCAGAGGCGGAATAGTGCCGAGCCCCAGCCGCTCCGCCACTTCTCCGAAGGCGAGGAATTGAAGATTCAGGATTGCCGGAAAGTCTTCCCGGGATGCTTGCCGGATCATGGCCCCCATCATGGTTCCGGAAAAGGGCGGAAACCATGAAAAAAAGCGGGATGTCATTTTTCCGTGGGAGCCGGGACGATGCCGCCCAGCCCGATGCGCATGTTCAGGGGATGGCGGATAACGGTTGGGTTGACGATGTATTTTGCGCAGCAGCTTAAAGTGCCGGGAGGCTGTGGAAAGGAATAGGTGATGAGGTGGGCGGTTTCATCCTCCGGGTCTTTATTGGTCATGATCTGTATGCCCCCTTCCACATGAAAGCCGCTGAAATGCGGTTTTCCATGGTGGCCCTGCAACTTGAAGGTGACCCGGCATTCCTTTGCTGACGGCTTAATGCCGAGAAGGGTGGCCTGAAGCCGGAAGGGCGGATAGCCTTCGGATGCTGCCGGAACGTCGAACACCCATTTTTTGCCCGGTTCTGCCGGAATCGTCCGGGCCGGAGTTGTGTGAACTTCTCCGACCGGCACGCGGAGCTCCCCGGTCAGCAGCCATCCCCCGTTGCCGGGAGGGAGCGAACGGGGAAGAGGAAAAAAGAGCATGTTATAGGTGGAGGTTCCCCATGTGGGAGGCTTAACCCGGCAGTGAACGGCTGTTTTTCCACCGGGGGTGGAAAGGTTGATATAACTGGCTCCCTGTTGTTCCATATCATTCAGCAGGGCGTGGTTTTTATCCGTATGAAGGTGAATGCCGAGAAAGACGGGTTCCTGCTCGTTTCTAGAGAAAAACCAATTGTATAATTTTACCTGAAGGGCTGATGACGGCCGTGCGGAAAGACCGGATTCAGGGTTGTTCACCGGTTCCCGGGAAGGGCGGGGCGTAGAAAGGGAGGGGTTCACGGTCAGGTCAATGGGAACATCCAGCGAATGTTTGCTGGGAAGGTAAACGGCGCCGATTTTCAATTCACGGGGGAGGCTGGGGACGGGCTTTCCCGCTCCTTCCCCATCCGTTTCTTCTTCCATTTCGTACAGGCAGGCAATTCTGGTTTTACCGTCTTCCTGTTCTTCAATTTCCGGCGTAAGGGCGCGCCGCAGGCCGGGTATGGGGCGTCCGGTGGAATCCAGAATGGCAAAGCCTTGAATGAAAGCGGAAGAAGGGAATTCCGCCTCGCAGGATAGGGTGGTCCGCTCTTCGTTGGTTTTCAGTTGAATGGAAGCCGTGTTGCTGGCGGAGTCAGCCTGGATGATATCGCTGTTTTCCCGGACGCCTGGCTCCGGAAGGTCCAGATAGAATGTCTGGGGCTCTTCCGCTGGTTGGACCGTTTGCTCCAGCATCAGCCGTTGCGGGTCCGGGCAGAACTGGACGGTCCAGGTTCCGCGGATGCGCAGCCATTCCGATTGAGGGGCCGGCAGCTCCTTGAAACCGCAGGAAAAATGCAGGATGGTGTAAGGTGACCCGGGAGAGGATGAGGATTTGGAGCCAAGAACATGGGAAGGATTGAGCTTGCCGGGCACTCCCCATGGCTGGCGGGGGTCGCAGGGCGTTTCTTTTCCGGTGGAATCCCGCATGGCCAGTCGCGTGAGCTGTCCTTCCCCGGAAGAAGGAACGATAAAGGTTCCTTTCCCTTGCAGCATGATGGAGATGCCCAGGCTGACTTTTCCGGGTCCGTTCATATAGGAAATGCTCCAGTCATCCAGGGCGACGGTAAAACGGGGCTGCTCCGCGGCCGGAGGCGGGGCGGCACATGCCAGGGGAGCCAGAAAGGCGGCTAAAGCGAGGGAGCGGGTAAAAATCATTTAATTTAATTGGAGAAATGCCGTGAAGGGAAAGTTTTTGAATAACATATTCTTCGTTTACGGCAAGATAAAACCCGGATACCCGATTTTCCTTGATGATGCAGGAATTGATACGTTAGGATAAAAGAACCATGTTGCAGGCGGACGGCATTACGTATGAGATAGAAACACCGGATGGTCCTTTGAAATTATTGGACAATGTCAGCTTTAATGTGCCCAGGGGGCATTTTATGGCTATTGTGGGACCTTCCGGGTGCGGAAAGACCACCTTGTTAAAGGCGGTTGCGGGCATGATTGCGGAAACGGACGGCCGTTTTTTCTGGAATGGCCATGATCTGGCGGAAGAAGACTTTGAACCGTCGGAAATCGGGTTCGTTCCCCAGTTCAGCATTGCCTATGACCAGTTGAGCGTGGATGAGAATGTGGAGAGCGCCGCCAGGCTCCGCTGCCGGTTCAATTCCGTGGACGATTTGGACGACAGCATTGACAATGCGCTGGAAGTAACCGGGATGGAAGGGATTGCGGACCGTGACGTGAAGATTCTTTCCGGCGGCCAGAAGCGGCGCCTGGCGCTGGCCATGGAGTTGGTGTCCAATCCGCGCCTGCTGATTTGCGACGAGGTGACGTCCGGCCTGGACCCCAGGTCCGAGCACGATATCGTGGACCTTCTGCATGAAATCTCCCGTTCGGAAGGCCGCATCGTCATTTCCGTCACGCACAGCCTTTCCCATCTGGACCGGTATGATTCCATCCTGGTGATGCACCAGGGCTGCGTGGCTTATCACGGTTCTCCGAAGACCATGCTCCATTACTTCGGCGTTTCCTCGCTGGAGGAGATTTATCCCAAGCTTCAGGACCGTGAAGGCCCCTCCTGGTGCCGGTCCTGGGGCAAGCACCGGGATTCCTATTATTCCCGGATGGAGAAGGAGAGGGAACAGAAGATTCTTTCCGGGGAACTCCCGGATCCGGATGCCGTGCGCAGCGCCGTGAGAGCCGGGAAGGCAGGGGAAGCGCCGGAAACGGAGGAAGAAGGGGCGGAAGCCGTGCAGGACGATCCCGCGGAAACCCGCGCCGAGGAAGGGCAGGGGGATGCTCCGGAGGATTCCATTCCGGAAGTGCCGGGATTTTTTACGCAGTTCTTTTGCCTGCTGGGGCGCCGCTGGCGCATCTTTTTCCGTGACCGCTCCCAATTGATTCTGCAATTGGTGATGATTCTGCTGTTTCCGGTGCTGGTAGCCATGTTCACGGACAAGGGCACCGGGCAGATCGTGGGGCTTTCCGCCACACAGGACGTGCAGACCCTCCAGAAGGATATGGAGGCCCAGCAGTTGAATATGAAGACGGGTTCCGCCGTTTCCGGCATCATCATGTTTGAAGTGATTCTGCTGGGCCTGATGGGCTCCAACAATGCCGCGCGGGAGGTGGCCGGGGAACGGGCCATCATGGAGAAGGAGAAATACGCGGGCATGCGGCCTTCCGCCTATCTGGGGAGCAAGCTGGCCTACCTGAGCGTTCTGGTGCTGGTGCAGTCCGTCTGGATGTTCGCCTTTGTGGATTTCTTCTGGGACCGGGGCGGCGGCCTGACGCACCTGCTGTTCCTGATTCTGGCGGACGCCGCCATGACCTTTGTGTGCCTGGGCATTTCCTCCCTGGCCCGGAGCGCGGACCAGGCCTCCCTGCTGAGCATTTACCTGGTGGGCTTCCAGCTTCCCCTTTCCGGGGCGGTGCTGGCCCTTCCGGAACAGGTGGAGGGTTTCATACGGCCCTTCATTTCCGCGTACTGGGCCTGGTCCGGCAGCATCTCCGCCCTGAAGGCCGACGTGTACAACGCCGTCAAGAATGTGCTGGATACGGACCTGACCCCGGCCCTGCTTTGCTATGTTGTTCTGGGCGCACACGTTGCATGCGGCATTGCCGCTTCCTACGCGGGCATTCGCCGCTCGCGCTGGGAGCTGTAATTTAATGCGTGCACTTGCGCGGAGTTCGTTATATACTTTTTCCATCAAAAGTTATGGCGAGACGACGTGCAGCAAAAAAAAAGAGTTCCTCATCATCCGCGCTGATGCTGGTGGTCGGCGCGGTAGTACTTGTGCTGGCCGTCATCGTGGGAGTTGTCGTATTCCGCGCCAAGGAGAAGCCGCAGGCGGGGTCCGACATTCCGCTGGATATCCTGGCGGCGAACGCTTCCCAGCTTTCCAATAACAATTACGTGCTGGACGGAACGGTGATCGACCGTTTTCCGCGCGGCGAGTCCGAGCTGATTTCCTTTTTGTACAAGGACGCCTCCGGGCGTGAATACATTATTCCCATTTCTGTTTCCGCGGAGGCCAGGAACGGCCTGAACATCAACCGCGACCAGCAGTACAGAATAGAATTCCGTGTGGAAGACATCACTCCGAAGGTGCGCGGCGTATGCGTAGCCACATCCATTCAGCCTAAATGAACAACCTTCCCCGACCCATGAAATGCTGCCTTTTCCTGACTCTGGCCTGCGCTGTTCCGGCGCTGGGGCAGATGATGTATAATCCGCCCGCTTCCGGCGGGGGCGCTCCCGCCGCTCCCCCTTCCTCCCCGGCCGCCGCGCAGCCGAATGCCTACCAGCCTTCCCGTCAGGGGGATGCCAAGTCCCTGTACGGCAATGAACTGCCCTTCCTGAATCCTCAGGACGGCACCGTGACCATCAACGGTTCTACGCTGAACATGGGCAGTTTCCGGGAGATTGAGGCGCGCTTCAACAAGTACCTGAGCCAGCCGGAGGAGAGCACGGAGGACGCCAAGGAGTATCAGAAGATTTTTCAAAAACTCCATGAGACGCTTTCCATGCGGAAGGAAAAACTGTTGGCGGACAATGTGGTGCGGCAGGTAGTGGACCTGTTGACCGCCGCTTCCAGCAATCCGCTGGACGGAGGCGTGTCCGATGCCCTCTGCCAGGCTATTTATACTGCGTGGCAGGCCAAGACCAACGGGAAGAACAAGGGGAAGATGCTTGAGGCGATGGAGAGGGAGATACGCAGCAATGCCCAGAAGATGAGCCTGATGGAAAGCGGCGTGACCACCAGTTCCGGTTCCCCCTCCAACCAGAAGGGGGGCAAGAAAGGCGCCTCTGCCAGTAATCCGGCCAAGAACAACCCCCGCTACAAGTATCTGGAAAAGCGCATGGTGGAGATGGAGGCCCGCAAGCTGAAGCTGGAGAGCGAGCAGGTGCTGACGGTGACGGAAGCGAAGATCGTGTTCCAGTCCACGCTGGTGCAGTTGTTCGCCCAGCGGCGCTTTGACCATGTTTCCATAGGCTGCGGCATTTACAGCCGCCTGTTCAATGACGGGGATACCAAGCTGAGGCTGGACAAAAATTCGGACGCCGCCAAGATGTTCAGCGGCACGCTGGGGGCCCCCCCCACCGTAGCCGTTCTGGATAACCTTTCCCGGGAGCTGGCGCGTGATTCGGACCGCCACATGAAGGCCGTGAACAACCTGGTGGATTCCCGCCATTACGTGGACGCGCTGGAACGGCTGAATGAGGCGCTCCTGATCGGGGAGTTCATGCCTGCCGTGAATACGTTCCCGTATGAGAAGAAGCAGAAGCTTTATGCCTTCAAGCGGGATGTGGAGAAGCTGTTTGAGCTGATGAACGGCAAGGATTACGAGGAAGCCCTTACCCTGGTGGAAGCCCTTAAAAAGACCGCACGGGATTTCAGCACGGGCCGTGCCGAATCCGCCATCAGCGCCGCCGTGTTCGCCAGTGACGCCTACATCGCGCAGGGCCAGGAAGCCCTCGCCAGGGGAGACCGCCCCAAGCTGGAGGAATGCCTGAAGAGCGCCATTGAAATCTGGCCCAAGAATCCGCGCCTGCTTCCGCTGCGGAACGCCATGATGGCCGCCGGGCAGCAGTCACACGCGCTGGAGGATTTCAAGCGCTTCCACAAGAACAAGAATTACCGCCGCATTTTTGACAACCAGCATGAGTTCGCCGTGCTGGTGAAGGATGACCCGGAGCTCCAGAAGCAGTTTGTGGAGGACCTGGGCAAGATGGCCGTCATTGAACGCGCCCTGGGTGCCGCGCGCCAGCGTGAGGCCATGCAGGACGTGTACGGCGCCTGGGAGGAATTGCAGCAATTGCGTTCCAGGGACCAGGAGCTGTTCATTAATGACCAGGAACTGAACGCCCAGTACCTGGACCTGACCACCAAGGCGAGCACCCTGGTGAATCTGCTGAATGATGCGGAAAAGTGCCGGAACGCGGGGGAAGTGGGTTCAGCCCTGGGCAAGTACATGGAGGCCAAGAAGCTGTACCTTTATTCCCGCTTTGCCAAGGAGGGGATTGAATCCCTGCTGAATGAGGTTCTTCCGTTGAACTAGGGAGGGGCTTCCGGCCCGCGGCGTGTCTGCGGAGACGGAGTATTTGCTTTTCTTCCGGGGCGCCGCCGCTATGCTACCGCCCATGAAGGCAGTGTACCTGTGTTTGTGCATGCTGGCGGCGTTCTGCATTACGGCCGCGGCGCTTCCCGCGGATTGCAGCCAGGTGATTGTGGGGTCCGCGGAGGGCTGGAACAGTTCCCATGTGCAGTTGAGCCTTTTGGAAAAGGGGCCGCGCGGCTGGGTGATGGTGAAGGGGCCTTTTCCGGCGCGTCTGGGAAAATCCGGCTTGGTCTGGGGCAGGGGCGTCAGCCTTCCGCCTTCCGGCGGTCCGGTGAAGAAGGAGGGGGACTTGCGTTCCCCCGCCGGGATTTTTGAACTGGGAGGGGTGTATGGCACGGTTCCCGTACCGCAGAAGAAGCGCTCCATGCCGTACCGCCGCATTACGCCGCGTGACATGTGGGTGGATGATCCCGCTTCCCCGCTGTACAACCAGCACTTTGTCTTGAAGCATGACCCCTCCACTCCGTGGGAGTTCAAGCAGCAGATGAAGCTGAACGATTACGCGCACAGCCTGAAACTGTTTATCAGGCATAATGCCGCAGCCGGACGGGAGAAGCCCGTGCCTGGCGGCGGCTCCTCCATCTTCTTCCACATCTGGCGCCGGAACGGCGGGGCCCCTACGGCCGGTTGCACCGCCATGAGTGAGGAGAACCTGAGAGCCATGATCGCGTGGCTGGACCCCTCCAAACACCCGCTTTACATCCTGCTGCCCGCCAGGGACTATCTGCGCCTGCGCGGAGCCTGGGGATTGCCGTAATGGCCCCCGTCTTTTCCGTGCCTTCCCTGTGTCCGCATTTCCATGGAGGGAAAGAGCCATGGGGATTCTTCCATGTCCCCCGGCCTGTGCCGCGCCTGCGGCCGTTCCCGTTCCCGCGCGTGGAAATGCGGTGTGGCCGGCCACAAATAGTTGAAAAGGGTTGAATTTGCTTGAAATGCCTTGAAAATGCAGGCTTTCCGCGCCGGGATGGAAGAGTCGCGGGGACAGTTGCGGAAATAAATGCCCGGAAGGGCCAATCTTGAAAAATTGAAAGGGCCATTTGTTCCATTTGGGATACTTCACCCTTTCCTTTTCCCCCTGACCTTTCCGATTATTTAAGGTTCCACCCTTTCGTCTGTTGATGGCTGGTTACAGCGGGAGAGAGGCAAGGAGCGGAAACGGGGCGGGCCTTTTCCTCCTTAAACGCAAGAAGCCGGCCTTCTTGCAAAGGCCGGCTTCCGCATGATAAAACGGTTACTGTTCCTGAGTCTGGGAAGCGGGCGCTTCCGGCTGGATCAGGGGAGTGGAGGTTTCCTTCACTTCTTCCATGGCGGTCTGCTCCTCCCGGGGGGAGCGGGCTTCCCTGGGCTGTTCCTGGCGTTCGTTGGCGCCGCTGACCAGCAGGTTCCGGCCCATGAAGGGCTGGTTGTGGAGAATATCCACGGAACGGACGGCATCTTCCATCTTCTTCATTTCCACAAAGGCGTAGCCCTTGGACTTGTGGGTGCGGGGATTGTAAATGATTTCCACGGAACTGACTTCGCCGATGCCCTTGAATACGTCTTCAAGATCGCTTTCCGTAGCTTCATAGGAGAGGTTGCCCACGTAAAGCCTGCGGTTGGAAACGGGCTGCTTGGGTGCGGAAACGCGTTCCTGCCTGTTGTTGCGGGCCACGCGGGTGTTGGTCTTGGCGGGAGCTGCCTTGTCCCTGGGGGCAGGCTTGTTATTCTTGGCCGGACGAATGCCGAAGAGCCCCAGGAAACGCTGCCACAGGGAGAGCTTGGCAGGTGCTTCTTTCTTATACTTGGGACGGTAGCCGCTGGAATCCCGGCGGTCATTGCCATAGGAGCGTCCGCTCTTGTTGTAGCGGCGGCGGGCTCCCTGGCCCTGCCTTCCCTGTGTGTTGTGTTGTGACATACTTATATTCTAAGTTGGTGATTATGTTGGTGTCATGCCGGAGTTGTCGCTGTATGCAGTAGGTTCCGGCCGGAGCATCGCCGGGACGTTCCGCTACCATGAGAAAAGCCAGGAGTAAGGATGCCCCATTCCCCGATCAACGGTCCATGCATGGTCTGATAGGGGGGCGATCCGGCTAGGTGCGGTACCAGTCCGGTCGATTGACGCGTATACCAATGCACAGGGAACCGGCTTCTTGCAAGCCGGTTTCCCGTCATTTTGGGCTTTCCGGCGCCCGCAAACGGGGGAAGGTGAGCTAGCAACTTGACAAAAAGACCAAGGGGGGGCACTTTAACTTCAACTAACTTGTACTCTCTCGATGCTGATTCAAAATGCAGACCGTACTACCTACGGGATCAATAAGATTGTTTTTTCCATCCTTGCATTCGTCATTTTCTTTATTGTCGGTTTTGTTTCATGGCAATGGATGGGGGTGGATCCGGAGCCGTGGCGTCTGCGCGTGCTGGTGCTGACGCCGCTGACGATGTCCCTGCTGCTGTACGTCTGCTGTGACCAGCTCGGCGTTTACTACCGGTGCATGACGCTGGGAATGAGCATCCAGCGGTTTGTGGTGGCGTATGCCTGTTTTGTCGTGGTCAGCATGATTACCTGGAAGTTTCTTGTACCCTTTTTCGTGGACATCGCCGTGCAGACGCTGGCTTATGTGCTGACCTTCCTGTGCGGCCTCTGGCTGCGCATCAACCGGTTCCGGGCGGAGAAGGTTTTGGTGGAAGAGGCCCCCACGCTCGTGGTAGGCGTTCCGGAGCACGTGAAGGAATTCCGGAAGCTGCTGAAAAGCGACCATGTGGATTTCAAGGATGAACTGATGGTGATGGCTCCTGAGGAGGTGGACCGAGAGGGGGTCAGGAGCTTGCTGATACGCCGGTGCATCAGCAAGGTGGTGTTTCTTCCGGAAGAGGTGGATTCCTCCGTGGCACGGTGCCTGGTGGAGCTGTGCGGAAAGATGGGGGTTGATTTTTATGCGAGCATGGTGGTGGACATGCCCGACGTGCACCAAACCTATTTCGGGGTGCTGGGGGGCACCAGGATGCTGGTGTACAAGTCCACCCCCATTCCCTACACTACCTCCTGGCAGTTGAAAAAGATGCTGGACTGGGTGGGCGCGCTCCTGCTCCTGGTCTTCACGTCTCCGCTGTGGCTGCTGGCCACCATAGGCATCCGGCTTTCCGACCGCGGCCCCGTCTTTTACCGCCAGAAGCGTTCCGGCCTGTATGGCAGGGAGTTCGGCATGTGGAAATTCCGCACCATGTACCGGGATGCGGACAAGAGGCTGGATGAGGTGAAGGCCAGGTACGGCAATGACATGGACGGCCCCATCTTCAAGCTGGAGCACGACCCGCGCATTTTTGCCTTCGGGCGCTTCCTGAGGAAATTCAGCATTGACGAGCTTCCGCAGCTCATCAATGTGCTGAAGGGTGAAATGAGCCTGGTGGGCCCGCGCCCTTTGCCCGTATATGAAACGGCGGCCTTTACCAGTGACGCGCACCGCCGCAGGCTGAGCGTGCTCCCCGGCGTTACGGGGTACTGGCAGATCGCGGGCCGCAGCAACATCCGTGAATTTGAACGGCTGGTGGAGCTGGACATGCATTACATTGACAACTGGTCCCTGTGGCTGGATGTCAAGCTGCTGTTGAAAACCGTCCCGGCGGTGTTGTTCGCACGCGGGGCCAAGTGACGCTTCCTCTTCCTTGCGCTCCTGAAATATACAGGGCGGCGGCAGCGTTTCCGGAGGGCTTCAGCCGCATGGCCCGGTCGCCGGGAGGCCGTTTTTACAGGGAATGCGGGCGGTTGCCGGCGCCTGTTTGGGTTATTGGCGGAAAATAAAGGAATTTGTAGCCGGACGGAGACTTTAACCTTGAGGTGGGGAAATGGATAAGGCAAAATCTGCGCACTATGGATTTAGTTCAGCGAGAAATCTCAAAAGAAACGGTGACTCCGTATTTCATCGAGTATTTCGGTCAGGCGCCAACTCATGTGGCAGCGGCACCGGGGCGTGTGAATCTCATTGGCGAACACACGGATTATAATAATGGTTTTGTAATGCCTATGGCCCTTGACAACCATTGCGTGGTGGCTGTGGCTCCCTCTCCCGCGGGCAAGCACCGCTTCTGCGGCTCCCTGGGCGACCAGATCCATGAAATTGCAGTGGAAGACGCCCTGGTTCCCGGCGATCCGTTCTGGTCCAACTACGTCCGCGGCGTCCTGGCCAACCTGCACAGGCGCGGCATAGAAATAGGCCCGGTGGACATGCTGATTGACAGCAACGTTCCGCGCGGCGGCGGCCTCTCCTCCAGCGCGGCCCTTGAAGTGGCCGTCTGCACGGCGCTTGCGGCCTTTGCCGGGGTGGAGATTGATCCCAAGGAAGTGGCCCTGATCGGCCAGGCCGTGGAACATGAATTTGTAAACGTTCCGTGCGGCATCATGGACCAGTTCATTTCCGCCAACGGAAAGAAGGGCATGGCCCTCAAGCTGGACTGCGCCTCCCTGGAATATGAACTGGTGCCGATGAACAATGAATCCGTCTCCGTGCTGGTGCTGGACAGCGCCGTGAAGCACTCCCTGGCGGACGGAGCCTACGGGCAGCGCCGCAAGCAGTGTGAGGAAGCCTCCGCCATCATGGGCGTGCCCTCCCTGCGTGAAGCCACGCTGGAATTGCTGGAATCCTTCAAGGAGCAGCTTGGCGACGTGCGCTACCGCCGCGCCCGCCACGTCATTGGGGAAAATGCCCGCGTGCAGGCCTTTGCGAACGCCCTTGCCCGCGGTGACTGGGATGAAGCCGGCGTAGCCATGCGCGGCAGCCACGCCTCCCTGCGTGATGATTATGAAGTTTCCTGTGCGGAAGTGGACACCCTGGTGTCTCTCTGTGACCGTATTCCCTCCGCCTCCTCCATTTACGGCGCCCGCATGACGGGCGGCGGCTTCGGCGGCTGCATCGTCGCCCTGGTGAAGACGGAAGACGTGGAAAAGGTGGCCCGCGAGCTTCTTGACGGCTACTGCCAGGAAACGGGGATTGAAACCACTTACCTCGTCACGCGCGCCGGGGAAGGCGCCCGTGTTCTCTACCAAGCTTAATCCATACTGATTATGAGAAAACTAGCAACCATATTCGGGGCCCTGGCCCTGATGACGTGGGGCGTTTCCGCCCAGGAGGGCTCCGCGCCCGCAACGGTGATTGATGCGCAGCCTGCCGCGGCCGCCCCGGCCATGGCCCCGGCTGCGGAAGCTCTGCCGGTCGCAGACCTTGAGCCGGCGGTTCCCGCCGCCGCCTCCCAGGAAGCCCCGGAAGCCTCCGCGGAACCTAAAACGGCTCCCCTTTCCGCGGTGGAAGTCGTCCTGTTCTGCGTGGTCGTGGTGGGCGTCATCGCCCTGGGTATCTGGAAAAGCCGTGACCCGGAAGAAACGGCGGAAGAAAAAAAGACCAAGGGAGCTTCAGACTACTTCCTGGCCGGGCGCGGCCTGACCTGGTGGCTGGTGGGTTTCTCCCTGATTGCCGCCAATATCTCCACGGAACAATTTGTGGGGATGTCCGGCAAGTCCGCCAACTGGGTGGGCATGGCGATTGCCGGGTATGAATGGCTGGCCGCCATCACGCTGGTGGTCGTGGCCTTCTGCTTCCTTCCCAAGCTGCTGAAAGGCGGCGTGTACACCATTCCCGAATTCCTGGAATACCGTTACAACACGCTGGCCCGCTCCCTGATGGCCATCGCCACGCTGCTGATTCTGGTGGGCGTGCCGACCGCCGGCGTTATTTACGCAGGCGCCAAGGTCATTTCCGTATTCTTTACAGGATACACCGCCATGGGAATTGACTTCGGCAACATCACCGTAGGCTGTATCATCATCGCCTTCTGTGCTACCGTGTACGTATTTGTGGGCGGCTTGAAAGCCTGCGCGTGGACGGACCTCTTCTGGGGCGCCGCGCTGATTGTGGGCGGCGGCGTGGTGGCGTACTTCGCCCTGATAGCGCTGAGCGGCGCGGACCCGAACCATCTGGTGCAGTCCGCCGCGGCCAATTCCGGCGCCACGGTCGCCTCCCTGGGAAATCCCTCGGACAGCTTGTGGCACGGGGTGACGCGCTTCTTTGAACTTAACTCCGGGGATGCGGCCAGCGGCGTCAATACCGTGGGCGGCAAGCTCCACATGATCCGCCCGGCGGACGACGCGGAAATCCCGTGGACGGCCCTCTGCCTGGGCCTGTGGATTCCCAACTTCTTCTACTGGGGCCTGAACCAGTACATCATGCAGCGCACGCTGGCCTCCAAGTCCCTGGCGGAAGGCCAGATGGGCATCGTGTTCGCCGCGTTCCTCAAGCTCATCATTCCGTTTGTGGTGGTGGTGCCGGGCATTCTGGCCTACAACCTGTACCGCAATGACCTGAAGGAACAGGCCGAAGTGAAGTATGCGGCGGAAATCCGCAAGGCGGAAGATCCCGCCAAGGTCCAGGGCCGTCCCGTCATCTACAAGCTTACGGACAGCTTCCTGGTGGAAAACGTGGAGCAAGGCTGCGCCCACGCCCTGCATAATGCGGAGGTAATGAAGGTGGGCGGCGAGGTTATGGCTGATCTGAAGCAGGCCTGCGCCGATCTGAAGGCGGACGCCGCCGATGACCAGACCACGCTGGCGGAACGCGCTCCCTTCGTGGAAAAGATCGCCAAGCTTAACGACAAGATTATCAAGCCCGCCGTAGACAATTCGGACGGCTACTACCTGACGGATACCCTGGTGGGCTTTGACTATGACTCCGCCTTCGGCACGCTGATCAGGAAACTGCTGCCCGGCACGGGGTGGACGTGGTTCGTGCTTGCCGCCCTCTTCGGCGCGGTGGTGTCTTCCCTGGCGTCCATGCTGAACTCCGCTTCCACCATCTTCACGATGGACATTTACAACAAGCTGCGCAGGAACGCAAAACCGCCGGAACTGGTGACCGTCGGCAAGATCGGCCTGCTGGCGTGCGCCGTGATTGCGCTGTGCATTGCTCCGTTCCTGGACAGTCCGGCCTTTGGCGGCATCTTCAACTTCATTCAGGAATTCCAGGGCTTCCTCAGCCCGGGCGCCCTGTGCGTGTTCCTCTTCGGCTTCTTTGTGCCGAAGTGCCCGCGCATCTTCGGCTGGCTGGGTATTGTCATTAATGCCCTCCTGTACGGAGCCCTGAAGATATGGCAGCCGGAAATGGCCTTCCTGAACCGCATGGCCGTCTGCTTCATCATCGTCATGGTCATCGGCCTTATCTTCACGCTGGTGAACGTCGCCCGCGGCGGACAGTCCATCGTGCTCCCGGACCGGGGCGTGGTGGCCCTGCAATCTTCCTCCCGCGCCAAGATTTTTGGCTGGTTTGTGGTTGCCGCTACGGTAATCCTGTACATCATCTTCTGGTAATGCAGGGAAGGCTTTAAGCCTGTGTTTTTCATCCTCCCGGCCTTGGGGCCGGGGGGATTTTTTGTGTCTGGAAGAAGGGCTGTTTTTTCTTGGAACCGTTTGAAATGAAAATGGATGTCAAAACGGATGACACATTGCTTCTCGTTGTTTCTTAATACATTGTTCCGGAAATTGGAAAAATGGGATTTTTTTTTCATCTATTGCGTGAACCCGGAGTGTGCGTTCGAGTCAAATCCCTTGTTGACGTCACTTGAATAAAAAACGCCGACAAGGAAATAATTAAAAGGAAACACTCTATCTCTGCTGATGATATGAAAATGCGTTTATGTGTACTGTCGCTCCTTGCTCTTCTGTGCTCCGCACCGGGATGGGGGAAGACGACAATGATTTCGTTCGGAGAAAGTTCCAACACTTACTCCGCTCCGTGGAACCTGGCCAGCGGCGCCGTATCCGGTACCAGCCGCGGCACTTCCTCCCTGACGGCAACAGACAATACGAATTCCCTGATCAAGGTAACCTACACGGCTGGCGGTTTGCTCGGCGTATCCCAGGCGACCAACGCCCCCCTGTCCTTCACGGGCGTGACCACCACGATCGGAAGCGGGGGCCTGAACATGTGGAAGCAGGCTTATGGCTATGACCTGGATTCCTCCAAGACCGCCCGCGGCTGGAATGAAAACCTCGTCCTCGGCGTAGGCGGCCTGGTCACTCCCGGTCAGATCAACGTTACCGGATTCCAGGCCAATAATTCCTACACGATGTCTTCCGTATTTACCGTAAGCGGTCTGGCCAACGTAGCCACCTGGGGGACGAACAGTCCCGTGACTCTGACCGGAAACGGACTCACCGTCAAGAATATCTACCTGGCCGGCACCAACGGACAGGTGGTTGACCTGCTCCACATTGGCAGCGGCAGCCTGGCTACCCTGCTTTCCGGGGGAACGTTCATGCTGACATGGCAGTTTGAAACCTCCGCCGGTTTCAATCCCACTTCCGACGTGTCCATGCAATTCGCCGACAGCCTGCTCAATTTGGGCGGCAACTACGGCGTCTCCGCCATGGCGGTGACGAACGGAATGCCCAACCTGACGGTTCCGGAACCGGCCACGGCCTCCCTGAGCCTGCTGGGACTGGCCGCCCTGCTGATGCGCCGCCGCCGCTCCCGCTGAACCTGTTTCAGCAGAAAATGACTCATGGTTTAAAGGCAGCCGGTGAAACACCCGGCTGCCTTTTAGTCGTCTTCCAGCAGCATGCTGCGGAGGGAGTCAAAGAAGTTTCCGGACTCCTCCTCCGTGGCTTCCGCGTTCATCAGGTCGTCCCACTTGGCATACTCCATGAGGTGGGGCGGAATCTCGCTCAGGAAGGAGGAGCGCTGGCAGGGCATGCGGTCTCCGTAGCGCAGGCGCGTGGAACAATAGGTCAGCATGAGCTTTTCCTGCGCGCGGGTGATGCCCACGTAAAGCAGGCGGCGTTCCTCGTCACAGTTGCCGTCTTCCAGGGAACGCTTGTGGGGCAGGATGCCTTCTTCCAGCCCCACCAGGTAGACGACGGGGAATTCCAGTCCCTTGGCGGCGTGCATGGTGATCAGGCACACGCCGGGCTTGTTCTCCACGTCGTCGTCATTATCTTCCTTGTCCAGGGTGACCTGGGCCAGGTAGTCCCGGAGGGTTTTTCCGGGCTGCCAGAAGTTGCGGAGGGAGGCCTTCACGTCCCCGATGGAGACGAGGCGCTTCTGGATTTCAGCTTCCGTCTTGCACAGGCGCGTTACATAATCGCTGAACCCGGTTTCCTCAATGAGCTGCTCCATGGCGTCGCCGAAGTCCGTTTCCTTGTCCTGGAAGATGTCAATGTACCTGGCGATCAGTTCATTGAACTCCTGCACGCTGTTGCGGGCGCGGGTGGAAAGGGTCGCCAGGAATTCCTCGTCCTGCAGGGCGGCCCAGACGCTGTTGCCATGTTCCCGGCTCCAGTCAATGGCCAGGTGGCTGGTCAGCTCGCTGATGCCGCGCGGGGGCGTATTCAGGATGCGCAGCAGGTATTCGTCCGCCTGCGGGTTCTCAATCGTCGCCAGGTAGGAAATGAGGTCCTTCACCTCCTTGCGGTCAAAGAAGCTCTGCGCCCCCACCATGCGGTAGGGGATTTTGTGCTCCCGGAGCGTCTGTTCAATGATGCGGCTCTGGGTGTTGGCCCGGAACAGGATGGCGAAGTCCTCCCAGGGACGCTCCTCCTGCCTGCGGACGTTTTCAATGTCCGTGATGATGAACTCCGCCTCCTCCGCGTCTCCGGGCATGGAAATCAGGCGCACGGCTTCCCCGCCTCCCTTGTGGGCGCGCAGCGTCTTGTCCCTGCGGCCCAGGTTGTGGCGGATCAGCGCATTGGCCGCGTCCAGGATGGGGGCGGTGCAGCGGTAATTCTCCTCCAGCTTGATGACGGTGGGATTCGGGAAAAAGCGTTCGAACTCCAGGATATTGCTGATCTGGGCGCCGCGCCAGCCGTAAATGGACTGGTCGTCGTCCCCCACCACGCAGACATTGTGCGCCGGGCCCACCAGATGGCCCAGCAGGCTCATCTGGAGGCTGTTGGTATCCTGGAACTCATCCACCGTAATATAGCGGAAGCGCTGCTGCCAGGCTTCCCGCACGTCCGGATGTTCCTTCAGCAGCTTGTCCGCCAGGATCAGCAGGTCGTCAAAATCCACGGAGTTCTGTGCCTGGAGCTCCCGCTGGTAGGAGGCGGCGATGTTGGCCGTCAGGTTGTCTTCAATGGAGTCCAGCCCCAGGCCGCTGTTCTTCATCCGGCTCATGGCGGAAAGGACGTCCTTGGGGCCGATCTTTTCCGTAATGCCTCCGTGGCGGACAATCAGGCGCCGGATCAGGCCGCTCTGCTCGGAACCGCTGTAAATGGTGAAATTGGTTTTGTACCCCAGGCGCCCGATGTCTTCCCGCAGGATGCGCACGCAGAGGGAATGGAAGGTGCTCACCATGATCTGGCGCGCCGCCTTCCGCTCCACCATCTGGCCCACGCGTTCCCGCATTTCCAGGGCGGCCTTGTTCGTGAACGTGACGGCCAGGATGCTTTTGGGGCTGATGCCGCGGTCCACCATGTGGGCGATGCGGCAGGTGACGGTGCGCGTCTTGCCCGTTCCGGCCCCGGCCAGAATGAGCACAGGCCCCTGCAGGGTCTGCACGGCCTTCCTCTGGGCCGTGTTCAGGCTATCCATGGAAAAGGACTTTCCCATTTACACGTCGAAGTGGATATCTTTCAAATTCGGGTGCCCGGCAATCAGCTGGGAGATACTCATGCGCGTGCTGCCTTCCAGCTGAACCTCCGTCACCAGCAGGCCGCCGCTTCCGCAGGCGATCAGCAGCCCCGGTTCTCCAGCGGAAAGCACCTGGCCCGGTTTCCCCTGCGCCTCCGGAACGATGGTGAAGCCGGGGAAAATTTTCATGTTGCGGATGCGGTTCTTGCGGTTCCAATAATTGGTGAAGGTGCCGGGCCAGGGGTCATACGCCCGGATCATGCGGCCTATTTCCTCCGCGGTGCGCGTCCAGTCAATCTTGCCGTCCGCCCGCAGGAGCTTGGGAGCGTACGTGGCCAGGAACTCCTGCTGCGGAACACGGGTGGCGGTTCCTTTTTCAATGGAGTGGATGGCCGGGAGCAGAACGTCCGGCGTCATCTGCGCCAGCTTGTCGTGCAGGGTTCCTCCGGTTTCCGTTCCTTCCAGCGGGGTGCTGATCTGGGCGATGATGTCCCCGGCGTCCAGCTTTTTGACAATGTGCATGATCGTGATACCCGTGTGGGAATCTCCGGACTTGATGGCGGACTGGATGCAGGCGGCCCCGCGGTGGCGCGGCAGCAGGGAGGCGTGCGCGTTAATGCAGCCCATGGGAGCCAGGTCAATCACCTCCTGGCTCAGAATCTGTCCGTAGGCCATGACGGCAATCAGGTCCGGGTTCAGCCTCCTGAGGCTGACCAGCGCGTCCGCCGTCCGCAGGGAATGCGGCTGGAGCACGGGGATGCCCGCTTCCCTGGCAAGGTTCTTGATGGCGGGAGCCGTAAGCACCTGGTGCCTGCCCACGGGGCGGTCAGGCTGCGTAACCAGGCCTACCAGGTCCGTGTTACGGATCAGGCTGCGGAAGGCGGGAATGGCAATGTCGCCTGTGCCCATGAAGACGATGCGCATGGCTGAAAGCTTGCCCTGACGGCCTGCGCAGGTCAATGTTAAATCCGGATTCGGCAGGGGAATATTGGCGCTGGAAGGCCATTTTTACGGTTCCTTTCCGTCCCGCAGCGGCCGGGAAAAGGGCGGGGAATGTCCCGCATGGCCGTTTCCCTGCAAGAAGTTCTTTCCGATTGGGCCGGATATGGTATATCCTTGCTTCATGGAGAAAGGAAGGCTGCCGCGCATTCTGATTCTGACTGCAGGGTACGGGGAAGGGCACCATTCCGCGGCCCGAGGCGTGCGTGATGCGCTGGCGGGGCGCGCGGAAGTCCGCGTGACGGACCTGTGCGCGGAGGCCATGCCCGGCATGTTCCGCGTGACCCGCGCCGCGTACCTCTGGATCATTTCCCGCACCCCGCGCCTCTGGAAGCTGATGTATGAGGTGAGCGACAGGCGCAACCTGGCGGAGAAGCCCGTCAAGGGGCTGGGCCCGGTGGAACATCTGCTGGAACGCCTGCTGCGGGAATGGAAGCCGGACGCCGTTGTCTCCACGTACATGGTGTATCCTTACATGCTGGATTCCCTGGCGGCCCGTACCGGGAAGGCCGTGCCGTACCTGACCGTCGTGACGGACTCCTGCGTGATCAACAAGTCCTGGCTGTGTTCGGAATCCCCGCTGTGGGCCGTAACGGATCCCTGGACGCGGGAAATCATGGTGGAAAAGGGCCTTCCGCCGGACAGGCTGCGCGTGACGGGATTTCCCGTCAATCCCGGCCTGGGCGCGCTGGCGCGGGAGCATCCCGTTTCCTGGAGGGAGGGGGAGCCGTTCCGCGTGCTTTACTTTGCCCAGCGTTCCGCACGGCATGCCCGCGCGGAGCTGGAAGCCATGCTGGAGGCGGACCCCGCCATCAGCGTGACCTGCATACTGGGGCGCCGGTTCAGGCGCATTTACCCCCGTATACGGGAGTTGCGCGCCAGGTACGGGCGCAGGCTGACGGTGCGCGGCTGGACGCGCCGCGTGCCCTCCTACCTTTCAGCCAGCCATGTGGTGGTGGGGAAGGCCGGGGGAGCCACGGTGCATGAGGTGCTGGCGGCCGCGCGGCCCATGCTGGTCAACTTCCTTCTTCCGGGCCAGGAAGAGGGCAACGCTCGCCTGCTGGAAAGGCTGGGCGGCGGACGCCATGTTCCGGATGCACGCGCCCTGGCCTCCGCCCTGGCTGGGATGATGGCGGACGGCGGCGCGCCATGGCGGCGCATGCATGAAAATTTATTGAAGGCGAATATGACCGGAGGAAGCGGGCGGATAGCGGATTTGGTCTTGAAACTGGCGCAGGAACGTACTAACTGATTCCCGTGACCTATCTGCTGATTGACAATTCCAACACGCGCACCAAGTTCGTGCTCTCCACGCCGGACGCCCTGCTGCCGGAACGGTACATGATTCCCACCCGGGAGGTGAGCGAGGAACGGCTGGATGAAGTACTTTCCGGCGTGCGTTATGATGCCGCCGTGGTGTGCTCCGTGGTGCCGCGCGTGGCGGAAGCGCTGAAAAACTGGATGGTCAGGCCGTGCCACTTCCTCTCCTGTGATTCCAGGCTGAACGTGGGCATTGACTATCCGCACCCGCGCCAGATAGGCGCTGACAGGCTGGCGAATGCCGTAGGCGCGGTGGCGTATTACGGGTACCCGTGCGTCGTGGTGGACTTCGGCACCGCAGTGACCTTTGACGTGATCGGCCCCGAATGCACGTACAAGGGCGGCGTGATCGCTCCGGGGCTTGCCAGCATGGGAGATTACCTGGCGCGCAATACCGCGCTCCTTCCCGCCATTGACCCCCAGGAGCCTTCCCGCGTCATCGGAACCAGCACGGTGGAGGCCATGCAGTCCGGCGCCGTGTACGGCTACCGGGGGCTGGTGAAGGAAATCCTGGCCCGGCTGGAAGGGGAGCTGGGCGTCCGGCCCGCCGTGGTGGCTACGGGCGGGGATGCCGCGCTGATCGCCAGGGGCGTGGAACGCATTGACCGCGTGGACCCGGATATTACGCTGAACGGGCTGCGCATGGCGGCCTCCCTGAATCTTTGAAGAACGGGCAAGGAACTGGACAGGAGTTCATTACTTCCGGAAAAACGGCCGGATGACACGTAAAAACTCACAAATAGGTGTTGCAAATTGCGTATACCCCATGTAGTATTCATGAACCTTAACAATAAATATCATGTCTGACAACAGCATCGAAGAAAAAGTAAGAAGTATCATCGTTGACCAACTTGGCGTTGAATCCGATAAAGTGACTGCTGATGCGAAATTCATCGAGGATCTCGGTGCTGATTCGCTGGATACCGTTGAACTCGTGATGGCTTTCGAAGAAAACTTTGACATTGAAGTGCCCGACGAAGAAGCTGAAAAGCTCCAGTCCGTTGCCGACGTGGTTGCCTACATCGAAAAGGTTCAGGGTTAAGTTGAACTGCTAAAATCCTTTATTACAAGAGCGGCTTCCCTGTCCCAGGCAAGGAAGCCGCTTTTTTATGGAAAGCCCCCAGCTTTCTTCTCTTATGAATGACCTGCCCGCCTTCTCCCGTGACGATATCCGCTATGCGGCGGAGATGACCCGGGTGATTTATGAACCGGATCGCCGTATTGACACCTTTGGAGATACCAGGTTCAATTTCCTTCTCATCAGCGAGCTGATGGATGAAGCGGGCGTGGTGCGCGTGCGCAGCGGCTGGGTGGAGGCGGAGAAGCCCAAGATCATCAAGCCTTCCATTTACAATGAAGTCAGTACGGAGGGTTTTTCCGGTGAGGCCAAACGCTTCTTTGACTGGCTTGCCAAAAATGGCCCGGGTTTCATGACGCTGCTGGAATACGGTTTCAGCTTCAAGAGGTCGGAGGTGAGGGAGGAAATTCTGCATGAACCCCTTGAGTCCGTGCGCGGGCGCCTGCTGGACCAGGTGCGCAACGGGGAGGATACGTTCATGGCCCTTATTGAGGGGGTGGATGACGCATGGGAGGTCTCCCTCTTGAAATTCACTGTGGAAATGATACAAAAATCCCATGAGATCAATATCTTTGACTTCAAGCGCAAGGGCCTTCTTTAGCCTGCTGGCGGCGGCCTTCTGCGCCCAGGGAGTTTTGGCGGACGGAGAGAACTATTCCCTCTGGCCTCGCCGTCCGGAAGCCCTGGCGGAGGCGCGCCGCCTGATGGACCGCGGCACGCTGCCCCAGGCTCTGGAACTGCTCCAGCCCCTGGCGGAGCAGGGAGGCGTGGTGGGGCGCGAGGCGAAGGATCTCATCGGCAGCCTGCGCATCCGCCAGTTGCTGGACCCCAACGGTCCGGACGTGAAGAAATACACTGTCCGGAGGGGGGATTCCTGGATACGCATGGTCAGGAAGCTGGAATGTTCCCAGGCCATGCTGATGCATCTCAACGGCCTGATGGATATTCCCGTCCTGCATGCGGGGGACGTGTTCAAGTACCGTCCGCTGAATTTCCACGTGGTGGTCAACGTGCCGGAAAAAGAGGTCTGCCTTTACGACGGTAAGAATTTTGTGAAGGGGTACCCTATTCTGGCCATGAGGGATGGCGGGAAAAAGAATGTGGAAACCGCCGTCAAGGAGGACCAGGCCTCCGTCTCCATTTACAGCAAGCAGTTCCCCTCTGCGGATAAAACGCTGCTGCTGGCGGCGGGCGGGTATGTCATTGACGCCTCCCGCGGCGCGCCCCGTTCACCGGGCTTTTATTTAAGCCGGCAGGATTGTAATGAACTGGCCATGCTGACCCGTGCGGGCACCAGGGTGACCATTCTCAGGGAGAAGGGAGCGGAGCAGTGAGACTGGTCATTCAGCGCGTTACGAAGGCCGCCGTGCACATCGGCGGCGTGTGCGCCGGGAGCACGGGGGCCGGCCTGCTGATTCTGGCGGGCATTGAAGAAGCGGATACGGAAGAGGATGTGTGCTGGCTTGCCAAAAAGGCGGCGGACATGCGCATTTTTTCCGATGCGGAGGGGAAGATGAACCTTTCCGCAAGGGAGACGGGCGGAAGCGCGCTGGTGGTGAGCCAGTTTACGCTGCACGCCTCCACCCGGAAGGGCAACAGGCCCTCCTTCATCCGCGCCGCAAGGCCTGAGCACGCCATTCCGCTGTATGAGCTGTTCAAGGAGGAACTGGCGGATTTGCTGGAAGGCCGGGTGCAGAGCGGGGAGTTTGGCGCGGACATGCAGGTTTCCCTGGTCAATGACGGGCCGGTAACCATTTTCATGGACTCCCGCAGCAGGGAGTGAGGGGGAGGGGTTAGTGAGGAGAGTTGAGTTGGGAGCGGCCTTGCGGAGTGGGGACTGCCTCCATCCGGAAGTGACAGGGCCAATAAAGGGAAGCCGTACCGTTTTTGCGTTTGGCGCGTATAAGGCGCGCTGTGAGCAGCCATAAGTACTTGAAAAGGATTGAAATTGGTTGAAGAAGCTTGAAAACACAGGCTTCCGCTCCGGGGTGGAAGGGCCACGGGGCAATTGAAGAAATAAATGCCTGAAAGGGGCCGTCTTGAATAATTGAAAGGGGCATTTGTCCCATTGGAGATACTTCACCCTTTTCCTTCCCTTGCCTGATCTTTTCAGTCACTTAAGGGTCTGCTCTTCCGCCCATTGATGGTTGGTTGCAACGCCGTCTTGCGGAAAGCGGGAATGCTGCACTTGCATCGGTTTCAGTCTGTTGCGCAGGTTTGCGGCGTTCCTGAACAATAAAAGAACTCCCGGCGGGCACGAGCGCCGCCGGGAGTTCTGATTGACGTTTTGAAAAGGGAGCCTGCCTTAGTAGGCCAGGCCTTCCTTAGTGTTGGCCACGATGAAGTCGCGGTTGAGGCGGGCGATGTTGTCCACGCTCACGCCCTTGGGGCAGGCGGCTTCGCATTCATACTGGTTCGTGCAGTTGCCGAAGCCTTCCGCTTCCATCTGCTTCATCATGGACAGGACGCGCTTGGTGCGTTCCGGCTGTCCCTGCGGCAGCAGATTGAGGTGGGCGATCTTGGCGGACGTGAACAGCATGGCGGAGGCGTTCTTGCAGGAGGCCACGCAGGCGCCGCAGCCGATGCAGGCGGCGGCGTCAAAGGCGGCTTCCGCCTTCACTTTTTCCACGGCGATGTTGTTGGCGTTCGGCGCGGAGCCGGTGCGCACGTCAATGTAGCCGCCGGCGGCGATGATGCGGTCCAGGGCGGAGCGGTCCACCATGAGGTCCCGCAGGATTGGGAAGGCCTTCGCGCGGAAGGGTTCGATCCAGACGGTATCGCCGTCCTTGAATTTGCGCATGTGGAGCTGGCAGGTGGTCACCTGGCGTTCCGGGCCGTGGGGGATGCCGTTGATCGTCAGGGAGCACATGCCGCAGATGCCTTCCCGGCAGTCATGGTCAAAGTGGATCGGCTCCTTGCCTTCCTTGACCAGGCCTTCATTGACGATGTCCAGCATTTCCAGGAAGGAGGCGTCTTCCGGAATGTCCTTGGCGGCATAAGTCTCAATGCGGCCCTTGGCTTCCCGGTTTTCCTGGCGCCAGACCTTGAGAGTGAGATTGAGTGTTTTAGCCATGTTATGATCTTTCTTTTACGTGTTGGTGTATTGGCTATCTTTACTTGTAGCTGCGGATGGCAAGATGCACGTTCTCGAAGGTCAGCGGTTCCTTGTGAAGAATCGGCAGGCTGTCCACCCCGGTGTATTCCCAGGCGGCCACGTAGGCGTATTCTTCGTCGTTGCGCTTGGCTTCGCCGTCCGGCAGCTGGTATTCCACGCGGAAGTGGGCGCCGCAGGATTCCTCGCGGTTCAGGGCGTCATAGCAGAGCAGCTGGGCGAATTCCAGGAAGTCCGCCACGCGGCAGGCCTTTTCCAGTTCCGCATTGATGCCTTCCGCCGTGCCGGTCACGCGCACGTTTTCCCAGAATTCCTTGCGGAGCTGGGGGATGCGTTCAATGGCGTTCATCAGGCTTTCCCGCGTACGGGCCATGCCGCAGTCTTCCCACATGATGAGGCCCAGTTCCCGGTGGAAGGAGTCCACGGTCTTGGTGCCCTTCACGTTCAGGAGCTTGTTGATGCGTTCCTTTACCTCGTCTTCTGCGGCCTTGAATTCCGGGGAGGCGGTAGTGACGGAGCCGGGCTTGATGGTCGTCAGGTAGGCAGGCAGGGTGGCGGGAATGACGAAGTACCCGTCAGACAGGCCCTGCATCAGGGCGGAGGCGCCCAGGCGGTTGGCGCCGTGGTCGGAGAAGTTGGCTTCACCGAGGACGTGCAGGCCTTTTACGTTGGACATGAGGTTGTAGTCCACCCACAGGCCGCCCATCGTGTAGTGGGAGGCGGGATAGATCATCATGGGCGTTTCATGGGGATCGTCGTCCGTGATTTCCTCGTACATGTCGAAGAGGTTGCCGTACTGGCCGTCAATCCATTCGCGGCCCATGCGCTTGATTTCATCCGCAAAGTCCAGGAAGACGCCCTTGCCGGTGATGGCCACGCCGCGGCCGTCGTCGCAGGCTTCCTTGGCGGCGCGGGAAGAAATGTCACGCGGAGCCAGGTTGCCGAAGGAGGGGTACTTGCGTTCCAGGTAATAGTCGCGTTCTTCTTCGGGAACGTCGGAAGGCTTGATTTCCTTCTTGCGGATTTTTTCCGCGGTTTCACGGGACTTGGGCACCCAGATTCGGCCGCTGTTGCGGAGGGATTCCGACATCAGCGTGAGCTTGGACTGGTAGTCCCCCTTCACCGGAATGCAGGTGGGGTGGATCTGCGTGAAGCAGGGGTTGGCAAAGAAGGCGCCGCGCTTGTAGGCCTTGTAGGCGGCGGTGACGTTGCAGCCCATCGCGTTGGTGGACAGGAAGAACACGTTGCCGTAGCCGCCCGTGCAGAGCAGGACGGTGTCCCCGGCGTAGGACTGGATTTCACCGGTGACCAGGTTGCGGGTGACGATGCCCCTGGCTTCGCCGTCCACCAGCACCACGTCCATCATTTCATGGCGGGAGAACATTTCAATGTGCCCCTTGGCCACTTCCTTTTCCAGGGCCTGGTAGGCGCCCAGAAGGAGCTGCTGGCCCGTCTGGCCGCGTGCGTAGAAGGTGCGCTTGAGCTGGGCGCCGCCGAAGGAGCGGTTGTCCAGCAGGCCGCCGTATTCACGGCCGAAGGGGACACCCTGGGCCACGCACTGGTCAATGATGTTGGAGGAAACTTCAGCCAGGCGGTAGACGTTGGCTTCACGGGCGCGGAAGTCGCCGCCCTTCACGGTGTCATAGAACAGGCGGTAGACGGAGTCGCCGTCGTTCTGGTAGTTCTTGGCCGCGTTAATGCCGCCCTGGGCCGCAATGGAGTGGGCGCGACGGGGGCTGTCCTGGTAGCAGAAGCACTTGACGTTGTAGCCAAGCTCGGCAAGCGTGGCGGCGGCGGAGGCGCCGGCCAGGCCGGACCCTACCACGAGCACCGTGTACTTGCGCTTGTTGTTCGGGTTGATCAGTTTGGACTCAAGCTTGTACTTGGACCATTTGTCCTGAATCGGGCCGGAGGGAATCTTGGCATCCGGCATCCAGTCGCTTACGGGAAAATTAATCATGACTTTGAGAGGAGTTGATGGTTATTTGATGACGCCCAGAAGAACCGCGACCGGCACGGAAATGAAGCCCAGGCAGATCACTGCGCCGTACGCGATGGCGAGAAAGTTGTAGAAGGGCCGGATTTTGCGGGAATCAACGCCCACCGTCTGGAAGATGGACTGCACGCCGTGGCGCAGGTGGCTGAACAGCATCAGGATGGCCAGGATGTAGAACGCGGAGCACCATACATTGGAGAACCCGGCCACAATCATCTTGTACACGTCAAAGGTTTCCACCTTGCCGTCGGAAATGAAGGCGGTGTACTGGGAGGGGTCATAACCCACGCGCAGGGTGTACTGGTACAGGTGGTAGATCAGGAACACCAGGATAGTCAGGCCGGTGTAGATCATGTAGCGGGAGGAGAGCGTAGCCTTGATCGTGTTCTTGAACACGTAGGGTTCGCGGGCGGCGTGGTTTTCCAGCTTCAGCTGGATGGTCAGCCAGATGTGGATGATGAAGATCACCGCAAGGCCCAGGCGGATGCCCCAGAGGGCGGCTTCCGGCATGGAGTGCAGGCCGTGGGCGTAAGTGTTGATCCATTCAGGTCCCCCGAAGATGAGAAGGTTGCCTGCCAGGTGTCCCGCAAGGAACAAGACCAAACATAACCCCGTCAGCGCCACAATGATTTTGCGGCCGATGGAGGATGTCACGAATGTACATATGGTTTTTACTAGTGCATTCATAGGCGCTCTAATGAAATAAATGCGTCTCCACAGGATGCCCGGTTCAAAACCGGATGGCAAGCCTCTTCTTGAATTCCCGGCGCTTTTTGGATTTTTGAAAAGGCCCGGAAAGACATTGCAGTTCACTAGTTTGGAATAGTTATAATTTTGTTACCTGTTCCGGCTTGACGCGCCTTTCCGCATGGGCGTATCGTCAGGGCATGAAAAGGAGTAAGAAAGAAGTGCTGGATGCGGATTTTGCGGCGGCGCGCGCCGGAGTGCTGGATGTGGCCGCGTTCCTGGACCGTGTGGACCGTGGGGAAGGGGAGGCGGATTTCCGCTTCCGCGCCCTGATGGAGGTGCTCCCGCTCCTGTCCGCGCCCGGTTCCGGCCGCGTGTGCGCCATCCTGGAAGCCCTTTCCTATACGGATGACGCCGTGCCGGAAACCGCCGCCGCCAAGGCGGCCTGCGGCGCCCCGAACCTCAACAAATAAGAATCATGGCTTTCATTGAACCTCACATACACATGGTGTGCCGCACCACGGACGAATACCGGGCCATGGCGCAGGCGGGCTGCCTGGCGGTAGGGGAGCCGGCGTTCTGGGCCGGCTATGACCGTTCCTCCGCGGACGGTTTCCGGGATTACTTCGTGCAGCTTACGGAATGTGAACCGGCCCGGGCCGCCAAGTTCGGCCTGGACCATTACACCTGGCTGTGCATCAACCCCAAGGAGGCGCAGGACGTGGCCTTTGCCCGGGAGGTGATGCAGCTCATTCCGGAGTTCATTGACCGCCCCAATGTCCTCGGCATCGGGGAGATAGGGCTGAACCGGAACACCACCCACGAGATGACTATTTTTGAAGAGCATCTGGACCTGGCCATACGCCTGCACCAGCTTGTCCTGATCCACACCCCCCATCTGGAAGACAAGCTGAAGGGGACCAGGATGATTCTTTCCGCCCTGAAAAACCGTCCGGAGCTGGACCCGGGCCGCGTGCTGGTGGACCACTGTGAGGAACATACCTTCCCGCTGGTGAGGGAGGCCGGCTACTGGGCCGGGCTGACCCTTTACCCCACCAGCAAGCTGAATCCCAAGCGGGCGGCGGATATTCTGGAAATATACGGAATGGACCGTGTCTGGGCCAATTCCGCCGCGGACTGGGGGGATTCCGATCCTCTGGCGCTGACGGCCCTGGCCTGTGAGCTGTATAAACGGGGATTTTCCCGGCAGGAAGCGGAAAACCTTCTTGTGGGCAATCCGGAAGCGTTCATGGGGCAGTCCCCGAAGTTCCGGAAAGTTTCCTCCCGCTAGCTCCGTTCATGGCGGGGGGATGGCGCTGCGGCACCTAATCCCGGTCCGGAAAAAATACGGTGAAGATGGCTCCCAGGATGACGGCGGCGTCATCCAGGAGGCCCAGCCTGTCTACGCCGGCAAACAGGAATTCGTCCGGAGTCAGGATGTAGGCGGCGGTAAGGATGATCACACATATATTCCGCCTGTTGAAAAAATGCTGTTTTCCTTTTTTGCTTTTGAGATACCAGAAAAGGCGCAGGAGCAGTTGCTGTTTCTGGAGGTTCATGATTGGGATATGGGGTATGCAGGTTAAAACGTTTCCCCTTTTCAGGCGGAAGGTGCAGCTTTAAAAGGGCGTTCTTCCCGGAACGGAGCTGCCCGGGCTGTGCCGGTTTGCGCATGGGAGACTGCAGCAAGGATGGGATACGCCGCCTGCAGAGGGAAGATGGTTTTTCCTGCCTCCGGTTCCGGCTGTTCCAGCGTGGGGAAAAAGGATTTGTGCGGAAGATGGAGCGGCATGGGGGAGCCAGGGAAACATTCCCGGCGGGGAAAAGGCCTGGGCAGCGTTTTTCCGGAGGAGGATATTTCTCCCGTGCGGGATTTGGCCAGGGAGGGCAGGGGAAGGTAGCCGCCCCCGGCAGAGTAGCCGCGCCGCGCGGATGCGGAAAGGGCTGCCCCACGGAGTCGTGAGGCAGCCCTGAAAGAAAAACGGAGGTGCGGTGTGGTTTTATGCCCTGCGGCGGCGCATCATCAGCGCAGCCAGACCCAGCAGGCCCAGTGTGGCCGTGGCGGGTTCCGGCACGCTGGCGATTTCACTCATCAACTGGCCGATCTGTTCCTGGGAAAGGGCGGAGTCATGAACATAAAGCTGTTCAATGGCATCGGCCAGCCCGGCGTTAATCAGAATCTGGGTGATGTCCACCCCGCCGAATTTCAGGCCGCTGGCAGTGTGGTAGGTGTCGCTATTCCCCAAATAAATACGCGTGCCTACATCTCCGGTAACTACGGAAATAGTGAGCTTTCCTTCAGATCCCAGGGGAGAAGAAGTAGGACCGCCGCTGTAGGCGCCGTTGTTCCATAAGCCCTGGAGGGCGCCGGAGGTATTGATGCCCACGCCCCAGCTCGTGCTGCCGCCCTTGGCGTTGAACAGGGCCGTGAAAGCGTCCGGGGCGGTGATCCTGGATAAATCCAGAACCATGGTCACGGTCATGTTGTTGCGCGTGTTGCTTTCGGAAACGGGCTTGCTGAAGGTCGTGCCGGACATCACCAGATTGCCTCCATCAGTGGTGATGGCGACGGAATCCTTCTGAGTGCCGAAATCCGCCAGGCGTGAGGCAAAATCGGAATACCCGACAATGGAACTGTCCAGAAGCGTGGTAGCCGCGGTAGCGCTCATGCTCATGCCGGCTGCAAGCATCAAGATGGATAGTATTTTCTTCATGATCAATGTTCTGGGGTGAATGGTGCGCATTCGCGTGCATAAGCAGGTGCTTCTGCGTAAATAGCTAAATAGCGG
>NZ_JABDHQ010000016.1 GCF_018709685.1 Akkermansia muciniphila
GAACGCCCTGACACGAAAATGCACGCCATGCCTCGCAACCGGGTTGCCCTGCGTTGAAAGCCATGATTAAATGGATTTTATATGAATACCCCCGTTCTCAATGACAACCTGCGCACTGCCACGGAAGCCCTCTGCAACATGCTTGCCAAGGAAGACCAGGTTGTGGCCGCCAAGGCAAAAATCGGCCTCTTTTTCCAGAACCCCGAGGCAACCAAGCTTTTTGAAGAAGTGAACGCCTACGGCGAAGAACTGCGCAACAAGCACCTGGCCGGCATGCCCCCCACGGAAGAAGAAATTGCCAAGTTTGATTCCCTGCGTGAAAACGTGATCAAGAACGACGCGGCACGCGGCTTCCTGGAAGCGCGCCAGACCATTGACGAACTCCTGAACACCATCAACCAGTACCTGGGCATGTCCATTGATCTTGGCCATGCCCCCACTCCGGAAGAAATTGAAGAAGCCCGCCAGCGCGCAATGAGTTCCGAGTCTTCCTGCTCCTGCGGCGGCAGCTGCGACAAGGATAGCTGTGACTGTGACGGCAATTGCGATCATGACCACGATCACAAGGACGGCGGCTGCGGGTGCGGCCACCACTAAAACGACGCTCTTTCCATTTGACGCCAAACGGCTTCACTCCGGGAGTGAAGCCGTTTTTCTATTTCCGGAGCCGCCAGAGAACACCCTTCCTTTTCTGTCAGGGCGGCCAAGACGCTTGAACGGGATACGGGGGCATGTTAGCCTCATTCTAAGGAATCATGACTTTCTCCAACCGCACAACTTCCCTTCCGTTTTTTAAGACGGATTTTCCCTTGTTCCTGGCCCCGATGGCCGGGGTGACGGACCCTATTTTCCGCACCATCTGCAAGGAACTGGGGGCTGACGTAATGGTCACGGAGTTCGTCTCCGCGGAAGGCATTCTCCAGGCATGGGAAAGAAACCGCCGGTACACGAAGATAGAAGACGCCCACCGCCCCATAGGGATTCAGCTTTTCGGCGCGGACGGAGAGCACATGGGAAAAGCGGCCCGGATTATTCTGGACCATGATAAGCCGGATTTCATTGACATCAATTTCGGCTGCCCGGTTCCCAAGGTCGTGGGCAAAAATGGCGGCTCCTCCCTGCTGAAGGACCTGCCTCTGCTGGCCTCCGTAGCGGCAGGGGTGGTGAAAGCGGTAGGGGACCGCATTCCCGTCACGGCCAAAATACGCATTGGCTGGGATTTCCAGAATTTGTGCGCCATGGACGCGTGCCACCTGCTGGAGGAAGAGGGCATTTCCATGATTACCATTCATGGGCGCACCCGCTCCCAGCAGTATTCCGGCACGGCCAACTGGGACATTATTGACGAATGCGCGCGGGCCATCTCCGTTCCCGTCATCGGAAACGGGGATATTTCCACCCCGCAGGGGGTGGCCTATGTGAAGGAAAACACAGCCGTGAGCGGCGTGATGATTGGCCGGGCGGCCATGGAGAACCCATGGATTTTCGGAGACGCCAGGTATTACCTGCTGCACGGGGCCATGCCCCCGGCCAGGGACCCGCAGGAAAAGACGGCCCTGATCCTGCGCCATACCCGCATGGCCCTGGATTCCGGCCATTACGGGGATGAGCTCCACACCATGCGCCACATGAGGTCACGCATTCTGGCTTATACCAAGGGCTTTCCCGGCGCCAAGGAAATGCGCGCGCGCCTGGTGCGCGTCTCCAGCATGGCGGAACTGGAAGACCTGCTCTCCGCCATGCCGCGCCAGCGGTCCTGAGAGAAGGAGAACTCCCGCACGCCAGGATATTCTACAGGCCCGGAAAGCGGCGCGCATGGAATTTCCTTTTCCCCTACTCCTCTTCCTCCTGAAAAAAAATGCCCTTTTGAGGGAAGCTAAGTTGACTTTACGCCCCGAACCTGTCAGAAATAGGGGAGTATCCTGCCGCTCCGTTTCGGCAGACTTCCAACCATAGACTCCAGAGATCGACGTGTACTCCAACGAATCATATCTCATCGAACTTCTTACGCAGGCCGGCTATCTGAATGAAGAGATTCTTCAATACGCGCGCAGTCAAAAATCTCCCACCCAGGACCTGGTTGATTTCCTTATCCAGGCCAATTATCTTACGGAAGACGTCATCGCCCAGGTGGCGGCGTCCAATTCCCTGCTGCCCGTCGTGGACCTGGGCCCCATGCACATTCCCCAGGAAGTGCGCGAACTGATCACACCGGAGCTGGCGCGGCGCTTCCGGGCCATTCCCATTTCCGACGACGGCTTTTCCGTCAACATCGCCATTGACGATCCGCTGAACCTGGAGACCATGGACAGCCTGCCCCAGCTGATGGGGCGCGACATTATTTTCAGCGTAGCCACCCACAGCGCGGTGGAAAGCCGCCTGAAGGAGTTCTACCGCGACCTGACCGTTCCGGCGGACGCCGCCGGCATTGAGGGGGAAGACGGAGACGCCCCCATCATCCGCCTGGTGCAGCAGATGCTGACGGACGCCTTCAAGATGCGGGCGTCAGACATTCACATTGAGCCCATGGAAAACCGGCTCCGCATCCGCTACCGCGTGGACGGCAAGCTGGTGGAAGTAGCCACCCACCCCAAGAAGCTGCTCAGTCCCATCATCGCCCGCCTGAAGGTGATGAGCACGACCATGAGCATTGCGGAAAAGCGCATGCCCCAGGACGGCCGTATCCAGATGAACATCGGCGGCAAGCAGGTTGACCTTCGTGTGTCTTCCGTCCCCAGCAACCACGGGGAAAGCATCGTCATGCGTATTCTGGACAAGTCAGCCCTGGTGCTGGGCCTGCCCCAGCTCGGCTTCTTCTCTGATGATGAAGCCGTGTTTGACCGCCTCATCACCCTGCCGGACGGCATCATCCTGGTGACGGGCCCCACCGGGTCCGGTAAGACCACCACCCTTTACGCGTGCTTGAACCACATCAACCGCCCGGATAAAAAGATCATCACGGTGGAAGACCCCGTGGAATACGAGCTTTCCGGCATCAACCAGGTGATGGTGAAGGCGGACATCGGCATGACCTTCGCCGCCGCCCTGCGCGCCATGCTCCGCCAGGCCCCCAATATCATCATGATCGGGGAAATTCGAGACATGGAAACGGCCAGCATCGCCATCAACGCCTCCCTGACGGGCCACCTGGTGTTTTCCACCCTTCACACCAATGACGCTCCCAGCGCCGTGGCCCGTCTGGCGGACATCGGCATCAAGCGCTTCCTGATCGCCTCCGCCGTGCGCGCCATCATGGCCCAGCGCCTTGTCCGCAAGCTGTGCGACCGCTGCAAGGTGGACGGCGTGCTGACGGAGAAGCAGGCGCATACGCTGAACATTGACATGTCCCGCCTTACTCCGGGGCAGATCAAGGCCCCCCACGGCTGCGACTTCTGCCGCGGCGGCGGGTTCAAGGGACGAATGGGCCTCTTTGAAATTTTCGAGATCGACGACGAAGTACGCCGCATGATCAACGAGAACCTGACCTCCCCCCAGTTGCGCAAGCGCGCACGGGAACTCGGCATGAGAACCCTGAGAGAAGACGGCGTGCGCAAGGTGCTGGCCGGGCTTACCTCTCCGGAAGAAGTCCTCAATGTCACCATGGGAGACGCCAACTGATTTTTCCCCGCAATTCATTCTGATTATTATGGACACCAATCTTACACTGGAACTTTTCATCGGCCGGGGAATGATCGACAAATCCCTGGCGAAGGATATCAAGGAGGAAATGACCGTCTCCGGCAAGGAACTGCCGGAGGTGCTCGCGGATTTCGGCATCATCGGCAGCAAGGACGATATCTGGCAGATGATCGCCAGCGACCTGGGCACGGAATTCATCACCCTGGACAATTTCAAACCGGACCCGAACGTGCAGAACATGATGCCGGCCACGCTCGTGCGCCTGCATGGAGCCCTGCCCGTGCGACACGGTCCGGAAGGCCTGTACGTGTGCCTGGTGGATCCCCTGAATCCCCAGACGGTGGAAGACCTGCGCTTTGCCCTGGGCCAGGATATCCACGTCCTGATCGCTCCCGACTACCAGATTTCCGAACGCATTAATGAGCTGTACGGCGGGGAATCCGCCGCCATGACGGACCTGATGCAGGAGCTCAACAGCATGCAGGTCAACAATGAGACGGAAGACTCCGCCGCGGCGCCCGTCATCCGCTTTGTGGACCTGGTCATCACGCAGGCCATTAAGGAAAAAGCCTCCGACATTCACTTTGAGCCCTTTGAAAAGGAATTCAAAATCCGCTACCGCGTGGACGGCTCCCTGTATGAAATGCAGCCACCCCCCGTGCACCTGTCCGTGCCGGTCATTTCCCGCGTCAAGGTCATGGCGAACATGAACATCGCGGAACGCCGCGTTCCTCAGGACGGACGAATCGTCAAGCAGGTGGGCAACCGCTCGGTGGACATGCGTGTTTCCTCCCTCCCCACCCAGTACGGTGAATCCGTGGTGCTCCGCGTGCTGGACCGCTCTTCCGTCAACCTGAACCTGGACAACCTGGGCCTGCCCAAGCATATTCATGAATATATCCTGGATACGGTCCACAAGCCGAACGGCATTTTCATCGTCACCGGTCCCACCGGCGCCGGCAAGACCACCACGCTGTACGCTGCCCTACGGGAAATCAACACCATTGATTCCAAGGTGCTGACGGCGGAAGACCCCGTGGAATACGACATTGACGGCATTATCCAGATTCCGATCAATGAAGCCATCGGCCTGGATTTCCCGATGGTGCTCCGCGCCTTCCTGCGACAGGACCCCGACCGCATCATGGTGGGGGAAATGCGTGACATGGCTACTGCCCAGATCGCCATTCAGGCGTCCCTGACGGGGCACCTGGTAGTTTCCACCCTGCACACGAACGACTCCGCCGGGGCCGTGACCCGCCTGGTGGACATGGGCTGCGAACCTTTCCTGGTGGCCGCCTCCCTGGAAGGGGTGCTGGCCCAGCGCCTGGTACGCACCATCTGCCCGGACTGCCGCACGCCGTATGAACCCTCCTCCACCATCCTCTCCCAGCTTGGCGTGTCTCCCTATGAACTGGGGGACAAGCACTTTTACACGGGCCGGGGCTGTGACAAGTGCTCCAATTCCGGTTACAAGGGCCGGCAGGGGATTTACGAACTGCTGGATATCAACGATACCCTGCGGGACATGATCACGGACCGCGCTCCTTCCGTGGTGCTGAAGCAGAAGGCCATTGAAATGGGCATGTCCACCCTGCGTGAAGACGGCCTGAGAAACATTTACAGCGGCAATACCACCATTGAAGAAGTGCTGAAGTACACTTAATGGACAGACCTATACCGCACCCCCATTTCAACCACCAAGCAGAAAACACTTAAAACACCACATATATGCCTAAATATCAATATACAGCACTTGACCATAAAGGCGACCAGAAAACGGGTACCCTGGAGGCCAATTCCGAAGCGGAGGCCATGGAATCCATCCGGGCGCATGGCCTGTACCCCACCCAGATCGTAGAAGCGGGCAAGGGCAAGATCCAGCAAACGCCCGCCGCCAAGAAGAAGGCCAAGGGAGCCAAAGGGAAAAAAGGCAGACTGGGCGGCAGGATCAAGGCGAAAGCCCTGATGATTTTCACCCGCCAGCTGGCCACCCTGATTGACGCCGGGCTGCCCCTGCTCCAGAGCTTGAACGTGCTGGCCAAGCAGGAAGCCAACCCCAACCTGCGTGTGACCATTGAAGCCCTGGGGGATTCCGTTCAGGGCGGCTCCACCTTCTCGGAAGCCCTGGCCCAGCACCCCAAAATCTTTGACCGCCTGTTCGTGAACATGGTGAAGGCCGGCGAACTGGGCGGTGTGCTGGAAGTCGTGCTGAACCGCCTGGCGGAATACCAGGAAAAGGCGCAGAAACTGAAGAGCAAGGTAATCACCGCCATGGTGTACCCCTCCATCGTCCTGTTCATTGCGGTAGGCATCGTGATCTTCCTGATGCTGGTCATCGTTCCCAAGTTCAAGGCCATGTTCGCGGAACAGGGCAGTGAGCTTCCCGCCATTTCCGAGTTCGTGTTCGGCATCAGTGACTGGTTCATGGCCGCTCCGTTCTTTGTGCCGAATGCCGTTATTCTGGCCGCCGTCATCGCCATCCTGTACGCTGTCTTCACGGCCATGAGCAAGACGCCCAACGGACGCCGCAAGATTGACACGGCCCTGCTGACCATGCCCGTCATCGGCAACGTGCAGAGCAAAAGCGCCATCGCCCGCTTCGCCCGTACCTTCGGCACGCTGGTCACTTCCGGCGTTCCCATTCTCCAGGCGCTCACCATCACCAAGGACACTGCCGGGAACATGATCGTGGGAGACGCCATCGGCCTTATCCATGATTCCGTGAAGGAAGGTGAATCCGTGGTCACGCCCATGTCTTCCTCCAAGCTTTTCCCCCCCATGGTGATCTCCATGGTGGACGTGGGTGAAGAAACCGGCCAGCTTCCCGACATGCTCCTCAAGATTGCGGACGTTTACGATGATGAAGTGGACAACGCCGTGGGGGCCATGACCTCCATGCTGGAACCCATCATGATCGTGTTCCTGGCCGTGGTTGTGGGCGGCATCGTGTTCGCCATGTTCCTGCCCCTTCTGCAGGTCATTGAGAAAATGGGTTAACCCTCCTCCAGAAGCAGACCAGATGAAGATTCGCTCCGCATACAGCCGCCTCCGGGCGGCACAGGGCTTCACCCTCATGGAAATCCTGGTGGTGATGGTCATCATCGTGGTGCTTGCCACGCTGACCATCTCCATCTACACCTGGCTTGAAACCCGGAAAAACGAGCAGGCCACGGAATCCATCGTCCGCAAGATTGAAATGGGGCTGGAGAGCTACCACAGCGACCATGACCGCTACCCCTACGGTACGGAAGCCCCCTTCAACAACCACGGAGTAGCCGTGGCGAACGGCGAGGAGTACAGCTCCAACGTCGTGTACATGGCCCTCTTCGGCGACCACAAGAATGAAGGCATGCCTTCCAGGAATACCACCATTTACAATGATGAGCTGAATCCCGCCACCCAGCCCAAAAGCAACCCGACCGTCCGGGAAGTCCATGTGAAAGGCAAGGACGGCAGGCCCGTCACGCTTTACATCCTGGCGGACCCGTGGGGCTCCCCGTACCGCTACCGCCTGGGCAGCGAGCAGGCCATCCCCTCCAAATCCGCCAGCGCAAAGAACCTGAAAATGGGCAACGGCATGAATCCGGATTACGATTTCTGGTCCTTCGGCAAGGACGGAGACAGTGACCTGAAAGACCCGCACGCCCCTGAAAACGAGGATGACATCGGCAACCTGCCGAAATTCTGATTCTTCCGTTTTTTCCACGCGCAGCGCCTTTTTCAGCGGCCTTCCCTTCCGCCCTGCGGAGGGAAGGCCGCTCTGCGTACAGGGCACTATTTTCTGGCATCCGGAAAGCCCCTGGCGTATGATGCGGGCACTGCCATGAAACGAATTTCCCTGATCGTTCCCTGCCTGAATGAAGAGCAGGCCATTCCGGTGTTCAAACAAGAGGTGGACCGGGTTTTCAAGGAACACCTGGAGGGATACGCCGCGGAACTTATCTTTGTGGATGACGGCTCCACAGACCGCACCCTGGAGATAATCAAGGAGCTGGTGGAGCATTCCCCGGAGGTGAAGTTTATTTCCTTTTCCCGCAACTTCGGGAAGGAAGCGGCCATTTACGCGGGGCTGGAGGCGGCCACGGGTGATTATGCAGCCGTCATGGACGTGGACCTTCAGGACCCGCCCTCCCTGCTGCCGGAGATGGTGAAAGCCATTGACGAGGAAGGGTACGACTGCGCCGGAACGCGCCGCGTCACCCGGAAGGGGGAACCGCCGCTGCGTTCTTTCTTTGCGCGCGCCTTTTACAAGACGATTCACTGGATATCGGACACCCATATCGTGGACGGCGCCCGGGATTACAAGCTGATGACGCGCCCCGTGCTGGAGGCCCTGCTTTCCCTGAAGGAGTACAACCGCTTTTCCAAAGGCCTGTATGAATGGGTGGGCTTCCGCACCAAATGGTTTGAGTATGAGAATGTGGAGCGGGTGGCGGGAGAAACCAAATGGTCCTTCTTCAAACTGTTCCTGTACTCCATTGAAGGCATTGTGGCCTTCTCCACAGCCCCGCTGGCCCTGGCCTCCATCATGGGGGTGATGCTTTCCTTCATTTCCTTCCTTGCCATCATCGTGCTGACGGTCAGGGAGCTGCTCTGGCCCCATTCCGCCTATGGCTGGACTTCCATGGTCTGCGTTTTCTGCCTGATGGGCGGCATCGTCCTGCTGTGCCTGGGCATCCTGGGCCAGTACCTGGCCAAGACCTATACGGAGGTCAAAAAACGCCCCATCTACATCGCCAGGGAACGCTCCATCAGTTCCTCCAAATAAAATTTCCATGGATACCGAGCCTGATTTCAGCATCGTTACGCCCAGCTATAATTACGCCAGCTACGTGCGGGAGTGCATTGAAAGCGTCAGGAACCAGGAAGGCGCCACGTTTGAGCACATCATCCAGGACGCCGGCTCCACGGACGGAACGCTGGACATCCTGAACTCCTACCCGCACCTGAAATTGCATGTGGAGAAGGATTCCGGCATGTCTGAGGGCATCAACCGCGGCTTCCGGAGGGCACGCGGCAAGTGGGTCATGTGGCTGAATACGGACGACAGGCTGCTGCCTGGCGCCCTGGCGGCCGTCAAGGCCTTTGCGGATTCCCGCCCGGATGCGGACATCGTGCACGGGGCCTGGAACTTCATTGATGCGGACGGGACCGTCCAGCGGCCCATGAAAGCCCTGCCCTACAGCCTCCGCATGCACATCTGGTACGGCACGTACCTGGCCTCCACCGCGCTGTTCCTGCGCAGGAGCACCACGATTGAGGAAGGATTCCTGCTGGACGAACGGTTCCGGTACGACATGGACGGGGAGTATTACGCCCGCCTGGGCCGTGCCGGAAAAAAGTTCGTCCATTACAACAGGCTGCTGGCGGATTTCCGCTGGCACGGCGACAACCTGAGCGCCCCCAATGTGGAGCTCCGGGACATGGACGCCGAATTAAAGCGCCAGAAGCAGCACAGCGAGGACGCCGCCATCAAGCGCGTTTACGGTTATTCCTTTTCCAGGCACAGCTGCAACAATATCCTGGACGGCCTGATGCGCGAGGCCTACCGGATGAAAAAAGCCTTCCTGTACCTGACCACTCCCTGGGAAAAATAATTTGCCTTTTCCCGGTTTTCCTCCCTTCCCTGCGGCCACGGGGCATGCCTGCCCCATGGAGGCTCATCCTTCTGCGAGGCATACCCCCAGGCACGGCAAGAGCCGCAGCCTTATCACAAGCCGCGGCTCTGGCAAACCGGAGGTAAAAAGGGCAACGCCTCAGTTAAGGCTGTCAAACAGCTCTTCTTCACGGAAGAACCGTACCAGCTCCACGGCGGCGGATTCGCGGCTGTCGGAAGCATGGCAGATGTTCATCATGCTGTCCGTTCCGTAATCCCCGCGGATGGTGCCCTTCTGCGCCTTCTGGGAGTTGGTGGGCCCCAGCAGTTCACGCACGCGCACGATCACGCCCGGCCCCTTCAGGGCGATGGCGATAACCGGGGAGCTGGTCATGAAATCAAGCAGTTTCGGGAACAGCAGTTCCCCGTTGACCACAAGGTCCAGAATATGGGAGTAATGTTCCCGGAGAATAGGCTCGTCAAGCTGGATCATCTTAATGCCGCGCAGGCGAAACCCTTCGGACAAAAAACGTTTTAAAATGGTGCCGGAAAGGTTTTTCCGCACGCAATCGGGTTTGAGCAGAACCAGCGTTGTTTCTTCTTGAGTGTTTGGCATAAAATTAGCGAAGTTTCAGGATGAAGTGAGGGAATTACACCCTAATCCCCGGCAGGTCAAGGATAATTGCGCAACTGGTCTTCTCCGCCGGGCGGGGAATTCGTCACAGGCTTCTCTTGTAGGAATCGCACCGGTTCTTCCATCCGGCAAGCCAGCGGGCCTCCCCACGCCCTGCCGGACTGTTGTCCACGCGCCGCTGAAGCACCCTTTTAGCCGCCTCCGCAAACTCCGCAGCAGCAGGCTGTCCGGGAGCAGCGGGCCGCATCTCTTCCAGCACCTGCATGAGCCCCCAGCCCTGGCCGCGGTACCTTTCTGCGGGGTTGGTCCCCTCCCCCTTGAAATTCACGTAGTCAATCAGCGCATACATGCCGTTGGGCGCCATCGCCACGGCATTGTACCGCGCCGCCATCTCCGCCGGACGCCGGGACTGGCTCTTGATGCGCCCCAGGGCGGCCACGGACCTGCTGATGATAAAATCCGCCTGCATCTGAAGGGCCGCGGGACTGGACAGCCACTGCCGCATCCGTTCGGGCAGGCCGCCGCGGACGTCTGCCGCTTCAAACTCCCCCCTGGTGCGCCACGGGGCCGCGCCGGAAAACCATTCCGGCACGCGGGCGCCCCTTTTCCGGCAAAACTGGACAAAGGAAGGGAAGCTTTCCTCAAACCTTTCCCTGACTCCGGCGGGGAACCAGATAAAATGCCCGATGCCCAGGGAGGGGAACGCCTCCCCCCGGTTCCAGGAGACCAGCCCCCTGACGGTTCCGGCGCATTCGTTCTGCCAGATTTTCCGCGCGATTTTCGCCTTCACTTCCCCCGCGTCCGGAGCTGCCTGCACCCAGCCGGGCAAGCAGCACGCCAGCATCAGAATACCGCCTGCCATTTTTCCATGCATGGAGGTACTTTCCTTCCCCGGCGGGGACAAGTCAAGCCGCTTCAATTTCTCGTGCCAAGGACGGAGGCTCATGCTATACTTGCTCCGCACGGCATGATTCTGGCGTTCAACAAACCTTACGGAGTCCTTTCCCAATTCACGCGGGAGGCGCCCCACCACCGGACACTGGCGGAATTCGGCTTCCCCTCCGGCGTGTATCCCGTCGGCAGGCTGGACGCGGATTCTGAAGGCCTTCTCCTTTTGTCCGATGAGAAATCCCTGGTGGACCGCCTCCTGAACCCCGCCAACCGGCACCCCCGAACTTACTGGAGCCAGGTGGAAGGCACCCCTTCCGCCGCGGACCTGCTTCCGCTGGAACGCGGGGGGCTCTCCATCCGGGGGTACCGCACGCTCCCCTGCCGGGTGCGTCTCATGGACAGGGAACCGGACGTGCCGCCCCGCAATCCCCCCGTGCGCTACCGCGCCGCCATCCCTACCTCCTGGCTGGATCTGACTCTGGTGGAGGGTAAAAACCGCCAGGTGCGGCGCATGACCGCCGCCATCGGCTTTCCCACGCTCCGGCTCCTGCGCGCCAGGATAGGCAGGTTCCCGCTGGACGGCCTGGAACCCGGCTCATGGAAGGAGCTGACTTCCCGTGAACGAAGGGAGCTCATGCCGTAATATAGGCTTGCTTATGGACAGGGGGAGCCTTTATATGTCTTTCCGCATCAGGAGATCCTATCCAAACATTTTTACATGAAAGCCGAACTCGTCGAACAAGCCTCCAAAATCATTTCCGAGCCCCAGATGCTGATCAACGTGGTTTCCCGCCGCGTCGCCCAGCTCAATAATGGCCGCGCTCCCTTGGTCCCCACCACTCCCCACATGGGTAACGCGAACATTGCCCTGACGGAAATCGTTGAAGGCAAGCTTGTCTACCATGCAGAGTCAGACAGCCTTGAAGAAGGCAACCAGTAAAAAGCATACCCTCCCTACTGCCGTTCCGGCCCGGATTTCCGCACGGAGCATTCCATTTCAACCAGGCCCCGGCTCTTCCAGCCCGGGGCCTTTTCATCCCTCCCCCTCTCCGCCATGAGTTCCGACATCTCCACCAACAAGAAAGCCCGCCGGGATTATGAAATCCTGGACACCTACGAATGCGGCATGGAGCTCAAGGGAACGGAGGTCAAATCCATCCGCTCCGGGAAGGTGAACATAGCGGATTCCTTCGCCAGGGTGGAAAACGGCCAGATGCTCCTGTACGGCTGCGACATCCAGCCGTGGGAAACCGCCGGAGAATTCTTCCAGCACCAGTCCCGCCGCCCGCGCCGCCTGCTGCTCCACAAACGGGAAATTTTCAAGCTGGAGCAACAGACCTCCCAGAAAGGGTGCTCCCTGGTAGCCCTGAAGCTGTACTGGAAAAACGGCAAGGTAAAACTGGCCCTGGGCCTGGGCAAGGGCAAGACCCACCGCGACCAGCGCTATGACCTGAAAGCCCGCGTGGAAATGCGGGAGGCCCAGCGGGAAGTGGCGCGCATCAACCGCCGCTGATTCAAATGGCGCCCAAACGGCCCCTCTTTCCGGAAGCGCCCTTTAGAGCTTCCAGTCCACAGGCAGTTCCACCGTACCGCCTTTCTTGTCGTCATAACGGATGAAGCCGTGCTCTGCCCCGTACCAGTGCACGTCCCGCGTCACCTTCACGTCAAAGCAGCAGTAGCGGGCAATCTCCATCAGTACATCCGTATTGCCCGTCTGCACGTACTCCGCCCACCACTTGAGGGCCTGGGTGCCTACGGCCGTTTTTGAAGAACCGATGGAGGCGGCCGCTACGGAATCCAGCTTGACGCGCACGCCTCCCCGCTGTTCGATGTCCCTGCAAAGGTCCAGATTGTTGGTGATGTCCACCAAGTTCCACATCGTATAGCGCTGAAGCACGCCGTAGTCAAAATGCTCGTGATTGTACCCCACCACCAGGTCGGCCTGGCGGAGCTGGAGGATCAGGTCATCAACCATCTCCTCAGAATAAATCGTGTATTTGCCGGAGGCCGTGGAATAAGTCACGCCCACGGAAACGCGCATGTCCGCCGTATTGTGCCAGCCGCCCACCTCCGCCGCGGAATGACGGGTTTCCAAGTCAAAATACACGATATCTCTCATCGGAAGGAAACGTACATGATTTGCCACTTTTGGACAAGTCTCACTTGAACGGAAGGCGCGTTTGTGGTGACAATAGGCGCATGCAGCCCCGTTTCCACATCGTCATGTTTCATCCGGAAATTCCGCATAACACGGGGGCGGCCGGGCGGCTGGCGCTGGCTACGGGGTCCAGGCTGCACCTGATCAGGCCGCTGGGGTTCAGCCTGGATGAAAAGCACGTGCGCCGCACGGGCCTGGACTACTGGGCCAAAGTGGACCTCCGCGTATGGGAAAGCCTGGAGGAGCTGCAACGGGCGGCGGGCCCCGGCGCGCGGTTCTGGTTCCTGACCACCAAGGCGCGCCGCTCCCACTGGGATGCGGAGCTCCGGGAGGGGGATTACCTGGTCTTTGGCCCGGAATCCCGCGGGCTGCCGGAAAGCCTGCTGAAAGAACACGCTGACACGACCCTGACCATTCCCATGCCCGGGGAAGGCTCCCGCAGCCTGAACCTCTCCACCGCCGTAGCCATTGTCCTTTACGAAGGGCTGCGCCAGGCCGGCATTTAATACGGAAAACACCGGGAGTCTCCCTGTTGCCCGTTCCATTCCGGCAGGCTGGAAACATGAATATCCCGGTCAGGAAGAAGCAGAAACCGCGCCTTTCCGGCGCCAGGGGCGCACCAGGTAAAAGAGAACCAGGGAGGCCACGGCCCCGCAGGTATCGCAGAACATGTCCTTCTGGGCATCCCAGATGTCACCCTGGGAGCCGAGAAAGTCATTGGCGTCATTCCCGCCCACCATGACCGCGTACTGCCATTCAATGATCTCATAGGCGGCCGCCACGGCCATCACGAAGAAGAGGCCGAATATCCCCGCAAGCACCTTCCCCGCATATTGCCTGCGCACCAGGTATTCCGCCACGGGAAAAGCATAAAACCCCACCGTGAAGTGAGCCACGCGGTCAAAGGGGTTCCGGTGCGCCCCGACAAGTTCCCGGAACCATTCGAAAGGCACTTCCGCAAAGGTGTAATGCGCGCCCACCGTGTGGCACGCCAGCCAGAAAAACATCAGCGTATAGGACCAGTTGCTGAAGCGGAACTTCCGGAATCCCGCCGCCAGGAAAACCACCACCAGCGCCACGGGAATCACCTCCGCCACCCAGACGGAACGGGAGCTGGGTGAAATCCCCAGAGCTATGAACAACAGGGCGAATACGGACAGCAGGTAGAATGGATAGTTTTTCATGAGAGAGAAAGGGAGCGGGAATGATGCAAAAAAGGCGCCGGAGATGAACATCCAGCGCCTTTTCCGTTAAAAAACCTTGTTACCGCATATCGATGGTAGGAACAGGAATGCGGTCCTTGGGCCCCGTGTAGAGGGTCAGCGGCCTGTAGAGCGTGTTGTCCTCCATCTGTTCCAGCACCTGGGCTACCCAGCCGCAGCAGCGGGCGATGGAGAAAATGGCCGTGAACAGCCTGGTGGGAATGCCGATGCTGTAATAAACCGTGGCGGAATAAAAATCCACGTTCGCATTAAGCCCCTTGCGTTCCCGGACGAGCTTGGCGATGCGTTCCGACATGCGAATCCACTTGGGCTCCCCGATTCTGGAGGAAAGGCGGATGGCCATGCGGCGCAGGTGCGGAGCGCGGGGGTCCAGCACGCGGTACACGCGGTGCCCCATGCCCATGATCTTTTCCCTCCGCGCCAGCTTGTCCTCAATGTAGGGGTCCACCTTGTCCTCCGTGCCTATTTCCTTGAGCATTTCAATCACGCCTTCATTGGCGCCCCCGTGAAGCGGCCCCTTCAGCGTGCCGATAGCCGCCGTGATGGCGGAATACATGTCTGAAAGAGTGGCGATGCAGACGCGCGCCGCAAAGGTGGAGGCGTTCATGCCGTGGTCCGCATGCAGGATGTAGGCCACATCCAGGATATGGGCTTCATCCGGGTTGGGCTCTTCCCCTTTCAGCAGCCACAGGAAATGTTCCGACTCGCTCAGATCCTCCCGCACGGGCGGAAGGTCCAGCCCCTGGCACAAACGGTAATAGTACGCCACCATCACGGGAACCTTGGCAATCAGGCTGAGGCCTATTTCCTTCAACTGGCCGGCGTCCTTCGTCCGGTCGTCATACATGCCGAGCATGGACACCGCCGTACGGAGGGCGGACATGGGCCGTGCGGATTTGGTGGCCGTTTTAAAGAAATCCAGAATGGGCTGGGGAAGGTCGCGGTCGGAACGCAGGCGCTTCTTGATGGCCTCCAGCTCCTGCCGGTTGGGCAGGCGCTTGTTGAGAAGCAGGTAAACCACTTCCTCAAAACAGCACATCTCCACCAGATCATCAATATCGTAGCCCAGATACAGCAAGCGCCCTTCCTCACCGCGCACATCACTCAAGGCGGATTCATTGGCGATGATTCCTTTTAAACCTTTGGGATATGTGGGCTGTTGCGAAGAAGTGTCATTACTCATGTTAAAAAATGCTACTGGGGATGAAGATTACCGATTAAAAGTCTAACAATCTTCCAGAAAGTCAAACCTTAATTACGCCTTCACAGCCCAGGCGGGACGTTTGGCGCAAGTGATGTGGGGAGCCCTTACATACAACGGCTCCGCCGGCCCTTTCAGAAATTCCTCCCGGCGGTCCGGGGCCAGGGCCTGCCATGCGGCCCCCAGCGCCTCCGCGTCGGGAACCGCCGGAACAATACCCGCCATCTCCCTGGCGGCCAGGGTTTCCGCCGTTTCCGTGGAATAAACTGGGATGCCGTTTTTCAGGCATTCCGCCACACGGTTACGGGCCTGTTCCGCGGGAAGCACCTCCGGGGGCGCCGTCAGAAAACCGCGCTCCAGCCTGCCCCATGTCCACCCGCCCCGCCGGGCGTCCGACATCACGAAAGCCTCATCATCATGAATGCCCAGGCCGTTCCAGGAGCTGAACGCCGCCACGCGGGAGCCGTGCACCAGGGAAAGGCCGTCCGCCACGGCAAGCGCCACGCGGATTCCGCCGTAGGCGCCCGGGCCGGCCCCCACCGCTATTTCCTTCAAAAGCCGGCCTTCCAGGGAATCCAGAACCTGCCGGACCGCCTCAAAAATGGCGGAGGAATGGTTGCGCTCAGCTCTCCATTCCACGCGGCGCAGCAGTTCCCCTCCGCTCCAAGCCGCGGCGGAAGACTGCGCACAGGAAGTTTCCAGAACCAGCAGAGCATCTTGCATGCGGCGGATTATACAGGAAGTTCCGGCGCGCATAAAACATTTTTTCCTCCGGTTCCCGGAAGGAGCAAATTTGGTTCGCATTTCTCCAAAAGCCCCCTTATGCTGGTCCCGCACCTCCTCACCGCATGCCCAAGGCACCCAAACACACACCGCCGCGCCAGGACTGGCGCCGGTATGCAGAAACCGCCCGGAAGCCGCGCTCCGCGGCAAGCCTGGGCGACATGATGAGGCAATGCAACCGCGACGCCTGGGATAAGACCTACCGCGCCCAGGTCTCCTCCGAATGCTGGGAGGATGAATGCCAGGAATTCACCTTCATGGACCTTCCGCGCAAGACCCGGTTCATCAGGCATGCGGTGGCCACCTTCCTTCTCCTTCCTCTGGCCCTGATTACGGCCATGTCCCTGTGCGACCAGCTGGCCCACGCCTCCGGCAGCCTCAACATCCTGTTCTCCATCCCTGTCTGGTATGCCCTGCTGGGGGCGTCCGTATGGGTGGTGCTTGGCAGCAGCAGGCTGTTCACCTCCTCCCTGCTGTACCTGTATGTGCTGGGCCATGAACTGACGCACGTGCTGGCGGTCCTTTGCAGCCGCGGCTCCGTCCATCACTTCAAGGCGGACCTGGACGGGGGCTACATCCAGACGGATAAAAACAACCTGTTCATCTCCCTTTCCCCGTATTTCCTGCCTCTCTGGGCAATGCTGTGGGGCCTGGCATGGGGGCTGGCGTACATCTTCTGGCCCACGGTTACCTGCCAGGCCCTGCTTTACTCCGGCCTGGGCTTCTGGTGGTGCTTCCACCTGTTCTGGACGGCATGGATCATCCCCAAGGACCAGCCGGACCTGGCGGACAATGGAACCTTCTTCTCCCTTATCCTGGTTTACTTTGCCAACCTGCTTCTGTTCCTGGTGCTGCTGCGCCTGTTCAACGCCGTAAGCCTTCACCGCTTTCTGGCGGACTGCGTCCAGAACGCGGAAAGGCTTTGGGATGCGCTCAGGGACCTGGTCATGCTGGCTGCCGGGCTGTTCCTGTGAAAAATATTCTTTTCCTTACCGGGAATGATGAACGGCAGAAGGTGGAAAGGAATCCAACCTTTCAGCAAAAAGGAGTTCCCATGCACACTGCACATTTGATTACCCTGACCATAGCAGCAATTTCCCTGATGGGCTGCAACCCCAAGGAAACCGTGAACGCTCTAACCTCCGATCAAAACGTCACCCAGCAAATGGCCGTGAGATTTGCGGAAAACATGGTCGGCCTGCCGCGGGCCCTCGTCGTTTCAGACGCCAGAAAAGCGGCCCCGGGGGACAAAGTCACCGTCAAGGGGGCGGTGATTGGCGACGAGCCGGTTTTCTCAAAAAACATTGCCTCCTTCACCATCGGGGACCCGGCCCAGCTCCTGACCAACATGAAGGAGCGGGGAGTTTGGTCCACAGGTACGGTACCGGTGGAAATACGGAAAAACAATACGATGACCGTCCAGTTTGTGGATGACCAGGGACAGCCCATCAAACACTCCGCCAAAGGCGTGAACGGGCTGAAGGAACGTGACGCCGTCATCATTACCGGGACCATTGACCCCCATTCCACCCCGGAAAACCCGGTGCTGAACATTGAAAGCATCGTGGTGGAATAATACCTCTTCTGTGCCAAACCCTGATTCATGTCAAACGGTTCAGGCGTTTTGCGCCTGAACCGTTTTTCATACCAGGATGCGCGCATGGGATTTGATCCAGCATCTTTGGGAATGATAGCGCTGGCCGCCACGTCGGCGGCAGCGGGCGCGGCCTCCGCCTCCGCCCAGAAAAAAAGCGCGGACGCTACCGGAAAAGCAGCGGAGGCCAATGCGGCCACCCTCAGGAATGAGGCGGAACTCCAGAAACAGACAGGCATGGAAAACGCCAGGCGCATGCAGCAGGATGCCGCCCGGCAGATGGGGGACGCCCGTCTGGACGCCGCCCGGTCTTCCCTGCTGAGGGAGGGATCCGTGCCCGTCACGGAACAGGCGCTGGCCACGCGCCTGCAAACCCGGATTCAGGATGAAGCCGCGGAAGCCATGAGAAACGCGCAATCCCTGCACAACCGCGCAAACATGGAGCAGTACCTGGGCCGCGCCAACGCAAGAGCCCAGAAAACCGCGGCGGCAGGCACCCTGCTTTCCGGCTTTGCCCAGGGAGCCAATACCCTGCTGAAATGGTAATGCGGCCCCGCCGCGGCGGAGGCAAATCAGCGGGAACTGGCATCCTGCCGGGGTTCCCCCTGCGGAGCCGGAAGGGCCGCGGGCATCACGCCGCCCACCCCTATTTTAATATCCACGGGAACCGGCCTGATGCGGGAAGGCCCCTGATACAGGACAGCCACCTCCATGAACCTGGGCGCTCCCTTGAACAGAAAAGACTTCCCCCTGTCTTCATTATGGGCGTAGTCGCAGGTAAGAAGGGGCTTCACCCTGTTGCCCTTCATATCATGAAACACAAAATCCTGCGCGCGGAACATATTCTCCGCATACACCTCGGAATAAACCATGAACTTCCATTCCTCCCCCGGTTCGTTCGCCGGGGCATGGCGCTTGCGCCCTTCCAGCCTGGTCACTTTCAGCGTCACCGTCTCCATCTGGGCCATGTCCGCTATCTCCACCCGATTATTTTCCAGAGCCCGCCGCACGGCAATGGGGTCCGGCGCAGGAATGGACACGCCGCTCTCCTTCAGCTCCACTCTTCCGAAATCCAGGGACTCCAATCCACGGCACAGGGGAAGAAAAAGAGTGCCGCTCACGTGGACCCAGCGAGCGCCGCGGGACGGAACGTCCTTTAAATTAATGTGGATGGCCGCCTTCCTCAAGCGCTTGTCCCTGATCCGCTTCTCCTCCAGCCGGACGGAACGGATTCTCAGGCGGACGCCATTGGAATCAGTAACTGTCAATTCCTGTTCAGGCTGCTCCGGCACCAGCATCTCCGGACCGGGAAACACGCAGTACAGGTCAATATGCGTCTTGAGAAAATTAAAAGGCTCCCCCATCACCAGAGACATGGAAGACAGCCCGATGAGCGGCTCCTTCAAATCGGTTCCGGCATAAGGGACATTCTTCACGGGAATATCCGCACCCATCAGCACCCCCGCACAGCAGCAGGCGGTTATAACAAACCTTTTCATCAACTTATTCCGAATTAGCAGCCGGGAAAGGCAGAACCTCCCAGGCCGATTTTCATATCCACAGGCACTTTGCGGAACATGCGCTTATTCCAGTAGGAGACCACCACGCGCACGGAACGGCTGCGGGAGGAGACACGGTAGCTCCTCCCCCACAGCCGCATCTTCCTGCCCCGGCTGCTCAACGTGCCCTGCCCCTTCAGGGCCTGGCCGTTTTCATCCCTGACATGGAAGGAATTGAAATAGAAATCACTCCTCCCCTCCACCTGCAATTTCCACAGTTCATAGGACTTTTTCAGGGTAAGGGCCACCTTGTCCTTACGCGGCTTTTCAAGAGGCAGTTCCACCGTAGCCTCTTTCTCGCTCAACGGAAGAACCACGGGAGGCAGCTCCACCAGGTCATCCGCAAAAGCGCACATCAGAAATCCCCGGATGCGGACCCACTCCGCACCGGGATCGGGACGCTGGATGGCCATAGTGATCCAGACGGGATCACCATGCCCCACGTCAAACGCCCTGTCTGCATCAGCAGAAACCCTGTATATTTTCAGAACCTTTCCCGTTGAATCCGTACAGAAAAGCGCCTCCGGAACCTCTTCATAAAAAACGGGGCCTCCCAACTGGTCCTCATACGAGCATGAAAGCCCCACCAGCAACTGGGGAATAACCCTGTCCACAGAATCCTCAATCAGGACTCTCAGGAAAGACAGATTCAACACCGCCTCCCGGAGCAGCGGAACATCCGTTGACGCAGCAACGGGCTGAATGGCTGCACACGCAAACAGAATACAGGCGGAAAAACAATTCATGGAGTTAGTTACGGAGGAAATCTAACAAACAATCCCATTCATGCAAGAAAAATAATCATGAATACAATGGAATCTCTTTAATGAATTATTTTATTGTGTTCCCATATGATTAAAAAACCATATTATTTCAAATATTCTTCAATGCCCCTATACTGGCCTCCCGCGGCGTTTTCAAAAACTCCCGCCTTTTTCCTTGCCTCTCTTCCTGTCTCGCCATTCCCATGGGGAAATGGGATTAGGTTCAGCCCATAATCCTTTTTTTCCGGCTCTGGCCTCTGATTCATAAGCGGCCAGCGTTCTGCTGGCTGAATTTTTGTAACGCCATGCCCACCCTTCCTTCACCATCTCATCATTCACGCGCGATGCTCCGCACAGGACCAGCCCCAGAATGCGGCCATACTGGTCAACCCCGGCATATTGGACCGTAACCGTTTCTCCCCAAACAAGCTTTTCCAGATAAGCCTTTGCCTCTTCCCCTCCGGCCTGTCCGTATTCCGGAGCGTCAATCCCTTTAAGCTGCACCCGGTGCGTGCGCTTTCCCTCCGGCCCCTTCTCCAAAAGAATGACCGTGTCACCGTCAACAACATTGATGACAACTCCCCGGAGGGTTTCCGCATACGTGACGCCCATGCCCAACAGAAAAAGAAAGAACCATCTCATTGGAAAGGACGGTAACACCATCACTTTCCGCAAACAAGAACTCATGATCATCAAATTTTCCGTGAAATCATTGTAGATGCTCCTTATGAACAGGATAAAAGTACCCTTGAATGCGCCTCAACCCAGTTGATCATTACGGTGCATGACGGGAAGCAGGGAGTAAAAAACCTTGCATTCTTCATACTTAGGCAAGGCTTCGAAATGTTTAGGTGGCGTCCCCGGTAGGAATCGAACCTACATCTAGTCTTTAGGAGAGACCCGTTCTATCCATTGAACTACGGGGACCGGACATTGTCCGTGCAGGACAATAAACGGGAAGATTCCTCCGCTCAAGCAAAAAGCGGGGCGATTGCGCCATGGACCTTGATTTTGAAGCGTTATTTCCATGATGCATTATTATGTCTTCTTCTCCTTCCGTGTCTTCTGCCGCCATTTTTTCCTGTCCATTCCACCAACTGCATGGCCTGCACCAAATTGCCGTACGTACAACTGTCCCATAGCATCATTTACTGCTCCATGCCGTGGCCAAACAAAAGAAAACGGAGAACCGGATGCAATTGGAACGGTACCCGGGGAACATGCTCCGGAAAACGAGCATACCTTTCCATCAGAAGCGGAACGGGGCGCACAAAAGCCTTGAGCCGGGAACGGAAGGGCCGTAGCGTTAAAGGCACCCTCCCCGTCTTCCAGCCATGCTCAATTTCGTTCACGACAACAAGACCACGCTCATTTTCGGAAAAGGCACCCAGCATGAAGCGGGCGCCCTTCTCAAACCGTTCGGCAAAAAAGTCCTGCTCCACTACGGAGGCGGCAGCATCAAGCGTTCCGGCCTTTATGACGCCGTCACAGCTTCCCTGAAAGCCGCCGGGGTGGAGTATGAGGAACTGGGCGGCGTCCAGCCGAACCCCACGCTGCCCCTGGTGTATGAAGGCATCCGCCTCTGCCGAGAACACGGCCTGGGCATGATACTGGCCGTAGGTGGCGGGAGCGTGATTGATTCCGCCAAGGCGATTGCTCTGGGCGTTCCCCATGAAGGAGACGTGTGGGATCTGTACCTTTCCAGGAAACAGCCGCAGGCGGAGCCGCTTCCCGTCGCCACCGTGCTGACCATTCCCGCCGCGGGCAGCGAGAGCAGCCCGAATACCGTCATCACCAATGAAGAGACCAGGCGCAAACTGGGGTACGGCGCCCCCCAGCTGCGCCCCGTATTCAGCATCATTAATCCGGAATTGTTTTTCACGCTCCCGCACCGCCAGATGGCCAACGGCGTCAGCGATATGATGAGCCACATTTTTGAGCGCTATTTCACCAGAACCCTGCATACGGACCTGTCCGACGGCCTGTGTGAAGCCACCCTGCGCACTATCATGAGAAATGCCCGCATCCTGAACAGGAACCTGCATGATTACGACGCCTGGGCGGAGATCGCCTTTTCCGGCAACATCGCCCATAACAACCTGCTGGGCGTGGGCCGTGAACAGGATTGGGGATGCCATGCCATGGAGCACGAATTGAGCGCCTTGTATCATGTGGACCACGGCGCGGGCCTGGCCGTCGTCACCCCGGCATGGATGAAGTATGTTTCCCCCAAGCACCGGGAGATGTTCGTGCAGTTCTCCGTGAATGTGATGGGCGCGGAAGGCTCCTTCCGGGACCCGGATGCCCTCATCCGGGAAGGCATTTCCCGCCTGGAACGTTTTTACCGGGAGCTGGGGCTTCCAACAGCCATGGAAGAGCTGGGCATCCGGCCCGAAGACTTCCCCCTGATGGCGGAACAGGCCATCAGCGTGCGCGGCCCCATCGGCGGGTTGGAAAAGCTGGACGCCCGGGATGTGGAAGCCATTTACCGCCTGGCGTGTAAAGACAGGCTGCCTGAGTGACGGAAGCCCCGTCCATTTACAGGCGTTAAGACAATTTCCCGCATTTTGTAACCTACTTGTAACTTGCCAAATATTTTCCGGGGAAGTATTCTGGCTGAATGAACAGAATCTTTTCCGCGCTTTTTCTGGCGGCGGGCATGCTGGCTTCCGGAATGGCTTCCGCAGCATCCTCCGGCACCTCCCCGCAGGAACAGGAGGGACACGCCGCCAGGGATGCGGACAAGGCTTCCTCCCCTGCCGGGCAGCAGAGGAAGCAATCCACGGAGGCGATTGAAAAACTTTTGGAAAAGAGGCTGTTCAAACAGGCTGCCGAACAGTCCTTAAAACAGCTCAACGAGTACGATGACCAGTACAGCGGAGCGGATTTACTTCTCTACTACCAGGCGCTCAAGCGACTGAACGCCCTGGACGATTCCCTGAATCTGGATACCATCCTGCAAGAGCAGATGAAGCGCCACGGGAATAATCCGCAGTTCCTGATGGATGCCGCCCTCCTGTATCAGGACGCCTTCCATACGTTCAAGCTGGTGGACGGGGCCTATATCCGCGGCAGTGAGCCATGGGACGGGGAATATTCCGGAGAGGCGCGGGACCGGGTGCAGGCCCTCCGGTGCCTTTTCAAGGCCATGCAGCTGGCGCAGAAGGACGGGGATATGAAGCTTCTGGGGCAGCTGCGTTTCCTGACGGCGCAGGCTTTATTGATCAGAAGCAGCCGCTACAATTCCCCTTCCCCCTTCCAGGCTTACGCCGCCCTGGGCAACCTGACCAGCCTGAAGGAACTGCCGGATTACGTTTCCAGGGAGGAAGCCTCCCCCTTCCGGAACGTCGGAACGGTGCCCGTCACGGTTAACCCGGAGACGGGAAAGCCGGAGGTGGTTTTCTACCATGCCTCTTCCTCCTGGGAGACAGCGAAGAATGACGGGGAGCGCATGCGCTGGCTGCTGGATGCCGCCATTCAGGCAGACCCGGAAATGGCCAACCAGATCAACTGTTATACGGCGTCCTGGTGCCAGGAGCTGTTTTCCTATTCCAATACGGCTCCCGACCAGGAATTCGTGTACGGCCCCGGCAACGCGGGCGCCGTGGCGGGCATCAATCCGGCGGAATTGAAGACGAACCAGACCGTGGTTAAAACGGACCGGACAGGCAAGGGTAAATTCATGCTCGTCACCCTTCCCCCTGATTACGATTTCATCAGGATTGCCTCCACCGTCACGCCCGCCCCCTATCCGAAGTATTACATTACCGCCTCCAATCTGGCCGCCGATGAATTCCTGTCCCGCAACCAGAGGCCGCACGCAGCGGAAACACTGGCAACGGCCTTGAAAAACTGGAACGCGCAGTCCTGGAATCAACAGGACAAGGAAGAATTCCTGCGCATGGCGGATAACCTGAAGAAACGCATTGCCGCCATCACGGAACCCAACGGAACTTTTGACGCGGACAAGAGAACCCTGTTATCCGGAGAACCGGTGACGGTTTCCTTCTCCTATCGTAACGCCGCCCGTGCCCGCGTTACGGCCCGTTCCGTGGATATGCGGCGGTGGCAGCAGGAACGGATGAACAAGGTGCAGTCCTCCAGCACGCTGGGCAAGGCGTACAGGAAGAAGTATTCCAGTATGGGGACTCTTCTTTTCAATTTACTGCATGACAAGTCATACGCGGACTACCTGGGGGAAGAAATCAAGGGGCCGGATGTAGCTCTGGACCCGGGAGACCGGCACCTGAACCGGATCGCCCAGATTCCCGTTCCTACGGAGCAGCCCGGCTGGTACCTGCTTACCGTTACGCTGGACAACGGCTACCGCTTCCACCGCTTCCTCACCCTGTCGGACATGGTGCTGGTGCGCCGTTCCGTTCCGGAAGGCAATCTCTGGTTCCTGGCGGACGCCAAAACAGGAACGCCCGTGGAAGGGGCTGACCTGCGCCTGCTGCGCTACCGGGAAGATAAAACGCTTAAAAAGCATCAGGTGAAAGGGACCACGGACAAGGACGGAGCCCTGATTGAAACCATTCCGTCCCCGGACAGGCAAAATCCCTTTTATTCCATGTTCCTAGGCATCGCCTCCAGGGGGAACAGCTACGTGATCGCGGGGCTGGAGGGTTATGGCTGGGAATCCGGCAACCAGCTCATGGGCACTGACAACAAAGCCTCCGATCCCTATTCCTGCTTTTTCCTGGAAAGCCAGCCCGTGTACCGCCCCGGGCAGACGGCCCGCTTTAAGGGCGTTCTCTTCCGCCCGGACATCGCGAATCCCGGAACGCAGGATTGCGCCGGGAAAAAACTGACGCTGACCATCACGGACCCCACGGGAGACAAGAGTGTTTTTCCGCCAAAAACCGTCACTACGGATTCCACGGGCTGCTTTGAACTGGAACTGCTCATCCCGGCAGGAGCCCAGCTGGGACAGTATTCCGCCAGCCTGCAGCTGCAAGATTCAGCCGACCCTGATTTCAGGCTGTACGCCCCGCTTTTCCGGATGGAAGAGTACAAGAAACCGGAATTTTCCGTCAAGATGGACGCGCCCTCCAAGCCCATCCGCCTGGGACAGTCCATCCCCGTCTCCATCCAGGCGGATTATTATGCGGGCGGCCCCGTGAGTGAAGGAAAGGCCACCATCACCATTACCCGGACGCTGGGGGCGGACGTCTGGACGCCTTATTGGAAATGGGGCTGGCTGTATGACCGCTCCTTCAGCCCGTATTATATCCCCTTCTCCCCTGACGCGCCCCTCACCGTCCTGGAAAAAACGGTGCCGCTGGACAAGGATGGAAAAGCGTCCGTAGAACTCTCCACGGCGCAGGATGCGCGGGATTTCGCCTCCCGGAACATCACTTACCGCGTCTCCGCCAGTGTTACGGACGCTTCCCTGCGGGAAATTTCCGCTTCCGGCCAGGTGATCGCCACGTTCCGCCCGTTCAATATCTTCACCTCCCTGAACCGTGGCTACGCGCCTACCGGAACGCCGGTGCAGGCCACCATCACCGCCGCCACGGCGGACGGAGTCAAGATAGGCGCCGCCACGGGAACGACGGTGTTGCAGCATATCAAGGCGGACGGCAGCCGCCAGGCTCTGGAAACCTGGAACATCACCACCGGAAAGGAAGGGGAGGCCTCCCTCTCCTTCCAGACCAGGGAATCAGGGCTGTACACCCTCTCCACCACGCTGGAGGACGGGCACGGGAACAAGGTGCAGGAATCCTTCCAGTTCCTTTCCTACGGCACGGGAAAACATAATCCATTTAAAATCAACCCTCTTGCCATCACTCCGGATAAGAGGGAATACGCTCCGGGAGATACGGCCAAATTGCTCGTTACGTCGGACTATCCGGACGCCCGCGTCTGGACCTTCCTGCGCAACTCCTGGAAAAACGAGTCCCGCCGCCTGGTTTCCCTGGACAGGCAGACTGCCCTGGTGGAGTGCCCGCTCACCCGTGAAGACATGCCCAACATGGGCGTGAACGCCTTCACCGTCAGGAACGGGGAACTTCACCAGGCCTCTGCGGAGCTGCTGCTGCCTCCGGACAGCCAGATACTTTCTCCTTCCGTCACGCCGGGCAAACCCCAATACCAGCCCGCGGAACAGGGAAGCGTAACGGTCCAGGTGAAAGGCCCGGACGGCAAGCCCGTGAAAAACGGCATCGTGACCCTGGCCGTTTATGACAAGGCGCTGGAATACATCGCCCGCCCCAACATCACGGATATAGCCAAAACCGTTTGGGGCAGACTGAATGGAACCACCTTCCTCAACCTGAAAAAAATGACGGCCTCGGGAACCTCACAGGACAGGGGGCCGGACCAGCCTTATTTCCAATCTCTGCTGTTTTACGGCAGATACGGATATCTGACGCGGGATCAAATTGGAACTTTCAACGGGCTCGCCACGGGTGGCCTCAGGTCCGGAAATTCCGCCATTCTCAGCAAGTCGGAGAGCCGCTTCCTGGCTGAAGGAGCAGCCCCGGCCGCAGCGCCGGCTCCGGTAATGCAGTCCAAGGCCGCAGACGAAGGAAGCCTGGAGAATGATTCCTTTGCCGCCGGACAAGGGAACACGAATGCACCGGAAAACGCCTCCCCCGCCATTCAACTGCGCACCAACTTTGCGGACTGCATCAAGTGGTGCGACACGCTCAAGACAGATGAGGAGGGGAACGTCACCGTACCCGTGGAAATGCCGGACAACCTGACTACCTGGAAGGCCGCCGCCTGGGTCATCACTTCCAGCCTGCAAGTGGGGCAGGCCTCCGCTGAATTCCTGACGACGAAAGATTTCATGGTCAGCATGCAGGCCCCGCGCTTCTTTGTGGAAAAAGACGTGGTCATGCTCAGCGCCCTGGTCCGCAACCGGACGGACAAAGCCGTCCGCGCCCGTGTTTCCATTTCCCTGAAAGACGGCTGCCTGGAACTTCTCCCGGCTGACGCTCCGGCGGTGAAGGGTCTTGCCGCGGACACGGACAACTCCGCGGTGCGGGAAGTGGATGTGCCCGCCCAGGGCCAGGCAGTCGTCAACTGGTGGACCGCCGCCATCCGGGAGGGAACCGCCACCGTCGCCATGGAAGCGGCGGCAGGTTCCGCCGGGGACGCCATGCAGATGAACTTCCCCGTGCTGGTGCACGGCATGAAGCAGCTCCACGCGGACAGCGCCGTGGTGCTGCCCGGAGAACAGGAACAGCAGCTCTCCATCACCCTGCCGCAGCAGCGGCGCAGGGAAGAAAGCGAACTGGTCGTCAAGGTCTCCCCCAGCATCGCCCTGAGCATGGTGGAGGCCCTGCCCTACCTGGCGGAATACCCCTATGGCTGCGTGGAGCAGACGCTCAACCGCTTCCTGCCCGCCCTCGTGGTGACGAACACACTCAAGCAGCTGGGGCTGAACCCCGGCGCGGCGCTGGAAAGCCACCGCAACCTGAATCCCCAGACTATCCGGGACAAGGCCTTTTATGACAGCGTCATGAAGAGGCTGGAACGCAACCCCGTGTATGATGAAGCCGCGCTGAAGAAGCTGGCCGCCAAGGGAATTGCCTCCCTCCGGGAGAAACAGCTCTCCAACGGTTCCTGGGGATGGTTTGGAGGAGCCAATGAGGGAGACCCCGTCATGACGGCCCATGTGGCCCATGGCCTCAAGCTGGCCTCAAACACGGTCAAGGTACCGGAGGGCATGCTTTCCGGCGCCGTCCGCTGGCTGGAAAACTACCAGGCGGGCCAGGCAAGCCTTCTGGCGAAGGGAGACGAGTACCGGAAGCTGGAACAACTGCCGGACGGCCCCGGGAAGAAGGAGGCCATCCGCAAACTGGGAGATTACCGCCTGACGGCTTCAGCAACGGACGCCCTGGTTTATTCCGTGCTGGTGGAAGGAGGCGTCATCAACCTTCCCATGGAACGCTACCTGTTCCGTGACAGGCTGGAGCTCCCCGTCATCAGCCAGATCCAGCTGGCGGAAATCCTGCTGGACGCCCACCGCATGGACGATTTCAAGAAAGTGATGCCCATCATCTCCCAGTTCCTTCAGCAGGACGACTCCCTGCAAACCGCCTGGCTGCGCCTCCCGAACGAAGGTTACTGGTGGCGCTGGTACGGAAGCGACGTAGCCACGCAGGCGGCCTACCTGAAGCTGATGGCCAAGAGCGACCCCAACAATCCCGTCACGGCGCGCCTGGCCAAATGGCTGCTCAACAACCGCTCCAACGGCTCCTACTGGAACTCCACCAAGGACACGGCGGACTGCCTGGAAGCCCTGTCAGCCTATCTTTTCCAAACCAGGGAAGGCATGGAGGACATGGAAGCGGAAATCCTTTACGACGGCGTCCCGGTCAAAACGATTGCAAGCACTAAGGAAACCCTGTTCACCTTTGACAACGTCTTCCGCATGAGCGGAAAAGACCTGGCGGACGGCAAACACGCCATCACCATCCGCAGGAAGAAAGGCAAGGGCAACATTTACGCCAACTCCACGCTCACCTACTTTTCCCTGGAAGACCCCATCCCCGCCGCCGGGAATGCCGTTACCGTGGAGCGCGCCTACTACCGCATCCAAAAGGAAACCGTGAAGGACGGCGCGGTCAGGGATACCCAGACGGACAGCGGGGAACTCGTCTCCCAGGGGAAGGACGTGACCCGCCGCACCCTGCTGCAACATGGAGACGTCATCGCCAGCGGCGACATCATTGAAGTGGTGATGACCGTGAAGACGAAGAACGACGTGGAATACCTCATGCTTCTGGACCCCAAGCCCGCAGGGTGCGAATCACAGGAAACCGCCAGCGGATACGCCTGGATGGGAACCGTCTCCGGCTACAAGGAAATAGGGGATGAGGAAATACGCATTTTCCTCTCCTCCCTGCCGATGGGGAGCTACCAGATCAGCCACCGCCTCCGCGCGGAACGCCCGGGGCGTTTCAGCGCCCTTCCCGCGGTGATTGAAGCCATGTACGCTCCGGAACTCCGCGGCAACAGCCGGGAACACAAGATAGGCATCTCCATGCCTGCCGAATAGCAATCCCGGCCGGGCCGCCTTTTACTCCCGGCGCCCGGAACGAACTGTTCCGGGCGTCTTTTAATTCCTCCGGATTACGGCATTCCCGGGAATCCTTCCTGAAAAATATTCCCTGGCTCCTCATTTCCGCCCCTCCGTCTGCACATGAAAAACGCTTGCAATCCGTTTGCGGAAGCGGAGAATGCGTTGCCCGCCGCGCGGCGGGCCATGCCATGGAATCCGGAACCTTGAAGGGACATATTGCCATGGGGACGGTGGCCGTCATCTGGGGCCTCATGTCTCCCGTCAGCAAACTGGTGATGCAGCCGGGGGAAGTAAGCTCCGCCTCACTGGCTACATTCCGCCTGCTGGGCGCGGCCATCCTGTTCTGGCTGGCCTCCGCCTTCGTGCCGGCGGAAACCATTGAACGGAAAGACCGGATCACCCTGTTTTACGCCTCCCTGTTCGGCATCATCTTCAACCAGATGGCTTTCACGGTGGGCGTGGGCTTCACCTCCCCGGCGGATGCGGCCATCATCACCACTATCACCCCGGTGCTGACCATGATTCTGGCGGCCTTCGTCCTCCGGGAAATGATCACCGGGAAAAAAATCATCGGCGTCTGCGCCAGCGCCGTCGGGGCCATTCTGCTGATTTCCGGCAGCGGGGTGCGGGCGGCGGCCCTTCCGGGAGACAACAACCTGCTGGGGTACATTCTTTGCCTGGCCTCCCAGTGCAGTGTAGCCGTGTACTTCGTCTTCTTTAAAAACCTGATTGGCAAGTACTCTCCCGTCACCCTGATGAAATGGATGTTCACGTATGCCGTGGCCGTCTGCCTCCCCTTCACCTTCCGGGAGGTGGCGTCCATCCATTATTCCGCCCTGCCCGCGCAGACGTGGCTGGGCATCGCCTATGTGGTGGCGCTGGCTACATTCGTCAGTTACATCTGCCTGTCCTTCGCCCAGCAGCGGCTGAAACCCACCGCCGTCAGCATGTATAACTACTGCCAGCCGGTGATTGCCGCCTCCGTGGCGGTGCTGTGGGGCATGGACCACTTCGGGTGGATGAAGGCCCTCTCCGTCCTGCTCGTATTCACGGGCGTGCTTCTGGTTACCAGAACCGGGAAAAAAGCCGCCGTTCAGGAACCGTAATGATCGGGAAGGCTGGAAAACAGCCTTCCGCAACCGTCCGCCAGCACACAGAAATGAATGCGCTTGTTTTGGGAGGAACGGGATTTCTGGGAACCCGTCTGGTGAACGCCCTGCTGGAAAACGGCCACCGGGTTTCCATCGCCGCACGGGGGATTAGCCGTGACGCCTTTGGGAACCGCGTGCACCGTATACGGGTTGACCGGACGGCCCCATGTTCCATGGCTGCGGCACTCCGGGAAACAAGCTATGACGTGGTTTACGACAACCTGGCCTATGGTGCCCGGGACGTTTCCACGGTTCTGGATACTGTCTCCTGCGGACTTTACGTGATGGCGTCTTCCGCCGCCGTTTACACGCTCCGCCCCGGCCTCCGGGAAGAGGATTTCCGTGTAGAAACATACTCACCCTCCCGGACCGGGCATGAAAACATCTCTTACGCGGAGGGGAAACGCGCCGCAGAAAGCGTCCTGGCGCGGGAATACGCCTCCCGGAAAACCCTCGCCGTGCGCTTCCCGGTCATCATGGGACCGGAAGACAACACCCGCAGGCTGCAATTTTATGCGGAGCACCTGCTGGCGGAACGTCCCATGATGATTGACAACCCGGACAGCCGAATGAGCTTCATTCCCGTGGAGGAAGCGGCGCGCCTGCTGGCCTTTGCGGCGGAAAACCAGGCGCAGGGAGTCCTCAATGCCGCCAGTGAAGGAACCGTTTCCCTGAGGGAAATGCTGGCTTATATGGAGGCGCGGACGGGAAAGGCGCCTGTTCTTGACGAGAGAGGAGACCCGGCGCCCTACAATGGAATAGGAGATTACAGCCTCTGCCTGGACCGTGCAGAAAAATCCGGATTCCGGTTCTCCCACGTCAGGGACTGGATGTTCAGATTGCTGGATTCCGCTCTTTCCGGGAAATAAGTTACAGGCATAAGAACATGAGGAGAAAGAGCTGTCCCCCGTATGCCGCCGCTTCCATCGTGCTGAATCCGGATGCCGCCATGCCCCATCCCCGGCAGTCATGAAAAAATGTATGGGAAAATCCGTCCCGGTGATGTAGCATGCCCCCGTATTCTCCGCTCTTTCCCCGGTCTCCGGGGAGTTCAGCTTTTATACCATGAACCGACTTTTCTTATCCTGGGACAAACCGGCCTGCCGGAGCGTAGCGGAGCGCCTGCTTTCCCTGGGAGAGCATTTCCACCGGCATCTGGTGCTGGTCCCCACGCGGGAATCCGGCAGGCAGTTGAGGGAATACCTTGCCTCCATTTCCGCCGCCCAGGCCGTTTTCTCCCCCCAGGTGATTCCGGCGGACCAGTTTCCCCGGATGGAGGAAAAGGAGGAAACGGCCTCCGGCCTGGAAGAACTGGCTGCGTACCTTCAAGCGCTCGGTACTTCTCCCCACCGCCTTTATCCGCGCCTGTTCCCCCGGAACATGCCGGAGGATTTCTCCAGCATGCTGGAAATGGCCGGCAGCCTGCAATGCCTGAAACACGCCATGGCGAACCAGGGCATTTCCTGCGGCATGGCGCAGGAATCCTGCGCGGGCCGCGACGAACGCTGGACGGACATGGACCGCCTGTCGGAATACTGCGCGGAACAATTGAAAGGCTGGCAGCTTGCGGACAAAACCTCCGTGGAAGCCCGGGCTCCGGCCCATCTGCTGGCCGCACTGCGTGAAACGGGGGGCCGCATCATCCTGGCATGCGTGGCGGACGTTCCGCGCCCCCTGCGCCAGGCCCTCCAGCACGCGGAACAAAACGGAGTTCCCGTAGAGATATGGATCCACGCGCCGGAGGAGGAAGCCGCCTCCTTTGATTCATGGGGCTCCCCCATTCCGGAATTCTGGAGCCACTGCCCCATTCCCATCCTTGACGCCCAGATCAGAATCACGGCCAATCCCTCCCGGCTGGCCGGAGAAACGTGCCGGATCATCGCCGGCACGGCAGCAGGAGGAACGCCGGACGTGGCCCTGGGCGTGTGCGATCCGGACATGAACGTGGCGCTGGACGCCAGCCTGCGGGAGTACGGCTGGGGGCTCCACAATCCGGAAGGAAAGCCCTTCGCCGGAACCGGCGTCATGGACCTGCTCCGCCATCTCCGGCAGGCCCTGGAAGAAAAGGGGGCGGCCCGCCCCGTCTCCAGCCTGGCGCGTTCCTCCCTGCTGTGCGCCTCCCTGGGCATCCATAACCAGCAGTACTGCTGCGCCGCGCTGGATAAAATCCAGCAAAAGTTTCTTCCGGAATCGGAAGAGTACCTGCTTTCCAGGCTGAAGGAATTTTATCCCGCCGCCCTCCCCTCCATCCGGGCTGTTCTGGCATGGAGGGACCGGATGACGGAGCCCGGCATGCTGGGAGAACGGCTGCTGGAATGGTTCCCGGCCCTGGCGGAGGCCTACGGGCCGGAAACGGAGGCCATGGAAATGCTTCATTCCTGCCTTTCCGGCCTCGTGCGGCTACAGCAACGCTCCACCGCCTTTTCCAGGCCGGAAACGGCCCTCCAGCTGCTGATGAAGTGCCTTCAGCCCCTGCGCGTCAAAAACAGGAGGAAGGCGCACGCCGTGCTGGATTCCCTGGGGTGGATGGAAGTCCACTTCCGCCCGGAAAAACACCTCATCCTGACGGGCCTGAATGAGGGGACCGTGCCGGAGGGCGGCGTTTCCGACCAGTTCATGCCGGAGGAGCTCCGGGAAGCCCTGGGCATTGATTCCTTCAACCGGAAAAAGGCCAGGGACAGCTTCCTGCTGACCGCCCTGCTCCATTCCCGCAAACGGGAGGGAAGCCTCACCATCGTCCTCTCCCGCACCAGCAGCAAAAACGATCCGCTGACGCCCTCCTCCCTGCTCATGCGCTGCCCGGAGGCGGAACTGCCGCGCCGCGTGGAACAGCTTTTCCGGGAAATCAGCGAGGCCCCCGCGCCGCTCCCCTACCGGCGCGGCAACTGGCACCTCCAGCCCGCGGAAGGGTGGAAGGCCGCCACGGACATAGGCACAATGGCGCCCGGTTACAAAAATCCCTGGAAGGAGAAGGGCCTGCCCTTCTCCCCCTCCGTCCTTAAAAGGTTCCTGGCCTGTCCCATGCGCTTCTGGATGAGGGAAGCCCTGCACATGAATGAGGAAGAGTTCCTGCCGGACAAGGAGGACATGGCCGTCAACGAACTGGGCACCATGCTTCACGACGTGCTGGAATGCTTCTGCCGGGAGCACGCCTCCCTGAAAGACGGCATGAGCGCCGCCGCCCTTCAGGACGCCATCACGGAGGTACTGGAAGAAACCTTCCGGAAGCAATACGGCTCCAATCCCCTCATGCCCCTGCTTCTGCAAAAGCGCTCCATGGAGCAGAGGCTTTCCGTTTACGCGGTCCAGCACCTGCAGGACCTTCAGGACGGCTGGTGCTGCACCGCCTTTGAACACCAGGTGGAAGACTGGTCCCTGGGCGGCTTCCCCATGAAGTTCCGCATTGACCGCATTGACCGCCACGCGGACGGCCGCGTGCGCGTCATTGACTACAAGACGGGGGCGGCCGCCTCCTGTGAAAGAAAGCATCTGGAAACCATCGGACGCCCGGATGCCCTGTCCCTGCTTTCCCCCGCCCTGCGCCCTTATACCAGACGCCAGAAAAACGGCAGGCTGGTGCACGCGCGCTGGAAGGACCTCCAACTGCCCGTCTACGTGCTGTGGGCCACGGAAGCCTATGGCGGACATCCTTCCGCGGCGTATTACGCCCTTCCCGCCAACCCTCTGGACATCGGCCTTTCCGCCTGGGACACGCTTCACGACCCCATGCCCGGCTATGAAGAATGCGCGCTGGACAGCGCCCGCGCCTGGACGGCGGAGCTGATGAAGCTTCTTCATGAAGGCCGCGGGCTCATCACTGCGGAGGAGCTGGGCTGGAACCCGCCCTCCTATGACGTGTTCAAGGACCTGATGGCCTCCCGGCGGGAAACCCTTCAGGACCTGCTGGGCCTTAACTTCACCCCCCACCTTCCCTTCTGAAATGTCCTCCCTGACCAACATGCTGATCTCCGCATCCGCCGGAACGGGAAAAACCTACCAGCTTTCCCTGCGCTTTCTGGGGCTGCTGGCCCTGAACCACGGGAACCATCCGGAACGGCTCATCGCCATCACCTTCACCCGGAAGGCGGCGGGAGAATTCAAGGACCGCATCCTGACGGACCTGGCGGCGGGCGCCACGGATGAGACGGGAGCGGCACGGCTGAAAGAACAGCTATGGACGGTCATCAAGGGAACGCCCGGGGAACCCGGCATCTGGCCCGGAGCACCGGATTCATGGCGGGCAGAGAACCTTCACCGCGAGCGTTTCCGCCACCTGCTCCGCATCCTGGTGCAGAACCTGGCGCGCCTCAACCTCTGCACCATTGACAGCCTGTTTGCCCAGATTGCCTCCGCCAGCACCTTTGAACTGGGCGTCAGCGGATTCAGCATGATTGACCCCACGGCGGAAAAACTGGCGCGCCGCGAAGCGCTGCTCTCCCTGTACCGGGAATGTTCCGGGGACCGGGAACGGAGGCAGAATTTTGAAGACGCCTTCCTCTCCGGAGCGGATTCCGATGCGGAAGCCGCGGATGCGGAGGATTCCATGATGCGGCGTCTCCATACCTACCACGAACTTTTTCTGGATGAACCGGACGCCGGAACCTGGGGAAACCCCGCCGCGCTGGGCTTTACGCCGGAAGAACTGGTTCCCCCCGTTCCCCTGGAACAGTTTGACGCCCTCCTGCATGCCCTGGCCTTCAGGGCGCAGGAAGCCCCCGCGCCGGAAGGAAAAAACGGGGCCAAAAGCAAAGAGATGTTCCTGCGCTTCCTGAACGGCTTCTCCCGGTACGCCAGGCTGGGCCGCGTGCGCTTCCGCACGGAGGGAGGTTCCGGCTGGAACATCACCATGGAAGAGGCGCGTGAGAAATTCCGGGATTTCTGGTCCCCCCCATTGGAAGAGCTCATCCAGAGCTGGCTCCGCATGGAGGTGCTGCAGGCGCTGCACCGCACCCGCGCCACGCACGGGCTGATAAGCCTCTTTGAAGGCAAATATTCCTCCCTGGTCCGCAGCAAGGGGAGATTCCTGTTCCACGACGTCACGCGCATGCTGGGGGACGGAGTCATGACGCCGGAGCTGAAAAGAGACCTGCAATACCGCATGTACTGCCGGTATGACCATTGGATGCTGGATGAATTCCAGGACACATCCCAGTCCCAGTGGCGCGTCATCAAGCCCTTTCTGGAAGACCTGACGGAATCCAAGGCCGGGAATGAAGGCAGCATCTTTGTGGTGGGGGACATCAAGCAGAGCGTGTACCAGTGGCGCGGCGGGGACCCGGAACTTTTCCGCTCCGTCTCCATCCAGCTTGACCTGGAAGAACGCGGCATGTCCACCTCCTACCGCTCCGTGCAACCCGTGCTGGACCTGGTAAACGATGTTTGCGACTACGCCCGGACAGCCCCGGACTGCGAACCCGCCGCCCTGGAGCAATGGGGGGAATATCCGGAGCACCGGAGCGCGCCGCACCTGGAGGGGAAGCCGGGAGCCGCCCAAATCTGGCAGACGCCCAAGGCGGAGGCTTCCACGGCCAACGACCTGGTGTGCCAGGCGGCGGCAGACATTCTGGAACGCACGGGAGCCCTGCGCCGCGGCCTGGAGACTGCCATTCTGGTCAGCACGAAAAACCAGGCTCTGGCCATTAAAACCTGGCTGGCGGACCACGGCATTCCCGCGGAGGTATGCGACGACGTTCCCGTGGGCGTGGACTCCCCCCTGGGGAAAAACCTGCTGTACTTTTTCCGCTGGCTGCTCATGCCGGGAGACCCTTTTACCGCGGGGCTGCTCACCCATTCCCCCCTCCAGCCCCTGGTCACGCCGGAACGGCGGGAAGGCATGGGCTGGCAGGGCTGGCGTCTTCTGCTGGAACGGGACGGCTACGCCGCCGTCATGGAAGAGGTGGAACGCAGGCTGGCCCTGGGAGGGGCGGTCCTGACGGAATTCCACCGGGACCGCCTGGCCGTCTGGAAGAATGAGGCGGAACAGGTGGATGAAAAGGGCATTTCCCTGGATGAATGGATCAGGCACATGGAAGACCTGACCCGCCGGGAAGACCCCGCCGGCGGCATCGTCCGCATCATGACCATTCACAAATCCAAGGGCCTGGGATTTGATATCGTCATTCTGCCGCAGATCGGCAGGGACGCCCCTTTTGCGGATGGAAGACACCTGACCCACTTTGTCAAAAAGAACCGGGAAGGAGAAATAGAAGGCATTGTGCTGGCTCCTTCCAGGCACGTTTACACGAACGTCCCGCAGCTTGAGACTCTTTACCGGGAATGGCGCGCCCGGCAGCAGTTTGACGGATTCTGCAAGCTGTACGTGGCGCTCACCCGCGCCAAACGGGCTACTTATGTCATTCTCCCGTACAAGGAAGACAAGGGGGAAACGGTTGCGGACTCCATGTGGAAGGTTGTCCGTTCTGCGGCACGGGCCTGTGAAAAAGGCATGGAGAAAATCCTTCCGGAATCCGGAGCGGAATGCCTGTATTCCTGCGGCCATCCCGAATGGTACGGGGAGTTCACGGAAACGGTACGTGAGCGAACGGAAGAAGAGATGCCCGAATGGCCCATGCAGCAACCGGTTATCAGGGAACGGATATCCCCCTCCGGTCCGGCTGTGCTGGAAAATGCGGCCCATGAAGGGAAGCATGCCGCGGATGTGGAATCCGCCGCGTTCGGTTCAGCCGTTCACGCCGTCTTTGAGCGGATCACCCGCTGGAATGAGGAGAATAAGCCGGAATGGGCCCTTCATCCCGCCACGGAAGCGGAACGCACCGTAGCCGCCTGCCTGGAGGCCCCCTCCATCCGGGAGCTCTTCACCCCCCCTGAAACGGCGTGCATCATGAAGGAACAGCGCATTGAGGCCATTGACGGGAACAGCTGGATTTCCGGCGTGATTGACAGGCTGATCCTTCATGAAGGAAGCGCCCGCATCGTGGACTTCAAAACGGACCACGCGGAATCCCCTGAACAACTGAAGGAACGCCACTCCGGCCAGTTGAACGCCTACGCCCGCATCGTATCCAGAATTACCGGAATACCGCCGGAACATATCACGTGCATCATCGTTTCCACTCACTTGAAGGAAACCATCCGCGTTTAAGGACTCCGGTCCCCTCTGCACACTTCCCCTGCCGCCCCGCCCGCGTTCCTGTGTTAATCCGTATGGGAAAAAACCTCGCGCAGCCTGGCGAACCGGAATGGAAAACAGGCGTCCCGAAGACATCCTTGCCGGAAAAACCGCCCAACAGGGGCAGATGTATTCTCCGCTGAAAGGGGCGCCGGACGTCACGATAAAAGAACCGGAGCAGTTAACGCCCTGGTCAACAAGCCGTGCCGGAAGTTGTCTCCGGGGGAGAAAGGCATGCGCCGCCCGTTTTCTTCATGGGGTGTTTGAGCCGTGGAATGGCAGCCCTCCGATGAGAAGCCAAGCTTCCGCCGCCACTGCGTTACCCCAGCGAAAAATGGAAATCCGCTCCATGCCGTTGTTCGCCTGCATCCTGCGTTCCGCTCATACCGCCTTGCAGCCTGAAGGCTCCGTCATTTATGAGAATCCCTTCAGGCGAATATGCCGCCTTGCGTTTAAGGGATTGTTCCATGAATCAAATAGCGTGTATCCGCCATATTTATCTTGATTGGCCGCGGACAGGCAATTATGCTGAAGAACAATTTACATTCGGGATTTATATCAACACCCGGGGGAAGCTCCGTCTTCCGAGTTGATAACAGATATTTGCGTCTCTGTTACAAAAAATGAACATGAAATACTTGAATCAAGAGATAGAACATGAATTAACAAGCCGGGGAGCAAAGCTCGTACGCTTTGTCAGCATAGCGCATTTAGACGAAAAGCAAAACAGAAAACTCCCTAACGCCATTGTTTTTGCATTTCCGCTGACCGCGGATTATGTCAGGAAGGTAGTTGATACTCCCGATTACGTACAGGCGCGGATAGAGGATCATTATAATTTTGATGATGATGAATATACGCAGACTGAACATAAGGCGGGAGAAGTTGCGGATGAATTAACCGGGTTCATTGCCGGGAAGGGTTATCAAGCCAAATCCCAATCCGATGCAGGATTGGTGGCTGAAGAAGTATTCAATTTTGAGGTAAAAGAATCTGTCTTGCCTCATAAAAAAGTTGCCTTGCTTGGCGGATTAGGGTGGATTGGGAGAAACAACTTGTTGATTACTCCTGAATACGGAGCGGCACAATGTCTTGGCACGGTTTTAACCGATGCGCCGCTGGAAACCGTACTGCACGAACCTTTTTTACCTAAGTGCGGCAATTGCAATATTTGCAGGAAAATTTGCGAGAAACAGGTTTTGAAAGGGAAAACATGGAGTCCGGCCATTTCAAGAGATGAAATAGTTGATGTATATGGATGCAGCACCTGTTTGAAGTGCCTGGTACATTGTCCCTGGACTCAAAAGCATACAAGGAAATCCGCTAAAAAAATCAATCATTAAGCAAACGTCCCCGCCAGATAAATTGAATGTTGAGGAACTCCAAAAGCCGGGTTCCTCCCCCTCAGTAAAAACAGGATGACCGCCTTCCCCCGGAAAGGGAAAACTCTCTCTCCGGATGCTTTACCGGCCCTGTCTCAATTTTTCGGGATAGGGATATATTGTTCCATTTCAAGTTGATAAGCACCTTTGCAGCTTCTCTGAACGCGAGTTTTCAATCTGGGTTATATATCTCAGAAAGAAGGTTAAAAAACCGGAATTTCATGGAAATGGATGGGCAAGAAAAACAACGCCGCATTAACAGACATTATATTCGACTGGAGCTTCCAGAAAACGGACTGCCCGGGAAAGAATAATCAATGCTCCGAAACAGCTACCCGGATACTTTCAATCCCCAGATAGCGGGCAACGGAACGGTTGATGAATTCATCAGGGTCACCGCTGCCCATGCGCCACATGACGGAGACATAAGGAGCCAGCGGCACGGGCTCATAAGGGGGAACCACAATGTTCTTCTCGCCCTTTTCCAGTTCATGGCGGATGAACATTTTCCGTTCCCCGCACTGGCGGTGGATGCGCGGGAAGGCGTCCAGATACCCGGAGCATACCCACAGGGCCAGACTCCCCGCAGCGGCCAGAAGGCAGGCCGGAATCCAGCGCCGCCGCACGGTATCCAGCCACACTCCGTACAGCCCCAGAATGCCCGTCATCATCAGTACGGTGGCGGAGAACATGGCATGCCAGGCGGGAATGACGCGCACAAAAAAGCTGACCGCCATGGCATGCGCCACCAGCATCAACAGCAGGGAAACGCACATGCGCCGTCCGGAAGCTCTCTTCCACCAGCTCCACCCTCTCCTCCACGTCAGCAGAGCCAGGGCGGCCACCGCCGCAACCAGCAGAAATCTAGGCAGCAGCATGAACTCGTAAAAGGCATTCATCAGCTCCGGGACGGCGCTGAAACGTTCCGCCCAGGAATGAAGAACGGCGGCGCCGCCCGCCGTTTCCGAATGAAGACGCGCCGCGTTGCCGGGGGCCAGCAGGAGACAGGCGCCCCCCAAGGCATGAAAACCCCAGCCGAACAGGAACCAGCGGGGAAGAATCATCCCCCTCCAGCGCGCATACACCCAGTACAGGAAGAGCATGCCCAGGGAAGCGGGAACCTGGTTCTCATTAGTCATTCCGGCGGCAAAAGCCACAAGGCTTATCCAGAGCCATGACAGGGGCCTGTCCGGAATCCGGGACGTTCCGGCCAACAAGCCGCGGTACAGGCACAGGAACCCCAGCCAGACGGAGGCGGACCAGGCATAATTAGTTCCTCCGGACAGCCAGAACATCGTGATGCCGGGCCTGGAGGAAGAAGTGAGCAGAAGAAGGGCCCCCACGGAGAACAGCAGCACATCCCTCCAGTCCCCGGGATTCACCCTCCTTCCCCGCGCCAGATAAAACATCATCAGCGCCAGGGAAAGAATCACGAAGGGATTGACGGCCAGAAAAAGCCACTTTCCCGCCGTGGCCGTAAAGATAGCCAGGAATTCCCCCAGGCGGGGATTCCAGTTCATGTACGACCACCAGCACCGTTCCAGCACGGGCCGGAAGGCCAGGCGGTGGTCCGCCCCGAAGACGGAATGCATGAAGCTGTCCCCGGTGAAGGGAGTCCACCAGGTAAGCAGCATGGCGTACGCAAGGAGCGCCAGCACCACCGCCCGGAACAGGAAACACACCGCCAGTGACCGCTTCATGGAATCAAGCCGGAGATGGGCGCGTTTAATCCGTCACGGCCTTGAACACCGGGGCGGGCAGCTTATCCGGCTTTTTGCCGAAGAAGTCCCCCACGTCCTTGAATGTCACGAACAGGAAGAAGCCCATCAGCACAAAGACGAAGCCGAACTGGACGAATTCCAGCACCTTCACATTCAGGGGACGCCTGAAGACCAGCTCAATGGTGTTCATCACCACGTGGCCGCCATCCACCACCGGAAGGGGCAGAATGTTCAGGATAGCCAGGTTCACGTTCAGCACCACGGCAAACCACAGGGCCAGCTTCCAGCCTTCCTCCAGGGAGAACATCTTGTAAAACTGGTTGGCAATTCCCACGGGGCCGGAGAGGTGCTCCACGCCCACGCTGCTGCCGGGGGCGACCACCTTCGCCAGGGTATCCCCCATCCATTTCAAGCTCTGCTTGATCTGAGCCCACGGAGTGGGATGCACGGTTACGTCACGCCCCACGGAGCTCAGGTCCCAGGTCACGCCCAGAATGGGCTGTGCGCCCTTGAGCACGGAACCGTCCGAGCCGTTGTGCCAGTTTTCCGGAAGCCTTCCCTGGATGCTCACCTGCCTTGCAGCGCCGTCCCTGGCCGTCACGTCCAGCAGGAGCGGTTCATTCTTCTTCAGCAGGACATCCAGCGCCGCGGGGCTCCAGATGCGCACCCCGTTGGCCGCCGTCACCACATCGCCCGGCTTCAGCCCGGCCTGGGCTGCGGGAGAGTTGGGAAGCACTTCCCCTACCACGCAGGGCATCGCCTGCATCAGCCCCACCTGGCGCATGCCGGAGCGCTGCCACCAGGAGGTTTCCGGAATCCGGAAGCCGCAGGAAATATCCATCTCCCCCTCATGGCCCGGCCTCTGCACCGTAAAGACCACCTGGTCATGCTCGCCAAGCATGATCAGTTCACGCACGCCTTCCATATTGCCCGCCCATTTGTCCACCGGGCGGCCGTCCACCTTCACAATCTTGTCACCGGGCAGAATGCCGGACTGCGCCGCAGGACTGTCCGGAGCAACGAAGCCTACCGTCGTCACCCCCATTTCCACATCCGGCTTGCCCACCATCCAGACGGCCACGGCAAAAAACACGGCCAGCAGGAAAGAGGCGATGGGGCCGGCGGCGGCCACAATGATCTTGTCCAGAGGAGTGACGGGCTTCAAATCCTTGGGGAGTTCCACGCTCCCTTCAATGGCCTCCATGGGAGCCATCTGCGGCAGGGAGACAAAGCCCCCGGCAGGGATCCAGCCCAGTCCCCACTGAACGCCGTTAATGGTTTTTTTCCAGATGGGACGTCCAAACCAGATTTGGAACCTGTCCACATACAGGCCGCGCCAGCGGGCGGCGAAAAAATGCCCCAGTTCATGAATGAAAATCATGAAGTTAAACAACATCACCACGCCAAAAATAATGCCGATGGTGGTAAGAACGGAAAGAACGTTATCCATGGTAGTGCTTTGTCATTAAGTGTATCATGGCACTTCCCGGCGAACAAGCTTCAAGGATGTCCTAATGACAAAGGACGGGTTTGATTCTGAACAGACGGCAGAAACGCCAGAACAGCAGGAGAGGACTGTCTCCAAATTTTCCATGCCGGGCGTTCCGGGCAAATGCTGAAAGGGCTGGCCTGCCGGGAAAAAGACGGCAGGTTCCTTAAAATGGGCGGCCAATGGAACGCCAGGTTATTTTATCCTGCACTATTCCGCCAGCCGGTGCGGGCCGTGCAGGGCCTCCCTTCCGCACAACGTGGAGGTATGCCGGGATAATACGCATTCCGCAAGGATTTGGAAGTAGTCCTGTGCAGGATGGCCATGCGCGGGAAGGAAGCCTGAAATGGGCCGTTCCTAACAAAATGCCATGCCCTGTCTTCCTGTCCGGCTGTCTGGACAGCCTCTCCAAGGAAAGCCCCCTGATCCGCAAAAACTATCCCGCTTCCATCCCTTCCCTGGTGCCGGTTGACGCCAACGGGAACAAAAACCGCTTCCGGAACAGGGATGGACTGATGCGGAAGAAGGAGGAACTGGCCAGCGCGGCAAAGGAAAAGACACGTCTCCCGAACCCGAATAAACGAAGCATCCCCGCCGGAGTTCCACAGCTTTTTCCCGCACCCGGACATGAAAACGCAAAACAGCCCCGGAAGATTACCTTCCGGGGCTGTTTGTTAATATTTACTGAACAGATGGACTCTGCTGCGTCTTAGGCGCGGAGAGCGGCACCATCCTTGGCTTCAATGGCCTTCTTGGCTTGCGCGAAGATGGCGTCAAAAGCCTTTTCGTCAGAGACGGCCAGGTCGGCAAGAACCTTGCGGTCCAGATCGACGTTGGCGGCTTTCAGGCCTTCCATAAAGCGGGAATAGGTCAGACCGCGGTCGCGGACGGCAGCGGAGATACGGGCGATCCAGAGACGGCGGAATTGTCCCTTCCGGCGCTTGCGGTCACGGTATTCATACTGCCAAGCCTTGTAAACGGCGTCCTTGGCGTAGCGGAAGAGTTTGCTGCGGAAACCGCGGAAACCCTTGGCACGCAAGAGGATGCGCTTACGGCGCTTGCGAGAGGCCGGTCCATTAGTGGCACGTGGCATAGCTTATTTCTATTTCTATCTTGAACAGACTGTTCTTCCTCACCTCCCTGCAGTCTCGCCTGTTCTTATCTTCTCATTGGAAGAAGGCTGCATGAAGGCCCCCCGTTCAGCGGGGGGAAAGCTCGGCGTTGGTCGAGCGTTTCCGCGGTTTAGGCGAAAGGCAGGTTCTGCTTGACTGCCCAGACTTGCGTTTCGTCCACCAGAGCCACCTTGCCAAGCTGACGCTTGCGCTTGCTGGATTTCTTCTGGAGGATGTGGCGCTTACCCTGTTTACGGCGCAGTACCTTGCCCGTGCCGGTAACCTTGAAACGCTTGGCGACTGCCTTGCGGGTTTTGTTGATACCACCTTTGCGGGTCATGGTGGAAGGAGTATAGGCGCCAATCCGCTCTTGGCAAGCGGAAAATGGGACTGAATCATTTTTCCGGATAAAATCCGCCTGTTCCCTGCCTGCCCGGCTCCGGGAAAGAAGGAAGGGAGATGACGCTTTCCCCTGCCGGGACCGCATGGGCGTTTCCGTTGACGTACAGGGTATAGGGCACCGTGCTCCGCACGGCGATGCTCTTTTTACCGTCAAAGACAATATCCGTGGTTACGGGGCCGAACGCCAGGCGCCGGATTCCATGCCTCCCCTTCTCCGGGCGCAATCTCCACCGGACTTCCCGCCGCGCGGCGCTGACTTCATGAAAGCCCAGCACGTTTTCAATAAACAGGGAAACGGGCCCGAGGGCGGACCACCCGCAGAAATCCGGCCTGACGCGGCGCCCGTGCTCAATGGAAGGACGGTTGGCGGAAGGGCTGTAGCACTCCCAGATGGTATGGGGCTCAACTTCATGATAGGTTTTCAGCTGCTGCATGAGAACCTTTTCCGCCAATTCATCCGCCAGGTCCGTATAGCCGTAGCGTTCCAGCGCCTTGGTCGCCATATAGGCGGTAGGCAGCCAGACGGCCCCGCGCCAGTAGTTGCCGGTTTCCGCGTCAAAGTCCCTGTCGCTCCTTGCCAGCGTGGGCCAGGGGAAATCTCCGCCGAATTCGCCAGCCTTTTTCACATGCTCCACCATGCGGGCGGCCTGCTCCGGGGTGGCCGCCCCGGCCAGCAGCGGCCAGAAGGAGGCGATTGTTTTCACGCGGCAGGGCTTTTTGGAGGCAATGTCCACATCATAGTAAAAACCGTCTTCCTCATCCCAGTACAGTTCATTGATTTTTCCGGCCAGGGCCCGGTACTCCTTTTCCCACGCCAGGGCTTCTTCCTTTTTCCCCAGGGAAGAATACAGTTTGCCGATGCAAAGGGCGGACAGAGCCTGCTGGGAAATGGCATCCACCCACAGGATCTTGTCATAGCCGCCGGAATCACGCCCGCGCGGCGTATTGTCCATCCCGCTGGCTCCCCCTGTCCACGTGAAGCCCTCCCGGCCAACCACGCCCCGGTGAATGGGATTGCTGCTGTAGGGCACCTTCTCCCCCTTGGGAGCCGTGTTGAACCAGTGGAAGTGGCTCTGGAGGAACTGCTCCTGGAGAAGGATGGCGTTCACCCGGTCCGTGTCTCCGGAAAACTGGTAGTTTTCCCATTCAAGCCACGCGAACAGGGGCGGATTGTCCCTCAGGTGGATGCGCAGCGGCGTAGAAGCTCCCCGGTGCATGGGGTAATAGAAATTGTCCAGGCTTTCCTTGCCGGGAAAGGACTTGGGCGCATATTTGGAAAACAGGGCCATGAAGCAGGTATCCCAAATCCAGATATCCGTTTCATAACAGTTTTCATCCAGATAGGGGGAGGCGGGCAGCCCTTCCGGCCCTTTCCTCACCCGGCCAGCGGCAATCTCCCACGTTTTTTCGTACAAGTCCACCAATTCGGCATTGGGATAAACGGGGAGGGGAATTTCCTCCCTCCATTCCGTGGCGACCGTATCCGCATGAGGAGCAGCCATGGAAAAAGAACCCGGCATAAGAGCCCCGGCCACCAGGGCAGCAAGCAGGCTACAGCAATTTGTGGAGATCATCGTCAACCGCATGAAGGGTATACGCCCGCCGGGCGGCAATTCATTCACGGCCTTTCCTTCTTTTTCCCGCGGGCGCCCTTCACTCCGGCCCAGCACAAGGCGCTCCGATTCCGGCAGACAACAAATGCGCCCTGCCAGGACGCATTAACGTGCAGGAAAAAGACATCATTTACCCCACCTCCCGTTCCGGAACGCCGGACAACCACGTTCCCGGAGGGAGAACGAGGCATCCCTCAAGAAGTGCCCTGCCCTTTTTTACCGCCTTCACGCATTTGCCTGATTTCATCCCGGATCAGGGCGGCGCGTTCAAACTCCAGATGGGAGGCCGCCTCCTTCATTTCCGCCTCCAGCCTGGCGATGCGTTCTTCCAGCCCGTACCCGGCCTCGTCTTCCGCCACGCGGAAGGACTCTTCATCCTCCTCTGCGTACAGCTTCAACTGCCCCTGCTCGGACCGGCTCACGGTCTGCGGAACAATGCCGTGCTCCCGGTTATACTTCTCCTGGATGCTCCGGCGGTAGTCCGTCAGCTCAATCAGCCGTTTAATGGAATCCGTCATGACATCCGCAAACAGGACGCACTCCCCGTTCAAATGGCGCGCGGCGCGGCCCGCCGTCTGCACCAGGGACGTTTCATTGCGCAGGAATCCTTCCTTGTCCGCATCCAGAATGCACACCAGGGAGACTTCCGGCAAATCCAGCCCTTCCCTGAGGAGGTTGATGCCCACCAGAACGTCTATCTTCCGCGCGCGCAGGGCACGCAGGATTTCCACGCGCTCAATGGCGTCCACATCCGCATGGATGTAGGAGACTTTCAGCCCCACCCCCTTCAGGTACTCCGTCAGGTCCTCCGCCGTCTTCTTGGTCAGCGTCGTGACCAGCACGCGTTCATTTTTGGCAACGCGCTCGTTGCACAAAGCGATCGTCTCGTCAATCTGCCCTTTCAGCGGGCGGATGGTGATCTTCGGTTCCAGCAGGCCGGTGGGGCGGATAATCTGCTCCACAATCAGTGGGGTGGAACGCTTGGTGGGATCAAACTTCTCCACCGGTTCCGTGGACGGGCTGGGGGTGACGCGGATGTCCTTGGGGGAGGTGAAGAGAATCCCCTTGAACCCCTCCGGCGCCTTTTCCCCGGACCTGGCGGCGCGGCGCACGGGAATGTAAGTCCTGTTGTCCGCACGGCAGTTCACCAGCTCAAACGGCCCCGGCGTGGCGGAGGCGTACACGATCTGGTTCTGCCTTTCCATGAACTCATGGAATTTCAGCGGCCTGTTGTCCAGGGCGCTGGGCAGGCGGAAGCCGTGCTCCACCAGAATGTTTTTCCGGCTGCGGTCCCCTTCGTACATGCCGCCCAGCTGGGGCACGGCCACATGGCTTTCATCAATCAGGGTCAGGGAATCCTTGGGGAAGAAGTCCAGCAGGGTGGACGGGGAACTGCCCGGCAGGCGCCCGGAAAGATGGCGGGAATAGTTCTCAATCCCCTTGCAGAAGCCCAGCTCCTCAATCAGCTCCAGATCGTAATCCGTACGCAGTTTCAGGCGCTGCGCCTCAATGAGGTTCCCATGCCTTTCAAACCAGCCCACGCGGTCTTCCAGCTCCTCCCGGATGGCTTTCAGCGCCGCGGCGCGCTTTTCCGGGGCGGCCACGTACTGCTTGGCCGGGAAAAAGGTATAGCTCCCCAGCCGTTCCCGGACGCGCCCGGAATTGGAATCAATCAGGGAAACCCGCTCCACCTCGTCCCCGAAAAACTCCACGCGGATCGCCTCCCCTTCCGAGTAGGCGGGGAACACCTCCACCACCTCCCCGCGCACGCGGAACGTGCCGCGGGTAAAATCAAAATCCTGCCGTTCAAACAGGCGCTCCACCAGCTGCCGCAGGAACACGTCCCGGTCCATGATGTCCCCCTCACGGATGCGCAGCGTCAGGTTGCGGTAATCCTCCGGCGTAGACAGGCCGTAAATGCAGGAGACGGACGCCACCACAATCACGTCCCGGCGCGTCATCAGGGAATTCATGGCGTTCAGGCTCAGGCGGTCCAGCTCGTCATTAATGGCGGAATCCTTTTCAATATAAGTGTCGGAGCTGGCGATGTACGCCTCCGGCTGGTAATAGTCGAAATAGGAAACGTAATAGTCCACCGCGTTATTCGGGAAAAAGCTTTTCAGCTCCGAATGAAGCTGCGCGGCGAGCGTCTTGTTGTGGGAAATCACCAGCGTGGGCCTGTTCATCCGGGCAATCAGATTCGCCATCGTGAACGTCTTGCCGCTCCCGGTCACCCCCAGCAGGCCCTGGTGCTTGTTGCCCGCCTCCAGAGACTTGAGCAGCTTGCCGATGGCCTGCTCCTGGTCCCCGGAGGGCTTGAAGGAGGAATTTAATTCAAAAGACGACATACGCTGTGCCGCCAGTATAATCCCGCCGCCCCGCCGGGCTAGGACAATGTTTGACAATTCCACCCTGCTGACCCAGTATATGCGGCATGTACATTCCCACGCAGGAAGAACGGTATGCAAAAAAAGGGTTCGTCTCCCTCATCCTGTGCGTCGTGGTCCCCTCCTGCCTGTACGTCTCCCTCCTGTCCAAACAGCTCATGATGGTGCGCGGGCATGAATGGGAAGCCATCATGAAAATCTTCCTGGCGTTCACGTACCCGCTGGCGGCGCTCATCGCCATGACGGGCATTCCGTTCTTCTGGTGGTCCGTGGGCGTCTCCCTGGCGGTTCACGCGGGAATCATCACCTGGCTGAAGGTGACCCCCCGGCTGTCCCCTAAAAAGGCCATCTGCATTGCCCTGTGCGTAGGGATGCTGGATTTCCTGTTTGTGAAGATATTCCCCTTTCCGGCGCAAATCATGGGCTGAACCTGCCGTGCGGAACGCCCGGAGTGTTTCGCCCCCGGGTTCAGGACTGTTTTTTAGCCAGGGCAATAATCCGCCTCTTGATTTCGCGCGCCGCTTTTTTGGAATCCGCCTGGTAGGCCTCATACGTAAAGCACTGCGCCCCGGAGCCGTCGCTGGCGGTCAGCACGAGCTTGGGATAAAACTTGCCCTTCTTCAGGGCTTCCTTCACGGGATCAGCCACCGCGAACTTTCCTTCCTTCACCGGAAGATAAACCAGCACGCACCGCTTCCCCACGGCTTCAAGAAACCCCTCCGTCACGCCGGCGGCCAGCGGGCAGGTGGTGGCCGTGTTGGTATAAAGATAGGCCACGGGCTTCTTTTGCTCCTGCGCCGTTTTCAGCGCCTCTTCCATCCGGTCCGGGGTAAACGCGCTTTTGGGGAGCCTGACATCCGCCCGTGAAGGGGGGAATGCGGCCAGAAGACAGACGCTCAACAGGGTAATTAACATTTTCATAGGCAGCCACCATACGGGCTGCCCCGGGGCATGTCAAAGACAAAGCCCCCTCCTGTTTAATCTTGAACGCCAGGGCGCGGTATGGCAGAGTGCGCCCAAGCATTCGTCGCGCCTGTGGCGAAATTGGTAGACGCGCCAGACTTAGGATCTGGTGCCGAAAGGCGTACAGGTTCGAGTCCTGCCAGGCGCACCATTCGCATCATCCATACTTGTTTCTCTTTCGAGAGCATGTTTAAGAAGAATTGATGAAAAAAGGAAAAGTATCCTACATATCGTTTGGTTGTTCATACGATAAAAATGGGGGGAACTTTTTCTGATGCGGCATTCCGGGCAGATGCCGGAAAAAATCTCCGGCTTCCTTTTTCCGTTACCGCCGATTGATAAAACCTTTTGAATCCCCTCTTCTTCCTGCGGCCTGAGGAAACGCCGCCGGGTTCAAAAACGGGTTCATTTCCTATCACAGTAAAGGAGCCATTACATTCACGGTTTCTTCAGAGGCGAAAACAATGGGAAACCGGCATGCAATAAAACCGCGATGCCTTTCCAGGATAAATAAACATAATTATTTATCATTAAAAAACTTGCTTCTAACAAAATTCCGCGTTAAGAAAAATGTGTTCTCTACCCTTCAATACAATGCGTTACTTACTCTCTATTCTGACTATCCTGGCTATCATCGGAAGCGTTTGGTACAATAAAGGCTTGACCAGCGAACATCATGCATCAATAGACAAACTTAATGCCAAACTGGAAGAAATACAAACAACTACGGAACCTAAAATTGCTAAAGCGGACAAGCAGCTGAATGAACTGTTTACGGCAGTTGATCTGGAAAAAGTAGATTATGAGAATAAGCTGGCCGTCATAGAATCCCGCCTGGGAGCCGCCCAGAAGCAACAGGAAGGAAAGGCTAAACGCGCTATCGTGCATCGTAAGCTTTCTGCCCAGGAATGGAAGGCTACGCTGGAAGCCTTCGGAACACGCCGGGAGGAAATAGCCAAGTTGCTGATAAAAAACCGGCGCCAAATAAGTGACAATAACCAGAAGCTGGCCTCCATTATTAAACGGGATACGGATGACATGGCGGAAAGGGAGGATTCCATGAGAAGGTCTGCCCGGTCATCCCTGTCCAGCGGCCGCGCGGGAGGGAGAGCTACGTCCTATGCCATCATTGAGGCCAAGGAAGCCATGGAAAAGAAGCATCGCAACATGGCGAAAGCCGTTGCTCTGCAAAACGGCAATCTCATGGATTCCATCCAGAAAATGGAAGGAGAGCTTGTACGGATGGACCGGGCGGAGGAAGAGTTCATGAAAGCCAATTCCCCGCACAATAAAAATTATGATCCTTCCGGCAGCCAGCTCACTCCTATCAAACCTGCCCATCCGGACATTCTGAATCTACAGAATGAACATAAAAAGGCACTTGTAAAACTCCAGCGGGACATTGACGCCCTTCAGGAGGCAAAACATGTTTTCCACGAGAAGCTTGTGCGGGAAAGAAAGGAAATCGACAAGCAGAAGATGGGACTTCAAAACGTTTACCAAGAACGCCTGCGTAACGCCCAATTCACGGGATACGGCGCAATTGGAATCCTGGCCGTGCTCACGCTGATTTCCTTTTCCTTTACCCACAGATACGTGTGAGTTTTTCTCCTTTTCCGAAGCTTACCTGAATTTTTTCAGGAAGGGAGCGACGAACGCCGTTCCCAGCCCGACCAGGGCAATGAGAGAGAAGGACCACCTCAGTGAGGAAGCATGGGCAATGTGGCCGATGACCGGAGGCCCCAGCAGGAAGCCCAGAAAGCCGATGGTGGAGACGGAGGCCAGGGCCACGCTGGGAATCATTTTTTTGGATTTTCCCGCCAGGCTGTAGCACAGGGGAACGATGGAGGAGGTACCAAACCCCACCAGCAGGAAGCCCAGCGTAGCGGACCACAGCATGGGGAACAGGACGGAGACCAGCAGCCCGGAGGCAATGAGGATGCCGCTGGCGCGCAGCACCCGCACGGGGCCGAAGCGCATCACCATGCGGTCCGCCGTAAAGCGCCCCAGGGCCATGGTGCTCATGAAGGCCACGTACCCCACCTGGACCAGTCCCGGTCCGGGCTGCACCACGCTTTCAAAGTATACGCCGCTCCAGTCAAACATGGTCCCCTCGCTCACCATGCTCCCGAAGGCGATCAGGCCGATGACCAGCACATACGCGTCCATGCTCCGGAACATGCCGCCGCCCTGGGTGGAGGAACGCCGCGCGTCCCGCGGCAGGAGAGTCCGGGAAAATACGGCCAGAATAACCATGCACATCAGGAAAATGGCGATGAAGTGCGTTTCCGTGGATACCTTCCAGTCCACCATCAGCGCTCCCAGCAGAGCGCCGAAGAATCCCGCCAGGCTCCACAAGCCATGGAACCGCGCCATGATGCTGCACTGGTACAGCCGCTCCACCCCCACACCCTGCGTATTAACGGATATGTTGGTTAAATTCGCGGCCACTCCAAAGAAAAACAGCCCCGCCGCCAGTTCCCAGAAGGAGGCCGCCATGCCCAGATAGACGAGCACGGCGGGATAAAAGACGGAAGCCGCCATCAGTATCCTGCGGCTTCCGTAGCGGCCCACCAGGTAGCCGGACAGCGCCATGGCGGACATTTGCCCTACTGGAACGGCAAAGAGCACGGAGCCAAGGTTGGCGTCATTCAGCCCCAGCGCCTTCTTGATGTCCGGAATACGGCACGCCCAGCTGGCGAATACCAGGCCCTGTAGAAAATAAAAGGTGCTGACCGACAGGCGGTATACGCCCTGCGTCGTTTTGGGAAGAGGCAGATTCATGCTGGATTTCCGGGTCACGCAAACGCTATCTCCATTCCCTTTCCCTGGCAAGAGAAATCATCTTTCATACAATAAGAATTCATCCGCAAAAGAGGCGTACAGGCAAGGAATAAGGCTTACAAAGATTCTCCCGCCATGGAATTTTTCAAGGCCTTTCCTTTCTTCCACATAAAAAACGCCGCGTTCCCCACGGAGCACGGCGTTTAATGAAATGGAATAAGGAAAGATCAGCGGGGATCGTGGTGCCAGTTCAGGGCGCCCTTGCCCAGCGCGTACAGGTAGGCCACCAGCAGAATGCCGATGAAGATGCACATGGCCGTGAAGGATTCCGGATTCATCATCACGTAGTCCCGGAAGTTGACGGCCCAGGGATAGAGGAATACCACTTCCAGGTCAAAGATGACGAAGAGCATGGCCACCATGTAGAATTTCACGGAGAACATCGGAGCGCCTTCCCCCATGGGAATCATCCCGCATTCATAAGGAACATCCGCAGGTTTGCGCACGGAAGAACGCTTGCCCATCAAGATACTGAGCAACAAGATAATGCCGGCCAGCCCCAGGGCTGCCACCACCTGCACAAGCACTGAAAAGAATTCCTGATTCATGACGTCTGGCACGGGTATACCACATCAACCCGGAAAAGCAAAACTAAAAAGGGCAACGGCGCTTCCCGCTGACAGGAGCTCCCCTTTCTTCCCGGAACCGGAAACGGCATGACGGTTCATCATTCCCATGCCCCTGCGTTCTTTGATCCCGCCAAGGTTCAGCCGCCGTGCGGAACGTAGGAGTCCAATACCTTTCCAAGCACCTGCATGACTCCGTTTTCCTCATTGGACGGAGCTTCAAACGCAGCCATGGCGCGGATTTCCGGCACGGCGTTCGCCACGGCATAACTGAACCGGGCCTGGCGCATCATTTCCGCATCATTCATCTGGTCGCCAAAGACCATGGTTTCCTCCGGGGAAATGCCCAGTTTACGCTGGATCAGCTCCAGCGCGCTTCCCTTGTCCGCCCCCTTCCGGCTGATGTCCATCCACTTTTCTCCGGAGACGGCCACCTGGAAGCCATGTTCCAGATGCTTCAAGCGTGGGTAGCTGTTTTTCTTGGCTCCCCGGAAATCATACACGGCAATTTTCAGCAGCCTGTCCCCCCGCACGTCCAGCAGGTTCTCCACCTCCCTGCACCGGGTGTAGTACCTGCGGGCCTCCCGGACAAATTCCGGCTGCTTGTCTTCAATATATGCGGAATCCCGGCCTGCGAGGACGATGCACGCGCCCTCAATGTTCCTGACCATTCCTATTATCTGCGCCACCGTTTCCGGGGCCATGTCCAGCACCAGCCATTCCTCCCCCCCGGATGCCGCATAGGCGCCGTTCTCCGCGATGAACAGCATCCGGTCCGCTACGGGAGCGAAGGTCCGGCGCAGTCCGTCATACTGGCGCCCGCTGGCCGCGGCAAAGCGGATGCCGCGGCGTTCAAGCTTTTCAAACAGGCTGAAAAACGCAGGGTCCAGTTCCCCCTTTCCATTGAGCAGCGTGCCGTCCATATCGGACGCAATGAGTTTGACGGAATCCATAACGTTGAATGGATCATCGTTCCCCGGTTCTTCCAAGGCAAGACCGGCTTCAGACAGCGCACAGCCGTGGAGGAAAAGACCTCCGCGGCAATAAATTCCCTTCCTCCTCTCCGTCGATGGAAAACTGGTGATTCCTGCATTTTTCCATTCCGTGGCCGGAAACATGCAAATGAGGACAATTTAAAGTCAGCCGCACACCCGCAATGCCTAACGCGTCATAC
>NZ_JABDHQ010000017.1 GCF_018709685.1 Akkermansia muciniphila
CGGATTCCAAATTCGTTATTTGTCGCGGAATGGAAGTGGCGTTTCATCATTTCCAACCACATATCCCATAGACACCATGAAGAAAACATTATTCATTCTGGCAACCATGGTTGCGGCGGCCGTTGCGGCCGAAGCCTCTACGGTTCTGATCTCCTTCGGGATCAATTCAAACAGTGGCACTGCCGTTGTGGACGGCACGTATTTTGGAGAAACTGGGCAAAAAGTGAACACGATTTCGATCAGCGGAAGCAGTGGAGTTAATTCTGCAAGCCTGGTAACTACTGGCGGAGCCAGTTCCGGCATTTCCCTGACGACTAATGGGGGTTGCTGCGGCGCCCCAGGTGTGATGACCGATTCTTCCGCCAAGGCGTCTGCACTGGGTACCAGCGATAAATTCTACGGCGTCTTCGGTGTGGACATGTCCTTGGGGAATTCCATGGGGGGAGTTCTTAATTCCAGCAATGATATAAGCATGCAGATGTCGGGATTGTCCATGGGGACTTATACCCTCACCATTCTGGCAGGCCGTGGAAATTCGTTCAATGGAGGAATTTCCACGTACAGCATTGGAGGAGATGGGATCGGCAATATCTCGGCCAGCCTGGACGATTATTCCGTGGATTCCGGCGCATCCCGAAATGGCACTTCCATTTCCGCCAATACCGATAATGGTAAATGGGTATTGATGACCTATACATTTGAAGTTACGGCAGACAATACTACTCTGAACATCAACAGTAGCGGCGCCCAAGGAAATATCAACTGTCTGGCGCTGGCCTCCGTTCCGGAGCCGGCCACGGCCAGTCTCGGCCTGCTGGGCCTGGGCGCTCTGCTGATGCGCCGCAGGCGCGCGTAATGTTGTTCTTCATGCAGGCGCCGGCGGTTCGTAAAAGGGACAGCCGGCGCCTGTCTGTTTACGGAAGGGAAAATCATGATGAGAAAACTGAATTGGTGCGGATGGATTCCGGCCGCAGTGGCCGCCTGCTGTCTGGCTCATGCGGAAGAAATAGGGATAGGGGTGCTGAACGGAGCTGCTGCCACGGAGACTGCATTCCAGCAGGCGCAGCCCGGAACTGTGGCGGAGGAAGGGAAAACCTGGAATTTCATCAAGCCCGCGGCCAATGCCACGACGACCGCCTCCGCCCTGAAAACTACGGAGGGAGTGTCCACGGAAGCCTCCTGCGCCATCAAGCCGGGTTACTGCGCCAGCAACGGCGTCTTTGCGCCAGGCAAAAACCGCGATTATCTTCTCATGGATTCCTGGGCAGGCATCCGGGGGACGGAAAATGTCGTGATTTCCCAGCTTCCGGAGTCCATGGCGGAATACTGCCATGTGGAAATTTACGGGGATTGCAATGATTCGGACCGGGACATGGTTTATACGGCCAACGGCCTCTCCGGCGTCATTCAGGACCGCGGCATGTTTTCCGGCGCTTTTCAGGAAGGTGCCAACAAGCTGACGCTGAAATATGTTCCGGTAACGAACGGGACCATCACCATCACGGGCAACGGGGCTTCCCTGACCCGTTCCGCCATCAATGCCGTCCGCCTGGCGGCGCCCTCTCCCGGCATCGTGTCCTTTACGGCTACTCCTGCGGAAATCATGGAAGATTCGGCTTCCGGAGCCGTGCTGAGCTGGAAAACCTGGAAATGCGGAGCGGTCACGCTGAGCACCAGGGACGGGCAGGACATTCCGGCCACCACGGAGAACGGCGCAGGCTCCGTCACGGTAAAGCCCGGAACCACGACGACTTACGTTCTCCGCGCCGCTTGTGAGGACGGGACCGCTTCCACGGAAGAAGTAACGGTGACTGTCAAGAAGCAGGAACCGGAGATACTTCTCTTTGAATCGGACAAAAAGAGGATTGTTCCCGGCAGCCATGAAAAGGCCACCCTGACGTGGAGCACGGTGAAGGCGCAAACCCTCACCCTGACCGCCAATGGAACGGAGGTGCCCGTCACCAGCACGGCGGGCGCCGGCAGCGTGCAAGTGGCTCCTGCGGAAACCACGCAGTACACGCTGACGCTGACCGCGGCGGACGGCACGGAGAAAAGCAAGTCCCTGATCATTTCCGTTCTGGCGGAGAATACGCCCAACGTTCTGGTGTTCCTGGTGGACGACATGGGCTGGCAGGATACGTCCGTGCCATTTTACTACAAGGACGGCCAGCCCGTCATCACGGAGCTGAACTCCTTTTATAAGACGCCCTCCATGGAAAGGCTGGCGGCGCAGGGGATGAAGTTCACGAACGCCTACTCGTGCCCCCTGTGTTCTCCGGGCCGCACGTCCCTGATGACGGGGAAGACCTCCGCCCGCCACCGGGTTACCAACTGGACGGCCGTGAATGCCCCCACGCTGAATGAATTCAGCGGCGGGCTCCCCCACATCCGGGCTCCCCAGTGGAACATGGCCGGGATGAGCCAGCAGGAGATTCCCCTCCCCCGGGTTCTTCAGGAAGCGGGTTACAGGACGATTACGGTAGGGAAGGCCCACTTTGCTCCGTCCAACCAGCGTTATTCCAATCCGGCCAATCTGGGATTTGACGTCAACATTGCCGGCTGTTCCGCCGGGCAGCCCGCCTCCTACCGGGGAGAGGACCATTTCGGCTCCGGGAATACCCATGTTCCGGACCTGGAGGAATATTACGGAACGACCACGGCGGAAGACAGGAAGAAGAATTTCCTGACGAATGCCCTGACGCTGGAGATGAAGAAGCAGATCAAGGCCGCCGTGGATGATAATGCGCCTTTCTTCGCGTACATGACCCATTACGCCGTGCACCAGAGGCACGACCAGCCGGACCCCAACGGGGATTATGATACCTACCCCTCGGGAACGACGTTTGAACCGGGAGTTTCCATCGGCGGCAACCTCCGCAACTTCGGCACCCTGATCGGGGGCATGGACAAGTCCCTGGGGGACCTGATGGATTACCTCAAGGAGCTGGGTGTCGCCAACAGGACGCTGGTCATCTTCATGTCCGACAACGGTGGGGACGCACCCATCCAGCAGAGCTATGACGGGAATATTCCGTGGCTTGAGAAGATAAGCGCCGTGGCCCCCCTGAGAGGACGCAAGGGCAGCCGGTATGAAGGGGGAACGCGCATCCCGATGATCGTGGGATGGGCGGAGGCGGACCCCTCCAGCTCCATCCAGCAGGAATACCCCATTCGGCAGAATGCCGTGAACCATGACATCGTGGCTATTTGGGATATTTATCCCACTATCCTGAATATGCTGAAGCTGAAGGTTCCGGTGGGCCAGCAGGTGGACGGGGAGGATATCAGCCCCTATTTCAGGGGAGACGCCTCCTTCCACCGCACCCAGAAGATATTCCAGCATTTCCCCCACCACCATTCCTACGCCAATTTCTATTCCACCTACCGGGATGGGGACTGGAAAGTCATTTACAATTACATGGACCAGTACGCCCATACGGACCTGTATTCCGGCAACGGCTACAAGACGGCGGGCCGCTTCCCGTGGCAGCTCTTCAACCTGAAGGACGATATAGGAGAGAGCAATGACCTGGCCCGGGACCCGGCGCAGCAGGAACGCCTGATGCGCATGGCGCGCGCCCTGATCCGGGAGCTCCGGCAGGTGGATGCGCAGTATCCCGTGCTTACCAGGAACGGCCAGGCGGTCGGCACGGCCTATATCCGCATGCCCGACCTTCCGGACGTGGATTCCGACGGGGACGGCGTTCCCGACCTTGTGGAAGACGCCAATGGAAACGGCCTTGTCGACCCCGGGGAAACGGACCCGGACGATGCCTCCTCCGTGGTTCCCATCCGGCAGTAAACCTCTCACCAACTGGACAAGACTTATGAAGAAAACACGTTGTTTTTCCGTTCTTTCCGGCCGTCTGGGCCTTCCCGGGGCTGCCCTTGGGGCCGCCGTCCTCCTTTCCGGGGCGCTTTTGCTGGCGGATGTGCTGGTCAATGCAGGCGGAGGTTCCAGCAATGCGGATAAAACCGGCAACGGCGGCGGCACGCTGGATTACGGCCGGGTCACGTTCTCCGGTTCCGCCTCCTATGACAACAATACGGTGCGCGGCTTCTCCCAGGGCGGAGCGGTTTATGCCGGCTCCGTGGTGCAGCAGGCCGCCGTTTCCTTTTCCGGCAACAGGGCGGAGCAGGGCAGCGGCGGGGCCATGTACAGCCGTGGAAACGTGCAGATAGCCGCGGGTTCTTCCTTTTCCGGCAACGCGGCCGGCCATAATGGGGGCGCCCTGTGCCTGGACGCCAATGACGGCGAGGATGAGCGCACCGTGAGTGTGGAAGGCGGCTGTACCTTTTCCGGCAACAGCGCCGGCAATCTGGGCGGTGCCGTTTATGTCTCCGGCAACAGCGCCGCGGCTCCCACCGTGCTCAATCTCCGTTCCACGGATTCTTCCCGTCCCGTTTCCTTCAGCGGCAATTTCCGGGGGCGTTCCGTGGGGGCTGCATCGGGCGGCGTGCCCAACTCCATCACAGTCATGGGCCATGTGCGCATGGTGGCGCATGCGGACCGGGACTGCCTGGTCAGCATGGAAGATCCGCTTTATTCCTTCGCCGGGTATTCCTCCACCTCCAGCCTGAGGAAGACGGGGGACGGAACGCTGGGCTTCGGCGATGGCGTTTCCCTGTGCCATTTTCCGGTAAGCGTGGAAGGCGGGACGGTGCGGCTCGGCACGAATGCCGCCATGCGGGGGATGACGCGGCTGGACGTGGCTGCGGGAGCATGCCTGTCCTTTTCTCTTCCCCGGGACCCCGGCCGGGAGGCCAAGTGGAGCGCGGAGGGGCCCGTCTCCCTGGACGGCGGTGCGGAGGTCCATGTGGCTCTCCCTGCCATGGACGGGAAGGAACGGGAGCAGAGCTGGAAGCTGGTGGAGGGTACCACTCTTTCCATGGCGGCGCTTCCCTCCGTTTCCTATGACGCCGCCAGCGCGGAAGCCTGGAAGCAGGCGGGCGGTTTTTCCCTGAAACAGGAGAATACGGCGGGTAAAAGCGCTCTGGTGCTGGCGTGGACGCGCACGCCTTCCCCCTATGACCAGTGGAAGAAAGACCATTTTCCCGATGGAACGCCGGAGGACCAGACGGCCCCGGACGCCTGCCCGGCGGGCGACGGCATCACCAACCTGATGAAGTACGCCACGGGGCTGGACCCGGACAAGCCCTGCGGAAGCGTCACAGCGCTGGCGGCCAGGGAGGAAAACGGGGGGCGCCGCCTGGCGCTGGAATGGCCCGTGAACCCTGCGGCCACGGACGTGACGTTCAGCGTGGAAAGCTCGGAAGACCTGGTTTCCTGGAGAGAAGAGGCGGTGATTGAGCCATCCGGAAACCGGGCTGAATACCTTGATACGGTGGTGATAGACGGCAATGCTCCGGCGCGGAGGTTTTTACGGCTGAAGGTGACCAGGGAATAGGCCGCCTTCCCCGCTGATTCTCCGGGCGCAGATAGATGCGGCGCAGGCTCCACGGGGTTTCAGGACAGGAGCGGCCAGCCCTTCTCCCGTTCTGAACCGCCATAAGCAAAGGGCTGTTTCACACGCGGTGAAACAGCCCCTGAAAAGGAATAACGGCAAAATGCCGCAAGTTATTTGGAGAGCACTTTTTGAACGGCGGCGACGACGTTGTCCACGTTCATGCCGAGTTCTTCCAGCACCTGTGCGCCGGGTGCGGAAAAGCCGAAGCGGTTGATGCCCACGGCTTCACCCTGGCAGCCCAGGTATTTCCACCAGAGATCCGTGACCCCGGCTTCCACGGACACCCTCTTCGCGCAGGAGGAGGGGATCACGCTTTCCCGGTATTCCGCGGGCTGGGCGTCAAAGCGGAAGAAGCTGGGCATGGAAACCACGCGGATTCCTTCTCCCACCTGTTCCGCGGCTTTCAGGGCCAGTTCCAGTTCCGAACCGCTGGCCATAATGACGGCTTTCAGTTCCCCCTGTTCCCGCCGGGCGATGTAGCCGCCTTTCAACACGCCCTGGCGGCGCGTTTCCACGGGAATGTCATTCAGGGTGGCGACCTTCTGCCGGGTCAGGATCAGGGCGGTGGGACCCTCGGCGCGCTGCAGGGCGGCCATCCAGGCTCCGGCGGTTTCTTCCGGGTCTGCCGGACGGATGACGTCCAGGTTGGGAATCACGCGGAGGCCGGAAACGGTTTCCACCGGCTGGTGGGTGGGGCCGTCTTCGCCCACGGCCACGGAATCGTGCGTCAGGATGTAGGTGACGGGCAGGCCGCTGAGGGCGGCCACGCGGATGGCGCCGCGCATGTAGTCCACAAACACGCAGAACGTGGCGGCGCTCACGCGGAACAGCCCGTCATAGGCCATGCCGTTGCAGATGGCGGCCATGGCATGTTCGCGGATGCCGAACCAGAAGTTGCGGCCTTCCGGATTTTCCGCGGAGAAATCCCCCGCGCCGGAAAGGTAGTTCTTGTTGGAGCTGTACAGGTCCGCGCTGGTGGTCAGGAACCACGGGTCCGCCTTGGCAACGGCGTTGATGGCCACGGAACCGGCGGAACGGGTGGCGTCACTGTAATCCGCGGGGAAGGGGGGGATGTCCTTGTCCGTGATGGCGGCGTCCACTCCCCTGGCGCAGGCGTCCATGCCGGAGTCCAGCTCTGCGGCCAGTTCCGGATAGGTGGCGCGCCATTTCCGGTACGTGGCTTCCCAGGCGGTGAAGGCGGCTTCCCTCCCGGCCCGGAGGCCGTTGAAGAAGCTGCGGACGTCTTCAGATACATAATAGCGTTCCCCCGCGGGAATTCCCCAGTTGGCGTGCGCTTCCTCCTGGAGCTTGGCGCCGCCTTCCCCGTGGCCCTTGGTGGTGCCTTCAATGCCGGGAATGCCTTTGCCGATGACGGTCTTGGCAATGATGAGCTGGGGCTTGCCGTTTTTGGCCGCCTTGGCGGCTTCCACCGCTTCCGCGATGGCCTTGAGGTCATGGCCGTCAATCTGGCGCACGTCCCAGCCCAGGGCTTCATACATGGCGCGCGGGTCCGCAATCTGGGTGCGGTCCGCCGGGGCGTCCAGCGTGATGTCGTTGGAATCGTAAATGAGAATGAGGTTGTCCAGTTTCAGGACGGCGGCCAGGGCAATGGATTCGCGGGCCACGCCTTCCTGAAGGCAGCCGTCCCCCGTCAGGCAGAAAACGTGCTGGGTGAAGATGTCCATGCCGGGCCTGTTGAACCGAGCGGCGGCGCGCCTGGCGGAAAGGGCGAAGCCTACGGCGTTCGCAATGCCCTGGCCCAGGGGCCCCGTGGTGCATTCCACACCCTCCGTATCCCGGAATTCCGGGTGGCCGGGCGTGATGGACCCCTTGTGGCGGAAGCCTTTGAGGTCTTCAATGCTGATGTTGAATCCCGACAGGTGCAGCCAGCCGTAAAGGAACATGGAGCCGTGGCCGGCAGAGAGAATGAAGCGGTCACGGTTGAGCCAGCGGGGCTGCGCGGGACAGATGTTGAGCAGATCGCCGAACAGGACGGCCCCGATTTCTGCGCATCCCAGCGGCAGGCCCAGGTGGCCGGACGCGCAGTCGTGAACGGCATCCATGGCAAGTCCCCGCGCCTGGTTGGCGGCTTTTTGGAGAAGGTCAAGATTCATGCCCGGGCAATATGAGCAGATCAGCCACATATTGAAAGCCTAAAATGCGTCTCCGGCAACAGGGCGGAAACGCGGAAAGCGTTGAAGATGGAAGCGCCGGACATCCCCTCCCGGAAGCGCCGGACATCCCCTCCCGGAAGCCCCAGGTAGCCCGCCCGGCATGCGCTGGCGGTTCAGGCCATGGTGCTGCGGGGTAGCGTGGCGGGCGCCTTACCCCATTTCTCTTTCACGGCTCCATTTGACCCTGTTTTTGATGGCTCTGGCCGGGTTCCCCGCCAGAACGGTGAATTCCTCCCGGAAGGGTTTGGTGACGACCGCTTGCAGGCCTACAACCGTATTTGCCGGGATGATGGCGTTTTTGGTGAAAACGGCTCCCTGCCCAATCCAGCAGTGGTCGCCAATGAAGACGCCCTGCGGCCGGCCGTTGAGCAGTTCCCCGGTGTCCGCGTCCATCAGGCGATGTGAATCGTTTGCCCAAATGGTGATTTTGGAAGACAGCATGCAATCGTTCCCAATGAGGCATTGGCCGCCCGCAAGGACGACCGTTAGTCCTTCGATGCTCGTTGAATGGCCGATGGACAGGGCGCTTCCGGATGCCGCCGCCAGAATGCTCACATTGTTCCAGTGGCTGTGATCGGCCGCGGAAGAGCCGAATTCCATTTTCACGCCGCGGACATGCTTCCAGATGTGGATGGAAACATTGTTTAAGGAGAGCGGGGCATGGAAGATGAGCGTGTTGTGTTCCCCCTCAATGTTGAGCCGGACGGAACCGGGAATCTGGAACGGCTCCACAAGCTGTTTTTCTCCGGAAGGATGAATGAGAAAAATACGGTTTCCTTCCGGGTTCACGTACCCTTCTCCCCCTGGCTTCAAGCCCAGGCGGATACGGCGTTTCTTTCTTGTTTGCGAAGAAAAAGAGAGGCTGCAATAGATTGCTGCAAGAAAACGGTTCATGATGAAAAACCCGATTCTTCATCGAGAAAAGCACTGTCCCGGATTCTCCATTCAGGGTCAAGTGGAAAAATGGTGGAATGGGCCGCCTCCGGAACGCCGGTTTTCCAGGCGCGGCGGAATTCCCCGGTCCGTTTTCCCCTCCGCGGAAGGAGGCCGGAGGCAGGTTGCCTTCCTTCCCGGGATTTGAAAGAAACTTTGTTGACACCATTGAAAAAATTAGTTTATAATAATTATAAATAAAAAACCATGAGCGATCAAAAGAATTTGACAACGTCGGTCGGGGCTCCCGTTTCTGATAATGAAAACGTGCTTACGGCCGGCCCCCGCGGCCCCATGCTGTTGCAGGACGTATGGTTCCTGGAAAAGCTGGCCCATTTTGACCGTGAAGTTATTCCGGAAAGGCGCATGCACGCCAAGGGCTCCGGAGCTTTCGGCACCTTTACGGTGACTCATGACATCACCCGGTATACCAGGGCGGCGCTGTTTTCCGGGGTGGGCAGGAAGACGGACCTGCTGGTGCGGTTTTCCACGGTGGCCGGGGAGAGGGGCGCGGCGGACGCGGAACGGGATATCCGCGGCTTTGCCATCAAGTTTTACACGGAGGAAGGCAACTGGGACCTGGTGGGCAACAACACGCCGGTTTTCTTCCTGCGTGACCCGCTCAAGTTCCCGGACCTGAACCACGCCATCAAGCGTGATCCGCGCACCAACATGAGGAGCGCGCGCAACAACTGGGACTTCTGGACCTCCCTTCCGGAAGCCTTCCACCAGGTCACCGTGGTCATGAGCGACCGCGGCATTCCCGCCTCCTACCGCCACATGCACGGCTTCGGCAGCCATGCGTTCAGCATGCTGAATGCGGATAACGAACGGGTGTGGGTGAAATTCCATTTCAAGACCCAGCAGGGCATCAGGAACCTGACGGATGCGGAGGCGGAAGCGATCATCGCGAAGGACCGTGAAAGCCATCAGCGGGATTTGTATGAAAGCATTGAACGGAAAGACTTCCCGCGCTGGACGATGTACATCCAGGTGATGACCCAGGAGCAGGCGAAGGCATGCCCCTTCAATCCGTTTGACCTGACCAAGGTATGGCCGCACGGGGATTACCCCCTCATGGAAGTGGGCGTGCTGGAACTCAACCGGAACCCGGACAACTACTTCGCCCAGATTGAGCAGGCGGCGTTCAATCCGGCCAACGTCGTGCCCGGCATCGGTTTTTCCCCGGACAAGATGCTCCAGGGGCGCCTGTTTTCCTACGGGGACGCCCAGCGGTACAGGCTGGGAGTGAATCATAACCAGATTCCCGTGAATGCTCCCCGCTGTCCGTTCCACAGCTACCACCGGGACGGCATGATGCGCGTGGATGACAATGCGGGAAGCACGCTGGGTTATGAACCGAACAGCTACGGGGAATGGAAAGAACAGCCGGAGTTCCGGGAACCGCCGCTCGAGCTGGACGGCGCGGCCTGGCACTGGGATTTCCATGAGGACGACCATGACTACTATTCCCAGCCCCGTGCCCTGTTCCGCCTGATGACGCCGGAACAGAGGGAAGCCCTGTACGGCAATACGGCCCGCGCCATGGGGGATGCGCCGGATTTCATCAAGCAGCGCCACATTGACCACTGCATGGAATGCGACCCGGAATACGGGGAAGGCGTCGCCAGGGCCCTGGGCATGTTTCAAGGGTAGCCGTACCCGCTGAACCTTTCCCGGGCGGAAGCTTCCTGTTGCGGAAGCTCCCGTCCGGTTTTTTCTGGTGTTGGGGCGCCCTGTCCGGCGCTTGCCGGGAGGAGGTTCACAGATGTTCCGGACCCCGGAGGCCCTTCTGCCCTTCTTCCGCGAAAATGGAAGAGAAGCGCACAGCTCCGGCGTGCAGAAGGGAAAGGGCCCCGGGCATGGTTCCACCATGCTCCCTGCATGCGGTCGAGTCAACGGTTGTCTTTTGCCGGAAGTCTTTGTTACTCAAAAGTTATTTTGAATGAAACCTCCCGGGGGAAAGAGGGGGCGGGATTCGCAAGGTTTTTTTGATGGAGGGAAACCGTTCCTGATTCCTGAGCCATGCGGCAGCCGTTTTTCCGGGAAGGGACGGCACCGCCGTGCGGATGGGACTTTGGCCGGGAAGAACGTGCTTTCTTCTTCCCGCAGGAACGGCGTGTGAGGTATAATAGGGCAGACGTATGAAAATCGTAGTGAAGGTAGGGACGGGCGTGCTGACCCGTGAAAACGGGACATTGGACGGTTCTTCCATCGTGCATCTGGTGAGCGCCCTGGCGGACCTGATGCAGCAGGGGCACCAGGTGGTTCTGGTGAGTTCCGGCGCCGTCGGTTCCGGAGTGTCCGTGCTGGGGCTGCCGTCTTATCCGCAGGAGTTGTCATTGAAGCAGGCCTGCGCGGCGGTGGGGCAGACGCGGCTGATGCAGACGTATGAGAATCTTTTCAGCCATTTTGACGTGGACGTGGCCCAGCTTTTGCTGACGGCGGAGGATTTGAAGCGCCGCCGCCCCAACGTGCAGGCCACGCTGATGCGCCTGTTTGAGCACGGCAGGATTATCCCGATCGTGAATGAAAATGACACCGTTTCCGTGGAAGAACTGAAGTTTGGGGATAACGACATTCTTTCCGTCCACATGGCGCGCATGGTGGGGGCGGACGCCCTGTTCATCCTGACGAGCGTGGACGGCCTGTATCCCCCCGGCGGCAGCCGTGACGCCATCATTCCCCGGGTGGAGGATGTGGACGCCGTCCTGGCGTTTGCGGAGGATGACCGTGGCCGCTTTTCCATGGGCGGCATGAGCGCCAAGCTCCAGGCCGTGCGGGAGGCCGTGAATGCGGGCATAGGCACTTACATGATGCATGGGCGCCATCCGGAACGCATCAGCCTGCTGCTGGAGGGTGGTTCGGAAAGCGCCGGAACGTTTTTTGTGCCGAAAGGAGCGGGAAGATGAGTGCGGAAAATCCTCTTGAACCGACGGGACGCGCCGCCCTGGCGGCTTCCCGGGAGATGCTGGCCCTGGGGCCGGAGGAAAAGGCGGACGCCCTGCGCCGCATGGCCGCGGCGGTACGCTCCGCCGCGCCGCGCGTCTTGCAGGAGAACGCGCTGGATATGGAGGAGGCCGGGGCCGCCGGGCGCAACGCCGCGTTTCTGGACAGGCTGCTGCTGACCCCTGACCGCGTGGAGCGCATGGCGCACGGCATGGAGCAGGTGGCGGAACTGCCCGACCCCGCGGGCGACTGCATCCGTGAGTGGACGCGCCCGAACGGGCTGCATATCAGCCAGGTGCGCGTGCCCCTGGGGGTGATCGGCTTTATTTATGAGAGCCGCGGCACGGTGACCTGTGACGCCGCCGCCCTGTGCCTGAAGTCCGGCAACGCGGTCATTCTGCGCGGCGGGAGCGAGTCCCTGCGCACCAACCGCGTTCTGGCGGAGGTGTTGCGCGGCGCGTTAAAGGAGTCCGCCGTTCCGGTGGACGCCCTCCAGCTTCTGGCTTCAGGCAGCCGTGACGAGGTACGGCAGTTGTGTGAGCTGGATTCCTGCCTGAACGTCATTATTCCGCGTGGCGGGAAGGGGCTTATCCGCACTGTCATGGAATACGCCAGAGTGCCCGTGCTGAAGCATTTGGACGGCGTTTGCCATGTGTACGTGGACGCCGCGGCGGACCTGGAGATGGCCGTCAACATCCTGGACGACGCCAAGACGCAGAGGCCGGGCGTCTGCAACGCGGCAGAAACCCTGCTGGTGGATGCCGCCGTGGCGGAACGTTTTCTTCCCATGGCGGCGGAACGCATGCGCCTGCGCGGCGTGGAGTGCCGCGTGTGCGGACGGAGCAGGCCGTTTTTCGGTCCGGAAGCCGCCGCCGCGTCAGAGGAAGACTGGTCTGTGGAGTATGAAGACCTGATCCTGTCCGTAAAGGTGGTGGACGGCGTTCGCGGCGCGGTGGAGCATGTGAACCGCTACGGCTCCCACCACAGTGATTCCATCGTGACGGAGGATGCGCAGGCCCGTGATTATTTCATGCGCCGGGTGGACAGCGCCTGCGTTTACCATAATTGCTCCACGCGGTTCAGTGACGGGGAGGAGTTCGGCTTCGGCGCGGAAATAGGCATAGGCACGGACAAGTTCCATGCGCGCGGGCCGATGGCCCTGCGGGAGCTGACCTCCTACAAGTACGTTATTGAAGGCAGCGGACAAATGAAGGACCCCTCCCGGATTCCGGGGAAGAACCACTCCTGAACAGGCGCGCCCGCCATGAAAAAGGGAGCACCGCAGCATGGCCGCGATGCTCCCGCTTGTACACACCCCTGAAGAGGTCCGGTCAGAACGTCATCCGGTAGCCGATGCTGCCGTTGACGCTGCTGGCCCGGCTGCGGAAGTCCGCATTAACGTCCGCAAAGACGGAGCTTGTGTAACCCACCGGAATGGTGAGCCCCGCGCCCACTTGTAAGCCGGTGGCTCCTTCCCGGGAGCCGTTCACGCGGAAACCCGCTCCCGGCGCGCCCGCGGGCGTCAGCGCAGCCGCCGTCTTCCGGTCGCCCAGGTTCTGAACCACCTGTGCCCGCAGTTCGCCCATGCAGGCGCGGCCCGCCAGGTTGCTGGAGAGTTCCCCCCGCAGCCTGCCGCCCAGCCCCACGGTGCCGTAGGTGGATTCCATGTCGTCCACGCTCATGCCCAGGCCGCCGGATTCCGTAAAGCCGTCCATGCGGCTCCTGTAGACGGAGGCGTTTGCCAGGGGCTGGAACACGGAGGTCTTGTTTTCGTTCAGGTACAGGTCATAGGTGCCTTCATAAAACGCGCCGTAGCTGCTGCCGCTGGTGCTGCCGTGCATGGTGTACAGGGCGCCGGGAACGCCCGCCGTGCGGTCCAGGGAGGCATCATTCCACCCGTAAGTGAGAATGACGTTGTGGGCCCAGCGGCCGGACTGGATGCGGAAGAACAGGTTGCCGTAATAGGAGTCCAGATCGCCGTTCGCCATGTAGGCGTCCAGGTCCCCGTAGCTGGCGGAGAAGGCCGCGCCCCACACGAAGCTGTCGCTGCAAGTGACGTCAAAGCCGAAGGTGCCGCCCCAGGTGTTGAGCTTGTAGCCTGATTCGTCCGTGCGGTCGTCCAGCTTGCGGTAGCCGCCTTCCCCTTCAATCCAGGCGTTGAAGCGGGGCAGGTCGTCATTGATGTACTGTGTGGAGGCTCCCATCTGGGTGAGACGGTTGCGCAGGTGCAGCACCTGGTCCTTCAGGGCTCCCTTCTGGGCGGAGTGCAGGGCGGTCACGCCGCTCCCCGCATAAGAGGAAAGGGCGGATTGGATGGTGCCCGCGTCTCCCAGGGCCTGGGCCGTTCCCACGGCGTTCAGGAATTCCAGCATGGCCGGGGTGATGTTTTCCGGGGAGGAGGTAACGGCCCACAGGCTGCCCGCCGCGGCTTTCTGGTTGTCCGTGGAGGCGTAGCCCTTCAGCGGGCTGTCCCCCAGTTTGGTGAAGTGGACCTGGAACAGCTTGCCGTCGCCGGAGACCAGCTTGTCGATACCGTAAACCAGGTTGGCGAAGCCCGCATAAGTCAGATTCACCATGTCCGCGGTCCAGGTATCCCCGTCAGCCGTGACCAGGCCGTTTTCCGCATAAAGGGCGTTGACGGTGAATTCCGGCAGAATGGCCCAGTCCCCGGCGGTGCCGAGGCCGTAAATGCTGACATTGATGGACGGTTCCGCCCCGGTGATGCGGATGGAGCCGTTTTCCGCCTTCACGGAGGCCCAGGCGTTGTCCGCCGTGTGGGCCAGCGTTTCCGTATTCACGGTAATATCCAGGGTGGAGCCGGAAGCCAGGTCCGCCGCCACGCCGCCGTTATTGCCGGTCAGCACCAGCTGCACGGCCCTCTGGTTGGGATTGCCGCCCAGGTACAGCTTGCCGTTGGAGGCGACGGAAAGCGTATTGGCCGTGGTGTCGTTCAGCAGGGAGAGGTCCGCCGTGACGTCCGGATTGGCGGCGTCACGGGTATTGCTGCCCAGGGAGATGTCCCGGTAGGCCATGGAGCCGTCCGCGGCCAGGCCGCTGTCTCCCAGGACCAGGTGGCCTCCCGCCTGCGTATGGCTGACGTCCACATGGCCGTTCCCGGAGGAGAGGATGATCTGCGTGCCTTCCCCGCGGTGGGTGATGGAGCCTGTGCCGGTGATGTCCCCCTTGAAGGAGTAGGTTTTGCCGTCGCCGGAGGCCAGTTCCAGATGGCCGTCCGCCCCCAGGTGGAGCGCGCCGCCCTCCCGGTCCTGGTGCAACCCTTCCAGGGCAATCGTGGAGCCGTCCCGCAGGAGCAGGCTGCCGCCGCCCAGATGGAGCAGTACGTCTTCTCCCAGGTTGCTGTCCGCGCCCAGAATCAGGTTGCAGTTGTCCAGCTTCAAGGTTCCCGTGCCGGTGATGGCAGCGTTAAGCGTCAGGTCTGAAAGCGTGTCCCTGGTGATGGTGAGCAGGGCGCCCCCGTTCAGGTTGACCGTTCCGGAGCCCGTCAGGTCCGTAGCGGCCAGCGAGGCGGAATTCAGGGTCAGCGCGGCATCCTGTTCCACATTCAGCGCGCCGGAAATGATGGAGCTCTGCGTCCGGTTTTGCAGCACCAGCTCCCCGGCCTGCACGTCCAGCGCGGAGGCGGTGACCCGGCCGTCAATGGTCAGCCTCTGGCTACCGTCCTTGACAAGCTGTGCCGCCCCTTCAATGGAGCCTGCGTAAGCGGTATTGCCGGGTTTGTCCGGGTCTGCGGAGGTCTCATTCAGCAGCGTGATAACCACGCCGCTGTCCGTCCCGGTATTCACCATGGCATCCGATTCCGTTCCCGCCAGGTAGCGGAGGGTGGTCTTCTTGTCTTCCGGTGCGGTTGCCCCGGACAGGTTGATATTCAGCGTTCCGTTGTTGGTGACGCTGGGCGTTGCCCCCAGCGTGTCGGAGGAGGTGATGGTCTTGATGCCGCTTTTGTCAATAATCAGGGCGTCCAGCTGGCCGAAGGAGATAATCACCTGGCCGCCTTCCGTCCGGGTGATGTCCCACGCCATGCCGTTGTATTCGCTCAGCGTAATGTAGTTGGTATCCGCATGCAGCGTGCCGTTGGTGATGTGGAAGGCGTAATCCCCCGGAGCGGTGAGCAGGGCCACGGCATCCGCCGTCAGCGTCAGGGTCAGATTCCCCAGCGTCAGGCTGGAACCGGACGGGTCGTTGAACAGGATGGCTCCCGCGCCGTCCGCGCCCATGTTGGCGGCGGAAAGCCTTAACTGGGTATCCGCACCGGACAGGTCCGCATGGCCCGTCAGTCCGGAGATGGTTCCGGCGCCCGCTCCCATGTTGATGGAGTTCAGCTTGCTGCCGTCCAGGCCCCCCAGGTTGATGTTTCCGGTGATGCCGGAGACGGAAACGCTTTTGGCTCCCAGTCCCGCCGTGTTGGCAAGCGCCCCGGAGGAGATGGAGATGCTGCCGGATACGGCCTGCCCGGCCAGGTCCAGCGTTCCTCCCTCCACCCGGTAGGTTCCGGTTCCGGTGTCTGCGGATTTGAGGGTCAGGTTGTGCGAGGTGCGGATCGTGCCATTGTTGGTGATGTCCAGCGTGGCCCCCTGGTCCCGGTTGAACCGGAGGGCGGAGCCTTCATCCACGGCCAGGGAGGTAACCGTATCGCCCAGGGCCAGGTCCAGCGCGAGGTCCGAATTTCCGGTGACCTGCACCTGGTCAAAGTTCTGGAGCGTTCCCAGGAAGCTGGCGGCGTAGTGGTCGAAGACGAGCTTCTTTTCCCCGTTCACCGTTCCGCCTCCCTTGCCGTCGATGGTGCCGGCGTATTTGTCAAACTTGTGTTCGGACCCGTCTCCGGTGGTGGCGGCAATATCCTTCAGGGTGATGATGGTGCCTCCGTTGATGGTGCCGCTGGCCTTGTTGCCGCTGCACAGGAGCGTCCATGCCCAGTTGTCTCCGTCAGCTTTCCCCAGGATGGCGTCCGTTCCGGTAATGGTCAGGCTGGTTCCCCCGGAAATGGTGCCCTGCGTCTTGTTCCCGGCGTAAATTTCATTCATGAACGTCCCGCCGTTGATGTAAAGGGAAGTGGAGCCGGAGATGGTCTTGGCCCCCGTGTAAAGGCCGCCGAAGATGCGGTGGGAGAACACGCCGTCATTGAACACCAGGGTGATGTCTCCGTCCACGGCGGTGGCGTAGGCTCCCGCCACGGAGGTGCGGTCCGCCTCCCCGTTGGTGAAGGAGGTGTCATAGGTTCCGGTGGAGGAGGAGAATTCCAGGTAAATGTTCCCGTGGACGGTACCGCCGTTGACGACGCCGAATACCGTGGATTTGCCGATGGCTCCTTCCGCCAGCCGCAGGTGGATGTCCCCGTACAGGTCGCCCGACGTGTGGCCGCCTATCCAGCCGTTATTGCTGCTGATGCCTTCCCCCAGCGTCACCCACAGGTCCTGGCGGCTGTCCGCGCTGCCGTAGGCTCCGTTGTTGGCGTAAATAAATTTGGTGCTTCCCGTTCCCGTGATGACGGCAATGTTGGAGCTGGTGCCGTTGCGGACATTGTACGTGGCGTTGGCTCCGGCCGTGGCTATGGCGGTGGCGGCGGCATCCGTGGTCCATTCAATCATGCCCGGTCTAAGGAGGGATGGTTTTCCTCCGTTTACCAGGTAGAGGGCTTCCGGGCCGGTGATGCCGGCGGTGGCGGGAGCGTAGGAAAGGGAGCCGTCCAGCGCCAGATTGGAGAGGATGGCGTCCAGCGTGCCGGAATAACTGAAGGTGAGCCCGGAGGAGCTGGCTCCCGCCGCCGTCTGCGCTTCACCGATGAGGACGTCCCCCAGCCAGATGTAGTAGCCCGCGCCCAGGCCGTTGGCATTGTCTCCCGCCACGTAGGCCACGCGGATGGCATCCGCATTGGCGGACATGTCCTTGGAGTACAGGATGGTGCTTCCCCACTGAATGTACGCTTCATTAACGTTCAGCGTTCCGTTGCCCAGATTCAGGGAGAAATTGTTCGTGGTGTCCCAGCCGCCCGTGGCGCCGTTGCCCAGGCGCAGGGTGAAATCCACCGTGTACCCCCCGGACTGTCCCTGGGAGGCGCCCCAGTTATAGGTGAGGGTGCTGCTGCCGGACTTGTTGAAGTTGATCGTGTTGTTGGATATGGTGACGTTGTTGGCGGTAAAGCCTTTGGCCGCCAGCGTCTGCTGGGTGATGGCCGGGGCCTGCCCGAAGTTGACGCCCAGCTCGTGGGCGGCTTTCCTGGCCTGTCCGGCGGAACGCCCGGCGTAGCCCATGCCCTTGGCCATGTTGCCGGCCATCAGGAGGTCTCCCTGGGCATTGGGGTGCAGGCCGTCCGCCGTGGGATTGTTGAACATGGAGCGCACCCCGAAGAAGGGTTTGGAGCTGGCCACGTCAATGATGCCCGCATTAATATCAATCACCTTCACTCCGTTGGCGGCGTTTTTAGCGCCCCATTCTTTCAGGGATTCGTTGTACGTGGCTACGGCCTGGTGCGTTTCATCCATGTTCCCGTTGGCGTGCTGCGTCCAGCAGGGGACGGTCATCACGAAAATGTCCGCCTTGCTGTTGGCGGTGCGGATGGAGGAGACCATGGAATCCATATCGTTCAGCAAAAGGTAGGTCACTCCGTCCAGGCGCAGGTGCAGCGTACTGTTGTTATTGTCGGAAAGGAGGTCGTTGGTCCCGGCCAGCAGGAAAAACGTGTCCGGCGTGTTGGCCCCGGTGAGAGTCTGGCCCGTGTAGGTTCCCCCCTTGGTCTTTTCCGTGCTCAGGCCCAGCCAGTTCTTGAGGTTGGAACCGTTAAACCGCCCGTAGCTGCTGCCGTCCGCCCTGCCGGCTATTTCATAGGCGCGCGCGCTGGCCGCGGAGGAATGCAGATTCTGGAAAACCCTGCCGCCGTAGGAGGTTCCCGCAGCCACTCCGCCGCTATGGTTGCCGGTCATGATACCTTTTTCGGTATAGCTGATACCGTTATCCGCAAAAATTTTGTGCATGGCCCAGCGCCAGGACCCCCCGTTGACGCCATGGGTGATGGAATCCCCCACATACATGACGTTGCCCAGGTCCCCGTTGGAAACGGAGGCGGAGGCCACGGTGGTAAACAGGGCGCCGCAAGCCAGTAAAACGCACCTTAGAAAGAGAGGTAATCTTAAACGCATATCCTAGGCAGTATGCGAATTAAGAATCCGCCCTCAACTCAAAATGTTGAATATTAGTATATTATAAATTTCAACCCATTGAAATTGAAACTGTTGGACTAGGTCTGGTCTTTTTAAAACTTGCTTTTTCCCCTGATTTTTGCAGGGCTGGGGCTTCACCCCTGCTTTCAGGAGTAAAGGGCGGATTCTTAATCCGTTGCCGCATTAATCGCAAAGGCACTGGTTCATGTCCAGCGCGGGGTTGTCCGGAATGGAGTCGCTGACGATGACGGCGGGAACGCCGGCTACCGTGGTATGGGGCGGGACGTCTTCCAGAACGACGGAGCAGGCGGCGATCTTGGCGCAGGCGCCGATGGTGACGCGGCCCAGGATTTTGGCCCCCGCGCCGATCAGGACTCCGGATTCCACAATGGGGTGGCGGTCCCCTTCCTCCTTGCCCGTGCCGCCCAGCGTGACCTCATGCAGGATGGATACGTTGTCCCGGATGATGGCGGTTTCCCCCACCACGAAGCTGGTGGCGTGGTCCAGCAGGATGCCGCAGCCGATGACGGCCGCCGGGTGGATGTCCACCGCAAAGACTTCACTGGCCAGGCTCTGGAACTGAAGGGCCATGATCGTGCGCCCGTGCTTCCACAGCCAGTGGGAGATGCGGTACGTGGTGATGGCGTGGAACCCCTTGTAAAAGAGCAGGGGCTCCAGCGGCGTGCGGCACGCGGGGTCCCGGTCCACGATGGCGACCAGGTCATGGGCGATCTGGCTGAGGATGTTCTGGTCTTCCGCCAGCGCCTCCCGGATGAGGGGCTCAATCAGTTCCCGCGGCATGTCCCGGCGGGAAAGCTTGCGCGCCAGCCGCGCCGCGATGGAGGTGGCCAGGGAATTGCGGGACAGGCACACGTCATCCAGAATGCCGCGCATGGAGGGTTCTTCCTCCGCCGCCTCACGGGCGCATTCCACCACCCAGTCCCATACTCCGTTGATCACGCATTCGCAATTGGTGCAGCGGCGGAGTTTTGTGCGTTTCAGGCTGGTCATGGCTGGCGTAAAGGTTGAAAAAGGAAGGAGCGGCCTTCCGGGCTGGAAGGCCGCTCCCCCATGAGTACCAGAGTGCGCCGCGTTTGAGAACTGGAAAGTACGTCCTATGGTGCCGCGCAGGATTTGCCCGTTAGCCGAAGATCACGTGGAAAATGTTCATGAACCAGGCGTCCACGGACCATGGGCCGGGGCCTGTCAGCAGCAGGGCAAGGGCGCAGCCCGCATAAAGAAGGTGGAATTCCACGCCTTCCCCGGCTTTTTTTCCGGACCAGTTGGCAAAGTAGCCATTCTTGACGTGCTTGGTCATGGCGACGGCCATCAGGATGATGGCGGCCAAGGCCGCGAGACGAGTGAAGAAGCCCAGCGCCATGCAGATGGGCGCGACGAATTCCGTGACCATGGCCACTTTCGCAAAGAAGGGCGGAATGCCCATTTTTTCCGTAAAGGCCAGGTAGGTTCCATTCCATCCCGCGCCGCCGAACCATCCGAGCACCTTCTGGGCACCGTGGGGCCACAGGATCATGGCCAGAGTGAGCCGGAGGACCAGCAGCCCCCATGCCGCCGCGATGATAGTAATGGAATCAATGGTATCCATGAATTTGAAATGATTGAAGAAAAGACCCTTTTCTTGTCTGCGCCGTTCATTGCGTGGAATAGGAAAGGCCGGAAAAGAAGGTCATTGCCTTCCTTTCCGGCCTTTGAAGCGGAATTGTTGCGGACGGTTCGGTTACCGGGGAATGGAGTGGTACAGTTGTTCCAGAGCCAGCACGCAGTAGGCGGTGACCAGCACGGGGTCCGCCTCCCACCAGCGGTTGTTGGTGTTTACCCAGGAGCCGTCGCTCTTCTGGATGGAGATGAGCTTGCCGGCCAGTTCATCCCGCCAGTCCACCTTGCGGCCGTCTTCCAGCGTCAGGGTGTCAATACCCATGGCGCTCAGCGCCTTGGACATGGCCTGGTAGTAATAGTAAAGGCCCTGGACGCCCATGCCGGGGTTTTCATCCAGGTTGTAGCTGTTTTCCAGCCATTTGAGGGCCAGCTTGACGCGGGGGTCATTCTTGTCCACATTGGCATAAATGAGGGACTGCATGCCGGCATACGTCATGCTGCCGTAGGCCTTGGGCGGTTCCGCCTTGTCAAACGCGGCGCTCTTTTTATCCTTGGCGCTGGCTACGCCCGGACGGTACACGAAGCCGCCGAGCTGGGATTTGTCATCAGACACCCAGGGTTCCTTGTTCACGGCGGGGTTCTGCTGGCAGCGGTTGATGAATTCCGTGGCGGCGTTCCAGTCCAGGTCCGGCTGTTCCCCGTACTTTCCGTCCTTGGCCAGCTTCTGGGAGTAGTAAATGGCTTCCAGCGCCAGGGAGGTGTTGGAAAGGTCCGCGATGGGGGGGGCCTGCTTGTCCCCGTAGCCGATGCCGCCGTTGTAGGGGTTGTCCGGGGCAAAGTGGTTCTGCTGCTTGATGAGGTAGGCGCGGCCCTTGAGGATGGCGGGGGCGTATTCCTCCTTGTTGGCGGCCAGCAGGGCCATCATGCACACGGCGGTGTTGTAGGAGGACATGCCGCGGTTGAAGATGGAGCCGTCCTCCTTCTGGGATTTCAGGATGAAGTCATACCCCTTCCGGATGTATTCCGGAACGGGCTTGCCCTGGTTGGCGGGGTCGCGCATGTAGGCGGTGACCGCCAGGGCCGTCAGGGCCGGGTAGGAGGGCTGCGCCCAGTAGCCTTCCGGGTTCTGCTTGCTCTTCAGGTATTCGTTTCCCTTTTCAATGGCGCGCAGGATTTCCTGGCTGATGGAGGCGTATTTGGAGGAGGCCGCTTCTCCGGGAACGGCCGTCAGGGTGGTCTGGCCGAAGGCGGCTGTGCTCAGCGCGGCGGCCAGCGTTAATGTAAGTATGGATTTAAACATGATGTTTTATTGCTTGGGTTGGACCGGTTTCTGGGAAATGGTGACGGTGACGTTCGTGCCCAGGGGCAGGTTCTTCTTCGGGTTGACGATCCAGCCCGTGTCGTTGACGCCGTCATGGAAGTCGCCGATGTAGTTGATGGGGGAAGTGCGGCTGGCGAAGATGGAGATTACTTCACCGCTCAGGCTGGCCTGGTAGGCGCCTTCGTAAAAGAAGGAGTTGGTGTAAAGCCAGTCGTTGGGGTCCAGCCCCTTCCGCGTCTGGGAATTCACGACGATGTCGGAAAAGTCGCTCTTCTGCTCCTTGCCGTTCTCCGTGTAGGTCATGACGACCTGCACATAGCAGTCCGCATAGTCCGCGGGCTTGGGCTCCGTGAAGGGGAGCCATTCAAAGTTTTCATCCCGCACGGGGAAGAACTTTTCAAAGCGGTGGAATTTGAGCAGCGTCATGCCCAGGCTGATGTGCAGGGGGTCCGCCTCCGTCACCAGCAGGGATTCATGCAGCTTGCCGTTGGGCATGCAGCAGACGTATTCCAGAATGCCCTCTTTCATGTTCACCTGGGCCTGGAAGCTGACGGTGCGTTCCTTGTGGTTCACGATCACGTTGCCGATCTTGATGCGGTGCTCGTCCAGGGGCTCGAACTTGGGGACCGTTTTGCCGTCCGGCAGGGGGATTTCCCGCGGGGCTTCCTCCGGCGCAGGGGCCTCCGGGGCGCCCGCGGGGGCGGAGACGTCCTGCGCATGGGCAAGGCCCCAGGAGCAGGCAAGCAGGGTGATCGTAAATTTCAGGAACATATTTATGGGAATTAGATTGTAAAAAGGAAAGCTTCGGTTCAATGAAAAAGGCATCCGTGATTGATTTGTTACTTTTGAATCACGGATGCCTTAAAAAGTGGGAGGGGGGCGGTTTTTAGACCAGTTTCATTCTGGCGAGGTCCTGAAGGTCAATGATGCCTACGGGAGCCATCTCCGCGTTGAGCACCACCAGGTCGTCAATGTGGCGGTTGCTGACGGCCTTTACCGCCTCGGCGGCCAGGTCGTCTTCCATCACGTAGATGGGGTTGCGGGTCATCAGGCCGCTGACGGGCTGCTCCCCGATGAGGGGATTGGCTCCGTATGCCCGGACAAAGTCCCCGTGGGTGAAGATGCCGGCCAGCTTGTTGTCTGCCGTCAGCAGGATGCAGGCGCCGGTGTGGGCGGTGGTCATGGCCTTCAGGCAGTCGTTCACGGAGGCGGTTTCCGGCAGGATGGCCATTTCTTCTCCTTTTCGCATGATGTCGCCCACCTTGGTGAGCAGGGCGCGGCCCAGGGAGCCGCCGGGATGGCGTTTGGCAAAGTCCCGCGCGGTGAAGTGGCGCGCTTCCACCAGGGCCATGGCCAGGGCGTCCCCCATGACGAGCATGGCCGTAGTGCTGGAGGTGGGGGCCAGGTTCAGCGGGCAGGCTTCACGGGAAACGCCCGTGTCCAGCACGATGTCCGAGTACTTCGCCAGGGAGGAGGCCGTGTTGCCCGTCATGGAAATGATGGGCAGTTCAAAGCGTTTGATGAAGGGGAGAAGGGCCAGCAGTTCCGTGGTCTCTCCGGAAAAGGACATCGCGATGCAGACGTCCCCGTCCTGGACAATGCCCAGGTCCCCGTGCAGGGCGTTCAGGGAATCCAGCAGGACGGTGGGCGTTCCCGTGGAATTCAGGGTGGCTACGATTTTGGCCCCGATGTTGCCGGATTTGCCTACGCCTACAATGACAATCTTGTTGCCGCGGTCCAGCGCCCGGGACATGAGGTCCACGGCCTGGTTGAAATTGTCATCCAGCCGGGACAGGACGCCGCGCAGTTCTTCAATCTCCATTTCAAAAACGGATTTGGCGCGTGTTAAATGATTCATATCTGGCGGGAATGATGCCAGATGCCCCTGTGGGCGTCAATTTTTCATTGCGGCTCCCTCACGCCCGTTTTCCCGGCATTTGCACGCGGGATTGGGCGCCAGGGGAACGGTGGTGAAACGCATGCGCAGCGTATCTGCGGAGAGCATGGCCCCCACCAGCGGAGAGGGAATGCCGGCAAGGTATTTTACCGCTTCCAGGGCCTGGATGCAGCCGATCATGCCCGCGTGCGCGCCCAGGATGCCGGCGGCGGAGGCGGTGTCTTCCTCCTCCATGGGCGTGCCGGAAGGAAAGAGGCAGCGGTAGCAGGCGGTGCCTTCATGCGGGGCGAATACGGCTACCTGGCCCAGGAACCCTTTCACGGCTCCGTACACCAGGGGGAGGCGCAGGGCGCAGGCGGCGTCCGCCATGGCGAAGCGCGCCGCGTAATTGTCTGAAGCGTCCAGGACAAGGTGGCACCCCTCCAGCAGGCTTCCGGCGTTTTCCGGGGTAAGCCGGGTACAGACCTCCATGACGTTCACGGCGGGGTTTAATGCGCGCAGGCTCCGGGCGGCGCTGGCGGTCTTGGCCGTGCCCTCCGCGTCCGTGGCGTGCAGGATTTGCCGCTGGAGGTTGGAGAGGCTGACCGTGTCCGGGTCAATCAGGGTGATGCTGCCCACGCCTGCGGCGGCAAGATAAAGGGCCGCGGGGGAGCCAAGCCCCCCGAGGCCCGTCAGGGCGACGTGCGCCCGCTTGAGTTTTTCCTGGCCCTCCTCACCCAGTTCCGGAAGGGAAAGATGCCTTGCGTAGCGTTCGGTTTCTTCCTGGGTGAGGGGCATTGCGCTTATGGGATTAACGGCGGGAGGAGCTGCCGCTGAAAGCGTACAGGAGCAGTGTCCAGCCGGAGAAGATCAGTTCCACCGCAATCAGGGTGCCGATGAACCAGGCTGTGGATTCAGGCCAGCCGAAGATGACCATGAGGCCCAGGATCAGCGTGATGATGACGTTGAACAGGCGCCAGCCGCTGGCGGCCAGGGAACGGGTCTGGAACCAGATGGCACCCTGGAAGACGGCTGCGATGACCAGCCCCCACCCGATGATGAGCGTGGTGATGGCCAGGGAGACATTGGGGTCCCTGAACAGGAACCAGCCGGCGATGCCGTACAGGATGGCCGTCACCAGGTTCCACCAGCGGGAGGAGGGAACGGTGAAGGTGTGGATAAGCCGGACGACGGCCAGGATCATCAGCATGATGCCGATGACCCAGATGAAGCTGGCCCCGACAATCCAGGGAGAAGCGAGGGCGATGAAGCCAAGAAATAGCTCGATGACGCCAAGGATACCCATCCACCATGAGTTGCCGGATACCGAGGAGCTGCTGACTTGAGGTTGAGTTGTCATATGGCGGTATGACCGGACCCGCAGCGGAAACGTTGAAGAATGACGATTTTATTTGCCGGGGACCGCCGCCTGGGGAGTGTTTTTCGGGTCCATGGTCTTCAGCAGCTCCGGGGTGACGTTGATCAGCACGGGGCCGCTCCTGGGGTGCGCCTGCGGGGGCACGAAGTAGGAGAACGCCCTGGCGGGAAGCTGCCCCGGGATTTCCGGCATGATGTACACTTCCACGAGGACGGCGCCTTTCTTGCCGTTCGGGCTGTCCGAGAAGTTCAGCGTGAGCGAGTTCGTGCCGTCCCGCAGGCCGCCGGAGATGACTTCCGCCAGGCGCGTGTTGTCGAATTCATGGGGAGAAATGTTATTCACGTTCGCCTTCACGGTGCGGCCGGGGCAGTCCACCAGAATTTTTGCGATGTATTTGGGCGGCGGGCAGACGGGCGGCACGGCGGGAATTTTCCCAAGAGGCTGGAAGCCGTCCTGCTCCATCAGGACGGTGGCGTCTCCGCGCTTGAGGCGTTCCTTGACGGCGGGCAGGCGGGTGAGGTTGAAGAAGCGCGCCTGGTCATATTTCCATTTGCCGTTTTCATGGGTGAACAGCAGGACCAGGGCATTGGCGTCCGTAGGTTCCTGGCCCAGTCCCAGGTCTACCTTGCCGTAATAGGTGGCCGCGGCCGTGGGGCCGTCCACCACGGAGCCCACGTACATCAGCGAGACGAGCGCGGGGGGGGCCATGGGCTGCCGGAACAGGGAGGCGGGGAAGGGGCGTTTCTCGGAAACGGCCAGATTGCGCACTTTCACCTGGCGGTAGGCGGAGGTGGTGGCCCTCCACCCGTCATAGTTGCCGCGCAGCAGGTGCAGGCGCCAGGTGTTGTAAGCCACGTCCAGATCGTCCCTCAGCTTGGCGTCTCCGGGCTGCGGAGCGGCGGATGCGGAAGTGAGAAGGGCTGCGGCGCAGCACGCCATGGTGAGAAGGGAACGAAAAGTCATTACACGATTATTTAGACATCAAACTTGCGCGGAGTGCAACACAATTGCATCATGAAGCCGTTCTTATGGAATTGTTCACGGAAGCCGATCATCTGGCGGAAGCCCGGTACAGGAAACTGTTGCGGGACCAGCCCGGCTTTGTGTGGAGGCGGTTTGCGGACGGGGAGGAGCTGATGGCGTATGTCTTTTTTCCTCCCGGCCATGATGTGGACGCGTCTGCGCCCTCCGTGCTGTTCTTCCACGGCGGCATGTGGGTGGGCAAGAGCCTGGGTGACTTTGTGCCCTGGGCATTGCACCTTGCCCAGCAGGGAATTGTGGGCATCATTCCCATGTTCCGCACCTGGGGCGCCTATGAGGTGGAACCCATGGACATTCTGGAAGAGGGCCGGGAAGCCTGGGCCTGGGTGTATGAAAATGCCTCTTTGCTGGGGCTGGACCCGGGGCGCATTACCGTGGCGGGGAGTGATGCGGGCGGCCTGATGGCCCTGCATGCGGCCCTGCCGGACCATCCCGCGCGCTGGTCCCTGTTCCGTAAAAAGACTCCCCTTCCTCCCGGTCCCGCCGCTGTGGCCCTGTTCCGCGGCGTGTGTGACCTGGCGGCGCAGTCCGCCTTTAAGCTGGGCGGCATGATGCCGCCGGACCAGCGGGATGCCGTCAATCCTCTGCGGCGCGTGCAGAAAGGGCTGCCGCCCCTGTTCGCCAGCCATGGCGGAAGGGACAGGCTGCTGCCGTGGCGCAACAGCGAGCGGCTGGCGGACCTGTGGCGGAAAAAGAAGAACCGCTCCAGATTTGAGCTTCTGGATGTGGCGGACCACACGTTTTACCATTTCAATGTGAATGCCGCCTACTTTGAGCAATTGCTCAACAGTTGGAGCTCCTTCATGGTGGAGCAGGGCATCTGGGAGTATAACGAGGGGATGGATGCCGGACTGCTGGGCTGACCCGGAGAGGAATGTCCGGTGGATGTGCCGCCCGTGAAATATGCGGAGGGGATGGGGTGCTTTCCTGTCAGCGTCCACCCAGCATGTTCTCCCGGATTTCCTGCATGTCCCGGCGGAAGGCGGGCTGCGTCTGCGGGGTGGGCGGCTGGATATCCCATTCCTTCATCTTTCTGCGAACCTTGAGGAAAGCCTCCTGTTCGCTGGCGCCGTATTTCTTGCAGACGGTGGAAAGGGTCAGTTCCGGTCCCGTAAAGTGCCCCTTCAGGAAGAACGGCAGGTCGTGCTGCCAGGCGCGCCGGAAATCCTCCGGGCATCCCTCCGTGCTGATGGGGGAAAAGAGCGCCTTCACCTGGCTTTCCCGGATGCCTCCGCTGTTCATGCAGATGGTGGTTTCCATGTAGGCCAGCGTGAATTCCAGCATGACCCGTTCAATGGACTGCCTGGCCTTGGCCAGCTGGGCCGGGGTCAGGCCCATGACCTGCGCGCGCAGGGTGGCCAGGGCGTTCAGAATGGCCTTGGGGTCTCCGCAGGTGCGCGGGTCCATGCGGGGAATTTGTTCATCCTCGTCGTAAAGGGGGATGGGCGGGCGCACCTGGGGATTGATCTTGAACAGTTTGCCCTGGAGCCGTTCCCGGAGGTCCTTCAGGCTCACGCCGTACTTGCGCAGGACGGGGGCCGCGTAATTGCGCCCCGGCTTGTCCGTCTGCCGCAGCCATGCTTCCTGAAAGTCCGCGGGGCATTGCTGGAGCCCCGCCGCCAGCATGGCGTTCCGGAAGTCCTCCGCCTTGGGAGTCTTGTTGGCATAGGCGTGGGTCCATTCCATTTCCAGCATCCAGATGGCGGTCAGGCCCAGGAATTGTTCAATGGCCTGTTTGGGTTCCACGGTTTCCGGCGCCGGGAGGGCGGAGGCCGGGGTATGCCAGCAGAACGGGAGCAGAAGGGCGGAAATCAGCAGGGAGCGCAGCGTATGCATGGGGAAGAAGAATTGGGTGGAGAGGACCGGCATCATTCAGCCGTCACCGTGACGTCCAGCGGACGGTCGGAGACGGGGAATTGCAATTCATAAAAGCCGTTCCCCAGGTCTTTGACAGGGGTATTTCCCGCCTTGACGGCGCCTTTCCCGTGCCAGACGACCACCGGGCCGGATTCCTTCACGCGGAAACGCAGCGTGTCCGCCCCGTATTCCGGAGCGGCGTCCAGGGCGCACGGGGAGAGGAACTTGTCACCCCTGCCGATGACGGCCCAGCCCCGGATGATGGGGGCCATGATGAACAGGCGGTCCTTGAAGCCCGTGAGCTCCACGTCCAGCTCCGGCTGTTCCTGGGTCAGGGCGCGGCCGCCTTCTGCGGAATAGGCCGCGATTCCTTCCGGGGGAAGGCTGGCATACGCCTCCGCCGCCTTGCCGTTCAGCAGGGCTGCGGCATTGTTGTAATCCGTCAGGGAAATCCTGCCCCGGACCGGTTCCGCCGGAGAGGGGTGCCTGAGGTTGTACAGGACTACGGCGGCGCTTTGGTCGGGCAGGGGGGCGATCACCCGGTAAAGGCGGTTCTCGTTCATGGCGTCCAGAAAGACGGAGTCCGGCAGGGGAACGGCGGGAGCCAGCGGGCGCAGCAGCAGGCCGTCAGACCACACCAGGGGCATGATATGTTCCGGGTTCAGCTTGTCCGCGGGGTCTGAAAGATAAACAGGACCGCCGGAAACGGCTTTGGAGACGGCCATGAGCCGCGCGCTGGTGGGGTCCGTGGAGTGGAACATGTCATGGTCCGGCCACGCGGTCTGCCCCAGCCAGAGCGTATTGGCATAAGACTGGAGGATGTGGGACTTGCCCATGGCTTCATCCCCCAGCTTGTAGTCAATACTGCACCGGGTGACGGCGCTGTAGCGGGTATTCTGGATATTGACGGTGCCCTGCGCCATGCAGTTGACCAGGTTGAGCCCCATTTTCCGGCAGGCCTGCTCCAGGGCCTCCGAGCACTTGGTATTGTGGTGCACCGGGTTGTCCAGACCGTCCGCGTGCTTCAGGTATTCCGCCTGAACGTCAATCTTCACGAAGTCGAACCCGGCGTCCTTGACGGACTGGAGGAACGGGCCGTAAAACGCCCCGGCTCCTCCGGGACCGTCACCGGGAAGGATTTTCCCCTTGGAGGTGGTGACCAGCCCGCGGGCCGTCTGGGCGTCCAGCCGGTGTTTGGGGTGGATGCCGTTCCAGAGGCCGTAGTAGCAGTGCCATAACCCCATCCACTTCAATTTGGGGCTCTTGTGCTTCATCAGTGGCGCCCATCCCTGGGGGAACTTGCCCTTGTTGGTCTGGAAGCTGATCAGTTTAAGGCCCTCCTGGCTCTGGAAGCCGTCGTCCACCAGGACCCACCGGACGGGAACGGGGGAGGCCTCCAGCTGGCTGGCCGTGTGTTCAAGCAGTTTGGAGGAGATATTCTTTTTATACTGCTCCCAGCTGCACCAGCCCAGGTATTTGAACGGTTCCGGGTAGGCCTTTTTTTCACGGGGGAAGGTTCTTCCCTTGATGAAGGGGAGGGAGAGGGCCTTGCTCCATGCGGCGGAACAGGCGCGGTAAATATCCTTGTCCACGGCAGTGACGGCCAGCACTGGCTGCGGCTTGACCGTGGAAGTTCCCAGCGTACCGTATTCCACCAGGAATTTGCCGTTTCCATCAAGCTTCAGCCACGCGAGGGAATCAGGAGTAGCGACGGGGAGCACCGCCATGAAACGCCCGTCCTTCAGGTGGAACAGTGCAAACATGGCATGGTCCCCGGGCTTGGCGGTGCTGGGGTTCGGCTTGCTGTCCAGCAGGTTGCCGGGGTCCGTCTTGCCGAACCAGGGCAGAACCCGGTTGCCGTCTCCGGGCCAGCGGCCCCGGTCCGCTGAAAACCAGCAGAAGGACTGGTAGGGAGGGAGCGGAAGGGGACGTGCGGTTTTCCCCGGCAAAGGGGTAATGGAGGATATCTGGGTCTGGGCTGCGGCGGTCCAGGCGGTCAGGGCCGCCAGGACAAGGGCCGGGAAGGTGAACGCTCTCATGGGATCATTATTTTAAGTTAGAGGGAGGACGGAGGGGCTCGCAGGGAGCCGTTAAAGAAGTGCGTGTCTCTGTTCTCAGGAAAAAAGACGTTGCGTTATGATGGCAGAGCATTTCCCGGAGACGAGCAAAAAATGATTTTTCCGTTCCGTTTCCCTCCTTTTTCCTGTGAAGACGGATTGTGAATCCGGGGTCAATTTAAAAAGAGATGAATCCCTGGTTTTCCAATGATTTCACCAGCCGGGAATAGTTCATGCGCCACTTCCGGTTTAAGTAAACATCCCGGGTTAATGAAAATAATAAGTTCCTGTTGAATATATTGCATCATTGATGAAATTTCACGGATTCACAATCCGATATAGAAATCCCCAAGGGGATAAGGTTTCATGCCTGGGTTTTTGATCGCAAAACGCTCCCGGTAACGGATTTGCGAAGCATGGAGGCAATAATTGCAACCGTTGGCTCCCCCGTTATAATTCCTGATATCATGAAGAAAACTCTAATTATTGCCTGTTGCGCTCTGGCTGCCGTATCCGGTTTCAGCATGGCGGCAACCTATCAATGGACGGGCAACGGTGACGGCTCCTCCTGGACGGACGCGGGCAACTGGTCGGAATCCGGGGTGCCTCCCACCACTCTTGGTGCGGGAAACAGCATCATCATTAACAGTGACGCCTCCATATCCACCGCCGGGGCCGGAAACTTGAATTACAAGGGCATTGACCAGCTTGTCCTGAAGGGTACGGGCACCCTCAGCAACAACACGGGCGGAGCCTTGATCCTGGGAAATGTGGAGATGGATAAATCCTTCACCCTGTCTTCCGGCAATACGCAGCTGTGGGGCAATCTGGCGATTGATTCCGTTATTAATTCCGGAGCCTTGGGTGGGGGATTGTCCGAGGGGTATGTGTGGGATTTCGGCCTGAACGGGCGCCTTGCGACGACGAGCCTTTGGATTAATGCAAACGGGGGTACCATTCAGGCCGCCATTGATCCGTATACCACCACGGGCGCCTTTGGGACGGTGGTGCGTGAACTCCTGGGGCAGAACGCTTCATCCTCCTCGGGCGGCAACGGCTTTGATACGGTGGACTATGTGGTCAGGGATGCCGAGGGGAATATCCTGACCCGTGCGGACGGTCCTTTGGAGGCCACTGCCGAGAATGTGGGGAAGTACTGGATTACCACCAATGGGGGAGCGTGGGCCAACGTGAAGATTCATTATATCACCGGGGCGGCTCCCGTTCCGGAACCTGCCGCGGCCGGCCTTTCCGCCGCCGGACTGTTGTTGGCCCTGCTGCGCCGCCGCCGTATGCGCTGAGTCCGGCATGGCCTGCGCCTGATTTTTTGAACATGCCTCCCCCATATGGGGGAGGCATTTTTGTTTGTCTGCCTGTGCATGGCTCCGTTTTCCCGTGGTCCGGGAAAACGGAGGTTTTTAAGTTTTACGGAGTCCGTAAAATTTCCCTGGAAAGGCTGTTACAGTTTAATGAACAGGCTGCGCCGGAAGAAGGCGAATAAAACCAGCCATTGCAGCAGCAGAAGGGAGACGGCGAAAAAGACGGGCTGCACGGAAGGAAAGAAATCCGCCGCGCCGCTGAAAATGCGCCTGTTGAGTTCATGCACGTTCACCAGGGCGTGAATCAGGTACGCGGCCAGCGCGTTCAGGCCGATGATGCGGAGGGGGAAGGCCCATGATCCGCCCTTCCACACGTCCACGGCCAGGTGGAACAGGGACAGGGCGATCAGGGAAGCCCCGGCGGCGGCCAGAATGAAGGTGCCCGTCCACATGTTTTTGATGATGGGATAAACGCCGTCCAGCGCCAGGGCGGCGCAGAACAGCAGGCTGCCCGCGGCCAGCGTCAGAAGGCAGAAGCGTACGGGCCGTTCCCGGTTTTTCCGGAGCAGGCTGCCCGCCAGCCAGCCTGCCAGGCACAGCGCGGCGGCGGAGATGATGCAGAGCGGTCCCTCCGGATCAAAGGTTCCCCCGTGCAGGCGGCCGGGGAGCCAGTGCGTGTCCACCCATGAATTGACGGAGCCTCCGGACGTGAAATTGCCGCCCGTGAATTGGAGGACGGCCACCAGGGCCAGCAGGGCGGCTCCCGCGGCGGCCACGGAGCCCTGCCGCCGGAGCAGCAGAATGCAGGTGCCCGCGATGGCGCAGGAAAAACCGATCAGCCCCAGCACGGAAGCATACCGCATGTCCTCCGTCCACGTGAGCGTTCCGTTGACCAGCATCCCCAACAGGGCCAGGATGAGGGCGCGTTTCCATATCTTGAGCAGTCCCGGAGCGGCGGGGGCGTTCCCGTCCGTATGTCTCGCCAGGGAGAAGGACATGGAAACGCCGGAGATGAACACGAAGACGGGGAACACCAGGTCATACAGCCGCAGCCCGCCCCAGGCGGCGTGGGTCATCTGGCGTCCGGCTTCCTGAAGGAAGGCGCTTTCCGGGTTTCTGGAGGCCAGCAGCAGGACCAGGGCGTCCAGTCCCAGGATGATGAGCATGTCCAGACCGCGCAGGGCGTCCAGGGAATGCAGCCTGGTGGGGCGGATGGGAGCTGAAGAAGGGGAATTCATGGGGGTGCGGAAGTAGAACGGCAAGAAGTACGGCAGGAAAAGGCCAGGTTTATCAGGATTCCTGAAAACATGCCGGAACGGAGGGGAATCGTGCTTGATTTCCACGGGGGAAGAAGGTAAAGCAGGCCGCATGCCGCGCGCCCCTCTCGCTTTTCTCCTTTTCATCTGCGTCTCCCTGTTGCTGGCCGCCTGTTCCTCCACGCTGAAGACCCCGCATGGCAAGCCGCTGATGAAGGATGGCAGGTACGTTTCTTCCTATGACGCTTTTGTGGCGGACCCCCAGTACCGCTTTACGCGTGACATCTGGTACCATGACGGGCGCATCCGGCAGGCGCAGACGAAAAACAGCAAAATCGTGGTTCATCTGAAGGACCAGCGCGGCGTGCTGTGGGTGAACGGTGAACCCGCCATGAATTTTCCCGTGTGCACGGGCAAATCCACCCATGAAACGCCCCGCGGCAGGTTCTCCATCATCCAGAAGGATGCGGACTACCGCTCCCGGTCCTACGGCAGCGTGTTTGATGCAAGCGGCGTGTGCGTGAATTCGGACGCCACTTCTTCTTCCCGCGTTCCGTCCGGCGGCAAATTCATTGGCGCCAAGATGCCGCTGTGGATGCGCATTCACGGGGGAATAGGGCTGCATGTGGGCACCGTGTACCGGGATGCCAACTCCCACGGGTGCATCCGGGTGCCGGTGGAGGCATGCCGCATTTTGTTTGACAAATGCGGCATGGGAACAACCGTAATAATTCAGGAATAAGCGCGAGCGTGAATAATCGTTGATTCCTTACAGCGCATCTGTCACACTCCTGCAAGCTGATGAAAATGAAGGTTCTGATACGTTCCCTGGTATTGCTGGCCGGGTTGGCCGCGTGGACGGTGGATACGGCCTGGGGACAGTCCTCTGCCCGCCATTCGTCTTCCCGTGGGGGGACGCCCGTGCGCCAGGCCGCCGGGGAACAGCGCGCAGAGGATGACGCCGTGGAAACGGTGGACCTGGGGGATAAGAAGAGGGAACCCGGCACGGCTTCCGGTGAACGTGAAGGCGTGGCCGACGCCCCGGAAATGCCCAGGGAGACGGACAAGGAGCAGAACGGCCTGGACTCCCTGTCCCTGATACCTTCCCTGAATGGAGGCCGGCTGGACGCGGCGCGGGAGGCGCATACCAGCACCCGGCCTTCCGCCCGGACCATGGCCCTGCTGATTCCGGCCCCGCGCGGTCCCATCCTGGACCGCCATGGAGAGCCACTGGCCGTGACCACTGTGGCCTACCAGCTGGCCCTGCGGTTTGAAATCTTTGAAGATCCCGACCGCTCCCGGGTGGTGGAGTTCGGACGCAACTGCCTGGAACAGGCCAAGAAAATTGCCGGAAAGGCGTGGTCCTTTTCCGATGACCAGCTCTGGAAGCACTATGAGCACCGCCGCTGGCTGCCTCTTCCCCTCACCAACGTCATTCGCGCGGAAGAAGCGGAAAAAATGAAGGACAAGGTGAAAGGGGTGCGCGGCCTCCAACTGCTGCCTATCTACATCCGTTCCTACCCGGAAAAGGCGATTGCCGGGCACATCATCGGTTATGTGGGGTCCAAGGGGAAACTACCCACCGGCCCCATCAACCACATGGACCCCCTCTGGGAACAGGTGGAAGGCCGTGCGGGGCTGGAAAAGGAATTCAACAAGGATCTTACAGGAACGCCCGGCGTGTGGCGCCTGATGTTTGACGAGGACGGCAACAAGATTCTGGACGAACTGCAAATACGGCCCAAGCCCGGCGGCGCGATCGTCACTACCCTGAACCTGAAATGGCAGCAGGACGCGGAACGCATTCTTTCCCGCGGCAAGAGGCGCGGCGCCATGGTGGTGCTGGACTGCGTGACGGGTGAAGTGCTGGTGATGGCCTCCACGCCGTCCTATGACCCGAACATGTTCATCCCGAACATTTCCCAGAAGGATTACGACGCCCTGCGCAACGACCCCGCCGGGCCCCTGGGCGCCCGTGCCTTCCAGGGGCGCTACCCCCCCGCCTCCACCTTCAAGGTGATGACCGTGGCCAGTGCGCTGAAGAACAACAAAATTACGGAAAATACGCAGATTTACTGCCCGGCGGCCATCACCATCGGCAACCACGTCTTCAACAACTGGAGCAAGACGCCTCTGGGGGACATCAACTGCATCCGTGCCCTGGCGATGTCCAACAACCCGTTCATGTACCAGATGGGCCTGAAGCTGGGGGCGGAAGCCCTGATGGATACGGCCCGCGCCTTCGGCCTGGGGGAACGGACGGGCCTCCCCATTCCGGATGATCCCGGCCTGGTGCCCACCAGTGAATACATGATCCGCAACTACAAGCGTGATTTCATGTCCGGAGACGCCGCCAACCTGTCCATCGGCCAGGGAACCCTGCTGGTCACGCCGCTCCAGGTGGCGCACATGATGTCCGGCGTGGCGAACGGCTACCTGCCCCGGCTCCAGCTCATCAAGCAGATTCAGGACGGCAACGCCAACGTCATTTACGCCCCCAAGCCCCAGGAGGTCCAGCGCCCCCTGCCAGCTTATGAACGCGCCCTGGCCAGCGTGCGCAAGGGCATGAGGGAAGTGATTGAAAACGGCACGGGGGGCCGCGCGCGCCTGTCCTATTCCAGCATTGCCGGGAAGTCAGGAACAGCCCAGTGGGGGCCGGAACGGGAAGACAAGCGCCTGGCCTGGTTTGCCGGATTCATGCCTTGTGACAATCCCCGTTTCGCCTATGTGGTGCTGTATGAAGGCCGCGCCCACGAGCGGCTGGGCGGCGGCGCTGCCGCGGCTCCCATCGTGAAGGAATTTTTTGAGACGGAAAAGAAGGACATCAAGGCCATCATTGATCCTCCCAAGGATGACATTCCCGTGGCGGAACCGGTGGAGGAAACCCCTGAAACGGCCGCTGCGGCCCTCCGGGAACGCGGGGAATCCCCCGCCGTGGTGCCGGACAACCTGCCTCCCGGCCTGTATGATCCGGAAGGAATGGAGCCCATCAAGGTTCATGAAATACCCGCAGACCTGGATGATTCTTCCGATGCGGAAATCAAGGCTACTCCGGTAGGCGGCTCCCGCTCCGCCGCGCCGTCTGCGCCTCCCCTTTCGGAAGAACCTTCCGCCGCTCCCCTGAGGCCCCGCCGCGGTGATTCAGACTACATTCCGGGCCTTCCCCGGCAAATCCCCCGCAACCTCAACCATTCCTCCCCGGTGACCGCCCCGGCGCCGAGGGCCCCCATGCCGGAGGATGACATTCCCATGGCGGAGCCGCTTTAAGACGGCTTCCGCTGGGAGCGCCTGCTCGGGAAGGGCGTTTTTCGTACGGTGTTTCCCGGGATGCCGCGGCGTCCCATGTCATTGCTGTTCTTCATTATGCTTGCGTGGTTGGGGAGAACTGCCTATATATGCGGATGATGCACGTCGATGAGACTGCTTCCGCAAGGAACGGCGCTTTTTGCCGGATGGCATCATGACCCCCCACGTTTCAAGATAATGAAAAAGCATTATTTCTACTCCATACCCTGTTTTGCGCTGACTTGCGCTCTTGCCGCCTGCTCTGACGACAATAAATCCTCTTCCGCCAAGGCCGGACAGGACGCCGCCGGCTTAACCCCCGCCGCCGCGCTTGACCCCTCCGCCTCCGTTGCCTCCGATCTGGTGGCGAAACGTGCCGAACGGCTCGGGCTGGCTGCCCTGTTCCCCAGGGACATGGGCATGGTGACCGGTGTTTACGACATTCCCGGCATCATTAAAAGCGTTCAGAATCTGAACATGGTCAAAACCTGGGGGAATTGCTCCGCGGAACAGAACGCTGATGAATCCGTTGCCATTCCGGGAGAGGACGCTCCCAAGCCCGTCCGGGCCAAGTGCTCCGTCAACAGCCCCGTCATTGACGCGATGATCGGCTTCGGTCCGGAATGGGCTCCGTGGATGGACAGTGCCCAGTCCGCTTTTACAGGCATGGGATTGCACCAAATGAAAGGAATTCTGTCCGGTTATAAGCTTTACCAGGATTTAATCAATGGTAACAAGAAAGCCAGTGACGCAGAAGTGGAAGTAATGGGCAACAGGTATACTGAAATGCTCATTAAGTGGATTGATTTGGTGGATCTGCGCCCCTCTCAGGCCGCGACGGCTCCCGTAATGGTAGCCGCCAAATTGACGCCGGAAGCCCTTGCCCAGGCCAAGGCTACCCTGAAGGACGCCAATCTTCCGGAGGACATGGAACTGCACGGCATTGTTTCCCTGTATGACAAGACCTACAACGGCCTGGCTTGCAAGGTGGCGGAAGTGGACTGCAAGAAACTGCGGGCGAAACTGGAAGAAAGGTTGGAAGAGGCTAAAGCCCAGATAACCGTCTCCCAGGAAAATCTGGACCGCCTCAAGGCAGCCCTCAAGCGTCTGGACGAATCCCGGCTTTATGTAGCCGTTGGCTTTGTGGACGACACCCTGGTGGGCTTTGTGACCACCAATCCTGAAAAGCAGGTCCGTCTGGCCGCTTCCCCCCAGGACTCCGTTCTGGCGCGTCCGGATTTCTCCATGGCTGACGCCCAGCTCCAATATCCTGCCTATGGCCTGATATTTGCGGACAAGGCTTGCGCCAAGGGTCTTATTAACCTGGATATCGCCTACTACAAGGGCATGTTCACCGGGTTGAAAGACCTGATGCAGACGGTAGGCACTGACTGGAAAATTACCGATCTGGCTCCTTCCATGGCCGCGCTTGATTCCATGAAGGGCAGCCTCCTCGGGCTGTATGAAAAGGTGGCGCAGAATGCTACGCCCGTTTCCTACTACGCGTGGCAGGACCAGGGGGTGCATGTGGAAGCCTGCACGTATCCGCTTGAATTCTACCTGCTGGATGCCCCCTCCTCCATGAACTCCGTCCGTCCCGGTGCGGATACGGTGCTGTATTCCTCCTTCCGCATCAATCCGCAGATTGTCGACATGGGTTGCACCCTGTATGAGAACATCGCGCAGATCGTCTGGGATTACGGCAATGCGTACATCTCCAACCCGAAGCATGACGTAAGCGACCAGATCCGCATGGTTGCCCCCATGCTCCAGATGGCCCGGCCCACCATTGAAGAACTCTGGAAGGCGTACAAGACCGCTCTTTCCGGCATCACGGACTCCGGCGCTTACATTGTGGACATGAAGGGCGCCCCCAGCCCCATGCTTAAGAATGTTCCGGCTCCGCGCTTCTCCCTGGTATATGAGGTGAAGAACCGCGCCGCTCTGGGAGAGGCCTGGCAGAAAGTGACTGACGCCGCCAAGACCATCGTTACCCTGGCCAGCCAGGGCAAGATGACGGAACTCCCCGCTCCCAAATCCTCCGTGGAAGGGGATGTCACCACGTATGATTACGAGTGCCCGCTGGGCGCCGACCTGAATCCGGTGGTGGCCGTGACCGACACCCGCTGGGCCGTCAGCATGCCCAAGGCCTTTGGCATGGAAGTCATCAAGGAATCCATGAAAGCCCCGGGGCAGGTGGCTCCGCTGGAATTCCAGCTTAACCTGGTTCCGGTCCGGGACGCCCTGAAGACTGCCGCGGAAGGCAACAAGGATATTCAGAAAGCCGTGAAAACGCTGGACGTGATCACTTCCGACGTCACGGGCGTGCACGCTACCGGCCGCAAGGGTGCGGACGGCAGGGACGTGTACCACATCCACGTGATTTCCGCCAAGTAACAGAGGCATCAAATTGAACTGACGGGCTTCCGGGGAGAAATTCCCGGAAGCCTTTTTGCTGGCTGGCTGGGCGTTCGTGCCGTTCCGGAACCCGGGCTTGAAAATTCCCTGGTGGCTGGAAGAAAATGCGGGGAGTGTCCTGCGATCCCTTTAAGATTGTATACAAATGTTCATAATCTGCGTGCGTGCCAAGTTTTGGACTTGCCAAGGGAACGGGGAGAGTACACAATTAACACCGTCAAATAAAGGGAAGTTTCCCCTTTTCCCGTATTTACAGGAGTTGGCGCGAGTAATGGTGAAAGACAGACGATGAGCAGATTTTTCCAGTTCCTGTGGTTGGCGGCGTTGGCGGTGCCCGGCATGATGGGCGGCAGCGCCTGTGCGGCGGAGGAAGGCGCGGGGCACGGACTGGAGCAGGCCGCCCCCCAGTTGTTTTCCATCCCGCTTCCCGGCGGCATTGAACTGCCGGTGTCCAACTCCATGCTGATGCTCTTTCTGGCGGTGCTCCTGATAGGCATTGTGGTATGGTCCGCCACCCGCGCCATGCGCATCCTGCCCTCCCGGCTGCAAAATGCGGTGGAATACTTTTTTGAGACCCTGTACAACTTTGTGGAGTCCCTGCTGGGGCCGCGCCTGACGCGCAAGTACTTCTGGTACTTCGGAACCATTTTCACCATCATCCTGGTCAGCAACTACATGGGGCTTCTCCCCGGGGTGGGCACCATCACCTACAACGGGGTGCTGCTCTTCCGCGGCGCGAACGCGGACATGAACGTGACGATGTTCCTGGGAATCTTTTATGCGCTGATGTGGCTTTACTGGTGCATCCGGGAGCAGGGGGTGAAAGGTTTCTTCATCCACTTGTTCGGGCCCAAGGGCAGGCTGCCCGGTTTCATGGGGTTTGTGCTGGTGCTTATCTTCCTGTTTGTGGGTCTGGTGGAGGTCCTGAGCATCACGATCCGCCCGATTGCCCTGGGCGCCCGTCTTTACGGCAACATTTACGCCGGGGAAACGATCATTGAGACCATGGCCAATATGTTCGGCCCCGTGCTCAGCTCCCTGTGCGTGCTGCCGTTCCTGGCCATTGAACTGCTGGTGGGCTTCATCCAGGCCCTGGTGTTCCTGCTCCTGACGGCTATTTTCCTGAAACTCCAGGTGGGGGACGGCGACTCCCACAGCCACGCGGGCCGGGATGAACAAAAGCTGCCCGTACCGGACAGCCTGCCGCCCGGAAAGGCTTCATGAACCGCACCTTCAACTTTCCGTTCCGGACCATGGGCAACCTGTGGGGGAACGTTCAACAAAAACATAAAACCATACAATAACATGATTGATCCTACTGCAATGACCTCCCTGGCCGAACTGTCCGGGAACGTGGGCTTCGGCCTCGTCACCATCGGCGCCGGCATCGGCATCGGCCTCATCGGCGCGAAAGCCGCGGAAGCCACCGGGCGCAACCCCGGCGCCTCCTCTCCCATCATGGTGATTGCCATTACGCTGGCCGCCCTGATTGAAGGCGTGGCCCTGATCTCCATCTTTGTGAAATAACCCGGACGTTCCGTTCCCGGAGGGAGCTTTTTCCGCTCCGGGGCGGCGTAGCCGTTCCTGCCGGTCCGGAAAACTTCCGGCATGTTTCAACCCGTTCATTTTATGCTGAATCTCATAGCCGACCAGTCCTGGAATCCCTTTGCGCCCTTCGGGGTGACAAGCTGGGAGCCCTTTCTTGCCAACCTGATCGCCTTCATCCTGATGGTGGTGATCCTGCGCTACCTGGCGTTCAAGCCCATCCAGAACGTTCTGGAAAAAAGGCGCCAGCGCATTGAAGAAGGGGAGGAAATGCGTGAGGAAAGCGAACGCCAGCTTGCTTCCGTAAAGGAGCAGACGCATGAAATGCTGGTGGAGGCCGGGGAAAAGGGACAGGAAAAAATAGAAGCCGCCAAGGAAGCCGCCTCCCGCCTGCTGGAGGAACAGGAAGCGGAGGCTGCCCGGAAGGCGGAGGAAATTGTCAAAAAAGCCCGGGAGCTTGCGGAACTGGAACAGCAGAAGGAACGCGACGCGCTGAAAGAGCAGTTCGGCCAGCTGGTGGCCCTGGCTACGGCCCAGGTCACCGGCAAAGTGCTGACGGAAGAAGACCAGCGGAGAATCAACCGGGAAGCAATCGACAGCCTGGATTCCTGAAATAATTTATGAAAATCGGAAAGGACACGCAAAATGCCGCCCGCAGGCTGTTCCGGCTCTGCCTGGACGGTAATACCGTGGCGGAGGACCGCGTGCGCCTGATCGCCCGGAAAATTGCGGAGCGCAAGCCGCGCAATTACGAGGCCCTGCTGACAGCCTTTTCCCGCATGGTGGAATATGCGGTGAAAAGCCGTACGGCCACCATTCAAAGCGCCGTGCCGCTGACGGAGGAGGAACGCTCCCGGATTCAGACGAAACTGGCGGCCAAATACGGCGACGGACTTTACTACAACTGGGAAGTGGAGCCTGGCCTGCTGGGAGGCGTCCGCATCCAGGTGGGCGACGATGTGAAGGACGGCTCCGTGCGTTCCAAAATTGACCGCCTGGCCGACCTGGCCCGCACTCTTTCCAATTAACTAACGAACTTTTTTCCCATGAGCAACATACTTCAAGAACTCGAAGCAGAAATTAAAAAAGCCACGGCTACCGTCAGTCAGGAAAACGTGGGCGTCATCCGTTCCGTGGGGGACGGCGTCGCCAAGATCGAAGGGCTGAGCGACGTGATGCTCAATGAAATGATTGAGTTCCCCGGCGGCGTGATGGGCCTGGCGATGAACCTGGAAGAACATGAGGTGGGCGCCGTGATTCTGGGGGATGATTCCAACTTGAAGGAAGGGGACCTGGTCAAATGCACGGGCCGCCTTCTCTCCGTGCCCGTGGGCCGTTCCCTGCTGGGCCGCGTGGTGAACACGCTGGGGGAACCGATTGACGGCAAGGGACCGATCAAGGCGGAAGCCTACTACCCCGTGGAAAAGATCGCCTCCGGCATTATTTCCCGCCAGCCCGTCACCGTTCCCGTGCAGACGGGCATCCTCCCCATTGACGCCATGATCCCCATCGGCCGCGGCCAGCGTGAGCTCATCATCGGGGACCGCGCCACCGGGAAAACCGCCATTGCCATGGACACCATGATTGCCCAGGCGGAGCAGAACCGCATGGCGGAGGAAGGCAGGCTGCCGGACCACCAGCCGCTGTACAACATTTACGTGGCCATCGGCCAGAAGCGCGCCAACATCAGCCGCCTGGTGGCCAAGCTGGAGGAAACCGGGGCCATGAAATACTCCATCGTGGTGGCGGCCTCCGCCTCGGACCCCGCCGCCATGCTCTACCTGGCCCCGTATGCCGGCTGCGCCATGGGGGAATACTTCATGGACAAGGGGGAGGACGCCCTGATCGTTTATGACGACCTCTCCAAGCATGCCGTGGCCTACCGCCAGATTTCCCTGATTCTGCGCCGTCCGTCCGGGCGTGAGGCATACCCGGGGGACGTCTTTTACCTGCATAGCCGCCTTCTGGAACGCGCCGCGCGCATCAACAAGGAACACGGCGGCGGCTCCCTGACGGCCCTCCCCATCATTGAAACGCAGGCCGGGGACGTTTCCGCCTACATTCCCACCAACGTCATTTCCATCACGGACGGCCAGATCTTCCTGGAAACGGACCTGTTCTACCAGGGGGTGCGCCCCGCCATCAACGTGGGCATCTCCGTCTCCCGCGTGGGTTCCTCCGCCCAGACGAAAATCATCAAGAAGCTGGCCGGCTCCATCAAGCTGGACCTGGCCCAGTTCACGGAATTGCAGGCCTTCGCCCAGTTCGGGTCTGACCTGGACCCCAGCACCAAGGCCAAGCTGGCCCGTGGGGAGCGCATCGTGGAGCTTTTCAAACAGAACCAGTATGAGCCCAAGCTGCTGGGGCTGGAAGCCGCGGACCTGTACGCTATGCAAAAAGGCTATTTTGACGACGTTCCGGTGGACAGGATCAAGGAATGCCAGAATGCCTGGGAAGCCTACATGCAGGACCAGCATCCGGACCTGCTGGAAAGCATCCTGAAGGAAAAGGACCTGACGCCGGAAATAGACGCTGGGCTTAAAACCGCTATTGAATCCTTCAAGCTCAGCTGGAACTAACCACTACGGGAGCACTGAACCATGGGCAACCTGAGAGACATCAGACGCCGGATCAAGTCCGTCAAAAACACGTCCCAGATCACCAGGGCGATGCAGATGGTGGCCTCCGCCAAGATGCGCCGCGCCCAGGACCAGGCCGTGAAAGGGCGCCCCTACATCCGCGCCCTGGCGGAAGTGCTCTACCACCTTCAGGATGAAATTGACACCAGCACCAGCCCGCTGATGCAGACCCACGGCGGCGCGGACCTGGTGCTGCTGGTGAATACGGACCGCGGTCTGTGCGGCGGCCTGAACGCCAACCTGATCAAAATGGTCAGGGAACACGCGCCGGAAAACGCCCACTACGTCACTATTGGCCGCAAGCTGAACGCCGCGCTGGCCAAATGGAATGAACGGCTGGAAGCCACCTGGAGCCTGACGGACCCGCTCTCCCTGCTGGAATTGAAGCCGGTGTTCGACTTCATTGTGCAGAAATTCAAGGCGGAGGAATACGGGCGCGTCTTCATTGCCTTCTCCGGCTTTGTGAACACGATGGTGCAGAAACCCATCTTCCGCCAGCTTCTCCCCATTGAAGCGGAGCCGCTGATGAAAATGGCGAAGGCCGGAGGCGCGGCCCTGGACGGGGAAAACGCCCACAAGCAATTCCTGCTGGAACCCAGCCCCTCCGCCCTGCTGGATACCATCCTGCCCCTTTACGTCTTCCACGGCCTGGTCCAGATCGTGCTGGAAGCCCGCGCGTCCGAGCACTCCGCCCGCATGGTGGCCATGAAGGGCGCCACGGAAAACGCCAAGAACATCATTGACGGCCTCACCCTGGACTACAACAAGGCGCGCCAGACGCAGATCACCAATGAACTGCTGGAAATCACCACGGCCATGCGCGCCATGGAATAACGCCGGACTCCGCTTCTTCACCCACCTTTCAAACAGAACCCTCACCCCTCCTATTTCAACACCAAGTTTTTCTCATGATGAATAACACAGGCACTCTCGTTCAGATCATCGGCGCCGTGGTCGATGCGGATTTTTCCCGGGCTGAAACGCTTCCGGCCCTGCTCAATGCGCTGGAAGTGGACTATGAAGTTGACGGAAAGCGCAAGACCCTGGTCCTGGAAGTCCAGCAGCACATTGGTGACGGCTGGGTGCGCGCCGTGGCCATGAGCTCTACGGACGGTCTGCGCCGCGGCATGCCCGTGCGGGATACGGGGCACCCCATTGAAGTGCCGGTGGGGCAGTGCGTCCTGGGCCGCATCTTCAATGTGCTGGGTGACGCCGTGGACGAACGCGGCGCGCTTGACTGCGCCGGAAAAAAGAGCATCCACCGCAGCGCCCCCCCGCTGGAGGAACAATCCACCAGCACGGAAGTGCTTGAGACGGGAATCAAGGTGATTGACCTTATCTGCCCCTTCCTGAAAGGCGGCAAAATCGGCGCCTTCGGCGGCGCGGGGGTGGGCAAGACCGTGCTCATCATGGAACTCATCAACAACATTGCCAAGGCGCGCAGCGGCCTCTCCGTCTTTGCCGGGGTGGGGGAACGCACCCGTGAAGGGAACGACTTGTACAATGAAATGATAGAATCCGGCGTGATCAATCTGGAAAAGCCGGAGGAATCCAAGGTGGCCCTAGTGTACGGCCAGATGAACGAGCCTCCCGGCGCCCGTCTGCGCGTGGCCCTGTCCGCCCTGACCATGGCGGAATACTTCCGCGACGAGGAGCACAAGGACGTCCTTCTCTTCATTGACAACATTTTCCGTTTCTCCCAGGCGGGGTCGGAAGTGTCCGCCCTGCTGGGCCGCACGCCGTCCGCCGTGGGCTACCAGCCGAACCTGGCGGAAGAAATGGCGGACCTTCAGGAACGCATCACTTCCACCAAGCACGGTTCCATCACCTCCATGCAGGCCGTCTACGTTCCTGCGGACGACCTGACGGACCCGGCCCCGGCCACCACCTTTGCCCACCTGGACTCCACGGTAGTGCTGGAACGTTCCCTGGCCGCCCAGGGCCTGTTCCCTGCGGTGGAGCCGCTGTCCTCCACCTCCAAGGCCCTGGCCCCGGAAATCGTGGGGAATGAGCACTATGAGGTGGCGCGCGGCGTGCAGATGGTGTTGCAGCGCTACAAGGACCTTCAGGACATGATTGCCATTCTGGGCATGGACGAGCTTTCGGAAGAAGACAAGCTCATCGTGAGCCGCGCCCGCAAGATACAGCGCTTCCTGACGCAGCCGTTCCACGTGGCGGAAGTCTTCTCCAGCATTCCCGGCGCTTACGTGCCCGTCTCGGAAACCGTCCGCGGCTTCAAGGAAATCCTGGAAGGCAAGCTGGACATGGTTCCGGAAGATGCCTTCTTCATGCGCGGCGGCATAGATGACGTCCTCAAGGAGGCGAAGGATGTCAAATAACCCCTTTTCCCGCAGTTCCACACCATGAGCATGGAGTTCAAAGTCATTACCCCGGATGAAGTGGCCGTCGCCGCCACGGTGGAATACGTGTATCTGCCCGGCAGCCTCGGGGAGATGGGTGTGCTGGAACACCATACGGCCCTGATCACCTCCCTGGAACCGGGGGAACTCCGTTACAAGCCCCTGGACGGGCCGGAGGAAAGCATGGTGGTGGGAACGGGTTTTGTCCAGGTCAATGACGACCACGTCCTGATGGTGACGGACCTGGCCCTCAACTCCTCCCAGATTGATGAAGGCAGCGTGGAACGGGCCATTCAGGAAGCGCAGGAAGTGCTGAAGGCCCGCTCGGAAATGTCCCGCGAGGAACAGGCCCGCTTTGAGGCGAACCTGACCAAGCAGATCATGATGCTGAACTTCAAGCGCAAACACAAATCCCCCGGCAGATGATGGCGGAAGACTGGAACGACACGTTTTACGACCTTTTCCGCGAGGCGGTGGGGCGCTACCATGAAGGCCACAGGAATGTGGACGGCTTCTTTACGGACCAGGAAATCATCTTCCTGTCTTCCATCGGCTGCCGTACGCGGGAGCTGTTTGACTTTGTGGAACTCTATGCCCGCACGGGAGAACCTTCCCCCACCACGGTGCTGCTGATCGCTGCGGCGCGCAGGGACTTCTTCCTGACCATCCAGCATGGGCAATTTTACCAGGGCAAGCCCGTCATCGGGTATGACCTGCCGGGCTTCGGCGACGAACTCAGCGGCCTTCCGTACCTTCCGCGCCTGATTGCCAAGGCGCGGGCCAAGCTGGTCGGCTCCATGGGGGATGATGTCATCTACTGCTGTGAGAACGACCGCCGCTTCCTCCGGGAACACGGCAACATTCATCCCGCCGATTTCCTGCGGGTGGTCTGGGCCGCAGGCGATAGTGACCCCAAGGTGTACGACTACGTGCGCCAGTGCACGCTGAGTTCTACGGCCAAACCGGTCGATGGTGAATGATATTTGTGCATCGTGACTCCCTTTGGTGGGAGAAGGCTTGATGAAGCAGAGCGTTTGTAGAACTGTCGTTCGGTTAGACGGTGCTTCCAGGGAAATCTTATAGGAGGAAAGAAAGTTCGCTGACCGGCGGTATCTAGCGTCATGGATATGGATGATCAGATGTCTTGTGCTTGATTGGGACTTTAAAGCTAGTCACCGGAAAAATCTGTATTGTCGCCTTGATTAATCAAAAGAATCAGAAGAAGTATTATGTATTTATACCTATGTTGATAATATTATTGTGTATTTGAATACCATAATAC
>NZ_JABDHQ010000018.1 GCF_018709685.1 Akkermansia muciniphila
CAAATGTAAATACCGACTCTTACTCCAAAAAGATATGAAGAAAACACTCTGCACCATTTTTCTTGGCGTGGCGGGGCTGGTAGCTTCGGCCTCCGCGGCCACTATCCAGCTGATGCCTGAAATCAGCGGTATTACCGGGAAAGGTCTCAGTACTGCCGGCCGTCTTCCCGGCAATGGAATTACATCGGCCGATGTCAAAAACTGGCTGGGCAGCAGTTCCGTAACTGACGGATGGTATTCCACCACGGGCAACGGAGACATGCAGTGGGGCAAGGCCTCCGTGAACGTAGCCAACCAGACAATCACCCTTCCCAATATGAACGGCACCCAGGGCGTCTGTGCCGGCCTGAAAATGACCATTGACAACATGCAGGCCTATGATGGCCTCTCCTTCAGTTTCAGCCTTACGCCTCCAGGCACCGGCCCTACGTTCACGTATTCCCTGTGGTATGAGACCGCAGACGGTGACATGGTGAATCTTTGCCAGGGAACCAGGGGCAACAATGCTTCCGTATGGAATGTTTCTTATGACCTGACGGATGAACAGATGTCCGCTTTGAAGACGAACGGCAATGGAAAGATTTACGCCGTTCTGGGCAGTACCGGAGGTACCGGCGGAAATAACGCCGTTATCACGGACATTTCCCTGGAAGGTACGCTGGCCGTCGTCCCGGAACCGGCTGCGGCATCCCTGGGATTGCTGGGGCTGGCCGCGCTGTTGATGCGCCGCCGCAGGGCCTGACGCATTCTCCGTGCTTCCTAAAAAGGCTGTTTTTCCCGTGGGAGGAACAGCCTTTTTATTCGTGCACGCTTCCCCTTTCCTGATAAGCTGTGCCCATGTCCCCTCTGGATTTTAAAAAAGAAGAAAAGCGCTTCTATCTCCCTCCTTCACACCCCGTGCTGGCGGACATCCCGGAAATGAACTTTTTCATGGTGGAGGGAGAGGGAGACCCCAATGACCCGGCAGGAGCTTACCAGCACGCCGTGGAACTGCTGTACGCCTTGTCCTATACCGTGCGCATGGGAGGCAAAAAAAAGACTTTCCCCATTCCGGATTACCATGAATACGTCGTCCCGCCGCTGGAAAGCCTGTGGTGGAACGGAGAAGCCGCCGCGCCTGCGGGCAAAAAGGATTTCCGGTGGTTATCCATGATCCGCCAGCCCGGCTTCGTCACGCAGGAGACCCTGTCATATGCGAAGGAGCAGGTCGCCAGGAATAAAACTCACCTGAATACGGAAGCCGCCCGCCTGGGCTCCCTGCGGGAAGGCCTCTGCGTGCAGTGCCTGCACACAGGCCCCTATGACGACGAACCGGCCACGCTGGCGCGCATGCACGCTTTCATGGAACAGGAGGCGCTCCTTCCGGACACGGAGGGCGCGCGCACCCACCATGAAATTTACCTGTCCGATCCCCGGAAAACTCCGCCGGAACGCCTGAAGACTGTTCTCCGTGTTCCGGTAAGGAATCGTTAAGCTTCCGTTCCGGGAGGCCTTATTCGTTGTCCATGAAGTAAGCCTGCAGAATGCAGATGATATGCAGGACAATGGGAACGAGAGCGAAGACGAACCAGTACAGGAGGCCGTAGGCTGCGCCCACCACCAGGAACCAGATGATGGCCTGGACGAAGTGGCCCTTGTACAACTGGCCGAGGCCGGGAACGAATAAACTTAAAATGGCTGCTAAAAAGGATTTCATATGCTGACAAAGTAAAAGTGGCTGCACGGAGAAGGACTCGCGTGCCTGCAGCTGTTAAGAGCCTCCCCTTCCCCTCCACGTTCAATCTACCGGTTCCGCCCCTGTCATGAATGACGGTTTTTCCGGAACGGGGAAAACCGGTGCGGCGCGGCCTGCCGGCAAGGAACGGCGGGCAGTCATGCTCCGGTCTTGACCGCCGCACGGGCTGTGTTACCCTCCCCGCGCACAGGGCACTCACGTTTTAGAAGGGTAGAGACCACCATGTCCATTGAACTGACTCGCAATTTCTCCATCATCGCTCACATCGACCACGGAAAGACCACCCTTTCCGACCGGTTGCTGGAAAAGACGAATACCATTTCCGAACGGGAAAAGCAGGATCAGCTTCTGGATGCCATGGACCTGGAACGGGAAAAGGGCATCACCATCAAGTCCCACCCCGTCACCATCTTTTACAAGGCCAAGGACGGAAAAACCTACAAGCTCAACCTGCTGGACACGCCCGGCCACGTTGACTTCTCCTATGAAGTGTCCCGTTCCCTGGCCGCGTGTGAAGGTGCCCTCCTCATCGTAGACGCGGCCCAGGGCGTGGAGGCCCAGACGCTCGCCAACATGCACCTGGCGATGGACCTGAACCTGGCCATCATCCCCGTCATCAACAAGATTGACCTTCCCAGCGCCAACCTGCCCAACGTGTACCGCCAGTTGGAGGACATCGTCTGCATCCCCCATGAGGAGGCCATCCATGCTTCCGCCAAGATGGGCATTGGCATTGACGACATTCTGGAAGCCGTCGTCCAGCGCATCCCTCCCCCCAAGACGCAGGAAGACGGCCTCCTGCGCGCCCTGGTATTTGACTCCGTTTATGACGCCTACCGCGGCGTGGTCTCTTATGTGCGCGTCATTTCCGGCAGCGTTCAGCGCGGCATGAAGGTGAAGCTCTTCGCCACGGATGAAGTGTATGAAGTGAAGGAAGTGGGCATTTTCACCCCCAAGATGACCCGCACGGACTCCCTGGAAGCCGGCGATGTGGGCTATATCATCGCCAACATGAAATCCGCGGCGGACGTCAAGATCGGTGATACCTACACGGACTACATGCGCCCGTGCCCCTCTCCCCTGCCCGGCTTCAAGGAAATCCGCCCCATGGTCTTTTCCGGCATTTATCCGGTGGATTCCTCGGACTTTGAAGCCCTGAAGGCCGCCATGGCCAAGCTCCAGATCAACGACGCCGCCTTCTCCTTCCAGGCGGAATCCTCCGTGGCCCTGGGCTTCGGGTTCCGCTGCGGCTTCCTGGGCCTGCTCCACATGGAAATCATCCAGGAGCGCCTGCGCCGGGAATTCAACATGGACATCATTTCCACGTACCCCTCCGTGATTTACGAGGTCACCAAGACCAACGGGGAGGAAATCAATGTGGACAACCCCAGCCTGCTCCCGGAACAGCAGGAAATTCAGGAAATCCGGGAACCCATTGTCAAGGTGTTCGTCATGCTCCCCGGAGAATACATCGGAGACATCATGCAGCTGGTCCTGGAAAAGCGCGGCAGCGTGACCAATACGGAAACGATTGACGATACGCGCGTGATGCTCACCTGTACCGTGCCTCTGGCGGAAATCCTGGTGGACTTCAACGACAAGCTCAAATCCATGACCCGTGGCTACGGCTCCATGGACTATGAGTACGCCGGCTACCAGGCGGCCAAGCTTATCAAGATGGATATGCTCATTGCCGGGGAACCGGTGGACGCCTTCTCCATGATCGTCCACCAGGACAAGGCCGCCTCCCGTGGCCGCGAGCTGGCGGAACGCCTGAAAAACGTCATTCCCCGCCAGCTCTTCACCGTAGCCATCCAGGCCTGCATTGGCGGCAAGATTATTGCCCGTGAAAGTATCTCCCCCATGCGCAAGGACGTGACGGCCAAATGCTACGGCGGTGACGTCACCCGCAAGCGCAAGCTTCTGGAAAAGCAGAAGGAAGGCAAGAAGCGCATGAAGGCCATCGGGAAAATCAACATCCCGCAGGAAGCTTTTATCAAGGTGCTGAAAACGGGGGACTGATTCCCGCATCCCACGCTTCTTCCTTCCCCGGGAAGAAGGGCCGGAGACTGCAAATTCCCGGTTGCGAACCGCTCCCGGTTATGCTATCAGATCAGGCATGAGTCTCCCCAGGCTATCCATGCTTCTGTTTGTCTCCGCCGCCCTGTGCTCCTGCGTGGGAACCTCTCCGGAATCAGGGAAACCGAAGGTGAAAAAAAGCCTTTCGGAATACATGCAGGACAATATGGCCAACTCCATCGCCAACGTTCCGACCGGATTGCTGGGCACCACGCCGGGCCAGCAGCAGGCCCACCAGCTCACCGCCTCCACGCAGGAGGAGATGACCAGGACGGACAGCGGCGCCGTCTACTATACGGACGCGCATGACCCGGAAGCCCCCATCCCCGGACTGGATGAAGCCTTCGCCCAGCGCAAGGAAAACGAACGCTGGATCCAGAGCTACCCCTCCGCCCTCCGGGAAGCCCAGAGCACCGGAAAACCCATCCTGATCTGGTTCCACCATTCCGCAGGCAGCCCCCCCAGCCGGAAGCTGGCGGCGGAACTTCTCCATACGAAGGAATTTGAGGACTGGGCGAAAAACAACGTCGTCCGGGTCTGTTACGACCAGGCGGAAAAGTTTGAAAGCGAACCCATTTTCAAAAAGCGCAGAAAAATGCTGGAATATGTGCAAAAGGCCCCTTCCCTGTTTGGCGTAAGGGGTACCCCCGTGCTGCTGGTCATGTCTCCGGATGGAACCAAGGTGGACACCATACGCGGTTATTATACGGGCCAGAACGCCCTTTACTTTGACCAGATCAAAAACAGCGTCAAACTGGCCGGGCAGCAATATGAGGAATTCAAGAAGACTCTCATACCCAAGGGATACCGAGTCTGGACGGGACTTAACGGGAACACTGTCTTCGCCAAGCTTTCACGCTACTCGGAGAAAGACCGCGCCCTCTGGCTCCAGGAACTGGACGGCCACCAGAGCAGGACGTCCCTGCAAAAAATCAGCCCCCAGGACAGGAAATGGCTTCTGGAACAGAAAAAGGCCCATGAAAACAGCAGAAGGAACGGGCGCCACGCTCCCTGAGGCGCCCGGCCCTTTTTCCCATCCGTACAGGAATGCCGCAACCTGAGGAAATCCGGCATTTCAGCGTTATCCTCCGCCACGCCATCCGGCGTGCAGGGAGGCATCCCCGCTGCCGGAATCTGCCGTCATGCCTTTCATTCGGGCCCGGGCCTCTTCCCTCCTGCCGCTCCGGCGGAAGAGGGCTCTTTTTCCCGCTTCCCGGCATTACTCCTATTTTTGTATTGAAATATAAAACTGATGTTTTATTTTTCCTAAAACTCTCTTCTGTCAGTTTTTTCTTTCGGGGCTGTGGTCTTTTTCCCCTCCGGAGACAATTTCCTTCCGGACAAATCACCGCTCCTGTTCAACCATTCACCTGTTTAATTCATAATCCCTACGATGAACCGTCATGCCGTCACCGCATTGATGCTTGCGGCCTGTTCCCTGCCAGCTTCCGCGGACCAGCCGCAGAAGCAGGCGCCGGACCAGCGCCCCAATATCCTGGTTATTGTTACTGATGACCACTCCTACCAGACCCTGGGCACCTGTGACAAGGATTCCCCCATGCCGTATCCGAACTTCCGCAAACTGGCGGATGAAGGCATGGTCTTTGACCGGAGCTACTGCGCCAACTCCCTCTGCGGCCCCTCCCGCGCCTGCATCTACACGGGGCGCCATTCCCATATGAACGGCTACCTTTTCAATGAACATGCGGCCCCTTTTGACGGTTCCCAGCCAACCTTCCCCAAGATGCTCCAGAAGGCCGGCTACCAAACAGCCATCGTAGGCAAGTGGCACCTGGAAGCCATTCCGCCGGACGCCAAGGGAGACACGTCCAAATATGAGTCCAATCCCACCGGGTTCGACTACTGGGAAATCTTTCCCGGCCAGGGCAATTATTTCAATCCGGATTTCATCACCCCCGGCAAAGACGGCAAACGCGTGGTGAAGACGGAACCCGGCTACGCCACGGAGCTGGTCACGCAGAAAAGCCTCAAATGGCTGGAACAGCGGGACAAGGACAAGCCCTTCATGCTCGTCGTGGGCCACAAGGCCCCCCACCGCTGCTGGTGCCCCTCCATCCAGAACCTGGGCCGCGCCAAGCAGTACGCGGACGCCATTGACCCGCCCGCCAACCTGGAAGATGACTTTGCGGACCGCCCGGAATTCCTGAAAATGACGGAACAGACGCTGCTCAACCATTTCAACGTCTGGTCTGACGAACACCTGATCAAGGACGTGGTGCCGGAAGACATCCAGAAAATGCTCTCCTGCCCGGAATCCAAAACCCTGCATACCAAGTATGACTGGGAAATGCCGGAATGGGTGCGCATGGACCCGCAGCAGAAGGAAGCCTGGTACAATTACCACAAGGCGCGCACCGTTCATCTCGTGAAGGATATTCAGAGCGGAAAAATCAAGACGCAGCGGGATATCCTGCTGCGCCGCTGGCGCCACTACATGGAAGACTACCTGGGCACCGTGCTCTCCGTGGATGAAAGCATCGGCCAGATCATGGACTACCTGAAGCAGAACGGCCTGGACAAGAATACGCTGGTTCTCTACTGCGGGGACCAGGGCTTTTACATGGGAGAACACGGCCTGTATGACAAACGCTGGATTTTTGAGGAATCCTTCCGCATGCCCCTCATCATGAAATGGCCCGGCCACATCAAGCCCGGAGTGCGCTCCGCCGCTATGGTGCAGGAACTGGACTACGCCCCCACCTTCTGCGAAGTGGCCGGAGCCGCCACCCCGGAAAACATGAATACCTTCCAGGGCCGCAGCCTCACCCCGCTGTTCAAGACGGGGGAACACAAGGAATTCACGGACCGCCCCCTTTATTACGCCTTTTATGAAAATCCGGGGGAACACAACGCCCCGCGCCACGACGGCCTCCGCACGGACCGCTATACCCTGTCCTACCTCTGGACGAGTGACGAATGGATGCTCTTTGACAATGAAAAGGACCCGGCCCAGATGCACAACGTAGCCGGCAAGGCGGAATATGCGGAAACCTTGAAAGAACTCAAGGAACTGTACGGCAAACTGCGCAAGGACTGCCAGGTGCCGGAAGGCTTCCCCGGCGCCACGGGCAAGCTCTCCGTCAAACCGCAATGGGACTGCGCCCCCTCCAAAAACTGAAAACAGCCATCATTCCGCCCTCCGGCACGCAATGCCGGAGGGCCGTAAAAAGAGATCATCCTCCCTAAACAACAATCCACACCACATGATATGAAAGCGCTTTTATTAGCGGCAGCGTTCCTCGGCTCCCTTTGCTGGGCCGGGACCAATCCCTACAACATCATTCCGGAGCCCGTGAAGGTAACCACGGCTTCCGGCACCACCAAGAACCTCAAAATCCTGAACGAGCAAAAAGTCTCCGGCCTGGGCAATGAAGGATATTCCATGAAGCTCACGCCCGGCGGCGTGGAGCTCCGCTACACCACCCCCAACGGAAAAGCCATGGCCATGGCAACCCTGTTCCAGCTTCAGGACCAGCTCGCAGACTCCCCGGAAGGCCTTCCCTGCGGCTCCATCCAGGACGCTCCGGACTTTGGCTGGCGCGGCATGATGGTGGACGTGGGCCGCTATTACTACCCCATGAAGGAGCTCTACAACTTCGTGGACGCCATGCACTACTACAAGTACAACGTCCTGCACCTTCACCTGACGGAAGACCAGGGCTGGCGCCTCCCCGTGCCGGGCTATGACAAGCTCCGCACCATCGGCTCCGTTCGGCCCTCCGCCCCGGAAGGCCAGAACAACTCCCTGCTGGCCAACGAAGGCATGTACACCAAGAAGGAACTCCAGGACCTGGTGGCCTACTGCCGCACCCGCGGCATCCAGGTACTCCCGGAAGTGGAAATGCCGGGCCACAACATGGCTCTGGCGGCCTCTTACCCCGAATTCTGCTGCAACACCAAGCGGGCCCAGTTATGGACGCACGGAGGCGTTTCCTCCAAGCTGATCTGCCCCCAGAAAGCGGGCACCAAGAAATTCCTCAAGGACACCTATGACACCCTCCAGCAGATTTTCCCCTTCGGGTACGTCCACATCGGCGGAGACGAATGCCCCATGGGCGACTGGAAAAAATGCCCGGACTGCCAGGCCGCCCGCGCCAAGAAGGGCCAGGGGGACGACGTGGAAGCCCAGATGAGCGACTTCACCAAGAGCCTGGGAGCCATGCTTGCCAAGAATAAGAAAAAGCCCATCCTGTGGTACGACATCAACAAGAGCTACTACCACAAGGGGGAAACCGTCATGTCCTGGCTACCGGGAGAATTCCCCCGTTGCATTGACAAGACGAAGGAACAGGGCATCGACCTCATCGTCACGCCCCAGTACAAGTATTACCTGGCCCGCACCCAGATGAAATTCCCGGCGGACGACGTGCGCGCCCGGCCCGGCGGCGGCCCCATCCTGCTGAAAGACTGCTACAACTTTGATCCCCGCAACGGGCGTGACAAGAACGACGTCAAGCACATCAAGGGCATCAACCTCTGCATGTGGGCGGAATGGATTCCCTCCGGAGAACTGCTGATGTACATGACCTATCCGCGCGCCATGGCCGTATCTGAAAGCGCCTGGGGCAGCCACAAGGAACGTCCCAGCCTGGAGGATTTTGAAAAGAAAATGGAAACGCACAAGAAGCGCTTCCAGAAGCGCTTCGGCTACACTCTGGAACGCACGGTGGAAAACAAGCCCTACCGGGAATCCTTCATCACCCAGGAAGAAATAGACCGCATTAACGCGAACTATAAGAAGGGCCAGCAGGGCGCTGGCAAATAACCTTTCCTGATCCCTCAGCACCATCCGGTTCTTCCAGGGCCGGGGACGCGGGCAGCCGCCAGTCCCCGGCCCTCTTTTTCCCGCTTGACCGGACGGCTCTCTTCCCTTCTAATCGTCCCGCCATGTTACACCTTTACGATACCCGCACCAGAACGGCACAGGACATTTCCCCCATGGATGGAAAAAGGCTGCGTTTCTACTGCTGCGGCCCCACGGTGTACGGGCCGGCCCACATCGGCAACTTCCGCACCTTTGTCATGCAGGACATTTTCCGCCGCGTCGTGGAGCTGGGCGGGACCCCTACCATGCACGTCCGCAATCTCACGGATGTGGATGACAAGACCATCCGTGATTCCCAAAAGGCCGGCGTTACCCTGGCGGAATTTACCGCCGGCTGGGCGGACCTGTTCCACCGGGACTGCACGGCCCTCAACTGCCTTCCTCCGCACGAGGAACCCTCCGCGGTAGGCCACATTCCGGAACAGATTCAAATGGTGCAGGCGCTGGTGGAAAAGGGCCACGCCTATGTCTCGGAGGACGGTTCCGTCTACTTCAAAATTTCCTCTTTCCCGGAATACGGGAAACTCTCCCACCTGGATGAACGTGAACTGGACCTGGGCAAAACCGCGAATGCCCGGTCCAACGCGGACGAATATGAAAAGGATTCCGTGGCGGACTTCGTCCTGTGGAAAAGCCGCCGTCCGGAAGACGGGGATAACTTCTGGCCCTCCCCGTGGGGAGAAGGCCGCCCCGGCTGGCACCTGGAATGCTCCGCCATGATCCACAAGTACTTCGGCAATGACTTTGATCTTCACTCCGGCGGCGTGGATCTGGTGTTCCCCCACCATGAAAACGAGGTGGCGCAGTCCCGCTGCGCCTGCGGCGGAGGTTTTGCGCGGCTGTGGTTCCACATCACGCACCTGCTGGTGAACGGCGGCAAGATGTCCAAATCCCTGGGCAACATGTACACGCTGGCGGACCTGGACAAACTGGGCCACAAGCCGTCAGCCGTCAGATACGTGCTGGCCGGCGGCTACTACCGCCGGCCGCTGAACTTCACCCTCTCCTCCCTGGATGACGCCAAAGCCGCTCTGAACCGCCTGTCCAAATTCGACGCGCAGCTCTGCAGCGCCTCCGGAACGGACTCCGTTCCATCCTATGAGGAATTCTGTGCGGCTCCCCCGGAACCGGGCATCTTCCAGCCGGCATGGGACAGCCTGAACGATGACCTGAACACTCCGGAGGCCCTGGGCCACGTCTTCAGCGCCATCAAAAAGGCGGATGTTCCCTCCCTGGCTCCGGAGGAAGCGCGCCGCATGCGGAATGCCTTCCACTTCATCCTGGCTGCCTTCGGCATCCTCCTGCCGGAAGAGGAACAGGAGGAAGCACCGGAGAAAGTACGCTCCCTGGCGGAACAGCGCTGGCAGGCCAAACAGAACCGGGACTGGGCGGAAGCCGACCGGCTGCGGGCGGAAGTGACGGAACTGGGCTGGACCATCAAGGACCGCAAGGACGGGTACGACCTGGCGCGCAACTGACCTGCCATGGACGCTTTTTCCCCTATCCCCAACCATACCGGCTTCACGGCCAGGCCCCTGTTTGCAGAAGCGCAGGGAGTCCTGAAAGACGGAGCCTTCGCCAAAATGGAACCCGGCGGAGGCGGCCCTCTCTCCCCGCACCGCCACGCGCACGCCCATCTGTTCATCGTTACCCGCGGAACGGTCACCGTCCTGATGGATGAAGAGGAAAAAACGGTCCGTGAGCATGAATCCCTGCTCGTGCCCGGCGGCGCCCTCCATGCCGTCTGGAACAGGAGAGCGGAACCGGCGGAAATCGTAGGCCTGACGCTGGAAGCCTCCTGCACTCCCCCAATCCCGTCCAACCGATGAGCTCCCGCCAGCGTACCCTGGGCCATGCCGCCGCCCTGATGACCATCCTGATCTGGGGAACCACCTTCGTTTCCACCAAGGTGCTTCTCCGGGACTTCACGCCCGTCACGGTGCTCTTTACCCGGTTTGTCATCGGATACGCTTTCCTCTGGTGCCTGAAGCCGCGGCTGCTTCCGCTCTCCGGCTGGAGAAAGGAACTCCTGTTCGCCGGAGCGGGCCTTACGGGCGTTACCCTGTACTTTCTGCTGGAAAACATCGCCCTCACGTACACCTTCGCTTCCAATGTGGGCATCATCGTGGCCGTAGTGCCCTTCTTCACCGCCCTGCTGGCCCACTTCCTGCTGAAAGGGGAAGGCTTCTCCCGGCGTTTCTTTCTGGGCTTCGCCGCCGCCTTTACGGGCATCTTCCTCATCATGGCGAATGGCGCCTTTGTGCTGGAGCTGAACCCGGTGGGGGATGTGCTGGCCCTGGGCGCGGCCTTCGTCTGGGCCGTGTATTCCATCCTGATGAAAAAAATCGGCGTCAACACGTCCAACATGATCATCTGCACGCGGCGAATCTTCTTTTACGGTATCGTGCTGATGATTCCGGCCCTGTTCCTCCTTCCGGTAAATATGGACTGGCATCTGATGGTGAAGCCCGTCAACGCCCTCAACCTGCTGTACCTGGGCCTCTTCGCCTCCGCCCTGTGTTTCCTGTCCTGGAACCGCGTGGTGGAAATCCTGGGAGCAGTCAAATCCAGCGTTTACATCTACATGGTTCCCGTCGTGGCCGTGGTGGCTTCCTCCATCATTCTGGGAGAACGCCTGACCTGGATTTCCCTGACGGGAATTCTGCTGACCCTCTGCGGCGTCACGATTTCCGAGTACAGGAAAAAAACGCGGAAAAGCTCACGAGACAAGGAAGAAAAGGCCATCCTGCAAAAAAGCTGATTCCGTCCGCTTCCGGCCCATGCCGTTTTCCATGAAGGGAAATGAACGGGAACCATTTCCCGGACAGGATTTCCCCTGCATTTCCGGTTTTTGGAAGCATGGTCCTCTTTTTCCTTCTACAGAGAAAAAGGCATGCCATGCGAGATGATGCCCTGTTTCAGCCAAACGTTCATTCTGTTACACCATGGAAAGATTCCTGCTACCGGATTAGATATCCGCAAACAACAAAATTTTTTGAGGAAAAACGAGTTTCACCGCAGGTAAAGGGGAAGAATAAGAAATACGGCCAAAATGCCATGAAGCGCCGTTTTCATGAATCCTTGATAATAAACTATTTTACTTACTCCTATTTTCCTTTTCCCATTGCCGGATATCTAATCCGCTAATATAGAATTCATGAAGAAGCTCCTTTCCATCTCAGCTTTTTTAATGTGCATTTCCGGGGGTACACAGGCAGCGACTACCCTGTATGAAACCCAGTTTCATCAAACCTCCATTAATGCGGACAGTGATTTTCTGGACGGCGCTTCCGTTACGCTCTCCAATCCCTCCACATCCCTTTCCGGCAACCTGGCTGCGAACCTCCTTGTTCCCAATGTCCAGATGCAGAATAACAACGCCGGATGGACCGTCACCTTTTCCTTCACGGCTGCGCAGGACATCACCCTTTCTTCCCTCAACCTTGGCTTCCAATTCGTCACCGGAACCGGCACACGGCACGGCAATACGGACTCCAAGACGGGAACCGCTACCGTTACGCTAACCGCCGGAGATTCCTCCGCTACGGCTGATCTGAATTTCGAGCGCGTCCAGGCCGACAAGGACGGCACGCCGACAGCGGATATCCAGCAGGCTTCCTTCAATACCCCGGTCACAGTCAAGGCGGGAGAAACCTTCACCCTTACCGTGAACGCCAAGGCGCCCAATACCGGGGGCACCTTCCTGGGGCTTTCCCAATTGGGCCTTCAGGGAGACGCGGTGCCGGAACCGGCAACAGCCTCCCTCAGCCTGCTTGGCTTGGCCGCCCTGCTTCTGCGCCGCCGGGTATAACCGCAGGCATCATTTAATCTCTGCTTTATTCCTGCACCAAAACAGGACCGCCCCGCCGGGGAACGGTCCTGTTTTTCGTTGAAAAATCCTCTTAGTTTCCGGAAACGTTTCTTTCCGCCTCTTCTTCAATGCGGGCTTCCGTCTCCTCAATCTTCTCTGAAAGATCAGCCCACTGCGTGAAGCAGGTTTCCAACTGGCGGTCCGCCTGCTGGAAGCGGGAGGTAAGCTCCATGACCGCCTCCGTATCAGCCGCCACTTCCGGGCGTTCCAGCTGGGAGGTAACCTCCGTCTTTTCCGTTTCCAGACGCGCTATCTCCGCTTCCAACTGTTCCAGTTTTTCCTGGAGGGGACGGAGCAGGCGCGTCTTTTTCTGGCGGATTTCCGCCTCCATGCGCCTGCGCGCCTTGCGGTCCACTCCGGCTCCCGGTTCACCCGCCCCGGAGGAGGAAGACACGGCAGAGGAAGCCAGGGCCTGGTCCCGCTCCACCTTTTCCAGATAATCGGAAACATTGCCTATGTAAACGCGCGGCTTCTCTCCCGGCACGAATTCCAGCACCTTCGTCACGATGGGGTCCAGGAAGCTGCGGTTGTGGGAAACAATGCAGTAGGAGCCCGGATATTCGGACAACGCCTGTTGAAGCACTTGCTGGGACTGGATGTCCAGGTGGTTCGTCGGTTCGTCCAGAATCAGGAAATTGGCCGGATGCAGCAGCATGCACACCAGAGCCACGCGGGAGCGTTCACCCCCGGAAAGCACACCCACACGCTTGTGCACGTCATCCCCCCGGAACAGGAAACAGCCCAGCAGGTTGCGCACCATGGGCGCGGATTCCCGCGTGGCTGCCGCCTCCACGCATTCCAGAACCGTTTTTTCCGGGTCCAGGTCATCGGCATGGGTTTGGGAGAAAAAGGCGATCTGCGTATGGCGGCCCATCGTCACACTGCCGGAGCTGGGCTCCTCCCCGCCGGAAATGAGGCGGGAAAACGTGGACTTGCCCGCGCCGTTTACCCCCACAATGGCGATGCGGTCCCCCTTCACGATTTCAAAATCCACATCTTCAAAGACGGAAATGGCGCCGTAACGCTTGGACACCTTCTCCAGCCTGACCACGGAATGCGCTCCGGCGGGAGGGGTGGGAAAATGAAAATTCATCACGGCGTCGTCCTCCTCCACCTCAATCAGCTCCACTTTTTCCAACTGCTTGATGCGGGACTGCACCAGGGACGCCTTAGTGGCCTTGTAGCGGAAGCGGTCAATAAACTCCTTCGTCTTGGCTATTTCCCGGTCCTGGGCCTTTTTCTGGCGCAGCAGGATTTCCTTTCGCAGCACGCTTTCCTTCAGGAAATAGGAGAAATTGCCCGCATACTCCTCCGCCCGGCCATGGTAGAAGGCAATGGTGCGGGAAACCAGGGAATCCAGCAGCGCCACGTCGTGGGAAATGAGGATGATGGCGCCCCGGTAGGTGCGCAGGTACTGTTCCATCCACCGCTGGGACTGAATGTCCAGGTGGTTCGTCGGTTCATCCAGCAGCAGTACTTCCGGCTCCCGGAGCAGCAGCTTGGCCAGGGCGATGCGCATCTGCCAGCCGCCGGAAAATTCCCCGCAGTCCCGTTCAAAGTCCCGGTCCTTGAACCCCAGCCCGCGCAGAATGGATTCCGTGCGGGGGCGGAGGCGGGCGGAATCATGGGCGTGCAGCACCAGCTCCAGTTCCCCGATCTCGTTGAGCACCTCGGAATACGCGGCGGAGCGCGGGTCCAGCTCCGCCATCTCCTTCGTCAGCGCGTCAATGCGCTTCTGGAGCTCCATCAAATCCGCAAAGGCGGACATGGCTTCATCAATGAGCCTGCGCCCGCGGACGTGGATGCCCTCCTGGGGCAGATACCCCACCTGGGAGTTCCTGGCCTTGATGATGGCCCCGGAATCCGGTTCATTAAGCCCGGCGATGCATTTCATCAGCGTGGACTTGCCCGCGCCGTTATGGCCCGCCAGGGCAATTCTTTCCCCATCCTCAATCGTGAAGGAAAGGTCATTAAAGAGAACGCGCGCGCCATACTGTACGCGCAGATTTTGAACAGCCAGAACCATGTACCGGAAAAGCAGAGAGAAGAAGGCAGCGGAAGGCGCGGTTAAAACGCCTTTCCGCCGCCTAGATGAAGTTGGAGGCAGCCTTATTTGCCCAGGGCCTTGTCCCATGCGGCAATGCGGTCCGCCTGCTCCGTGAACAAGTCGTCCGCAGCATCTTCAATGGTAATACCGGAAATGGTATCCCCCTGCCTGATGGAGTCCACCACGTCCTGGCCTTCCGTCACTTTGCCGAAGACGGTGTGCTTGCCGTTCAGCCAGTCAGTGGGAACGTGGGTGATGAAGAACTGGGAACCGTTGGTGCCGGGGCCCGCGTTTGCCATGGAAAGCACGCCGGGAGCGTCATGCTTGAGGTCCGGACGGCATTCGTCCTCAAAACGGTAGCCGGGACCGCCCATGCCCGTGCCGGTGGGGTCGCCGCCCTGGATCATGAAATCCGGAATCACGCGGTGGAACTTGAGCCCGTCATAAAACCCCTTGGAAGCCAGGTTCAGGAAGGAAGCCGCCGTCACGGGCGTCTTGGAAGCGAACACCGTGAGCTTGATGTCGCCCTTGGAAGTATGGATGGTGATATTCTTGTCGGTTGCCATGGGTGCATGTTAAACGCGCGGAAAGGCATGGTAAAGACTGTATTGCGTGCAGTCGCCGGGCCTGCGCCGTTATTTCCGCGCCAGTCTCCTTTTCCTTTTTTCCGGGGTGCGTCAAGGGAGCGGCAGCGCGGCGGCTACCTGTCATGATCCCCGCTAATGACAGGAGGAACGGTTGATTTTCTGCGGGGAAGAGCTGAATTTATATGATATGAGCGAAGAACTGGTAGAAGAATTCGTTACGGTTGAATCCATCTTTGTCCGGGAGCGCAACTGCCTGGTGCTGAAGGCGAAATTCTCCCCCCTGTTCACGGACTACTACCTCCATCTCATGCAGTACGGGCTGCGGAACGAGGAGCCTTACGACAGCCTCCTGAAAGAGCTGATGGCCTACTTCACCCTCTACATGGTCGCGCGCCCCTGGGCGGAACAGCACGCCTGGACAGTGAACCTGAAGACGCCCGCCGTGGCCAACCTGTTTGTCACGGGCTCCTCCCTGACGGAATCCGTGGTGGGCCGCATCTTCACGCAGGACATCAAGGAGCCGGAGGAAAACACCCTTTACGCCACCATGCTCCGCAAGGGTTTTGAACCGCGTTACTCCGTAGTTCCCATTCCTGGAACCACCCCCGCCCAGTGGGTGAAGGAATTCTACAAGCAGAGTGAACAGAGGAATGCGCGCTGCATAGAACTGCCGGATGAATGCTACACCATGGTGACGGCCCAGCCGGACGCGGATGAAGAATGGCTGGCCTCCCTCACCTGTGAAAAACTGGCCCATCTGGAAGAGAATGAAGACACGCGCGTGCTTGAAACGCGCAGGTTCCGCTTTTACTGCGGCTGCACGCTGGACCGCATCCTGCCGACGCTGAAGGCTCTTCAGGAACGGGAGGAAGACCTGTTCCAGGGAGAAGACGAGCTGGAAGTCACGTGCCCCAGATGCGCCGCCATTTACCGTGTGACAAAAGAAAATCTGGAAGATTGAGACATACATGATTTCTTTCTGACAATTAGCCTTTTCGGCAGCGAATTTCGTGCTTAAACTTCCTCCGTGCCGACTTGTCCGAAGTGTTTACATAATTTCCACCGCGGGGCGGAATCATTGTGCCCTCACTGCGGCTTTTCCCTGGAAAACCTGGACAGGAAATACGGCCGGGATTCCATCCCCTACCGCCGCGTATGCGACAACGCCGGAGCCCTCCGGCAGCAGGACCGCGTGAAGCTGAACGCCCTGCTGGAGAAGCTGGAACGCCGCATCCCCCCCGTTCTCCTTTCCGTTTATTTCCCCAACATTCTGGAGCCCTTCTCCCTCATCCCCCACAGCTTCTGGATGATGAACCACCTGACGGTGGACGAGGCCGGCTTCCCCAACCACCGCGGGCCCCTGGACCCGCAGTGGCTCCTGATCCTGGTGCTGGACGTGCGCACGGACACGGCCTGCTTCATGTGGGGTTATGAACTGGACCCGTACGTGGAGCCGGACCTGATCAACAAATCCATCATGAAGGCCCGCATCCCCCTGCGGGAAAGCATGCTGCTCCAGGCCGTGGGATCCATCATGAAGGATGCCGTCCAGCTCGTAGCACGGAAAGCGCGCTCCAAGGTCAGGCACCCCATGCGCTACGGATTGACGCCCCCTCTCCCCGCGGACCGGAAAGGAGGCGGCGCATGAAATTCCCCTTCCTCCCCTTCCTGCTGACAGCGGCCGTGTGCGCGGCCACGGCCCAGGAGCTTCCGGCCCTGAAATGGACGCCCCGCGACCAGCAATCCCTGATGAAGGGAACCTGGTGGGACGCCCATGCCCCCCTGCTGCCTCCCGTGGATGCAGTGGCCTCCCCTTCCTCCTCCGCGCCGGAGCCTGCCGCCAGCACGGACTCCCCCGCCGTGGACCCCGTTCCGGAGGACTTTACGGACGTGAACGAATACTTTCTTCCGGACTACATCCGCACCTCCACCGGGCTGATCGACCCCCAGAAGCTGCTTACGGAAGTGGAGAGCAATGACGTCATCGAACTCATCAAGCTCATCAAGTCCCGGTACAACGTCAACCTGTTCGTCAGCATCTTCGCCGCCGGGCAGAAGGTGCCCCCCTCCGTCAATGCCCCCACCATTGCCCGCCAGATTTTCAGGAACAAGGAGCGCAACCTGCTGCTCCACTTCCACATGGGCGACATTAAAAGCGCCCAGATTGCACTGGACCCGGAACTGAGCGCGCAGCTTGGGGATGCGGGGCGCCGGGACCTCCTGTACCAGGTGAAGCAGGACGCCTCCCGCTTCACCCACCCGCAGGACGAACTTATTGAAGCCATGATCTCCCTGGCGCGCAGGACGGAGGCGGACATGGCCTCCGCCCCCAAGCCCACGCTGCCCGCGCTGGACCCGGACAACCCCGCCAGCATCCCGGAGGCCAACATTACCATTAAGGAGCCGGAGGAAGCGCGTGAATCCCACCTCCACGCCATGATGAAGGCCTGGATGTCCTTCGCCCTGGCCAATGTAGCCGGCATCATCCTGCATGTCTCCGCGCTGGCGGCCGTGGTGGTGCTGTGGCTGGTCTGGAAAAACAAAAGAGTGGTGCATCTGCTGCCGTCGGAACCGGACAAGCGCCTGGGCGCCCCGCACGGCGCCTCCCAGAGCCGCCCCGTGAACTACTGCATGCAGGACGGCCGCGGGCCGGACTCCATCGGCCGCAGGCAGATGCGCCAGCACATGCGCGACGTCTCATGACAGAACCTTCTCCACCCCCCGGGATCCGCGCCGTCCTGAACGGCGCCGGAGAACTGGAACTCTCCACGGTAAACGCCCCTCCTGGCGCAGTCGTCCGCATGGACATAAATGCGGACTCTCCCCGCATGCTCTGCACGCAAGGCCGTTACCTGGCTCCGGTGCAGGCCCCCCCCGGCACGCGCATCCGTTACCGCCTGTTTCAGGGCAGGCGCGGGCTTACGGAACCGGAAACCTTCATCATGCCGGGCATTCCTCCCGCCCAGCCTGTGCCGTCCACGCTGATTCCCTGCACCCAGAACCGGGATTTCATGATTTATGACTGGCCCGCGCGCCATGAAGCCGTGTGCCGCCTGGTGCGGGAAACGCATCCGGACCTTCTCTTCATCGGTGACTCCATCACCCACTTCTGGGGAGGGCCGCCTGTGGACGAGCCCCACCGGGACATCCTCCAGAAATCTCCGGAAACATGGAACCTGTGCACGGCGGGAATGACGGCGGCCAATCTGGGCTTCGGCTATGACCGGGTGGAAAACGCCCTGTGGCGGCTCCGCCACGGCGAGCTGGACGGCGCGGCGGAAAATGCCGTCTGCGTGATCCTCCTGGGCACGAACAACCTCACGGAAAACACGGACGCGGAAATCCTGGAAGGCGTCCGCGCCGTCTGCCGGGAAATCACCGGAAGACTGGAAAAAGCCGCCATCATCCTCCAAGGCTTCTACCCGCGCAACAGCGCGCGGGAAGGCACGGCGGAACGCATTGCCTCCATTAATCTTCTCCTGAACCGCCTGGCCGCGGAACAGGGTTTCATTTACACGGAACCGGGCCGCGTCATGGCGGACGCCTCCGGATACGTTCCGGAAGAACTCTCCAGCGACGGCCTTCATCCCTCCGCGGCTGGTTACGAACGCATCGCCGCCGTGCTGGCACCCGTCATCAGGCAGGCGGCGGAACGGAAAAAATAAAGCCGCCAAGAAACCGGACGCGCTTTCCGGTGTTTTTCCTCATAGAAACCTCAGCAGAAATACCACAATGAACGAACAGGACGATACAAAACTCTGGCAGATTCTGGGCCATGCCTCCCAGCCTGCGCCGGGGGATGATTTTGCCCGCAAGGTCATGATGCGTATTGCCGGGGAAGAAAACGTCCCTGCCGTTCCGGTGGAATCCATCCTCCACTTCAAGCGGCACTCCTTCCACATCTGGGGGGCCGCCGCTGCGGCCCTGGTGGCAGCCGTCATCGGCATTGCCGCCCTGATGGAACCCTCTGCTCCGGAAACGGCTCCCATGTCCTTCGCCACCATGAACATTGACGATGTGCTGGTGGAAGAAGCCGGGCTTGCCCTGGGCCAGGAAAACCTGGTGGACGCCCTCTGCGTGCTGTCCTCCACGGAAACGGGCGTCATCTCCTCGGACAACATCCAGGACCTCCTTCTGTAACTCCGGAAACGGGAGCATTCTGCATGCCCGGCGACCGGGAAAACTCCCCGCAGGGCAATTCGGGTTTCTTTTTCAGGAACCCGGAGCACCCAGGCACAGGAAGATCCGGAACACATCCAAACTACTGGAACTTAACTTGGCGGGTGCTGGATAGCATCCGCCAATTTTTATATAAACCGGTTGATATCTTCCCTCTCATCACGTATGAGGCGTCTTGTTGCTGGCCCAGGAACTCTTCATGATTCCCGGTGAACTAAACGTTAGTTCGGAAACAAGAAACGATCAGGAAAATGAATAACTATATTCCTCTAAATAAGGCTGTTGGTCCCGTTTGCATCTATGATGGAAGTGAACCTCTCATTGACAAGAAGCTTGGTGTAGAAGCCACGGAATGCCGCTTTGACGGCTCGGAGTGCGAACACGCTTCCTGCTCCGGAGCTCCGGAAATGTTTATCAAGGTGGAAGAGGACGGCCTTTACTATTTCGGCCTTGAAGCAGACGACAAGGGGTTCCTCAAAATCGCGGGTGAGGAAGTCTGCGTCAAAGATGGTATTCCCCCTCACGGACGCCTGGAACTGGCCACCGGGTCAAGAAACCTGAAAGCGGGCTATTACAAGGTTACTCTTCTGTGCATCAATGAGGGATATTCTCCTACCAGCGGCAATGCGATTGCCTTCAATGTAACGATGGACAGGGAACCCATCAAGGAAGGCGATTATTCCGGCAATTCGACAATGAAGCGCACCTTTTCAGCATCCCCAAAGATGAAATTGTGGACCATCGTGAAAGAGGCCACCATCACCTGTGAAGAATCCCAGGAGGTGGAAATCGGATTTGACGAAAAGGAACCGACTTTTTCCAATGAAGGGGGAGATTGCATCACCACGCCTATCATGCCCAAAATCTTTGTTACGGCGTGTAAGGATGAAGTAGCCGATGTTTGGAGGCTCCGGGTTGCCCATGTTTCCTGCGGTACTGAGATACTGATTCGCACGGGAGGCTATCGGGACGCTCTTGTCAATCCACCGACAACGGAAGGGGAAGCCATCATAGCAGTTGAGTGTATGAACGGAGAACAAGCCAGGGGAGGTGTTTTAGGTTGGAGCACCAAAGAAGCCAGTATTGCTCATGAAGAACACCACCGCCAGCAGTGGAAGGAATCATACCAGTTTTACTGGAAACATTTAAAGGTTCAGGAAGAACTGGAAAAGGAAAGCGTCTCCTGCAAGGAATACCCGGATATGGACCAGGCATTGGAAGCGATGAAGAAGGCCGTTACCGATTGGGAGAAGAAATTCCAACAAGAAGTCTGGGCCTATGTCCAAAAACTTCCGGATGATGCGAACAGCCGTCCTTATTGTGCAGGGCAAAAAGTCTTGAATGAAGCGACCAGGAGTGTTATCGCTTTAGCGGATGCCAACGGCTGGACCCGGGTTCCCCGGAACGTCACGGTGCCGGGAGTAACGGAACCCGTGTGTTTCCTTCCCCCGGTCAACGGTGAAGAAAACTGAATGTTTCCTTATTAAATCATGAACAAAGCCTGTCTCTTCGTCAATTTGTTGGTTGGCGTGTTGCTGGCCGGAGCCGCTCTGGGCGATCAGGCGGACAACGGCCTGGAATGCACCATCAAGATGGAAAAAACTTTCTTTGACGTAAGAGACAGGCTACGGGATTTTACGCTCGTTTTTACCAACAAGGGAAAAGAGCCGGTCCGGCTTTATGATGGTTTTTATCCTGAGCCAACTTTAGGTCCTCATATCATGATAAAACTTTGGAGCCAGCAAACAGGGAAGGAGAAGAAAGAAGTTGGCTCGTATCTAGGAGCCTACCACGTTAACCCGATGTTTCAGGACATCCGGTTTATTACCTTGAAGCCCGGAGAAAAACACGAAGTCCCCATTAAGGACGTTTACTTGCTGGTGGAATTTCTCCCTGAGACGCTGCGTTTGTCCAAGGGAGAAATCTACTTGCTGGAAGTGGAGTACATGGATGAGCGCGGCGAACCGGGAGTTCGCAGGACATACAAGGGAGAGACAAAATTCTGTACTAAGCCTTAACAAATGATTAAAATATCCTCGCTTATATTCGATGAGGGAGGATTTTTCCTTTGTGGAAGCCAGCTCATTTCCTGGGGACTCTCCGGGCGACGGCCAAACTCTCGCTGTGATGAAAAAAATCTTCCGGTATTTAGGAATTTTGGGTTGCCTGTCCCTCCATGCAGCAGCATGGGGGGATACGGCTGACAACGGAGTGGAATGCTCCGTTGTGATGGAAAAAACCCTGTTTGACGCGAGAGAGGCTTTTCCGGACTTCAAGCTAGTGTTCACGAACAAGGGCGAAAAGACCGTTCGCCTTTTCGACGATTTCTATCCCATCAAAGGATATGGACCCAATATCCACATCGAAATATGGCAAAAGGAAGGCGGGAAGAGATTTGGGAAAAGAGTAGGAAAAACAGAAAATCCTATAGCTTGGTATGGAGCCGGGTATCAAATTGAACGGGCAGCGGACTCCATACGCTTCATCACGTTAAAGCCCGGTGAGAAGCATGAGGTGCCTATCAAGGACGCTTACCTGTTGCTGGTGTATTTCGAACATCTTCGCAATGGAAAGAGGTACGAGCTTGAAGTAAGTTTCAGGGATGGATGGGCGGAACCCGGTGTTCGGAGAAAGTATGTAGGAAGATCTGATTTTAACACGATGTGTAGATCACCCAAAGGTGCCTTTCCGGGTTAGTAGTTTTATAGGACTCTCCGGCCAACATTCAAGTTCGCGCTGTGATGAAAAAAAATCTTCCGGTATTTAGCACTTCTGGCAAGCCTGTCCCTCCACGCTGCGGCATGGGGCAACGGGATCGAATGTTCCGTGATGATGGAAAAGACCAAGTTTGACGCAAGAGAGACTTTCCCGGACTTCAAGCTGGTATTCACGAACAAGGGCGAAAAGACCGTGCGCCTTTTTGATGACTTCTATCCCCTCAAGGATTATGGCCCGAATATTTTCATAAAGATTTTTTTTTAACGGGAAACGGGAAGAAGATGGACAAACCCACAGCTTGGTATGGAGCCGGGTATCAAATTGAACGAAGAGCTAACTCCATACACTTCATTACGTTACAACCGGGAGAAAAACATAAAGTGCTCATCAAGGATGCGTATTCATTGTTAGTCTATCTTGGTCCTTTTCCACGTCTTTTCAACGGAAAGAAGTACGAGTTGGAAGTAAGCTTCCGGGATGGATATGGAGAGCCGGGGATATGGAGAAAGTATGTGGCCAGAAAAGATTTTGAACCAGTAAGCCGATCCCCTAAAGGAGTTATTCCTCAATAGCTGTTCCCCGCCTCCTTAAAAATACTATGGCATTCTACACAAAATCTGCCGGGATCCTTAAACCGCTTTCCAGATGTAAGGCCCCTGTTCCGGCTCTGGTGAAGAAAACAGCCAGCCAAACGGGGAAAATTTCCGCTGGCGGCGGTTCTCTTTGACGCACACGCCCGTATCGTTTACAACGGGCGTATTCCATGCAGGATTTCCTTTCCACCGTTATTCTCCTGTTCATCGTCATTGATCCCGTAGGACTGGCTCCGATGGTTCAGGGCATGCTGAAAAAGTATTCTCCGGCCCGGCAGAAGGCCATTCTGATGCGTGAACTTGTGTTCGCGCTGAGCCTGTTGCTGCTATTCTTCTTTTCCGGCAAATTCCTGCTGAACCTGCTGGGGCTGGAACCGGCCACCCTGAATATTTCCGGAGGCATCCTGCTATTCCTCGTGGCGCTGGGCATGGTATTCCCGGCCAAGGACATGCTTGCCTCCGCCGGACGCACGGCAGGCCAGGACGAGCCTTTCATCGTTCCCATCGCCATGCCCCTGATGGCCGGGCCTTCCTCCCTGGCCATCATCATGCTGCATGCTTCCCAGAGCCCGGACAGCATTTCCCAGATGACCTACGCCGGGGCCATCGTGACGGCATGGCTCCTTTCCGGAGTGGTGCTTTTCATTGCGCAGAGGTTCCTGCGCCTGCTGGGGGAAAAGGGAACAATCGCCCTGGAACGGATGATGGGCATGGTGCTCATCATGATTTCCGTCCAGATGTTTATGAATGGCCTCGCCGGATACGGCGTGAAATAGGAAAGGGCTTTCACCATGCTTTGGCTCCTGCACGGCAACCTGGGATCTCCGGCGGACTGGAAGCCCGCCATGGAAGCCCTGCGCGCCGGAGGAATAGAGGCCCGCGCCCTGAATCTATGGAAGTATCTGGAATGCTGCCCCAAGAGCCTGGAGGACATGGGGCGCGTGCTGTGCTCTGAAATAGCCGCCCAGGACAAGCATCCCTGGCTCTGCGGCTATTCCCTGGGAGGCAGGCTGGCCATGCAGGCCGTTCTGGCCCATCCCCCCCTCTGGAAAGGCGCCGTATTCGTCAGCGCCCATCCCGGGCTGGAAGATGAAGCGGAAAAAGCCGCGCGCCGCGCAAAGGATGCGGAATGGGCCGTCAAATGCCTTTCCGCCCCATGGGAGGATTTTTTAAAGGAATGGGACGCGCAGGCCGTGTTTGGCGGAGAAGCGGGAAATCCTGACCGCTCCTCCCTGAAACCGTGGCGCAAGTCCATCTCCCGCGCGTTTATTGACTGGTCCGTAGGCGCGCAGAAAAACCTGGCCCCGCTCCTGCGCCAGTCCCCCGTGCCCCAGTTGTGGATAGCCGGAGCGCGCGATCCCAAATTCGCCGCCCTGGCCCGCCGGGCGGCGGGGGAACAAGCCGTCATCATCCCCCACGCCGGCCACCGCCTCCCCCTGGAAGCTCCGGCACGGCTGGCGGAAAGCCTTCAACAATTCATCCTGCAAAACCCATGAACGATCCCAAAATACCGGACGCGGAAGATTTGAGAAACCTGGTGGAGGAAATCGCCCGGACCCACGTCCCCTTCGGCATGTACGGCCCGGCCAAGTACCCGCCCCAGGGGTGCCCGCTGATGGACGTGCCCCAGGAGTACCTGGCATGGTTCCAGGCCAAGGGCTTTCCCAAGGGAAAACTTGGCCGCCTGATGGAACAGTGCCTGCTACTGAAGGGTAACGGGCTGGACCCGCTTTTTGACCCCTTCCGCAAGGCCAACGGCGGACGGACGAAGAAAAACGGCCGCCGCCGCGTGTGGGATTTTGAGAACGAATAACCTTCCCTCCGGAAGGGACGCATCTTTTCCGGGGAATCAGGAGGAGGGAACGAGCCTCACTTCCCGCCTTGTCCTGTCCTCTTCCGTGACGGTCAGCACATAAAATACCCCGTCCTCCTTCTTCCCGCGCGTGACGATAATGGTCAGGGTGCCGCGGGACAGCTTCACGCCATCCTCCGGAACGGAGACAACGCCCAGTTCGCCCAGCAGCTCAAGCGCCCTGGCTCCGTCCCTCACACGGATGGTCTGGCCGTCGCCTGAAATTTGCTTCTTCACGTCCTGCCAGGCGGCGGCCAGCTGGCCCGGCTCCCGCTGCTGCATCTCCGCCTGGGAAAGGGGAGGCAGAGCCATGCAGAGCACGGCGGCCAGCATCATCAACAGTCTCTTCATGACAGGGAGGCGGCAGGAAGCTGTTTGTCAAGGGTAGCCTGGAACTTTTCCAGGGCCTGCATGGCGTGGTCGGAAGACTTCCGGTCAATGGAAAGCTTCAGCCCGCAGTGGGGGCATTCAATGCCGCCGGACAACAGGTCCGGAATGGTTGTGGGGAAATACACACCGCATTTGGGGCAGTCAAGCCCCGGAGTGCGCTGGTAGGAATAAGTGGTTTTCTGGTCCATGTTTTTTCTTTCAATTAGTTATTTTTCTCCTGGGAGGGAGAGTCTTCATAATGCGGCCTGGAGGTCAGCTGGAGGAATTGGGACAGGCCGGAAGGCATGTCCGCCTGCTGCATGGCTACATGGATTTTCATGTTCGCCTGCAGGGAGGAAGAGGCGCCCCCCCTGCCGGACTGGGGCGCCAGGGAAGCCCGGAAGTTCAGGCCGTCACCCTGCCCCTGCCCGGCGGAGGAATCCACCTCGCCCTTGTTCAGGGAAAAGCGTTCATCCGGAGCGGAGGCAACCGCGTCAATGATGTTGATGTCAAAGTCAAAGTCCGCCTGCTTGATTTGCAGCAGAGGCAGCGTCACCAGGCTGATGAGCGGCACGCTGACTTTCTTCTCCGCGCCGCCGGAAGCGTCGCTGTCCGTAAAATTAAAGCTGATGAGCCTTAACGCCCCCGTGGAACCGTCCGCGGGATTGTAGGACTCAAAAGCCAGGGACATGAAATGCTTCATGTAGCGTTCCGTGGACATCGCGTCCGCATCAATCGTCGCGACCAGCGGGGCCGAGATCAACTGCTGCAGGCTCATGATGTGCCCGTTCACCTTGTTGTTTGTAGAATCACTCATAATAAATATCACTATTGCGCGGCCAGTCCGGAGACGTCATTCTGCTCCGCCAGGACGGCGGGAACGGCGGCGGGCGCGATGTTGAGGTGCAGCGTCTGGATGGAGTTCTCCGGCATCTTTTTCAGCTTTTCCGTCTCCACCTCCACGTCCACCACCACATTGCTTACCTGCCGGGTGAACGCATACTTTTCCGCAAGCACGTCAATGAAAGAGGAGAGGCCTTCCCGTAGATTCGTGCGGCACTCCTGCCTGAGGGCGTCGCCCTGCGCTCCCTGGAACAGGTCCGCCAGATCGGGATTGTCCATGAATTCCTTCTCCGCCACATCCGCCAGAAGTTCCGCCAGCAATCCCTTGTCCAGTCCGGAGTCCGCCCGCAGGAGGGCCCCCTCATGGCCTGAAACGGCCGCAGTGATCTTCTTTCCCAGGTAGAGGCAGAAATTCCTTTTCCACTGTTCCTCCCTGGCAAGCAGGGAGGAAAAGTCACTTCTTACCTCATCCGCCGGGAGATTGGAGTGCACCACGGCCATCACAATGGAACGGATGGCGTACGCAGGCACGCGCTCCGCCAGTTCCTGCTGGAACAGGCTGCACTGCTCCGCATCCAGCACCTGCTTCTCCTCCACCCCGGAGGTTCCCGTCACCGCATACTTCAGATCGAATTCCAGGGACCCTATCTGGGCGCTGGGAAGCTGGAAGCCACGCACACCGCCATGCTTCCCGTACTGGCGCGCCAGCCCCGCCGCATGGCAGTTTGCCGCATGCTGCGCTTCAATAATGTCCCTCAGCAGGGATTCGACAATCAGATTCAGACGAGACATGGCTCTGGGATGAAGGAGAAATCGTTATGGTCCGGTTATCAGGCGCCTACAGCCACTTTCCTTTTGAGTTCTCCGGCGTTCACCGTGCAGTTCCTGGCGTCCTCCTTGGAAATCGTGTATTCCTTGCCGGAATCCGTTTTCACAATCTTGGCTTCATTCCCCGCACCGTTATCAAACGGGTCCGTGGCTTCCCCTATCCGGAGAGTGATGGCGTCCGGATCAAACAGGCCTTCCTTGTTCTTGTAGGAGGTCATCAGTTTCACGGTTCCGTCGTCCTGGATGGCATGCTGCACTTCCAGGGAACCTTCCGGGGATATTACGGAAATGCTGTTATTCAGCATTTCCAGCACCTTGGCCATCCCGGCGGGCATGCTGTCCTGTCCGGCATGGACGGCCACGTCCATCGTGTATTCCACGCTGTACTTGGAGTCCTTCGTGGCGGAGGAGTCCTTCTTGCTGGAATAACTGGCGCTCATGCTGCCGCGCGCCCAGAAGCAATTTGCAGAGGCAGAAACGCTGGTGTCTACGGAGCTGGAGGAATTCTCCGTTTCCGTACTGGCGGCGGAAGCGCTGATGTTCGCCTTGAAGTTGATGTCAATGGAGTTGATGGCGATGTAAGGAATGGGGACGATGGTCAGAAGGGGGACCGTGATCTGGGCCATATGGCCGTCCTTGATGAACTGGAAGGAGACGTTCACCGTCTTCTTCTCTTCTCCCTCCGTGTACAGGCCCACATTCTGGATGAACTCCCAGGAGGTCCGGGCCGCCTGGGCCTGGGCTTCCACACAGGCGACCAAGGGACCGCCGATGATGTTGCCGAAAGGCAGCGACTGCAGGGAGGAAGTCGCCACGTCGGCTGCTGATTTATCAATTGCCATATTATTTTATTTTCTGGTTGAGGTTAATATGATGTGCCGCCTTCCGGCGACGTTGTCATGATTGTTCCATTCCGGCGCCTTTTCCACCCCGCCTGTCCGGAAGGCCCGTTCCGCCTTCCCAGAGCGCCGGCGGGGCATGGCTGGCGGCTATTTGGAAAACGACAGCATGTTCAGGCTTCCCAGCACTTTCTTTTTCATGAACTTGCTGACGGGGATGGAGACATTCCCCACCTGGAGGAAATTACCCGCAATGGACTCTATATGCAGCTTGTTAACCAGGTAGGAACGATGCACACGGATGAAATATTCCCCGTCCAGGTGTTCCGCCACCCGCGCCAGCGGCGCGGATACCAGAATGGACGACATGCCGTGCACATGCAGCGTGCAGTAGCTTCCTGCGGCCTCCACATACAGGATGTGCTTCATCAGAATGCGCTGGAATCCGTCATTCATTTTAACGAACACCATGGGATTCCTGGATAGGGAAACCGCAGTCGCCCTGCCCGCCGGCGGAGAGAAGGCCCCCTCCTTCATTTCCATGATTTCCAGCTTGTCCCCCTGTTCTACCGGCTCCGGGACCGGAGCGTAGCAGACCCTATCTTTTTTAGTGACTTTAATAAATTTAACGGTCATTCAAAAATCATAACAAAAACTATAAATACTCAATAAATTCATCAATGAACAGCAGAAATGACCTTCTGAAACCAAATTCCTCTCTTCCGAACGGCCCTGAAAACCGAGCCTTACCAACGCATTCAGGCCGTGGAAACCCTGTTCCACGGCCTGAATTTCCCCCATATCCGGCGGGAGAAAACCTAATTCATCAGCCCTGGCGGCCTCTTCAGCAATTCAACCGTCAGCATGAAATGGCCCTCCGCCGGGTCCGCGCAATCAAGGGCCAGGCCTCCCTTTTTGTGCGCCACTTCCCCGATGCGCACCTTTTTCAATGTCCGGAGCCGGAATGTTCCAGATGCAGCCCGCGTTCCATTCCAGAAAGAAAAGCCTTCCGCGCCACACGCGGAACCCACGGCACAGCCAAAACAGGCGGCACAGAAAAAAGAGGCTGGGGACATAATTCCCCACCATACCCGCTCCGGAAACCGCCTGAACCATTTTCACGTCAAAAATCGCCACACAACGGCTTCCCCCGCTCCGTGGAGCGGCACAACGCCGTGCCGACATTCACGCCTGCGGCGGAATTCCCGGACGGTGGGCGCAGCACGGCCCCACCTCCCCGGCCTGAAGACGGTCAAAGGCCCATTCCCCGAACGTCCACGCCCCATTCTCCCTTTTGGCCAGGGCAAACTGGCGGAAAATCTCCCGGAACAGCTCCCGCACCTTCCCGATGGGAACGGCCCGGCGCAGCAGGAACGCCGTCCTGTCGCCCTGGGCGCGTCCTCCGGCAAACACGTCGTAAACGCCTTCGCTCCGGCCCACCAGGGCCAGCTCCGCAAACAGGGGGCGGGAACAGCCGTTGGGGCAGCCGGAGATGCGGAACACCACGGGCTCGTCATCAAGCCCGAATTCACGCAGGATTTCCTCCAGCCAGCCGTTGAGTTCCTGATGAATCAGGGAGGAAGCGGCACGGGCGCGGCGGCAGCCGGGCAGGCCGCGGCAGGAACAGGACTCTATGGAGAGCGGAGAAAAGCGCCTGGACCCGCGCAGCAGCGCCTTGATGCGTTCCGCCACGCACCTGTCCGCCGGATGAAGCCGGAGATTGCCGCGCGGCGTGATGCGCACCGGAGCCGTCAGGAAGGGGGCCACGCGCCGGAATGCCGTCGCCACCGCATATTCCGGCGTATCCTCCAGGCTTCCGGAAGGGAGCGCCACCAGCAGCCCGTTGTAGAAGTCATTGCGGCTCCATTCCCCGGATGAGGAAAATTCCGGCTCCTCCCCTTCTCCCGGATACAATCCGGCGTTTTTCAATTCGTTCCGCACCCAGTCCAGGCCACGCGTGGCGAACAAGGACTTCAACCGCCTTTTGCGCGGGTTCTCCGTTTCCCCGAACCGTTCATTCAAGGCCGCCAGCACCGCCGCCGCCTTCAGGGCTTCCGGCAGGGAATACCGTCCCAGCCATGACGCGGCCCGCGGGGCCAGGGCCGGACTGCCGGCGGGGATGCCGCCCCCGCCTCCGGCAAACAAATGCACGCCGCCTTCCGGATGGCCGCCTTTGGGGACCGCAAAACCCAGGTCACAGGAGAACAGGCCGAATTCATGGTGCGGGGCTTCTTCCAGGCAAATCCTGACGCGCTTGTGCAGGGCGGAGAAGCGTTCTTCCGGCCTGGGATCCGAGGAAAAGAGGCATTCGCGGTTCCTGCGTATTTCATATGCAGGGAAGGAAACGGGGGAGGAAAACCGATTCAGTTTTCCGGCAAATTGCAGCCATGCGTCCCGGTTTTCCCCCCAGCAAAGGGAAGAACCCACATCCACGGCCTGTTCCGCATACGGGACCAGGCGGGAAAGCTTCTCCGCCAGGGCCATGCCTTTCCGCACGCATTCGCGCTCATCCACCCCGTCCAGGGGAATGGACAGGGTGGAGAAGGAAACAAGGCGGCATCCGCCGTCCACGGCCTCCAGAATGGCGTGCCACTGGGCGGGTTCCATCCAGCCCCCGCAAAAAGGGTATTCCAGGGTGTAGGTATCTCTCATGATCGGATTGAATGATGTCAGACTCTCGCCGTGGCCAGAAACACCACGTGCATGACGGAAATCAGCGTTATAAAGTACAGGTCCGCCCGCGCGGACGGAACGGAGGAAAAGGGCCCGGCCATGCCGAGGCCAAGCGCGCCATGGGAACACCGGGAAATGCAGTCCCGGCACAGGGTGCAGCGGCGGGAAATACGGCAAACCCCTCCCTCACGGGAGATGGCCAGGTCACGGCAGGCGGAGGCGCATTTCATGCAGCCGGTGCACGTCTCCCCCACACGCATGCGCCAGGGGGAAAGCCTGCCCAGCAGACTGGCCGCCAGGCCCATGGGGCAGAACCTGCTGCAATATTCCCGCACGCCGTTTGCGGAGCTTCTCTTCCAGACAAAGGGAGCCGCGAGCGCCGCGGCAAGCGCGGCCGCCAGGGCGTATTCCAGCGGCACGCCCAGAACGGACAGGAGGAACGGGAGCCCCACTGCCGCGGCCAGGAAACCCCATCTCCAGTCACGGGAACTTTTGCCGCCCTTCACCGGGCGCCCCTTCCTGCGGGAAGAGGTGGCGGACAAGCAGTCCCAAACCCCGAAGTAGCACAGGTGGCTGCACCAGGCGCTTCCAACCAGAAGCACGGACACGCTGAACAGCGCCAGCATGAACATCCCCTCTCCCCGGTACACCGGGCCGGAAAGCATCATGAACGGCACGGGAAGATGGAGCCTGCCCGTCATCAGCAGGGAGGAAGCCACCGTGACGCCCAGCAGGAATTGCAGGAAAAAGACGGAGGCAAACACGGTCCACATCACGCGCCGCCTGCGGGGAGACGCCTGCGGATTCAGGAGGCTCTCCGCGCAATAGCCGCCCCACCACGCCAGAAGCAGAATCGCAACTCCGTTGACGCCCTGCCATGGCAGCACGCGCTCTCCCAGCAGAAGGGGGAAAGGAGCCAGCGCATCCAGCGCAAAGAGAAGCGCCACAGAGGCGGAAAACACGCGGCTGCGCGCCAGTTCCGGCGCGGACAAATTCCTCTCCCCCCGCCTGCGCCACAGAATGGCTCCGGCATGGAGCAGCAGGACGCCCAGGAGAATGGCGCCCAGGCGCGCGAACGGCAGCCCCGCCACTATCCGCAGCCTCACCAGATGGACCAATTCCACTCCCCAAAGAACCAGTGAGGCCAGCAGAAGGAATGTTACGCTCCTGCGGAGCCAGCCGCGCCCGGAAAAAGACAGGACCGCCAGCGCCAGGCACAAAATGGCCCCCGTATCCGCGCCGCCGCGTAAAAAATGGGCGGCCGTCATCAGAAAACAGAAGAAGGAGATGAGTCCGGGGCCAATCATGGCATCATGGGCGCCTGGCAGGCGCCCCCAACATACGTGAAAAGGCACGGCTCTCCAGCAAAAAACGGGCCATCCGCCCGCGGAGGAAGCCTCATTGCGTCACCCCGCGTCTCCGGAACATGCGGAAGGGCGCCCGCGCGGCGCTGAAAGCCGCGGGACGCCCCGCCGGGAGATGTCGGCCCCATGCGCCGGCTCTTTCAACCGGAACACGGGACCGCACCGGTAAGCATGCTACAGCTTCTTGGTATTCAGCTTTTTATCCACCACCATGCCGTCCGTAAGCTTCGGCTGGAATTTCACGTCGCGGCGGGCCTTGAATTTCAGCACAAAGAGCTCGGAGGTACCTTCAAGGGGCTCCTTGTCTCCAATGTTGACGAAGGTGGGATACAGGGCCTTGGTCCCGTTCGTATGGAGCCTGTCGTTCGTCAGGTTCTCCATCTTCTTCATGCCCTTGACCTCCACGCCCACAAACTCCAGATCCTGCGGATTATAAGGGAGGGCGAAGCTCAGCGCATTCACCATGCGGAGGTTCCTGCCCTTCACGGTCACCTTGACGGCGTCTCCCTTGGCGTATTTCTTCTTGTCGGCGCTGAGCACCAGCTTCCCGTCCACATGGGCCTTCTTCTGGTCCTTCGCGGCGGCCTTTTCCTTGTCTTCATCGCCGTCTTTCTTTTCGGCATCTTCATCCTTCGCTGCGGCTTCCTCCTGCGGCTGGTCGGCTTCGTCCTCCAGCTGAGTGGCCACTACGGAAATATCATAGGCGTCAATGAGGCCATTCTTGTTGATGTCCCCGTTGCTGATATAGCCCTCGAAGTCGGAATCGCCCTTCCTCAAGCCCGTGTAGTTGATGTAGGAAGTCAGGTCATTCCGGTCAATCTTGCCGTCGTTGTTGATGTCGCCCGGCAGGTAGCTTTCCGTGCCCGGAACCTTGAAGACGTAGATTTCCCGTCCGGAACCGTAGTCGCCTACGCCCTCCGTGATATTCAGCTTGATGTAGCGGGCCGTGGGGGCGTCCTTGAAGTTGAAGATCTTCACTTCGCCATTCTTGTCCCACTGGAACGTTCCGGCCTTCGTCCAGTTTTCCCGGTCCATGCTGTAGGAAACGGAGCCCTTCAGAAGCGTTCCGTTGCCGCCGTCCTCACGGGGAACGTAGTGGAACTTATCAAGCTTGTTGATGGTCTTCAGGTCCAGGACCAGGTCAAACGGCACGGCCTTCTCATTGTACTTCGTGTGCCACGTGTCCTTTTCCTTGAAGTCAAAGAGCTTCGTCAGGGAATTGCCCTGGTTTTCCACGCTCGTTTCACCTTCGATACCCGGAATGGCGAACTCAAGCGGGTTGGCCTTGGTCTTCGCGCTGATGGACGTCCAGGCGGAATGGCCGTCCTTGTTGACGGCGCGCACGTTGAAGGAATAGGACGTTTCAGCCTCCAAATCCTCAAACAGGAATTCCGTGCCCTTGATGGTGGTGTACAGCATTCCGCCGAACTCGATTTCATAGAAATCCGCGTTCGGAACAGCATCCCATGAGGGAGTCAGGGTGTATGCGGCCGCGTTTTCCTCCGTCACCCTGGCATTCGTGGGAGCGGCCAGGGCGCCGGAAGAGACACGGTATTTTTCAGCGGGTTCAAAGCGGAAGCCCTCCACGGAAAGCACGACGGGGGCAGCCGTAATATCCGCCGCGGCCAGCTTCACCAGCAGTTGCGGATTTTTGGCAATCACTTTCTTCTCAAAATCGCTTCCCTTGGTCGCAAACCTGTTCAGGCTGGGAGCCTGGTCATAAAAATACACGTTTTCGCGGGAATTGAAATCATCCCTGGAATTAGCTTCCGCCAAGTTGACCTCATTTTCCCCCACCCTGGCGGAAACCCTGGACGGCTTCTCCGTCACGTTCACGCGGAACTCCGTGGCCTTCTTCTTCCGGAAGCCCGTGAAATCCCCCACCGCCGGATGAACGGTGACGGTCGCGTTGTTCTTGTCGTCCACCCTGGATTCCACCAGAGTGCGCACGCCCTTGCCGGCCCGGTATTCCTCCGTCACGCCGTCGTCGTCATACGTGGAGAAAGAGGTATGCCCGTGCGGGTAAAGCTCGTAAATGCGCAGGTCCGGGTTGATTTCCGCAACGTTGTTGTTCGGATTCGCCATGGGAATGATCGCTCCGTTTTTCACGAACACGGGCAGTTTCCACAGGGGAGCGTTAAAATCATTGTGAATCTTGCCACCCTCGTACAGGTCCCCGGTGAAGTAGTCGATCCACTGGCCTTCCGGCAGGTAAATGCCGTGGCGCACGTCATTCCCTTCCTTGTCCGCCCGCGTTTCCTGGTAAACGGGAGCCACCAGGAAATAAGGGCCGTACATGAACTGGTACTGCGTGGCCTTCCCCAGGGTATAGGGATTGGGGTACTCCAGGAACATGGCCCGGATCATGGGCTTTCCGGAAACGGCTTCCTCCGCAATGCTGTACGCGTACGGGAGAAGTTCCGACTTAAGCTTCAGGTACCACCGGTTGATGGAGGTGTAGGGTTCACCGAAGGCGTGGGGATATTTTTCATTGGCCCCCCAGCCGTCCATGTTCAGCTCCATGGGGGTGAAGGTCTTCCACTGGAAATCACGGGTGTTCACCACCGCGTTCTTCCCGCCGAAAATGCCGTCCATGTCGGAACAGATGTTCGGCTGGCCGGAAAGTCCGGACCCGATGTAAGTGGGGATGTGGAAACGGATGTATTCCCAGACGCCGCCCGTCTGGTCGCCGGACCAGATGCCCGCATAACGCTGGGTCCCGGCCCAGCCGTCCAGGGAGATGATGAACGGACGGCTGTTGTTCCCGTAATAGGTCATGATCTGAGCTACGTCCGTAATGCCGTTCAAGCCAAAGGAATAGCCCGCGCCCACCCAGGCGACGTCCGTCTTCAGCACGCGCACTCCGGCGTCCCGCACTTCCTTCACGATGTCACGCTGGAGCAGGGCGCTGATTTCCGGCTTGGGGTGCAGGTCGGACTGCGTCCACAGGCCGATCTCCACGCCATTCTTCTTGGCGTAGTCCGCCAGGCTCTTCAAATTCGCGATGTTGCCGTCCAGCGTATCCGTCTGTCCGTACCCGGCGCCGTAGCCGTCATTAGGCAGAAGCCAGCCCAGGGGCATGTCATGGGCCTTGTAGCGGTCCACCACGGCCCGGGCGGAAAACTGGTAATTGTCCTTTTCCCCGTTCAGGGATTCCTTGGTGCCGCCGTTATCCTTCTGGCTTTCCTTGTACCGCTTGCCGTCCTCAAACAGGATGCCCTTCTCGTCCTCCTTCCAATAGTCACGGTTATAGGCATTCAGGTGGCCCTGGTAAAAGGCGAACTTGGGCAGCAGCACGGGCGTGCCGGTAAGCTGGTAGAAATCCCCCAGCAGGCTGACGGCCCCGTCATTGACCATGAAAAAGACGTCCAGATAGTTTTCATCATGCTGGAGGTTGACCAGGTTCTTTTCCTTGGAACCGAAGTCATACTGGCCCTTCTTGAAGGTATGCCACATGACGCCGTAGCCGTTGGTGGACCAGTAAAAGGGAGTGGGAGAGGCCACGCCGCCGTCCGTCCAGCTGTTCTGATTTTCAATGGAAATCACCTTCCCCTTGTGGGAAAAGCGGCCGTTTTGCACACCGCCGCCGTAGAAATACTCATCCGGATTCGCCTTCAGGGAAAAGCTGGTTTTACCCTTCTCAAAAAGGACGGGGGACGCCTGCTCCACCACCACGGAATGGTCCTTCAGGTTGATGATCTTGAACAGGGAGGTTTTCTTGTCTATTTCAATCCTGATCTTGCCGGTGGTGATGGTGATCACGCCGTCCTTCTGGTCCACGTCCAGCCTGGAAACCGGTTTCCGCGGATTGTCCACCAGGATTTTAGCTTCCGGTTCCGCCTTGGGGTCCCGGATGATGCCGCCCTGGTCGTCCCGGAAAATCCGGAAAACATTGTCCCCGTAAAAATCAAACGTCATCCGCTGATTTTTTCCAAGCAGCACTTCCACGGCGGCAGGATTGATTTTCCTGGCGCCTTCAACGGCCTGGACCTGTTGTTCCGGTGCCTGCGCGCCTGATGCGGCAAGAGCCAGGCCGGAAAAGGAAAAGGACAATCCGCAAGCCAGCAGAACGGACTTCCGGAACATGCCATGGTCAATTGAGTTTCCCATTATTGTAGTGTTTTATGTAATATGATTCAGCCGGAACGGCGGCACGGGAGGAGGGCAAACGATCGTTTCAAGCCGGCCAGAGGCCGTTTTCATTCATCTTGCCGTCCATGGTGCAGGTTATCTTGCAGCACCATACTCTTTGTCTGTAATCGCCACAAGGCCAAAGAAAGCAAGTAATGGCGCGCCGGTATTCCATCAGTCCCAGAAATACCTGTTCGTTCCGGCCTGCCTTTCAAGGATGACCTTCTTAATGGACTTCCGCAGCGTGTCCGGCGCGCGGACACGGAAAAGCCCTGCAAGCTTTTGACTTGCAGGGCTTTCAAATGGTTACGGGAACAGGATTTGAACCTGTGACCTTCAGGTTATGAGCCTGACGAGCTACCTGGCTGCTCCATCCCGCGATTTAGAGAGCATCCGTAGAGGAGTGCGGGATTGTTTTAACTTATTCCAGCAATATGTCAAGTATTTTCATATAAAAAATTTTGTGCAGCCGCTCGTATGACAGAGCGCCGGGAACGCTTTGCGGAGGCGGCGCAAGACGGCGAAAAAACGCACTTCCCCTGCGGCGGCTTGGATCACAACAGGTAGGGCGCGCGCCGCTCTTCCGCAAGCGCGGGGTGGCACCAAGAGCCCCCCCCTGCCCCGCACACGGAAAAAAAGAAAGGATTCCTCGACAAACATTGTCAAATCAGTATATCTTGAAAGGTGCGGACTGGGTTCCGCGCATTAACATCAACTAGAAAGAGGTACGACAATGCAAAAGGTAAACGTAAACACACCCATTACGATCACGGGCCGTCACGTGGAAGTCACAGACGCGATCCGGGAATTCGTGACGAAAAAAATTGAGGGGATCCGGCTGGACTTCCCGCGCATTATGGAGGTTAAAGTATTGCTTGATGTGCAACGCGACCGCAAGATTTCCCAGGTGATCCTGTTCTGCTCGGACCACATCACCATTGACGCTTCCACGGAAGGGACGGACATGTACGCCTGCATTGATGAGACGATCACCAAAATCATGCGCCGCATGCGCAAGCACAAGACGCGCCTGATGAAAAATTACCGCCCCCATCACCAGGAAACCATCCGCAAGCTGGATGAAACGGTGTATGACGATTCCGTACTGGATTATCCCGGAGAGTCCAAGGAAGACCCGGAACCCCTGCTCATTCACAGGGAAAGCTACAATCTCAAGAAGCTTTACAAGGAGGAAGCCATCATGGAACTGGAACTTTCCGACAAGCCGTTCGTGCTCTATAGGAATGCGCGCCGTGACGTGCTCCAGATCGTATACCGCCGTCCGGACGGCGACTACTCCATTATTGAACTCGGCACCACATTATAACCGTAAAAAACGGTTTTAAAACAGGCCGTTTTCCATAACGGTTCAAAAAGAGCAGGGCTCCTGAAACCGGGGGTCCTGCTCTTTTCTGTAATGCCGTGACATGGAACAAGAAAATCTCTTGATTTCTACTTGCCACCATTTACATTGGTCCCAGCAAACCTCCGTGGATGCGGAGGTTCCAGTAGTTAACAAACACTGTATTTAATTCGAATTATGAAGAACATCGCTATCCTCGCCATCGCCGGCGCCGCTTGCCTGGTTGCTTCTTGCTCCCAGCAGCAGCAGCAACAGCAAACCACCGCTCCTGCTCCCGCTCCGGTTGTGCAGGCCAAGGGCAAGTAAGTTTGCAGCAGGGCTTGCCCTGCAACATTAGCAAATCATCCAATTAATCCGCACTCGGTGTACGCACTGAGTGCGTTTTTATTTGCCCTGAATCCGGTTTTCAGCCGTCGTTTCCCGGTTCACCCGCATTTCCCGTAAAAAACGGGCATAGCGTTACCTGGACAATTACCGGATACGCCGTTCCTTGCCGCCATGCGGGCGGCTCCATTCATCAACTCCGACCCTTTTAAACGGCCTCCTGCGCGCCGGAACCGCCAGCCTGTTTGCCGCCGTCCGCCGCAGGGCTGGCAGACTTAGCCTCTTCCTGCTGGCTGGACTGGAACATCCTCTGGATCAGCATCGGGCGCTTCTTGGCCCAGCCGGGCCAGACCAGGTGATGGTCCATCCCGTAGGAATGACCTTCCGGGAATGCCTTGGATACGAAAGGCTCCCGCCAGTCTTCCTCCCATTTCCTGCCTTCCCGGTCCTTCTGCTTCAGCACCACCAGGTGGCCGCAGTTCTTCCAGGCGTCCAGAACAATGGAATCCTGCAATCCCCCGCCGGCCGCGTTTACGTACACGCAACTGTGCTCCCTGCCCGTTCCACGGTCGCGGATGGTCAGGCCCACCCGGAAATACTTCACGGGGCGGCGGCGCATGTCACGGTATAAATCCTGCTGGACCTGCCAGCAGAGGCCGCGGTCCCGCACGTTGGAGTTAACCAGGATGTTGTTCAGCCAGCCGAACAGAACAATCCTGTTCTCCCGGGCAATGGCGGCGGACTGGACCACGGCCGTGTCAGCCAGCCATTTGGCCTCCTCCCGCGCGGCGGGAAGGGCGGCTTTCTCCGGCGGAAGCAGGGTCAGGAAGTCATTGGCCAGGCCGGACATCTGCCGCTGCACGTAAGGTTTCTGTACAAAGTCCTCATCCGGGGGAGTACAGCAGGAACTCCACCCGCACAGAAGGGCGGCGGCAAGCAAAAGCCTGAATGTCTGCATGGTCGGCATAGCGCGGCAAGGCTAGCAGATTGCGTGTAAAAATCCAGTAAAGCTTTCAAAAATGCCCGCTGACGCCCTGACAGCTCTTGCCTTCCCCTTTCCGGCCCGGTAGAATGCCGCCCTTCTTCACCATGCTGACGATCAAAAAGCTCACGAAATCACACGCAGGACGCACCCTGTTCAGGGAAACGGAAATGACCATTAACTGGGGGGAACGTGTCGCCCTGGTAGGCCCCAACGGCGCAGGCAAATCCACCCTGTTCCGCATGATTCTGGGAGAGGATACGCCGGACGAAGGCACCATCAACATGGATGAATATGCCATGGTGGGCTATCTTCCGCAGGAAGCCAGCGAACCGAAGGATGAAACCGTGCTGGAAATAGCCATGGGCATCACGCCGGAGATGGAACGGGCCATCCACGTCATCCGCACGGCTGAGAACGCCAACAAGACGGACACGCCGGAGTACGCCGAAGCCATTGACACGTTCAATGCAGCCAACGGCTACCAGCTGGAGCCCAAGGCCAAGAAAATCCTCAAGGGGCTGGCCTTCCGTGAAAGCGACTTCCACCGCCCGGCGCGGGAAATGTCCGGCGGCTGGATCATGCGCGCGTACCTGGCCAAGCTTCTGGTCCTGGAACCGGACCTCCTGATGCTGGACGAACCGACCAACCACCTGGACCTCCTTTCCCTGCTGTGGTTCCAGCGCTACCTGAAAAACTACCCCGGCGCCATCCTGATGATTTCCCACGACCGGGATTTCATGGATGAACTGGTGGAGAACGTGTACGACATCGACAACGAGGAACTGGTGGAATACCGCGGCAACTACTCGGACTTCCTGAAACAGCGGGACCTGCGCTTTGAACAGCTTCAGGCCGCCTACCGCAACCAGCAGAAGGAAATCGCGCACATTCAGGAATTCATCGACCGCTTCCGCTCCATCAACTCCAAGGCCGGCCAGGTGCAGAGCCGCATCAAGCAGCTGGAAAAGATGAAGGTCATCCAGAAACCCGTGGCGCGCAGGAAAGTATTCAAATTCAACTTCCCCCAGCCGCCGCGCAGCACTCAGAAGGTCATGGAGCTGGAAAAAATCAGCCAGTCCTACGGCGACCACAAGGTTTATAAAAACCTGGACCTTCTGGTGGAACGCGGAGAACGCACCGTGCTGGTGGGCCCCAACGGCGCGGGCAAATCCACCCTGCTGAAAATCCTGGCTGGCATTATCCCCATTGACTCCGGCAAACGCACTCCCGGCACCACCACGCGCATCGGCTACTTCTCCCAGGCCCGTACGGAAAACCTGAACCCGGAAAACACCGTTCTGGAGGAGATCATGAAGTGCAACGCTGAAATCCGCGAGGAAGAGGCCCGTTCCATCCTGGGCTCCTTCCTGTTCCGGAGGCTGGACGTGGAAAAACGCGTGAGCGTGCTCTCCGGTGGTGAAAAATCACGCCTCAGCCTGGTCAAGTTCCTGGTGGACCCGCCCAACCTCCTGCTGATGGATGAACCGACCACGCACCTGGACCTCCTGTCCGTGGAAGCCCTGGTCCAGGCCCTGAAGCATTATGAAGGGACCCTGGTGTTCATCTCCCACGACGTGCACTTCATCCGCTCCCTGGCGGAGAAAACCCTGCACGTGAACCGCGGAACCATCACCGCCTACGCGGGCGGCTATGATTATTACCTGGAAAAATCAGGCATTCTGGACGACGAGAAGGGCGGCATCACGGCGGAATAACCGTCACCCCCTTTTCAGGCATCCTTTTCTCCTTGCCTTGGGTTTCATCCTGCCTTAAAAAGGCAGGATGAAGACTTTCCTTCTCCCTGTTCTGGCTTCCGCCCTGATGGCCGGAGTTCCGCTCGCCTTTGGTGAAACGGCTGCTGCCCCGGCGGCCTCCCCCGCGCCCGCGGCCCCGGCGGAAAAAACTCCTTCAGCGGATTCCCTCCTCAACCAGGCCTTTTCCGTAGCCATTGACGTCCAGCAGACGCTGGCTGCCGTACAGGACAAGGAAAGTGGGGACAAGGCCGTCAAAAAGCTGCAAGGCATTCAGAAGGACATTCAGCGTCTCATGGACTTCCGGGAGAAATTGAGCGAAGCGGAAAAGGAAAAAATGGACGCCCTGTCAGAAAAAATGGAGGAACGGATGGACAGGCTGAGCGAACGCTGCGAGAAGGAGGGCAAGCGGCTGCTGGAAGCCCGCTATTACGGTTCTGCCGCGCTGAAGGACATCCTTGAAAACTCGGATGAATTCAGTGAACTCGTGGAACCGGATGAAGACGCCCCCGCTCCCGGGGAAACAAGGGACGGCGAATAGCCTTATCCCATTCCGGGCCATCTCCCGGGACTGCTTTTCCATGTGCGGGACCCGGCGCTCCGTTTCCCATTTCAAGCTTGCCGGAACCGTGAAAAACGGGTTTACTGTGGGCAGCATGCAAAAGTTAGCAGGTAAAACAGCCATCGTTACCGGGGCAGGCCGTGGCATCGGCAATGCCATCGCCCGCCGCTTCGCTTCGGAAGGAGCCAAAGTCATCCTGATCAGCCGCAGCCCGTCCAGCTGCGGAGGAGCCGCAGAAGAAATCAACAGGGAATTCCCGGACTCCTGCAAGGCCTATCCCTGCGACGTGGCGAATTACGCCGCCGTTCAGGAGACCGTCTCCGCCATCCTGAAGGATTTCCCGCAGATCGACATCCTGGTGAACAACGCCGGCATCACCCGTGATTCCCTCATGCTCCGCATGAAGGAGGAAGACTGGGACGCCGTCATGGATACCAACCTGAAAAGCGCGTTCAATACGGTGAAGGCCCTGCAGCGCGTGCTGATGAAATCCCCCGCCGGACGCATCATCAACATGAGTTCCGTCATCGGCCTCGTGGGCAACATCGGGCAGGCCAACTACGCCGCCTCCAAGGCAGGGCTGATTGGCTTCAGCAAATCCCTGGCCCTGGAATTCGCGCCGCGCAAGGTGACGTGCAACGCCATCGCCCCCGGCTTCATTTCCACGGAAATGTCCAACGCCATTCCGGACAACCTCAAGGAAGAAATCGTCAAGAAAATCCCCTTGAAGGAACAGGGCTCCGTGGAAGACATCGCCGCCCTGACGGCCTTCCTCGCCTCTGACGATGCCCGCTACATCACCGGGCAGGTCATCGCCTGTGACGGGGGCATGACGATGTAAGGCCCCGGCCCACCACCATCCCATGCGCGGCATTTTCCTTGTTTCCTGCTTTCTGGGGGGAAGCGCCCTGCTGACCGGGTGCCGTGACGGCAATTCCCCCCGGCCGGCCACGGAAGATGCCGCGCGCATTACCAGCGCGCGGCAGTGGGGAGAAAGCCGCTCCGCCCTCCAAAAACGTGAACTGGACCGTGCCGCAGGCCCCGCCCTCCCCATTCCGGACGACCTTCCTTCCCGGGAGCTGGTAGGCACCACGCGCCAGATCCACCAGCTTATTGAAGCCTCCGGAACTCCGGCCCTCTTTGAATCCTACACGGAAGCCGTGCCCGCGGCGGGAGCCTCCCTGCGCATGATCGCCATTCCTGGGGGAACTTTCCTGATGGGAAGCCCTGCGGAGGAACCGGGCCGCAAGCCGGATGAAGGCCCCCGGCATGAAGTGGCCGTCTCCCCCTTCTGGATCTCGGAGATGGAAATTCCGTGGGAGCTGTATACGGCCTTTATGGAAAACGGACGCCCCCGCGCCAGGGACGGCCAGCTTTTGGAAGAACAGCCGGACGATGAACTGTGGGATTCCGTTACGCAGCCCACGGCCCCGTACACCGCCATGAACCTGGGCATGGGCCACGGTTATGAACACGGCATGCCCGCCATCTCCATGTCCCACCATGCCGCCAGCAAATTCTGCGAATGGCTGAGCGCCCAGACCGGGCACTACTACCGCCTGCCCACGGAGGCGGAATGGGAATACGCCTGCCGTGCGGGGAACCCCGGCGCCTATTCCTACGGAAACGGGGAGGCCCCCCTGGACCAGTACGCCTGGTACTGGGACAATTCCAACGACCGTTACCAGAAAACAGGGACCAAAAAGCCAAACGCGTGGGGGCTGCGGGATATGCACGGAAACGTGGCGGAATGGGTTCTGGATTCCTACATGCCGGATACTTACGCCAGGCGGAACGGCCAATCCGTGAAAGACCCCCTGGTCATCACGCCCAAGGCTCCCCACGCCGTTCGCGGGGGTTCGTGGGAAGATGACCCGGAGGGACTGCGGAGCGCCGCGCGCCGCGCCAGTTCCCCGGCCTGGAACCGGCAGGACCCCCAGAACCCCAAAAGCATCTGGTACCTGACGGACGGCGGCATGATCGGCTTCCGCGTGGTGCGCCCCCTGAACATTCCGGACGTCATCACCATGCACCGCCTCTGGAACTTCTCCAAGGGAGAGCCGTAAAAAAACTCTTTCATGGCTATTGAATTAGGAACGGAACAGCCCACAGAGACTATGCCGGACGGAGAACATCACGCGGGAAGCGTTCCGGAGCCATTGTTCCCCCGGCTGCAATGAGCATTGCCTGCTCCATGTTACGCGCCGCAGCCCCTCCTTCATCCCGGGACGGGATGCAGTTGCCGTCCGGGAACATCGTCCCTGTAAATCCGTTATCAAGACAGATGGCGGGAAGGAATGCAAGGCGTTGGGCATGAGCCCCATTTCCGTTCTTCCGGAACACCGGCGCCGGGGAATTGGAGAACAATGATCAGCCAAGCCAGGAAACAGGCGCGTGAAACGGGGTGCCGCGCCATTCTGCTCTACGGGGCCCGTATTACTGTTCACCGCGCCACGGGTTCGTACCCGCAGAAACGCCGGGCCTCAGGACGGCGCGTAATATGTCTGCGGAGGAGCTCCGGGCCTGTAAATTGCTGGAAGATGCCCTGCCGGCATGAGGGGCCGTTATGTGAAGCTACCGCCCTTCCCTCTACGGGAGTAAAAAATAAGGGCCGTTCCATAAGAACAGCCCTTACCCGTCAATTGCCTGTCATCAGGGCTCAGGCCCTGCGGCGGCGCATCAGCAACGCAGCCAGACCCAGCAGGCCCAGCGTGGCCGTAGCGGGTTCCGGAACCACCTCACCGCGGATTTCCGTAAAAATGGGGGATAACTGGTTGAAGGTATTGGTTCCGTTAGCACCTGTGATGACAATGGAATCAGCGGGAGCCCCCGCGCTGTCATGATGGCCGCGGATACCGGGAGCCGTCAGTCCGTTGCTGATGGTTACAGTATCCCCATCCGTGGAGGAAGTGGGGGCGCCTGTCCCGCCCGCAGCATACAAATACGTTTTTGACGTATCCCCGTTGATGATGTCCATTACAGCCTGGCTTACGGTCAGGTAGCGGTACGTCGTGCCGGCGTCAAGAATCAGGGAGGAGCCGTCCACGGCAGAGAAATTGAACGTCAGATTGACTCCGTTGCCGGAGGTCCCCATATTGGTGCTCAGGCCGATGACCGAATTGTCGGAAGCATTCAGCACTAGAAAACCGTAAGCGACGTTAATGCCCGTAGTGCTGGAGGGGCCGCGCAGAGTAAAACTGTCCAGCCTGACATCTCCGGACAGGGAGGCGGGAGAGCCGGAACCGGCCACGGGAGCCAGGGCGGAAGAATCCAGCCCCAGATAGAACCCATGAATGGCGCTGTTGTAATTGTCTGTGCCGGGAGTGTAATAATTAAAAACAGTCGCGGCTTCAGAAGAAACGGCGAAGGTTCCGAGCGCGGTTAAAATTATCAGTGTTTTCTTCATGTCTATTGTCCTCTTCCTTTTAGGTCTTGTAGCGA
>NZ_JABDHQ010000019.1 GCF_018709685.1 Akkermansia muciniphila
AGAATGAGGAGGCTCTACTTCATTACAAGAAGTCTTTGAAAGGTTATAACAGGATATTAAAAATTAATCCTGCTGATGATGCCTCCTTTGCTAATAAGGGAATAGTATTATCCAATCTTGGAAAGCAAAAAGAAGCGTTGAAGTGTTATATTCAAGCTCTGAAAATTAATAAAGATAATAAAATAGCGAAACAGAAAAGAAGATCTTTGATTGGCAGTCAACAATTCTGGGAAAGCTTGTCTGGAAATAGTCGCATTGATTTATGGAGCGGAGATGATGACTTCAATACTTTGGCTAGTAGAGAAAAATTGAAAGACTGCTCCAGTAAGGATTTATCCTGTATTCACCGTTTATGGGTAGAACAGTACCGGATATTATATTTGCTTAGCGCAGACCTTAAGCAGGTAGGGCATTATACATCATCCTCCGTCTTTGAAATCTTGCTTCAAGAAGAGGGAGAAACAAAGGGGAAAGCGGCACCTTTACGGTTGTGTAGCGTGGCAGCGGCCAATGACCCTACGGAAGGAACCGTGTTCCTTTCTTTGCTTCATAAAAATTGTATACCTTCCCCAAGAATTCAAAGCGATCTTTCCGTACTACAGACTTCCTTTTCTTCCGCTATTGATTCCTTGAACCAGTTCCGTCTTTACGGCAAAAAAGACGGAGAAGAAGGAACGGGACTTTGCCTAGTGTTCAACCGGGATTTTTTTGCCGCTCCTGGAGAGGTTTCTCTGATTGCCGTCAAAAGGGAGGAGGAACAATTTCTCAAGGAAGAAACGGAAACAGGCCATAAACTTCCCCTTTACTGGGTATTGTACTATGACTGCGAGTCCGGACACGTTTATTATACGCCTGCGTGTACGGAACACAGTTTGAATCGGGAATTGGAGATGACGGAAGATTCTTTTCGAAAATCTGACCGTAAGAGAGTTAAGAATATTGGGGAATCACTGAAAAGAATTCGGTACTATTTTAAGTCAATCAGCAAGAAATATCAGCAGACGGCCTTGGAAATGCTTATTTACCTGAGGCATCTGGTGAAGGATGCCGCATTCAAGGATGAAAAGGAATTGAGGATTTTATCGTTGCATCCGTATAATGATTCGTCCCTCAAGGTATTGACGGGGAAAAATTGTCTGTCGGTCAATTATCTGCCTGTCATTCATGATAAGGAAGAGTATTTGAATCAAGTGATTGCGGGACCGAAATTGAAGGATTTTACCAATCTGGTGGATGTGGCCAAGTTCAGGCTCCATCATTTAGGAGGAAAGAAGGAAGTGGAGTTTCGCCAGTCACGGACGCCTTTGAGCTGATGAGACGGCAGGAAAATGGGAGTGAAGGCCTCCCGGCCTTCATCGTTGAAGAATTCCGGAGTGTAGCGAAGGGGAAATAAGATGTGTGTTTTTAAGCTTTCGCGTTGCTTCGGAAGAAGGGGGCATTAGGTTCAGAAGACTTAATGCCTAGGCTCTTCCCTATGGACCGTCAACGTGTGCGGATGCTGGGGAAGGGTGAAGCACCAGCCGAAGAGGCGTACAAAGCGGTAGTAAAGTCCCTTGCGGCTGGCGTGCTGGGTGGTCATGAGGTCGTAGAAGGCCAGGTCTATCTGGCTTCTGGCGATGGGGGCCCCGTTCATTTTGGCGTGCAGCATGGCGTCGTGGAACAGGGAAGGGAGGAGCATGTCCGGCGGGGTGGTTCCCCAGGTGACGCCGTCCCAGCCGTAGCCGGGAGAGATGGTGAATGTGCCGCCCTCCGCTTCCAGACGGATGGAAGGGTCGTAAACGCTGGAGGCTGTCCAGTGGCCGAAGTCCGCCTTTTTTCTCCCGCTGGTCCAGCTGATGGTGTTTTTAGTGATGTAGAAGGGCTTGCCTTCATAAAGGGTTCCTTCATACCATCCGGCCACGGCTTCCGGAGCAGGGGAGGGCACGGAGCACGATTCCAGCAGCACCGCAACGCACGCTGTTGTGAATAACATGAAAATATCATGTGAATAAAAAAGAGAGGGCATAGGTTGGCAGGGAGGGTTCCGAATGGTTGTTTTATTGGATTTCCAGCACGATGATTTCCGGAGGGCAGCAGAAGCGGAGGGGAAGAACGCTGCACCCCAGCCCGCGCGTGATGAGGAATGGGGTTCCATTCAGCTGGGACCAGGGATAGGAGAATTTGGCCTTCTCCCGGGAGATGTTCGCCAGGGGCTTGCCGCCGGGCAGGCAAATCTGTCCGCCGTGGGTGTGGGCGCTGATAACGGCGTCCGCCGTGCCGGGAGCCAGCAACGGAAAGATGTCCGGTACGTGGGATAGCAGGATGTGGGGAATGTCCGGGGAGAGGCGCAGCGGCAGTTCCTCCGGCCTGATTCTCAGGTGGTAGTCATCACGGACGGAGGAAAGCTGGAGGTCCCTTCCTCCGGGGAGGTGCAGCAGCAGGGAATCGTTCCACATGGGCAGGATGCCCAGTTCTGAAAACATGTTCCGCCACAGGTCCCAGCCGTAGTACTGGTCATGGTTGCCCTGCACGGCAAAGATGCCCAGGGGGGCTTTCAGCATCTTGAAGTATTCCCGGGCGGTTTCCGGGCTCATGCTGCTCTCCCGGGTGTGGCCGTTGGCATAGTCCCCCATCAGGAAGATCATGGCCGGCTGGGCCTCCATGATTTTTTCCATGTACCGGTGCGCCTGGTCGCCGCCGTTCGGGCGCAGATGGAAGTCTCCGGCAATCACGATCCGGAGCGGGGAGCCGCCTTTTTCCTTCCATTGCGGCACTTCCAGCGCGGTTGTGACGGTTTCCACGCGCCTGGGTTCCACCTGCCACGCCCACATGAATAAGGAAAAGCCGATCATCAGTACTGAGACAGAGATGATTGCAAGTTTGTTGAGAAGGGGATGACGCGGGCGTGACTTCATGCGGGGCGGGCTCCGGACTGATGATGAAGCATTTCGCCCGGTTTTCAATCATTCGTGTTTGCCAATCGGGATTTTGCTGGTATGATCCGTCCCGCTCAAGGTGGGGCTGTCCGATGACTGCAGGCCCATCTTCATATTAACATCCTAATACCATGCAGTTTACACACGAAATCGAACAAATGTGTTGCGTCAAGAAAGGCTGCAACCATGGTCCGGCCCCCATCCCGCAGGAAGGCAACTGGACGCAATCCAAGGAGATCACGGATATTTCCGGCCTGACCCACGGCGTGGGCTGGTGCGCTCCCCAGCAGGGCACCTGCAAGCTGACGCTGAACGTCAAGAACGGCATCGTTGAAGAAGCCCTTGTGGAAACCAGCGGCTGCTCCGGCATGACCCACTCCGCCGCCATGGCCGCGGAAATCCTGCCCGGCAAGACCGTGCTGGAAGCGATGAACACGGACCTCGTGTGCGACGCCATCAATACCGCCATGCGCGAACTGTTCCTGCAGATCGTGTACGGCCGCACCCAGAGCGCTTTCTCCGAAGGCGGCCTGCCCATCGGCGCCGGCCTTGAAGACCTCGGCAAAGGCCTCCGCTCCCAGATCGGCACCCTGTACGGCACCCGCGCCAAGGGCCCCCGCTACCTGGAAATGGCTGAAGGCTACATCACCAAGCTGGCTCTGGACGAAGACGGTGAAATCATCGGCTACGAGTTCGTCCGCATGGGCCCGATGATGGAAATGATCAAGAAGGGCATGGACGCCAATGAAGCCCTCGCCAAGTGCACGGGCAATTACGGTCGTTTTGACGAGGCCGCCAAGTACATTGATCCTCGTCACGAATGAGATTGAATTAAGAAGAGAATATCAACTTCAAGCACTATTACCATTATGCCTCTTTTCGAATCCTACGACCGCCGCATCAAGCAGATCAATGAAGCCCTGGCCAAATACGGCATCGGCTCCATTGAAGAAGCGGAACAACTCTGCCTTTCCAAGGGCATCAACGTTCGCGAAATCGTGAACGGCATCCAGCCCATCGCGTTTGAAAACGCCGGCTGGGCCTATGTGGTGGGCGCCGCCATCGCCATCAAGAAGGGCTGCACGAAGGCCGCCGACGCCGCTGAAGCCATCGGTGAAGGCCTCCAGTCCTTCTGCATCCCCGGTTCCGTTGCGGATGACCGCAAGGTGGGCCTGGGCCACGGCAACCTGGCCGCCATGCTCCTGCGTGATGAAACGGAATGCTTCTGCTTCCTGGCCGGGCACGAATCCTTTGCCGCCGCTGAAGGCGCCATCGGCATTGCCAAGTCCGCCAACCGCGTCCGCAAGCAGGACCTCCGCGTCTGCCTGAACGGCCTTGGCAAGGATGCCGCGTACATCATCTCCCGCATCAACGGCTTCACGTACGTGCAGACCAAGTTCGACTATGCCACGGGCAAGCTGAACATCATCCAGGAGAAGGCTTTCTCCAAGGGCCCGAAGGCCGCCGTGCGCGTGTACGGCTGCGACGACGTGCGCGAAGGCGTGGCCGTCATGTGGAATGAAGGCGTGGACGTTTCCATCACCGGGAACTCCACCAACCCCACCCGCTTCCAGCACCCGGTAGCCGGCACCTACAAGAAGGAATGCAACGAGAAGGGCAAGAAGTACTTCTCCGTGGCTTCCGGCGGCGGTACGGGCCGCACCCTGCACCCGGACAACATGGCTGCCGGTCCCGCCTCCTACGGCATGACCGATACCATGGGCCGCATGCACTCCGACGCCCAGTTCGCCGGCTCCTCCTCCGTGCCCGCCCACGTGGAAATGATGGGCCTCATCGGCATGGGCAACAACCCGATGGTCGGCGCTTCCGTAGCGGTGGCCGTGGCTGTTGAAGAAGCCGCCAAGGAAAACGCCTGAGCGCTCCGTTAAAAATTCACAGAGCCGCTTCCCTGATGAGGGGAAGCGGCTCTTTTTATGGCTTGGTGAACAAGGGAAGGGCGGAAAAGGAGGAATTACCGGCTCCCGCTGCTATTTCCTTCCGAAAATCAGCTCCCGATGCGGAACCGTCCGTCCCGGTCCGTGCGCGGAGGCAGCCCGCGTGAAGGCGCGGATCTTCTGGAAACAGTCGCCGGTCTGGCTGCGGACGGCCTGACCACGCGGATTTCCGTCCGCCCGGTAGCAGCGGGTACAACAGTTTTCCCGGGTTCCGCGGCATGGACCGGAGCAGGGGCGGGGACTGTCCCGGCCACCAGTTTTTGCTGTTCATGGGACTTGTAGGCGCGCTGCAGGGTAAAATCTCTCTGTTCCCCGGGTTTCAGGGAGTAGTCCGCCTTCTTGGATTCCCCCGCTTTCCGGGCCAGGGGCTCCACGCGTTGCTGCAATTGCGCGGCGGTTTCCAGCTTGCCAGCCACCCATTCCGGATTCCATTCCGGGGTTGAACTTTTCAGGGATTGAAGGAGTTCCGCGGCCTTTTTGCCGCTTTCCATGGCAGCCTTGTAATCGCCTTCCTTTTCCAGCCGCGCGGCGCGCGTCAGGGAAAGGTTGGCTTCGTAAAACGTGTCTCCGGGATCGCCGAGGGCCGTCATGGACGCCAGGATCATGCAGAGCAGGGAACAGGGTAGAAGATGTCTTTTCATGATTGTTGGAACTATAGCATGCGGGTCCGTTTTGGAAAGGCCTTTCTTCCGGCATGTCCACATGGAGCAGGGGAAGGCCACGGCCTGGAGATGAGCGGGAGGATGGATGTTTCCTCTTTTATGAACGAAGCCTATCTAATTTGCGGCGAAGCATTTGAAGAATTTCCTGCGGGGTGCGGCCGGGTTCCCTGATCCAATCGTAAAACTTTTCCCCATTGACCGGAATCCTCACGTTCCCCAGCTGTTTCAGTCTAATGCCTATGTGTTCAGACCAGCAATTGTTACGATATACCCCTCCGCTTCCAACGCCAAAAAAGTGCCTCATTATCATGCTTATTTTAATGTGGAGCATATTCTGCTCTTTTGCTTTCAATATTCTCTTATTGATGGATATACGCCACTCCTTCTCTATTTTGGTCAGATTCCTCTTCCGCCATGTATCAGCATAGAAACGGCATTCATTCTCACTGATGATCTTGCCATTTAAAGCTTCCCGCAGGCACGCCGGATTAAAAGGCTTAGTGATGTCTTTCCGGACCCGGCGGATGGCATCAAAGTGTTTGATATATCAAGGTTCATGAATTTTTTCACACAGTGATTACCTACGGTCAGTTTTTTTCTATTGATCATGTTTTGAATGATACAGTGCTCTTTAATAACGTGCCCGCAAATGCATGTACCTTCTTCCTCCTCCAAAAATGTTTCCACGTGTTCCCATTCCCGCAACGCAGACAGGAACCACTTGGATTCGGAATTAGCTACCAGCTCTGAGCAGAATTGATCCATATATGAATTATTCATGATTTTATTTTCTATTCATGAGGCGTGCGTGAATGCGCCCTCACCATTCAGGGAAATTTTCAAAATGCATTTCCCCTTCTATATGTTTCCCCCTCGTCTCTTTCAGCAGGCGCGGGTTTCTTCCTTATTCCAAGCATTTCCGTACCCGGCACAACTTGACGGAAAGGCGGGAGTGCCGTATGATGGTTTAGACCTGATATATGACCCGGAACGAGCCATCATCCACTCCCGCTCTGCCGATGGAGGAAGACCCCAGATACCTGACGGAACAGATTGTGACGTATCTGGGCAACAAGCGTTCCCTGTTGCATTTCCTGGGTACGGGGCTGGAGGAGGTGAAAAGCCGCCTGGGGAAGGAGAAATTGAGGGCAGGAGACCTGTTTTCCGGCAGCGGCATTGTAGCCCGTTTCCTGAAGAAGCATTCGGAGGAATTGATTGTCAATGATCTGGAGGAATACAGCCGCATCGTCAACACCTGCTACCTGAGCAACCCGGAGGAAGTGGAGAATCTGGAGCTGGAGAGGCATTACCGGCGCCTGCTGCGGTATATGGAAGAGCATGAGTCCCCGGGCTTTATCACGGAATTGTACGCTCCCAAAAATCCGGACAGCATCACGCCGGAAGACCGCGTTTTTTATACGCGCCGCAATGCCGTGTACCTGGATACGGCCCGGCAGACCATCAACCTGCTTCCGGAAGACGTCAGGCCGTATTTCATCGCCCCCCTTCTGGCGGAAGCCTCCGTGCATACGAACACGTCCGGCGTGTTCAAGGGGTTTTACAAGGACAGGCAGGGCGTGGGCAAATTCGGCGGCACGGGCGGCAACGCCCTCGCCCGCATCCTGGGGGATATTTCTCTACCGTTTCCCGTGTTTTCCAGATTTGAATGCCAATATTCCATCCATTGCCGGGATGCCAATGAACTGGTTGCGGAATTGCCGGAGATGGATGTGGTGTATCTGGACCCCCCTTACAACCAGCATCCGTACGGTTCCAATTATTTCATGCTGAACCTGCTGTCTTCCTATGAAAAGCCGGAGGAAACCAGCCGCGTCTCCGGCATTCCCACGGATTGGAAGCGTTCCACGTACAACAGCCGCCAGCACGCCCCGGCGGCCCTGTTCCGGCTGCTGGAAGAGTGCCCGGCCAGGTTTATCCTGCTTTCCTACAGCTCGGAGGGGTTCATCAGCTATGAGGAGATGACGGAGTTCCTGGGGCGCCTGGGCCGCATTGTGACGCTGGAAACGCCGTACGCCACCTTCCGGGGGAGCCGGAATTTGAGGAACCGCCCTCAGAACGTGACGGAGTTCCTGTTCCTGGTGGAACGTTTTTAACGGGAAGGAGAGGTAGAAGGTCATGCAAGCCCATCTGGAACGCTTCATCCGTTTTCTGGCCGCAGAGAAGGGCTTGAGCGCCGCCTACCAGCTTTCCGTGAGGCAGACGCTGGAGGAATTCGCCCGGTTCCTGGGAACGGAGGACGCCGATCTTTCCCAGGTGGACATCGGCAGGCTTACGGAGTTCCTGCGGCATTTGCAGGCCCGCGGCATGGCCCGCAGTTCCATGCGGGTGGAAATGGTGCATTTGCGCATTTTCTTCCGCTGGCTGGCCGGGATGGGGATGCTGGAAAAAGACCCTTCCGCTTTTCTGGAAATGCCCCGGCAGGGGCTGTCCCTTCCCCATGTGCTGGATCAGCAGACCGTTTCAAAATTGCTTGAAAACATTGACGTTCAAGATATTCCTCTTGGATGCAGAGACAGGGCGCTGCTGGAGATGATTTATGCCTGCGGCATGCGGGTGAGTGAAGTAATTAGCTGTAAATTAGAGAGTTTTGACGCTGATGACGCGTTCGTCAGAGTCCAGGGGAAGGGGGACAAGACGCGGCTGGTTCCCGTAGGAAGATCGGCTCTGGAGGCGTTGAAGGCGTATCTGGAGAAAGGAAGGCCCAAACTGGTCAAGCCGGGAACGAAGAGCCATATTTTCCTGACGGTGCGCGGGAGGCCGCTGACCAGGGAACGGGTGCGCCAGATTCTTCAGGAGCGCGCCAGGGCCGCGGGAATAGACCAGCACGTTTTCCCGCATATTCTGCGGCATTCCTTTGCCACGCATCTGCTGGAGAATGGCGCGGACCTGCGCATCATTCAGGAGATGCTGGGCCACGCGGATATTTCCACCACGCAGATCTACACGCATCTGGAACAGCAGCGGCTGAACGCCATTCATCACCGTTTTCATCCCAGGGGGTGAAGGTGCGGTGCAGGATTCCTGCATGAGGCATGGCCGGGGGGATGATTGGGAAGTATCCTGTTTAAAGACAGTATTCAACGGGCTTTGTTCACTAGCTCTATATTTTGCATTACATATATTATGCGAAGTATTAACAGGGGTATTCTCCAGCCCGTTTTTCTTTTCTACAGGGTTTCCCGGACTGCCCCGTTCATCAGAACCGACAAGAGGGAGCGCCGCCAGCCTTTTGCAGCCATTCGAATCAATATAACTCGACCGAAAGGCAGGTTCTCTTTCCAATTGCCTCCTTGGCTCCCATCCAGTCAATTTCTAGAACCCGCGCGCTCCCTGGATGCCTTTCTTCTTCCCGTTTCCAAGCAGCCAGCCGGGCGCTTCCATTCAAACCGTGGGGCTCCTATCTTGGCTATCTTGGTAGAACTCTCCCGATCTTCTCTGGGGAAGATAACTACCGGCATTTAGATGTCCCTTCCCTGCGCTTCTCTCTTGCCAGATCATCTTTCATCCGTCATAATGAAAAAAGCATGAATACTTTCGTCTCTCTTTGCCTTATCGGAGGCCTCAGCCTGGGGTCCCTCTGCTATGCCCAGCACATGGATAATGATGCCAAGAAGAAGGTGATCAAGGATTTGGAGAATCTCCTCGCCCTGAACAGGTCTGCGGAAACCAAGGTGATCAATGCCGCCATCAGCAAGCTTAATTCCGCCGGCAGAGACCCCAGCGCCGCGTACGACCTGCTGATCCAGTCCAAGAAGTTCCTCATGGAGGCGGAAAAGGAGAAGGATAAGAGCCAGGGAAAGAGCGCGAAGATCGCCTCCAATTCCCTGAAGGACTGGATGGACCGCGAGGCCAAGAAGTACCAGGACAAGAATGCCCGCAAAGGGTTGATGCTCCAATATCAATGGGGCGTGCTGGTACTCAGGGCCCGGCTTAAGGAGAACCTGATGAATGCCACGTCAAGCGCCACCAACGGAGCGGAGGAGGAGTCCCTGGACGTGACGGAGTTCCAGAAGCCCGCCATGGATTTGCTGAACGCCTACCTTTCCGCCTGCGCGGACCCGGATTTCATTGATCCCTCCGCCACGGCTTCCTCCAAAAACAACGGAGGAGGAGCCGGCAAATCCGGCGCCCGCATTGCGGAACAGTCCGTCCTGAATACGGAGGTGGGAGAAGCCCTGGGCATCAGCAGCATGTCCTCCAAGGCCTTCCCTGATTCCATGAAGAACCGTGACGAGATTTTTGACAAGCTGTTCTTTACGGGCTACCGCAAGACGCGCAACCTTCCCGCCCTCAGGCAGGCATGGAGCAAGAGAATTTCCATGGAAGTGGCCCTGGGCAAGGTCAGCCATGCCATTTCCACCGGCAAGAAGTCCGGCATGCAGGGCCGCATCGCCAATGCGTCTGAAGACGAGTTCGACGAGCAGGATTCCTCCATCCTGGACCGTTTGCGCTGGCGCTGTGAACTGGATTGCTTTGACCTGGGCGACCAGGCGAACGCCACACGGAACATGATGACGCTGATCCGGACCACGGTGGACCCCGTGCGCCGGGAACAGGGAATCCGGACGCTCCGTGACAAGCTGATCCAGAGCATGAAGAGCATGGTCACAGCCTCAGAGGATGGGAGCATGGCGGACAGTTCCTCTTCATCTTCATCCGCCGCGCCGCGCCCCGCAGTGCGGCCGCCCAGAAGGAAAACCCCTCCCACCACGATTACGACCAGCCGTGAAATGGATGATCCCGGCGCCATCGGTACGGATGTGCCTAAGCCGCCCAAGCCGGACCCCACCCGGAGCGACGATTTTTTTGAAGACGCGTAACAGGTTTTAGCCAAGTCTGTTGCCTGAACGGCGGCTCCGGCGCCCATGGAATGCACAGAGCATCCTTGACGTTTGGAGCCGTCCTTTTATACAGTAGGGGCATGTATCAGCCATTTCAGTTTTTCATGCCCGCGCAGATTTTCTTTGGCGCGGGTTCTTTGGACAATCTTGGTTCCGCCCCCCTGCCCGGCGCCAAGGCCCTGATCGTCATCGGCGGCACGTCCGTCCGGCGTCTCGGTTATCTGGACCGCGTTCAGGACCTGTTGAAACGGCAGGGAGTAGACAGCGTCGTTTTTGACAAGGTCCAGCCCAACCCCGTGGTGGAGCACGTGATGGAAGCGGCCGCCCTGGCCAAGGAGACAGGGTGTGATTTCGTCATCGGCCTGGGCGGAGGCAGCAGCATGGATTCCGCCAAGAGCATTGCCGTGATGGCCGCCAATCCGGGAACCTATTGGGATTACATCCAGGGCGGTTCCGGCAGGGGCCTGCCTATTCCCAACAAGCCCCTTCCCATTGTCTGCATCACCACCACGGCAGGCACGGGAACGGAAGCGGACCCGTGGACCGTCATCACGAAGGAGGATACGCAGGAGAAGATCGGCTTCGGCTTCAAGGGCACCTTCCCCACCATGTCCATCGTGGACCCGGAGCTGATGCTTTCCGTTCCGCCCAAATTGACGGCTTACCAGGGCTTTGACGCCTTTTTCCACGCCGTGGAGGGGTACATGGCCACGATCGCCTCTCCCATGGGGGATATGTTCGCGCTCCAGGCCATTGAATACGTCTCCAAGTATCTTCCCCGCGCCGTGCATAACGGGGATGACCTGGAGGCGCGCGCCTACGTGGCGCTGGCCAATACGTATTCCGGTTTTGTGGAAACGATTTCCTGCTGCACCTCGGAGCATTCCATTGAACACGCCCTGAGCGCCTTCCATCCGTCCCTGCCCCACGGCGCTGGGCTGATCATGATTTCCTGGGCCTATCATGAAGCTTATGCTCCTTCCTGCCCGGAACGTTACGCCAGGGTAGCCGCCGCCATGGGGCAGGAAGCTTCCGTGGACGGCTTCCTGAACGGGCTGAACAAGTTGAAGGAGGCCTGCGGCGTGGACAAGCTGAAGATGTCCGAGTACGGCATCACTCCGGATTTGTTTGAGGAGTACGCCAAAACGGCCTTTTCCACCATGGGCAACCTGTTTGAGCTGGACCGCTGCAAGTTTACTCCGGCGGATGTCGTCAGCATCCTGGAAAAGTCCTATTCCTAAGAGCGGGAACCGCCTACGGAACGAATGCGGACAGGCTGCGTGCACGCCAGACAGCCGTGCGGCAGCCTGTCCAGCCAGCAGGAGATTTTTTCCAGGAACGTTTCAATGCGTTCGGAGGTGTCCATGATCTCAATGATGACGGGCACCTTCTCGGTAATTTCCCAGAATTTGGGGCTCATCAGGCGCGTATGCCGGCCGAACCCCATCAGTCCCTTGTAAACGGTGCAGCCGGCCATGCCGTAGCGCCGGGCGGCATACGCTACAGCTTCGTGAATGGGGGTGTGCCTGACGGCGTCAGTGCTGCTGACGTAGATGCGCAGCATGAGGGTTTCTTCCGGAGTATTCATCAAGTTGTTTCCTATCTGGCGGCCAAGTATCCCAGGCCAATGGCAATGAGGCCCCCGGCAAAGCTGAGGAGGGTGTAAAGAAAGAAGGCCGGGAAGTTCCCTTCCTTCAGCAGAAGGAAGGATTCATTCATCAGCGTGGAAAAGGTGGTGAAGCCGCCGCACAGCCCCACGGTAAGGAAAAGCCGCGTTTCCGTATGCAGCAGCAGGCCCCGGCTGAACAGCCCGTAGAGGACGCCCAGGACCAGGCATCCCAGCAGGTTGACCGCCGCCGTTCCCCACGGAAAGGGACTCATGGAGCTGGTCTGGACAAAACGGGCCAGCAGAAAGCGCAGCACGCCTCCCGCAAAGCTTCCCAGCCCGACCATCATCAGCATTTTCATGATAGCGGCTTTTCTCCGGTTGAATGGGAATAAGGCTCCGGGCGCGGTTCCAAAGTGGCCGTGACCGGATAGTTCAGAAAAAGGCGGCCGAAGACTGGAGGAAACGGCCCGTTTCCTTGAACGGAATGGCGGCGTCCGGCGTTTCCGGGAATGGGTTTAAAGGCGTTCATGTTCGTATGGGGATATCCTTTACCGGGTACAAGGCTTCTGCATCCGGTGTGATACAGAAGCCATCAGCCTGCCGTGCAGGCGGTTTAGGGAGCGTTCCCAGGGAAGAGCCTCATTTCCTTTAAGCGTGTGCAGGTAAAATAACCCGTTTTTTCCATATCTCCAGCCTTTTATTCTTGATCGCGGGTTTAAATCCGTATTCCCTTTCTTCCATGTCCCAGCCCCTGCTTGTTACCGGAACCATCGGAATTGATACCATCCTCACTCCCCGCGGACGTGCGGAGGGCGTGCTGGGCGGTTCCGTTTCCTTTGCGGCCGTGGCGGCCCTGATGTTCGCGGACCGGGTGGACGCCGTCAGCATCATCGGGGAGGATTTTCCCACCCATTATGAAGAGTCCCTGGCGGCCAAGGGACTGCGCATGGACGGCGTGGAGAGGAAGAAGGGGCCGTCCTTTTCCTGGACCGGGGAATATTTTGACAATATGAACAAGCGCAGGACCGTCTGCGCCAATGATTCCGTCATGCTGGAATGGAACGTTCACGTGCCGGAACCTCTCCAGAGCCACCCGGTGCTGGCGTGCTGCTGCATGGTTCCGGCCCAGCAGCTCAAGTGCATGGAACAGTGCCCGGACGCCTCCCTGGTGCTTTCCGATTCCATGGACAAGTGGCTGCGCCGCCAGCCGGAGCTGCTGGACGCCGTGATCAGCCGTTCCCACATCACCATGATGAATGAGGATGAAGCCAAGGAGTACGCCCATGCGTCCACCGTGCTGGAGGCCGGGGAGTTCCTTCTTTCCAAGGGGGCCGTTTATGCGGTGGTGAAGCAGGGGGAATACGGCGCCACACTCCTCGGACGCGGGCCGGAGGGAGGGACGGACATTTTCCGTTGCCCGGCCTACCCGCTGAAAACCCTGGTGGACCCCACCGGGGCGGGAGATACGTTCCTGGGCGCCCTGGCCGGTTATCTTGCCACCCTGCCGCCGGGCCTTCCTTCCTTTGAGGAGATGAAGAGAGGCATTATTTACGGCACCGTAGCCGCCTCCTTCACCTGCGAGTCCTTTTCCGCGGACGCCCTTCTTTCCATGACGGCGGAGACTTTCTGCAAGCGCCTGGAAGAGTATGTGGCCATGTGCCGCATTCCCACAGGCTGCGTTTCCATACGGGAGAATTGATTAAGGAAAAACCCCGGCGCGGGCATGCACGCCGGGGTTTTGTAAAGACGGGGCTGCGTTCAGGCAGGTCAGATGTCCTGAAGACCGAATTTGAGCTCTGCTTCCGATACCACCTGGCCGTTCACCAGGCAGCGGCCGAGGGCCTGGCCGATGTTGCCGCGCATCTTGGTCATCTCCGCTTCAATGATGAGCGTATCACCGGGGACCACGGGACGGCGGAATTTGATCTTGTCCGCGCTCATGAAGTAGCCGAGCTTGGTGGCGTTGCCGGGCTGGCGCAGCATGACGATGGAGGCCACCTGGGCCATGGCTTCCAGTTGCAGGACGCCCGGCATGACCGGATGCCCCGGGAAATGGCCCTGGAAGAAGAGTTCATTCATCGTCAGGTTCTTCAGGCCGCGGCACTTGGTTTCCCCTTCAAAGCCAATGATGCGGTCCACCATCAGGAAGGGATAGCGGTGCGGCAGGAGGTTCATCACTTCATTGATGTCTAGCACGGCGTCTCCGTACGGCACGTTGACCGGGTTGGGGGCCATTTGCTGGTTGCGGCGGTGTTCCTTCTTCAGCTTGGCGGTCAGCTCCGTGTTCGGGCCGTGGCCCGGCTTGATGGCGATCACGTGGCCCAGGATGGGCTTTCCGCACAGGCTGAGGTCACCGATGAGATCCATGGCCTTGTGGCGGGCGAATTCATTGATGAAGCGCATGGGCTCCTTGCTCATGAGTTCCTCTCCGCGGATGACCACGGCGTTTTCCAGGCTGCCGCCCTTGATGAGGCCTTTTTCCAGCAGGGGCTTGATGTCCTCGTAAAAGGTGAAGGTACGGGCCGGGGCCAGTTCCTTTTCATACGTTTCAGGCGTGATGACCGCGTCAAAGTACTGGGTGATGCGGTTTTCCGGGCCCACGCAGGTGACGGAGACGCGGAATTGCTTGGAGGGGAGAATGGTCAGGATGGAACCGCCCTTGGTTTCAATGGTGACGGCTTCCCGCACTTCCAGATAGCGCCGCGGCACATCCAGTTCCACGATGCCGGCGCTCTTGATCAGCTCCACGTAGGGGGCGGAGGAACCGTCCCCGATGGGCGGTTCATTGGCGTCCATTTCAATGACGGCGTTGTCAATCCCCATGCCCGTGAGGGCGGAAAGGATGTGTTCCACGGTGTGTACCTTGACGGAGCCTTCCGCCAGGCTGGTGGCGCGCTCCACGGTCTGCACCTTTTCCACGTCCGCGTTGATGAAGGGCTGGTCCGGAATGTCCACCCGGCGGAATTTAATGCCGAAGTCGGCAGGGGCCGGCTTCAGCGTCAGGGTCACGGGCTGTCCCGTATGCAAAGAGGTACCGGCCAGGGAGGCCGGAGAGCCGACAGTTCTTTGGTTTCCACATGCCATATGCGGGGAATGCTAGTTAATGAGCTCCCGTTTGGAAAGCACGAAATCACGGATTTTCCTGTAAATTCAGGGAATGGACGGTATTCCGGCGTGTCATCCGGTGAGGGAGCGGAGAAAGGGCGCTTGAAAAAACGCCTTTCTCCCGGTAGTGATGTTCCATGCACATCACAGCAGGCCCCGGCATTTCCCGCGCATTCATTCTCGGCGCCGGGCTGGGCACCCGTCTGCGGCCCCTGACCAGCGTGCTTCCCAAGCCGCTGATTCCCTTTTTCCATGAGCCCCTGGTGCTGCATTCCATGCGCCGCTGTTATGACTGCGGCATCCGGGAGTTCATTATCAACACACACCATCTGGCGGAAGCCTGGGACCGCGTGTTCCCGGACCGTTCCTGGAACGGGTGCCCCGTCCATTTCAGCCATGAAGCCGTACTGCTGGATTCAGGCGGCGGCGTCAGGAAGGTCAAGCCCTGGGCCTCCGCGGAGGAACCCCTGCTGGTGATGAACGGGGACATGGCGGCCACCTTTGACCTGCACCGGCTGCTGGAGGACCATCTGCGGAACCGTCCCGCCGTGACGCTGGCCCTCCGGACTGCCGGAGACAAGAGGAATGTGGGCTTTGACCCTTCCTCCGGACTGGTGACGGATATGCGGCACGCCCTGGGGCGCGATCCCGGTTCCCGCCAGTTTACCGGGGCATACTGCATGGAACCGGAGGTTTTCAGCCATATCCCTCCCCATGGGGCCGTTTCCATCATTCCCGTTTTTCTGGACTACATCCGCCAGGGCCGTCTGCGCGGCATGCCGGCGGACGACGGCCTGTGGATGGACATGGGTACTCCGGAGTCCTACATCCAGGCCCATCTGGATTTTCCCTCCCCTGCTCCGCGCATTCATCCGGACGCGGAAGTGTCTCCCGGGGCCTCCGTGGACGCTGCCAGCGTGATCGGGCCCCGCGCCGTCGTGGAAGAAGGCTGCCGCCTGCGGGAATGCATTGTTTGGCCCGGCGTCCGCGTTCCCGCCGGCACCCGTGCGGAACGGCGGATTTTTCATCTCTCTCTTTGACTGCCCACCCATGCCTTTCCTGCGTTTTCTCCTTTTCCTCTCATTCTTCTGCGGCACGGTCCAGGCGGAACACCGCGTGTTCACCAGAAAAGACGGCTTCCTGTCCATGCGGGACAAGCTGAACGTCTATTTTTTCCAGTCCGGCACGCACCGCCTTCTGGTGCGGGATGAAGGGAGCGTCAGGGCTCCCCGGTACGGTTCCCTGGACAAGGCCATGAGGAAAAGTCCCTGCGTGGCCGGAGTCAACGGCGGATTCTTCGGCGCGGACGCGGAGGGAACCCCGCTGGGCCTCGTCGTCCAGGACGGCAAGCGCCTTTCTCCGCTGGCCACGGGTTCCTTCGCCGTTTCCGGAGTCGTTTATGAGGACGGTAAAAGCGATCTGGCCCTTGTCCGCAGTTCCGTGCTGAAACGCATGAAAAAACTGCCCGTCATGCAGGCGGCCATTCAGGGCGGCCCCTTTCTGGTGGAGAACGGTTCAGCCGTAAAGGGGCTTAACGCGCAGAAGTCCACCTACCGCACCTTCATCGCTACGGACGGCGGCAAGCGATGGTGCATCGGCGTTTCCTCCTCACTGACGCTGAAGGAACTGGCCGATTGGCTGGCTTCTCCCGGAGCGCTGGGGGATTTCAGGGTAAAGACGGCGCTGAACCTGGACGGAGGCTCTTCCTCCGCCTTCTGGTGCCATGAGTCCGGCATTTCCTACCCCGCATTCAAGCAGGTCAGGAATTACCTGGGCGTAGCGCCGCGCCGGTAAACGCCGTCCTTCACGGGGCCGGCGTTTCTCTTTCCCTTATTCATCCTGCGCAGGAGAAGAGCCGCAAACAGCAGGAAACAGGCCAGGACGGCCCAGTCCCCCAGCATGGCGTACAGGGTTATCTCCGTACAGCCCACGGGCAGCGTGGCGTTCATCACCCCCCGGGTAAACGGGGAACCGGAGGAATCCCTCAAATCCGCAATGACCGCGCCGTTGGGCGCCAGGGCCACGCTGACGCCGGTATTGGCGGCGCGGACCATGGAGCGGCGCAGTTCAATGCACCGGAACGCCGCATTGCGCCAATGCTGTTCATTGGCGCTGGAGCGGTTGAACCAGCCGTCATTGGTGACGTTCACCATCAGCTGGGGCTCCTGCCGCACGAAGCGGCGCACCCAGCCCCCCACCACGTCCTCAAAGCACACCAGCGGGATGACGCCCACCGTGACGGAGCTTCCCGGGCGGATGGGAACGGGAACGGGCTCCGTGGAGGCGCCCGGCGTGTAATTCAGTCCCATGGCCGTTCCGGCGGAAGCTTCAAAGGCCTTTTCCAGGAACGGGAAGGTTTCGCGCATGGGAATGTATTCTCCGAAGGGGACCAGCATGGCCTTGGCATGCGGCCTGGCCGTGGAATAGTCCCCCTCAAACACGGTGAGGCAATTGTAGGCCCGTGCCACACGGCCTTCATCGGAAAGGTAAATGTCATCCGTTCCCGTGAGCAGGATGAAGTTGCCCAGATTGTTCCGGATGGCCTGCACGTAGTCCTCCTCCGCGCTCAGGAAATTGACGTTGTCCTGCTCCGGAAAGAGCTCCCCCGTGGAATCACGGTAAAAGGTGGAGATGGGGAAGGAGCTCTCCGGCCAGATCACCCAGGACGGCAGGTCCAGGGAGGCCTCCGTCCCGTTTCTGGCGGCCTCTTCCAGGGTCCGGGCTTGAAGGTCCAGCAATCCCTGCTCCGTCGTATCCAGCAAAGCCCTGTAAACGGCGCCCCTGTTGGCGGCGTCCCATTTTTCCTTCTGGCTCAGGTTCAACTGCACGGTCATGACGGGAACGGTCCATTTGCCGTTCCCGGTAGCTGTGCCGGACTGGGGGGAGTAGCGCGCCGTCCAAAGCACGCCCACGACAAACATGACCAGCAGGACGGAGACCAGGGAGAAGAAGTCCCAGGGCACCGTGCGCCTGCCTTCATGCACCACCATGGTTCCGGCCCGGCGGCAAACGCGCCACAGCCAGATGGAAAAGACTACCGGAATAAAGGCTAGGGTCGTCACCCCCGTGTATTCCGCCCACTGGGCCAGGGGATTGCCGTACAGGGCCACGCCCAGGTTGTTCCAGCCGAAGCCCGGTATCAGCCAGCCCCGCACCCATTCCAGGCACACCCACAGGGCCGCTCCGCCCAGCGCGGCGGCGGCGCTGGGCAGCATGTCCGCCATGGCCCAGGCTTTCCAGGCGGCCCGGCGGTCCGTTCCCGTTTGCCGCGCATCCGGCAGGGGCTGGGCGTCCGGGCGGAAGAACACGCCCATGACCAGCGCCCAGACGCCGGGAAACAGGCCCCCGTAAAAAATCATCAGCGGAATGTAGCCCAGCGTGCTGACCTCATTCACCCACCAGAAGGAGATGCCGTAATACGCCACACCGAAGAGCCAGCCGTACAGGGCATAAGCCAGGGCCCCTTTCCTCCCCTGCCGGCGGGGGCCGTACCACAGCGCCGTGAGCAGCGGCAGGAAGCCTATCCAGACGCAGCCGCTCCAGTCCACGGGAATAAAGGAACAGGCCGTCAATACGCCGGAAAGGGCGGCCAGGAGCAGCCCGGCCCAGACAGGCAGGAGGCGGGGGGGGGAGGGAGAAGCGGTGTTCATGGTAAAAAGCCTTCTTTTCCGGAAAAGGCACGCCGGCATTCTTCCTTATGCTGACTCATTCCTGCAACAAAAAAGATTGCAAAATTCGGCCAAATGCGGAAATAGTGGGCGCAGTTCATACAACCCATCACACATATGGCAGATATCGACGAAAAAACACCTCTTAACGTCCCCGGCAAGTTTTACGTGGACAGCTCCTGCATTGACTGCGACCTTTGCCGTGAAACGGCTCCGGAAAACTTTGGCAGGGATGATGACGAAGGCGTCTCCTACGTCAAGAAGCAGCCTGACAACGACGAAGAAACGGCTGCCTGCGTGGAAGCCATGGAAGGCTGCCCCGTGGAAGCCATCGGTGACGACGGCGAATAATATAGTTTCATATTATTTTTCAAACCGCCCGGGGCTGTTGACATTCAACGCTCCGGGCTTTTAATTGATATTCATGCCTTTTCCGCAGTCTCCATACGTCCCTGACCGGGACCGTCCGGATCCCTACGCCTCCCCTGCCCGGTATGAATACCTTTCCCGTGACGAACGGGAGGTGCGGCAGGCGCTGGCGGACTGGTTCCAGGTTTCCCCCGGAACCAGTGAGACGCGGAATCTCCATACGGCGGAGTCCCTGCTGGGGGATATTCTCGCCAAACTGCCCCTGGATGAAGAAGGGATGGATCCGGAACTTCTCCGGAAAGGCTGGATGGCCGCCGCAGGGCCCTTCCTGGGCCAGCAGGCCAACCTGCTGTCCATCGTCAAGGGAGTGGCTACCGTGCAGGTGCTCCAGCCCGCCATGCGCTACCACCTCCAGCAGTGGCAGGGCGCCCTGCTGGGAAAGCTGAAGGAGCAGTTCGGCAAGAATGCCGTCCATTCCATCCGCATACGGATAGGATAATTTTTCCTTCGGACAGGCGCCCTACCCTGTCAATCTCCTGCTCTTCATTGCGTTAACGGAGATTGAAAACATGTTCGGGATTTGTAATCCGCTGTCAAACGGATTTTTTTCTTTCCTGATTTACGGTCAGGGCCTTTCTGCCGTTTCCCGCGGCTTTCCCAAAGGAGAAAATCGCAGGAAATTAAATGTTGGATATTTTTATCATCAGCTTTTAATCAGTAAATTAACTATTTTATTGCCGTTAATGTTTCTTTAGCGGATTACAAATTCTGTAGCTTCATCATGAATCAAGTGAAATACGCGCCATGGCGGGCGCGGCCCTTTCGCTTTCCAGCAGCAACTTAATATACTGATGAACACGACCTTCTTTCTGGCATTATCCACAGCGGCAGCCCTGGCGGCATCCGGAGCGGAAATATGGAGCTCCCTGGATGGAATCATTCCGGAACTGAAGATGGGGGAAACCGCGGTCACCCGCATTAATTATTCCTCCGGAAGCGCTCTGATCGCGAATGGAGGGCCCTCCGCAAATACCGTGCAGTCCGTCCTTGGTGCCCTGGACGCCGGATGGTATTCCGGCACCAGGAATAACAATACCGGTACGCTTGCTTCCGTGACGGCGGACGGCACTACCAACCTGGTTTCCGCCACCGGCGCAGGCGGAGGGTTTACCGCCGTCAAATTCCATGAAGTGTCCGCAACTACCCTGTCCGGATATGAAGCCCTGAGGATTTCCTTTGATACGGGAGGGCTTTACGACGCCAGCAGAACGGGGCAGCCCCAGAATTTCAGCCTTTGGTACAGCCTGGGGGGAGAGGCAGATTCCCTTCTCCAGGCCGGGTCCACGATTTCCGGGCTGGCGGGGAATGTCAGCAACAATTCCTATGGCTGGACGATTTCCAAAGAGGAGTACGGCAGCTTGTTTGACCGGGGAGCCACCTTTTACCTGGTGATGAATACCGGCGTTCTTAATACCAGCTACGCTTACCAGGAGCTTGCCGTGAGCAATTTCAGCATGGAGGGCCTTTTGGTTCCGGAGCCTTCCTCCGCTGCCGTCACGCTGCTCGGGCTTGGTGTCTGCGCCCTCAGAAGGAAAAGAAGGTGAGACAACAGAAAAGACCAGTGTTCCGCGCCATTTAAAGTTTGATGAAAGAGAGGCTTTTATTTAAGTGTATTACTATTATGCGACTAACATCCTCCCTCCTTTTGCTGGCATCAGGCCTGATGCTCTGTTCCCCCTCTTCCTACGGAGACTGGACTTCCCCGCACCCCCTCCAGCAGGAAAAAGCCGCACCGGTGCCCCTCATCCCCTTCCCGGCCCAGGTAGACTGGAAACCGGGAACATGCCCTAAAAAAGCGCCCGTTTCCGTGAAAAAGAACGCCGCCCTGGCCAAAACGCTGGGCAAGGAAGGCTACGAGCTCCAGATCCGCCCCAACGGCATCCTGATCAGGGCGGCTGCCGACGCAGGCGTTTTTTATGCCCGCAGGACGCTGGACCAGCTGGGCGCCAAGGGGGATTACCCGTGCTGCGACATCAAGGACAGCCCGGCATTCGCCATCCGCTGCTTCATGCACGACGTAGGCCGCAATTTCCGGCCCATTGAAACGCTCAAGGCGGACATTGACGAGATGGCCCGGCTCAAGATAAACGCCTTCCACTGGCACCTGACGGACTACCCCGCATGGCGCATCCAGTGCAAGAAGTACCCTGTTTTAAATGATCCCTCCAAGAGGATCAAGGGGCGGGACGTCAACGACACTTATACCTACGACCAGATCCGGGACCTGTTCCGGTACGCCAAAAAGCGCCACATCCAGATCATTCCGGAAATCGACATGCCGGGGCACAGCACCTATTTCCAGAATTGCTTCGGTTTTCCGATGCACGACCCCAGGGGCGCTAAGATTCTGGAGGAACTGCTGGAAGAATTCTGCCGGGAAATTCCGGTGGAAATGTCCCCCTACCTCCACATCGGCGCGGATGAAATCCACATCCCCAACGGGAAGCAGTTTGCGGACCGGATGGCGGCCAAGGTCAAATCTTTGGGACGCCAGCCCATCCAGTGGGCGGGCAATAACGACCTGCCCGTTTCCGGAGACAGTTACGCCCAGTTGTGGAATGACGAGAATTCCGTAGGCCTGCCGAACCCCGCCAAGCAGAAGAACCCCTATTTTGACTCCACGGCAGGCTACATCAATTCCTTTGACCCCGGCATCCTGGTGCGCAGGAATTTCTTCCGCCAGCCCTGCGGAACGGCGAAGAGCGACGACCATTCCCTGGGCGTCATCCAGTGCCTGTGGCCGGATACCCGGGTGGAGGACAAGAAGAACATCCCCATCCAGAGCCCCCAGTGGCCGGCCATGTTCGCCATGGCGGAGCGCAGCTGGAAGGGCATTCCGGAGGACGGCTCCCGCTTTGCCGGAAAATTGCCGGAAAAGGATACGGAGGCCTATCAGGCCTTCTCCCTGTTTGAAAAACGCATGGAAGCCCTGGCCGGAAACAAGCCCTTCCCCTACTGGCGGGATTCCTTCGTGGAATGGACCGTGTCCGGCCCCGTTCCGAAAGACAGGCAGGAGGAAGTGAGGAACGGCCTGCTGGCCGGAAAATCCCCCGCGGGCGTGGAGCAGCTCCAGGCGCGCGGCGGCAACCTGTACTTCCGCACGCGTGCGGGAGCGGAAGGCCTGTTCTCCAAGACCAAGCCAGGCAATACCGCCTGGGCGGAGACGACCTTTTACGCGCCCAAGGCAGGCACCATGTACGCCATGGTGGGCTTTGACGCTCCGGCCCGCTCCACACGGCGCTGTTCCGGCGTTCCGGCTGCCGGGGAATGGTCCCAGTGCGGCACCAGGATATGGGTGAACGGCAAGGAAGTGAAAAACCCCCAGACCTATAAGCTGGCAGGCCAGCGGCGTTATGAAAAGCACACCTGGAATTCTCCCGCCAATGAAATATCCTTTGACAATGAGGAATTCTGGTGGGCGCGGCCTCCGGTCCCCTTCCAGGTAAAGGCCGGGGAAAACAAAATCCTGATTGAACAGCCGTACACGGGCAGCTTCCAGTCCTGGGGCGTCAGCTTCATTCCGGTGAAAAAATCGGGAGACCGCTGGGTTGCCGATCCAAGCTATTACGTCAAGACCAGGGGGAAAAAGTAGGATTCCAGCTTTCCGGTTGCCATGAGAAGTAAACATTTATTCCCCCTGCTGGCTTTTCTGCTGGCGGTTCCTTTCGCCACGGCCGCCCAGCGGCCCAATGTCATTCTCATCCTGATGGATGACATGGGCTGGGGGGACCTGCCCTCCTACCAGGACCAGCGCATGAAGGAGGGGCTTCCCGCCATGGACAACCCCGGCCTGCGCTCCCTGGCCAGAGAGGGAATGACGCTGACGCGCCATTATTCCTCCGCCCCGCTCTGCGCCCCTGCCCGGGGCTCCCTGTTCACGGGCGTGCACCAGGGCCATGCCAAGGTGATCCGGGACAGGTCCTTTGACCTGCCCATTGAAAATGCCCCCACCCTCGGCACGGTCATGCAGTCCGCCGGGTACAGGACGGCTCTCATCGGCAAATGGGGGATAGGCGGCGGCCGGGAGCATGCGGGCACCCCGCAGGAATCCACGGCCTACCCTACCAAACGCGGCTTTGACTATTACTTCGGCTACCTGGACCACGTCAGCGGCCACCACCATTATCCCAAGGAAGACCCCAATCCCATTTCTCCGACCAAAAGAAGCGGCATCTGGGACGGGGACAAGTGCATTACGGCGGATTGCGACAAGGCCTATTCCGTGGACCTGCTGACGGCCCGCGCCAAAAAATGGATTATAGACACAAACCGCCAGAACCCCCGCCAGCCCTTCTTTCTGGCGCTGACCCACATCGCCCCCCACTCCCAGCTTCAAATACCCACCGGCCCGTATCCGGAAGGCCGCGGCGTGAAAGGCGGCGTACAGTGGCTGGGGAAGCCCCACAAGCTGGTCAACACCGCGGAGGGCAAGATCAACTCCTACATCTATCCGCGCTATGCGGACAAGAAATGGCCCATGGCGCAGAAGAGGTACGCCACCATGATCGCTCGCCTGAGCGATTCCTTTGAAGACCTCATCCAGACCCTGAAGGACCTGAACATTGACAAGAACACCGTCATCATCATGACGTCCGACAACGGGCCCCATGACGAGGGCGGCCAGAATCCGCAGTTTTTCCGCAATTACGGGCCTTTTGACGGCATCAAGCAGGATGCGTGGGAGGGCGGCTTCCGCGTTCCCGCCATCGTGCGCTGGCCCGGCCACGTTCCGGCCGGTTCCGTAAGCGACCATCCGTCCCAGTTCCACGACTGGATGGCGACGCTGGCCGCCATCGGCGGCGTCAGGGCGCCCTTCCGCAGCGACGGCGTTTCCCTGCTCCCCACTCTGCTGAACAAGGGGGCCCAGCCGGAAAGCCGCCTGTACATGGAGTACAGCGCCAAGATGTCCCAGAGCAAGAAGACGACGCCCGGCTACAAGGACTTCCTGCCGTCCAGGAGGAACGCCGTCCGTGGTGACGAGCAGATGGTTTACATCGGCAAATACAAGGGAGTGCGCACCAACATCCAGTCCCATGCGGACCCGTTTGAGATTTACGATACCGCGAAGGACCCGGCGGAACGCCATGACCTGAAAGACACGCCGGAAGGCAAAAAGATGCAGCCCGTCATGCATGACAGAGTGCTGAGGATGCGGCGCATTTACGATTACACCCATCCGGAACGCGGCACCTTTGCCCAGCGGCCCTATGATGAAGAACCCGTTCCGGCCCTCAGGAAGGAGGAGATGCCCGGAAAACTGGTTCCCCTGACGGCGCAGTCCGCCCAGGGCGTCCGCCGGAAGGACGGCAGCATGAAAAGAGTGCTTTACCTGAACGTTCCGGAAACGGGGAAATACGTCTTTTTCATGAAAACTCCGGCCAAAAAGGGGGCCATGGCATTCGTCAGGCTGCACGACGCTCACCTGCTGGATGCGGAATACGGCTACAGGCCCGGCACGGAGGTATCCTCCTCCATGGGGGAAAATACCACGGAAGGCGCGCCTGACCAGACGGGCCTGAAACCCATCCCGCTGGAAAAGGGCTGGCATCCCCTCCTGGTGGAGACGGAAGGCTTTTCCGAGCTTCCCACCCTCTTCTGGCAGAAGGAAGGCGGCAAAAAAGAGGCCATTCCGGCCCGGGCCTTCCGCGTGGCGGCCCCCTGAATCTGTGAGGCGGGGACGGTTTTCCGTCTCCGCCGCTTTTCCCCCGCAGCCCCGGAAGTCATTTTCCCCCGGTCATCAGGATGAGGGCGCGCGGGAAATACCGCTTGATAAACAAATAAACGCCACGCGCCAGCATGTAAACCACAGGCGCCAGGCACCACCACGCCCAGGCGGGCCATGGAGACGGGAAGCACATTTCCACGCCCGTCAAAGCAATCAGCACAAAGATATGGGAGCAATACACGAAGAAGCTGCCGGAGGCCCATTCCGCCATGCGCCGCGCCGCGCCTGAATTGACGGTTTTCAGCACTATCCCGAAGCTCAGGAAGGCCAGCACGGCCAGCCCTGAAAAAGCGGCGGCCGGAACCGGGAAGGTATCCGTACAGCTTGCCCAGACCAGCGCCGCACAGGCCAGCAGAATGGAGCCGTGGACGGCCAGGGGCAGTTTTTCCCAGCGGTTCAGGCAGTCCGGCACGGAAGACGCCAGCAGGAGGCCGAGCACAAAATCCCCGAACATGTAGGGGCTGGGCCATGCCAGGGAATCATCCCACCGGTTCAGGAAAAGGCACAACAGGCCCAGCGAGTAAAGAACCCAGCGGACCCTGGAAAGAAGAAACGCGGCCAGCGTGAATATCATCAGGTCACGCAAAAACCACATGGGGGTGAGCATGGGGCACGCCCCCAGGCCGAATACGGAAGCCAGCGCGCCGGGAGAAACGGGCATTCCCGCCAGCAGCCAGTAGGCCGCGCACCAGAACAGGTACGGGCGCAGCAGGGACATCAGCCGCCCGGCGGTCCATTTGGCCGCGCCCGCCCCCAGCAGGCGTGGCGCGGAAAAATACCCCGCCAGCAGGAAAAACACCGCCAGCGCAGGGCCAATCAGCCATTGGTTGGGAGGGAATCCCGCGGAAGGGACATGCTGCATGACGACCACCAGCGTGGCCAGCAGGCGCGCAATCTCCACCCAGGGCAAACGGCCCTGAAAGACAGGGGTGGCGGAGAGAGCGGTCATGACGGCGCCATTCTGGACGAACCGTGCCGCAAAAGCACTATTTTTATTGCCCGTCCGTTTTTTAGCATCCTTCCAGTATTCCGCCGGCCACGGGTTCAATTTCTCCAAAGCTTTTGACTCCGGGCGGGTTCTCCACATGAAGGCCAAGGTGCTTTTCCATCCAGACCACGTGGTACCAGCGGTGGAATTTATACCCGCACCGGTGGAATTTGCCCGCCATGTGAAACCCCAGCTTTTCATGAAACCTGATGCTGTCCGCGGCAAGGTATTCATCTTCTTTCTCCGGACAGGCAATGCAGGCGTACAGGTTCAGGATTCCCTGCTCCTTCAGAATGAGTTCCAGGGCTTCATAAAGCCTGGAGCCTATGCCCAGTCTTTTTCTGTCCGGAGCCACATAGACGGAAAGCTCCGCGTCCCACTCATAAGCCGCCCGTTCATGAAAGGCGCCCGCATAGGCATATCCCAGAATTTCCCCGTCCGCTTCCGCTACCAGCCAGGGATATTTTTCCTGTACGCGCCTGATCCGTGCGGCAAACTCCTCCGGGGAGGGAATTTCATATTCAAAGGTAACCGCCGTAGCTGCCACATAAGGCCCGTAAATGGACAGGAGCGCCTCCGCATCCCGTTCCGTTGCCGCCCGCAGGCTGATTCCGTGCCTGTGTCCGGCAAGAGGCTGTGAAGGCGTGCACGTATCCATGGCCCTTTCTTCATACCGTGCCGGGGCCGTTCTGTCACTCTTTCTATTGACGGAAGGCCGCAACTTTTGCGGCGCTCCATGGAGGTTTCCAGCCGCACCGGAGAGTAGGTCCTCTCCCGTGTTTTTCTATGGCCCTTCTGTTGGGGACAAGGGGCTTGCCCCCTTGCAAACTCCCAATGAAAAACGGGGAGAGGAAAATTTCCCTCCGCTACGCTTCAGAACAATTTCCTGGACGAAGGCCGGAGGCCTCCGCTCCCAGCCGGCGGATGAAGGACTATTCCCGGGAACATGCCCTTCCCAGCATTTTTTAACAGCCACCTTGCCGGAAACAAGAAGCTGATTCATCTTACCCTGCGGGCCCATGCCTCGCATTCCTGTCCAACCGGGAATCCCCGCTTTCCCGTCCCATAAAAAACGGCCGGATTCCCGAAGGGACCCGGCCATTGGAAAGGATGCCCCGTGCACCAGGGCCTGCGTTCAGGAATAAAAACCGGTGTCCGGTTCCCGTTCCTGCCGCCTGCGCTTGAAGTAGGGGTTGCGGTAACGGTGGATGCAGTTCCTGGGGGCGCCCGGGGTATAGTGGAGCGGGTTCGCCTCCCTGGCGGCTTCCCGGCTCAATATCTCCACAAAGTCCTTCAGGGACATTTCCAGGTCCGCATCATGGCATGCCAGAGCGGCGGATATGCGCACCATGCCGTTGTCATAATCCACATACATGGCGAACAGCGTGGTCTGGTACAGATGCCACGGTTCGTCATCCGTTTCTCCGGACTGGTGGCCGCTGATGGCCTCCAGCAGCCATGTCAGCGCGTGTTCCAGTTCCAGATTGTCCAAAACATCCCGTATAAGGGACGTTTCATGGCCAAAGACGGCCACGCTTTCCTGTTGTCTTGCCCTGTTGATTTTCATGTCTTGGTTCTCCTTTCCGGTTTCCCTGGTCTGTGCGGGACGGCGGATCATCCTACCGCTCCAACGTACTTGGACACTTTTATTCAGCAGGTTGTTCAATTTGAAACGGGATTATTTCAATCCATGTCCACTTTTCCGATATAGGGCAATTCCCGGTAACGCCCGTCCAGGTCCATTCCGAACCCCACCAGGAAGTCATTTCCCCAGGTAAAAGCGACGTAATCAGCCTCAAAGGGCACTTTGCGGCAGCAATGCTTGTCCACGGCCACGGCGGTGAGCACCCGCTTCACGCCCCTGTTTTTCAATTCCCGGCAGACTTCGGCAAGCGTGGCGCCCGTGTCCAGCACGTCGTCCACCACCAGAACGGGTTCCTCCGGATGGAAGGAGCCGCAGTCACCCTCCCAGACAATGGAGCCGGAGGCCGCCATTCCCGCATAGCTGGTGACCTTGACGGCTTTCACCGCGGGACGGGATTTCAAATGCCCCGTCAGCAGGGTCGCGAAAGGAAGGGCGCCCTTCAACAACAGGAGCAGAACGTAGTTCCGCCCCGCCATGTCGGCGTCAATGGAAGCGGCCAGTTCCTTGACGCGGTCATTGATGGCCTGCTCCCCAATCAAGGGAGTGATGGTGTAAGTCATGGAAGCGGAGGAATGATAACGTCCCGGACATGGAAATCAACCTTGGAAGAAGAATGATTGGCGGGCGGAAACGCTTCCGGCATGGGTCCCTTCCCGCCTGAACGCGGCGGCGGCCGTTTCTTCCGCTTTCCGCTTGCAGGAGTTTGCCCATGAATTTTATCCGTTGTCCAGGGTTTGCGGAAAGTGGCGGACGGGGGCGCATTTAACGGTAGCGTCCCCCTGCACCGCATGGTAAAGTGGGGCAGAAATGACTGATTCCCCTTCCAAACGCCTTTTTATTCTGGATGGAATGGCTCTGGCCTATAGAGCCCATTTTGCCTTTTTCTCCAACCCCATCCGCAATTCCAAGGGAGTCAACACGTCCGCCGTGTACGGCTTTGCCAATACGCTGCTGGGCATTCTGGAGCATGAGCGGCCCACGCACATCGCGGCCTGCTTTGATACTTCTGCTCCCACGGAGCGCCACCAGCTTTACCCGGCCTACAAGGCCAACCGGGAATCCATGCCGGAGGATCTGAGCGCGCAGATGCCGCTGATTTTCCGGCTTCTGGAGGCCATGAATATTCCCATCCTGCGTTATGAGGGATATGAGGCGGACGATACGATAGGCACGCTGGCGCGCCTGGCGGACGATACGAAGGAGTTCCAGACCTACATGGTCTCCCAGGACAAGGACCTGGGGCAGCTCATTTCCCCCACCTGCTTCCTGTGGCGTCCCGGCAAGCGGGGCAATGACCATGAGGTGATTAACCTGGAAAAGCTTAAAGAGAACTGGGGCATTGAACGCGCGGACCAGGTGATTGACATCCTGGCCCTGATGGGGGACAGCTCCGACAATATTCCGGGGATTCCCGGCGTGGGTGAAAAAACGGCCAAGCTGCTGATCGGGGAGTTCGGCTCCGTGGAAAACCTGCTGGCCAACACGGACAAGCTGAAGGGGAAGCGCAGGCAGATGGTGGAGGAGAACGGCGCGCTGGCCACCCTTTCCAAGCAACTGGCCACCATTGACCGGGAAGTGCCCCTGACGGTAAGCCTGCCTGACCTGGTGAAGAAGGAACCGAGCCCGGAGGACCTCCTGGCCCTTCTCCAGGAGCTGGAATTCCGTGCCATGCAGTCCAAGCTGTTCGGTAAAAAAGCCCCGGAGGCCAGAAAAGCCCCCATCCCCGCGGATGACCTGTTTGCTCCGGCCGGGACGCCGGAGCCCGCGGCGGAAGCGCCTGCCGCTCCCGCACAGCCCAGGCAGCAGCATGAAGCGGGCCAAATGGATTTGTTTGAAGAACGCCATCTGAAAACGGCGGATGATTTCAAGCATGAATACCTTATTGCGGATACGGCGGAAGCCCGCGCCGCCATGGCGGCGGAACTGGAAAAGCATGGTTCCTGGTGTTTCAAGGCGGAGGCCACGGGCCAGAATCCCCTGACGGACGAGCTGCGGGGGATCGCCTTCTGCGCGGAACCGCGCAAGGCATGGTACCTGCCCGTTTCCGGTCCGGAGGCTCTGGAAGCGGTGAGGCCGCTTCTGGAAGGCACTGCGGAAAAGATCGGCCACCACCTGAAGTTTGACCTGGAAATCCTGCGCGCCAACGGCATCCGGGTAAAGGGGCCCTTTTTTGACACGATGCTGGCCCATGCCCTGATCGCCCCCGGCATGAAGCATGACCTGGACCTTCTGGCGGAGAGCTTCCTGCAATATTCCACCATCAAGCTGAAGGACATCGCCGCGCCGGGAGCCAGGAAGCGGGAACTGGATACCAGCGGCATTTCCGTAGAAGTCATGGGCAAGTATTCCGCGGAGGACGCGGATATTACCCTCCAGCTTTCCGGCATCCTGAAAAAGCAGGTGAAGGAGAGCGGCATGCAGGAGCTCTTCCGCACGGTGGAACTGCCCCTGCTGCCCGTGCTGGCGGACATGGAGTTTACCGGAATACGCGTGCTTCCGGAGTCCCTGGAAAAGGCTTCCGTGAAGGTGGGCGCCATCATTGACGGCCTGCGGGAGAGGATTGAAGAAGCCGCGGGCCACCCCCTCAACCTGAATTCCCCCAAGCAGCTCGGAGATTTCCTGTTCGGGGAGCTGGAGCTGGTGAAGAAGCCCAAGAAGACGCGGACGGGCCAGTTCGTGACGGATGAAGACACCCTCTCCGCCCTGGCTCCCGGCCACCCCATTGTGGCGGATATCCTGGCCTACCGGGAGAACATGAAGCTGAAAAGCACGTACCTGGACACGCTGCCCAAGTACATCTGCCCGCGGGACGGCCGCATCCACACCCAGTTCCACCAGATGCTGACCACTACCGGGCGGCTGGCCTCCCAGGACCCCAACCTGCAGAATATTCCGGTAAGGACGGAACAGGGGCGCCTGATCCGCACGGCCTTCGTCCCCGCCTCTGATGAGTACACCATGCTTTCCGCGGACTATTCCCAGATTGAGCTGCGCATCATGGCGGCGCTTTCCGGAGACCCCGCCATGTGCGAGGCGTTCCAGGCCGGCAGGGACATTCACACGGAAACCGCGGCCAGGGTGTACGGCATTTCCCGCGACGAGGTGGAGGTGACCATGCGCCGCGCGGCCAAGACGGTAAACTTCGGCATCATTTACGGCATTTCCGCCTTCGGCCTTTCTCAGCGGCTGGGATGCTCCCGCAGTGAGGCCGCCACCCTGATTGAAAATTACTTCACCCAGTTCCCGGTGGTCAAGTCCTTCATGGAGAACCTGGTGCACAAGGCGGAAAAGACCGGTTACGCGGAAACGCTGCTGGGCCGCAGGAGGATGATTCCGGAAATCAATTCCGCCAACAAGACCATCAAGTCAGCCGCGGAGCGCACCGCCATCAACACCCCCATCCAGGGCACCGCGGCGGACATGATCAAGATAGCCATGATCCATGTGAACAAATTGCTGGAGGGAACCAGGTCCCGGCTGATCCTCCAGATTCACGATGAATTGCTGGTGGACCTGCACAAGGATGAAACGGACCTCATCCCCAAGATTGAGGAGGCCATGATCGGCGCCCTGCCCCTCCCCAACGGCGTCCCCATCCTGGTGGAGGCCAGGACGGGGAGCAACTGGCTGGAAGCCCACTGACCCATTTGCCCGGTCCAGGGGGAACGGAGATGCCGCCGGGTCTTCTCCGCTCCTCCCGTATTTTTAAATTGACGGATGCTTTCAGATGTTGGAAGTTTTCACATCATGCATGTATCATCCCTTCCCGTGATTGCCCTGGCGGCCTGTTCCTGCGTTTGCCTTCAAGACGCCGCCGCATCCGTCATCTATCCGGGAACGGCCCCCGGAGCTCCCGCCGCCCATCGGGAGGGAGATGTTTACACCTTGAGCAACAAGGTGCTGACAGCCTCATGGAAGGTTTCCGGCAGCAGGCTGGTTCCCCTGGGGATCGTGAACCGGGAACGGGATGGCAAGGGAGAGAAGAACGACGCTTCCGGCGGACAGGCTCCGGAGTTGTTCCGTCTTTCCACGGAGAAGGAAGGCTACAACCTCCCCTCCTCCCGGTTTGTGATGGAGGGAACGCCCTCCATCAGCGCGCTGAAAGGCCGCGCCGCGAGTCCCCGGCTGGGGGAACGGCTGGAGGGGGTGGTGATTTCCGCCGTCTTCAGGGACAAGCAGAGCGGGCTCACGGTTTATTGGAAGGCGGAGCTGAGGGAAGGTTCCTCCTACGTCAAGGAAACCTACAGGATTGAAGCGTCCAGAGAGGTGGATTTGAAGAAAATCCAGCTGATTGATTTGCTGGACCCCGCCCTGGCCGTGAAGGGCTCCGTACCCGGCAGCCCCCTGGTCAGCGGGAAGGAGGGCACATTTGCCGGCATAGAACTTCCCGTAGCCAGGGCGCATGTTAGCGGCGGAACGGGGACCGTAGGGTTTGACTGCAACCTGCCCATGGGGCCGGGAAGCGCCCAGACTTTCACCACGGTGCTGGGCGTATGGCCGGAAAACCAGCTGCGCCGCGGCTTTCTTTATTATCTGGAACGGGAGCGGGCCGCGCCCTACCACCAGTTCCTGCATTATAACGGCTGGTATGACGACGGCCTGGACCCTACGGAGGAAACGCTCGTCAAGACCGCCGGAGAATACAGGAAGGAGCTGGGTTCCCGCCAGGTGAAGCTGGACGGCTTTGTCCTGGATGACGGGTGGGACGACGTGAATGAAGACCTCTGGCAGCCATCCACCAAAAAATTCCCGCACGGATTTGGACCTGTGGTCAAGGCGGTGGGGCGGATTCCCTCCGGGTTCGGCATCTGGATTTCCCCGCTGGGCGGATATTTTGGCCCGGAAAAGCGGGTGCAGCACGCCAAGGAAAAAGGCATTCTGCCCGCGGACGCCGCGGGGTTCGACCTCTCCTTCCCCAAGTATTACGAGTGGTTCAAAAAACGCTGTTCCGACCTGATGAAGAAAGACAAGGTGACATATTTCAAATGGGACAAGGCCGGGGACGGCATCAGTCCCCATTTCATGGCCCTTCTTTCCATCGCCAGCGAGCTTCGCCGGGAAAATCCCCGCCTGTTCATTAATACGACGGTGGGTACCTGGCCCTCCCCCTTCTGGCTCAACCATGTGGATTCCACCTGGCGCAGCGGCACGGCGGACGTGGGCTGGACCGGCAAGGGAAATGACCGTGAACAGTGGATCACGTTCCGTGACGGCGCCTGCTACAACGTCATTGTCAAGCCGGGTCCCCTTTACCCGCTGAATTCCATCATGCACCATGGCATGGTGCTGGGCACCAAGTTCCAGGCGGAGCGTGTCAGCAAGGGGCAGGACGGAAAACAGGATAACAGGAACCTTAAAAACGACGCCCGCATTTATTTTGGTTCCGGAGCCAATCTTCAGGAGCTTTACCTTACCCCTGCCATGATGGACAAAAAGGCATGGGATGACGTAGCGGCAGGAGCGCGCTGGGCGCGGCGCTTCCAGGACGTTCTGGCGGACGCGCACTGGGTGGGCGGCAACCCGAACCAACTGGAACCTTACGGTTACGCGGCCTGGAGCCCGCGGGGCTGCACGCTGGCCCTCCGCAATCCGGACGACAGGCCGCGGTCGATTGAGCTGGATGCCGGGACCGTCTTTGAGCCCGTTCCAGGGCAGCCCGCTGTTTTCTCCATGAAAGCCTCCTACCCGGACCAGCGCGTCAAGACGCTGAAACTGGAACAGGGCAAGCCCGTGAGCGTGGAGCTCCAGCCCTTTGAGGTGCTGGTATTTGACATGAGAACGGACGGACGCTGACACATGGGAAGCCCCATGAATGGAATACCATGCCTTCCCCTCCGGCCGGCATGGTTTTTTACGGGCTGGCTCCGGTGACGGAAACCGTATTGAAAGAACGGCTTTCCCGGGTGAAGGGAGTGGGGAAATCCTCCCGCGAGCTTTAAAGCACCAGGGCGTCCCCTTCCTGGAATTCCGGGATGGTGACCAGGGATTTGCCGTCCTTCAGCGCCACCACGTGCACCTTGCGCTCCTGCACGCCTTCCGGGGTTTTCACCCGGATGGAGCTCCCATCCCGGACGGCCTGGGAGGGAATCCATACGGAGGCGGGAACGTGAACGTTGATATTCACCTGAAGGGCCATGTTGACGGGGGCCACCTGCCATTCGGAAACGTGGGAGCCGTTAGGCTCCAGGGAGGCGATCAGCACGGCGGAATTGCGTTCGGAATCCAGCGCGGAGTCTACCGCCGTCACGTGGCCCAGCCATTGCAGACGTTTGCCGTTGTTCAGCACGCAGGAGGCGGTCAGGGCCGTATTGATTTTGCCCTGCTCATCCCTGGGCAGCGCGGAAAATTCTTCCAGCGGCACGGGAACGCGTATCATCCGCTCCTGAAGGGGGATCACCTTTCCCACGGGCTGCCCGGCAACCACGCGGGCCCCGGCGCCTACGGAACATTCCACTACCTGGCAGGTATAGGGGGCTTCCAGCACCGTATCCCGGAGGGCCTGCTCCGCCTCAGCCACGTACGCCTCCGCGGCGTTCAGCCGCGCGTTCACGGCCCGGCGCTGCGGCACCCGGAGCACCAGCTCGGATTCCTTGCCGCTTTTGGAGACGGAGCTGTACGTCTTTTTAATGGCTTTCAGGGCTTCCGCCTGTTCCGTGGAGACGTCCAGGCGAGCCTGTTCCAGTTCCGCCTGGGCATTCGCCAGCCGGGCGCGGTATTCAAATTTTTCCAGCTCCAGCAGGGGGGTTCCCTTCAGGATGATTTCCCCCGCGTTAAAGAGGGGGTGCACCTTGTCCACTTTTCCGGAAACACCGGGAGAAAGCATGGTCAGGTGGGAAGCCTTCACCACGCCGGGCGCGGAAATGGTCAGAACGTTTTCCTGCAAATGCAGGGGTTCCGCCGTTCCGGCGGAGGAGGCCTCGTCCCTTTCTCCGGAGGAGGAGAAAGACGGGTCCGTGATAATGGCCGTGCCGATCAAGAGAGCGACGATCCCCAGGCCGATGCCTATGGACCATGATGTTCCCTTTTTGTGAGGGGCCTCGCTCATGAACAGCTCCGGGGGGAACGCGGCCCGTTATTTGGGGTATTCCGTCTCCATGATGTGGGAGTAGGCTTCCGCCGTTTCCACAGCCACGGTTTCAATGTTCTTCATCAACTGGGCAAACTGGGCTTCCGTAAGGTCCATGCCTTCCAGAACGAAGGACTGGCGGTAGTAGACGTATCCGCTGTCGGGGTCCAGCTGGAAGGCGCCGGCCGTCTGGTCCGCATTCAGTTCACTGAGGATGATGCTGACTTCCACACGGCGGTGTTCAGGCACCTTGGCGGCAAAGAGCACGTCAATGACCAGCGTCTCCGGATGCTCTATCATCGTGTACAGGAGGCTCACGGGCGTGAACGTATCACAGGGGACGAACGCGATGCCCGTTCTGAGATTGAGGTTGTCTGCGGAAGTGATCCATTCCGTTTCTTCCCCTCTCTTTCTGAGAACGGTGTACACACGGTCCAAAAGGCTGAGCTGCTGGTTTTCCATATTGAAAATTGGTTAACAGGAGGGTTGCTTGCAAAGGCGCATGCAACGTACGCGCCCGTTTACTGGATTCAAGCTTACTGGCAACCTTCTGATTCGTCAAGCTCTCCTGACGCAAAGAAATTGAAAAAGAATGTACGCATCCGGCATGAAAACAGACGCCGCCCGGATGGACGGCGTCTGAAAATACAATGGGTGCCGCAGCGCACGCCTTCTTCCGGCGTTCGCTTACAGGATGTCTCCCGGCATGTAGCAGGCGCCGTCCGGGAACCTGCCCGTCAGCTCCCGCACCATGGCCTGGAATGCCTCCACCTGGGCGTCGGCCATGCCCGTGGCGGAGGAGTTGGAGTCAAAGATGTCCTGGAGAGCCTCCCTGCCGATGCCCAGGCGGCCGTCTGCCGCCAGGCGGTCCAGCAGGTTGTTTTCCATGATCTTTCCGGCCCGCAGGTCGTTGGAGACGGCTACGGCGTGCTCCTTGATGACCTCATGGGCGGTTTCACGGCCAATGCCGCGCTTGACGGCCTCCATCAGGATGGTGGTGGTCATCAGGAAAGGCAGGTAGCGGCGCAGTTCCGCGGCCACCACGGCTTCATACACGCCCATCTGGTTCAGGACGGTCAGGAAGGTTTCAAACAGGCCGTCCGCGGCATAGAAGGAATCAGGCATCACCACGCGGCGCACCACGGAGCAGGATACGTCCCCCTCGTTCCACTGCTCCCCGGCCAGGCCGGAGACCATCATCAGGTAGCCCTTCAGGATGACGTGGAAGCCGTTGACGCGTTCGCAGGAGCGGGCGTTCATCTTGTGCGGCATGGCGCTGGAACCGGTCTGCCCCTTGGCAAAGCCTTCCGTAGCCAGTTCATGGCCGGCCATCAGGCGCAGGGTCTTGGCAAAGGAGGAGCAGCCGGAGGTCAGCTCCACCAGGCCGGAAACCACGGAGAAGTCCAGGGAGCGGGGATATACCTGCCCCACGTTCATCCACTTGGAGGGGATGCCCAGGTGGGCGCACACGCGGTCCTCCAGTTCCAGGACGCGGGCGGCATCCTTCCCGAAGAGGGAGAGCTGGTCAAGCTGGGTGCCCACGGCGCCTTTCAGCCCGCGGACGCTGTAACGGTCCATCAGGGAAATCCAGGTTCCCAGGCCGTGCACGATGTCTTCCCCGAACATGGCCACGCGCTTGCCCATGGTGGTGGTCTGCGCGGCCACGTTATGCGTGCGCCCGGCAATGGTTACGTGCTTCCACTGTTCGGACAGGGCGCTCATGCGGTTCAGCACGGCCACGGCCTTGTCACGGATGATCTGCATGGACTTCCAGATCTGAAGCTGTTCCACGTTTTCCGTCAGGTCGCGGGAGGTCATGCCCTTGTGGATGTGCTCGCACCCGGCCAGCTCGCAGAATTCTTCAATGCGCGCCTTCACGTCGTGGCGCGTAACGCGTTCGCGGGCGTCAATGGCGGGCAGGTTCACCTGGTCCTTCACCCGTTCATAGGCCTCAATCACGCCGTCCGGAATATCCAGCCCCAAATCCTTCTGGGCCTTCATCACGGCAATCCAGAATTCGCGTTCCAGAATGATGCGGCCCTCTGCGGACCAGATGGATTTCATGGCGGAGGATGCGTACCTTTCAGCCAGGACATTGGGAATCACGCTCATATCAAAATGTGTGTATGCGGGGGTTATAAAAAACGGTGGACCGCCATGATCGTGACGGAAGGGAAAAAAGCAAGCACTTTCCCCTTTCAGGGGGCAACCGGGTTTTACGGTTCATTCCCGGCAACGGGCGGAAAAGCCGCCGCTTTACGGGGTTCTTTCCCAAGGGCCGGGGAACCGGGCTTCTGCGGGGAAAGCTCCCCGTTATTCCTGTTTTTCCCGCGCCGGGGGCTCCAGCCCGTACCTGGCGTATCCGGAAACGATTTCCTGAAGGATGGAGGAAATTTTCTCCAGGGACTGGACCGGAACGTATTCATGCCTTCCGTGGAAGTTGTGGCCTCCGGCGCACAGGTTGGGACACGGCAGCCCCATGAAGGAGAGCCGGGCGCCGTCCGTGCCGCCCCGCACCGGAATGATTTCCGGCTGCACGCCCACGGCCTCCATGGCCCTGCGGGCGTGTTCCACCAGGTGCATGTGGGGGAGAATCTTTTCCTTCATGTTGTAATAAGAATCCTTTACCTCCACCCGTACCGTTCCCTCCCCGTATTTCCGGTTCAACAGGGCCGCGCACTCCCGCATGAATTCCTTCTTGCGTTCAAATTCCTCCCTGCCGTGGTCCCGGATCAGGTATTCCCCGGTTGCCTGCTCCACATTCCCGCGGAGGGAGTCCAGATGGTAGAAGCCTTCATAACCTTCCGTAAAGGCCGGGTTCTGGAACACGGGGAGCATCCCCTGGAATTCCATGAGGACCAGGCACGCGTTCAGCATCCGGCCCTTGGCGCTGCCCGGGTGGATGCCGGCGCCGCGCACTGTCACCACGGCGGAGGCCGCATTGAAATTCTCGTACTCAATTTCCCCCAAGCCTCCCCCGTCCACGGTATAGGCAAAATCCGCGCCGAAGCGCGCCACGTCAAACGAGTCCGCGCCGCGGCCTATTTCCTCATCCGGCGTGAAGGCGATCCGGATTTCTCCGTGAGGGCGTTCCGGATGCAGCAGGAAGGAGGCGGCCATGTCCATGATCTCCGCCACTCCCGCCTTGTCGTCCGCGCCCAGCAGGGCAGTTCCGTCCGTCACCACCAGGTCCTGGCCGGCATACCTGCCCAATTCCGGAAAAACGGACGGGGAAAGCACGATTCCCTGTTCCCGGTCCAGAATGATGTCTCCGCCGTCATAGGAGTGCACGATGCGGGGCTTTACGCCGCTGCCGGAGACGCCCGGGGCCGTGTCCACATGGGCCACCCAGCCGATGACGGGCACCTGCCCGTCCACGTTGGACGGGATGGAGGCGTACACGATGCCGGAAGCCGCGTCCAGTTCCGCGTGCGCCCCCAGTTCCTCCAGTTCCGCAACCAGCATCCGGGCCAGGGCCGTCTGGCCGGGCGTGGACGGAACGGCGGCGGAATCCGCATCAGACTGGGAATCCACGGAAACATACTTCAAAAAACGGTCTAAAACGGAGATATTCATCAGGAAAATCAAGGATTGGAAGGAGTCTAGCACCCGCCCCCGCGAACACAAGCACAAGACACGGTTTATCCTTGCGATTCAGGATGGTTTACAGTATGTAAACAAAGCTTCTCCCCATGATGACTCCTCTCCCTCTTGGCATTACCCTGGCTTTGTCCCTGACCTGCGGCGCCCTGCCCCTTCTGGCCCAGGGCACTTATGTGCCGGGTCCCATGCCCGTCTCCGCCGGGGCCAGGCAGGATCCTGCGGACATGTATCTGGAAGCGTTAAAGCTGGTGACCAGGGCCGCGGACCTGGTGGAAAAACGGGACTACATAGGGGCTATCCGCCTGACACAGCAGGCGGAAGAAAAATTTGGCCGCCTGGTGAAGGAATATCCCCAATGGAAGCCCAACATGCTCCAGACGCGCCGCCAGCTCAACAGGGAGAATCTGGACAAGTGGCAGAAACTGGCCCAGCGGCAGGCCGCCGCCGCGCCCTCCGGCCCCGGGCTGGAACTGGAACGCCCGGCCCGCGCGCCGCGCCCCAGGCCCAACATTGCCCTTCCCCCCGGCTACAAGGGAGTGGAATTCCCCAACCGTCCCGGCGAGCCCCTGGTCAACACCATTCCGTCCTCCTCCGTTGCCCCGGGCGCGGCCCCGGAAGTAGTGGAAAGCAATTACGAGCGCATCCGCAGGCTGCTGGACAAAACCATCATGGAGAACAAGGCCCTGGTCCAGGCGCTCAAGCGCACCCGGAAGGAACAGGAGGACATTCTGGCAAAACTGGCTGTTGCGTCCGCCGGGGAATCCGTCTACCGTGATGAGCTGCTCAAGGTCAAAAAGCAGATGGACGACGAGAGGAAGACCAGCAACAAGCTTCTCAAGACCCTTACCAAGCGCGTGGATGAACTGGAACTGACTGTCGCCACCCTGAGCCGGGAAAAAACCCAGTACCTGGAGCAGATAGCCTCTTTGCAGCTTCAGCTCAAGGAGCATCAGGACAAGCTGGCCCAGGTCACGGATGACAGGAACGCCCTCAAGAAGGAGCGCGACCAGCTCGCCGCCCTGGTGGAACTCAACAGCCCGGATAAAACCAAGAACCTGCTGGACCGCAACCTGACGCTGGCGGCCCTGCTCAAGGACGCGCAGAATAAAATAAGCGCCCTGGAGACGGCCAAGTCGGACTCGGAAGAACAGCGGAAGGCCAACCTGAAAGCCTTGGAGGAGGCGCGCGGCGAATCCGCGGACCTGAAGCAGAAGCTCATTGCCATCCGGGATGAAAACATCGGCTACCGCAAGCGCATCACGGAGCTGAATACCAAGCTGATCAATGCGGACGTGGAGCTTTCCAAGCTGGAAGCCAATCCGGGCAAAAGCCCCCTGCTGCTGGAAGAAAACCAGCTGCTGCGCTCCACCATAGCCAAGCAGCTCCGCATCCTTTCCGTGCAGGACCAGAGCCGCTCCCTCCTCATCAGCACATATAAGCGGCTGCACCAGGAGAACCCGGAAACGGCGGAAATAGCCGCCCTGATGGACAATGAAGAGGCCATCAAGCTCACTCCGGCGGAAAAGCAGATTGTCAACGCCATCGCCAGCGACAACAAAATCAACATCCCCCTGACGGACCAGCAGAAGGAAAAAATCAACAAGCTGGCGCTGGCCCTGTCCGCAGAACGGGACAAGGCCGCCCAGCTGGCAAAGGACCTGGAGCAGGCGCGCACCCAGCCGAAGACCAAGGCGGCCAAGTCCGCCAAAAATGACAAGGCCCAGGCGGAAACCCTGGCCCGCACCCAGAAGGCCCTGGAACAGAAAAACCTCCAGGTGGAGGAACTTACCCGGCAGATGGATGAGCTGAAAACCCGGTTTGCGGAACAGGCGCGCCTGGCCGCCATTTCCGCCGGAGCCATCACGCCGGACCAGGAAAAAGCGCTGAACCGGAGCATGGAAACCACCGTGCGCAGAAAGCTGGAAGCGGAGGCCCTGGGACAGGGCGCCGCGGAGGCCTTCGCCAAAAAGCGTTATGCCGCCGCAGAACAGCTTTACCGCACCCTGCTGGACTTCCAGCCGGCCCACGTTCCGGCCCTGGTCAACCTGGGCACCATCCTGCTCCAGCGCAACAAGGCGGAGGAAGCCATAGAATACCTGAAAAAGGCCACGGAGCTGGACGCATCCTCCTCTCCCGCGTGGTTCATGATGGGCGTGGCCCAGTACCGCTCCGGACAGGACCAGCATGCCATCGCCTCCCTGACGGAAACCGTCCGTCTGGACCCGGCCAACGCCCCGGCCCTGCTTTACCTGGGCAACCTGGAAACCAGCGCCGGCAATTATGAAAAAGCGGTGGGCCACTTTGAAAACGCCCTGAAAATCCAGCCGGAATCATCGGACGCCCATTTCAACCTGGCCTGGACTTATTCCCGCCTGGGCCGCACGGCGCAGGCGCGCAAGAGCTATGATGCCGCCATCCGCTGCGGCGGACTGCCGGATTCCGACCTGGAACTGGCCATCACCGGCGCCACCACCCTCCCCGTCAAAAAAGCGGCTCCCGGCAACGCCCCCGCGGGCGCCGCAAATGAACAGGGCATGCAACTGGCGGCTGTGAGTAATCCGGCGGACATTCCCCATGACGGCCATGAGGTGCCCGCCAGCGTGGCGGAAGACCCCAATGCCGTGGAAAAACCGTCTGCGGGCCCCAAGCAGGTCGTCGTCAGCCACCGTCCGGAAACCGCGGCCGCCTCCCTGGAAACCCAGGTCCGGGAAACAGGCTCCGCGGCTATTCCCGCACAGCCGCAGGCGGAAGCCGCGACCGCCGCTGCGGAACAGCCCAGGCCGGAAAAACAGGAAGCGCCGCGCAGGAGAAGCCGCTTCCGCATCGGCTCCTGACGCCCGCTTCCCTCCCCACCCTTTCCTCTGAAAACCGCCATGTACCAAGTTTCCATTTTAGGCCTGGGCCTCATCGGCTCGCGAATTGCACGCCACATGACCAGCCTGGGCGACAAGGTTACCGTATGGAACCGCACGCCCCGGGAGGACTTTCCGGAGGCGGTTGCCACGCCGGCGGATGCCGCCCGCGCCTCCAAAATCATCCAGCTCTATCTCAAGGACAGGAACGCCTGCCTGGAAGTGTTTGAACAAATGAGGGGCGCGCTGACCCCGGAACACATCATCCTGAACCATTCCACCATTGACCTGGCCACCGTAGGAAAACTCTCCCTGATGTGCTCCGCCATCGGCTGCACGTATGTGGACTGCCCGTTCACCGGCTCCCGCCTGCCTGCGGAAAAAGGGGAGCTGGTCTATTACGCGGGAACGGATTCCTCCACCCTGGACCGCATACGGCCCATTCTGGAACACAGCTCCCGGGACATCCTGCATCTGGGCGGCATCGGGGCCGGCACCGTCGTCAAGCTGGTCACCAACATGGTCTCCGCCACCATGGTGCAGAGCCTGAGCGAGGCCCTGTCCATCACTCAGGCATACGGCATTTCCCCGGAACTGCTGGGCCAGGCCATCTCCCGGAACGTCATCGCCTCCCCATTGGCGGCCTTCAAGCTCCCCCTGATGGCGGAGCGTGACTTCAGCACCCATTTCTCCCTGGATAACATGAGGAAAGACAGCATCTACGCCCAGGAACTGGCCGCGGAAAAGGGAATCCACCCGCCCGCCGCCGCCCTGGTCTCCTCCATCATGGGGAAGCTGTGCCGTGAAGGGCATGCGGAAAAAGACTTCGGCTGCCTGGCGGAACAATTTGACTAACCTCCCTGTTCATGAAATTCAGAGGAACATGCGCCGCCCTGCTGCTGGCCCTTCTCCCGCCGCCCGTTCTGGGCCAGGAGAAGAAGGAAGCTCCGGCCGCGGAACCGCAGCCTCCTCAGGAAGCGCCTTCCGTCCCCGTTCCGGACACCTCCCTGATTGACGACGCTTCAGACCGGGCCGTTCCGGAGGGCAGCTCCAACGTCAGCCCCGTTCTCCCTGCCCCGCAGCAGCCGGGGGCCTCCCCCGCCGGAGCCGGCAGGGAGGAGCCTTCCATCAAACGCCAGCCGTTCACCAGCGTTTCCGCGTCCAAGCAGTTCCACGTCATCGGGATGGACGCCCTGCTTGCCGGAGCCATTGCCACGCGTGCGGATTCCATACGCGCCGCCCTGGTGAAAATCCTCAAGCAGCCTGACGAATGGAAAAATAAAATCATCATCCGCCTGGTGGGGGAGCCGGGAAGCCCCGTTCCCGCCAATCCCATCCGCCTGCAAACCCTGATTGTGGGAAGCAGCCTCTCCTACAACATCTTCATTCACCTGGGCCGCGGCATCAACCAGGACAGGCTCCGCCACGGCATCGTCTCCACCCTGCTTTATGAAATGATGCTGCGCGCCGTGGACGCGGAGGGGCTGCCGGATGAAGTGACGCTCCCCCCGTGGCTCATTTCCGGACTGGAACAGGCCGTCCTGTGGCACAATAACGAGGCGGACCGGGCCATGTACTCTACGCTGTTCCAGCAGTCCGGCATCATGACTCCGGAAGAAATCCTGAACTGCAAGGAACCGGAAAAGGAACTGGACGCCACTTCCTACGCCGCCTATCAAACCTCCTGCGGGGCCCTGGTGCTCTGCCTGCTGAACCAGGAAAACGGCCCGGAAGGGATGAAACAGCTTCTGGACCAGGCCATCCTGGGCAATGACGACCCCAAAAACCTTATCAGGCGCCATTTTCCGCAGCTCAACCTAACCCCCTCCTCCCTTCACAAATGGTGGACGCTCCAGCTCTCCCGCATGGCTACCCCTCCCCTGACGGAAACCCTGACGATCACGGAAACGGAACGGCATCTTCAGGAAGCCCTTACCCTGGTGAAGTATGACCCGGATACCCGGACCACCGCCACCTTTCCCCTGGATGACCTGGAACAGGCCCATTCCCTGACGGACCTGAACAGGCAGCTCTCCAACATCTCCGGCAGCCTGCTCAATCTCAGCCGCCGGTGTTTTCCGGCTTACCGGCCCGTCATTGTAGAATACGCCAAACTCGCCGCCCTGATGCAGACGGGCAGGATCCACAGCCGGGAAGCCGCGCCAAAAATCAGCCAGCTCCGGGAAATCAGGGAGCTTTCCATGAAAACCGCCCGGCGCGTACGGGACTACATGGACTGGTATGAGATCAATACGCGGACCGGAACCGGCAAGACCTTTGCCTCCTACGCGGCAGCCGTCAAGCTGCTCCGCGAACAGGACCAGCCGGCCAACACCCCTATTTCCCGGTACCTGGACGATATTGAGAAACTATACACCCTTCCGGCCAGGGCCCCCATCCCGTCCCTGCACGGAAAAAATTGACGGAAAAACGTTCCATCGCACGGAACATTCCATTCTTTCCATGCAAAACTTAAAGAAGTCGCTCGCGCCGCGCGGAAGATTTTCTATCAAAATACGCGTACATTCGTGATATTTTGACTTATCAATCCGCACTCCAATGATTGCTTCATTTGCCCTAAGTGAATCAAGCAGAATTGGATAACTTAACGG
>NZ_JABDHQ010000002.1 GCF_018709685.1 Akkermansia muciniphila
TTTTTTTCAACATTCTAAATATTATTGATTCTTAACGTATTACATTTTTCTCTTTTTTCACGGAAAAGGCCCCTTTCAAGACGAAAGGGGCCCAAACGTTTCAGAAGTCTTAAGCTTCCGCCTGTTTTTTCTTCATGGCCGCGTATTGATGCATGAGGGGCAATTCCCGGAGTGCATTCAGAGCGTCCTTTTTAGCCTGGGCATAGTCTTTTTTCTTCACCGCCATGTTCATCATGACTTCATAGCAGGCCGCATTATAACCGCCGTCATCCCGCGTATTGGAGTCTTTCATGATCTGGAGAGCATGCCGGGCCGCTTGGTAGTTGTATCCACGCATTTCATCCGACCCATTCAGGATTTTCAGGAGATAAGAAGCCAGAGAGTCTTCCTTTGGAAAACGCTTCAGCACCTGGTCTATGATATCCGCCACTTTTTGGTAGTCCTTTTCCTTCCAGGCTTCCCCCGCCTGAATTTCGGCCACTGTAGACGCAAACCATCCGTCGTCGGCAAATCGCTCGGCGTTTTCCTCAATCAGCTTTTTGTACTCGTCAAATTTCTTGTCCCGGCGCAGTTCAAAGGATTTTTTGATGACCGCCTGCATGGCCTGCTGCCGGGCCTTGCGCTTCGCCTCCTCTTCCGCAAATTGATTTTTGTCAAAAGAGTCCCTCCGGGCCGTTTCCGCCACCCACTCGGGCATCCTTTTAATTTCACCAGCCCACAGCAGCGTTCCGTCACGGATGACGGCAGCCGCCGGGAATGAGTCAAGCTTGAGGGATTCAAAAAGCTCCGCCACCGAATCATCCGATGGAACACCGACGGGATAGGCGGTCCACCCTTCCGGACTGTCCAGGTATTCCTTCACCTGCTTTTTGTCCGACGGGATCACATCCAGCACCACGGCCTTAACCCCCGGATGATCCAGAAGGCCGTATTTTTTCAGGACTACATCAAGCGCTCTCCCCGGAGCTCCGTCGCTCCACAGGCCGCCCTGCGCCGGAGACCATCTCCAGAAGCTGATGAATACGGTTTTGCCGGAAGGCAGCCCCGTCAGTGCGGGATGGTTGACCCAGTCCAGCTTGCTGAAAAGGGGCGTGTATTGCTCGTCTTCCTGCACCGGGCCCAGAACCTGCTTTTTCCGCAGAGGTTCCGGCTTAATTTCCGCCACAGCCTGGTTCATCAGGGATTGGAATGTTTCCGTAGTGCCGGAAAGCTTTTGCAACTTCGTCCACGCCCTGCTGATGGAGGTCAGGGAAAGTGCTTTCTCCATATCCTGAAGCGCTTCTTTCATGTTTCCCTGCCGCTCCCGGAGTTCCGCCATCATACGCCATGGCAGGGACGCTTCCTTGTTGGATTTCCTTGAGATTTCAATACAGCGGTTCAGGCACCGCTCCACCAGAGCGGCATCCATCTTGCCGGCAGGCACTGATTTTCCCTCCATCAGGGTTCCGGCTATATCAATCTGCACACGGTAATCGTCCGGGTATTCCCTGCTTACATCACTCAGTACCGACTGGGCTTCCTCAAATTTGCCCTGTTCCGCCAGCACGAGGAACGGAATCATTTTCAGTTGAATTACCTGGTCCTGCGGGAATTTTCCGGAATCCTGAACCTGCTTCAACAATGCCTGGGCTCCCAGCTTCCCGTCCTTTTCCACAAGCTCACGCACCTTTTGCGACGTCTCACGATAATGCTGCCACTCACGAGCGCCCGCATCCGGCCCTTTCGCCGCAAGCGAAGCTGCGGAAAAATCCGGTTTCAGCATGGCCTGCATGGTTTTTTCCGAAAGCTGTGAGGGATGCCCCCGCCAGATGAGCCGGCCATTTTTAACGGCAAAGGCGTGGGGAATGCCGTTTACTTTCAGAGGTTCCAGCCATTTCTCCCTGGTTTTCTTCCCATCCACATCCACCGCCATGGTATAGTTCAAGGGAGCAGGACGGTTCTTGATGAATTCCTTCAGCACCTCCGGGGTCTTCCTGTCCATGACATTGACCCCGATAATCTGCATGCGCGGATTATCTTTGAATGCCTGGTGGAGCTGTTCCATATGGGGCATTGCAGCAAGGCACGGCCCGCACCAGGTAGCCCAGAATTCGAAGATATACACCTTGTCTTTTTCCCACTCCTTTACGGGCGCTCCCTGCAGCCATACCTCCGGCAACCCTTCCAGGGAAAGCGTGGGCAAGGCCTCCGCCGGAGCGGCTGTTTTATTTTCCTTTTTTTCAGGAGAAGCAGCCAGCAAAGGCATTCCCGCAGACATCACAAAAAGAGCGGAACACCCCAAGGCAAATAAAGAGGAATTTAACATGATAATACCGTACGCCTGAATCGTGCTGAGTCAAGCCAATAGAGGAAGATAGACGGATAACACCCCGATGAACCGTGCTTCCTTCTCCGGAAACAATGGTGAAAAGGCCATGGAGAAAGAAAAATATTAAGCATTAAGTTTTTTGTATAGAATAAGAAAACATGGGTTTCTAACATTCATACTTTTTTGAGTTTCATTGGATTTAGGAAAAACGATTTACCTTTTAGGATACACAAAGACAATATTATTTTCTAAAATAGAAAATATGCCAAAAATGGCTTGCTAGATTTTTCTGAATGCGAAAAATGCGCTCATGGATGAAATTAAGTCCAGCATCAGGAAGTTTCTCGCCCTTACGAAAATGACCCGAGACGAGTTTGCCGATCTCTGCGGCGTCAGCAAGAGCCAGGTTGATAAATGGCTCTCCACCGTTCCTATTCCTCCAGCACGACAACGCCTCATCATCAGGATCATGAAAGAGGAATACGCCAAACATGCACGTCTGGCGCAGACGAAGAATCCCAACAGCATTTATGTTCCAGTTACTCCTCAGAAGTATGAAAAGTTCAGAAATGAAGCCGAACGCCACGGTTTGACCGTTCCGGAATGGGCCAGTGAAGCCCTGGATGCGCTTTCCAGCATCAAGAGCAGAAGCTGAAAAGCAGGATTCCACATCCCGGAACAGTCCCAAGGAAAGAGAATATGGCGTTCCAAGCGCCTTTCCCCTATCTTTTCTTCATTATTCAACCTGCACAAATTCATGTCTGACGACGATATACGCACCATGGTCAAGGAATGGCTGCAATGCCAGAACCGCAAGTCCTACCAGCTGGCGGAGGAGATAGGAATCCGGCCACAGACGTTTTACGCACAAATGAGCGTCCGCAAGATATCGGCCAATACTAAAAAAGCGCTTGCCCATATCATCCCGGACCTTGTTTCCGACCCGGATTTGAACGCTCCTTCCGCTACGGAAGAATGCGATCCGAAAAAGCTTAAAATCAAGGAATGGCTCCGTGCCCACGGTAAGACGCGCCACTGGCTGGCGGAACAATGCCGGGTTTCCATCCGTACCGTGCACACCTGGTTTGCCGCGCGCGGCAGCATTCCCGTCACCCAGTCCCTTTTCATCGACAAGCTGATGAGTGAAGAACAGCCCTGGAATATCCAGCTCTCCAATACCATTCCCGTGAGTTTCTCCGAGACGGAAATGTCCATTGTCCACAAGTTCCAGGAACGCCATCCGGACATTGACCTTCCCCAGTACGGCATGCATAAAATTCTGGAACTGTGCGTCAATGTCCTCGTTCAGGATGAATATGTTCGGCCTGCCCCGCTTCCCGGATTTACCAGAACGGCAGAGGCCTGCGCCCGGCAGGCCGAATAGGGGAGTATTCCAGACGCCAAGCCCCCCCTCTTCCGGATACATGCCCATTGAAGATGTACCGGCAGGATGACCGTGCATTTCCGGGAAGCTGTTGTCCTGACGCCTGCTCCGTTTCCATCCCCGCACGGCGTTCATCCGGCCATTCCCCACTGCCCGGACGCGTTCCAGCGTGTCTCCAGGAATCCTTCTCCGGATGAAATATATGCTTCACCACATGAAAGAACCCCGTTATTCCTGAAGGAATACGGGGTTCCGGAAAATGGCACGTCCAACTGGATTCGAACCAGTGACCCACTGCTTAGAAGGCAGTTGCTCTATCCAACTGAGCTATGGACGCATAATGCGGGAAGAGATTAACAAAGAATATCTCGGCTTGGCAAGCCCGTATCTTTTAAAAGAACTCTTTCAGCTGCCGTGTCAACGGTTGTCCGGGGTAGACATGCCAGCCAGGGCAACCCCGAATTCATGCACCAGCGGTTCCTGCCGGGAGAACATGCGTTCCCTTTCCTCCGGCTCCGTGTCAATGTAGCCGTGCAGGTGGAGCAGGCCGTGCACCATGTACCGGAACAGCTCCCTGTATACCGGCTCCTTGAATTCCGCCGCCTGCCGGATGGCGGTATCATAGCTGACGATGATTTCACCCATCCCGTCTCCGTGGGGGAAGGTGATAACGTCCGTCACCGTGGGATCATTCAGAAAACGGGCATGCACGTCCCGGATGGCTTCATCGTCCACCACGCTTATTTCCACCTCGTGCAGGCCGGAGAGGACGGGCACGGGGCCTTCAGGCAGCGCCAGCACGGCGGGGAGGCAGGCCTCCAGGGCGCTGTTCAGGGCTTCCGTTACGGACGGGCTGAGGCACCCCTCTTCCAGATGGTCGTAGAGTTCAAGATGCGGTCTCATTTTTCTCCGTATCCGTCCCGTCCTTTTCATCCCCTTTTCCGGACTTTTCCGCATTCCCGGCGCCGGTATCAGGCAGTTCCATGATTTCCGGAACCGCTTTGCCTTCCTGTTCCTCCTTCTCCGGCTTCCGGTCTTCTTCCTTTGCTTCCGCCGGGGGAAGCACGGGTTTGTCAATTTTTGCCTCCGGATTGTGGGAAGGATAGGCAATGCGGTTGTGATGAATGCTTTTCAGCGTCTGAATGAAGCTGTTGCGGATTTTCTTGAGGTCCCCGAAGGTGAGCCCGCAGTCGTCCAGATGGCCGTCCACCACCCGCTGCTTCAGGAGTTCATCCACCCTCTTCTGCATTTCCTCACAGGAGATTTTCCCCATGGAGCGCGTGGCGCTTTCCACAATGTCCGCCAGGCTGACGATTCCCGTTTCCTTGCTTTGGGGATTGGGCCCCTTGTAGCGGAAGTTGGATTCCACCACTTCCGGCACATCGTCCGGAGAGGCCAGCCCGCTTTCCACCCTGCCCAGGATTTCATCCCGGTATTGAAGGGCCTTCCTGTAGAAGAAGTAGGCCAGGGACGTGCCGTGGTGCTGTTCAATGACGTCCACCAGCGGCCGCGGAAGGTTGTTCGCCCTGGCCAGTTCCACCCCGTCATGGACGTGGTCAATGATGATGCGGGCGCTCATGCTGGGCGTCAGTTCATCATGGGGATTGGGGCCATCCATGATGTTTTCAATGAAGTAAAGGGGGTTCTGCATCTTGCCGATGTCATGGTAGTAGGCGGCCACCCTGCATTCAATGGGGTTGGCGCCGATGGCTTCCGCCGCCGCTTCCGCCAGCTGGGCGACCATCAGGCAGTGGTGGAAGGTTCCCGGAGCTTCCATTTGCAGCCGCTTCATGAGCGGGCGGTTCATGTCCGCCATTTCCAGCCAGGAAATGGGCGTGATGATTTTAAAGACGCCCTCAATGATGGGCAGCACGCCGCTGATCAGCACACTGGTCAGCATGCTCACGCCAAAAGCCACAGCCAGGCACACCAGCACGCCCACCAGGTTGTAGTCCCAGGCCTGGAGGTTGATGACCCCCATGATGCAGCACAGAACCATGATCAGGAGTCCCACAAAGAAGCCGGCCCGCAGCAATTGCGCCCGGTTTCTCAGATTATGGGTGAGCAGCACCGTGAGCATGCCGGACAGGGAGCTCAATATCCAGAACTGGACCTGTTTTTCCGGCACGTATTGCGCCGGCAGGATGAAGAATCCGCCAAGCATGCAGATGGCGATGGTAGCGAACATGCCCAGCAGCGGTCCCAGCAGCACGGTCACAATCAGCGGGGCCATCATGTAAGGCAGGTACAGGAGTTCGTTGCCTATGTCCGACGTAATGTTGGCCGTCACATGGCGGATAAGGCCAAAGAAGAGGAGCTGAAGCAGAATAGCCCCCCAGGTGACGACAAAGGTTTTGTTCTTTTTCCGCAGGGATCCGGCGCAGAGCCAGTACATGGGCATCAGCGCCAGCGTTACGGAGAAGAGCAGGAAGGCTTCAGATACATTGTGCCACAGGGATTTCCCCCAATGGGGGCTGTAACTGCCCATCCACTGCAGGATGATGAAGACCAGAATGCACAGGCCCGCGGATACCGCCACGTTGGAGTCCAGGCGGTCTCCCGGAGAGCGTGGCGCGGAAGAAGCCTCTTCCGCGGTTTTTCCGTCTTTTACCGCTGCTGCGGCATGTTTTTTCAGAAAATGAAACATGGTTGATTATTTAGGGTACACTTCGGAGACCTCCGGAATGGGGCCCAGCCTGTCCATCTCCTCTTCAATGAGGGGATTGACACCCTGCTGCACCATCTCCATGGAGACTCTCAGGGCATTGCGGATGGCGGCGGGAGAGGAGCTCCCGTGGGCGATGATGGTCACGCCCCGGACGCCCAGCAGGGGACTGCCCCCCACGGAGTCGGCGGAAAGGCGCGCTTTCATGGCGCGGAATGCGCCGGAAGCGCAGGCGGCTCCCATCATGCGGAGCGGATTCGCCTGAAGTTCCTCCTTCAGCCACTTGCCGAACGCCTTGGCGGTGGCCTCGCAAGTTTTCAGAAGCACGTTTCCGGTAAAACCGTCCGTCAGCGCCACGTCTATTTCATGCTCAAAGAGATCGTGGCCCTCCACATTGCCCACAAATTTGAAAGGGAGCGCGCCGCGCTCCTCCAGATGCTTCAACAGACAGAAAGTTCCCTTGGTAAAGTCCGTTCCCTTTTCATCCTCGGAGCCATTGCTCATGACCCCTACCTTGGGCATCGGCTTGCCGTAAACGGAACGGGCCAGGATACTGGCCATGACGGCGTAGCCCACCAGATGCCGGGGCTTGGCCTCCGGGTTGGCTCCGGTATCCGTCACATTGCAAACGCCGAATTCATTGGGAAGCTGGGTCACGATTCCCGCGCGTTCCACACCGTTGAGCAGCCTGAGCTTGATGGTGGCCGCCGCTACGGCCGCGCCCGTGTTGCCCGCGCTGACCACGGCGTCCGCGTCTCCGGACTTGACCAGGTCCACGGAGACGGACATGGAGGAGTTTTTCTTCTGCCTCACCGCCAGCAGGCCGGATTCATTCATTTCCACCACTTCCGCAGCGGGAACGATTTCCACACGCGGACCGGAAAGGTTCCAGCGGTCACAGGAATCACGCACCACCTCTTCCCTCCCCACCAGGTAGATTTTTTCAATGAGAGGAAAATCCTGCAGGGCCCGCTTTGCCCCGTCCAGGTTAATATCAGGCGCATTGTCGCCGCCCATCACATCCAGTGCAATCTTCATAGTATCTGTTGGAGAAGTGTGTTAACAGAAAAAACAGCCCGCTTCAAGCAAGTTCAGCCGCTTTGCGGAGCAAAAGCGGCTGGAGAGTCAATATGATAACGCCGGATTACGGCGATACTTTTCAAGGCAAATGCGGCGCCTGCGGAGCTTACGCTTCCGCCTTCACCACGATTTCCTTGCCGGAACGGGTCGTATACGTACCGCAATTGGGGCAGGCGGTATGACCGGGGGTGCTGCTGCCGCAATTCTGGCACTTGCGGAGCTTCGGAGCGCGCCATGCCTGCGCGGCAAGGCGGGTACGCTGCTTCATCTTGGACGTTCTGCGCTTAGGTGCTGCCATAATTTTAGTTGGTAAAAAGGTGATTAATGATGATCCCCCAGCTCATTGAGGGCGTCCCACACGCCACTATTCTTGCTCGGGGCAGAACTGTTTACACCCGTTACCCCCTCTTTGTCCACCCCAAAATATGGAGTTTTCGCCATACAGTCGTTTTCCATGCCCCCGTCCGCACATTTCGGGTACGCCGGAAAATCCAGAACTATTTCCTCGCGCATGGAGTCTGAAACATCCACAACACTCTGTGAATCAATTTCAAAAGAAGCGGCAAATTCATTTACCTCCACCACGTAGTCAAAGTAGCCCAGACACCGCACGCAGCGGAATTTGAACGGGGCGGAAATATTGCCCCTCACGAATAATTCGTTCTCAAACCTCTGCACGTACAGGTCAAAAGCAAGAGGCCCAATGGAATTGACCTCTTCATCGTCGATGCCGAAGATTTCGGAATCCAGCTCACCGCTGTATTTCTTCCCCGCTTCCGGCAAGTTCTCAAGCTCTACCAGCAATCTTTTCATGACCGCATCTTACAGGCACACCCCGCGCCTGACAAGCAGACAGGGCGGCACCATTCACGGAAAGGGGGGAGGGATGACACAGCCCCTTTCCCCGCGCCTCTTCCAATCCGGCCCGGGCCTAACCGGGAGGCCATTCCAGCTTGCGGCCCGCCAGCAGGTGCATGTGCAGATGGGGCACCGCTTCCCCGGCATCCGGCCCGTTGTTGATGACCAGGCGGAAGCCGTTCCCGTCCAGGCCCAGGCTCCTGGCAATGCGCCCGGCGGCCAGCATCATGTGGCCCAGCAGGGCGCCGTCTTCCTCCCCTGCCTCGGAAAGCCGGGGAATGGGCTTGCGCGGAACCAGCAGGAGATGTTCCGGCGCCTGGGGGCTGATATCCCGGAAACAGACGCACTGTTCATCCTGGTAAACAATGTCCGCGGGGATGTCCCCGGAACAGATTTTTTCAAATAGCGTGGCGGCCATAAAATCAAAGAAAGGTTCGGAATGGTTTTAGCATATTCCGGGAACAGGGGGCAAGTCATTCCCTGGCGGCGGAGGCGCGGCGCAGGCGGTCCATGATGGCGCGGCCCAGTCCCGCTTCCGGAACGGCCTCCGCCACAATGACGTCAATGCCCTCATTTTCATCCATCTGCCTCATCAGGGCAAACAGGCGCACGGCGGCCTCCGCCAGGCGTCCGCTGCCGGGGCTCATGGCCACCACCTCCGCCCAATTCCCTTCCTGGGCCAGTTCAGACGTCCCCTCATAGGAGAGCAACCCGTACCGCACCCCTTCCGCGGGCACGAATTCGTCGCCGGGCTCCAGCAGCATCATGGGCTTGCGCGGCGCATAGTGGCTGCCGAGCTGTCCCGGAGCATCCGCCGGGGCTTCTTCCGAAACAGGGCGGGCGGAAGGCTTGCGGCGCACCACCTTTACCAGGTTCCGGAACTGTTCCCGGGTCACGGGCCCTTCACGCAGCAGTTCCAGCGCAGGCTTCCCCTTCTCGTCAAGCATGGGACGCACAATGGTGCTTTCCAGCCCTTCGGAGCAGGCGCCGGCATCCAGAATCATTTCTATGCGCCCGTCCAGCTCCTTCTGCACGGCAGAGGCGGAGGTAGGGCTGATATGCCCGAAGCGGTTGGCGCTGGGCGCAGCCACGGGACGCCCCAGCGCCTTAGCCACTCCGCGCATGGCGGGATGCGCGCTCACGCGCACGGCCACCGTCGGAAGGCCGCTGGTCACAATGTCAGGGATGATATCCGCCTTCGGCAATACCATCGTCAGCGGCCCCGGCCAGAATTTGGACGCCAGCGTATGCACCAGCTCCTTCAATTCTTCCGGAATGGCGGTATATTTATCCACTTCCTTTCCATGATGCACGTGAATGATCAGCGGATCAAAAGAAGGGCGCCCCTTGGCTTCAAAAATCCTGGCCACCGCTTCCGGGTTCAAGGCATCGGCTCCCAGGCCGTATACGGTCTCCGTGGGAATTCCCACCAGAGCTCCCGCCGCCAGCGCTTCCGCCGCACGGACATAAAGTTTGCGGTTGTCTGACAGGGGGTCTACCTCGAACAATTCGGTTTGCATGGCCTTATCCTTGCCTGAAGGAAGCTCCTGCGTCAAGTAAGACATGGTTTCCCGAAGGCGGAAGCCTGCCAAATGATGCGGAAGCGCGGCATTACGGGCCCGCGCGCCGGTCCACGCTCCTCCAGAAGGCTCCATTCCTCTTTCACCCCAAACCGGAAAAGGCCATACGGCTAAAAAGTTGTTTTCTCAAGCACCCGGATTGAGTACAATCAGGCCATGAAGGAGGCCGCGCCAACATCCTTGCCAAACATCATCCTGATCGGGCTGATGGGGTGCGGCAAAACAACCATCGGGAAGGAACTTCACCGGGAGACGGGCCTCCGTTTCACGGATACGGACCAAGTGATCGAGCGGCAGACGGGGATGAGCATCCCGCAGATTTTCAAGACTCACGGAGAATCACATTTCCGTGATTTGGAAACCGGAGTCCTCCGCCAGATGCAGACCGCAACCAGGCAGAGCCGCATCATCTCCACCGGGGGCGGCATCACCATCAGGCCGGAAAACCGGAACCTGCTGAAAAAGCTGGGCTTCGTCGTCTGGCTTCATACGGACGTAAATACGCTGTACCAGCGCATTTCCCGCTGCACCAACCGCCCCCTGCTCCAGCAGCCCAACCCGAAGGCCGTACTGGCCCGCCTCATGGAAGAGCGGCGTGACTTTTACCAGCAGACGGCGCACCTGACCATTGATACGGCCAATCTCCACATTCATGAGATAGCCTTCGGCATTCTGGAATCCGCCAGAGTATTCCGTTCCCGCCAGAGATAACGCACTCCGCTTTTTCGGCGAATAAGCGCAGCTTGTCCCTGCCCCGGCCTTCCCCATCCGCGCTCTGCTCCCTAGGCTACCGCTACCCGCCGCGCAAGAAACAACAAAAGGCGGTCCCCGCCAGAGGAACGCCTTCAGGAAAAACTGGTAAGGAACCGGACTCAGGCCTTGCGGGCCTTGCGGATCATGGAATTCACCGTTTCGGAGGGCTGGGCGCCATTGGAAAGCCACTTGTCAACCTTTTCCAGGTCGATGGTGTAGTTCACGCCTTCCTTCATGGGATCATAGGAACCCACTTGTTCGATGTAACGGCCGTCACGACGAGCACGGCTGTCGACAACTACGATTTTATAGTAAGGACGGTCCTTGGAACCCTGACGGTTGAGTCTGATTGCTACTGCCATATCAATTATAAGTAAAAGGTGTTAATGGGGAACTTGCGCGCCTTGTCACTCGCATGCGTGCGCGTTCAGCTTCCCATAGCGGGTGCAGATGTATGCGATATAATGGAGTCATTGTCAACACCAGAGTTGTTTTTCCGGTAAAAAAGCCGTTCCGCCCCTCCCCCGGTCAGGAAAAACTTTCCACCGCCATGCGCCCGAAAGAGTAAAGCATGCTGAGGCCGAAGCCCGCCAGCACAAGAGACAGCACGCCATCCACCTTTCCCGCATGCCGGTCATAAAAGGAGCGGATGGGACGCCAGCGGAAAATAAGCGCCCACAGAATCCATCCCGCCGTTCCCGTCACTACGATCAACGCTCCGATCAACAGGGCATACGAGGGGTCATGATTTTTTTCCAGCAGCGGGGCGGACAGCGCCACGAAAAAGAACGTGGCCTTGGGATTCATCAGATTGGTCACCAGGGCATCCCGGTAAATGCCGGAAGCCGCGGGAACGCCTTCCCCCGCGGTGATGGCTCCTTTCCCTCCCCGCGGCCATATCTTCCACGCCAGATACAGCATCCAGCAGGAGGCGGCGCAGAACAGCACCAGCCCCAGGGAACTGTGAAAAACGGACGCCCCCACCGTGCACGCCAGCGCCGCATGGGCGATCACCCCCGTCCCTATGCCCAGAGCGGCCATGACTCCGGCGCCGAAGCCGTAGGCCAGCGTGCTCCGGGTGACAAAGGCCTGGTCCGGGCCGGGAGACGCCTGGGAGAGCAGCAGAATGCCTGCAAATATGAGTTCTTCCGTCATGGGATAAAAACGGTCCTTACGCCCTGGGATGCGCCTGCCTGTAAACCTCCGCCATCCGGGCCCGCGTCACGTGGGTGTAAATCTGCGTGGTGGACAGGGAGGCATGCCCCAGCAGTTCCTGCACGGAGCGCAGGTCAGCCCCGGCATCCAGGATATGCGTGGCGAACGTATGCCTGATCTTGTGGGGGGAAATGGTAAAGGGAATGGAGGAGAGCTTCACATACTTGTCCAGCATCATCTGCACGGCGCGCGCACTGAGCCTGGTGCCTATGCGGGAAACAAACAGGGGGGAATCCTTCGGCAGGCAGGCCATGGAAGCATAGGTTTCCAGAGCCGCCAGTGCGGGCGCGCCCACAGGCAGGATGCGTTCCTTGCGTCCCTTCCCCATCACCCGCACTCCCCGGAAGCGGTGGTCCACACTGTTCACGTCCAGCCCCACCAACTCGCTCAGGCGCATGCCGCAGGAATAAAAAAGTTCCAGAATGGCCGCGTCACGGTAGGGGAGCCAGGCGGGGGCATTGGGGGGCACGGGCACCTTGTACGGAAGCTCCAGCAATTCCAGCATCTGGTTAAGCGTCAGGAAAACGGGCAGGTTCTTCTTTTTCCTGGGGAGGGAGACGCCCGTCATCGGGCTGGCTTCCAATCCGTGGCGGCGCATCATGAACCGGTAAAAACTGCGCAGGGCGGCAAAGCGCAGGCGGATGGAGGCCGTGGCGGCCTCATCCTTCAGCTCCTGGAACAGCCAGTCCCTCATCTGGTCCGGCGTGCAGCTTTTCCACCCCGTGAACGAACCGTCCGCCCAGGTCCGGAACTGGCGCAGCGCGCGGGCATACACCTCCACCGTGTGGGGAGAAGCCTGCTTCTCCACCTCCAGATATTGCAGGAAGCCCTGTTCCGGTTCCAGAGGCTGCTCCATGATAAAGAATCAAGTTATTCCGTACTTTTATCCTTCTCCTCCCCGGTATCCACCGGAGCCTCCCTCAGCAGCACTTCACTGATATTCGCCCGGATGAACAAGTCAATATCGTCCGGTTCCTCCATGGCATACAGGGGATTGTCCTGATGGCTGTCCGCCAGGGCCTGCTCCCTCTCCACCGGGCTGAGCACTCCATCCTGGTCCAGATCGTAAAGGTCCATCATTTCCTTCATTTTAGCCCGGTACAGGGCTGCCGCATCCTTCATGACGGCCGCGTGCTCCTCCGGATCAATGCGGCCGTTTCCGTTAGCGTCATACTTCTCCAGCAGCATGTTCCTGGTCAGCAGAAACAGGCCGGGAGCCACCATGAAGCGCTTCTGCCCCGGAGTCCGGATTTCCACCAGGGGAACGACTTCCATTATGGGCGTTCCCGGCTCACTGCCGGGGGGCGGTGGCGGAGGAAGCTCGCTCCGCTTACCCGTTCCGGCATCCGGCTTGCGGGCGCCGCGGCGTTTTTCCACATGCTCCCGGAAGGCCTTATACTCCTCCGGGGAAAGCTTTCCGTCCCCGTCCTTGTCAAACTGCATCACGAATTTCTTCCTGGCCTCCCTGCGCGCAGCGCGCGCATCCTCCACCAGCCGGGCCTTGTCCTGCCCGGAAAGGATGCCGGTTCCGGTACCGTCATACCGGTCCAGAACCATCTGGCGGACCAGAAGGGTTACCTGCAGGAATTCCAGACCGGGCCTGGGCACCGCCTCAGCCTCCTGGCGGTCTCCGGAAGCCACGGACTGCCCTGCCGCAAGCGGCGGAAAACCGAACGCCAGCGCAGCGGAGCACGATATAATAAAAGTGTGGGGCAATCTCATGGTCATTCTTATTAACCCCGCCGGAAAAAGACGGTTTCAAAAATAAACATCCGCCCCTGCCGTCGGGCGACACGGGCGGATGCTGAAAACGTATGGAAAGGGTGAAGACCTTATTTCTCCACCTGAACGATGGCGTTCTTTTCCATTTCAACCACCACGCCTTCCGCAATCTTGAGGGAAACGGTGCGGTCATTCACTTTTTCCACAAAACCGTGCAGGCCCGCGTTCGTGATCACCTGGTCCCCGCGCTGCAGGGCCGCGATGCGCGCCTGCTGTTCCTTCTGGGCTTTCCGCTGCGGACGGATCAGCATCACCCAGAACAGGACGATGATAATCACAAACATGAACATGGGGCTGCTGAGGATCTGCTGGAACATATTTCCAGATTCCTGTCCGACGGCGGCATCCTGGGCCTGTGCTAACATGAAGATATTCATAAAATGTTATTTGCTTTGTATCGCGCGATGAATGAATCCTTGAAGGAGCCGAACGTGCCGGCGGCTATGGCCTCACGCGCCTGAGCCATCAGCCGCAGATAGAATTCCAGATTCTGGAAAGAAAGCAATCTTAAAGCGAGTATTTCACCGGCTTTAAACAGATGGCGCACGTAAGCGCGGGAGAATTGTGTGACATGCGGATGCCCTTCCGGGTCGATCGGTCGGGAATCCGCGGCCCAGCGCTGGTTCTTGATATGCATGGGGCCGTCCGGAGTCAGGGCCACGCCGTGGCGCGCCAGGCGCGTGGGCATCACGCAGTCGAACATGTCCACGCCGCGGGCGATCATCTCCAGAAGCTGAGGGGGCGTGCCCAGCCCCATGGCGTAACGCGGCTTGTCCTCCGGCAGCCAGGGGGCGGAATGGTCAATGGCGCGCAGCATCTCCTCCTCAGGCTCGCCCACGGAAACCCCGCCGATGGCATAACCGTCAAAATCCATGGCAGCCAGTTCCTCCGCGCACCTTTTCCTCAAATCCGCATAAACGGACCCCTGCACAATGCCGAAATGGTGCTGGCGCCCCTCCCCGGAACGGGGCTCGTGTTCCCGCACCCAATCCTTGCAGCGGCGCGCCCAACGGAGCGTGTAGCCCAGGGAGGCCTCCGCGTACTTCCTGTCGCAGGGATAGGGGGGACACTCGTCAAACAGCATGGCGATGTCACTGCCCAGGTCCGCCTGAATCTCCATGGAACGCTCCGGGCTCAGCATCATGTACGCGCCGTCCAGATGGTTCTGGAACCGCACCCCTTCCTCCGTAATCTTGCGGAGTTTGGCCAGGGACCAGACCTGGAAGCCGCCGGAATCCGTCAGAATGGGGCGGTTCCAGGAGGAAAACCGATGCAGGCCTCCCATCTCCCGTATCAGGGAGGACCCGGGACGCAGGGACAAATGGTAGGTATTCCCCAGGATGATCTTCGCTCCCAGGGATTCCAGATCCTGCGGATGCATGGTCTTGACGGAACCCTGCGTTCCCACCGGCATGAAAATAGGAGTGGGCACCTGTCCATGGGGCAAATCAAGCGTGCCCAGGCGTGCGGCTGTGGTGGAGTCTTTCTGGTGAAGTGTAAAAGGCATGGTAATCAGGCTTTCTGCAATTTAATGAAACGGGAGCGGTAAATCGGTTTCCCCATGGACTCCCATTGAAGCTGGAAATCCGTTTTGGGGTAAAAAAACTCGTCTTCATCCCAGCCTGCGCGGCTGAACAGGCCGCTGCGCTCCACATGGTCCAGCACCCACTGGAAATACTCTTCATGGTCCGTCTTGAACAGGAACTCCCCGCCGTCAGCCAGGGAACGGTGCAGCACGGGCAGAAAATCATCCTGTACCAGGCGGTTCTTATGGTGCCTTTCCTTGGGCCACGGGTCCGGGCACAGGTAATGCAGCCTGGAAATGCACCCCGGCCGCATCAGCCACTCCAGAAAATAGCGGCTCTCCACCCGGAGCACCTTTACGTTTTCCAGTTCCCGGGCTACCGCACGAGAGCAGACGCCCCGCACCCGGCCCAGCAGCCGCTCAATGCCCAGAAAACGGCGTTCCGGATAATGGGCCGCCATCTGGAGCAGGAACCCTCCGTCCCCGCAGCCCAGATCCACCTCAAACGGTCCGTCCGCGCCAAAAATATCGGAGGGCGCCAGCGCCTTGAAAAAATCGTCTGGGATAAAGGCCGGATTTGTCATGGGAATCAACGTGCGCATAAGATGCGTTACAAAACGGACTCTGTCAAATGAGAAGAGCCCCTCCCCGCAAACATGGCGGGAAGAGGCCCGGAGAGACGGAATCACCGCGCCGGGACAGCCTCAGCTCCGGTAATAAAGGCGGTTGTAAATCTTGCGGTCAAAACGGTAATAGCGCGCCGCCCGGTGGGCCACCCCCTCCTCCTTCTCATCCAGGGGGACGATGTAGGGCCGGGAGGCGATCTTCTTATGGAAATTGCGCACGTCCATCGGTTTGCCGTGAATCTCCTCATTCAGCCTCCTGAGCTGGAGCGCCGTAAACTTGGCGGGCAGCATGTCGTAAATCAGCGCGGGCTCCTTCTTCACGGAAGAGCGTATCCTCTCCAGGGCCAGATCAATAATGTCCCGGTGGTCAAACGCCAGTTCCGGAAGCCCGTCCACCGGCACCCAGCGGGTCTTGTGGCTCTCCATCAATTTGCGCAGCTTGGTGGAAATCCTCAGCATGGCCATATACGCCACCGTCACCAGACGGCCGATCTTCTGGCCGGAGACGGCCTCCACCCACTCCCGGTCCGCCGGGTTCTTGATGCGCGCCGGAGCGCCGAAGGTATGAAACTGCTCCAAATGGGGAGAAGACATGCCCGTCATGTCAAACAGGATGCGGCGTGCCGCGGCGTCCAGCTCTTCATCCTCATAAATCAAATCACCGGGCAGCTTGGAAATAGCGCCGGTATGGCCCGGTTCGACATGCGTCTTTTCAACCAGAAGGACCTTCAGCCCTTCCTCATCGAACCCGATCAACACACAATCCACTGAGAGATGCGGATAAAATGCCTGTCTGCTCATTATGTTATCTATATTATTGTAGTAAGTTCCCAGAATCGCACCAACGCTACGCAAGCGGCCCAGTCAAGTCAACCAAAATCAAAACCTGATCCTGAAAGTCCGCGGCGTGCCGCTCCGGCCCTTCGGAGAAGCCTTTTCCCCGGAAGGGAAAACGCGTCAGCGTCTTGCAATCCGCCGTATTCCCGTCCATATATAACCTATGCGCACGGGCATCATCAGCGGAGCGGCCATGCTGGCCGGGCTGTTATGGCTGGCAGCCTGCTCCTCCTCCCCCAAAAGCCGGGACTACCCCGGCTACATGACCCGTCCCTACACCATCCGGGGCCACCGCTACCACCCCATGAGCGTGGAGCAGGCCCTGTCCTATGAACAAACGGGCATTGCCTCCCACTATAACGAATGCGCCCTGTGGGGACTCGTCAGCGGGGAAACGGCCATTGGAGAAAACGTGCGCCCCTGGCACCTGCACGCGGCGCACCCCACCCTGCCCCTCCCCTGCGAGGTGCTCGTCCAATCCCTGCGCACGGGGAAAACCGTGAAAGTCCGCGTCAACGACCGCGGCCCCTTCATCAAAAACCGCCTTATTGACCTGAGTGAAAAAGCCGCGGAACGGCTGGACATGAAACACCACGGGCTGGACCGCGTCAGAATCACCGTTCTTTCCGTGGGAGACGGCAAATGGAAGCGGGAAGCGCCGCCCTACGCCACGCCGGCCTGACTCACTTCAGCACGTTCTGCGTGGTCTTGAAATGCATCTTGGCCACCTTCGGCAGCATCTCCTCCCCGTGCACGGCCACCAGCTGGCGGGCGGCCTTCACCACCTGGCCGGAGGCGCCCAGCGGCAGCTTCATGCCTGCAGCCTCGCCGGCCGCGTCCATCCAGTTCACAAAACGTTCACGCGCCAGAATGGACGCAGCAGCCACCGCCACATCACTTTCCGCCCGGACGCGCTGTTCCAGCCGGATGGACAGCTTTTTGGCCGCCAGCGCCCTTTTCAGGACAAACGGATTGGCAAACTGGTCGCTCAGCGCCATGGGGCAGTCCGGCACCTTGGCCGCCAGCCCTTCAATCACCGTAGCATGGCCCCAGGCCAGAAAACGGTTCAAATTCCTGAACTCCGGATAAAGCTGGTTGTAACGTTCCGGGCCTATGCTTACCAGATGGAACCGGATGCCCGGAACCTTGCGTATCCCTTCCGCCAGGGAACGGATTCTGGCGGAGGAGCCCACCAGCTTGCTGTCGCAGACGCCCAGCTTGCGCAGCGCGGCGCTGATGCGGCCGTCCACATAAACTCCGGCCACCACCAGCGGGCCGAAGTAATCCCCCTTGCCGCTTTCATCAATGCCGAAATGGGCTCCCGTTTTTCCTCCCTCCTCCTCCGCTTCCGCAGGGAGGGACAGAATGCCCGTTACCTGCGGCTCCAGAGTAAACTCTATAAACTCGTCCGTTCCCTTCCCCTGAAGAAGGAGCTTATTCTTCTTCTCGTAAACCGTCGCCAGCAGGGAGGGTCCTGCAAAGGAAAAGCGCGCGTAAGGCACCTCCCTTTTTTCAAACCCCTTTCCCTCCAGAATGGCCTCAAGCCTTCCGGCCTGAGCGTCAGTCAGCATGGTTGTAAATGTGGTGCGCATATCCTCCCTCCCGGCGCCGGAGCGTCCGGCGGCGAATAATGGAAGCATTCAAACCGCTCCGGTCAAGCAAAATCCTCGCATCGCGCGGTTGCGGACGCAAAAATCAAGCATGCCACGGATTATATGATTTTTTAGGAGACAAATCACGGACGCTGAACTATAAAACTCATACATTCATATCATTCTGCACTCCATATGGCTAAAACATTAACAAAACGAGACCTCGTTAACAAGATCAGCGCCGAAACCAACTTCACCCAGATTGAAGTGTTCGACATCGTACAACGTGCCGTGGACATTATCTCCAGCACACTTGCGGAAGGTGACCGTGTGGTGATTCGCAACTTCGGAACCTTCCAGGTGAAGGAAGTGAAGCCCAAAGTAGGCCGCAATCCCAAGAATCCTGACCAGGACGTGCCGATTCCCGCCCGTTCCGTCGTCAAGTTCAAGGTAGGCAAGGAACTGAAGGACCAGGTCGCCAAGCTGACCGCTTCCAAGTAACCTTCCCCCGCAGGAACCAGACAAATTACTCCGGGCGCCTCCATTCAGCAATGGAGGCGCCTTTTTGTTTGCAATTTGCGCGGCAATCGTGAAAATAGGAAACCGTGAGCATGTTCCGGATACAGCACATTCTCCTGATCGCCGCCGCCGGGCTCTGCTCCTGCGCTACCGAACGTACGGTGACGACGAGCATGCAGCCCAAACAGCGTCCGGATTCCCCCAAAACGGATGCGGAGCTGATGGACGCGCTGGAAGCAAAATTCGCCGGCGGCTTCGGCCAGCAGACGGACAAGGAGGGCAACACCACCATGGTCTCCCAGAAGCGGAGCTCCTTTGAAGGGCTCCGTTACAACGGAGATACGTCCCAGATTGAAAAAAAGGCTTTTGAAACCACTGCCTTTGAAAAAAAGAAATTTGACGGAGCCGCCACCAAATTTGAAACCAAAAAATGGGACGGCGTCAAATCCTTCACGGATGGCAAAGTGGATACCCCTGACTTCATCGCCCACGCCAAAGGGGTAAATACCCATTCCTGGCAGGATGCGTCCAAACAATACGCCACCCAGAAATCCGACTTTGAGGGCCGTTCCTGGAAAGACGCGGACAAACACCTGGGCCGCACCGTCAACAAGGACATTGAAGCCAGGCGGCAAAGCTTTGAACAGCCCTCCATCATGAGCGCACGGCAGGCCCAGGCGCGCACCATCCAGGAAACCCGGGAAATGATGGGGCGGACGGACTAGGTCCACACCGTTCCGGACGTGGTCCCATGCCACATTTCAGGTTCGACATTGTTTTCAGCCGCCATCTATAATCCAGCCCGTGAGTGCCAAAGACGTTCCTCCTTCCATCACCCTGCCTACCAGCGACTACTATACCATTGTCAAAATGAGCAATCATGCCGTCGTGGGAGTATTCCGCCAGCATGTCTTTGCCCGCCGCAGCACGCGCCGTTACGCGCCCCCCATCCCGGAGGAACACGACTCCTACTGCGTCAAAAGAACACCTGAACGTGTCATGGTGCAAATCTTTCATGACGGCAACGAAGTTTACCGTTGCATTTTTGTACCGCCTGCCGATTATTGACGGCAGGACAACCATGAACGCGCCTTTTATCAGTCCGGCCTTTTGCCTGATCACAAGCCTGATTGCAGCCTGCTCCTCCCCCTCCGGCCCTAATGCGTGGACGCCGGTCACTTCCGGCCCGCCGCGCGCACCCATCCCGCAGAACGAAGTTCTGGTCATTGATGAATATCCCATGGGGGAATACACGAATGTGGGACACTTTAACGGTCCTGAAGGGCGCATTGTCCATGTATCCATGGAAGACAAGGAACTGATTAACTACTTCACCAAGGAGGCGGCGGCCATGGGCGGCAACACCGTCGTCATTAGGGAACCGCGCATCCGCTACCGTTCCGGGGAAGGCAAGAGCAGCCGGGTGGACGTCATCCATGTGCGGGAGGAAATGGGAACGCACGGAGCGGAAGACCTGGGCATGGATTCCCTGCCCATTGATGAAGAATCCCTCCGGATTTATTAATCCGGCCGGCCCTTTCACTATTCCCCCCGCGCGGTCTTCCGCACGGGGGATTTTTTAACCTTTCCTGTTAGCCGCGCCGCAATGCGGGCACTCCGCACGCGGATTCCCGTCCCGTACATAAAACCGGAACCCGCAAATGCGGCACCTGACCTTGTGCCTGCGGTCCAGGAAAGACCGCACCCAGGCCGTCACCAGGCAGACGAACACCACGGCACAAAATGTTCCCGCTCCCATCAGGAACAGATGCAGCAAAAACTCCCGGAGGGACATGCTCACGGCTCTTCCTCCTTCCATTCAATGGACATGGTGCCGCTGCGCGGCTCCCTGGACGGGGTCCAGCGCAGGGACCGGGCAAACCGCATGGCGGACTCATCCGTCCCGGAACTCCCGGAAGACTCCATCAGCAGCACCTGGGAGGGCACGCCCCAGACATCCACCACCACAAAAAACTCGCTCCTCAACCCCGTATGGTCCTCGCTTCTGGAAAAACCGGACAGGGGCCCGGCGGTGACAATCTGCCCGTCCAGCCCCGGAGAACAAAAAGACAGGTACGGGATGCACGTGCCGGAAACATCCAGGGAAGGATTCAACATGGCGCGGATATGAAAATCCGGATGCTGCCACATGCGCCAGACCTGGTCCGCCACCGTGGGCACGGAGACGGGCGGGAGGGGCGCCAGAGGAGTATCCTCTGAACGCAGGGAGGGCAGCGTGATGCCCGTTTCCCCGATTGGCCCCGCCGTCACCGGATCCGCCCAGACAGGCCCCCTCACGGGCAGGGGCGTATTGCGCAGCACATACTGGTGCAGGCGCGGATTATCCGCGGGCAGCAGCACAACGGCACCCGGCTGCTCCCCTGTCTTGCGCGCTCCCGGAACATCCACATGGACAAACAGGGCGGCAATGAACAGGCAGACGCCGAACACAAGCATCCACAGCAAAATACGCCAGCGTAAAATGCCGGTATCCCGCCAGTCAAACGTCAACCCCAGATGAAGGTCGAAAATCTTGGCCCGGCTCTTTTTGTTCAGCTTCATGCGGAAAAAAGAAAAAATCAATCCGCCGGCTCCGCGGCAATATAGCACGTCATTCCCTTGGCAAGCACCATGTCCACCAGTTCCTGCTCCAGAGCGCGGGAAACAGCGGAATCCAGCCTCAGCGCAATACTCATGCGCCCGCTTCCGTTCCCCTCATGCTCCCGGGAAATACGGTCCAGCTCCGCGGAAACCCCGGGCAGGCCACCCTCAATCAGGCGGTTCCCGATGTAAAAAGCCGGCTGGTCCCCGGCCGTAACGGAAATAAACTCCGCATCCCCCACAATGTTCATCAGGAACCGTGAAGACGGAGCCTTCACCTCATACCCGTACGCCATTCCCACGCGGGAAGTCATGATCGTCAGCACACAAACCAGGACAACGAGATCCAACAGGACGACCACCTGCATGAAAAACGCCCCGGTAGGCAACGTTGAACGGGTCTTGATCTGCACGCGCTTCCTCCTTCCTGGGTTACCTTATACTCCGCGTCCCGTCATGCTCTCCCCCTCCTCGCGCCTCCGGCGTGCGTCGCACACCAGGCAGACGGCCTCCGTGCCGGCCCGTTCCAGGGAATGCACGATCTGGCGGGAGCGGGAAGCCAGGTAGGAATAAAAAAGATATGCCGGAATCGCAATGCTCAGCCCCAGCGCGGAACTCAGCAGGGCCTGGTAAACGGCATCCGACATGGCGAGGGTGGGAGCCTTCCCTTCCAGCAGGCCCGGCTGGGAGTAAAAGCCCACCAGCCCCTGAATGGTCCCCAGCACGCCGATCAGCGGACTGACGGTAGCCACCACCAGCAGGCCGCGGATATTCTTCTCAATCTGGAACACCTCCATCTGCACGGAATCCTCCGCCACGGCCCGCAGCTCCTCACGCGGCAGGCCGGAATGCGCCAGCACGGAGGAAACCACGCGGGGCGCAGGCCCCGGAAGAATGGAAGCCTCATGCCGGGCTTCATCCACGCTGCCGGCATTCACCAGCTTGGAAATGCCCCTTAAAAAATCCCCGGTATTAATCTGAATCCTGTGGAAATATAAAATCCGCTCCGCCACGACCGCCAGCGCATACACGGCCAGAACGCTCAAAACCCAGAACAACGGCCCTATCTTGATGATCAATTCATTCATAACCCTCTTTCTCGCGTTAAATCATGCACACTTTTCGTGAAAATTCAATCCAAACCTATGTAGCCCGGCACCCGAACTTCTGCAGCAGCCGCGTTCCGGCCCACAGCAAAACGGCCCCAATCCACAACCAGGAACCGAAGAACAACAGCCACACCGCATCAAACAGGCACATGCCGGAAAGCAACAGGCCAACCGCCGCCTGAACGCGGGGCCTGCCCGCCTCACGCCGGGCCACCAGGGAAATCACGCACGTAAACGCAAACAAGCCAAAGGCATACCAGGCCAGCGCCGGAGGCAGGGACGGCTCCCCCGCCGCATGGGCAAACACCAGCCCCGCCGCCAGAACCCACAACCCGCGGCACAGCCCCATCAGGAAAATGGACCCGCTCCACAGCTTGTGGAACATATTATACAGGGAAATCACGATCAGCAGCAGGGCCCCCAGCGCAAACTCCCCGCCCAGCACCATATTCAGCACCAGGCCGGACAACCCGGCCGCCAGGGCCAGAAGCCTCAGCACGGACACGCTCACGGCTCCGCACGGCACCGGACGGTCCGGATAACGGGATGCGTCCCACCGGGCGTCCACACGGTCATTCTCCCACATGCCGTACAAATAAAAACACAGCCCCATCAGCACCGCGCCGGCGTACAACCCGGCAGGTGGCAGCTCCGCCCCGCGGACAGCGGCCCAGGCCGCCGCCGCATTGGTAAACAGCGTGGGAATATTGGCCGGACGGGAGGAACGGACCACTCCCTGCAATAAACGGCAATTGTGCATCACCGCGCACTGTATAGGGAAAAACGGCATTTACCAAGCACATCCACAGTCAGCAGAAGCGCGGGGAAAGCCCTCCCTTCCATGAGGGACTCCAGCCATACATACCAAAAAATAGATTGTCTTTGCAGGTCCGTCCCCTATCATCCTGAGACATTAAAGCTTTCCTTACCCCTTCATGAATATCAGGACCCACTTCCAGGCGCTTCTTATCTGTACCATGGCCGTATCTGCACAGGGGCAAAGCATCGCGGACCCACACTCCTCCCTCCCCCGGGCCGTCCAGCTTCACGGGGATGACGGAAGAGAGACGGTGCTCCCGGACGAATCCAAGCGCATTTCCCCGAATGAGGCCCCGGCCTCCCGCATCCAGCCCCAGCGCATCGTCAACCGGATAGCGGCCACCGTGAACGGACGCCCCATCACAGCCAATGAAGTCAGCGTGCGGCTCATGCCCATCGGCGCCCAGCTGGCGGCCCAGTACCCCAAGCAGGGGCCCGAATTCTACAAGCAGCTTGCCCTGGCGAAGAAAAACATCATTGAAGACCTGGTGGAGCGCGAACTCCTCCGCAATGAATTCGAAGGCATGGGCGGCGTCATCCGCGATTCCCTGATCGACCAGGAAATCAACCGCACCATCCTCACCACCTTCAACGGCGACCGCTCCGCCTTCCTGAAAAACCTGAACCTGTCCGGCATGACTATCCGCGCCTTCCGGGAAATGACGAAAAAACAGCTCCAGGTCCAGATCATGCGAGCCTCCAAGTACGATCAGGAAATACCACCCACCCCGGAAGAAATACGGCAGGAATACGAGGCGACCAAGGAACAATACCGGGACCTGACCAAGGACAAGATCAAATTCAAGAAAATCTTCATCCCCATGCTGGGGGACGACTCCGCCTCCACGCCGGAAGTGCAGCTCAACCTGGCGGAACTCATCGCCAAGGAAATCAAATCCAAAAACGCCTCCTTTGAAGACATGGCCAAGCGCTACTCCAAGGACCTGTATGCGGAAAAGGGCGGCGACTGGCCCGTCACGGAGCGCTCCACGCTCTCCCCGGAATCCGCCGCCATCATCTTTGGAGCCCGGACCGGGGAAATCATCGGGCCGCTTGTAGACGCCACCGGCTTCACCATCGTGCTGGTGGAAAAAAAGGAACTGGCCCCGCCTCCCCCGCTTTCCGCCATCAAGGAGCAGATTGATATGATGGCGCGCAACAAGCGCAGCAACGAACGCTATAAAAAATGGGTGGAACGCCTCCGTAAAAAAGCCATCGTCAAGGTGTACATCTGAACCCTTCCCTTTCCTCTCCCCTCCCCCGTTGCCGGACCGGCTCTTCAACGAAGCCGGTCCGGCATCTTCTTTTCATCCCCCTCGGTCCCTTGTCCATCAACCGGACCTTCCGCGCCACTCTCACATCCAGGGGGGCCTTCCGGGCCAAGGCACTTTCCGGAAGACGGGTCCATTCATACAGGACCGGCGTCCCCGGGTCATCACGCCTGACACGTGAGGTCCGGATAAAAAAACCTGGTCAGAAACCGTGTCCTGCGGAATAAAAATCTTGCAAGATCGCGGATTTCCAGTCGTAATATCACAGATATGTTCACCAACATTACACGCACGACCCTCTGCATCACTGCGTTCAGCATCGCCAGCCTCATGGCGGCTCCCTTGGACGCAACCAAAACGGAGAGCCTGGACTGGAACTGGAAATTTGCCCGTTTCGGAAAAATGCCGGATGGCAGCACACAGCCGGAACCTGGGAAAGCCATGGGATTCGCCACTGCCACCAGTGAGGAATCCGGTAATCCGGCGGACAATGCCGTGGATGGGGACAAATCCACCCGCTGGTGTGCCGACGGCGGCAAAAGCGGGGAAAAAATTACCGTGGACATGGGCCGTCCCGTGGATGTGAAAACCATCAACATCCTTTGGGAAAAACAGAACAACCATCTTTTCAAGCTGGAAGGCTCCGGTGACGGGAAACGCTGGACGACCATTGAAGACAAAACTTCCGGACAAAACAACTCCAAGGAAGACACGGTGGAAAACAAGGGCGGCAAGCCCCGCTACTTCCGCATTACCTGCACGGGCAACAACCAGGGCAACTGGGCCAGCATCCGTGAAATCACCTTTAAAGACGGCAAGGGGGAAATCATCCGCCCGCAAGCTGCTACCGGAGCCAGCAAGGCTGACCACCCCTCAAGCCCGGGCTTCAACGACAAAAACTGGCGTTCCCTGAACCTGCCGCATGACTGGGGTGTGGAAGGCCCGTACCGCATGGACCTGCCCAATGAAACCGGCAAGCTCCCCTGGGACGGCATCGGCTGGTACCGCAAGACGCTGGAAGTTCCCGCGGACGCCAAGGGCAACCAATTCTATCTGGACTTTGACGGCGTCATGTCCCGCCCGAAAATCTATGTGAACGGGGACCTGGCCGGAGAATGGAAATACGGTTACGGCTCCTTCCGCGTGGACATCACGCCCTTCCTGAAATTCGGCCAGAAAAACACCATTGCCGTCAGGGTGGACAATCCCCCCAACTCCTCCCGCTGGTATCCGGGCGGCGGCATCCACCGCCACGTCTGGCTCACGGAATCCAACCCCGTGCACATTGAACACTGGGGCGTCTTCGTCAAAACTCCGGAAGTCACCAAATCCGCCGCCAAGGTGGAAGTGGACACTACAGTGAAAAACACCACGGACAAGCCCGTCATTCCCACCGTTACGGAAGAAATCCTGGACGGTGACAAGGTAGTGGCTGCGGCCACCACCAAGGGGGAAGCCATTCCCGCCGGGGAAAAGGGCAAGGTAACCAGCACGCTGTCCCTTAAAAACCCCACCCTGTGGACGCTCCAGGCGCCCCATCTGTACAAGATGAAGACCACCGTCAAGCTGGGTGACAAAATCATTGACCAGAAGCTCACGAACTTTGGCGTGCGCACGATTGAATGGAAACCTACGGGATTCTACCTCAACGGAGAACGCGTTCAGCTCAAGGGCGTCTGCCAGCACCATGACCTGGGGCCGCTGGGCGGAGCCGCCCATACGCGCGGCTATGAACGCCAGATTGAAATCCTGAAGGAATTCGGCGTCAACTCCATCCGTACCTCCCACAACCCCCCCGCACCGGAAGTGCTGGACCTGTGCGACAAGATGGGCATCCTGGTCATTGACGAACTCTTTGACATGTGGCACAGCGCCAAAAAGGGGCAGGACTACCACAACTACTTTGACGAATGGCATGAACGCGACCTGGTCAACTTCTGCCACCGGGACCGCAACCATCCCAGCGTCATCGCCTGGAGCACGGGCAATGAAGTGCCGGAACAGGGCAATAAAAACCTGCACCACGTCTCCCAGACCCTCACGGACCTCTTCCACCGGGAAGACCCCACCCGCAAGGTGACGGCAGGCTGCAATGACGCCAACGCCGCCCGGAACGGCTTTGGCGATACCATGGACGTTTACGGCTACAACTACAAGCCCTGGGCGTACAAGGCCTTCTCCAAGGACCGTCCGGACCAGCCCTTCTATGCCAGTGAAACCTCCTCCTGCGTCAGCACGCGCGGGGAATACTTCTTCCCCGTGGACTGGAACAAGGGCAAAGGCTTCTTCCTCTACCAGGTCAGTTCCTACGACCTGTACGCCCCCGGCTGGGCCTACCGCCCGGACGTGGAATTTGCCGCTCAGGACGACAACCCCAACAGCGCGGGCGAATACGTGTGGACGGGCTTCGACTACCTGGGCGAACCCACCCCGTACAACCTGGACGCCACCAACGCCCTGAACGTGCCGGAAGGGCCGGAACGCGAAAAACTGATGGCGGAACTCAAGAAAATGGGTAACCGCGCTCCCTCCCGCAGCTCCTACTTCGGCATCGTGGACCTGTGTGGCTTCAAGAAAGACCGCTTCTACATCTACCAGGCCCACTGGAGGCCGGACGTCAAGATGGCCCACATCCTGCCGCACTGGAACTGGCCGGAACGCAAGGGGGAAGTAACGCCCGTGCACGTCTACACCAGCGGGGATGAAGCGGAACTCTTCCTGAACGGAAAATCCCAGGGCGTCCGCAAAAAGGGCACCGGAGAAAAGGACCGCTACCGCCTCGTGTGGGAAGACGTGAAATACACGCCCGGCACCCTCAAGGTAGTCGTCAAAAAGGACGGCAAGCCCTGGGCTACGGATACGGTAACCACCACCGGAAAACCGGCGGCGCTCACCCTCAAGCCGGACCGCAGTGAAATCAAGGGAGACGGCTATGACCTCTCCTACGTCACCGTGGCCGTCCGTGACGCGCAGGGCCGCATGGTGCCCCGCAGCAAAAACCAGCTCACCTTCAAGGTAAGCGGTCCGGCGGACATCGCCGGCATCTGCAACGGAGACCCCACGGACTTCACCACCATGGCCAATCCGGAAAACAAGAACATCATGAAAATCAAGGCTTTCAACGGCCTGGCCCAGGTTGTTCTGCGCTCCCGCAAGGGTGAATCCGGAAAAGTGACGCTCCAGGTCATCTCCAACGGCCTCAAGCCGGCCCAGACGACCGTGACGGTTAAATAAACCAGATACGGGGCATCTACTACGGCCGCCGGTTCCCGCCAGGGAGCCGGCGGCTTTTTCATGCGCCCGCCTCCGGAACGGAAAAGGCCCGTTTTCCCCCATTTACCGGACAGGTAGGGATTGAAAGAAAAAAACTTTATGGTACCCTGTTGCCCATGTCTGATCTGCCCAAAGCATATGATCCCTCCCTGGTGGAAGAAAAATGGCAATCCCGCTGGATTGAAGAAGGTTGTTTCAAGGCTGACCCGGCTTCTGAAAAGCCTGCCTACTCCATCGTCATTCCCCCTCCCAACGTCACGGGGGTGCTCCACCTGGGCCATGTGCTGAACAACACCATCCAGGACATTCTGGTACGCCGCGCGCGCCAGAAGGGTTATGAAGCCCTATGGCTGCCCGGCACGGACCACGCGGGCATCGCCACCCAGGTGCGGGTGGAAAAAGACCTCAAGCAGACGACGGGCCAGAGCCGCCATGACCTGGGCCGGGAAGCCTTTCTGGAAAAAGTCTGGGAATGGAAGGAAAAGCACGGCGGCATCATCATCAACCAGCTCCACAAGCTGGGCTGTTCCTGTGACTGGGACCGTCAACGCTTCACGATGGATGAGGAATACACCAAAGCCGTCGGGCAGGTCTTCATTGACCTCTTCAGGGAAGGCCTCATCTACCGCGGCCGCCGCATGGTCAACTGGTGCCCCGTTTCCCTTACCGCGCTCTCCGATGAGGAAGTCATCATGACGGAGCAGAAAAGCAAGCTCTACACTATCCTGTACAAGCTGGAAGACGGTTCCGGTGCCCTCCATGTAGCCACGACACGCCCGGAAACCATCATGGCGGACGTAGCCGTGGCCGTGAACCCCAAGGACCCGCGGTACGCCCATCTCATCGGCAAAAACGTCATGCGCCCGCTCAACGCCGCCCCCATTCCCGTCATTGGGGATGAATACGTGGAAATAGAATTCGGCACCGGCGCCCTGAAAATCACTCCGGCCCATGACAAGGCGGACTTTGAAATAGGCCGGAAATTCAATCTGGAGATCATCGACATCCTTACCCCGGACGGCCATGTCAACTGCCCGGAAGTGCCGGAACTGCACGGCATGGACCGCTTTGATGCGCGCCGGAAATCCGTGGAAATGCTGGAAGCCGCCGGTCTCATGGTCAAGATTGAAGACTATGATAACAAGGTGGGCTTCTCCGAACGCGCCAACGTCCCCATTGAACCGCGCCTCTCCATGCAGTGGTTCCTCAAATACCCCTGCGTGAAGGAAGCGGCCGACGCCGTGGCCGGCGGAGACATCACCTTCCGCCCGGCCCGCTGGGCGAAAACCTACGCCCACTGGCTGGAAAACATCCAGGACTGGTGCATCTCCCGCCAGCTCTGGTGGGGCCACCGTATCCCGGTCTGGTACAGGAAGGACAAGGCGGAGGAACTCAGGAACGCTCCGGCCCTGGACGCCTCCGCCCTGGAACAGGGCAGCCTTTACGTAGGAACCGAGCCGCCGGCGGATCCGGAAAACTGGATCCAGGACAGCGACGTCATGGACACGTGGTTCTCCTCCTGGCTGTGGCCCTTCTCCACCATGGATGACGAAACCCGCGCCAAATTCTACCCCACCTCAGACCTCGTCACAGGACCGGACATCATCTTCTTCTGGGTGGCCCGCATGATCATGGCCGGTTACCGCTTCCAGCATGACAAGCCGTTCAGCAACGTCTTCTTCACGTCCATCATCCGCGACAAGATCGGGCGCAAAATGAGCAAATCCCTGGGCAACTCCCCGGACCCGCTGGACCTGATTGCCAACTACGGCGCGGACGGCCTCCGCTTTGGCCTCATGCGCATCGCCCCCACGGGCACGGACGTGCGCTTTGACGAAAGCCAGATCGGCGAAGGCAGGAACTTTGCCAACAAGCTCTACAACGCCACCCGCTTCCGCCTGATGCAGGGCGCGGCGGAGGAAGGAGCGGCACCGCACTACTCCCCCGTGCACATCGCCATCATCTCCAAGCTCAAACAGCTTCATGCGGATGTGGAAAAAGCGCTGGCGGACTATGAATTCAACGCCCTCATCCAGGCCCTGTACCAATTCTTCTGGAACGAATACTGCGACCGCTTCCTGGAAGCCGTCAAGGGCGACCTGAGGGACGGCGCGGACCCCGCCGCGCGGGCGACCACGCTCGCCACCATGGACACGGTGCTCAGGCACTACCTGGCCCTGCTCCATCCCGTCATGCCGCACATCACGGAAGAACTCTGGTCCTCCCTGGGCTTTGCGGACGCCCACGGCGGCCTCCCGCTCATGCGCACCCCCCTTCCCTCCGCAAACACCCTGCTGGCCGGACTGGATGAAAACCGCATCACGCTGGCGAACACCCAGGCAGCCGCCCTCTATGAAACGGCCAACAAGGCGCGCAACCTGAAGGCGGAATATGACCTCTCCAACAACAAAAACGTCAGCTTCATCCTGAAAACCGCGCATGACGTCCCGCAGGACATCCTCTCCCGCCTCTCCATCCTGGCGAATGCTAAATCCGTCACCCGGGACGCGGGCTACGCGGCGCCCAAGGGAACGCCTGCGGCCCTGACGCCGCTGGGAGAACTCTTCCTCCCCCTGGACGGGCTCATTGACGTGGAAGCGGAAAAGGAACGCCTGGGCAAGGAACTGGATAAAATTGCCAGGGAAATCGCCAAATCCTCCGCCAAGCTGGGCAATGCGGGCTTTGTGGAAAGGGCTCCGGTGGAAGTTGTGGAGCAGGAAAAAGCCCGCCTGGCGGATTGGGAAGCAAAACAGGCCCAACTGAAAGGCATGCTTGATTCCCTTTCCTAATCATCTATTCTTCCGGGAATGAATGACCTTCAACAGTACTTTGCCCGCCATGAGCAATTCATTGAATTGCTGGAAGCGGTCGGCATAGGGACTCTTGAACAATTCGCTTCCGTGGATCCCCTCACCGTTTTGCCTGAACTCCATCAGGCAAAACGGATGCTTAAGCTGAACACGGCAATTCCCCCGGCCCCTCTATTCAGGGCATGGGTGGAACAGGCGCTTTCATCCCCCACCGCACCGGAACCGGCAGACCTGCCCGGCGCCCAGGCTCCACTCCCCCTTGCCGTTCCCATTGCGGAACCAGCCACGCCGCCGGCAGCCCCACGGAACCCCGTTCCGGCCCGGGAAAAACGGCAGCGGCCGTCTGACAGCCCTGCAAAACACCTCTCCACCAAGGCGAGGCTTCAGGAAGAACAAAGCTACCAGCCCGCCAAGCCCGCCCATGCTCCTCAGGAGCCGAAAACCTACCTGCGCAAAAAAGGCGTCAGGCACATGACCCCCTTCCGGACGTGGCTGGGGGCGGCCTCCGTTCTTCTGCTCTTCGTCTCCATCCTCTTCTCCGTTGCGGTGACTACCCTGGTGCTCCTCAACGGAGAACGGGGCTGGCAAATCATCAGTCTCTGCTTTGGCCCCCTGTTCCTGGCGCTCATCCTGTACCTCTCCCTGGCCCTTCCCCGGAAATGCAGCGTATGCCGGGCGCACGTTTTCTCCTTTAAAAAGTACACCCGCAACAAGGCGGCGCATTGCCTCCCCCTCTTCGGCTATGTATTTGCCACGGCCCTGCACGTGTTCCTCTTCCGCTGGTTCCGGTGCCCGGCCTGCGGTTCCTCCCAGCAACTGGAAAAAACACGTGCTGAACAGAACAAGCGCTGAGCCTGTTCCCTGTCGCACGCTTTTCCGGGACTGCCCAGACCCCTTCCCGCGCGGAATAACTGCAAGCAGCCTCCTCCCTTCACAGCGCTGCAACAGGCGCCATGAGCGCCAGTTTAACGCCCTCCCTCCGGAGTCTTCTTTTCCGCATCCGTCCTGCCATATCCGGATTCAGAAGCACAGGCTGTCTTTCCGGATACATCTTCAAGCCCTCCAAGGCTTGCGCATTCCTTCCAGAGCAGCACGTGCGGCCTGACGGCAGCCTGCGGCGTGCTCCCGCCTGAAACTCCAGCAACAGGCCAGGCTCTTCAAATCCTTGCGCATGGGGAAAAAACGGAGCAACAAAAAACGCCGTCCTCTTTTTCAGAGGACGGCGTTCCAAAATCCTGAAGTGTCTCAATTAGAGCACTTCCGGAGCAAGGGAAACAATCTTCATGAACTTCTTTTCACGGAGTTCACGGGCGACCGGCCCGAAGATACGGGTGCCGCGCGGGTTGTTGTCCTTGTCGATGATGACGACGGCGTTGCCGTCAAAGCGCAGCACGGAGCCGTCATCACGGCGGATCGGGGCGGCGGTGCGCACCACCACGGCCTTCACCACGGTACCCTTCTTCACGGAAGCGGTCGGAATGGATTCGCGGATGTGGCAGGTAATAATGTCGCCAATGTGGGCCTGACGGGTGCGCTTGCCGATGACGCCAATCATCTTGGCGGAGCGGGCGCCGGTATTGTCGGCCACCTGGACTAGGGATTCCATCTGGATCATGGTATCAAATCTCCTTTATTTAATGGTTGATTCCTGATTAGTGGGTCAGCACTTCCACCAGCTCCCAGCACTTGAGCTTGGAAAGCGGGCGGGTTTCAACGATACGTACCTTATCGCCTACCTTGGCCGTGGAGTTTTCGTCATGGGCGTAGAACTTCTTGCTCTTCTTGACGATCTTCTTGAACTTGGGGTGCGGAACGCGGGCAACGTATTCCACAACGATGGTCTTGTCCATCTTGGTGGAGGTCACCACGCCGATGCGCGTCTTGCGAAGGCCGGGCTTCTTGGTTGTTTCGGTTTGTTCGGACATTGGATTCTAAAAGTGTTAGAATGTTCTGTTGTTACCGGAAATCCTCAGCTTACGCTTCCCCGGTTTCACCCTTAATGGTAAGGGCACGGGCAAGGTCCTTGCGGACAGTGCGGATTCTCTGGTTGTTTTCCAGCTGGCCGGTGGCCTGCTGGAGACGGAGATTGAAGAGTTCTTCACGAAGGCTGCGCACCAGAGCGGAAAGCTCCTTGGCGGACATAGCACGAAGTTCTTTGGGAGAGTTCTTGTCGGACATGGTGATGAGTAGCTTTAGTGTTGAACGCCTTGACGGTAGACAAAGCGGGTAGGCACGCCCAGCTTGTTGGAAGCCAGACGAAGGGCTTCACGGGCCTGGGATTCGGTCACGCCGCCAACTTCAAACAGAATGTTGCCGGGGCGGACAACGGCCACCCAGCCTTCCACGGCGCCCTTGCCCTTACCCATACGGGTATCCGGGGGACGGGACGTGAAGGACTTCTGCGGGAAAATGCGGATGAACACCTTACCTTTACGTTTCAGGTAACGGTTGATCGCAATACGGCAGGCTTCAATCTGGTTGTTGGTGATCCAACCGCGGTCGAGCACCTGAAGGCCGAAGTCACCAAAGGCAACATAGGTACCGCTCGTGGCATTGCCGGAACGGCTGCCGCGGTGCATCTTGCGGTGCTTCACTCTTTTGGGCATTAAAGGCATATCTTATTCCTCCTTGTGTTAAGTGTGATGAACAATGTGATGGCGGCTTGATTAGGCACGCGGACGGCGGGGACCGCGGGGGCCGGACGGGCGGGAGTTCTGCTGGTTGTTGACGACTTCATCGCGCTTGTTGACCCAGCACTTCACGCCAATGATGCCGTAAAGGGTGCGGGCTTCGGCGAAACCGTAGTCAATCGGGGTGCGGAGCGTCTGCAACGGCACTTTGCCTTCGCGGTACCATTCGGCACGGGCGATGTCGGCGCCGCCGAGACGGCCGGCGCAGCGGATGCGGATGCCGTCGGCTCCACGTTCCATGGCTACCTGCACGGCACGCTTCATGGCGCGGCGGAAGGAAACGCGGCGTTCCAGCTGAACGGCCACGTTTTCAGCAATGAGCTGGGCGTCCGTTTCAGGGGAGCGGATTTCCACAATGTCAATGTTGACCTGGGTGGAAGCGCCGCACAGGCCCTGGAGGTACTGGCGGATCTTTTCAATTTCTTCACCCTTGCGGCCGATGACAAGACCCGGACGGGCGGTGTGGACGGTAATGCGGACGCTGTTCCAGGCGCGTTCAATCACGATGCTGGAGACGGCGGCGGACATCAACTGTTCCTTGATGTACTTGCGCATCACCAAGTCTTCATGCAGCTTGGTGGCGTAATCCTGGCCCGTGGCGTACCACTTGGAGCGCCAGTCCTTGTTGACGGCGAGGCGGAACCCGATTGGATTTACTTTCTGACCCATGATATTAGTTCAGCTATATGTGTGTTAGATTGGTATGGCCTAGCCTTCTTGATCGGCCAGGATAACGGTGATATGGGATGTGCGCTTGCGGATCATGTTGGCGGATCCACGGGCGCGGGGCATCGTACGGCGCATGGTGGGGCCTTCATCGACCATGACGGATTTGACCACCAGCGTATCAACGGACAGTTCCGCATTGTTTTCGGCATTGGCCAAAGCGGACTTGAGCGTCTTATTCAGCAGGTAGGCACCCTTCTTGGGGGTGTAGGACAGGATGTCGGTCGCCTGGGAGACGGACAAGCCTTGGATTTCTTGAGCAATATCGCGCATCTTCTTGGCAGAGATGCGGGCGTATTTGTAAACAGCTTTCACTTCCATGGGTTTTTCCTCGTAGTGCAGGTTATTGATGAAGATGATTTAGTCGTTGGTTTTTACTGAGGCAGAATCTCCGACGCGCACCGGATCGGCTGGCGCCACAAGTTTCTGAACAAGCGCGCCACACACTTCCTTGCGGACGTCCGTGACCACGGCTTCTCCGATGGTTTGCGCTCCCCGGGTCACCTGTACAGGCATCCCGACTTGCATCCCCGCCGTCTTGCCGGCGTTCAGCACCACCACTCCGGATTCGGAGTCAATGCTGAGCACCTTGGCTTCCGCCAGGGTTCCCGCGCCATCTCGCACGGGCTGTTGCCTGTATCCCAGAACGGAGTCCAGCAGGCGCAGGGAGCTTTCCACCGCGGTCCTGGAGTTTGCATCCTCGGATATGGCTTGTTTCATGTAGGCGAGGATGGCTCCGGAGAGCTTGACGGACGCCTGTTCCAACCGCTGGATGCGGTCATTGAGAACTTCGATGTCTGCCACCGCCTGAATCAGGCGCTCCTCACTATTACCTAGCGCTGCGCCTCCCAAAGCTTCCAGCCGGGAACGGATGTCCACCAGCTGGGCGGCCGCCTTGTCGGCGTCGCTGCGGGCCTGGACATAAGATGCCTTAAGGGCCGCATTCTGCTTTTCGAGACGCTCGATTCTGCGCGTCAGTGCCGCCGTATCCTCTTCCGCTCCCTGCAGCATTCCGCCCAGCCCCACAAGGGTGGTGAGGGAGTACGCAAGGATGGAAGAAGAGTTCGACATGTTGATTGTTAACTTACTGATTACTTCTTACCGATACCGCCGTGCTGTTTGAAGACACGAGTCGGGGCAAATTCACCAAGCTTGTGGCCTACCATGTTTTCCGTGACGTACACGGTGGCAAAGTTCTTGCCGGCGTGCACCAGGAAGGTCAGACCGACGAAGTCAGGCGTAATCATGGATGCGCGGCTCCAGGTCTTGATCGGCTTGCGGTCACCGGATTCAAGCTGAGCGTCAACCTTGGTGAGAAGCTTCTGACTGACAAAAGGGCCTTTTTTGAGAGAACGTCCCATGTTATATGATCCTAGTTAAAGTTATTGTGTATTGGTTACTTGGCGTTGCGGCGCTGTACGATGACGGAGTCGCTGGGCTTGCGGAGACGGCGGGTCTTCTGGCCCTTGACGTGACCCCACGGGGACTTGAGGTGCTGGCGGCCACCACCGGACTTGGACTTACCTTCACCACCACCGTTCGGGTGGTCGACGGGGTTCATCGTCATACCGCGCACGGTGGGACGAACGCCCATCCAGCGGGTGCGGCCGGCCTTGCCGGACATTTCGTTCATGTGCTGGGTATTGCCTACCTGACCGATGGTGCAGTAGCAATCCTCATTGAAACGGCGGATTTCACCGGAGGGCATCTTGATCAGGGCATAGCCGGCTTCACGGTTGGAAACGATGGCCTGCTGACCGGCTGCGCGGGCAACCTTGCCGCCGGAACCCGGACGGATTTCAATGTTGTGAACGGAGGTACCCAGGGGAACGTTCTTCAGGGGCATGGCATTGCCTACCTTGGGAGCAACCTTCTGGCCGCTTTCCACCTTCATGCCCACCTGGAGACCCGTGGGGGCCAGGATGTAGGACTTTTCACCGTCCTTGTATTCAATTAGGGCGATGCGGCAGGTGCGGTTGGGATCGTATTCAATCGTAAGCACGGTGGCGGGCACGTCAAACTTGTTGCGCTTGAAGTCCACCAGGCGGTACTTGCGCTTGTGGCCACCGCCGATGTGGCGGGTGGTGATGCGGCCGTTGTTGTTGCGGCCGCCGGATTTTTTGAGGGGTCTGCAGAGACTCTTTTCCGGGGTGGAGGTGGTGATTTCGTCAAAGGACGGCCACACCTTGTAGCGGTTAGAGGGAGTAACTGGCTTGAATGACTTGAGGGACATGATAGCTTTCCTTCCTAATAGGGGGCGTTAAACGAGGTCAAGGGTTTCACCGTTGGCAAGCTTGATGTAAGCTTTTTTCCAATGGGCGGTGCGACCTGCATCAGCGCGGCGCTGACGCTTGAGCTTGCCGTCATAGTTGGCGGTGCGCACGGAAGCGACCTTCTTGCCGAAAGCAACTTCGACAGCCTTTTTGATTTCGATTTTGTTGGCGTCACGGTCAACTTCAAGGACCAGCTCACCAGTGGTTTCCTGGAGCATGGTGGCCTTTTCGCTGATGCGCACCTTCTTGATGACTTGGTAAATGTCTTTCATGGCTTCTTAAGCAGTACGGCTGGCGAGGGTTTCTAAAGCGTTGTCAACGAGGATCACTGCACCAGCGTTCATGAGCTGTTCAATGTTCACTTCTGCGGCGGTCATCAGGAGGACTTCCTGAACGTTGCGGCCGGCAAGATAGGTGGATTCGTCAAAGGAGGCAGCCACGATGAGCACCTTCTTGGCGTCCGTCAGTTCCTTGACGGCCTTGATGAAGGACTTGGTCTTGCCGTCGGCCACGGAGAATTCGGAAACGGTGCTGACCTTGGAACCGGCGATCAGGTCACCCAGAACGCGGCGCAGGGCCAGGCGGCGGGTGCTCTTGTTCACCTTCTTGGTGTAGTCGCAGGGGCGGGGACCGAAGACCACGCCGCCGCCCACAAAGATGGGGGCGCGCTTGTCGCCGTGGCGGGCGTTACCGGTGCCCTTCTGGCGGAAGATCTTCTTGTTGTTGCCGCTGACTTCAGCGCGGGTCTTGGAGTTGGCGGAACCCGTACGGCGGTTTGCCTGGTAAGCCACGATGAGGTCATGCACGGCCTGGGAGCCCTTGTCACTGCCAGCGAGCTGGATGTTGGCGGCAGCGGCGGCTTCTAATGTAAAGGTATTTGCGGACATAGATAGGTTTTCCTATAATCAATGTGAGGTTAACTAAAGCCTACTTCTTCTTGGCGGGGCGGATCACGAGGTAGGAACCGCGTGCACCGGGAACAGCGCCGGAGATAAGAATGACGTTGTCTTCCGGACGAACGGCCACAACCTTCAGGTTCTGTACTGTGCGCCTGGCATTGCCCATCTGTCCGGGCATTTTCTGGTTCTTCCAGACGCGGCCGGGGGTGGAGCAGCCACCCACACCACCGGTACGGCGGTGCATCATGGAACCGTGCGCGGCGGGAGAGCCGTGGAAGTTGTGGCGGCGCATCGCGCCCTGGAAGCCCTTGCCCTTGGAAGTGCCGATCACGTCAACCCACTGGCCGGCGGAAAAGAGGTCCACGCCGGGATCTTCTGCGCCTTCGGCAGGCAGTTCGGAAGCTTCCACGCGGAATTCCTTGAGGAGCTTGGTGGGCTGGATGCCCAGTTTTTTGAAGTGGCCGGCCTGAGGCTTGGCCACGCGGCTTTCCTTCTGCGCATCAAAGGCAACCTGGATAGCGTTGTAGCCATCCTTGTCTTCCGTTTTGATCTGGGCGAAGGTGTTGCCCTTGACGTCGATGACGGTCACGGGCACCATAGCGCCGGATTCCTGGTCAAACAGGCGGGTCATGCCGACCTTTTTTCCGATAAGTCCTAGAGCCATTGTAGTGTGTCTTTCTGTTTTTTAATTACTTATCCGGGTACCAAACTAGATGCGGATCGTGATGTCCACACCGGCCGGGAGATTGAGCTTCTTGAGCTCATCAATCGTGCGGGCGGTCGGATCGACGATGTCGAGCAGGCGCTTGTGGGTGCGGATTTCAAATTGTTCAGCCGACTTTTTGTTGACGTGAACGGAACGGTTCACGGAGAATTTCTCAATGCGGGTCGGTAACGGGATCGGGCCGTGAACTTTGGCTCCGGTGCGCTTGGCGGTTTCAACGATCTCCAGGGAGGAGCGGTCGATGGCGCGAGAGTCAAATGCGCGGAGTCGAATGCGGATTTTTGGACTTTGCATGGACGTGCGGTCTATTGGTTATACTTCAAAGGTTTGTTTTTATTTAGCCCTGTCGCTGACGATCTGGTCAACGAGGTTCTGAGGCACCTGTTCAAAGTGGGAGGGCTCCATGGAGTAGGAGGCGCGGCCACTGGAGAGGGTACGGATAGCGGTGGAGTAACCGAACATTTCGGACAAGGGAACCATGGCCTTCAGGATACAGGCGTTAGCCTTGTTTTCCATGTTGCTGATCTGGCCGCGGCGGCGGTTCAGGTCACCCATGATGTCGCCCTGGTAGTCGGTCGGGGTAGAGGCTTCCACGGACATGATGGGTTCCAGCATGATGGGCTTGGCCTTCTTGAAGGCGTCCTTCATGGCGAAGATGGCGGCCATCTTGAACGCGTTTTCGTTGGAGTCCACTTCGTGATAGGAACCGTCCACCACTTCAACGTGTACGTCTACTACCGGATAACCGGCGATGACGCCCGTGGTCATGGCTTCATTGAGACCGGCGAAAACGGCGTTCATGTATTCCTTCGGAATGGCGCCACCCACGATCTTGTTCTCAATGGTGAGGCCCTTGCCGCGTTCGTTCGGCTTCACGTCGATCACCACATGGCCATACTGGCCGCGGCCGCCGGACTGCTTGACCAGCTTGCCGTCGCCGTGGGCGGGGGCGGTGATGGTTTCGCGGTAGGCGATCTGGGGCTTGCCGATGTCGGCTTCCACCTTGAATTCGCGCATCAGGCGGTCAATGATGATTTCCAGGTGAAGTTCACCCATGCCGGAGATCAGGGTCTGGCCGGTTTCTTCATCCGTCTTCACGCGGAAGGTCGGGTCTTCTTCAGACAGACGGCCCAGAGCGTTGGACATTTTTTCCTGGTCAGCCTTGGTCTTGGGTTCCACGGCCATGGAAATAACGGTTTCCGGGAAAGTGGGGGGTTCCAGGCAGATGTCGTTGTCCGGGCTGGTGATGGTGTCGCCCGTGGTCACGTTGCGGAGGCCTACGATGGCGGCGATGTCACCGGAGTACACGGCGTCAACGTCCGTGTGCTGGTTAGCCTGGATCTGAATGATGCGGCCCACGCGTTCCGACTTGCGGGTGCGGGGATTGTATACCGTGTCACCTTTCTTGAGCACACCGGAGTAAACGCGGATGAACACCAGCTTGCCGACGAACTTGTCAGCCCAGAGCTTGAATGCCAGCACCATGGGCTTGGCATCGTCCGTAGCGGTGATCTCAAAGGTTTCTTCCGAGTCCAGCGTGCTTTCAGCGTGGGCGGGAACGGTTTCCACCGGAGAGGGGAGGTAATCCACCACGGCATCAAGCAGGAACTGGACGCCCTTGTTTTTGAAAGCGGAACCGCCTGCAACGGGGATGAACTTGTTGGCGATGGTGGCGCGGCGGATAGCCTGCTTGAGTTCCTTGGCGGTGAAGGGTTCTTCCATGAGAACCTTTTCAGCCAGTTCATCGTCCACGTCAGCCACGCGGCTCACCAGGTCATGGTAGGCCAGTTCGGCTTCGTCCTTGAGTTCGGCGGGGATTTCTTCAATCGTGTAGGTGGAGCCCAGACGGTCGTTGTCGGCATAGATGACAGCCTTCTGGTTCACCACGTCAATCTGGCCGCGGAGCTGGTCTTCGGAGCCGATGGGGATCAGGATGGCGGCGGCGTTTGCACCCAGCTTGTTGTGGATGTCGTCCAGAACGTTGTTGAAGTTGGCGCCGGTGCGGTCCATCTTGTTCACAAAGCACATGCGGGGAACGCTGTACTTGGTGGCCTGGCGCCACACGGTTTCCGTCTGGGGCTGTACGCCGGCCACACCGCAGAATACCACGATGGCGCCGTCAAGCACACGGAGGGAACGTTCCACTTCAGCGGTGAAGTCAACGTGCCCGGGGGTGTCAATAATGTTCAGCTGGAAGTTTTCGCCTTCGAACACTTTGCTGATACCTTCATTCTGAAGCTGCTTCCAGTTGGTGGTAACGGCGGCAGAGGTGATGGTGATACCGCGTTCGCGTTCCTGCTCCATCCAGTCCGTGGTGGCGGAACCTTCGTGGGTTTCACCGATCTTGTGAATCATGCCGGTGTAGAAAAGAATACGCTCGGACAAAGTGGTTTTGCCGGCGTCAATGTGAGCGGAGATACCGATGTTGCGGTAGCGCTCAAGGGGAGCCTTGCGATTGGGATTGTTTACGTGATCGGACATAGTGTCTGGAAAGTATCTGTAATGATCGAAAGTGAATGGTTCGGCTGACGCTCGCGGAAGGGATTACCAGCGGAAGTGGGCAAAGGCGCGGTTGGCCTGGGCCATCTTGTGAACGTCGTCGCGCTTGCGAACGGAGGAACCCTGGTTGTTGGCGGCTTCCTTGATTTCGTTGGCAAGAGCCTTGTGCATCGGCACACCCTTGCGGTTGCGGGCGTAGTTCACGATCCAGCGCATGGCCAGGGATTCGGAACGGGCCGGGTCCACTTCAAGAGGCACCTGGTAGGTGGCGCCACCAACGCGGCGGCTCTTCACTTCCACACGGGGCTTGGCGTTCTCAATGGCGCGGGTGATCACTTCCAGGGGATCAATGCTGTCCGTGCCTTCATTAGCCATATCGATGGCGGCATAGACGATGCGTTCCGCAAGGGAGCGCTTGCCATCCAGCATAACCTTGCTGATCAGTTTGCCAACAAGAGCGCTGTCGTAACGGGGGTCACGACGTTCAATTTTTCTATAGACGCGTTTACGGCGGGCCATAATATATTAATAGGTAAGATGTTAAGTTTACTTGGCAGAAGCCTTCGGACGCTTGGCGCCGTACTTGGAGCGACCCTGGCGGCGCTTGTCAACACCGAGGCAGTCAAGAGCGCCGCGGACGATATGGTAGCGAACACCCGGCAAGTCCTTCACACGGCCGCCGCGCACAAGCACGATGGAGTGTTCCTGGAGGTTGTGACCTTCACCGCCAATGTAGGCGATCACTTCTTCACCATTGGTAAGACGGACTTTAGCCACTTTACGAAGAGCCGAGTTCGGCTTCTTGGGCGTACGGGTCATTACCTGGAGACAAACACCGCGGCGTTGCGGGCAGCTATGAAGAGCGCGTGACTTGGACTTCTCTTCCGGAGTAATACGTCCCTTGCGGACGAGCTGATTAATGGTCGGCATGTTTTCCTGCTTTGGTTGTGGTTCGTCGGTTTGATCCGATATTCAAGGCGAACATCCCTTTCAATAAGCAGGAAGCGCGCCTTTTTTCCGGAGGCAAACCCGATAGAAAACGTATTTCTTGCACCTTTCGGCGCGTTTGGGGACGGCCAATATAACGTGATTTTACACCATGACAAGTCTTTTATTCATCTTTTCCTAAATATTTCTTCCGTGTCATTTTCCCCTGCTCTTTCCAAAGCTTCAGGACGGCCTTCCGATTCTTTTTTCAGCTTCCTTCCCACCCAGCGGACTTCCACGTACTGGTAGGTGAAGTAAGCCAGGACAAATGAAATGCACAAGGCAATTACCCAGAGCAAAACAGGAAACTCTTCCTCCCGGAAGCCCACTTTCCAGAATTTCCCCATCATGCGGAGCATTACGTCCATGCCCAATTTCACCGGAATATGGAGGAGGAAAAGGGCATACGTCATTCCGGCGCCGATCCCCACCCATTTCAGCACGGGCCTGGACAGGGAAGGCAGGCGCACGCTCCACAGGGAGGCAATGCACAAGGCAAAAATTCCGGAAGACACCACATATCCCGGAAAGGAATAATTCAGGGCTCCGATTACCCTCCACCTAATCATGGACGATGCCAGCAGCCATGCCGCACCCGCTCCAATCCAGAACCACCGCCATGAAATCTTCCACCGTTCCATGTTCCAGGACGCGCACCACATCCCCAGCAGGAACTGCCACAGGCGGAACGTTACCTGGTAATACAGGCCGCCTGACTCACTCACGGCAAAAGGCCGCATTCCGCTCCGCACCAAGGCAAAAAGAACGCTTGCCGCCAATAGCCACATAAACAGCTTTTTCCCGTAGCAGCGGCGCAGCCACGGGAAGAGCGCCAGAAAAGCCAAAATGCAGCCGATGAACCAGACGGAAGCATTCTCCATCATCTGCGCCAGCGCAAGCGTGGGCGCAATCACCAGCATCCTGACTCCAGGCCATGCGGGAACCGGCCGGCCTTCAAAAAAGAGAACAGCATTGCCAATGGCCCATGCCACAATCATCACAGGCAGCAAACGCCATGCCTTTTTCCGGTAATAGCTCCCTATTCCCCCTTCCCCCACTCCGGAGGAATGAATAGCTAAAAAACCGCTCAGGACAAAAAAGCCGTCTACGGCCACACTGCCTCCGCAATCCTTGCACCCTCTGTAATGAAAGATGACCACCGTCAGGCACAGCAAGATCCTCAGCAGGTCCAATCCATAATTCCTGACAGGCAACATATCCGGAAGCTAACGGATAAGCAATCCGGGGTCAAGTTCCGATCCTGAGGGGAAAAGGCTTGTACAAATATGCCCGTTCACTTCCAAAGAAAGAGAAAATCTTACTAAAGCGCGACAGGCTTCTATAGAGCTCCTGAACGAATATATGCCGCCAGCCGCCCCTTTTTATATTTCCGCCCTGGCTCTCAATTTCTTTTCAGCTGCCGCAGTAACCGCCGCATTCCTTGCGGCTTGCCTGGCAGGGGAAAGATTTTTCCTTTTTCCATCCATCTCCGGTAAAACGGATTGCTTATCCGCACTTCTTTTCGAGCGCAGGCGGCCACAAAAAATCCGTTTCCGGCCATGCATGCCGGAAACGGATTCCATTAAATAAACTACGTGCGCCGTTATTTCTTCGGCGTCACCAGGGGATGTCCGGACATTTCCGCAGGCTGTTTCAGCCCCATCAGATTCAGCAGGGTGGGGGCCACGTCCGCAAGAATGCCGTTGGAAAGATTCACCTCATCCTTGTCCGCACCCACGTAAATCAGGTCCACCAGATTAGTGGTGTGGGCCGTGTTCGGGGAGCCATCCTCATTGCGCATGTGTTCGGCATTGCCATGGTCGGCGGTAATGAGCAGCTTGCCGTCCAGTTCCAGAACCTTCTTCACGCACTTTTCCAGGGCGCTGTCCACCGCTTCGCAGGCGGCTATGCCGGCTTCCACGTAACCGGTATGTCCCACCATGTCCCCGTTGGCAAAGTTCATGATTACCACGTCGTACTTGTCTACGGCATCCACAAACTTGTCAGCCACTTCCTCAGCGCTCATCTGGGGCTTCAGGTCGTAGGTAGCCACTTCACGGGGGGAGGGGACCAGGATGCGGTCTTCACCGGGAAACTGGGTTTCCACGCCTCCGTTGAAGAAGAAGGTAACGTGGGCGTACTTTTCCGTTTCCGCGATGCGGAGCTGGGTTTTTCCGGCTTCCGCCACAATCTGACCGAAGATGTTGTCCAGCTGTTCCTGTTCAAAGACAATGGGAGAAGGATACTTGGCGTCATATTCCGTCAGCGTCACGTAGTGCACTTTGGGCGTCACTTCACGGTCAAAGCCGTCAAACTCCGGGTACAGGAACGCGTCGCTCATCTGGCGGGCGCGGTCCGCACGGAAATTGAAGAAGAACACCACGTCGTTGTCGCGCACGCGCTGTTCGTTACCATACGCAAAAATGCCGGGCTTCAGGAACTCGTCCGTCTCTCCCTTGGCATAGCACTGTTCCACATACTCGGCGGGGGAACAGGTGCACTGTTCTCCGCGCCCCAGCACGATGGCATCCCACGCCAGCTTGTTGCGGTCCCAGCGCTTGTCGCGGTCCATCGCGTAAAAACGGCCGATGACCGTGATGATATTTGCGCCGTAAGGCTTGATAGCTTCTTCCAGTTCACGCATGAATCCGGCTCCGCTGGTGGGGGAGCAGTCACGGCCGTCCGTGATGGCATGGATGCAGATGTCGCGCACGCCAGCTTCATATGCGTATTTGACAATGCCAACCAGGTGGTTGATATGGCTGTGCACGCCGCCGTCGCTCACCAGGCCCAGCAGATGCAGTCGGGAGGAAGCAGCCTGGGAAAAGGCAGTCTTCAGCACGGCATTTTCACCCATGGAGCCGTCCTTGATGGCGTTATCCACCCGGCAGAGGTCCTGGAAAACCACGCGGCCCGCGCCCAGATTCAGGTGCCCCACCTCAGAATTCCCCATCTGGCCGTCCGGCAGGCCCACATCTTCCCCGGAAGCGCCCAGCAGGCTGTGGGGATAGTTGGCAAGCAGGTAATCAGTAAAGGGTGTATCAGCCAGAACAGTGGCGTCACCGTACTCTTTCGCGACATCAGGCCCCAACGGATTGCGGCCCCAGCCGTCGCGAATCACAAGAACGACAGGCTTTTTAGAAGACATGCGCCTTATTTACAGGCATCCCCCCCTTTTGAAAAGCCTGAAATCAGGCATTCCTTCTCCGAGCCCGAAATAGCCTGCGGTTTGCCTCCCTTCCCCACGCGCACAACCACGTACCTTCCCTTCATGACCGGATGCTCGGAATGGAACACGGCAAACTTCCATTCCAGGGAACTGGTTCCCACCGTTCCCAGGGTCAATTCAATACTCAGCCAGTCCCCCAGCCCTGCGGAGCTGGAGTAATCCACATCCACATGCACGCGGGGCCAGCCGCAATCCGGGGAAAGAACCTCCAGCCCCTGTGAACGCAGGTACTCATGTTCCACTTCCTCCACCAGGCACAGCAGCCGGGTGAAGTGGGCCACGCCGGAGGCGTCCGTATCATGAAAGGCCACCTGGCGCGTTCTGACAAAGGGGATGCGGGCAAGTTCTTCAGGCATGCCTTCATCCTGCCCCCTTCACCGGAACCATGTCCAGCCGCAAATGCGTGACAATATGTCACATCAGCTTGATTTGTGACATTCCTCTCTTTATATATAGGGCAAGCCCGGACGGAAACGGAACCGCCGCCATGAAGAAAGACACCATTGACAAGCTGATCGGCCGCATTGACCACATCAAGGAGGAGGACCTCCAGCGCTTCTTTGTAAAGCTGGCGGAACAGCAGGGCTTTTTCCAGCAAGTGTTTGAGGCCATCCAGGAAGGCCTGATCCTGCTGGACAGCCGGGGAAAGATACTCTTTGTCAACCAGGCGGCCCTCAAGCTCCTTGACAAGGAGCCCGGCCAGGTCACGCCGGAAGACTTCTGCATCTTCCTGGGCAGGGACTGCACGTGGGACACCATCCAGCAGAGCCGGACCGCCGTTTCCCGCGACGTGGAGATCTTCTACCCGGAACACAAATTCCTGAACATTTTCATCTCCCCCATCGGCAGCAGGGACCAGGGCCACCTGATTTTAATACGGGATGAAACGCCCCGGCAGAAGAAGAACGCGGAGAATATTGAGGCGGAACGCCTGAACGCCCTGACGCTGCTGGCGGCAGGTGTGGCCCATGAAATAGGCAACCCCCTCAACTCCATAGGCCTTCATCTCCAGCTCCTGGCCCGGAAGGCAAAGAAACTCCCCCCGGAATACCGGACGGAGATGGAAGAACTGCTGAAAACGGCGGAGAGTGAGACCTCCCGGCTGGACGTGATCCTGAAACAGTTCCTCCAGGCCATCCGCCCCACCAAGCCCATCCGGGAGCCCCACAACATTGACGCCATCATCATGGATGTCCTGAAACTGCTGGAACCGGAAATCCACCAGCGCGGCATCCAGATCAATACGGACCTCCAGCCCAGTTTACCCCTGCTCAGCCTGGACCCCGTCCAGGTCAGGCAGGTTTTTTACAACCTGATCAAGAATGCCTACCAGTCCATCCCGCCGGAGGGAGGCACCATCCTGGTTAAAAGCGGTTATACGGATGACAGCGTCTTCGTCACCGTGGCGGACACCGGCTGTGGCATTTCCCCGGAAATCATGGGCAGCATTTATGAGCCCTTCCTGACTACCAAGTCCACCGGCTCTGGCCTGGGCCTGCTCATCGTGCGCCGCATCGTGAAGGAACACGGCGGCTCCATCACTCTGGCCAGCCAGCCGGGCCAGGGAACCACCATTACAGTCTTTCTGCCGCGCGTGGAACGCACCATCAGGCTCCTTCCCTCTTCCGTCCCGTCATGAAGATGCCTGTTCTGCTGATCGTAGATGATGAGAAACCCACGCGGGACGCCCTGCGCATGGGTTTTCAGGATGACTATGAAGTGTACACCGCTGCCAATCTTTCCCAGGCCGTCACCCTCCTGAAGGAGGAATCCCCGGACCTGGTCCTGACGGACCTGCGCCTGGGCGGTGAAAGCGGCATGGACGTATTGAAAGCCGGAGCCTCCCTGCCCCAGCCACCCAAAAGCATCATGATGACCGCCTACGGGTCCGTGGACGCCGCCGTGGCGGCCATGAAGCAGGGCGCGTACGACTTCGTCACCAAGCCCCTGAACCTGGACGCCGTGGAACTGGTGCTCAAGCGGGCGCTCCATACACGGAATCTGGAAACGGCCAACCAGGAGCTCACCACCCGCATCCAGGCAGATTCCGGCCTCCAAAAACTGCTGGGCAGGTCCACCGCCATGGAGCATGTCTTTTCCATCATCCGGCAGGTGGCGCCCAGCAGAACAACTGTCCTGATTGAAGGGGAAAGCGGCACAGGGAAGGAACTGGTGGCCCAGGCCATCCACTCCCTTTCCGGCAGGCCGGAAAACAAATTCGTGGCCGTCAACTGCGCGGCCCTCTCCCCCCAGTTACTGGAAAGCGAACTGTTCGGCCATGAAAAAGGCTCTTTCACCGGAGCGGGACAGCGCCGCATCGGCCGCTTTGAACAGGCGGACGGAGGCACCATCTTCCTGGATGAAATAGGGGAGATAGACGCCGGAACGCAGGTCCGCCTGCTGAGGGTTCTGTCTGAACGGACCATTGAACGCGTAGGCTCCAACACCCCCATCCCCGTCAATGTCCGCATCATCGCCGCCACCAACAAGTCACTGGAAAAACTCGTTCAGGAAGGCAAATTCCGGGAAGACCTCTACTTCCGCCTCAATGTAGTCCACATCCAGATGCCTCCCCTCCGGGACAGGCAGGAGGACGTGCTCCTGCTCGCCACCGCCTTCCTGAAGGAATTCGCCAGGGAAAACAACCGGGAATTCAAACCCCTTTCCCATGACGCCGTGGAGGCCGTGCGGAACTACCCCTGGCCCGGAAACGTGCGGGAGCTCCGCACTGCCATGGAGCACGGCGTGGTCATGAGCAACTCCGGAAAAATAGAACTCACGCACCTTCCCCGCCAGCTGCACGCGCCGCAACGGACGGACATGCCTGAAAGGACGGCGCGGGAACCCGTACCGGACAATGAAGCCAGCACACAGAATGGGCTTGTCCCGGCAGGGGTTTTGAATTTATCCTTGCTTGAACGGAATGCCATCCGGCAAGCGCTGGCCCAATCGAACGGCAACAGAACGGCGGCAGCCCAGCTGCTGGGCATCAGCCGCCGCACCCTTCAACGCAAATTACAAGATACCCAACTTTCATGAACGCGCCTACCACGGCATCCCGCACTCCGTTTATCATCATTCTCATCCTGCTGCTGGCAATCACGGGAGTGCAGTATTTCTTCAACTTCAACGGCCTCACCTCCAGCGCCGCCATGGACCAGGCCCAGATTGCCCGGAACGTAGCCAGGGGGCAGGGAATGTCCACCAACTGGCTGAGGCCCATCCAGATGGTATCCGGCAGCACCCGCTCCGGCCTCAACCCCTTTCTTTCAGACGCCCAGATCAATGAACAGGCAGCCATCCTGGCCGGACAGGGGGAATCCCTGATCAATACGGAAAAATTCAACCCCTACGCCCTCCGGGACACACGCAGCGCCCCCCTGAACATCCTGGTGGAAGCCGCGGTATTCAAGGTGGCGGGCGTCCACAAATTTGACCTGTGGAAAATGACGGGCAGCTCTATGATTTACCTGCCGGACCGCATCGTGGCCGGCATCTCCTGCATGTTCTTCATTCTGTCCGTTCTGAGCTGTTACTTCATCCTGCATAAAATGTTTGACGTCACCATCGCCAGCTTCACCTGCCTGACGATGATTCTCAGCAATCTCTTCCTGCAATACGCCACCAGCGGCCTTCCGCAGATGATGATGCTCTTCTTCTTTTCCTGGGGCGTCTATTTCCTGTACTGCGCCCTGCAAAACCAGGAGGAAAACCGCAAATTCCTGCTGCCGGTCATTTACAGCTCCATCTGTTTTGCATGCGTCTGCCTGGCCGGCTGGATCGGCCTCTGGCCCATGGCCGGGTTCCTGATCTTTGTGGGCATCCGCTTCAGGCCGCACGGCCTGTATTGCATCCCGGGCTTCGTGATCCTGTTCCTCCTGCTGGCCTATCCCCTTTACATCAACCGCTCCCTGACCGGTAGCCTCTTTGGGACGGCTTACTACACCATCTTCACGGGGCTGACAGGCAATGAAGAAATCGCGATGAACTCCCTGCTCTCCGGGGACATCCCCGTTGCCGCACAGAAAGCCGTCACCGCCATCATCAACAACATCATGCAGCAGGGCGACCTTCTTTATGAGAACCTGGGGAACCTCCCCCTCGCCATGGTATTCCTGCTGGCTCTTCTTCACAAATTCAGAAGGCCGGAAGTCAACCAGGCCAAATGGGCCGTCTTCGCCCTGTGGGTTCCGTCCATCATCGGCATGGCCCTTTACACTACCAGTAAATCCGGCCTCTCCCTGGGACAGATTCAAATCCTCTTTGCCCCCTTCTTCACGGCTTACGGCACAGCCTTTGTCCTCAACCTGATCGCCAGGCACGCCAACAAGGAGGCGGCCCCCGTCATCCGCGGCTGCGTCCTGCTGGTTGCCCTGCTCCTCACCTCGCTGCCGCTTCTGCTCAGCCTTCCCCAAATAGTGCGGCTGGGCATCCTGACGAGCAGCCGCGGCATTCCGGCATGGCCGCCCTATTACCCTCCCGGGCTCAACGTAGACCTCCGCACCCAGACCTCTGAAAAGGAATTCATCCTGACGGACCAGCCCGCAGCCGTCGGCTGGTATGCAGACAGGAAAGCCATCGGGTTCCCCAAAATGGTGGACCAGTTCATGGTCCTGGAACGCATCCTGAAATTCCACGGCAGCAAGGTGGGGAGCATCCTGGTGACCCCGGCCTCCACGCTGGACAAGGATATCCGCACCGTGGCCTCCACCTATGGTGAATTCACCCCCCTTGTTCTGGAGGGCACGACGCTGGTCCAGACGAAGGACAGAAACCCCGTATACCTCTTCGATCACAGCCGCGCGCTCTCCCCCCTGGCAAAGCGCTTCGGCACCCCGGACTCCCGCCAATTCCTCCAGGGCGCGGACATGATCCTTTACAAAGACCTTCAGGAAGAAAGCCCCACCCCTCAGCAATAACCACCCATATGGCCAAACAACGGAAAAACGCTCCCGGATTTGAAGAATCCGTAGCACGCCTGGAAGAAATCATCCGCCTGACGGAAGCCCCCGTCACCGAGCTGGAAGACATGATAGCCCTGGTGGAAGAAGGCAACAAGCTCATCCGCCACTGCCGCGGCATTCTTCATGATGCGGAACTGCGCATCCAAACCCTCAGCAACCCGGAAACCGTCCAGGACGGAACGGATACTGATGAACCAGACAGCAATGAATTCTCCCTCACCTGAACTCCCGGAACTGTTGAAAGGCATCCGCAGCCATGCGGACCTGATGCAAATTCCCGAGGCGGACCTCCCCCGCCTTGCGGAAGAAATCCGGAACACCCTCATCCACTCCCTTTCCGTCACGGGGGGCCACCTGGGCCCCAACCTGGGCGTGGTGGAGCTGACCATTGCCCTCCACCGCGTTTTTGAAACGCCGCGGGACAAAATCATTTTTGACGTCTCCCATCAGGCCTACGTCCATAAAATGCTCACGGGCCGTGCCCCGATGATCCACACTATCCGCCAGCATGAGGGACTCTCCGGCTTTGCCAAAATGTCGGAATCCCCCCATGACGCCTACGGAGCAGGCCATGCGGGCACCGCGCTTTCCGCCGCCCTGGGCATGTGCGCGGCCAGGGACCTGAAGGGAGAGGATTACCATGTAGTCACCGTAGCCGGGGATGCGGCGTTCACCTGCGGCACCACCCTGGAGGCGCTGAACAACATCAGCCAGACGACCAAGCGCTACATCACCATTCTGAATGACAATGAATGGGCCATTGATAAAAACGTGGGCGCGCTGGCAAAATACTTCAACTCCCTTCAAACCTCGGAAACCTTCTCCTGGCTGCGGGACAAGACGGCCTCCTTCATTGAAAAGCTGGGCGGCACGCAGGCCAGGGACTTCGCCCTCAAGCTGGAAGGCACTACCAAAAACCTCATCTTCCCGTCCCTGCTCTTCAACAAATTCGGCCTGCGCTACTTCGGCCCCCTGGACGGGCACGACATCCCCACCCTGATCCGCACCCTCTCCTACATCAAGGACCTCAATGAACCCGTCATCCTGCACGTGGTCACCCAGAAGGGAAAGGGCTACCAGCCCGCGCTGGACAACCCCACCAAATTCCACGGCCTGGGCTCCTACTGCGTGCGGGACGGTGAAACGCAGGGCACACCCACCCCCACCTTCTCCCACATCTTCGGTTCCACGCTGGTGGACATGGCGCGGGAGGATGACTCCATCACGGCCATCACGGCCGCCATGGCCAGCGGCACCAAGCTGGACCTGTTCAAGGAGGCCTTCCCCAAACGCTACTTTGACGTGGGCATTGCGGAAGAACACGGAGCCCTCTTCGCCTGCGGGCTGGCGGCGGAAGGCATGAAGCCCTACATCGCCATTTACTCCACCTTCATGCAGCGCTGCATTGACATGATCCAGCATGACGCCGCCCTGCAAAAGCTGCCCGTGCGCTTCTGCATGGACCGCGCCGGCCTCTCCCCGGACGACGGCCCCACGCACCACGGCCTGTTTGACATCGCTATGATCCGCAGCATTCCGAACATCGTCTTCATGCAGCCCAAGGATGAAGCGGAATTCGTCCACATGCTCCGGACCATGAACCACTACCAGAACGGCCCCACCGTCATCCGCTATCCCCGGGGCTGCGGCTCCGGAGTCCCCCTCCCCGCCACGGCGGAAATCCTCCCCATCGGCAAGGCGGAAGTGCTCCAGACCGGGAAGGACGTCACCCTTATCTCCCTGGGCACCATGATCGGCATCGCCCGGGAAACGGCCAAACTGCTGGAAGCGCAGGGCTACTCCGCCACCCTCATCAATGCCCGCTTCATCAAGCCCCTGGATGACGAATGCATCCGCCGGTACGCAACAGGCAGCCGGGTGGTCTGCACCTTTGAAGACCACGCCGTCAGCGGCGGCTTCAACTCCGCCGTGCTGGAATCCCTGGAAGCCGGGGGCGTCGTCACGCCCGTGGAAGCCATCGCGTGGCCGGACCAGTTCATTGAACACGGCTCGGAACCCATCCTCAGAAAAAAATATGGACTCACGGCGGAAGCCGCGTTACAAAAAATCATTCCCCACCTGAACTCCTGATCCATCCATGAGAGCGCATACCTTCCTACTGGCGGCCCTGGTGCTCGCCCTTCTCCCCGCCTCCGCGCAGCAACCCGCCCCGGCAACCCCGGCCCCCGCGTGGGTACAGGAATTCAACAGTCTGCCGGAAGCATCCAGAAAAAGCTACATTGACCAATTCCGCCGGGCGGAACAGCTCTTTGCCCAGAAAAGGACCATGGAATGCCTCTTCTCCCTGACGGAACTGGAAAAAATCTACGCCGGGAACCCGGGCTTATACAACCTCCGCGGCGCATGCTACATTGAAATCCGCAACGTTGAAAAGGCCCTGGAAAACTTTGAAAAGGCCTTGAAACTGGACCCTTCCAACCTCACCATCCAGTTCAATCTGGCGGAAGCCCGCTACGTCAGCCATGACTATGCCGGGGCAATGAAAGCGTTCACGGAACTTCTGCCCTCCTTCAAGGACAACCCCGGCATGACTTCGCTGCTGCAATTCAAGCGCTACATTTGCGCCCGCAAGCTGGATGACCAGGCTCTCGCCAGAGAACTGGAATCCCTGTACGGCCCGATGGACGATACCCCGTACTACTACTGCACCCAGGCCATCATCAAATTCCTGGGCGGGGACAAGGACGCGGCCCAGGAACAGCTCCTTTCCGCCATACGCATTCACGGAGGCACCAGCGCCATGCAGGCCTTTACGGACGCCATGACGGAAGCGGGCATCCTGCCCTCCCCTTACGGCCAGACCGTCCCGACCGCACAGCCGGAAAAAACAGGGCTGGAAAAAAACCATTGATGAATGCGGAAGCGACGGTTCTGAAGCTCTATCCCCTGGGGGAAAACGGCCTGATCGTCGTCTGGTGCACGGAAGAAGGCATCATCCGGACGGCGGCCAAAAGCGCCAGAAAGCCGAACAGCCCCTTCGCCGGACGCGTGGACCTCTTTTACCAGTGCCGCATGCAGTGGACGCAGGCCAAAACCGGGGATCTGCACTCCCTGGCCTCCGTGGACCTGGTATCCCCCCGGCTCCCCCTCCGGGAGAGCTACCCCCGGCTGGCCGCCGCCGGCTACTTTGCGCGCCTGTTCCTTCAAATGCTGGAACCGGACACGCCCATTCCGGAATTTTACGACCTCCTGCAACGGGCCTATGCCTATCTGGAAAACACGGACCCCGCTCCCCGCGCCATCCTGCACTTTGAACAGGAGCTCGCCCGGCTCCACGGCATCGCCCATCCCGGCATTCCGGCCCACGTCATCCTGAAATCCCACTTTGGCAAACTCCCCCCCCAGCGGGAAAAACTGCTCGCCAGCCTGTATCAAAAAGAAAGCTGACCAAAATGCCGGGCCCTCCCGCACCAACAAGCAGATGCGGATTGTTCCGTGCACATGGTTGACTTGTCCCCGGCCTTCGGGCAAAATAACCGGCACGGTTTTACTGCATGAAGATCCTTGACAGATACATTGCCCGCCAGCTGCTGGGTGTTACGGCCCTGGGGGTGATGTCCCTGAGCGCCCTCCTGCTTCTGGGCAACCTGTTCAAGGAGCTGCGCCCCCTCCTGGTGGAAAGCGGCGCTCCCTTCAGCATCGTCATGGAATTCATTTTCCAGGTGATTCCCTTCTCGCTGATGTTCTCCATCCCGTGGGGATTCCTGACGGCGGTGCTACTGGTGTACGGGCGCCTGGCCTCGGACAATGAACTTACCTCCATGCGCATGTCCGGCATGAGCCTGTGGCGTTTGAGCGCCCCCGCCATCGTCATCGGCATCGCCCTTTCCGGCCTCTGCTACTGGATCAACATCGACATAGCGCCGCGCGCCAAGCAGGCCATTTCCGAGCTGCTCATCAAGGCCGCCTCCATCAACCCCAAGGGGCTCCTCCGGGAAGGCCAGGCCATCACCAAATTCGACAATCTGGAAATCTACATTGACAAGCGCGTGGATGACGTCATCCACGGCATGCACATTTACCAGAAGGCGGACGACAAATCCTCCGCCGTAGCCATGCACGCGGAGCGCGTCACTACGGACTTCTCCCCGGAAAACAAAACCCTCTACCTGCACCTCATCAATCCCCTCATCACCACGCAGGAAAAGGACTCCATCTCCCAGAGCGTGACCATGGATGAAATGCCCCTGAGCATCGACCTGGACAAATCCCGTTCCCGCCGCATCAAGGCCAACCGCTTCACCAACCGGGAAATACGGGAAGCCCTGAATACGCCCGGATACCTGGATGAAAAACAGGCCAGGGAATTCGCCACGGAGCTGCCCCGGCGCGCCTCCTTCTCCCTGGCGTGTTTCGTCTTTGCCCTCATCGGCGTGCCCCTCGCCATCAACACGCGCCGGAAAGACACCTCCACGGGCTTCGCCCTGGGCATCCTGATCGCCTCCCTCTACTTTGTGGCCCTGATCTTCGCGGACCTGTCCCGCAAAAGCGGCACCATGCTGCCCTATATCCTGCTGTGGCTGCCCAACGTCATTACGGCTGCCGTAGCCATCTACCTTCACAATAGGGCCAGGCACAAGGGATAAGCCCTCGGCGCAAGCTCCCTTCGTTGGCGCGGAATTGTCTTTCACACGCCGGGCCGTTCGGGTAACATGGCGCCCATGCAGCACGTCCCCACCATCGCCATCGTAGGCAGGCCCAATGTCGGGAAATCCGCCATCTTCAACAGAATGGCTGGCAGGCGCATCGCCATCGTGCATGATGAACCCGGCGTCACCCGGGACCGCATCTCCGCCCCCTGTAAAATCACGGACCGCGCCTGCAAACTCATGGATACGGGCGGCATCGGCGCGCGCCTGGGCGACGGCTTTGCGGACCAGGTGGCCGCGGAGGCGGACATCGCCATGAAAACGGCGGACCTCATCCTTTTTGTCCTGGACTGCCGGGACCACCTCACCCCCATTGACCAGAACATCGCGGACCACCTCCGCAAATCGGACGTTCCGGTCATCCTTCTTCTCAACAAGGCGGACCATGAAAAACAGGACCTGAACCTGGGTGAATTCTCCGGCCTGGGCTTCAATGACCACATCTTCCTCTCCGCCGCGCACGGCAGGGGCTTTTCTGAACTGGCCTCCCGGCTGGACGACTTCCTTGAAAAAGCAGGCGCCCCCCTCAAGGAGGAAATGGAGGAAGAACCGGAAGACGGGGAGGAAACCGCGCCGCCCATCAAGGTGGCCGTGGTGGGGCGCCCCAACGCCGGCAAATCCTCCCTGGTAAACGCCATCCTCCAGGACAGGCGCACCATCGTCTCCGAGGTAGCGGGCACCACCCGTGACGCCATTGACGTTCCCTACCTGCACGACGGCCAGCCGTACGTGCTGATTGACACCGCCGGCATGCGCCCGCGCTCCCGCCGGGACACCTCCGTGGAGGTCTTCTCCGCCATGCGCAGTGAAAAAGCCATCCGCCGGGCGGACATCTGCCTGCTGGTCATTGACATTGCGGCGGGCATCACGCAGCAGGACCGCCGCATCGCCGGCATCATTGCGGAGGAAGGGAAGCCCTGCATCATCATCGTGAATAAATTTGACCTCTTCCACCCGAACGCCCCGCGGAAGGACCGCATGGCGGAAGTGGAGGAGCAGGTGCGCCGGGAGCTTTTCTTCATCAACTACGCGCCCTTCATCGCCACCTCCGCCAAAAAAGCGGAGGGCGTGGAAATCATCTTCAAGGTCATCACGCGTATCCGCCGGGAATCCCGCAACCTGCCCACCACCGGCCAGCTCAACCGCCTGGTCCAGCTTGCCCAGCAGATGAACCCTCCCGGCACCGCCAGCGGATCCACCCGGAGGCTGAAAATCTACTACGTCACCACGGCGGTGGACCCCAAGTACAACACCATTCCCGTCCCGCGCTACGTCCTCTTCGTCAATGACAAGAACCTGCTCACGGACAGCTACTCCCAGTACCTGCGCAATAAAATCCGGGAAGCGTACCCCGCCCCCGGCATCCCGGTCATCTTCTCCGCCCGCTCACGCGTGCGCAATGACTGACCAGTTCACTTCTCCCCATGCTCTCCGTCAGGAACCTCAGCGCCTCCTTCCACACCAGGGCGGGAATCGTCCGGGCGGTGAGAAACATATCCTTTGACGTAGCTCCCGGAGAAACGCTCGGCATCGTGGGAGAATCCGGGTCCGGAAAATCCGTCACCTGCTACTCCATGATGGGGCTCATCCCCATGCCCCCGGGACGCATTGAAAGCGGCTCCGCCCTGCTGGACGGCACAGACCTGCTCCACTGTCCGGAAAAGGAGCTCCGCTCCATCCGCGGCAAGCGCATCTCCATGATCTTCCAGGACCCCATGACTTCCCTGAATCCATACCTGACCATTGGAGACCAGGTGGCGGAACCCCTCATCATCCATGAAGGGGCGGGAAGGAAAGAAGCGCGCGCCCGCGCGCTGGAACAGCTTAACCTGGTGGGAATCCCGGACGCGGAACAGCGCATGGACGCCTACCCGCATCAATTCTCCGGCGGCATGCGCCAGCGCGTCATGATCGCCATGGCCCTCATCACCAGGCCGGAAATCCTCATTGCGGATGAACCCACCACCGCCCTGGACGTCACCGTGCAAAAGCAGGTGCTGGACCTCATCCGGAAACTCCAGCGGGACATGGGCACCTCCGTCATCCTCATCACGCATGACCTGGGCGTAGTGCGCCGGTACGCGGACCGCATCAACGTCATGTACGCGGGCCGCATCGTGGAAAGCGCTCCAGCAGAGGAACTGTTGGAACATCCCCGCCATGCCTACACCAGGGCGCTGATGAAATCCATCCCCGGACTCCACGCCAGGGGAGCCCCCCTGTACACGATCCCGGGCCTGCCCCCCAACATGATGCAGGAACCCTGCGGCTGCAGCTTCCGCCCCAGGAACACCCTGGGCAATCCGGAACTCTGCCTCACGGACCGGGAACCGGAACTGGTGGAGATATCCCCGGGGCACTGGGTGCAGAACTGCCCGGGATGCCTGGCCGGAAACCATTAACCCCCCGGGAGAACAACAGGGGCAATGGGGATCATAGGGGAGTTTAGGGATTATAGGGAATTCCCCCTATCACCCCTATTCCTTCTCATCCGGCTCATCCTTTCCCTCATCCCCCCTTCTCTAAGAAACTTCTCCTCCAAAAACCTGAGTTGCCGCATTAATAAATACTTGGCCTGGAAAATCAGACAAATGGCCATATTGCCCACCACCTCCGGCGGCCTTGTCCGGGCCAGTTCCAAAAAATAATCCCTCTCCAGCCGCTTGTCTGCACCCTTCCTTCTGACAAAAAGGGACTCTCGTGAATCCTTGCCCCACACGGGAAAGCCTCTCACTCTCAAAAAATCTTCATAATCAGCCAGTAATTCATCCAGACTGGCCCTGGCTACATTCATCAACTTAATTTCCGTTTCCATAGAAACCAGCCCCGCCTCCTTTCCCTCCGCAATATTCTGCTTTCCGGAACGGGCAGCCTGAACCATCTGATCAACCGTCCTGTCGCGAGAAGACAAGTACGCCTTACAAAAATAATAAGTCAGATCATAAATCTGTTCCGCCTTTCTGAAGGAAAGCAGAGAACGGTAATTGCCTGAGGGACGCAACAGGGAAGCCATGCGTCCCATTTTAAAACCCGCAACAAAAACAATCAATATTTTTATAAAAATTACCAATATGCACCCCATCCACCAGCACATGATTCGCCTGGACGGCTACGGGCATCATCAGCCTGCCGGAAGCATCCGGCTCCATCTTTCCCCAATGAACCAGCGGAAGGTACTGCCCGCGGAACACCCTGTAGGCGCTCGCTACCTGCGTGAACGGAATCCACGGCAGGCAGCTGAACACCGCAATGTCCGTACGGTGGCAGGGATTGGCGCGGGCAGGCTCCGCCTTGGCCTTCTGGATCAGCGGAAGAGCATGATCCAGAAAAGAGTGCACCCCGTCACGGTACTCCACCAGAATCTGCGTAAATTCCCCGTCCTCCGCCAACACGGGAACCAGGGCATCCACGGAATCATACTCCCACACGTCTCCGTTCTCCACCCTCTGCCGCAACTGTGGCACCTTATTCAACGCCTTTAACAGCACAAACAGGCACAGGGCGAAAAAGGAAATACCCTCCTGCTTTGCATAACGGTACAGGGCATCCACCCGGACGGGGGACGTAATGGAAAACATGGGGCAGTCAAACGTCTGGAAGTACTCGTAATGCGACCTGCGCGGCCACGTGGATAATTCAATTTTCTTCTTCATCATCGTTTGGAGACAGGTCTTTTCCGCACCTGTTGATTTGCTTCCACTACCATCAGCAAGGAGTTTGGCATGACAGCGGGCTCCAGCATCGGCAAGCATAAAAATCATGCCGGGCCATTCGCTATCATAAACCACCGCTTCTATCTGCACAAGCCGGATGCAATCCTTCGCCGGATCCTCCCAAATCAGGGTATTTCAATTCCACTCCTTCCCGGAGGAAAGCCTCCCTGCTCCACAAAAACATCCGTAGCCATCCGGAAGAAAAAAATGGCCGGCGCCGAAGACGCCAGCCATTCAGAATTAAACAGGCACGGAAAATGTAACGGAAGAAACGGATGCCTGCGTCACTTTTTCTCCGGAGCCGCCGTCAGCGCCACAGAGCTTTCAGACTGCACCACCCTTACGGAAACGGACTTGAGTCCGGGAGAAGCCACGGAAATCGTTGCTTCCCTCGTCCCCTCTCCCGTGAAGGGAGCGGCGGAATAAACCACCTCCCCGTCCCCGTCTCCGGAGCTGGCGGAAAGAGTCAGCCAGTCCGCGGAGGAAGCAGCCGTCCACGCCGCGTCACATGTGACGGGCAGCCGGGCGCCTACGGCTCCGGATGCAGGAACGGAAATATTAGTCGTATCCACGGAAAGGACGCTCAGCACCTCGGAAACCGGAATGCGTAGAAAAAAGATGTACCCGGCGCCCTGGAGCCCTTCATAAAGAACGCCTATGTGGTCGTCGTCCGCCTGGCAGATATCGGAATAGCCTGCTCCAAGACGGGAGTCATATTGAATCTGGCGGGATTTCGGCCACGTCATGCCGTCATCCAGGGAGGTCTTCAGCGTCATGGCCCTCCGGGACCCGGAATCCGGGTTGGAGAAAAACAGGACATTGGACATGCGCCCGGAATCCAGAACGGAGAACAGGCTTCCCTGGCACCTCGGTTCCCTCAGGGTCCGGGTGGCTTTGCGGTCCGTGGGATGACGCTGCCAGGTCGCTCCCAAATCCTTCGTCGTAAAAACGGCGCGGTAGCCGCTGCCGCCCTCGTCCTTCGCATTCAGCATCAGGGAGCCATCGGAAAGCTGGGCCACTGCGCATTCACTGGTGCTGGAACCTATGCCCCACGTGCCGTTGGGGGCGTCCGTTTTTTTCAAATCCTCGCTCACCCAGGTCTGCCCGTGGTCGCGGGAATAAATCAGGCAGGACTGGGGCGTTCCCAAACCGCCCCCTGCTGACCATATCTGGGAGGGGAACACCAGAACGCCGTCATCTTTCCCGCCCTTGACGGTTATGCCGTGCCCGGGCCCCTCAAACATGCCCTTCCATGCGGCGCTGCGCACCTGGGTATTAATGCTCTTGCACGGCTCCCACGTCACCCCGTTGTCCTCGCTTTTGGCAAGCACGTACTGGCACGTGGAACGGCTCGTCACGTCCGGAACGATAGAGGAGCCGGACAACCCCGTCCCGGCAATGGCGGCAATCCACATGGTCCCGCTGTATTCATCCAGCAGAATGGCCGGGTCGCCCACACCATAGGAACGGTGGTAATCATAAGCAGGGTTGTTATCCGGATTGTAATTAATGGCTACTGCCGTATCCGTCCAGGTTTGCCCCCCGTCCCTGGAAATAGCGCGGCCTACGTCAATATTCCTCGGAAGGTCCGTGCTGGAATCATACCGGATGTCATAAACGGCAACCAAATCCCCGTTGGCCGCGCGGGCAATGCCCGGAATACGGAAAAAATGGGAAACCTTCCCCTCCGTGGGACCGCCCGTAATTTTATCGCCTGCGCACGCCACCGCGTAGCCGATGCGCTGGACGGCGGCAGGAACTTCCGGCACGCCCAGCGGAGCGCCGCCCACTGTTACGGAGACCAGCCTGGCGCCGATCTTGTCATCCAGGCTGGCGGAAGATTTAAGCTTCACGGAAATCCAGAACGTGTAAGCGGTTTCACCTGCCAGCAGGGACGCATCCGCCTGCAGAACAGCTCTGCCGCCTTCATCCAGAGATGCCGTCGCCAGGCAAACGCCCTTCTGTGTAGCCGTCAGAATCGTTTCACTGGAATCATTAATGCTTCCGGGAGTGTAGAGGGAAACGCTTTCAATATCATTCACGGCGGAACTGGAAGACAAATCCACCTCCACAGCCATCCCGTAATAGGAGAGGGGAGCTTCACCTAGGTTGAACCGGAGAATGCCGTTAATATCCAGATTCTTCATGACCGGCCAGTTCTTAGCCAGAATGGTGACTTCCGCATCGGCATCCGCACCCATCAGCAAATGGTCCACCATGACGGCGGAACCCCTGGCGCATTCAAAAACGATGCCCCGGGCTCCCGCAGGAACGATGCCCTGGAAAGAAGAGGGAAACGGATTGGTCCCATTGTTGCTCACTTCCGCGGAACTGGCGTCCAGCAGCAGGACTTTTTCCCCGGAACCGGACAAATAATACACGTTGAAATCCAGGGGGCTTCCGCTGGTCCACCGTTCCGCACGGAACGCGCAGGTAGTATCCTCCTCCAGGTCGGAAGGAAAAGTCAGCGTGACGCTGCGCGGTCCTGAATTACCGCTTGCTCCGTTGATCTTGAGGCTGTGCCCGAATCCACGGCCGCTCATGTCCACAATCGCGGCATGGCCGGAAGCGGCGGCAAAGGTACCGTAGCGCCCGGCCAGAGTGGTTACGTTCGCTACGGGGAAATCATCAAACGACTCTCCGATCGCCGAGGAATCCACCCAATCGTCGCCGGGGGCGGCAGATGCGGGCGGAACCAGACCGGCCATGCAGCAAAGCGCCGCCGCCATGGCGGACCCCGCAAGCCTTCTGAGACTCCGGACAGGGCGTGTTTTACTGGAAAAAATATAATTAATCATGGGTTCCCTATTATTTAGGATAACCCTTACTATTTTCCCTTACAAAAACAAGTTATTAGTGGTAATAAATAAAAAAGACCAGCTCTATCCATTTCCCTCTTTTCTACCACTCGCGCACGGAAAGCAAATCCGTCACGGAAGCGCGCTTCATGCGCCATGCGGGCAGGAGGCAGGCCAGTGTGGAAAGCGCCAGCACCAGAAGCACGGCATAACCCAGATGGACCCAGGGCATCGTGATGGGAGGGGTCACGATGCCGAAGTGGTAGCCGTATTCCAGAATCTGGATGGAACACCAGGCCCCAAGCACGCCCAGCGCCGCGCTCATGACCACGGCGCACAGGGAAATCATCAGCGTCTCCGCCCAGAGCATGCGCATCACCATGCCGCCCGGCACGCCCACCGCCCTCATCAGGCCGAATTCCCGGCGGCGGGACTGGACGGAGGCCAGCACGGTATTGAGCACGGCCAGGACGGCAATTACCATCATGATGATGGGAAGCTTGCTCATGGTAAAAATCACGTCGTCCCCGCGGCTGGTGACGCTTCCCCCCAGGCTTTCCCGGGTCAGCGCCTTCATCAGAGGCTTCACTCCTTCCGTGCCGTTTTCCTTCCGGCTCACGTTCTCCAGGGCATATTCTCCCAAGTCATCCTGAAGCTCCACGTTGCTCACGCCGGGGGCGGTATTCCCCCAGATGAACTGGAATCCCTGGTGCCCGTAGTCCTCCTTGAGCCAGCGTTCATCAGTAATCGCCAGGGCGGCCACAAAACCGCCGCGGCGCACGCGCATCCCGCTGGTCTTGGTCAGCCAGTGCCAGCCGGGGAAGGAGACCACTCCCGCCACTTTCCAGGGTTCCCCCTGCATGCCGGGCCCCGTCCCCCTACCGGAAGCGCCGGCAGACGGGGCATTCCCGGGGCGGCGCCCCTGAAGGGCCGGATTCACCAGCATCAGGTCATCCCCGGCCTTCAGCCCTACCGTCCGGGCAAACGTGTCCGGAATCAGGAGGGAGCGGGTGGATTTCAGCATGGCATAGGCTTCCTGCGGATTGCCGGAAACGAACACGGGCTTGAACAGGGGATCGCTTCCCTGCGCCATTTCCGCCACGGGAATGCCCGCCAGCACAATGGAACGGTTGCGCATTCCGGAAAAACCGGGGCTTTTCATCTGCGCCGGGGCTATGTCCGGCTCATCCACGTAAATGGGATACATCCGTGAATTCCGCAGGCTGGGCCGCGCCATCAGCCCGGAAACGTCGGAAGGCTTGAACTCCGTATGAAGGAAGGAAACCAGCGTGCCGGGCGTGGACGCATCCGGAGAGAAGGGAACGAGCATGGAGTAGCCCCACGTCTGCACCCCCACAAAGAGGGACAGCCCCACGGACATGGACACCGCCGTTCCCACGGAACGGCTGAGGTTCCGGCTGAGCTGCACCTTCAGGAAGGCGTGCGGCACGCGCAGCAGCAGTCCGGTAAGCCAGGCTCCGGCCCACTCCGTTACGCGCACAAAGGCGGGGGCCAGGAACAGAGCCCCGGCCACCAGGCCGGGATACCCCAGCCAGAAAAAGATCCACTTGCGCGTTTCCACTTCCAGGCCCGGCAGAAGCAGGGCCGCCGGCTGTAGGCATACACATATCAGGCCCGCCACGACGGACCACACGGGAACGCGGCTGACCTTTCCCATGAATCCGGAGGAGGGAACGGCGGCCTCCAGCGGAGACTGGCGGGAGGCACGCCACGCGGGAATGACGGAGGCCAGCAGCGCGCCGCCCACGGCGCATGCCGCGGCAATCAGCACCGTCGTCCAGGTCAGGGTGGGCATGGAAGCAGCCCCTTCTTCCAAAAGGTACACCAGGCAAAAGCCCGCAGCCAGGCCGCCCAGCAGGGCGGGAACGCACAGGAACAGCCCCTCCCCCACAATCAGAAGGGCAACCTGCATGCGGCTCATGCCCAGCGCGCGCATCAGGGCCAGCCTGCGGGCGCGTTCGCTGACGCCGATGCTCAGGGTCGTGAAAATGATGAAGACGCAGGAAAAGAGAACCAGCCACACGGACATTTCCGCACTGTTCTTCTGCGAGCGAACGGAACGGTCGCTGGAAAGCCGCCGGATGATGGAATCCGTATCCGCCACCACGGCGGAGGAGCGTTTCAGCTCCTCCCGGAAGCTGTCCGCAAATTCCTTTTTGTCCACCCCTTCCTTGAGCCGGACGTAAATCAAATTGGGGGAAAAAGCCTGACCGGTGATTTTTTCACACACCTTGACGGGCACAAACAGGGAGGAAAAGGCGGGTCCGGACATGCCGCCCGGCCCCATGATGACGCCGGGAGTGGCCTTCGCCTGCTTGACGATGCCCACGACTTTCACATCATACACACGCGTTCCCACGCGCACGTTCATGACGGTTCCCACGCCCGCGCGGAAGTATTTGGCGCTTCCGCTGCCCAGCACGCCCACCATGTCAGTGGAAGAAGCCATATCCGGCCAGACGCCCTCTTTCAGATCATACGGGCATTCCATGGCATGGTTCCCCACCATGATGGGGCTCTGGGGGGGTATCCCCATGCGGTCGCGCGTCTGCTCGTCAAAACTGCCGCGTTCATTCCCGCAGCCGATCTGCAGGCGGGGCACCTGCCACGCGGCGTTGACGGATTCCACCAGGGGGGAGGCGGCCAGGCGGGAAGCCAGCTCCGGATCAGAGAACTGCGGGTACTTCCCGGGAGGGAGCGGCCCGCGCGGGGCCTCCGGCACCAGGCAAAGATCGTAGCTTCCCATGTAGGCCTCGGCGTCGTTGTCAAACTCCCTGACCAGCGTATCATAGCTCCCCATCATCCAGACGATGAGGCTGACGGAGACGAGGATGGCAAACACGCTGACCGCCACCCGGCCGGGGTTGGAGCGCAGGTCCCTCCAAATCAGTTTGGGCAGCAGCGTCATATGGCGTCATTCAGCGTGCGTTCATAGAAGGAGGACAATTCCGCAGGCCCGGCAAATTCCGCCGTGGGCCTGTCGTCCACAATGCGGCCGTCCTTGAGCACAATCACCCGGTCCGCCCACATCGCTACGTCCGGAGCATGCGTCACCAGCACAAAGGCGCAGCCCTGCGTGCGGTGCAGGTCCCGGAACAGGGTGCCCATAAGCCGCGTATTCTCGGAGTCCAGGTTCCCCGTGGGTTCATCTGCCAGCACCAGGGCCGGGCCGGAGACCAGCGCGCGGGCAATTGCCACGCGCTGCTGTTCCCCGCCGCTGAGCGTATCCGGCATGGCGTGGCGTCGGTGGAGCAGCCCCACTTTTTCAATCATGGCGTCCAGCGCGGAGGGAGCCACTTTCCTGCCTCCCGCCAGGGAGGGCAGCAGGATGTTTTCCTCCACATCCAGGGTTCCCACCAGATTGAACATCTGGAAAATGAATCCCACACGGTCCCGCCTGTACACCGTCAGGGCGGCGTCAGACATGGAACCGAGGTCCAGCCCGTCCACCGTTACCGTGCCCGCGTCCGGAGGCAGCAGGCCGCCCAGCACATTCAGCAGAGTGCTTTTTCCGGAGCCGCTCGCGCCCATGACGGCGACGAACTCTCCCCGGTCCACGGTGAGGCTGATGTCTTTCAGAACGGCTATGTCCTCGGAACCGGACTTGAAGCTGCGCTTGAGGCGGGTGACGGAAATGACGGGAGAACTCATGACTGGAGGGAATGGTTAAAAGGTGGTCTTCAGGCCTACTTCAAACGTGCGGGGCTCGCCCACCGTGCACTGCACGGCGTGGCGGGTGGACTGCACGTACTTCTTGTCAAAGATGTTGTACACGGCCAGCCTCAGGGTGGCGTCCTTCAGCCATTTCTCCGGCAGGGGGATTTCCACCGTGAAGTCAAACACGCTGTAGGAGGGGATGGTGTAATTGTCCGCAATCTTTGCGCCGCGGAACGTGGCGTAGTAGGAATCCTTGCAGCGGTAGCCCAGGCCCAGCACGGTGCCGTTCATCAGGCCGCCGTCAATGCGGTACTTCTGCCACAGGGCCAGCGCATTCGGAGCGATGGTGGGATACACTTCCCCGGAGGTCCGGTTCTTGGTCCGCGTGTAGGTGTAGGAAAGGTAGGAACTCCAGTTCTTGGTGATTTCCCCGTTCAGGGAAAGTTCCACGCCCTCCGCCCTCTTGGAGCCGTCCGAATAGTACCGGTTGGTATATCCGTCTATGGCTACGGGCGTATTGTTCTGGATAATGTCAAACCAGGACGCGGAGAACCATACCTTGTCCACCGGGCTGACCCGGAAGCCGAATTCCATCTGGTCCGTACGCCAGGAATCGGTCAGTTCCTTGCCGTTTTCATCCAGGTACCCGAAATTGGGGGCTGAAGTCCGGGCCGCATTGGCGAACAGCGCGACGCGTTCGCCGAACATTCTGGTAACTCCGAAGCGGGGGCTCCACGCAAACGCGTAATTATTGTCCAGGCTGAAATGGGCGTCACCGCGCACGCCGGCCAGGAAGCGCCACTGTCCATAACTAAGAACGTCCTGGAGCAGAAGGCCCGCCCGCTGAACCACGGTATCCGTCGCGTTGGCGCCGGAGTAATCGCGCCCTGCCGGGAAAAAGGGCGGAGGATTATACAGGGAGAAATAGCCGTTCGTATTCGCGGTGGCGTTCGTCACCAGGCTGGAACCGTCGCCATAGGTGCTGCTCCCCGTGTAGGAGACGCCCATCAGGGCTTCATGCCCCACCTGTCCGGTCTTGAACTCCGCCAGGGCGTTGGAATAGAAATTCCAGTTGATGTTCCACTCGTCGCTCCAGGCGGCTTCATACTTGGCCTTTCCGGAAGAGATCATCTCGTTGTAATAGTCCTCCGTGCTCATCCCCCGTCCGGCGGAGGAAGAAATGCCCCAGACATTGTAGTCCACATCACTGTATCCCATGCCGCCGCCGATGCGGATCGTCCAGACCTTTTCCAGCTTGCGTTCAAAGTCCAGCATCGCCAGCAGGGATTTGGAATTGAGTCTTCCGCTCGGAGAGCCGTACCAGGCGTCATAAGGCCCCACAAAGTGGCCGCCCAGCACGGGGATACCCATGGTCGTCGGGGAATTCTGATACTGGAAACTGGTCGTCAGCACCGTCTTGGTGCGGGAATCATGCTGCCAGCGGAAAATGGGGGAAACCGTGTACTTCTGGCCCCCGTTGGCTCCGTTGCTCAGCCAGAACGGACGTTCATACTCGGCGGCTACCACCGTGCGCAGGGCAAACCCCTCCGTTTCATCCCCCCTGTACCGGGTGTCGTCAATCGTTGCGCGGTACTTCTGCCCGTGGTGGGAAAGGCGGGCGTAAGCCGTCAATTCCGTCCGTTCCACGAAATCAGGCTCCTTCAGGATCAGGTTGATGGAACCTCCGGCGCCGTATGCCCCGAGCGTACTGGTCTGGCCGCCGGAAATGGAGCCGATGGGACCTTTGACAATTTCAATATTTTCAATCAGGGACGTATCCATGCCGTACCCCATGCCGCGGGGAAGAGGCATGTTGCCTATCTGCACGTCGCTGCCCGCAAAACCGCGGATGGTGTACTGGTCCGCCGTGCGGGACAGCAGCATGTCCCCGCCCGTATTGACGGAGGAATCCATGCGCAGGGCCTCCACCAGGGAATCGGAACCCTTGGAATCCATCAGGTCACGCGTAATGACGTTCACCGTCTGCGGCACCTCCTCCGTCTTCATGTTCGTGAGGGTGGCGGAACTGACCGTCTCCGCCCGCAGGGACTTGGAACGGATGGTCATCACGCGTTCCGGCATTTCCTGAACGCCCTCCTCTGCGGCGGCGGGTTTTGTCTCGGCATAGGCCGACTGGCCAAGGACCAGCAGGCTCCCGATGGCGGCGGCGCGGTGCAGTCCACGCCCCTTGAGATGATGGCGGGGGGTATTCGTGTTGGATAAACGCATGGGGCAAGTATAAAAAGGAACGGACCTCCGTCCATCCCGGATTGTTAACAATTTGATAACAGGAAACCCTTCTCCCTTCCTGCCAAGGCACATCCATCCGCGGAAAATCCCGGCGCCCCTTACAGGCCAAGGGCGCGCGCGCGGCTCTCCGCCGCGGCTTTCAGCCACTCCCGGAGCGCCTCCTTGTCCCCGGAGGCCAGACGGTTCCGCACCTCACCCAGCTGGGACAGCGCGGCATCCAGCCGGTCCAGGACGGCAGGGGCATTTTCCGTCAGGATTTCCGCCCACATGGACGGTTCCCCCATGGAAACGCGGGTGGTGTCCCGGAACCCTCCGGCGGAAATCAGCCCCAGGCGCTCCACATCCCCCGCGTCCAGGGCGGCGTGGACGCACAGGGCGGACAACGCATGCGGAATGTGGGAAATACGGGCTACGGAAGAATCATGGTCCGCCGCTTTCATCCGGATGCAATGGCAGCCCACGCGCTCCCAGAACCGCTGAAGCAGCAGCAGCATGTCCTCATGCACGTGCTCGTCATTCGTCAGGATGCAGGTGGCGTCCCGGAAAAGTTCTCCGGTAGCATGCTCCATGCCCTGCTTTTCAGAGCCGGCCATGGGATGGGAGCCGATGAACGCTACTCCGGCTTCCGTCAGGACGGAACCCACGGCCTGGTGAACGCAGCCTTTCACGGAACCCACGTCCGTCACCAGGGCGCCCGGCTTCAGCAGGGGAAGCAGGCCGGGAACCAGGAGCGCCATCACGCCTACCGGGGTAGCGAGTATGACCAGGTCCGCGCCTTCCACCACCTCCTCCATCCGCGTGGAGGCGCGATGCGCCGCTCCGGAAGCCCGGGCGTATTCCAATGGCTCCTCCCTCCTGCCCCACAGGCGCACGTGGGCATGGGGCATCTGCGCCCTCACGGCCAGCGCCAGGGACCCGCCCAGAAGGCCGGGGCCGAGAATGGCGATGGAGGAAAAGGAAAGCTGTTTGCGGGAAGGCTCGCTCATGGTTTTCACAGGCGGATACGTCAGCGCCCCGGAACATGCGGGATGCTCAGGGGCGCGGACATCATGGTTCTGCGGCGGCTGCATCAGGGCACGCGGAACTTTTTGACTTCATTCGGGAAGTTGGTGTCGCGCAACACGGTGCCGGAAGGATAGGGCTTGTTGGTGCTCCTGTTCAGAATCTTGATCTTCTTGGTGCGGTCATACGGGCTGACCACCACGGTGGGGTCCGCCGTAGGCCATGCCACGGGAATGGAAGAGGGAGCGGAAGGCTCCACGGGCCTGGGAGCGGCAATGCCGGAGCCGGAGGTGTCACCCACGGGATTGGGAATGACGGGCTTCGGGACGACAGGCGCGGGCGGCGTGATGTTATTGCTGCCGCCCACCAGATTGCCGATGGTTCCGGAATTGGTCTGGGCCGGATCCGGATTAAAGCCGGAATTCTGCCCCCCTGCCGGGTCCAGAGAATTTTCACGCTGAATCTCATTCAACAGGCTGCTGCCCTGGGAGCCAGAGCCGGACGGATAGACATTTTCCGTAGGATAAATGCCTATTGGGCGTTCATTCACGCGTTCCGTTTCACAGGAAGGCAGAAGAATTGCGCCTGCGGCCAGCAGCACGCCTATCGTCTGGGAAGTATTCATATAATCTCTCTTCGGGTGATAGCTTTCTGCCAGCATCCTACGGCCCCCCACCCTCATGTCAACCATAAAGCCTGTTTGCCGAACCGCTTCATGACAAGGATTCTCCGGTCCCTGGCGGCGCATTTGCGCAAAGCCGCATGGGGCTTGCTGCCGGCGGAATGCCTTTTTCACCGGAAAAAGCGGGGAAATAACCCGTAATAGCCCGGTCCGGACAGGCGGAGGGAGCAGATGATGCCCCCCTGTCCTCTTGCTGTCCATCCTGTCCCCCATGGAAGCCGCCCTGTTCCCATCCCGTGGTTTCCCGGCCTCTCCAGCCCCATCAGGGCACGCTCCGGCCCCGCCCTGCGGAAACAGATTATCCTTCCCTACCCCCTGTGATCTGCTACAATCCGCCCACATGGATGACGTACAGACATCTAAGAAAAAAATGCCCTCAAAAAAAGAATGGAGGGGGTTTTATTCCCTGATTCTCATTCAAGCCCAGAACGCCTTTAATGAAAAAGCCGCCCAGTTCCTGCTGATTCCCCTGGGCGTCTGGCTGGCCGCCAACAGCGCCGTGTACGGACCGGATTCCTGGGTCAACTCCCTCCAGTACATTCTGGCCTGCATCTTCGTACTGCCCTATATCCTGTTCTCCCCCTTCGTCGGCTGGCTGGCGGACTGCTTCTGCAAGGCGCGCATCATCCAGTTCATGTCCTTCCTCCAGATCCTGGTGCTGGGGGCCATGTTCCTGTGTTACAAGTATGAGAATATTGAAATGGCCGTTTTCTGGTTCTGCGTCTTTTCCGTCCAGGCAACCATCCTGAGCCCGGCAAAAAAGGGGGTGGTCAAGGACATGGTGGGCTCCCGGCAATTGGGCTATGCCTCCGGCCTGATGGAAATGAGCCTGATCCTGTCCATGCTGGCGGCCCAGATCGGCATTTTCGTCTGGTTCGACATCCTGCAAGTCTCCTCCAATGACGGCTGGGAAGCGGCCGCCTTCCCCACGCTCATCCTCACCTGCATCGCCGTTCCGGTAGCCATCGCGGCCCTGTCCCTCCCCCGGTATCCGGCCAACCAGACCCGGAAATTCGAATGGAAGCTATTTTACGAGCACTTCGTGCAGCTCAAGTACCTGTGGAGCCAGCGCGACCTGCGGCTGAGTGAAATAGGCGTCTCCTACTTCTGGTTCCTGGCCGGGGCCCTGATGCTGATCTCCCTGCAAATCGCCCAGGAGCATCCGATTGACGGCACAGGCTTCAGCATGTCCGCGGCCATCCTCATGGCGTGGCTCAGCGGCGGCACCGTGGTAGGCGGCGTGATCGCCTCCATCATCTGCCGCAAGAAAATTGAACTGGGGCTCATCCCCCTGGGCGCCATCGGGTTCACGATCGGCTGCATTTTCATGTCCTTCTTCGCTCCCGGCTCCCTGCCCAGCAACATCGGATTCGGCATCACGGGGGCCTTTGCCGCCGCATACCTGGTGCCGCTGAACGCCCACCTTCAGGACAATTGCGACCCATCCAACCGCAGCACGGTCATTGCCGCAGGCAACCTGATGGACTGCCTGATGGGCCTGGTGGCCGTCGGCGTCCAGCTCATGCTGAGGAACATCTTCTCCATCCAGAACCAGTTCTGGGTGCTGGCGGCCCTGGGCGCGGGCATCACGATTGTGGCGTTCCGCCTCATTCCCCGTGAATTCATCCGCATGATGGGCCTGTGGATCATGCGCATCGTGTACCGCTCCCGCATCATCCACCAGGACCGCATCCCGGAGGACGGGGGAGCCATCATCGTTTCCAACCACGTCACTTACGGGGACGCGCTCTTCCTTTCCCTCATCTGCCCGCGCCCCATCCGCTTCATCGTGGCGGAGGAGTTCGTAGCCATCCGCTGGCTCGGCTGGATTCTGGAACTCTTCAACTGCCTCCCCATTTCCTCCCGGAACCCCCGTGAAGCGCTGTCCAAGGCCATCCAGGCCCTCAAGGCCGGGGAAGTGATCTGCATCTTCCCGGAAGGCCAGCTTACCCGCACGGGCACCCTCTGCGCGGCGCGCAAGGGCCTGGAAATGCTGGCCAAAAAATCAAGCTGCCCCATCGTCCCCATTTACATGGACGAGCTGTGGGGGAGCATCTTCTCCTACTCCGGCAACCGCTTTTTCTCCAAGGCCCCCCTCCGCATTCCCTACCGCTTCACCGCGGCCATCGGAGAACCCATTGCGCCTGAAGCCGTCAACCCCCGCATCGTCATCAACACCCTGCGGGAACTTTCCTCCACCTGCCTGGAAATTGCCGCCAGCATCGGCCGGGACACCATCCTGAACCACCTGGAACGCATCGCCCACAAGCCGCTGGTCATCGCTAAAAACGCACGGCTCACCGGGTATGAAATTGCGGAGTGCCTGATGAACGACACCGTGGACGCGGAACATCCGGAACTCAGGAAATGGCTGGCCAACCTGCTGGACAGCTCCCGCTCCCAGAGCCGCCTGTGCGATTTCTGGATGAACGCCCAGCAGCTGGAACGCGTGAACTCCCTCCAGCCCCGTGAACTGCTGCTGACCAGCGTGGGGCATGACGAGGTGCATGAGACGGTGGCTTCCGTTCTGTGGCCCATCCTCACCAGCACCCCCGTATACCTCATTGGAGACACGGACCACAGCATGCCGGAAGGCATCAAGCAGGTGGCGGGCTCCGATTTCCTGCGCCGCAGGCTGTACGGCCTGGTGCCGGAAACGCGGACGCCGTTTTATGATTTCAGCGGCTCCGGGGACCTGGTGCTTCCCAACATCGGGTGGCGTCCCTGCTTCGCCACGGACCGCGGCATCATCCTGGCCATGTCCATGAAGAGAAGCGTCTTCAAGCTGGATGACGGCACCGTGCAGCTCGGCATGAGGGCCAGAACCAGAGGACGCCTGCTGCCCGGCTTCTACCTGAAGCCCCCCCTGTCCAACGTCATCGCCGGGACAACGCTCCCCACCCCTTATTCCCTGCCGCCCAACCTGTATCTGGACGAATCCGGATTCCTGGCGGAACTCCAATCTTCCAACCATGAGCAATAGCACCTCTCCCTCCCGCCTCCCCATCCCGCAGTATGTAATGACGCTGGCGCATGCGGCCGCGCTGCGCTCGGAAGACCCGTACCGCAAGGTGGGGGCCGCCGCCCTGGACGCGGACAACCGCGTGATCGGCACCGCCTACAACGGCCTGTATCCCGGATTCAAGGCGCAGGACACCTTCTGGGCCAGCCGGGATGAACGCCAGAAGTACATGCTGCACGCGGAAATCAACCTGTGCAGCCTGTTCCGGAGGGGGGAAGCCAGGGTGGTGGCATGCACCACGATGCCCTGCACCTCATGCATGCAGGCCCTGTGCGCCCACGGCGTGAAAACCATCTATTACTGCGAGCCGTATGAAAAATCAGAGGCTCCCGCCATTGCCAGCCTTTACGGCGTGGAACTGATCCAGGTCACGGATTACCCGCTCAGCCGCCACTTCCCCCTTGTTCTGGACTGTTGAGCCTCCGGGAGGCTAATCCCGGTGCACGCGGCAGGTCCATCCGGCCATGGGGCGGGGAACGCCGTCAATGGAGAAGTCCAGATCGGGCCCGGTTTCCGTGATGGTTCCTGAAACAACCACGCCCGCATCCCTTCCAGAATCGTCAAAGGAAATATTCACATCCCTCATGGAGCACGCGGCGACGCTGTTTGAAGCCGGGGAAATATTCAGAACGCCGGAATTGGCGCCTTCATTGAACCGGTACGTGTAAACTCCATCATACACGGTTCTCGTCTCCATCCTGATGACGTCCGCATCCTGCGCGCCGAACTGGAGCCTGTACAGCATGGTTCCGCCCTCAAACAGGCTCACCTGCTGCCCGCTCAGGGAAACATTCCCGTCATCTCCGGATTTTCCCGAACCTCCCCCGCATCCGGACAAGAGCCCAACCATCGGCACAGGAAGCAAAAACAGGACAGAAAAAAACTTCTTCATGCCCGGGAAAATGCACAACAGAAAAACACAAGTCAAGTTTACTCAACTATTATCTCATTTTTCCAACATTTTTTCATCTTATAAAAAAACCGCCTGTTTTCACAGGCGGCCTCAAGAAAACACGGATGGCCGTCAACCAACCCAGTTCCAGGTGATGGGGATTTCAATGTCGGGATGCAGGCTGTGCTTCACGGGGCAGCTCAGCGCGGCCTGCTCCAGCATCTTCCTGTCCGGATGATCCGCAGGAAGGGGCACGGTGATCACTACTTCCAGCTTTCCGATGCGGCGGGGTTCCGCGTTCATGTGCTTGCCCACTTCCACTGTCATGCCTTCCAGCTTAAGGCCCTTGCGCGCGGCCACGATGCCCATGATCGTGCTCATGCAGCCTGCCAGGGCCGCGCCCACAAGGTCCGTGGGGGAGAAGGATTCCCCCTTGCCATTGTTATCCACGGGGGCATCCGTGGAGAACGTGGCCCCGGAAGGTTCGTGAACCATGGAGCAGCGGAGGCCGCCCTCGTACGTCGTTTTAGTTTTTACCATGACCGTATTTTATACAAGCCGCCGCACCATGCAACACACAAACATTGAATCCCCCCCTTGTTTATGGTTCTCTGCTTGTCATGAGAACCTTTTTGAAAGCCGCAGCCGTTTCCCTGGGTATTTTTGCCGGGGTTTGCAGTACGGGAGCGGCACAGGACTTCGGGGCCATGGGCTTTGGCGGCGCGGGAGATTCCGGGTCCCCCCAGGCTTCCGGAACTTCCAAGGCTACCGTCACGTCCTATGGTGAAGCTCCCTTCGTCATCGTGGCGGAACTGGCGCTGCCGGACCACTGGCACGTTTATTACAGGAATCCGGGAACCGTAGGCCTTCCCATGGAAGCGGCGCTTAAACCTGTGCCCGGCTTCCGGGTGGAGGGCCCCTTCTGGCAAGTCCCGGAACTGGGAAAAGGGATCGTGGATTTTTACGGTTATAGCGGAACGGCAAAAATGGCCTTCCGCGTGACTCCGGAGAAGGACGCCCCTGCGGAGGCCACCTTCACCACCACCATGACGTGGCAAATGTGCGCGGAACAGTGCGCCGCTCCGGAAACAAAAGACTTCAGCGTTACGCTGAAACGCGGAGACGGCCAGGCTGCCCCCGATGCGGACGGGCTGACGGGCGGCCTCGTGGGGCTTTCCACTCCCGCCTGGGCGGAAGGGCTGAAAGCCCGCATTTCCCAGGAGGGGAAGACCGTCACCCTGCACCTCAGGACAAACGGACAGCTGCTCCCGGAAGATTCCGTCTACTTTTTCTGCAACGAAGGGGAAATCAACCCCACCACGCCCCAGACCTTCAAGAAGCTGGACGGCTCCAATTACGAGTTGTCCATGCAGTACAATGACACCACGGACGGCCTGTACCCCAACAACCTGCCGGACGCAGGCAAGGGAAAGCCGCTGGCCGTCCTCTCCGGCATCCTGCGCGCCGGAAAGGAAGGCGTCAATATCACGGCGGACACCCGCCCCTTTTCTGAGGGGGCACAGGCGGCAATGACAGGAATGGAAACGCCCGCCGCATCTCCCGGCCTCGTTCCCGCGCCGCCGCTGATGGGGCTGGGGGAAATCATGTTTTTCATGTTTATCGGCGGCATTATCCTGAACGTGATGCCGTGCGTCTTCCCGGTGATTGGCCTCAAGATCATGAGCTTCGTCCAGCTGGGCGGGGGCGAACGGAAGAAAGTGCTGGCCCACTCCCTGACCTTCGTCCTGGGCATCCTGATCTCCTTCTGGGTCATCACGGCCATCCTGATTGCCCTGAAAGCAAACATGTTTGACTGGAGCGCGCCCGCGGGACCCGGCATTTTCAGCAGTGACTTCTGGCTGGGCCACGGCGCGGAAGGCGTGGTCAACTGGGCCTTCTGGTTTGAAAACCCCTGGGTGAACTTCTGCCTGCTGGGCCTGATGCTCGCCATGGGGCTGAGCATGTTCGGCGTCTTTGAAATAGGCGTGAAGGCCACCACCATGGGCAACGACCTCCAGCACCAGAAGGGCTATGCCGGCTCCTTCTGGTCCGGCGCCCTGGCTACGGTCATTTCCACCCCATGCAGCGCGCCGTTCCTGGGACAGGCCATCGGCGCGGCCATGCTCCAGCCGCCGCTGGGCATCGTGCTCTGCCTGACCATGATGGGCCTGGGGATGTCCCTGCCCTACATCATTCTGGGCGCCTTCCCCGTCCTGACCAAATACCTGCCCAAACCGGGAGCGTGGATGGAATCCTTCAAGCAGTCCATGTCCTTCCTGATGTTCGGCACCGCCGCCTATTTCCTGTGGATCTACATTGCGTTCTTTGACGCGGACAACCATCCGCAGGACATCCTGTTCCTGTTCTTCGGCCTGGTGCTGTTCTCCATGGCCTTCTGGGTGTACGGCAGATGGTGCCCCATGTACCGCAGCCGGAAATCCCGCATCACGGGGGGCGTCTTCTCCGTGATTTTCCTGCTGGCCGGCCTGTACTACATGCTTCCTCCGGAAGGGGCCGCCTGGTTCGGCCGCGGAGGGGAAGCCGGAGCGGCGGATTCCTCCGCAGCTACAGCTCCCGCCCATCAGGCGGAAGGGAGCGTGTGGACCCCGTGGAGCCCGGAAGCCATGCAGGCGGCCCTGAACGAAGGGAAGCCCGTTTATGTGGACTTCACGGCCCGGTGGTGCTCCACCTGCCAGGTGAACAAGGCGTCCTACACGGATGAAGTGCTGGCCGCCTTCAAGAAATACGGCATCGTCATGATGAAGGCGGACAAGACCCGAACAAACCCGGCCATTGACCAGGAGCTCAAAAACCTGGGCCGCACGGCGGTTCCCGTGAACGCCCTGTACCTGCCGGGCAAAAAGCCCATCGTCACCCGGGAGCTCCTGTCCCCGTCCTACCTGCTGGAATTCCTGGAAACGGAAATGAACCGCTGACCAGGGCCTCCCTCCGCAGGCAGATGCCGACCACGGAAAGGTTCAGCCTTTACGGTCCAGAAGAGGCAGCAGGGCTTCCGCCCAGACCTGGTAGCCTTTGGGCGTCAGATGGACCTTGTCCCGGAACATTCCTTCCCGGAACGTCCCGTCCGCATTCAGCAGGCGGCCATTGATGGAAAGAACGGTGGTCCGGGGCAGATTCAGACGGCGCAGGCGTTCATTGATTTCCTCCTGCCGCTTGCGCAGAGGGGCTGAAGGGTCGGGGCCGTAAGGCGTCACCTCCATCAGAACCAGACGGGTTTCCGGGAATTTCTTCAGCAGGCGCACGGCCACCTCCCGGATGCCCTTCACCGTTTCTTCCGCAGGCTGCTTTCCCTCCCACAGGCCGATGTTGTTCGTCCCGGCCAGCAGAACGCAGTAACGCGGAGGAGTCCTGACCGCCAGCCCCGTATCCTCCATGCGCCACAGCATGCTTTCCGTCCTGTCTCCGCTGACGCCGAAGTTGACAGCCTTCATCGGCAGGAACAGCTTCTTCCAATATTCCGCACCTTCCCGTTCCCAGCCCTGCGTGATGGAATCCCCCACGAACAAGACGCCGCATTCCTTCCCCAGCAACTGCTCCCGGACCACCTTGTAACGGGCCGGGACCCAATGCTGCGTATTCATTTTGGGGACATCCGGGGGGTCCGGAACCACCTTTTCCGGGGACTTCTCCGCAAAAACGGAAGAAAGGAGCAGGAACAGGAGAGCGGCAAGAAAAACGGGAGCTTTCATCTTCCCTGTAATACGCATGGACGACGCACCAGCCTTTCCGGGAAAAATGGAAAATTATTTCCCCACCGCCTTGCCCAGCACTTCCAGAGGCTGGGCGGACAGCTTCAGTTCCCGCACCAGGAACCGGACGACCAGCAGGCTGCCCAGCGCATCATACAGCGCGTCATGCCACCGGCGGCCGGGAAGCAGCGCATCCACGGAGGAGGTCAGCCCCAGGGCATCACACAGGGTGGAGAGGGAGTAATCCGGCAGGCCCGGCACGCACATCTTCCCCAGGGCCAGGGTATCCAGCCACGGACCGAAGCCGTGCCCCGGAAAACGCCGCAGGAACTTGCGCTCCGTGGCGGGATTATGGCCCACCACCACGGCGCCCCCCAGCCGGGAACGGATATCCGTCCAGAGGGACGGAAAGGACGGGGCATCCGCCAGCATCTCCGTGGTGATGCCGTGCACCTGGGAAGCGGACCACAGGACGGGCTTGTCCGTGGCAATGTAGGACGTCCACAATTCCGGCTTCCCTTCCAGGGATGCGCATGCGGCAATGCCTATCTGCACGGGCTGGTCAGTCTCTCCGCGGGCCGCCCCGGCGGATTCAAAATCAATGGCGGCAAAGCGCAGGCCGCCGATCATGTCTGCGGTCAGCGGCATATCAGAACAACTCCAGCTGGGCGTATTCCCCCGTGGGCATGTCGTCATCCATGTCCGTATTCTTGGCTCTGGGTTCCGCCAGGCGCGCGCGCTCCTTCCTCCGGGGGCGCGTGGAATTCATCTCCAGATGGGACAGGATGGTCTTGGCGCGGTCCACAATGACGGCCGGCATGCCCGCCAGGCGGGCCACCTGGATGCCGTAGGACTTGTCCGCTGCGCCCTCCACGATCTTGCGCAGGAACACGATCTCTTCCTTCCATTCCCGCACGGCCACGTTGTAATTCTGCACCCCGGCCCGGGAACGGGCCAGATCCGTCAGTTCATGGTAATGCGTGGCGAACAGGGTGCGGGACTTCAGCTCGTCATGCAGGTACTCCGCAACGGCCCACGCAATGGAAAGACCGTCAAAGGTGGCGGTTCCGCGCCCTATTTCATCCAGAATGATCAGGGAGCGTTCCGTGGCGTTATTCAGAATCAGGGAAGTTTCACTCATCTCCACCATGAAGGTGGATTGCCCGCGCGCCAGGTCGTCACTGGCCCCCACGCGGCAGAAAATACGGTCCACCAGGCCGATGTGAGCGGACTCCGCCGGAACATAGGCCCCGATCTGGGCCATCAGCGTAATCAGGGCCACCTGGCGGATATAGGTGCTCTTGCCCGCCATGTTGGGCCCGGTCAGCAGAATGAGGCGGCTTTCCTCCGGTTCCAGAAAGGCGTCATTGGGAACGAACGCGTCGCCGGAAACATTCTGTTCAATGACGGGATGGCGGCCGTTGACAATGCGCAGGGTCATGGAATTGTCCAGCACGGGACGGCAGTATTGATACTGCTGGGCTCCCTCCGCCAGCCCCAGCAGCACGTCCAGGTCAGCCATGGCGTCCGCCGTAATCTGGATGCCGTCAATGTGGCGCCCCACTTCCTCCCTCAGCAGGAGAAACTGTTCATACTCCACCTGGCGGGAACGCTCGTCCGCCCCCAGGATGGTATTCTCCATCTGCTTGAGTTCCGGGGTGACGAAGCGCTCCGCGTTCACCAGCGTCTGCTTGCGCTGGTAATCCGGGGGTACCTTGTCGTAATGGCTCTTCGTCACCTCAATGTAGTAGCCGAAGACGTTGTTGAAGCGGATTTTCAGGGAATCAATGCCCGTGCGCTTGCGCTCCTTCTCCTGAAGCCGGGCCAGCCAGTCCTTCCCGTCGCGGGAGGCCAGGCGCAGTTCATCCAGCCCGGCGTGATACCCTTCCCGGATGATGCCGCCCTCCTTGATCGTGACGGGCGGTTCATCCACCAGGGCGCGCTGGAGCAGGTCCACCAGCTCATCAAAGCAGCCCATGCGGGAACGGATGCTTTCCAGCATCACCCCGCCTCCGGGCAGGGATTCCAGATCGTCCCTGAGCGCGGGAATGCGGCCCAGGGAGGAGGCCAGCGCCTGGAGGTCCCGGGCGTTCCCCGCGCCCTGGGAAATGCGGCCCGTCAGCCGCTCCATGTCCCGGACGTTTTTCAGGCTCTCACGGAGCTTGCTCATCAGGTACGGCTCCTCCAATAAAACGGCGATCATCTCCTGCCGCGCCTGGAGCTTTTCCAGATCGCACAGGGGGTGGAGCAGCCAGTCCCGGAGCTTGCGCGCGCCCATCGGCGTGCTCGTCCTGTCCAGGGTTCCCAGCAGGGAAAGCTTCACGCCGCCGCGGGAATCCACCAGGTCCAGGTTCCTCTGGCTGGCCTGGTCAATCAGCACGGCGTTCTCCGTGGCGCGCACGGAAATGCGGCGCAAATGATCCGTGGGACGCCGAAGCTGGTAGCCCAGATAATGAAGCACCGCGCCGGACGCGCCCAGGGCGGCGGTCATCTCCGCGCAGCCGAAGCCGTCGAGGGAATGAACCCGGAAATGGCCCAGCAGATTGGGAATGGCCGTGGAAGGAAGGAACGTGTACCCGTCGTAATAAAGCGTGGGATGGGCGCCGGGAAAACACTCCGTCTGCTCGTCGCTGACCAGGAGTTCGGAAGGATTAATGCGGGACAGTTCATCCAGAAGCAGGTCCATGTGCTCAAACTGGGCCACGGAGAATTCCCCCGTGGTGTGGTCCACGCACGCCAGGCCGAAGTGTTTTTTATCCTTGTACAGGGCCACGATGTAATTGTGGCGGGAGGAGTCCAGCAGGTTCATGTCCGCCAGGGTCCCGGCGGAAATCACGCGGGTGATCTCCCGCTCCACCAGTTTGCCCGGCTGAGGCAGGGTGGTCTGTTCCGCAATGGCTACGCGCTTGCCATCCTTCACCAGGCGCCCGATGTACCCTTCCGCGCTGTGATGGGGAACCCCGCACATCGGAATACCGTGCCGCTTGGTCAGCGTCAGGCCCAGCAGGGAGGACGCATCCTTGGCGTCCTCAAAGAACATCTCATAAAAGTCCCCCATCCGGAAAAACAGCAGGACGTCTTCCGGCAAACCCTTCTTCATGCGAAGGTACTGCTCCATCATCGGCGTTGCGGTAGGTCCGGAATTACTCATAAATGACGGTGAAAGAGTAATCCGGTTCCGTCCCCAAGGCAAGATTGGAATCTTGTTAGAACCAATCCAGGAGCGGCCGGAAAACAAAAAAGCCGCGCCGCTGGCAGGCAGCGGCGCGGCGGGAAAAACCGGATCACAATGGATTAATATTCCACCACGGGGGCATCCTTCCACAGGGTGTCCATTCCATAAAACTCACGCGTCTCCTGCCCCATGATGTGGACCATCACGTCAATGTAGTCCACCACGGACCACAGCGCCACGGGCGTGTCTTCCACATAGGTGGGAAGGACTCCCGTTTTTTCCTGAACGTCTTCCTCCACGCCCCGGATGACGGCGCGCAGGTGGGGGACGGACAAGCCCGTGCACACCACCATGAAATCCGTCAGGGAAGACATGCCGCGCAGGTCGTACACCTTCACATGTTCAGCCTTGGCTTCATCCGCGGCGCGGGCGCACATCCTGGCCAATTCCATCGCATCGTTGGCTACCATATTGATTTTTTCCATGTTAAATTACTTCTTTTCTTCCCCGTCCTTGCCGTACTCCTCCACGGGATTGTAGGAAAAGGGGTCCTGTTCCCCCGGCTTGTTCTCCTTCTTCCCTTCCTCAGCGGTTTTCACGGGCTCCTTTCCGGAGTCTCCCTTCGGGCCGTCCTGCTCTTCCACATCGGAAGGCATGGGGGGAGGAACCACCTTGGCGGGGGGATTTTTCATTTCCCCGTACTCCAGAATGTCCATGACCTGGGAGCCTTCCAGCGTTTCAAACTCCATCAGGGCTTCCGTCAGAATATCCAGCTTGTCCCGGTTTTCCGTCAGGATGGTCATGGCGCGCTCATAGGCGCTGTCCACCAGGAAGCGGACTTCCGAGTCAATCAGCTCCGCCGTGGATTCCGAATAGTTGCGGGAACGCGTGCCCAGGTCGCGGGCGATGTAAACTTCTCCCTGGTGCTCGCCGTATTCGATCAGGCCCAGCTTTTCACTCATGCCGAATTCGCACACCATGCGGCGCGCCAGGCTGGTGGCGCTCTTGATGTCTCCCGTAGCGCCGCTGGTCACATCGCCGAACACGATCTGTTCAGCGCAGCGCCCGCCCATCGCCACGACAAGCTGGTCAAGCATCTCCGACCGGAGCTGGTGCATCTTGTCATCCGCCGGCAGCCACATGGTCATGCCCAGGGCGCCCCCGCGGGGAACGATGGTCACCCGGTGCAGGGGTTCGCTGTGCGGGGTTTTCAGCAGGCAGATGGCATGGCCCGCCTCATGCACGGCAGTGATGCGGCGCCCGCGTTCATTGATGGCCAGGCTGCGGCGTTCACGGCCCCAGTTAACCTTGTCGCGGGCTTCCTCCAGTTCCGCTTCCGTAATCTCCTTCAATCCCTTGCGGGCGGCCAGCAGGGCGGCCTCATTGATCAGGTTGGCCAGCTGGGCGCCGGAGAAGCCGGACGTGCCGCGGGCAATCCTCTCAAAACTGACTCCCGGGGCCATTTTCACCTTCTTGGCGTGCACTTGCAGGATTTGTTCCCGCCCCCGGACGTCCGGGAGGTTCACCACCACCTGCCGGTCAAAGCGGCCCGGACGCAGCAGGGCCGGGTCCAGGATGTCCGCGCGGTTGGTGGCCGCAATTACGATCACGTTGGCATTGTTTTCAAAACCGTCCATTTCCACCAGCAGGGCGTTCAGCGTCTGTTCCCGTTCGTCATTGCCGCCGCCCATGCCGTAGCCGCGCTGGCGGCCCACGGCGTCAATTTCATCAATGAAAATCAGGCTGGGGGCCGTTCTCTTGGCCTGTTCAAACATATCGCGCACGCGGCTGGCGCCCACGCCCACGAACATTTCCACAAAGTCGGAACCGCTGATGGAGTAAAAGGAGGCGTTGGATTCCCCGGCAATGGCGCGGGCCAGCAGGGTCTTGCCCGTACCGGGAGAACCCACCATCAGCACGCCGCGGGGAATGGTGGCGCCCAGTTCACGGAACTTTTCCGGATTGCGCAGGAATTCCACCAGTTCCCATACTTCCTCCTTGGCCTCGCTGATGCCGGCCACGTCCTTGAACGTCACCTTGTTCTTGTCCGGCGCAATGAGGCGCGCACGGCTCTTGCCGAAGCTCATGGCCCCCCTGGCGCCGCCGCTCTGCGCGCGGAACATGAAGAAGAGAATCACCAGAATCAGCACGATGGGCAGCAGGTTCAGCAGAATGCCGCCCCAGGAGCCGGATTCACGCTTGAACTTGGTATCCGGCCCCAGCAGCTGCTTGACGCGCTCTCCCTGGAATTCCAGGGTAAAGGGGACCTCCACCCGTTCAAAGCGCTGCTTGTCCACGGAGGCGTCCCCCGTGGCCGCAGGCCAGACGCGGGTGACAATCTGCCCCACCAGCACATTCTGGTTGCCGTCTTCCGCCAGGACAAGGCCGTCCGTACCGCCCGCAATGCGTCCTTCCATGGCCAGGCGGTTGAATTCCGGCACGGAAAGCTTCTGCGCTCCTTCAGGAATGATGGAGACATTTTTCCCTTCCACGGTCCGGTCCAGGCTTTCCGCCACCCTGTAGCCGGAGAGTTCATTCAGCAGAGGCTTGTCACGGTCCGGCAGGGACATGGAATAGGACAGCACGAAGGGTTTCATTTCCACCTTCGGCTGGATGTCCTTCTTGTAAACCAGCGCGTGAATCACGCCTTCAGAACCGTTTTCATTCAGGACCACCTCCACGGGGGCCTTCGGATCGTTCAGGACCACGCGGCCCGCCTTGTACTGGGCTTCAAAGGATTCCAGGCTTTCCTTGCGGGGCCCCAGTCCAAAGGATTCAGGGGTGAAAAAACCAAACGCAAGGACGCCTACAATGAGCAGAACCATGACCCACACGCCCCAGTTGGGGGATTCGGGCTTCCCGGAGCCGGGAAATTTAGGGGGGCGGGGTGGAATGGGAGGCTTTCTGTCAGACATAATGTGGTTAGCACACAGAAGTTAATGAATCGGGCGGCATGATACGCGAGTCCTTGTAAAATAAAACTTTTTTCCGAGACATGCCATACAGCCGGCGCAGGAAGGCGCCAGACGGTTCCGGGCGCAGAAGGGCCTTCCGGCAATGAGGCAATAGACAGCGCGGGAGTCAGTCCCGTTTCCTTTTTCTGCGTCGTCCCTCGTGATTGGCGGTTTCCCCGTTCATGCGCTGCTGGAGGCGCAGTTTCCACTGGGGCACCTTCCCCTCCGCCTTGGCCGCGTGAAAGCCCTTCCCCTCCCGGCCTTTTTCCCTCCACGCGTGTTCTTCCTGGGCTTCCAGCCTTTCCCGGCGCCGCTGTTCCTGAATCTCCGCCAATTTCCTGGCCCGGCGGATTTCCACCCGCTTGCTTACCTCCCCATGGGCTGACGTCACGCGCCAGGGGCCGATGCGGTGGGGATACGTGATGGGCGCGCAGATCAGCTCCGCGTCCAGAAAACGCATGGAGGCCACCAGCAGATTCTTGACGTTCGCCAGCAAGCCGCCGTCCGTCCAGACGCCGCCCATGCCCATTTCCAGGAGAAAAGCCAGGTGAAGCGTTTCCGCCTCCGAGGCCAGGATGGAAAAATCCCTCAGGGAGACTCCCTCCGCCGGCTCTTCATCCGGAGCGGCTACGGAAGCGGCCCGGAGCAGGAACAGCGTATCCCTGACCTTGCGGCTCAGGGCGCAGACCAGTTCCCCCACCTTGGGCCGGGCGTCAAAGCGGTAATCCTTCACCTCCACCAGCCACAGGTCCCGGCGGCCCGGATGGTACAGCAGGAAGTCCATCTCCTTGCATCCTCCGCAGAAATTCTGCGCCTGCCGGGAATAATAGTCCGAGCACTCAATGCGGCACACGATGTAGCCTTCATCGATCCAGAAACGGTGGACTCCCTCCACGTAATGAGCTTCTGACGGCTTATGACTCATAGCTCAGCTTCAAGTACCTGTCCGCCTGCTCGATTTCCGCTTCAAGAGACTCGATAGGCCCCACATCCTCCAGGGATTCCCCCCAGGACACCCTTACCCCGGAGCGGTCTCCCCGCGGAACGCTCATCCCGAAAAACTTCCTCTGCACCATCGCGTTGCGCGGCTCGGACAACTGAATCATCAGCTCCCGCAGCAGGAACAGGCTGTGGGAGGACAGAATCACCTGCACCCCCGTTTTGGCAAGCCCCGTCAGGGTTTTCACCAGCACGGGCAGATGGGAGGCGTTCAGGTTCATTTCCGGCTCATCCCAGAACAGCACGGAGCCTCTCTTCACGGACCCGTTACGGATCAGGTAGCTCAGCGTGCCCAGCCTTTTGAAGCCTTCCGCCACCAGGCTCATCTCAATGGGCTCCTGGCCGGGGCGCTGAAGGAAAAACCGCCCATCACGCTTCACCACCTGCCCGCCGATGATCTTTTCCAGCCTGGCGACCACGCGCCCGGCGTCCGTGCTGATGGGCTGCGCCGCCGCATCCGCATCCAGGTAGCGGCAGAGGTCCCAGCTTCCGCCGTCCAGAAACTCGGGAAACCTGCTTCCCACCTGCACGAAACTGGGATAAATGGTCAGCACCTCCCGCGCCGCCAGGAACACCACCGGCACGTTCAGGAAGCGCAGGGGCATCTCCTGAATGGTCAGCCCCTCCTCCTCATGCCCGGCCTTGAAATCAAACACCAGGTTCCCCATGCCCTCCGGCACGCCTTCCCCTTCCATGGAGGCCTCCACATGGGCGTGGGCGTTGCCGCGGTTCCGGGCGGTCAGTCCGGCCAGGCCGCGGGACGCAAACACCCGCATCAGGTCCTTCCGGAGCCTCTGCTCCTCCGCCCACTTCTCCGGCAGGGACTTCCTGCCCCCGTCCGCGCTCCATTTGGCCACGGTATAGCACAGCTTCAGCAGATGGCTCTTGCCGGAATCATTGCCGCCCACCACCACATTGATTCCCGGAACAAACTCAAAATGTTCGCTCCCGGGAAACACCGTCACGCCGCTCACCAGTAGGTCATGTATCATACCGTTCCCAATGTAGCACAGAAGCGCATGCCGTAAATTACAAATGCCGCCAGTTTCCGTCACAAAAAAAACGCCGCCCGCCATGCGCTTCTCCCGGAAGACGCGGCAAAAAAGCATTCGCCTCCCATTCCCTGCATTTCCCCGTTCAGACCCGGACACGGCACACTTTAAGCTTCCCATTGACGGGCGCCTTATTAAAGTAGTCCACATGAGCGCATCATGGACCACCGCCAGGGAATATACGGATATCAAGTATGAGACAACGGACGACGGCAGCATCGCGAAAATCACGATCAACCGCCCCCATGTCCGCAACGCTTTCCGCCCCCAGACCGTGCATGAAATGCTCAATGCCCTCAACGCCGCTCATGAAGACCCCAAGGTGGGCGTGGTCATCCTGACCGGGGAAGGCCCGGACGCCTTCTGTTCCGGGGGGGACCAGAAGGTGCGCGGAAACGCCGGCTACATCGGTGAAGACGGCGTACCCCGCCTGAACATCCTGGACGTGCAACGCACCATCCGCACCATGCCCAAGCCCGTCGTCGCCATGGTGGCAGGCTATGCCATCGGCGGAGGCCATGTGCTCCACGTCGTCTGTGACCTCACCATCGCCGCGGACAACGCCAAATTCGGCCAGACCGGGCCCAAGGTGGGCTCCTTTGACGGAGGGCTCGGCTCCTCCTACCTGGCGCGCATCGTGGGGCAGAAAAAAGCGCGGGAAATCTGGTACCTGTGCCGCCAGTACGATGCGCAGCAGGCGCTGGACATGGGCCTGGTCAACACCGTGGTTCCGCTGGAAAAGCTGGAAGAGGAAACCCTCTCCTGGTGCCGCCAGATGCTCCAGCACAGCCCCCTGGCGCTCCGTTGCCTGAAGGCCTCCCTGAACGCGGACTGCGACGGGCAAATGGGCCTGCTGGACCTGGCCGGCAACGCCACCCTGCTCTATTACATGAGCGAGGAAGCCAAGGAAGGCAAAAACGCCTTCGTGGAAAAGCGCGCCCCGGATTTCTCCAAATTCCCCAGGCTCCCGTAACCCCCTCTGCACCATGCCCACCCCCTCCGACAACGAAGGCGCCCCCAGGAACGACTCCGCCAGCAGGGAACCCCTGCACGACCTGCCGGACCATGAGAACATCGTGGAACATTTCTACGATCCGGAGGAACAGGCCAGGGAAGAAAAACCCGTCCGTGAAAAAACACCCTTCTCCCTGATCGGCAATCTTATCTTCCTTTTCACCATAGCTATTCTGGCGGCTATTTCCTGGCTGGTTTACTCCTCCTGGCGTCCGCAGAATACGGCGGAGCTCCCCGGCTTCCGCCAGAAGGAGAATGCCCCGGACATTCCCAAAATCCTGAAACAGGCCATCAGCCGGGACGCCTCCGTCTCCTTCTCGGAAGAAGACATCAACCGCTACCTCGCCTCCTCCGTCCACCCCCAGCAGCACGGGGCCCTGGCCATCTTCGCCACCAATCCTGCCGTAGGCATCCGGCTTCACGGCGGCAAGGAGCAGCCGGACGGCACGATTGGGGAAGGCTGCATGGAAATCATCATAGAACGTTACACGGGCATCGACTCCCGCCAGACAATTTCCCTGTTCCTGACGCCCTTCCAGTCCATGGACCCGCACAACTACATGGCAGTGCAGACGCGTTTTGAATTCTACAATGACGAAACCCTGCCGGGCGGCATCCATGTGGGGGGAACCATCGGCAGGCTTTCCGTTCCCCAGGGGTACATGATCTTTCTCCTTCCCGCGTTTGAAAACCTGCTCCAGGCCTACTTGCCGCTCATCCACATGATTGAGGAAAGCGGCATGGGCATCCACATCAGCGAAGGAAGGCTGGACCTGACTCCCCCGCAAAAGCGCACGCTGTGAATGCGGAGGCATGCATCAAGTTCAAAGATAATATTAAGCCGTTATTCCACCCCGAACCATTTATCAGGTGAAAAAGACGCCACAATGCCATATCGTCGCAGGTCCGAATGGAGCAGGAAAAACTACGTTTGCCTTGGATTACCTGATGCATGAAACAAATTGCCGGGCATTTATCAACGCGGACATGATCGCCCAGGGCCTTTCGCCTCTTGCTCCGCAATCGGTCCAGGTCAAGGCAGGGAAATTGTTTTTGGAAGAATTGAAAAGGCATCTGAAACAAAAAGAGAGCTTCTGTTTTGAAACTACTCTTTCGGGCTCTTCCTATCTGCAAAAAATCAACCAGTGGAGAAAAGACGGCTGGCATGTGATTCTTCATTATCTCTGGATACCGAATGCACAATTTTCCGCTTTACGCGTGCAGGAACGTGTAGCTCAGGGAGGGCATGACATTCCTCATAAGGCCATTTTAAGACGCTATGATAAAAGCCTGCGCAATTTATTCAATTATCTCCCCATATGCAATGAAGTAATGTGCTACGATAATTCAGACGTAAATCATCCCCTCATTTTCACCATGGCAAGAGGAAAGATTGAAGTCATCAATGCACCCCTGTATAAAAGCATTCAACAGAAAACCTGTCCATGAACCATCATCCACATCTGTCAGAAACGGCAAAACGAGGGTTGCGGGCTCTTCACAGGGCGGTAAAAAAAGAGATGGAGAAAAAAAGCAGGTTGGGACAATACGTCATTGTCTTTCGCAACGGAAAAACGGTGCGGATGCTCGCATCAGAAGCCTTGCAAGCTTCCACTCCTGCTCAAAACCCGGGAGAAACTGCCCCCCCTGATAGCGCCTGCCACCGGTAACCTAATACTCTGAAGGCGTCCGGTCTTTCAAATCTCAGTCTTGCGCCTCAAGTACTTTCCTCCTTCAGAGGTATATTACAGAAAAGACTATTTCTCCATATCCCTGACCATCAGGGTCATGTATTCTTCCGGCCAGGAATGGATAATCTGCCCGGCGTCATTGAAGACGGCCACCAGGCGGATGGAGTCCCGCCCATCTGAAAGCACCATTACGGTTTCATCCTTTTCAAAATCATACCGCGGCTTGCCCAGCTTGAAAGCGGCATTCCTGCGGTCCGTTTTCAACCAGGCGCGCGCCTGCTCCATCGTCAGTCCCCGCAGGGCGCGGTCATCCCTGAACACGCGCCTTGCCGCATTCATGGCCGCGGGGCTGGAAACCACCATGCTATTCCGGAACGGACGCGTTTCCCACATGCGGTCAATGTCCCGTTCCAGCGCGCCGCCCATCCCCCCGGAAAGGAAGAATACGGCCACAGGCCAGACCAGCAGGACAACCACTACCCACGCCGTCAGCCGCCTGCGGCTTTTGGAAAGCGCCGCGATGCCCTGGGCTATTTTCCCCCATTTCTCCACAAGTTCCTCATCCGCATGCCCGAACAGAAAGTTCACCTGCCTGTGTTCAATGCCGTTCCGGAGTTCCGCCACCGTTTTTCCCTTTTCCGGGGCCAGGTCCTCCAGCGTAGGGCCTCCCTTGACAAAATGGCGCACGATTTTAGGCCACAGCACGGGAACCACGGCAAAACGGACCGTGAGCAGAACCAGGCTGCCCACCAGGCAGCCGCTGATCAGCAGGACATCAAACGGACGGCTGAAGAAATAGTCCGGATTCCACATCCAGATGAAAGGCGCGGCCAGGTAAATCCCCAGTGCAAACAGGCACCACGACCAGACAACGGCGGAAAAACGGCTGACCGCCACGGCCACCCCCAGCAGGAACAACAGGGAGCCCAGGACCATTCCCCACGGGAACGTCCCGTAAATGGCGGCCAGAAAAGCCAGAATCATCAACGCCATGCCCACAGGCTGCCGAACTTTTTGCATATCCGGACCGTAACACAAGCCTTTGAAGGCATCAAGAAAGGAAGCCCCCGCAGTCACACAGGACCGCGCCGCCGCACCGCCTTTCCCCTTATTTCAGCCAGCCGTACTCCATGATGAGCGCGGCTTCCACTTCCGCATTCTTGGCGGCCTCGGAATCAAGATCATGGTAAATCGTCTGAAGATCCTTGCGCTGCTGCAGGTATTCCTCCCCGGAAAGCGCCAGGCGCTTTTTCAGGAACGCGGCCTTCTTCCGGTAATAGGACTGCCAGCTTTCAAATTCATCACGGCTCTTGATCAGCGCCTCCACCTTTTCCCGGCGCTCCACCAGGCGCAGGCGCATCTTCTTCTCCAGAATCTTATGGTTCTCCCGCGCATTCCGGTACTGGTTCCAGATGTCCAGGCGCGTATCCAGCTGTTCCTTCAGGCTCATGTTCACCTGCATGTCGCCTGATCCGGCAAAGAAACCGGAATAAGTGCCGCCCGATCCGGAGAAGAGGGAGGGGCTGTAAAAATTGATGTCCATGGACGGGAAGAAGCGCATCTTGACATTCAGCACGCTCAGGCGGGAGGCTTCCAGCTCCATCGCCATGATGGAGACCACCAGGAAATCCAGCTTGCGGCTGGCCTTGCGGTAAGCGGCCCAACTGATGCGCGGCATGGAGGAGGGGGCCACAAACCACCGGGCGCTCATGTCCCCGAACAGCGCGACAAACGCCTTGGAGATGTCCCTTCTGGTATTTTCCCATTCCCGGTCCACCTTGGCGCGCTGGGTTCCGTCATCGTCAAAGGGGATGCTGTCCAGGGCATTCTGGCGGGAACGCAGGGCGTTATCATATAAAAGCACCTGGCGGTAAAGCTGGGAAACCAGCTCCCTTTTTTTCATTTCCAGCATGTTCCTGGAGGCATAAACGGATGCCTTGGCGGAATAATAGTCAAAGGGGACCTGGGTGAGGGACGGCATGTTGAACAGAATATTGGTATGGTATTCCAGATCCCGTGCGCTCATGCTGGACAACCCGCTGATGTCCCGGGTCATCATCAGATCCAGGTTAACGCCGGGAATAATCTGCGTAAACACCCTCTTCACGGACCATTCCGCCTGCTGGAGGTTAAGCTGGGCTTCCCTCAGCTCCAGATTATTGTCCATCATCATCTTCATGGCGGCACTCCAGGAGATGGTGCGTTCCGGCAACTGGTTCCAATGGGGTTCCGCATCAATCTGCTTCATCATCTCCCTTGTCTTCTCCTCCATGTGGCGGTTCACGGAACATGATGCCGTGAGCAGCAGGAGAAAGCACAGGAAACTTACGCTCAGCCACTGCCGGACGGCAGTCATCGGCAGCGGAACCGCACCGGCCGGGTGTAATGGAGAAGCCATAAATCTTCCGGGGATTTTTACGGCGCCCTTCCAAAAGTCAAGCCATAAAGCATGCCGGGAACTTCACCGCACAGCCTCAGGAGGCCGAAAGAATTTCATGATTGACGGGTACGGCAAAAACAGATAGCTTGTTTCAAAGTTCAATATTCTTATGACCACTTCGTCCCGCAACCGTACCATTGCTTTTCTCTCCCTTACTGCTGTAGCCATTGGTTTCATTTCCTGCGGCGGCAGTTCAACCGACGGGTCCGCCCAGCTGGGCGTGGGTCAGGTTCTTGTGCTTTCCTCCAATCCGGAATATGAAACCTCCCCCGATGCCGATCCCCTGCATCACGCTTTCTCCCTTTTCGCCACCGGAACCGGCACGGATACCATGCCGCTCCTGTTCAACAATACGACCACCAGCATTCCCACCTCCGGAGGCGGTTCGGGGAACGGCAATCCCACGGTAGTCATCTTCCGCAGAAACGGCACTTCAGGCTCCCTCTCCACCAGCGCCACTCTTTCCACCAACGTCATCACGCTCCCCGGCCCGATTCAGAGCTACGGCATCGTGCAGATGTCCATCAGCAGCAACCTGACCTTTGACACGGCAGACGATCCCTACAACAAAATCGTCACCGGCTCCGCCAAATACCGCCTCAGGCTCCAAGGCAATGACAACTCTTCCAATCCCGGCGTATTCGATACGGGAGAAACCCTGCTGGACGGAGGCAAGGTGACCATTTATCCGTCTGCGGATTTCGTCGGCAAATAACCCGTGAGATTGAAAATCCACCGTTCAACGGGCCGCGTTCCTTCCGGATTCTCCGCCTTGGCAGGATGGATCGCGGGGACAGCGGCCTTTTTTTGCTTTTCAGCCTTCGTCCAGGCTGAAGAACCTGTTGCGGCCCCTGCCCCGGCTCCCGCCCAGGAGGCGCCGGAACCGGAGACCGTGCCGGATGTCCGCGTCTTCATCATGCAGATGCAGGCCCAGATCACGCCTGAACGCATCAGGACCTTCGTCATGCCCGCTGTCGGCCATGTCAACAACTGGCTGCCGGACCGGGACCGGGAACAGAAAGGGGCCATCATCGCCACCGTGAACGAGGAGGATATGGAACTCAAGCGGAGGGAGCTTGAAATCCAGATATTGAAGGACAAGACGGCCAAGAGGGATGAAATCGTGGCCCTCCGGAAACAACTGGAGGAAATCAATTTTTATGCGGGACTGACGCCGGAGGAAAAACGCTGGCACGACAAGAAAAACCCCTCGGACAAGGAAGCCATCCAATCCCTCAAGGAAAAAATCTCCCTGGCGGAGAAGGAACTGGAGCTCATCGACATCAAGCCCCGCCGGGACTTTGAAAAGGAGGAGGAAAATTACGTGCTCCGCATGCCCTTTGACGGCAGGCTGCAATACCAGTTCACCCTGCCCGCGGACGAGGCGCAGGCCGTCTATCTGGAACCTTCCACCCCCATCGCCACCGTCTGCGACGATTCCGCCTACTATATTACCGTTTCCATCTCCAATCCGGACCTGACACGCCTGGACCCGGCTACCCTGCGCGTGGATATCCCCCTGGCCAGCGGAGGCTCCATGTCCGGAGTTTTTTCCCACAAGAGGGTGGAGAAAAACCCGTCCACCGGAGGCAACATCCTGGCGTATTTCTTCAAACTCCCGCCCGCGCAGCATGATGCCGCCCACGGCATGATCGGTTCCAACTGCACCGCCCGGCTGTACTACGTCCCCAACACGCCGGTTATCCTCCTGGACAAGATGGCCCTGGCTTCCTCTCCGGCGGCCAAAACCAGCGCTTCCTGGCAGGAACTTCTGGAAGCGGTCCATCCGGAGTATGAACTGATCCTGGAAGGGGAAAGCCAACTGATCGCCCGCAAAAAATGAAACTGGTTTGTGAGGCTGTCTGTTTCGGCTACGCGAAAGGAAGCCTGATTTTTGACAATTATTCCCACACCTTCCGTTCCGGCATCACCATCCTGAAGGGATATTCCGGCTGCGGGAAAACCACGCTGCTCAAAATCCTGGCCGGTTATCTCCGCATCCGTTCGGGGCACATCATCACTCCGCACGGCGTTCCCCTCTCCAATACCAAGTACCGCAGGAAGGAAGTCAGCTACATGTTCCAGGGAATCAACCTGCTGCCCCTGGCCAGCGTGGAGCGCAATCTCCAGCTATGCGCGGAAATGGCCATGCTCCCTAAAAGGGAATGGAAGGACCGGGCCTCCCGGCTGATTGAACAGCTTGGCCTGGACAGCCTGCGCCACAAGAAGGCGGGCACGCTCTCCGGGGGGCAGGCCCAGCGCGCGGCCCTGGCCAGAACCCTGATGAAAGACTCCTCCATCCTCCTGCTGGATGAACCCACTTCAGGACTTGACGATACCAACACCGGCATCATCAAGGACCTCATTGCCACCCAAACGGCTGATAAAATCTGCATTGTCAGCACGCACGACTCCCGGCTGCTGGATATAGCCCATGAAATCATTGATTTTAACGCTCCTGTATCTCTTTAAGGATACGCTGCACCGCTGGAAGGAACGGCCGGCCAGTCCGCTTTCCCGCGTTCTGGTTTCTTTTTTCCTTTCCCTGTGCGCCCTGTCCTTCCTGGCCAATTACGTGCTTTCCACCAAGCTGCTCCAGGATGAAATACGGCAAAGCGGGGGCGACCTCATCATCGCCTACGACGTGAACCCCGACGGCAAGCCTCCCCTGGAAACCCTCATCCAGCAGCGCCTCCCCCTGCTCCATCCCTGCAATGTGCTGGCCTTGAAACAGGTGGCCTCCGCCACGATGGGAAAAAGCAATTACCAGATTGTGGAATATGACATCGCCGCGTATGCGCAACTGAAGGGCCTGCCCATTGACCGCCATCCCCGGCTGCTGCTTTTCGGGCTCAAGCAGGAGCTGGAACAGGAAGGGCCGCGCACCATTCAGATGAACCAGTTCTCCTTTCCCATCCATGCCTGCCATCTGCCGGAACACCATGTTCTGGGAAAGGTCTTTCCGCAGGGGCTGATCATCGTTCCGGCGGGGACGTTTTCCTCACAGGGGCTCCGCGCCGGGAGCGGAACCACCATTTACATCATCCAGGCCACGGAAATGACCTCGGTCCTGATCTCCGGCATTGAAACCACCCTGGGCAACCTGGTCCGCCTGGACCAGCGCTTTACTTCCATCCGCAGCACCGCCCCCATCCTGCGCAGGCTGGATATCCTGATGGGCAACCAGGCGGAATGCCGCGCCGCCTTTTCCATCGGCATCGCCGTGATCGTGGGGATTCTGCTCACGGCCCTGGCCTCCATGGAATTCCAGCAGAACGAATACGTGTACACCCTGATGAAAAGCTTCGGCGTGCGCCCGGTGTTCCTGGTCCTCAACTTCATTATGGAAAACATCTTCCTGGTGGGAGGCGCTTTCATCGCAGCCGTTTTCTGCTTCATGAAAACGCAGAAAATCGTGCTGGGGGAATTCTTCAAGCTTCAGAACACCTCACTCTCCCTCCAGGACATCATGCCGGACCTTACCCTCCTGGGCATTTCCCTCTTCATCTGCGTACTGGTTTCCTCCATCCCCATTATCGTTTCCGCCAACCGGCAGATCGGCAAGGTGCTCAAATAGCAAAAAACCGCGGACGGGGAGGTTTCCTGTTGACGACCGTAAGGAATCTGCTAGCATTTGTCATAATCATTCTTCTATGGAACCCAAATCTTTTCCCATTCTCCGCGCTTCCGTTTTTTCCATGCTCATCGGTGCAGGGCTCTCCTCCTGCGGCGGCAGCAGCAGCGGCAACGGACAGACAGGAGAATCCCTGGTCGGCAAAGTCTACAACGTCATTATTCAAACGGGCAATTTGCCTGAAGCGGCCCAGACGGCGCTGGCGGAAACCGGCGTAGGCGGCTTTGTGATGAATCCCTCCTCCGTGATGACGGGCACCCTGACAAGTTCTACGGGAAACATCAGCAATGGCGGCTATACGTCCTATTTTTATCAGAAAACGGGAGAAGACACGGCATCCCTGAAAATTTACTATACGGTTAAAAAACGCACGGACCTTCTGGGCAACGGGGGTCTCGTCCTGAACTCCTACAACATTCACCTGACCTGGAACGAACTGAAATACGGCAACAAGGGAACACATGCGGAAGGAGACTGCATCATCAATATTCCCCAGGCAGCCGCCGAGTTCGTCGCTGCTCCCAACCCCTTTGCCAACAATGCAGCCGTGGCGCCCTCCACGATCACGATTACGGACGCCAATTCCGTCACTGCAAACTAGGAGATACCCTTTCCAAATTAGCTTAACACTGAAAGGAGCTGTCCCGTATCATCCGGAACAGCTCCTTTTTTATCGGCCTGAGACTCCGCGGCCTCTGCATCCTTCCGCCAAAAATATTCCTACTCGAAGTCCGCGCCGGACATAAAAGAACGGGGGCATCATAAGATGCTCCCGTTACGATCAGTCTGCGTCTACAGACCAGGAATTGAATATTTTTACTCAGTTGGCGTACGTCACCACCCCGGAAGCTCCGCTCACGGCAGACATATTACCATCTCCTGCGCCCCAGTTATACATGGAGCCGTTCCAGGGGCCAACCGTTCCCTGGCCCTTTCCTCCCGTCGGAAGCTTGATTTCAGTCATCGTCAGGTTGTTTTCGTATTTGTAACCGGTATTCGGAATGACTTCCTTCCAGATCAGCGTAAGGCTCTGGATGGTTTTAGATTCGGCATTATACCCGTACACCTGGTACTGGCTGGTCAGATTTGCGGCAGTGTCGTCATTGCCTGTACCACTGTCTTCCCGCCATCCGTTATCATAAATGGTGCAGAAAAAGTTGTTGGAAAAATCATTCACCTTGAAAACCAGGTCGCGCGTTCCCGTCAGGGAAAAAGCCATATCAAGATCGGAAGGCAGCGTCACCATGGTTTCGGAACTGCCTCCACCACCACAGCCGGACAACGCCAGGGAGAGAGCAGCGCCAAGAACAGAAACACTGGAAAAGAGAAGATGTTTGGTGTCCATAAAAAGAAGTATTGGGCAGAGTTTAACAGTGCCATAGCTACCGTCAACAAAAATCCTCCCAAAAGATTCCGCCCTTAAAACACACACGCCCAGCCATGGAACCAGGCCCGGACAGGCGCACCTTTTTACCTGGCTTTTTCCAGGCGCCGCTTGAGCACGCGCCCCGTAATGAAGAGGGGAACAACCCCCATCAGGAACAGGATCAGGGAATCCTTCCAAGGGGTGGGCACCGTGCCTTCATCCGCGCTGTAACCGGGGTCGTCCGGAGCCTTTCCGGTATTGCCCCACGGCAGGGGCTGCCGGCGCGCCAGGAAAATTTCCGGACGGTCCAGCGTATCCCGGCTGACGCGCTGGATTTCCGCGGATTCATCCAGCATCACAATGCGGTCATTGACGTAAAAGGATTTGACGGAGGGCTTGCCCTTCCCCTGCTGTTCCAGTCCGGCAATCACCTGCCTGTAGTTCTTCTCATAGCCGTTGACCGCCGCTCTCCGGACCTGGCGGACCGCGGCCTTGGCCTGTTCCGGATCATCCGCGCCAATGGCGGCAATGTGGAGGAGCGCCATCTTGAGCAGCTTGAATTCCTCAAACTCCCGGTTATTGAGATGGGGCTGCGCCTTGAGCTCGTCCACCTTTTCCTGAATGGTTTCACGTTCCCGTTCCCAGACGTTTTTGGAGGCCTGGTCCACCACCATCATTTCAAAGGAGTAGCGCAGGGGGCAGAATTCCGCCACCAGCGGAACGCGGCCCGGCTTGAGGCGCCCGTGTTCATCCGTACGGTGGGCGGACCACGGAATGAACTGGTTCATTTCATCAAAGCGGACAATGGCCCCGGCCATCAGAATCTGGGGAATGAGCAACAGCGGCACCATGTTGAGCGCCGCCCGCTCCGTCTTGGCGAAGACGGAGACCAGCAGGGACAGGCTCACGCCGATGAAGGCCGTCAGGGTCATGGTTCCCAGATAGATCAGGAACATTTCATGGATTTCCAGGATAGCGTTCCCCACCCACAGGAAGAGGGCGGACTGCACGGCGGAAAGCCCCGTAAGCACCAGCGCCTTGGCAAGCACATACCCGGTCACGAATACCTTGGCGTTCCCCTCGCGCTTGAGCAGGGCGCGGTCCTTGAGCACTTCGCTGGCCGCCCCCGTGAGGCCGAAGAACATCGCCACGATGATCGCCAGGAACAGGTAGGAGGGAATGTGGAGGGCGGTGGCGAAGGTGTATTCCGGGCTGGAGGAGGCGCGCAGGGTCAGGGAAATCAGCAGGGCCAGCACCGGGCCTTCCAGCAGCATGGTGTACAGCCCCATGCGGCTCCGCACCCGGCCCAGGAAGGTGCGCACGGCCCAGATGCGGAACAGGCGCCACAACTGCATCACGCTGCGCCTGGGGGCAGGCGGAAATTCCAGCGTGCCTTCATATAGGGTCCTGGGGGCGCCCCCCTCATGGTGGTGCCCCATCACGTTGCGGAACCGGTAGCCTTCAAAGCGTTCCTGCCACAGACGCGGATGCTGCCGCCTGCGGCGGTCATGCCAGGAAAGGGGCGCCTCCAGCACTTCAAACACGTAATCCGCGCCGCCGGCGGTCCGCGCCTCCTCGGAAACGTCAATGGCCATGTCCACGGCCGCCTTCCGGAAATACCGCATCATGCCCGGCACGTCCCCCCAGTAGGCCATCTGGCCGCCGTGGTCCAGCACCAGCACCTTCTGGAACTGGTTCAGGATGGCCGTGCTGGGCCGGTGCATGGTGGCTATCACCATCTTGTCGCGGCTCATGTTCTGCATGGTCTGCATGACCAGCTTGGCGTCGGAGGTGGAAAGGCCGCTGATGGGTTCGTCCAGCAGGAAAACGTCCGCAATGCCCGCCAGGTCCAGTCCCAGGTTCAGGCGCGTGCGCTCCCCGTCGGAGATGGTGCGCGCATTCATCTCACCCACGCGGCGGGAGGCGATGTGCGTCAGCCCCAGGAATTTCAGGATGGCGTTCACGCGGCGGACGCGTTCCGACCGCGTGAGGCGGGGCCGGCGGATGATGGTAGCCTGCGCGATGTGCTCGGAAACGCTCATGGCCGCATCCAGAATGTCCTCCCGCGGAATAAAGGCGATGTAGGGCCGGATCAGGTCCGGAGCGCTGTACAGAAGCTGGTTGTTGTAGCGGATGCAGCCCCGCGTGGGCGGCAGGTGCCCGGCCAGCATGGACAGCAGGGTGCTTTTCCCGGACCCGCTGGGGCCCAGGATGCACACCATCTCCCCGCGCTTCACGGTCAGGTCAATGTTGTCCAGCACGCGCCCGGAGCGCATGAACTCCTTGGTCACGCCCTCCACGCTGAGGGTTCTGATGGCGTGGTATTCTTCATCCAGCACCCCGGCGGAAAAACGGCAGCGCAGCGCGTGGTACGCGTTCAGGTGAACCACGTCCCCGTCACGCAGGGATACCCTCCCCCTCACCGGCCTTCCATTAAGCAGCAGCGGCATGGAGGCCTCCACCACTTCCAGCCAGCCGGAATTGGTAGCGCTGGAAAAGGACACTTCCAGCACCACGCCGGAGGCCAGTCCCGGCGTCAGCAGCATGTCCCCCTTGCGCGCCTTTTCCGGCAGGTTGGTCACGCGCAGCTTGCGGGTTCCGGGGTCCAGGCGGAAGCGCCGCCCGATGTCCGACATGGAATTCTGCACCTCTCCCATGGAGAAAGGCCCCTCCCCGTCCAGCGTGAAGGAGGAATAATAGGCCATGCGCACATTTTCACCGGGGTACAGCCGCCTCCCGTCCACCATGAATTCCACTTCCGGCCTCAGCACCTCCACCTCGCACGCCAGCCCCATGTTCACGCGCACCTCACTGGCCCGTGAGCGTACCCGGCTGATTTGCAGCGCCCCGTTGTCCAGGGAAATGTAACAAACCTCCTGCTTGCCGGAGCGCTTGCAGTCCAGGAAAAACGCAAAGTCCTCAAAGCTCAGGGGGCCGGACGGCAGAAGAACCACCTGCCCGTTGGTCAGGGGCATCACCCCGCCGGGAGCCAGATGGCGCCCGCGCACCACAATCGGTTTGGAGCCGTCATTCACCACCAGCACCAGGCGGGAGCACCGGATCAGGCGGAAGGAGATGCCCTTGTCCTGCTCCGGCAGGGAAACCTCCGCGCCAATGCCCGCGGAAAAACCGACGCTGTAAGCCGGTTCCTGCGCCTCCACGTCCGGCGTCATCAGAAGCTGCCTCAAGAGGTTCGCCGTGCCCGGCAGTTCCAGGCCGTACGTCACCTGGTCAAACAGCTCCCCGATCATCCGTGGATCTCCCGTATTGATGAGCAGGGAGAGCACTTCCAGCGCAATCGCCATGCGCTCCGTTTCATCCCTGCCGGAGGCGGCGGAAGCCAGCACGTCCGCCACCGTCAGATTGGCCCGCATGGACCGTTCAAAACGGTTGGAAAGCCAGCGGTGCTCCACTTCCGGAAAGGTATAGCGCAGAATGTCCAGCGCGGCGTCCGCGTCGCGGGCGCTCAAATGGCGGCGTCCGCTCAGAATGGTGGCAAACAGGTCCACCAGCGTCCCGGCGTGAACCTTCATGGAGCCGTCGTCCCGGCGCAGCCACGGCACATAGGCGCCCAGCGTCCTGACCAGGTTCAGCCTCCAGTGAATCAGCTTGGAGGGTATGTCGAAAAACCATCGGATCATGCCAGGGAACGCGTTGCAGGAACAGTAGTACAGGGATTCCGGGCCCACCTCAAGCGCAACCGGAATTTCACGGAGAAATGACAATATTTTCTACACCTTTATCTTGCAATAGGTCGGGAGGAAGTATAGTTCTGTCCAATGTTCATGCTTTCCATGAGAAAGCGAGCCAAATACATAACATTATCACAACATGGATATCTTAGTTTCTACTCTTTGTGACTTCGCCGCCGACTATCAGGGCAAGCTTTGCATCCAGGGCGGTTTTGACTCCCTGGTCGCCCGTCAGTTCCCGGTCGTCCACCCCGTCTGCGCCGTGGCCCTCCGCATCTGCCTCACCCCTGAAGACGAAGGCACCCACGAACTGGGCCTGAGCATCGTTGACGCCGACGGCACGCCGCTGGACAAGGAACGCATGCCCATCAAGATCAATTTCCCGGTGCCCGCTTTCCCGGAAGGCGCTTCCTTCTTCACCCGCAACCTGATCATGAACTTCCAGGGCCTGCGTTTTGAAAAGCCGGGCAACTACTCCATCGACCTCACGGTTGACGGCGAACTGGCCTCCCGCGTGCCTTTCCGCGTGGTGCAGGTGCAGGAAGAAGCTCCCCAGGCTTAAGTCCATTCCTTTTCATCAAACCGCCTTCCGGATTCCGGCAGGCGGTTTTTTATTGGGGTAATGGGGGAGAAAAAGCAGCTTCCCAAACGGGGGGAGGCCGCTTCACCCCGCCGCTAATACCTCATTCCCTCCTCCCTCCTGATGGCCACGCTGCCGGGAACAAGGGGATGGTCCACCCTTCACGCGCACCCACCCTCCGGGTTCCATGCCGTGCATTCCGTCCCTCTTTTTACGTTCCGCAACGCCCTTTTTCATTGCGGTCTCCCGGGGGATTGACCATGATACGGACAGCTCCGACAAACCATGCAAACCCCACGCTTCCAGTACGACAGGATTATCATCACGGGCGCCTCGTCCGGCTTCGGGGAGGCCTTTGCCGGAACACTGGCTCCTCATGCGGGGGAACTGGTGCTCATCGCCCGCAGGGAAGACGCCTTGCGCCGGCTTGCCGCTGCCCTGGAAGAACGCCATCCCGGCCTGCGCGCCTCCGTACTGCCGTGCGACCTGGCGGATGAAGCTTCCCTGGACACGCTCGTTTCCCGTCTGGAGGGCCTGCCGCCCGGCAGAACCCTGCTGATCAACAACGCGGGAGCCGGGGATTACGGGGAGTTTGCAGACGGGCGCTGGGAAAAAATACGCGCCCTGCTCCGCCTGAACGTGGAGAGCCTTACCCGCCTGTGCCATGCCCTGATTCCCGGCATGAAACAGAACGGCGGGGACATCATCAATATCAGCTCCCTGGGGGCCCTGCTGCCTATTCCGGATTTTGCCGTTTACGCGGCCACCAAGGCCTACGTGTCCAGCCTGTCGGAAGCGCTGCGCCTGGAACTGCGCGAGCACGGCATCCGCGTGCTGGCCGTGTGCCCCGGCCCGGTTTCCACGGGTTTTGGAAAAGCGGCGCGCCGCCCCGGCTTTACGGGAAACATGATGCCGGGCCGGAACGCCTTTGACACGTCCGTTGAAACCGTTGTGAAAGACAGTCTGCGCGCCCTGTCCCGCGGGCGCGCCCGCGTATTCCCCGGCATGAAAATACGGCTGGCCGCCCTGCTGCTGGGGAGCGCCCCGCTGGCGCTGATCCGCTTTTTCATGGGCAGGCGTCCCCGGAAAGTCCTGCCTTCCCCCAATAACCACCCCTCTTCAGCATCATGAAAGCCCACCGCCGCGGAATTCCCCGCCTCACTTGGTTCAAGCTTGCAGTCTGCATCTGCCTGGCCGCCATGGCGGCCTCCCTGTTCACGCCGTACCCGGCCCAGATCATCCGCGCCCTGAACGGAGAACCGGAACGGGAAACGGGCTCTGACGCCTACCCGCCGCATGAATCGCGCCCTGCGGAACAACCGGGCCAGGAAGAACCCGCCCCTTCCGTCCCCCCCGCCTCCGCCAGGGATCAGGAGGATTCACGGCTGGCCACCCCCTGGGAGCCGGAGCGCACCATCGCCCTGCCTCCGGTGCAGTACCCCCCCTTCCCGCCCGTCCTCCCCACCAGGCCCGCGGAAGGAGCCATGACGAATATTTACGAGCTGGCGCGCGGGCTGAACCTGAAAACGCAGGTCAATTTCCAGCCCGGAACCCTGGCCTCCAAAGACAGGGAGACCAAGAGCAATTACCAAATGACCCTTACCCTGAACGTCAAACAGCCCAAGGCCCTGACGAGGAAGGAGGACATCCTGAAGATCAACCCCAAGCTGGAAGCCATGCTTCCCGGTCTCCCCATCCTGTTCAACCAGGCGCGCGTCTCCCCCTATTACGGGCAGATTTACGTGCGCAAGCAGACGGAAATCCGCAAGAACCTGGCCTCCCTGCTCAAACTGCTGGACCGCCATAATTATTACGATACGGAAACAATCCTGGAAACCACCCATCCGGACACGGGCAGAAAGCTTCTCTGGCTCCAGAGTGAAATGGACGTAGTTTCAGACGGCTCGGACGGGGACCGCCTGTCCTCCATGCCGGATAAAATCCTGAAGAGCTCCTTCTACCAGCCCAGCACCTCCTACCGCTGGAAGAAACGCACGGACAAGCCCAATCCCCTCCTCAAGCCCTGGCAGCAGCGGCTGGCCGGCTACAAGAAGACGCTGGAAAAAGCCCCCGCGGCGGAAAAGGCGGCCCTGCGCCGCAAGATAGACCATGCGGAACGGGTCATTGAGGAATTGAAGCGGTACAGCTTCCTGATCTCGGAATACGATCCGTTCATCGTGGTGCCGCTGGGCGTGGTCAACCAATCCTCCTCCTTCTCCCCGCAATTCGGGGATTACGCCGTCGTCATCGTGGGGGACAAACTGTACCCGGCCCTGGTGGGAGACGCCGGACCGCGCTACAAGACGGGGGAAGGCTCCCTGCGCCTGAGCAAGGAGATCAATCCCAAGGCAGGCCCGTACAGCCGCCCCGTCTCCGACCTGGTGGTCAGCTACCTGATCTTCCCCGGCTCCGCGGAGCCGGAGGCCGGTCCGCCCGACTACGCCAAACTTACGGCCAAATGCCAGGAGCTGCTCAATGACATCGGCGGCACGGGAAAAGGCTTCAAGCTCCACCAGTGGGAAGACCTGCTCGCCCCCAAGCCTCCGCCTGCTCCCCCCGCGCCCAAACCCGGAACCGGCAATGCTGCGGAAACGCCCGCGAAGGATCAGGAGAAGACGGATGACCCGGCGGACAAGCCCGCGGAAAATCCGGCTCCGGCCCCTCTTAAGGAAACGCCCCCCTCCGCAGCTCCTTCCAAAACCGGCCCGTAGCCTACAGGGCTTCCTTCCAGGAAAAGAGGAAGGCCTTCCACATACGGGAATAAACGGCGCCGCGCGTGATCTTCACCTTTCCGGCCCCGGGCTGTTGCGGGCGCCGGAGCAGTTCCAGCGTATCCAGCCCCAGCCATGCGGGAAGCACGGTGGAAAAACGCAGCCGCCCGTTCCGCAGGGATTCCGCATAAAACACGCCTTCCTTCAGCCAGCGTTCCGCGCGGTCCAGCCATGGGCCCGCATCGGCGGCAGGCAGGTAGCTCCTTCCGCGGGAAAGGTCCTCCTCCCGGTCACGGAGGATGTTCACAAGCTGAAGCCCCATGCCGTAGTGCGCGCCCCAGCGCAGGAGCTGGTCTTCCGGCTGCGTGCTGAACCCCGCGCCCAGCACCAGCAGGCCCAGCCTGGTCCAGAATTCCCCCACGCAGCCGGCCACCATGTAGGCATAATGTTCAAGCTGTTCCGGGCAGGAGACGGAAGAGTTCCCTTCAAAATATTCCAAATCCCACGCCTGCCCCTCCACGATGGTGCACAGCACCTGCCGCACCAGCATCTGTTCACGCGGAGAAAGGGCCTCCAGCAGCGCCAGGCATTCCGGGAAACGGGCCAGAAGTTCCGCCTCCCCCCGGTGCGCCTGCACGGTGGAAAGAACGCCCAACTGGCCAAAGCAGGTGGAGGCAGTCTCCCGGGAGGCGTCCCCGGCCACCGTCTCCCCCATCATCTTCAGCAGGGCCAGGCGCTCTCCGGAATCCATGTCCACGGTATCAGCCACCGTATCCGTAGCGCGCGCCAGCAGATAGCCCACGGCCACGCCGGGGCGCATTTCCCGCGGCAGAAAGCGCATGCTCAGGTAAAAGGACCGGGAAACGGCGGACAGAAGCTGATGGAGGCCTTTCATGGTTTTTGAATTCCCAGCCTGTGCATCTTATAATGGAGCACCCGGGGGGAGACGCCCAGTTCCCGCGCCGCCGCAGACATGTTGCCCGGCGAGCGTTTCAGCGCGGCGACGATCAGCTCCCGCTCAAAGGAGTCCACCATGGTGGGCAAATCCGCATGGTCCTCCCCGTCACGGGCATGCGGGGCTTCATTGCTGGGCATTTGCAGGGAGGCGGGCAGGTTGTAGCCGTAAATGCAGTCCTCCTGCGCCGTGATGACGGCACGCTCCATGCAGTTTTCCAGCTCCCGCACATTGCCGGGCCAGTGGTAGGCCATGAGCATGTTGATGGCGGGGGTGGACAGCCGCTTGATGTCCTTCCCGTATTTCAGGTTGAACTTGGAAAGGAAGTGCTCCGCCAGCAGCATGATGTCTCCCTTGCGCTTGGCAAGGTCCGGCATGACGATGGGGAAGATGTTCAGGCGGTAGTACAGGTCTTCCCGGAATTTGTTCTCCGCCATTAGCTCTTCCAGATTGCGGCTGGTGGCGGCAATGAAACGCACGTCGGAATGAAGCTCCCGGTTGCTCCCCACGCGGGAAAACGTTTTTTCCTGGAGGAAGCGCAGCAGCTTCACCTGCATTTGAAGGCTCAAGTCCCCGATTTCATCCAGAAACAGGGTTCCTCCGTCCGCCGCCTCCGCCCGGCCGATGCGGCGTGCAGTCGCTCCGGTGAAAGAGCCCTTTTCATGGCCGAACAGCTCGCTCTCCAGCAGGTTCTCCGGCATGGCCGCACAGTTCAGCGTGACCAGGGGCTTGTCCTTCCTGCCGCTCAGGTTCACCACGGCACGGGCCACCAGCTCCTTCCCCGTTCCGGAACTTCCCCGGATCAGCACTGTGGCGTCGCTGGGCGCCACCTGGCGGATCTGTTCATACACCTGGAGCATGGGGCGGCAGTTGCCGATCAGCTCTCCCGGATTGGTGGTTAAAAGCTGGCGCAGTTTCTCGTTTTCCGCCATCAGGGCCGCCCGTTCCTCACGCGCCTGAAGGCTGGCCGCCAGCGCGTCCCCCACAATGTTGCCCACAATTTCCAGCAGCTTCTGGTCCCGCTCCAGATCCGTGTTCCGGTCCACGGGGCGGTCAATGCTCAGGGTGCCGATCACCTGCTGCAAATGAATAATGGGCACGCAGATGAACGCCACTTTTTCCCCGCTCTTGCGCGTGCGGGTACGGTTCAGGAATCTGGAATCCTGTGAAATATCTTCAATCACATGGGGAAGCCCCGTTTCAGCCACATGGCCCGTAATCCCCTCCCCTACGCGGTAATGGCCGCGTTTCATCTCCTGCTCGTCCAGCCCGTGGGACGCTTCAATCATCAGATCATTCCCGCGGCGGATGGTGAAGGTGCCGCGCAGCATCTTCATGCGGCGGTAAAGAACGTCCAGGATATGCTGCAGCAGAGCCGTGCCATTGCGTTCATTGACGATGGCGGAGCTGATTTCCCGCAGCACGACCATTTCCAAATCAGGGGACTTGTTTATTCCATTCATGCAGTCAGGGGCTGGGCGAATAGTAACCGTACGGCCTTGCCAGACCAACTACTTTTTCCTGCACCGGGACGACGGGGCACGGAAGGAAGGCAAGGAAAATGCGGATAACATTTTAGCAATGAAGGATGATGTTGTTATGAATGAAGTTGAAAAGAGGGTTACAAAATTGTAATGCACGGGCCTTCACCGTCCTGTTTCACATGTCCACGCCTCCGCCGGACTCCCTTTTCATCATTTCCGTAATGACCTGGAACAGCGCATTGCGGTACAGCACGCCGTCCAGCTTCCCGGTATTTTTCCAGACCACGGGAAAGGCCTCCAGATGGGTCTGCTCAAACAACTTGAGGGCGTCCGTCAAATGAGTGGCCGCGTCCAGAACCGGAGATCCGGGACGGACCAGCTCCCCGGCGGTGGGAGGCGGCCCCTTCCCCTTTTCCTCCATCTTCCGGCGGACAGCCAGGAAATCATCCGGATAAATGGCGCCTTCATACGTTCCGTCCTTCTTCACCACAAAAATCAGGTCTCCCGGATTCCGCAGCATCAGGGCGGAAACATCGTCCAGGGGGGCGTCCGGCGCCACCTGGGGCACCACATGGCGCGCCAGGTCATGCACATCCACCTGGGCCATGGGCAGGCTGACCACGGAAGCCGGGCTGCCGGACAGGCTGGCGGCGTACATGGACCGCGCGCGAATCAGCCGCCCCGTGCCGTAGGCGCTCACCACGCCAATCAGCAGGGGATAAATCATTTCCCCGCTCATGGAAAACTCCACCACCATCACCAGGGCCGTCAGGGGGGCCTGGGCCGCCACGGCAAAAAAGGCGGCCATCCCCACCATGGCATACGCCACGGTATGGTTCCCCTCCATGCCGAATGCCGTCAGAACGGTACTGAAAATAAACCCGACCATGCTCCCTACGTACAAGGTGGGCGTCATGGCGCCCCCTACCGTTCCGCAGCCGAACACCACCGCCACGGCGGCCACCTTCACCAGAAGCAGAATGAACGCCTGCTGCGTGCTGTAATCCTCATTCACCAGCCCGGTAATCAGGGCCTGCCCGTTGCCCACCACCTCCGGATAAAAAACCGCAAACACGCCTACCACCAGTCCGGCGCCCATCAGGCGCAGCGGCAGGAAAGCCTGGCGCCCGTTCAGGTACCTGGTGGCCACATCCAGCAGGCTCACCCATCCTCTGGCCGCTATGGCGGCCACCACCCCCAGCCCAATGCACCAGAGGGACTCTGAAAATACGGCAAAGCTTTCAAACGATGAACTGTACAGCGGGGAGGGGTCCCCCAGCATGTGAAGCATCACGAACCCGGTGCAGGAGGCAATCAGGAGAGGCGCCAGAATGTCCATGCTCACGGTGCCGATGATAATTTCACTCACAAACAGGCAGCCGGCAAAGGGGGCGTGGAACGCCGTCGTGAACCCGGCGGCCGCGCCGCAGCCCACCAGCAGCCTGAGCCGCGGGATGGACACATGCAACCGCTGGCCCACCGCGGACGCAATCAGGGCGGAGGACTGGATAATGGGCCCTTCCTTGCCGATGGCCGCGCCGGATGCGATGCTCCATGCCGCGGAAAACACCCTCAGGGCGGAGGCCCGGAATTTGATCAGCCCGTTTCCGATGGACATGGCCTCCATGTATTCCGTAGCCTGCCCCGGCATCCTCTTTTTCAGGAACAGCAAAATGCAGCCGGCCACCAGGCCGCCCACCACCGGAACAAACATGCGCCATTCCGGTTCCACCTGGGAAAAGGTGCCCACGCGGGAGTCCGACCAGATGCCCGTGAGAATCCATTGGATAACCTCCACCGTCCATTCAAAAAACAGGGACATGCTGGCGCCAACGATTCCTACGATGACGGCCCAAACATAGGTAACCTGCCTTTCTCCCACCTTCCAGTGATGAAACAGCTTTAGAATCCACCCGTACCAGACGGAATCGGACGGCTTCTGAGGCGCGGGAGATGGAGAATTCATGGGCAAAGCGGCAATATTATTTCATTGTGACAAAAAAACGCCTCCGGATGTTCGATGCCGCAGAAAATACCTGCCCGCCCCCGTCATTCCGCCAGCAAAAACTGCGCCGGAAATTCTCCCGCACTTTCAAAGGGCTTGCACCGTGCCTGAAACCTGCTACACCGGAAGTTCCCCCGCCCCGCACCCATGTCCACCTGCACACAGCGCCCCGCACGCCGGGTATCTCCGCGCCTCCGGGCGCTCACGCTCCTGCTGGCTGCCTGCGTTATCCTGGGCAGCCAGATGCATGGCGGCAGGCATGCGGCCTCCGGCTGGCCCACGGAACGTGAAGTGCTCTCCGGCGATTCCATCTTCGGGCAGCCGGGAGATACCGGGTCCCTGGTCACTATTACCCTGCCCTATCCCCTGCGGCCCTCCTGGTCTCCGGATACGGAACTCACTTCCATCACCTGCCACCGTTTGATAGCCGCTCCCCTCACCAGGATTTTCCAGCGGACGCTGGAGCACTACGGCCTGGACCGCATCCGGGAACTGCGGCTGGATATTTACGGCGGCTGCTTCAACAACCGCCCCATCCGCGGAGGCAGCCGCCCGTCCCTGCACGCCTGGGGCATAGCCGTGGACCTGGACCCGGAGCGCAACACCCTGTACATGAGCGCGCCGGAAGCCGCTTTTTCAGGACCGGAATATGACGCCTTCTGGTCCATCGTGGAGAAAGAAGGGGCTTTTTCCCTGGGCAGGGAACGCAATTACGACTGGATGCACTTCCAGTTCGCCCGTCCGTGACCGGCCTGCGCCGAAGCACACGGTACCCTAGAACGTATATTTCAAGTTGATTCCGTAATAAAAATCGTTCCCCAGACCGCTCTGTTTCACCACGGTCAGCGCCTGGCTGTAATTGGTGAAGAGCTCCACGGTCAGCCGGGAAGTGGCGCGGAAGGTAAAGCTCAGGTTGTAATCCAGGGCGTTGGACCCGTGATGCACCACCGGTCCCACGTACCCCCCGTTGTAACCGTACCTCACCACCGCGTCCACCCGCACGCAATCCGCTATCTCCTCATGCATGCCCGCAAATACGGCGTAATAACCGCGGAACGTATGATTGTTGTACTGCCAGTACAGGTCCGTACCGCCAAACCAGCGGCTGGAAAAATGGTAGGTGCTCTTCAGGCCGGGGCGCGGAATGCCCTTGTCCCCCGGAAAAACAAAGCTGTGCTCATACCACGGCATGATCGTCCAGTTCCCGATTTCCTTGATGTAATCCAGCCTGTACTTCAATTCCGCATGGTTCTGGTGGTCCGTGGAAACGCCGTACCATATCTTCCCCACCCACTCCTTGTATTGTATTTCGGGAACAAAGGAGCAGAGGGAACCGTCCCACAGGTCAATGCCTTCGCACTCATACTTGCTGGCCCACCCCGTCTGGAAGCGCAGATAAACCCGGTCATCCGTGGGACCGGCCAGGGAAAGGGGGTGCGGGCACGCCGTCTTCAGGTAGTAGGACTGGTCCCGGCAGCCCCCGTCAGAGCCCCGGGCGCCGGAGCATGACAGCACGCCCGTGCAGGCCGCCAGCAATAGTTGCGTTACGGTTTTCGTGTTCATATGATTACATGGTTGGACAGGCGATTCCTGAAACAGTGCATCCTTTTACACAGTGCCTCATTCCGTTTTTAACTGCAAGCGGCCATTCGCCCGCATCCGGATAAAATGCCTTCCAAGGTAAGACCAATATTGGAAAAACAACATTCAGTACCGAGTGCCAAAAAAACAAATTCCCCGGAAAGATTGTGTCAGTAGCTTCCGCAACTATTATTCCGCGCATGAAGCCGCCCATTTCCGTCCACATCTTATCCGCCCGACGGGCGAATGCGTCTTTTCCCGGCGCCGCGTCAAACCGGTTTTCCCCCGTCCAAAAAGACGCCGGAGGCCGTTACCGGGCCCCCGGCGCCTGAATGACCGGAATCAATCCGCCGGCGTTTCCTTCCACCGCGCCTGCGCCATATCTTCACAACCGCGGGGAAGGAACCAGGCGCGGATTACATTTCAGCCATCATCTTTTCCACGTACTGGAAGAAGATGCTGCCATCCTCTCCGCTGACGCCGTAGTCCTTTGTATCCTCAATATTCGCATTCTTGATGCGGGTGACGATATAAACCCTGGAAAAAATAATTCCCCATTGTCCATATTTGCTGGCATCAAACCAGACGTGGTGATTATAGGGGGACTGGAAATAGATGGTCCCCCCGTCGTCCGGATCGGAAATGTCCCCGCAGTATTTGACCACAATGCGGTCGATGCCTTTGTAGCACCATTCCCGTCCGCATTTCGGATCCTTGGTGAGCCTGGTGGACATGGTGATGGTGGCATCCGTAATATTGAAGGACAATCTATCCTCATCGTGGTACATGACCCCTTTTTGAGGCAGGGTCACCTCATTCTTGATGGAAACCCCGTCATAAATAAGGCGGCCTCCTTTCCATTCCGTTTCCGGCGGCGCTATTTCCCCCTTCAGGAAGCAGGTCCCTGAGAGAGAAACCATGATGGCACAGATAATTTTGTTCATCGTTGTTTATTGGTTTGTTGTTTCAATAATTCCTTTTTAAGGAATTCCTTCATTTCCTGAACGGATTTTTCAGGAGGGGTCTTCGCATCGTCCCGGTACTGCCGCCAGTCGATGTGCAGCTTGGCCATGAGGCGCAGTTCCCTGAGCGAGAAAGGAACGGTGCCCGGGGCATGCGGCATGAAGTCACGGGACCGGTTGCCGATGTAATAAATCTGGCTCTGGTCCCAGGAGCGCTTCATGGTTTCATCAAAGGAGGCCTGCACGCGCTCGTCAGTGACTCTGGCTTCCCACTGGAGGATATCCGCCAGGCAGCCGTCTTGCGCCCGTTTTTCCCACCCCTGGCGCCACAGGGCCAGAATGTACCGGTTCTGGAGGCTGCACGCCGCCGGCGTCAGGTACTTCCTGGTATATTGCAGCTCGTACAGGGGCTTGCATACGGCTTTTTCCTTTTCTCCCAGGGTGGACGCCCCCACCCTCTCCGGGGTGGGAATGATGCCCGCCATCTGGCCGTCCACGTAATAGGGCAACTCCTCCGGAAGACGGATTTCCCACGGGATTTTTTCATTCACGAACACGCCGTTTAAAATGGTATTGAAGGAGCCGTTCCTGCAAACATGGAACAGGTAGATGCCTCCTTTCCTGCACATGAACCTCTTGTAAACCCCGGACCCCGCAAACCTGGAAACGCGGGTCCGGGCTTCCACCGGAAGCGCCTGCCACTGCTCCATGGCGGCGGCAAGGGCGTTCCCGTTTTTGGTTTTCTCCCCTATCTCAAGGTCCCCCTGGTTATTGAACTGGAGCACCAGGGAGGAGGTGGAGGGATGCCTTCTGGCCTCCACGATGTAATCCCGCCTGGATTCATTCTGAAGATATCCGTTGGGATTGTAGAAATACAGGGCTATTTCATGAACCCCTTCCGGCACTTCCACAATGACCCAGATGCCGGGACCGTCCACAAAAGAGGGGTACACCTCGCCATGGTCGTCCCACTCCGCCTCCGTCCGTATGGAGTCCGTAGGATCGAAAAGGACATTCCGGTTGCCCTCCACCTTGATGCTCTCCACCCACCAGCGCAGGGCGTCCCCCTTGTTGCGGTTGAGCCCCATCACTCCCTGGATCCAGTAAGAAGATAAAGCCCCCTGGTATCCGGGCATTCCCGGAACGGAAGAAAGAGTGCGGTAAGACACGGTCTTTGCTTCAAACTCGGAATTGCCCATAGGGGCATTCGTGGCGCACAACGTGGCGCGCGTGACGCCGTACTTTCCGCACCAGTCCCCCTTGGTGGACCAGTCTTCCCCGCGGAACACGATGCTCTTCCCGGCATGCGCATCCGCGCCAAGCTTTTCCAGCCTTTTCAGGACTGCGGCAGGGTCTTCCATCCGCGCCGGGGACGGGAACGCGATCTCATCATCCTGCTGCTTCCTGTCCAGCTTACAGGACAGGGCACCTTTTTTCAGGCTGACAAAGCCGCGCCCATACGTTCCGGCCCAGGCGCTTCCATCCCCCAGGACCAGCAGGGAAGACACATCCACGTTTTCCAGCCCCTTCCTGATTCTCTGCCGCACGGTCATCGTTCCCGCATCCAGCACATCCACTCCCGCCGTCCGGTAGCCCACGTAAATATCCGTTCCGTTCCGGAGGACGGAAGAAACGAAGTCTTCCGACAGCATTTTGGAATTCCCATCTCCCGGAACAGCGGTTTTCCGCGCCGAGGAGCCATAAATGCCCATGTTCTTCCGCGCATAATCCTTCCCCCTCATATAACGCCAGGAACTGATGCCATTGCTGTACGCCAGGCCGGAACACGTTCCCAGCAGCACCTGGTCCTTTTCCGTGCAGGCCAGAATGTTGCAGGCGTTAGAGGGCAGACCGTCCCCATACGGCAGGTACGGCTGGCGCGCAAACTGCCTGGTATCCCAATACCACGGAGCCTGCACGTTCTTCCACTGCATGTACCCCGATTTGCGCGGCGAGTACGAGATGCCGCCAACGGCATAGGCCAGCCACAGATTCCCTTTGGAATCAAAAGCCGCGGAAGCCGCCTGGTCCTCCACCAGACCCGTGGACCGGTCCAGCGTCTTCCAGGAATCGTTTCCCGGATCATAGATGGAGACGCCGCCGGACGTGGCCACCGCAACTTCACCGGAAACGGGGGAGGCGGCCACCGCATAAACATGTTCCCCGTTCAGGGCGTTGCTGCGGTCATACATCTTCCATTCCCTTCCGTTGAAGACGGCCACGCCGCTGTCGTCCGTCCCCACCCAGATGCGGCCGGCCTTGTCCTCCGCGATGCAGGTGAAATTCTTTCCTTTGGGAAAGCCGGAATAATAATCCATATTGAGCCAGGATTTTTCATAGGCCCGGTCCCCGACCTGGAGACGGTAAACGCTCTCCTTCTCCCCCACGGCCCAGACAGCTCCGTCCTGCGCCACCAGGGTACCCCGGATGAAACGGACAGGGCACTCAGGCAGTTGTTCCGGCACCTGGATGGAAACTACTTCCCCTGCAGACCATGAACCCAGCAATGGGAGGGCCAACATGACCGTTCTTATGAAATGTTTGAATTTAATTAACATAACCAATTATTTCCTGATTATTATGTGAGAATATTATCGCATTTTACCGACGTCAACCCATTTTCAATTTATTCGCAATTTTATCCAATGAGAAATAGACACAATCCGCTTAGAGTAAGATACATAAATCATTTAATATATGTTAGTTATATAGATTATTTGGGTTTTGGGAAAAACCCCGAATAGTCCCTGTCATACCCGGACAGAAAAAATGAGGGCGCCCAGTTTAAAAGCGTCGGCCAAACGCTTTTCCCCCAATGCAAATCCTGTTTAAATCTTTCCTCTACTCTCGTAAGCATCGGATTCCGAATCCGTTGCAGGGTATCCGGCGCATAAAAATAAAGACGTTCAAATAGTTATGATTCAAATTATTTTACCGTTGATCTCCCTTCATCCAAATTTTCCAAATCCAAATTCCGATAACACGTTTTAACCCAAACTTTCCTGTTGACTTCGGATTCGGAATCCGATAAGAACCGGGTACCACAGGAGGTCTCCCCCCTTGGATTTGGTTTAAATAATTAACCTGCAACAGCATCAATTTCATGCACCCTCATTTGCCTCATCAATTAACAGCATGGCTTGTGGCCGCAGCCTTCTTCGGGACACTCGCTTCCCAGTCCCAGGCTGCCGGAGAAAGCATCAGCATCAATTTTGGCACCAACGAATCAAACGGCACTATCACGGATTCCTCCACTGCGGGGCTTGACCCGGTCCTTGGATCCAACTGGAACCAATTCAGCGGAGCTTCCCAGTCTACGGCCCAGGACCTGAAAAACAACAACGGAGACGCCACCGGAGCAACCGTCACGTGGTCCAGCAAAAACACATGGACCGGGGGGGGCACCCCCAGCACCGGGGACGCCCAGATGCTGAAGGGCTACCTGGACGACGGCAACGGCATCACCATCAACGTCAGCGGCGTGGATTTCCTGACCTACGGCGTTTACATTTACTGCAATACGGACACAGCCAACGCAAATTTCTCCGCCAAAACCGTCAACGGCGTTTCCTATACGTGGAACGGCACCTCCACCGTGCCCGGCTCCGGGGCATGGGGGGCAACGGGAACCTTGGGACAAGCGGTGGAAGGAACCAACACCCTGTACGTGGATGGCCAGACTTCCTCCAACCTGAGCATCACTTCTCCAACCAATACCAGCGGGACAGGAACCCGCGGCTGCATTGCAGGCATCCAGATCGTCAATACTTATGACGGCGTTAAGATCACCGCCACCCTGGATGGAACCGCTTCCTCCGAGTGGACGGCATCCCAGCTGGGAAACGCCGCATGGACGGACGCCGCTGAAGGAGCAGGAACCTATGCTTCCATCAACGTCACCAACGGCCCGGCCGCACTGACGATTGCGGATGACCAGACCCGCAGTACGGACGCCATCCTCCTGGACGGGGGCAACCTGTCCATTTCCGGCGGAAGCCTGAACCTGTCCGGCCCCGGCATTCTCCGCGCGGCGGAAGGAACCACGCTGACCGTGTCTTCCAACATCTCCGGAAACGCCACCCTTGACGGAGCCGGCTCCGTCATCATGAACGGGACCAACAGCCTGACGGGCCTTTCCGGTTCCGGCAACCTGACCCTGGGGGACAATGCCTCCATCTCCATCACGGGAGACGGCACTTCCGTCTATACGGGTTCCCTGACGCTGGGGGAAAACGCCTCCATCACGGCCTCCAATCCCAACTGGACCTTCACAGGCGCCCTGACCATAGCGGCGGCCAGCTATAATGCCAATGACTCCTGGGCGCACAAAGCCTCCTCCCTCACCCTGACGGGTGCCGGAGACGTGGAATACACCTTTGAAAGCGGAACGCTGATTCCCATCACCCATGCGGACAGCTCCCTGACGGTCCGCAAGGTGACGGACGGCACCGGCACCATCAATGCCGACCATGCCTCCGACATCGCGCACCTGATCGTTGACGCTGGTACGGTCAATCTGGCTGCCAGTGACACCACCTATACGTTTGAATCCATCACCATCGGGCAGAACGCCAAGCTGAGCTTGAACGCGGTAGGCGCCGTTCTGGGCGGTACGCCGGACATGCTGATGAAATCCGGTTCCACGTTTGAAATGCTCAATTGCAAAGCCTACGGCGCAGACACCCCCGTCAACGCCAACATTACCGTTGACGCCGCAGGAGGCGGGGTAACCATCTCCGGTTCCCTTTACGGCAACGCCGTCAACCTTGGCGGAACCATCACCGGTGAAGGGGAACTGCTGGTTACCAACGGTTCCACCGGGAGCAACAACTTCACTATTTCCTCCGTTATTTCCGACAAGGACGCTTCCCACCAGATAAGCGTGAAGGTTAACAAGAACAGCTCCACAGTTGTCTTCTCCGGCAATAACACTTACACGGGAGGCACCTCCATCGTTCAGGGAACGCTCCAGACCAACTCCGCAACCGCCCTCGGCCAGGGTTCCGTGCTGGTGCAGGGAGGAACGCTCAATGCCAACAGCCAGGCCCTTGCCAACGCCATCACGCTCCAGACGGGAACCGTCCAGAACCTGGGCAGCGTTTCCGCTCCCAAGGACCTCACCGTCGGCCTGACGGGGAATGCCGCCATCAACAACTCAACGGTAGTTCTGGGGAACGCCCCCGGCGCTTCCATGATCTCCACGGGCCAGGTGCTGACGCTTTCCGGCTCCACCTCCGCCACGCTGAACAACGCCACGCTGAACATCTCCAGCTTCAACACGGCGCTGATTAACATGCAGGGAACATCCACCCTCAACGTGACCGGCGGCCTGACGCTTAACCTGAGCAGCGACCTGGTGCTGGACCTCACTTCCCCCCTGACGATTGACCTGATCACGCTGGGAGAAGGCACTTCCCTGGCCGGCGACATTGACTGGGATGCACTGCTCACGCTCACGCAGAACGGCCAGAACCTGCTCTGGGACGGCGTCACCTACAATAACGGCAGCCTGACCTTCACCGGCCTGGCCGTACCGGAACCCGGCACGGCCACCCTGAGCCTGCTGGGCCTCACGGCCCTACTGATGCGCCGGAAACGCCGTTCCTGACCAACTAAGGCAAGAGCCTTTTTCAAAATGCATTCCCCTTCACCGGGGAATGCATTTTTTTTGAAAAAAGGCCTGTTTCACGATTCAATCTATCCTCACAAAGGCAAACCACTGAAAAATGAACCACTTGCATTACATCATAACTAACTGAACCTATGATATCCATAAGATCCGCGCCCCGGCATTTCCACTGGTAAAGGGAATTCCATTAGGAAACGGAGAAAAACGGACTATTAAATATCTAAGGAATTTAAAATATATTGACATTTTTGAAATATTGTTCATAGTATCATATACCTTATGAAGTTTTGCTCATTTCCAATTTTTTCTATATTTCTTATCACTCTGTTTTCTTTTTCAGTGGATATGGGATTCACGGCAACATCCCCTTCGGAAGGTACTGCCGTCACCCCCGTGACATTGCTTGATGATTTGAAAAATGGAACAAAAACACGAACCCAACTTAAAAAGGCCCTACTGGGATACATGAAGAAGGAAGCATGTAAAACCGAGGACAATATCACCAGATACACTCCGGAAGCCCGGCGCAACAAGAATATTGTAAACTATGTAGGCTTTGAAAAAGAATGGGCTGTCATCAACAAACGTTCCCTAGCCGTTCTCAAGGAAACCATTCCAAAACTCCAAAGCAAGGATTCCTCCACTCGCCTGGAAGGCCTTGATGATCTCACCAATCTGATGCTGGCTTTTGAAGTCACCTCTACACCGGAGAAAAAACAAAACCGGGCGTTAAGGCTCCTGATTGGCTATTTCTATTTTTTCCCCAGTCTTTATTTCAAGGAAACCAGCATCAAGCCTTATCTTCCGGAACGCATGCTGCGTATCGGCTCTTTCCATGCCGCCGACTTTTTTGATATGGGAAAGGATTTCTATCCTCTTGGGATAGAGGCATACAAACATCTTTTAAAAGCCTACGGGACGACTCCGGCAGACCAGAGCCAGTACGTTTACTGGATTTCATGGGGATATCTCCAATTGAAACAATATGATGAAGCCGCTACATGGGCAAAAAAAATGCCTCCATGCATCGGAATGACGGATGCACCAGCACGGTTGCAAAAATGGGCCAAACAAGGGAAGGCCAAACAGAGAAAAAAGAAATGATCCATATTCCTGCCATGATTCCCCTATCCAAAATATTCACCTTAATTCTCACTGCGGCATTAGCGTCAGCATTTCCGGATGTTCTCGCGAACAACGATGTCAACATTGAGGATATCTTCTCCAAACAGGATCAAAACGGAATTGTCCACGTTATTGACCATCCCTCGGATCAAGTTGCAGAACCTCTTATTAAAAGGGCTCTTCAGGGGTATGTTAAAAAACCTAACTCGACCATTGTCACTGATCCTAAAAAACCTCACAAGGAAAATTACCCTGTATCCTTCACATTCAAGGAAGCTCCTGTACCTCAAGTACGCATACGTCCTTCCTATGATGATGATAAAAATGACGATTTTGCAGGCCAACCCTGTGGGATCGGTTTTGTGACTCTGGTTTCAGATGATGGGTGCACCATCTCTATTACAGATGATAAGGGACAAAAAAATGAATGGCTCAAGGAGAGTGGAAAAGGGCATGATATCTCAAAAGGAAGAAGAGATTATCCAAAAGTTCTGATGCCTGGTACGCATTCCTTTGACATCGAATATTCCCAGACCTACTACAATCCTCGCCCGGGGAAAAAGGATATGGATGGAATTACCTTGTTCGTCACTCCAGTTGTTGTTGATATTTCCGTACGCAAACAGAATGCTCCCACGGAAAACTTCCGGGTATTGCTCATCAAAGGAGAATCCATAGAAATGGCCCTGAACAAGGATCTTCTGGGAGAAGAAAGTAAATTCAAAGATCAAATTACCTGGGAAATATGCCGATTGAAATGTGATACGGGTGGCTGCAAGTACGAAACTGGATGGAACAAAGTAGGAAATGGAACGACCTGCGTCTATCGTTGCGATACACCAGGAATATATCGATTGCGTGCTAAAATTAACGGTAAAATTTTTACGTATACTCGTAGAGAAGATGCCTATGGCGGAAAAAAATCACCTTTCCTGTGCAGGGGAGACCCAGATTGCATAGGAGTAGTCCACAGCCAGAATGAGAAAAATCTCATTAACAGTGCCATAGAATATATGATGAAAACACATTATGCCAAAGCAACTCCTTGGTATGATCCTGAAGAATTGGACTCTATTTTTAAAAATTCCATCCCTCCGATGACTCCCAAGCAAAAACAATTTGCGCAAGAATGCTCCCTTCTGAGAAGACAAATAAAAATTTATGGGCACCATGATTTTGCCAACGATCTTAAAGAGTCCAGCAAATGTAATTTATTCATCTATTATCAGGCCCATTCATGCGGTCTGGATATTCCGGCATTCACCTACGGAACATTGACTCCTCCTTTTGGAAAGTCCTGCGCTCCATTAGTTAAAGAATGGATAAACCCTGAAAAGAAAATAGGCTCATGGAGATGGATGAATCCCGCTAACACTCTGCCAGAACCCGGATGGTTTGAATTCGACAAAGTTCATGCCGCCATTATTGATTATGACGGCGCCGGCATTAGTGGTGGCACTACCGACGTCAATAAGTTACTCTATCTTACCTTCCCCTCTTCCTTTAGAAAATATGAATAATTCCTTCCTCTGCCTTTCTTTGATGGCATGTATTTCTTCCGGGCATGCCACGGAATCATTTGATTTTCAGCATCTTCGCGAATATCAAAAGCTTGCTCACCAATATTCACAGGAAGGAAACTCATTAAAAGCAGCAGAAACAGACGCGCAACTGCGCCGACTCCTCCCCAAGATTATTCCGAATATCATCAAGGACTTGCCCAGCATTTCCCAACATAGGCAGAATTTGCTCTCCATCTATCTTCGCAAACTCCCCGATGAAGATTATTTGAACGTAGCGCAGTGCCTTGTCCAGCATGTTAATTTTAACAATAGCGAGCAGGTTCAATTTCTGGAAAATATTCTGTTCGAACCTTTTGAGAGCCCCAGAGATAATTTCTTTGCCATGAACTGGCGCAATGCGAAAGTGAGGCAATTATGTAAACAGCTGCAAGGACGCATTGATCCCAAAAATCCTATTCATAGGAAAATGACTGCCATCCTCAACGGGGAAGAATTCAGAAACATGATGCGAGAGGCTCTGAGGGGCGATTTCCGCATTCCTGTGCGTCTGCCGCACCGAGACGACGAACCACAATTCCAAAAATGGGGGGCATCCGAAAAGGACCAGATGACAGCCATCAAGAATTTGCGCGGGGAATGGGATAAGGCATGCAAGGCCCTTCTTGACATGAAAGGAAAAGAAGATGTGGACCAGGTAGCGCAGGCCTGGAAAAAAGCCACAGGGGCGGCGGAAAAAGTCATGAACATGTTACCTCCCCCCGCAGAAAATGCCAGACATCGTGTGGGGCTGTATTTTTATGAGAATTTTTTCAAGGAATGTAGAGATTTGGCTCAGGCAGGACAAGAACCTGATTCCACGTATCAAAAAGTGCTACACAAGTTCTTAAAATTTGATGAGAACGACAAGGAACTTTGGGATAAATTAATGCCTTTTGGAGAGTTTTACAAGACCATCTCCAACACAGATTCCTATCTTAATGAAGAGGCCGTTTATTTACATACGGAAGGCAACCGGCAGGATGAGAGAAGCAAACGCCTTTCAAGAGGACGGTAAGAAGAAGCCGCCTGCTTGATTAATTAAACTATCCTCACTTCAGAAAAAACGAAAAGGGCCCCCGCTTACGCGGAGGCCCCCAGCTTACCCCAAACAACAGAAAAACAAGGAGCGGTTCCTTCAGGAATGCATGGACAGGGCGTGACGGTATTCCACCGGGAAGACCTTGATGAACCTGCCGCGTTCCTCCGGCCAGTTGTTCAGCAGGTCGTAGGCACGGCGGCTCTTCGTAGCCATGTAGTGTTCATAAATGAGCTGGAGCAGTTCCGCCTCATCGGCTGAATGGGGCAGGACCGTTTCCAGGTCCACGCTGCCCAGGTTGCACTTCCGGTCAAAGTCATTGTCCGCATCGTACACGTAGGCCAGGCCTCCGGTCATCCCCGCGGCGAAGTTGACGCCCACCTTGCCGAGCACCGCCACACGGCCTCCGGTCATGTATTCGCAGCCGTGGTCGCCGATACCCTCCACCACCATCGTGGCGCCGCTGTTGCGGATGGCGAAGCGTTCCCCAGCCTGCCCGTGCAGGAAGATTTTTCCGGACGTGGCCCCGTAGCCGATGACGTTGCCCGCAATGACGTTGTCCGACGGAGCATAGGAGATGTTTTCCGGAGGCCGCACGACGATCTTGCCTCCGGAGAGCCCCTTGCCTACAAAGTCGTTCGCCTCTCCCGCCAGTTCAAACGTGATGCCGGGCGCCAGAAAGGCGCCGAAGCTCTGCCCGGCGCATCCCGTGAAGCGCACCGCCAGGGTGTCGTCCGCCAGGCCGCGCGGGCCGAATTTCATCACCAGTTCCCCGGAGAGTTCCGTGCCCGCCGTCCGGTCCACGTTGCGGATTTCCCGGAAGAGTTCGGCAGAGACTCCCTTTTCCAGCAGGGGCCGCAGGTCCGGCAGCAGATGGCGGCGGTCATAGTTGTCCAGAGGTTCCTTTTCTAGGGAGGGGTCAAACCGCCGTCCGTCTCCTTCCGCCGCGTGCAGGATGGAGGAGAAGTCCAGATGCCGCGCCTTGTAGAAGTCAATGGCCCTGTTCATGGAGAGCAGGTCCGTGCGCCCTACCGCCTCATCCAGGGAACGGAGTCCCAGGGAAGCCAGGATTTCACGCGTTTCCTGCGCTACGAAGCGGAGGTAGTTGATGACGTATTCCGGCTTGCCGCTGAATTTGGCCCTCAGGGCCGGGTCCTGCGTGGCGACACCCACCGGGCACGTGTTTTCATGGCATTTGCGGAGCATCGCGCAGCCCAGGGAAACCAGAACGGCGGTACCGAAGCCGAATTCCTCCGCTCCCAGCAGGGCCGCCATGACCACGTCCCTCCCGGTGCGGAGCTGTCCGTCCACCTGGAGCCTGACGCGGGAGCGGAGCTTGTTGAGCACCAGGGTCTGCTGCGTTTCCGCCAGCCCCAGTTCCCACGGCAGCCCGGCGTGCTTCACGCTGGTGAGCGGGGAGGCTCCCGTGCCGCCGTCATGCCCGCTGACCACCACCACGTCCGCATGGGCCTTCACCACTCCGGCGGCTACGGCGCCAATGCCCACTTCCGAGACGAGCTTGACGGAGACGCGGGCTTCCGGGTTGGAGTTCCGCAGATCGTAGATCAACTGGGCCAGGTCCTCAATGGAGTAGATGTCATGGTGCGGAGGCGGGGAGATGAGGCTGACATTCGGCATGGAGTGGCGCAGCCGCGCAATGTACGGGTCCACCTTATGGGCCGGAAGCTGGCCGCCCTCCCCGGGCTTGGCGCCCTGGGCCATCTTGATCTGTAATTCGGACGCGTGCCGCAGGTAGTTGATGGTTACGCCAAAGCGGCCGCTGGCTATCTGCTTGACCGCGCTGGAACGGATTTCTCCCCGGGCGTTGGGTTCGTAGCGCGCCTCATCCTCCCCCCCTTCCCCGGAATTGCTTTTCGCGCCGATTTTGTTCATCGCGATGGCAATGGCTTCATGGGCTTCCGGGCTGAGGGACCCCAGGGACATGGCTCCGGAGACGAAGCGGCGCAGGATGGAGTCCTCACTTTCCACTTCCCCCAGAGGAACGGCGTCCGCCGGGCTGAACTCAAACAGCCCGCGCAGGGTGCAGAGGTGCTGCGCCTGATGGTTGCTGTATTCCGCGAATTCGCGGTACTTTTCCGCGTTGTTTTCCCGTACGGCGGCGCGGAAGGCCTGGAGCGTCTGCGGATTCCAGAGGTGGTTTTCCCCGCCCTTTTTGTACTTGTACTGGCCGCCCGCATCCAGGGCGTCCTGCTGTGCCGGGGCGCCTGCGGCGCGCTGGCCGCATTCCATGGCAATTTCCTCCAGCCCGATGCCGCCGATGCGGCTAACGGTGCCGGGAAAGTATTCGTCAATCAATTCCCGGTTCAGGCCCACGGCCTCGAACAACTGGGAGGAACGGTAGCTGCGCAGGGTGGAAATGCCCATCTTGGACATGATTTTGAGCAGCCCCTTGTCAATGGCGTTGATGTAATTGCTGGCCGCTTTCACCACGTCCAGCGGGCAGTCCTGCGGCGCGGCCAGGGAGGTGACCGTAGCCAGGGCCAGATACGGGTTCACCGCCGTGGCGCCGAAGCCCAGCAGCAGGGCAAAGTGCATGGTTTCCCGCGCTTCCCCCGTTTCCAGAATCAGCCCGGCTTCCGATCTCAGCCCCGCCTCCGCCAGCGCGCGATGCACCACGGAACAGGCCAGCAGGCTGGGGATGGGCAGATAACCGGGGCTGATGCTGCGGTCCGTCAGCACCAGGATGCGCACGCCGGATTTGACCAGCCCCACGGCGGATTCCGCCAGGCTGTCCAGCGTCTCCCGCAGGTCTTTTCCGTTCCCTCCTTCCGGGAACTGCATGGAAAGCCTGGCGGAGGGGAACCCCGCCTCCCGGATGCCGCAGAGGCGGTTGAGTTCTTCATCCGTAATGACGGGGCGCGCCATCTTGACCAGCCGGGCGTGTTCCGGCGTTTCTTCCAGAATGTTGGGATGGTTGCCTATGTACGTGGTCAGGCTCATGACCAGCTCTTCCCGGATGGGGTCAATGGGCGGGTTGGTCACCTGCGCGAACAATTGCTTGAAGTAGTTGAACAGGAGCGGGGCCTTCCCGGAGAGGACGGCGAGGGGCGCATCGTTCCCCATGGAGCCGATGGGTTCCGCACCTTTCATCATCATGGGCCGGATGATCAGGTCTATGTCCTCCTGCGTGAACCCGAACCGCCGCTGGCGCGCGGTGAGGTCCGGCATTTCCGCGGAAGCGGAGATAGAATCAAACAGGGAGCGGACGGAAATCTTGTTTTCCTCCACCCAGCGGCGGTACGGCCTGCGCCGGGCCATTTCATTCTTGGTTTCCGCATCGGACACCAGCCGGTGGTTCACCAGGTCGCAATAGATCATTTCACCGGGACGCAGACGGCCGCGGCGTGCGACTTTTTCCGCGGGTATGTCCACCACGCCCGTTTCCGAGGCCAGAATGAATATGTCATCCGTGGTCAGCGTGTAGCGGGCCGGGCGCAGTCCGTTGCGGTCCAGCATGGCCCCGGCGTTGATCCCGTCGGAAAAGACCACGGCGGTGGGACCGTCCCAGGGTTCCATCAGGGCGGAATGGTATTCAAAGAATCCGCGCACATCCGGCCCCAGATGGTAGTTGGCGCCCCAGGCCTGCGGCATGAGCATGAGCATGGCGTGGCGCAGGTCGCGCCCGCCGGCCACCAGCAGCTCCACCATGTTGTCCAGGCAGGCGGAATCACTCTGGCCCGGAGGAATCAGGGGCAGGAGTTTCTGCATGTCGTCCCCCAGCAGGGGGGTGGCCAGATGCGGTTCCCGCACCTTCAGGTGGTTCAGGTTTCCTCGCAGGGTGTTGATTTCCCCGTTGTGGGCCAGGTAGCGGAAGGGATGGGCCAGGCTCCAGGTGGGAAAGGTGTTGGTGCTGTAGCGCTGGTGCACCAGGGCCAGGGGTGATTTGAAATGCCCGCTGGCCAGGTCTTCATAAAATCCTTCAATCTGCGTGCCCAGGAACAGCCCCTTGTACACAATGCTGCGGCTGGAACAGCTGCATACGTAGCAGCTTTCCACGCGCCGTTCCATGTCACGGCGCATCACGAAGAGCTTGCGCTCCAGTTCCGCCTGGTCCGTAAAGCCGCTGCCGTCAATGAACAATTGCCGGATCAGGGGACAGGTGCGCCGGGCGTTGGCGCCAATGCCGTCCGGGTTCACGGGAACCTGCCTCCAGGCAATGACCCTGCCTCCATTTTCCGTAACGGCGGCTTCCAATTCCTTTTCATGGCCGCTGCCGCCGAATATCATGGCGACTCCGTATTTCCCCCGCGCGGGAAGCTGGTTGGGAAGAGCCAGGCGGAAGAATTCATCCGGCAGGGCCAGCATGATGCCCGCGCCATCCCCGGTTTCAGGATCGCTCCCCACCGCGCCGCGGTGCATGAGCCTTTTGAGAACGGTGATCCCCATTTCAATGATCTTGTGGCTCGGTTCGTTTTTCAGGTCCGCCACCAGGCCCACGCCGCAGGCGTCCCTCTCCTGTTCAAAGTCATACAATCCCTGCGGCGCGGGGATGCCTGTCTCAAATTGATCACTATTCATCGGTTGCTGTTTCTTGTTTGGGTTAAGCTGCCTTCATTACAGCAAAAAGCGTGCCAACTTTTCTTTCAGGTCCCGCCGAACACCGGAACGGACCTTGACCGCCCGGTTTTACAGGCTTTTTCCCGTGGACTCCTTCCGCTGTCCGTGAGCAAGGAAACGTACGGCATGCTTCGGGAACCCTCGTTTTTTACATTTCCGTAAACACCCTTTCCGTCTGATTTTACATTTTCGTAATGAAATCCCGGCTTCCCATAGCGGCCTTCCCGGGGAACTTTCTTCCGGAATGCACCAAAAGACATTGATTACCATAACTTTAATATTCATTCACATCACCCGCGCCAGGCGAGTCAAAAAAGCTGGCACGCTTCTTGCTGCATAAAAGATGTAACAGTTAACCATAATGAGTGACTCTACCAGAACACAAGCCATCAGCGCCATCGCCTCCCTGCCCGTGAGCGGGGTGAGCGAGAGCGCCCCTGTCAGCATTGATTATTACGGCGCCGACGTTTTCAGCACGGAGGTGATGAAGCAGTACCTGCCCAAGGATACGGCCAAGGCCCTTCTGGCTACCATCCAGGACGGCCTGCCTCTGAACGCGGACATCGCCGCGGATGTGGCCCATGCCATGAAGCAGTGGGCCCTGGAACGGGGGGCCACCCATTACACCCACTGGTTCCAGCCCATGACGGGCTCCACGGCGGAAAAGCATGATTCCTTCCTGGACCCCCGGGGCATGGAGGCCATCATGAGCTTTTCAGGCAAGAACCTGATCGTGAGCGAGCCGGACGCGTCCAGCTTCCCTTCCGGTGGCCTGCGCTGCACGTTTGAGGCCCGCGGCTATACCGCATGGGACCCCACCAGCCCCGCGTTCATCAAGCGCCACGGCAACGGAGCCACCCTGTGCATCCCCACCGCCTATTGTTCCTACACGGGAGACGCCCTGGACAAGAAGACCCCCCTGCTCCGTTCCCGGCAGGCGCTGAGCAACGCCGCCAGAAGGCTGATGAAGTGCTTCAACCTGCCGGATTCCCGCGTGACCATCACGCTAGGAGCGGAACAGGAGTATTTCCTGATTGACAAGAATTTTTACCTGAACCGCCCGGACCTGGTCCAGACGGGACGCACCCTGTTCGGCGCGCCGCCCGCCAAGCACCAGCAGCTGGAAGACCACTACTTCGGCTCCATCAAGCCCCGCATCCTGAATTTCATGAATGATGTGGAAACGGAACTCTGGCGGCTGGGCATTCCTGCCAAGACGCGCCACAATGAGGTGGCTCCGGCCCAGTTTGAGCTGGCCCCCCTGTTTGAGGACGTGAACCTGGCGATTGACCACAATATGCTGGTGATGGAAATCCTGCGCCAGCAGGCCAGCAGGCACGGCCTGGTATGCCTGCTCCATGAAAAGCCCTTTGTGGGCGTCAACGGCTCCGGCAAGCATAATAACTGGTCCATCTCCTACGGGGACAAGAACCTGCTGGACCCCGGCACGGACCCGCAGCAGAATGCCATTTTCCTGACGGTGCTGACCGCCATTATTGAAGCCGTGGACAAGCACAGCGACCTGCTCCGGACTTCCGTAGCCAGCGCCGGGAATGACCACCGCCTGGGCGCGAACGAGGCGCCACCCGCCATTGTTTCCATTTTCCTGGGCGACCAGCTCAATGAGGTGATTGAGAATATCATCAACGGGGAAGCCGGATGCGGCCGGCGGAATGACACGCTCAAGATCGGCGTGGATACGCTGCCCGTCCTGCCCAGGGACGCCACGGACCGCAACCGCACCAGCCCGTTCGCCTTCACCGGGAACAAGTTCGAGTTCCGCGCGCCCGGTTCCGCCCAGTCCTGCGCCGGGCCCATGATTACCCTGAACACCATCGTGGCGGAGGCCTTCGATTCCCTGGCGGAAGAACTTTCCTCCTTCGCACCGGAGACTTTCCTGGCCCAGCTTCAGGAAACGCTCAAGCGCCGGATATCCGAACACAGGAGGATCATTTTCAACGGAGACAATTATTCCGGGGAATGGGTGAAGGAGGCGGAACGCCGCGGCCTGCCCAACCTGAAGAATACGATGAGTGCCCTCCATACTCTGGTTAATGAAAAGAACGTGGCCCTGTTTGAGAAGTACGGCGTGTTTTCCAGAAGGGAGCTGGAATCCCGGTTTGAGATTTTCCTGGAGGAATACCACAGGCGCATCCGCATTGAAGGGCGCCTGTCCTGGGAAATGGCCGCCACCATTATCCTCCCGGCCTTGCGCAATGAATACAAGCAAACCGTTTCCGCGCTTTCCAGGGCGCTGGACGCCAAGCAGACCACCGGCACCGTCTCCCTGCGGAAGCTGGCGGACAAGCTGGGCGACGCCCTGGATTCCATCGTGTCCGACCTGGATACGCTGGAAACGGCGCTCACGAGCTGCCATGAGGACATCCTTGCCGGGATGTCCCGATTGAGAACCAGCGTCGACGCAGCAGAAGCCCTGGTGAACGACCGGTCCTGGCCTCTCCCCAAGTACCGGGAAATGCTGTTCATCTATTAGGGTGCGGACGCCGCTCCGGAGCCGCTCCGCCCTCCTGCGGGAAATCTTCTCCCCGCAGGAGGTCCGGCAGGGCTCCGGAGCCTTGGCGCGCCCCGGTCCGCCCCGCATTTTTCCCGCCGTTTTCCGCCTCGCCCCAACCCCTGAAAAATCCGCGTCATTGGCCGTAAAAAAACTTTCCTCAGGAGCCCTGCGGGCACTTAATTCCCCCGGCGGAAATCTACGGCCCGAACCCGCAAGATTCTTCCATCGCCATTATGCCTAAAGACACCTCCATCAAAAAAATTCTCGTGATCGGCTCCGGCCCGATCGTCATCGGCCAGGGTTGCGAATTCGACTACTCCGGCACCCAGGCCTGCAAAGCCCTCCGGGAAGAGGGTTATGAAGTGGTGCTGGTCAATTCCAATCCCGCCACGATCATGACGGATCCGGAGACCGCCCCCCGCACCTACATTGAACCGATCACTCCGGAGTTTGTGGAGAAGATTATCATCCGGGAGAAGCCGGACGCCCTTCTTCCCACCCTGGGCGGCCAGACAGCCCTGAACTGTGCCATGGAACTCTTCCGCAGCGGCGTGCTGGAACGGGAGAACGTGCGCATGATCGGTGCCAACGCGGACGCCATTGACCGCGGGGAGGACCGCAGCCTGTTCAAGGAGGCCATGATCCGCATCGGCCTGGACGTGCCGTGCTCCGGCATTGCCCACACAATGGAGGAGGCCCGGCAGGTGGCCCGGGACATCGGCACCTTCCCCCTCATCATACGCCCCGCCTTCACGCTGGGGGGCATGGGCGGCGGCGTGGCGTACAACAAGACGGAGTTTGAGGAAATCTGCGCCCGCGGGCTGGACCTCTCCCCCGTTTCGGAAATCCTGATTGAAGAATCCCTGATCGGCTGGAAGGAGTTTGAAATGGAAGTCATGCGAGACCGCGCGGACAATTGCGTGGTGATCTGCTCCATTGAGAATATCGACCCCATGGGCGTTCATACCGGAGATTCCATTACCGTGGCCCCCATCCAGACCCTGACGGACCGGGAATACCAGGTCATGCGGGACGCCTCCTTCGCCGTGATCCGGGAGATCGGCGTGGAGACGGGCGGCTCCAACATCCAGTTTGCCATTAATCCGACCAACGGGCGCATGATCGTCATTGAGATGAATCCCCGCGTTTCCCGTTCCTCCGCCCTGGCCTCCAAGGCCACCGGCTTCCCCATCGCGAAACTGGCCGCCAAGCTGGCCGTGGGCTACACGCTGGATGAATTGCGCAACGACATCACGCGGGAAACGCCCGCCTGCTTTGAGCCCACCATTGACTACGTGGTCACGAAAGTTCCGCGCTTTACGTTTGAAAAGTTCAAGCAGGCGGACGAGCACCTGACCACCTCCATGAAATCCGTGGGGGAAGCCATGGCCATCGGCCGCACGTTCAAGGAGTCCCTGCAAAAGGCCCTGCGCTCCCTGGAAACGGGCCGCTGGGGCTGGGGTTTTGACGCCAAGGCTCCCCGCGGCGCGACGGCGGAGGAGATTACCCGGAAGCTGGGCGTTCCCACCGCGGAACGCATTTTCTGGATCCAGACGGCATTCAGCAACGGCTTTACGCTGGAGGAGGTGCACCAGATCACCCAGATAGACCCCTGGTTCCTGGCCCAGATGCAGGAGTTGGCGAAGGCGGGAGACCGCCTGGACACGCTGGACCTGCGGGAAGCCAAGAAACTGGGCTTTTCAGACAGGCAGATCGCGCTGGCCCGCGGAACCACGGAAGAACATATCCGGAAGGAACGCGTGGAACAGGGCATCATTCCCGGCTACCGCCTGGTGGACACCTGCGCGGCGGAATTTGAGGCGTATACGCCCTATTTTTATTCCACTTACGGGGATGAAAACGAGGCGCGCGACACGGGCCGCAGGAAAATCCTCATTCTGGGCGGTGGACCGAACCGCATCGGCCAGGGCATTGAGTTCGACTACTGCTGCGTGCACGCCTCCATGGCCCTGCGGGAGCTGGGTTATGAAACCATCATCGTCAATTCCAATCCGGAAACCGTCTCCACGGACTATGATTCCTCAGACAAGCTTTTCTTTGAACCCCTGACGCTGGAAGACGTGCTGCACATCTGCGCGCAGGAAAAACCGGACGGCGTCATCGTGCAGTTCGGCGGCCAGACGCCGCTGAACCTGGCCAACGCCCTGGAGGCTCACGGCGTGCCCATCATCGGCACCAGCCCGAAGGCCATAGACCTGGCGGAAGACCGGGAGCATTTCTCCGCCCTGCTGAAGGAGCTGGGACTGAAGCAGGCGGATGCGGGAACGGCCACCAACGTGGAGGATGCCGCCGCCATCGCCGCGCGCATCGGCTATCCGGTGCTCCTGCGCCCCTCCTTTGTCCTGGGCGGCCGCGGCATGATCATTGTGTATGAAGAGAAGGAACTGCGCCGGTACATGACGGAGGCCGTGGAGGCGTCCGAGGAACGCCCCGTGCTGATCGACCGCTTTCTGGAAAACGCCGTGGAAATTGACGTGGACGTCATCGCGGACCGGGAACGGGCCGTCATCGGCGCCATCATGCAGCACGTGGAACCGGCGGGCATCCACTCCGGGGACTCCGCCAGCATGATTCCGGCCATGGGCATTTCCATGAAGATGCACAAGGAAATCACGCGGGCCTCCAAGGAACTGGCGCGCCGCCTGAACGTCTGCGGGCTGATGAACATCCAGTTTGCCGTGAAGGACGAACAGCTTTACGTGATTGAGGTCAATCCGCGCGCCTCCCGCACGGTGCCCTTCGTCTCCAAGGCCATCGGCAAGCCGCTCGCCAAGCTGGCGGCCCAGATTATGGCCGGAAAGACGCTGGCGGAACTGGGCTTCACCCGGGAAATCACGCCGGAATACCACTGTGTGAAGGAGGCCGTCTTCCCGTGGGGCCGCTTCCCGGGCATCGACGTGGTGCTGGGACCGGAAATGAAGTCCACCGGGGAGGTCATGGGGATTGACCCGGACCCGGACATCGCCTTCGCCAAGTCCCAGATCAGCGCCTTCAACCCGCTGCCCACGGAGGGCAAGGTGTTCATCTCCGTGAATGACCGTGACAAGGAACGGGTGCTCCACATGGCCCGCCAGCTGGTGGACATGGGCTTCATCCTGTGCGCCACGCGCGGCACGATGATCCACCTGCTCCAGCACGACATTGAATGCGAACGCGCCTACAAGGTGAACGAGGAGCGCCGCCCGAACATCGTGGACCACATCAAGAACGGGGAGATCAATTTCATCATCAATACCCCCGGCTCCCATGACGCCCGCGCGGACGACATCATCATCCGCTCCTCCGCCATCGCCACCAAGACGTCCTACTGCACGAACCTGGCCTCCGCCCAGGCCTGCGTGAATGCCATCGAGGCGCTGAAAAACAGGGACCTCCAGGTCCGCACCATCCAGGAATACCACGCTGAAACCCTTTAACCCCGCACCATACAGAATACCCATATCATGAGAGCCATTCTCGCACTGGAAGACGGCAGCGTCTTTATCGGTTCACACTTCGGAGCCACGGGCACGGAAGTGGGGGAAGCCTGCTTCAACACCTCCATGACCGGCTACCAGGAAGTCCTGACGGACCCGTCCTACAGCGGCCAGATCGTCACGATGACCTATCCCCTGATCGGCAATTACGGCGTCAACCCGGAAGATTACGAGTCCGGCAAGGCGCAGGTCAGCGGTTTTGTGGTGGCGGAGCTGGCGAAGGTCCACTCCAACTGGCGAGCCACGGAGGCCCTGGGTCCGTGGCTGGAAAAGCAGGGCGTCATCGGCATTGAGGGAGTGGACACCCGCAAGATCGCCAAGCACCTGCGTTCCGCCGGAGCCATGCGCGCCTGCCTCACCACGGAACTGACGCCGGAGGAAGCCGTGGAAGCGGCCAGAAAGGCCCCCTCCATGGAAGGCTGCAATATCGTGGACAAGATCGGCTCCCATCCCATGACGCCGGAGGAAGTGGACGCCCTGGTGACGGACCGGGAACTGCCCCCCGTGGAGTATGACCTCGTGGCCTTCGACTTCGGCATCAAGTACAACATCCTGCGCCAGCTGCGGGAAAACGGCTTCCGCGTGACCGTAGTTCCGGCCCACGCCACGGCGGAGGAAGTGCTCGCCATGAAACCGGACGGCGTCTTTCTTTCCAACGGGCCCGGGGACCCCGCCACGCTGACGGACATCCACCGGGAGGTGGAGTCCCTGCTCGGAAAGGTCCCCATGTTCGGCATCTGCCTGGGGCACCAGATCATTTCCCACGCGCTTGGAGCGAAGACCTTCAAGCTCAAGTTCGGCCACCGCGGGGCCAACCACCCGGTGAAAGACCTCCGCACGGGCAAAATCAGCATCACGTCCCAGAACCACGGATTCGCCGTGGACCCGGACACCGTGCCGGACGACGTGGAGATCACGCTGGTGAACCTGAATGACAATACCGTGGAAGGCATTGCCCACAAGACGCTTCCCGTTTTCAGCGTGCAGTACCATCCGGAAGCCGCTCCCGGCCCCAGGGATCCCCAGTACCTGTTCCGGGAGTTCAAGCAAATGATTGCATCCCGCAAACAATAAGCGTCCTGCCGGCGCGCCGCCCTCTTCAAAAGCCGGTGCATTTTCCTCGTCATCATGGGAAGAATGCATTATTTTTGACGGAGGGCATCCATCATGCCTCCGGAGGGTTTCACTCCAGGCCTCCTCAACCAGCAAACACCTGAAGTATACATCACATGAGCAAAATCGCATTGATCTCCGGCATTACGGGGCAGGACGGCTCTTTTCTCGCCGAGTTCCTGATCGACAAAGGTTATGAAGTCCACGGCATCCTGCGCCGCTCCTCTTCCTTCAACACGGGCCGCATTGAACATCTTTACCTGGACGAGTGGGTCCGGGACATGAAGAAGAACCGCCTGGTCAACCTCCATTACGGCGACATGACGGATTCCAGCTCCCTGATTCGCATTATCCAGACCGTGCAGCCGGATGAAATTTACAACCTGGCCGCCCAGAGCCATGTGAAGGTCAGCTTTGACGTGCCGGAATACACGGCGGAAACGGATGCCGTGGGCACCCTCCGCATGCTGGAAGCCGTCCGCATCCTGGGCATGGAGAAGAAATGCCGCATTTACCAGGCCTCCACCTCCGAACTCTTCGGCCTGGTGCAGGAAGTCCCCCAGAAGGAAACCACCCCGTTCTACCCTCGCTCCCCCTACGGCGTAGCCAAGCAGTACGGGTTCTGGATTACCAAGAATTACCGGGAATCCTACGGCATGTTTGCCGTCAACGGCATTCTGTTCAACCATGAGAGCGAACGCCGCGGGGAAAACTTCGTCACCCGCAAGATCACGCTGGCGGCGGCCCGCATTGCCCAGGGCATGCAGGACAAGCTTTACCTGGGCAATTTGAACGCCCTGCGCGACTGGGGCTATGCCAGGGATTACGTGGAATGCATGTGGCTGATCCTCCAGCATGACAAGCCGGAAGACTTCGTCATCGCCACCGGGGAGATGCACACCGTCCGTGAATTCTGCACGCTGGCCTTCCGCGAAGCCGGGATAGAACTGGAATGGGAAGGCGAAGGCGTGGAAGAACGCGGCCGCGACAAAAAGACGGGCAATATCCTGGTGGAAGTGGACCCAAAATATTTCCGTCCTTCCGAAGTGGAACAGCTGCTGGGAGACCCTACCAAGGCCAGAACCCTTCTGGGCTGGAATCCCACCTCCACGCCGTTTGAGGAGCTCGTGCGCATCATGGTGAAGCATGACATGGAGTACGTCAAGAATCCCGTCAATGGCTGAGATGGAAAAAAACAGCGCCATCTTTGTGGCCGGGCACCGCGGCCTGGTAGGTTTCGCCATCTGGAAATCCCTGGAAAAGAAAGGGTATTCCAACCTGATCGGCCGGACGCACCGGGAACTGGACCTGGAAGACCCGGAGACCGTCCGGGAATTTTTTGACCGTGAAAAGCCGGAATACGTCTTTCTGGCGGCGGCGTTTGTGGGCGGCATCATCGCCAACTCGCGCTACCGCGCGGATTTCATCTTCCGCAACCTCCAGATTCAGCAGAACGTCATCGGGGAAAGCTTCCGCCACGGCGTCTCCAAGCTCCTTTTCCTGGGGAGCACGTGCATTTATCCGCGTGAGGCCCCCCAGCCCATGAAGGAGGACGCCCTGCTCACTTCCCCGCTGGAATATACCAACGAGCCCTATGCCATCGCCAAGATCGCAGGGCTGAAGATGTGCGAAAGCTTCAACCTCCAGTACGGCACCAACTATATTGCCGTCATGCCCACGAACCTGTACGGCCCCAATGACAATTTCCACCTGGAGAACAGCCACGTGCTGCCCGCCATGGTGCGCAAAATCCATCTGGCCAAATGCCTGATGGAGGGGGACTGGAACGCCGTGCGGAAAGACATGGCCGCCCGTCCCGTGGAACAGGTGGACGGAACGGCTCCGGAAGAAGCCATCCTGGCCGTGCTGGGCAAGTACGGCATCACCCCCGGTTCCGTGGAACTGTGGGGGACGGGTACGCCCCTGCGCGAATTCCTGTGGAGCGAGGACATGGCGGACGCCTGCGTCCACGTGATGGAACGGGTGGATTTCAGCAATCTGAAAGGAGAGGGCCGGGAAGTCCGCAACTGCCACATCAACATCGGCACGGGGAAGGAAATTTCCATCGGCGATCTGGCGCGGCTCATCGCCGCTACGGAAGGCTACCGCGGAGAACTGGTGTTCAACGCGGACAAGCCGGACGGCACCATGCGCAAGCTGACGGACGTTTCCAAGCTACACTCCCTGGGCTGGACCCACCGGGTGGAACTGGAGGAAGGCGTGGAACGCATCTACCGGTGGTACCTGGACCAGGCGGAAGCCGCCGGACATTAACGCCGCCTCCGGCCGCCCGCACCGCCCATGAGCCACTTTCCAGACAGTAATGATACGGCTCCTGCCAAACCAAGCCTGTGGGCGCTGAGCCCCCTGCTGGTTTTCTTCCTGCTTTACCTGGTGATCTCCGTAACCGTACGGGATTTTTACGCCGTCCCGGTGACGGTGGCCTTTACGGCTGCGGCTGTCTGGGCCGTGCTCATCACCCGCGGGAAAAGCATGGCGGAGCGGGTGGACCTGTTCTCCTCCGGAGTAGCCAACAGGAACATCCTGATGATGATCTGGATATTCGTGCTGGCGGGCGCATTCGCCCAGTCCGCCAGGGACATGGGCGCCATTGACGCCACCGTGCAGCTTACCCTGCGCCTCCTGCCGGACAACCTGCTGCTTGCCAGCGTCTTCATTGCCTCCTGCTTCATTTCCCTTTCCGTAGGCACCTCCGTAGGCACCATCGTAGCGCTGGCTCCGGTAGCCGTGGGACTGGCCGAGGCCACGCAGGCCGGCACGGGGATGATGACGGCCATTGTGGTGGGCGGCGCGTTTTTCGGAGACAACCTTTCCTTTATTTCAGACACTACAATTGCCGCCACCCGGACGCAGGGATGCGCCATGAGGGACAAGTTCCGGGCCAACGTGAAGGTGGTTTTCCCCGCCGCTCTGCTGGCCCTGGCCTGCTATGTGCTGCTGGGCTGGAACGTGCAGTCTCCCCCCATGGGAGACGCCCCCATTGAATGGATGAAGGTTTTCCCCTACCTGCTTGTGCTGGCGACGGCGCTGGCCGGAGTCCATGTCATGGTTGTCCTGACACTGGGACTGCTCGCCACGGGACTTGTGGGAGTAGGCATGGGGTATTTTTCCTTCATGGCCTGGTTCCGCGCCATGGGCGGGGGCATGACCGGCATGGGGGAACTGATCATCGTCACCCTGCTGGCCGGCGGCGTGCTGGCCCTGATACGCTACAATGGGGGCATTGCCTACATCATCGGAAAAATCACGTCCCATATCCGGGGGCGGCGCGGGGCGGAATTCAGCATCGCGGCCCTTGTCTCCATGGCCAATCTCTGCACGGCCAACAATACGATCGCCATCATCACGGCAGGCCCCATCGCCAAGGAGATCAGCGACAAATTCCACATTCCGCCCAGGCGCAGCGCCAGTATTCTGGATACATTCTCCTGCCTGGTCCAGGGCGTTATCCCCTACGGGGCCCAGATGCTGATGGCGGCGGGCATCGCCCAGGTTTCCCCGCTCATGATCATGGAGTACCTGTACTACCCCCTGATTCTGGGGGTTTGCTCCATCGCCGCCATCGCCCTGGCTCCCGGAAGGGCAAGACGGCGCAGGAAAAGCTGACGGACGTCCGGCAAACGGGGCTTAACCCGGGGTGCCGCACCTTTTTGTTACCGACATGTTATCCTTGTTATCCTCATGTTACTCAACATATGGAGCTCCTGTGTTATCATATATGCATGAGCCTTCATATCGAACCTACAGAAGAAGCAGTAGACACGCTGCGCAAGGAAAGGCGGAAAAATTACATTGCCGCCCTGGCGACATCCTTTCTCTCCGTCATTCTTGCCGGAGCCATTCTCTATTCCCTGACCATCATCATCGCTCCCCCGGAAGAGCCCAAGGTCGTCGGCTACATTACGCCTGACGAGGCCCCTCCGGCGGATACGCCTCCCCCGCCGGAAGTGCAGAGGGAAACCTCCTCTTCCTCCCATGCGGAAACGCCCGTCAAGGTAGTGGTGGCCGCGGCGGCGGCCCCGGTCAGCCTCCCCAAGATTGACATTGATCCTCCGGATGAACCCGTCATGCTGGAGGAAGGAACCGCGCTGGGCATGGGAGACGGATTCGGCCCCGACCTGGGGGATTCCACCTCTGCCTTCGGCACGTCCCAGCCTTCCGGCAGTACGCTGGTAGGTACCTTTTACGATGCCAAGCAGACGCCCGGAGGACGCCCTACCAATATGAACATGGAGCAGTACCGCGCCTTTCTTTCCCGCTTTGTCAACAAGGGCTGGAATGAGTCGGAGCTGAACCGCTTTTACAAGGCGCCCCAGCAGCTGTACGCCGCCCAGTTCTACATCCCCAGAACCCCCGCCAAAGACGCGCCCAAGGCCTACGGATGCGACGACAAGGTCAAACCCAGCCAGTGGCTTGCCATTTACCGCGGCAAGGTTCGCGCTCCCAAATCCGGAACGTTCCGTTTTGTAGGCCTGGGGGACGACTATCTGGCAGTGCGGTTCAACAACCAGAACGTATTCGACTACGGCTGGGAATCCGCCTCCCTGGGAAAAATGACGGCGAATAACGCGCAATGGCTGGATGCCATGGAAGGCAAACCCGGCAACGACGCGCAGAAAAAGGAACTCAAGGACATCGGCATCAACGTTCCGCCCGTCACGTTCTACAAGTACGGCACCTCCGGACACTGGAACAACACCATGCGCGGCGTAGCCGCCGGCAAGCCGTTCACGGTGGAGCAAGGCAAGGTATACCCCATTGAAATCCTGGTCAGCGAAGGTCCCGGCGGGGAATTCGGCATGACTCTTCTTCTGGAGGAAGTGGGGGTGCCCCCCATGAGCAAGGATCCCAAGACGGGCGCGCCCATCCTCCCGCTGTTCCGGACCAATTACGGCGTACCGAAGCCTGATAAAAGCAAGGAATACGTGCCGTTTGATGAAATCGGCATCGTCTGGGAATCCATCAAATAAGCCGGAAGCGCCCTATTGCCCCTCCTTCATGCCCGCAGGCCTCCTGCGGGCATTTTGCTTGTCTGCCCGTAAAAGATGGCCTACGCTCCCTCCACGATCATGCAGCCTTTCCGCTTTCATTCCATCTACCAGCCCCGCATCTGGGGCGGCCAGCACATGAGAACGTTGCTGGGCCGGGAATTGCCCGACCGGGAAACGGCCTACGGGGAAGCCTGGGAAATCAGCGACCGTCCGGAAGCCATGAGCGTGGTGCGGGAAGGAGAATGGGAGGGGACGCCCCTGCACCGGCTGTGGGAGGAACGGAGGGAGGAAATTTTCGGCCCCGGCTATGAACGTTTTCCGCGCTTTCCCCTGCTCTGCAAAATTCTGGATGCCCGTGAAAACCTTTCCGTCCAGGTTCATCCCCCGGAACGCACGGCAGCCGCCCTGAACGGAGAAGTTAAAAACGAAGTCTGGTACGTGCTGGACGCGGACCAGGACGCGCTGATTTACGGAGGGATGAAAGAAGACGCCACACCCGGAGACATCCGCCGCGCGGCGGAAACGGGCCGGATGGAAGAACTGATACGCTCCACCCATTTGAAGGAAGGGGAACATCTTTACATTCCCGCGGGCCTGGTCCACGCCATCGGCGCCGGCCACCTCATTGCAGAAATCCAGCAGAATAGCGACACTACCTACCGCCTTTATGACTGGAACCGGACGGACGCTTCAGGAAAAGGGAGGGAACTGCACATGGATCAGGCTCTGGATTCCATCGCGGAATTCCGGAAACTCAGCCGTCAGCCCGGCTACCTGACTGAAATGCCGTACTTCACCATGGAGGAATACCGGTTGGACAGGGGAGAGCGTTTCACCCAGCCGGACGCTTTCCGCTTTGCCATTTTCACGGTTCTCCGCGGCTCCGTAGCATGGGATGGAAAAACGGCCCGGCAAGGGGAATTCATCCTTTCCCCGGCCGGCGCGGACGCCGTTACCGCCGCGGAGCCGGGGACCGTTTTGCTTTTAACAACGGTTTGAACAGGCCAATATGACAAAAAGCGTGAAGAATTCAGCACAAAGCTAAAGCTTTCACACTTTTTCGTTGCAAAGAAGGAAAGTGAATCTTAGCTTGAACTAAACTTTCCCCGCACCAGCGCCGTAAATTCCCAACCCGGACAGCCCATGAGCAACATTTCCACCATCGCCACTTATCTTGGCCGCGTTTCCGGACAACTCCAGCCCATGCTGGAAAAAGTCCGGGGCATTGATCGCCGTACCTTCCTGATGGAAGCTGCCGCCCTGCTGGCCCTGACCAGCTGTTCGGAACCCTCCGGCAAGGCCGGGATGGCGCCCATGATCTCCTTCAAACCCTCCGGCGTTCCCCTGGTGAAACGCTCCCCGCGGCAACTGCTGGCGGAATGCAACGTGCACCCGATGTTCATGCCCAGCTCTTCACCGCTGCGCCGGCGCTCCTCCCGGATGAAGCCGCGCTTCATCACCATGCACAACACGGAAAATCCGTCCGCAGACGCCATGCAGCACGCCCGCGCCCTGAATAACGGCGCCCTGCACTGCAACTGGCACTACACGGTAGACCCGTACGTGGCCATGCAGCACATTCCCCTGAACGAAACGGGCCGCCATGCAGACCGCGGCGGCCCCGGGGACCTGTATTCCATTGGCATTGAAATGTGTGAAAAACGGGGCCAGAGCATCGTGAAAACCTTTGACCGCGCCGCCAAGCTGGCCGCCTATAACATGTATGCCCACGATATTCCCCTGCGGAACGTCGTTCCTCACTATTACTGGACGGGCAAACGCTGCCCCCACCTGCTGCTGGACAACGGCAAGCCCGGCTTCAAATGGTCCTGGTTCATCTCCCGCGTGGATTATTACTACCGCTGCATCAGCTGAATACAGCTCCATACCATCCCTCCGCTCCGGGGATGGACACGGGTTGAAGGCTCCCTTCCTCAGGATGCCCTGCTTCTTTTCTCCGGCATGTGAACATAGGCCGGTGAAGTATTTCGCGCCACTGGCCTCCTTGCACTACCCCAGCCGGAAAGCCGCCCTGTTGCGGAGCTTGCGTAAAATCATCAAATCCGCAGCATGCCCTGCCGGAAATCTTTTTACAAGAACGGCGGGTCCTGCCCGGCAGCCTCACTGACGGGGGAATGAACCGCATGTCCTGGGCCATGCAAAAAAAACCGGGTCTGCCTATGAGCAAACCCGGTTCTTTTTACAAAAAGGTGAAGGGAGCAAAAAGAACTCCGCAGCTGCCAGGTCCACGCACAAACCTTGGCAACTGCGGAGCTGCGCTTACACACACTTATTCATCCAACAAAAATCACTCAGCGGAGCTTCCATCAGGAGTGGTGGAAAGCCGTGCCTTCTTCCGCCGTCATCGGGGAAGTGACCGGGTGCTTCTCGAAGAAGTCGATCATGCGCTTGAAGTCTTCCAGGAACAGGTCTGCGAGGTCCTTGGTGAAGCCCTGGCGGACCATGACGCGCATCACCACGGTATCCTGGCAATTTGCCGGGAGGGTGAAGGCGGGCACCTGCCAGCCGCGGGTTCTCAGCTTGTCCGAGAGGTCGAAGAGGGTATAGTTCGTCTTGGCTCCGTCCTTGATGAAGAAGCAGACGGCGGGAATGCCCTTTTCCGGATCGCCCGTGCAAATGAATTCATACGGCCCCAGCTTGGAAACTTCATCTGAAATGTACTTGGCCACTTCATAGGCCTGGGTATGGATGTTGGTATACCCTTCCTTGCCCAAACGGATGAAGTCATAGTACTGGCAGATGATCTGCCCGGCCGGCCGTGAGAAGTTAATGGCGAAGTTGGGGATTTCACCGCCAAGATAGTTGACGTTGAAGATCAACCCTTCAGGCAGGTCGGCGATGTCCCTCCATACCACCCAGCCCACTCCGAGCGGAGCAAGACCGTATTTGTGGCCGGAAGCGCTGATGGACTTGACGCGGGGAATACGGAAGTCAAAGACAATGTCCGGGGCGCAGAACGGAGCCAGGAAACCGCCGCTGGCGCCGTCCACGTGGATGTCCACGCTGATGCCGGTCCTGTCTTCGTAATCGTCCAGGGCCTTGGCAATTTCCGCAGGCAGTTCATAAGCGCCCGTGTAGGTCACGCCGAAAGTGGGAACCACCACGATGGTGTTTTCATCAACCTGCTGCAGCATGTTTTCCACATCCATTTTCCACTGTCCGGGAGCCATGGGGATTTCACGCATTTCAATGTCCCAGTAACGGCAGAACTTGTGCCAGCAGATCTGGACGGGGCCGCATACCAGGTTGGGCTTGTCAATGGGTTTGCCGGCGGCCTTCTGGCGGGCTCTCCAGCGCCAAAGGGCAGCCATGCCGCCAAGCATGCACGCTTCACTGGAACCGATGGTGGAACAACCGATGGGCTTTTCATCCTGGCTGGCGTTCCAAAGATTGGCAATGATCGCAGCGCAGCGCATTTCAATGGCGGCTGTCTGGGGGTATTCATCCTTGTCGATCATATTTTTATTTATGCTGATATTCATCAGCATCCGGACCTGCTTTTCATCCCATGTCTGGCAGAAGGTTGCGAGGTTCTGGCGGGCGTTGCCGTCCAGCATTAATTCATCGGACACCAGCTGGAAGGCGTCTTCTGCGCGCATGGCGTAATCCGGGAACTGGTCCTTGGGCAGGAGGTTGTCTGCTTCCGGAGAGCCGAAAATGGAATTTTCCGACCGGGCTGTATCGGGTTTTTGATTTGGATCAAACATGACGGTATCTATTGTTTCATCGTTTCCGGGCCAGCCGTGAAAGACCGCCCGCATAAAGGATAGAAGCTTTCACGGACAAAAGTGTTCATATTTCTATTGTCATTCGCTCCGGCATAACTTTTCTACAAAAATACAGGAACAAGCTTTATTTTATTATCCATGTATTACTCAAAATCATTAAATTACAGAATTTGTTATATTTACTGACCTACACTCATAAAAGACCCTATGTATGACACAGGCCATATTTTCACAGATGAGGAAGCCGGACATTTTCAGATTCAACGGCGAAGCGAAATTATATGTTAGAAGAGCCTTCCCATACACCGTGACATTCGTTGAGAAAAAACGTTCTCCGGAGACTCTCATAGTTTCCAGGCAACAGTGCCGGCGCGCGCACAAGCCCCCACCCGGGCGCCCAGGCAAAAGACGGCTCAGGTCTGGTACCTAACAAAGAACCTTACCGCATATTAATGAAACCAACATTTGCAGTATCCGCCATCCTTCTCCTGATGACAGCTTCCCTGGTGCAGACGGGAGCAGCCCAGCAGGCTGAAGACCTCTATCAGGGCACCGTTGACACGCGCCAGGAGACCCAGGACAGCATCACCTACACCTTGAAGGAGGACCTGAGCTTTTCCGGATTCCGTACGGAAGACACCGTTTACGCAGGGAGCGTCTTCTTCAACCAGCTGGCGGACCACACCCGTCCCGCCAGCGAGTCCGTCATGACCTTTACCGGCACGGGAATGTCCATGAGCTTTGACGACTGTTCCTCCCTTCACAGCAACCGATGGGTCAATGACAACGAAGGCGGAGGCGCCATCCGCGGGGAAACGCTCACCTTCACGGACATGGGCGACCTTTCCTTCAACAATTGCAAGTCCATCGTGAATGCAGATACGAACGCGGGGGGAGCCGTGAACGCAAGGGGAGACATCACTTTCTCCCACATGGGCAACATCTCCTTCACCAACAACATGCTGGGTGACGACAGCCAGCAGGGGCAGGCCCTGGGGGGAGCCCTGTTTACGTGGGGAAAGATCGACTTTGAAAATACCAAGTCCATCCTGTTCAGCGGGAACTCCACCGGACACTCGCCCACGAGCGCCCACTCCAACATCGGGGGCGCCATTTACGCTGGCGCGCACGACTCCACCTCTACGGCAAGCAAGGCCTACATCCCCGCCGGAGAATACGCGCTGACGTTCCAGAACGTCAACGGCAGCATGACCTTTGAAAACAATTCCGCATGGATGGCCGGAGCCATTTACGCCTATGCAGGCGCCGTGGACGGTTATGATAATACCGGAGGCGGCATGAAGATAAACGGCGTTACCGGAGACGTGGTTTTCAAAAACAACCGGGCTGATGCCGGTGAACTGGCCTCCGAATGGAACGGCAATTTCGGCGCCGTTTATAGCGGCCAGGACCTGGACATCTCCAACGTCGGAGGGGACCTGCGCTTTGAAGGCAACCATGCCAGCAACAGCGCCGGGGCATTCGGCGTCAGCGGAAGCTTCAACCTCAATAACGTCGCCTCCATCACCTTCATCAACAACCACGCGGACAATACGTATGCCGTGGGCTGGATCAGCAAGGACTGGAATGTCACCAATACGGGAGACATCACCATTTCAGGAAACAGCTCCAACAAGCAAATGGGCGGCGTGGCCGTCTTCGGCAATACCACATTCAGCAATAACGGGAACATCACCGTGGAAGGCAACTCCACCAAAGGTTCCAACGGGGCCCTGCGGTTTTACGGGACGTTCAGCGTTACGGATGCCGGGAACATTTCCCTTTCCGGAAACAGCGCGGACCAGTACAACGGCGCCATTGAGGTGACCGGAGATACCTCGTTCACCCGGACCGGAAACATCTCCATGGACAATAATACGGCGGGCTGGCACTACGGCGTGGGACAGTTTCACGGGAACCTGTCCTTTGCCAATACGGGGAACATTTCCATTTCCAACAACAAATCCACGGATTACGGATTTGGGGCCCTGCTGGTAGATGGCAAAACATCCTTCGTCAATACAGGGAAGGTCACCATTTCCGGCAACTCCGCCAAATGGAACGTTGGCGCCCTTCAGGGAGCCAACGGGGTGGAATTCATCAATAACCGCGGTGGCGTGCTCATTGAGAACAACTCCGTGGACGGCACTGCCGGAGCCATGCTTCTTTATTATAAGGACGCCGTTTTCTCCGCGGACCAGGGAGACATCATCGTGAAAGGCAACACGGAAAAACGCGGAGGGGAGAATCCCATCCTGAACTCCCTTGTGTTTGGCACCAACGGAAGCGTTTCCATGGATAGCGTGGCGCTCCGCGCGCAGGAAGGAAGAACGGTCACTTTCTATGACCCTTTCCGCAACGCAGGCGACGGAGCGGAGCATGACAACATCGTCTTTGACTTTAACAAGTCCGAGGGCGTGGACACCACCCCGTATAACGGCGCCGCTCCGGAATTCAAGGGCACCATCCGCTTCTCCGGGTCGGAGGCGAACAGGCTGATCACCCAGGCAGCAGGAGAATCGGAATCCGACTGGCAGAACCGGCTGGCGGAATCCAAGTACTTCAACGTCAGCGGCAAGACCACCTTGCATGACGGCACGCTGATCCTGGAAGACGGAGTTACCTACGGCAACAAGGACCTTGCCAAAAACTCCTCCTTCACCGTGAAGAAGGGCATTCTGGAAATCACGGGGAACAGCTCCGTAAACAGCAAGGACATCACCATTGAATCCGGAGTGACCTTGAGGACCGGAAGAGGAGCCGCCTTCCGCGGGGATACGATCGACATCAGCAAGGGCGCTATCTTTGACTTCCGCCCCTTCATGGACGATTACAGCTCCGGCCTCACCATTGAGCAGGCAAACAGCCACACGATGGGAGGAACGATGGGGGTGGCTGACTCCCTGGAAGACTACGCCCACAAGCGGTGGGCGCAGAAACAGCGCTTCCTGGCCATGTCCATAGAAGATGCTGCCATTCCCGGCACCTCCGGCGACTTTGACGGCATTTATTCAAGCGCCACCGGCACCGATACCGTCAACTCCCCCTATACCTACGAAGGGTACTGGACGAAGGAATGGGAAGACCAGGACAATGACGGGATCAACGACCATCTGTATGCCGTCTGGAACCCCACAGACGACATTGAAGAAATACTTCCGGAACTGGCCGGGTCGGACATCGGCAACTCCATGTGGAGCTCCGCTTCCAACATGAAGTCCGTTTCCAATGCCGCGCTGGGGCAGGTAGGCATCACCCGCTTCCTGATGGGCCCGAAGAACAACTTCTGGATCAAGGGCATGGGAGACTTCACCTACCATGCAACCCGGGACGGCATTGACGGCTATGATTACAATGGAGGCGGCTATGCCGTGGGTGCGGACCGCAGGTTCACCCCGAACACCATTCTGGGCGCCGCCTTCGGCAACCTGTACGGCACCAACAAGAGCCGGACCTGGGCCAGCGAAGTGGACCAGACCTCCTACGTTGCCCTGCTGTACGGGGCATGGAGGAAGCAGATGGCGCCCAAGGACATGCTGACCATCAGCGGAACCGCCGGCTTCGGCTGGACGACCAACAAGCTGGACTCCTATTATGACGGAGGGGCCTCCCACGGCAAATGGCAGAACAGGATGGGCTTCGCCACCCTTCAGGCCACGTGGGACCACAGCCTGAACAAGGGCTGGACGCTCTCCCCCTTCCTGGGAATCGAGTACACGCAGGTGAACCAGAATTCCTTCACGGAAACGGGATACGACGCCCGGCACTTTGACCGCGGAAACCTGAAGAACCTGAGCCTGCCGGTGGGCGTGGGCGTCAGCAAGGCGCTGCAATTCAGCAACGGCGTGCTGTGGGTGAACAGCTTGTCCGTGAGTTACGTTCCGGACGTGATGCGAGACAATCCGGAAACCCGGGCCACCCGCCTGCTGAACGATTACAGCTGGACCGCGAGGGGCTCCCGCCCGGACCGGAACGCCGTGCGCCTCAACTATAACAGCACCGTGGTCATCAACCCCAAATGGACGGCCTACGCAGGCTATGAATTCGAAGGTAGAAGCCAGTCAACCTACCACCGGGTCAACGCCGGTGTAAGCTACGCCTTCTAAGTCGCGCCAGGCGGCAGCGGGACGGTTCCGTCCTGCTGCCCCGCGCCCCAACCCAGTCAACGGGCTGCACTCCTCCGGGATTGCAGCCCGTTCGATTTTTCATGAAAGGGCACGCCAGAAAAACATGGAAGCCATACGCCGGAATCATCTGTCCGGCGCTTCACTCATGTAAAGCACATGGGGATATAAGATAGAATCCGGCATCACTTCGGGATGATTGAATTCCCCGGCTTTATTCATTCCGGCACGCTTCATCACAGCCTCCGAGGGGAGGTTCACGCAGGCGGTGAAAGAGTACACGCGGTCAAAGCCCAGACGGGAAAAGCCATGTTCCAGGCATGCACGAGCCCCTTCCGTGGCGTAGCCATGGCCCCAGGCCTCCGGGACGAGCCGCCAGCCTATTTCCACACAGGGCGTGAATTCCGCGGCAAAATCCGCCCAGTGGAATCCCATCAATCCGATCAGGGCGCCAGAGGCTTTAAGCTCCACGGCATACAGCCCATACCCTTTTTCATCCAGTTCCGCACGCATGCGGTCCCACATGGAGCGGGATTGCTCCTTCGTCATCACGGCCGGGAAGAAGCGCATCACCTGCGGATTGGCATTCATGGCGGCAAAAAAGGGCCAGTCCCTTTCTTCCCATGCCCTGAATGCCAGGCGCTCCGATTCAGGCAGCAGCATCTTTCCTTCCGGCATGGCGTCAGTTATACATGGAGAGCTCCGTTTCCAACTCCCGGCAGCGGTTGACGCGGAACTGTTCGTCCAGTTCCAGTATCTGGCTATGGCCCAGGCTGTCCTTAATGGTGAGGTTGACCTTGGAGCGGCCCGGGTATCTTCTCAGGATGTCCCGTATCTGTTCCAGATTCTTTCTCGTGTGGCGCAGGGGGCTGACAATGATATTCAGCGGGCCCTGGTCTCCGGCCCTGGATTTGCGCCGTTTACCGCCCAGCGGCTCCACGCTCTGCGCGGCCACGCTCTTGGCGGAGGTGCGGTCATCCTCCCGGATATTGGCGCGCACGGCAACAAAGACGCCCGGTTCCAGCCCTCCTTCCATTTCCAAAGCCTTTTCATAAACGTCCGACCACAGCAGCACTTCAATGCTGCCGGTGAAGTCTTCCAGCGTCATAACGGCAAATTTTCTTCCGGCCTTGCTGATCTTGGGGATGACGGAGCGCACCATCCCGGCGATCTGGTGCTTCTGCTTGAGTTCATGTGATTCCAGCGTGTCAATAAGGCCTATGCGGGTGTATTTTTCCGCATCAATGACGCCGCGCATGGAGTCAAGGGGGTGGCCGCAGAAGTAGGCGCCCAGCAGGTCCTTTTCATCCCCCATGCGCTGGTCCTTGGGCCATTCCGGAACGGCGGGTTCATCCTTCACCCTGGGGGCTTCAAAAGTCATGTCAAACAGGGCGCCCTGCCCCAAAGCCTTATCCTTGTGCACCTGTGAAGCGCCGCTCAGGGCCAGGTCCACGCGTTCAAACAGGGCGCAGCGCGGTTCCAGCGTCCAGTCCAGAGCTCCAGCACGGATCAGGGATTCCAGTATCTTCTTGTTGACGGATTTGGAATCCAACCTGTTGCAGATGTCCTCCATGCTGGAGAATTCCCCGTTCCGCTTCCGCTCTTCCAAAAGAATCTGCATGGCGCCTTCCCCCACGTTCTTGATGGCCGCCAGGCCGTAACGCACGGCCAACTTGCCGGAAGGCGTTTTTTCAGGCGTGAATTTAAGCATGGACTTGTTCACGTTGGGCGGGAGGATTTCAATGCCCATGCGGTTGGCCTCTTGAATGAACACGCCGATTTTGTCGTTGTTCGCTTCATTGGACATCAGGCCGCAGAGGAATTCCACGGGGAAGTGGGCCTTGAGGTAGGCCGTCCAGTAGGAGATATGGCCGTAGCAGGCAGAGTGGGATTTGTTGAAGCCGTAGCCGGCGAATTTCTCAATCTTGTCAAAGATGGCCGTAGCCGTCTTCTCGTCAATCTGGTTGGTTTTCCAGCACCCTTCCACAAAGTGGGCCTTTTCCTTGGCCATTTTTGCGGGGTCCTTCTTACCCATGGCGCGGCGCAGCAGGTCGGCGCCGCCGAGCGTATAGCCCGCCAGCAGCTTGGCCGCCGCCTGCACCTGTTCCTGGTAGATCATCACGCCGTAGGTCTCTCCGCTGACCTGTTCCAGCAAGGGATGTTCATATACCACCTGGCGCAGCCCCTTCTTGACTTCAATCATTTCATCCATGAACTGCATGGCCCCCGGACGATACAGGGCCAGCAGGTCAATGATGTCTTCAATCTTCTGGATACCGTAGCGCCGGCAGGTGTCCACCATGCCGCCGGATTCCAGCTGGAACACGCCCATCGTATCCCCCCTGTTCAGCAGGTCCAGCGTTTCCTTGTCATCCAGGGGAACGGAGTCCAGCTTGAATTCCGGCACGCGCCAGCGGGCGTATTCTTCCGCATCATGCATGACGGTCAGGGTTTTCAGGCCCAGGAAGTCCATCTTCAAAAGGCCCACTTCATAAATGGCGCTCATGTCGCACTGGGCGACAACGGCGGCATGCGGGTCGGAAAGGTCGTCACGGGTGAGTGCCACATGCTCGTCCAGGGGACGGTCACCGATCACGACGCCCGCGGCGTGCACGCCCACGTTGCGGATGAGCCCTTCCAGGCGCGTTGCATATCCCCAGAGTTCCGCGTACGTTTCATCAGACGCGATCAGCTCCCGCAGTTCTTCGTTGCTCTTGTAGCTGGACTGGAGGGTTACCTTGGGGCCGGTTTCAATCAGCTTGGAGATGCGGTCGCCGTCCGCATAGGACATGTCCATCACGCGGGCCACGTCCCTGAGCACGGATTTGGCGCCCATGGTGCCGTACGTGATGATGTGGGATACGGCGCGTTCCCCGTACTTCTGCCGCACGTAGTCAATCACCTCCGGACGGCGGGTCTGGCAAAAGTCAATGTCGATATCGGGCGGGCTGACGCGCTCCGGGTTCAGGAAACGTTCAAAGATCAAGCCGAACCGCAAGGGATCGATGTTCGTGATCTTCATGGAATACGCCACCAGGGAGCCCGCGGCGGAACCGCGGCCGGGCCCCACGGGAATGTCATGATCCTTCGCCCAGTTGATGAAGTCCGCCGTAATCAGGAAGTAGGAGGGGAATTTCAACTGGTTGATGATTCCCAGCTCATAATCCAGGCGGTCGCGGAGCTCCTTGTCCGTAGCCACGCGTTCCTTGCCGTACCGTTCCTCCAGGCCTTCATAGCACACCTTGCGCAGGTATTCCTCACGCGTGGAGCCGTCCGGAGTGCCGAATTCCGGATACTTTTCCGTACTGGCGGAGTCCAGCTTGATGGTGACGTTGCACCGTTCCGCGATTTTCAGCGTGTTTTCCACGGCATCCGGGTAGTCCCGGAATACTTCCCGCATTTCCTCAGGAGATTTCAGGTAGACTTCCGTGGAGTAGCGCATGCGCTTGGGAGAAGCCAGTTTCTCGTTGGTCCCCACGCAAATCAGCACATCGTGCATGTCGTGGTCTTCCTTCCGGAGAAAGTGCACGTCATTGGTGGCCACAATGGGAGTATTGGTCTTGCGGGCGATGCTCACCAGCCCGGGCAGGCATTTTCTTTCTTCCTCCAGCCCATGGTCCTGAAGCTCCACAAAGATGTTGTCCTCCCCGAAGATGTCCTTCAGCGCCAGCAGGGCTTCCTCCGCCTTTTCCGGCTGGTCGTTGAGCAGCCATTCATTCAGCGGCCCGGCGATGCACGCCGTGCAGCAGATGAGGCCTTCATGGAATTCCCGCAGGGTATCCATGTCCACACGCGGCTTGTAGTAAAAGCCTTCCAGATGGGAACGGGATACCAGTTTGACAAGGTTCTGCCAGCCGGTTTCATTTTCCGCCAGAAGAAGCAAATGCGTGTATTTACGGCGCCCGGGAAGCTGCTTTTTCACGCTGATGGGCGTGGGGGAAAGATAGACCTCACAGCCGAAGATGGGCTTCACCGGCTGTTTCTGCGGCCCTTCCGGGTGCTCCTTGTTCCAGGCGGCTACGGATTTGTTAAGGTTGTTGGCCTCCATCACGAGCTCAATGGCTCCGAAGAGGTTGCCGTGGTCAGTGACGGCGACAGCGGGCATGCCCATGCGGGAGCATTCCGCAATGAGGTCCTTGATGTGGACGGCGCCGTCCAGCAGAGAGTATTCCGTATGGTTGTGAAGGTGTACGAAGGAACCGGCCATGGATGAAACCTGTGTGCGTTGAATAAATCGGATCAGGAGTTAGCGGGGCATTCGGCCTTCATGGCTTCCACACATTCCCGGATGAGATCCGGCCCGCGGTAGATGAACCCCGTGTAAAGCTGGACGAGACTGGCTCCGGCCTTGATCTTGGCGACAGCGTCCGCGCCGCTCATAATGCCGCCCACGCCGATAATCGGAATGTGCCCCTTCAACTCGGAAGCAAAGGCTGCGATGACCTCCGTGGAGCGCTCCGCCAGAGGCGCGCCGGACAGGCCGCCCGCTTCTTCATGGCGCGGATTGGCTTCCACCCCGGCACGGGAAAGCGTGGTGTTCGTAGCGATTAGGCCGTCCAGTCCTTCATCCAGAAAAACGCGGCTGAGTTCCGCTATGTGTTCAGCCGTCACATCCGGGGCCACCTTCATGAAAATGGGCACATTGCGTCCGGTTTCCGCGGCAAGGTTGGACTGCTCGGCTTTCAGGGAAGCCAGCAGGCGCGCGGCGGGTTCCGCAGCCTGGAGTTCGCGCAGACCGGGCGTGTTGGGGGAAGAGAAGTTAATGGCGATGTAATCCGCCACAGGCCATGCCGCACGCAGGCAGGTCAGGTAATCCTGGGCCGCATCTTCATTGGGCGTCACCTTGTTTTTCCCGATGTTGACGCCAAGGACGCCATGAAAACGGGTGGCGGAGCGGATGTTCTCCACTCCGGCGGCAATGCCGTCATTGTTGAAGCCCATCCGGTTGATGATGGCCCGCTGGGGAATCAGGCGAAACAGGCGGGGTTTGTCATTGCCCGGCTGCGGTCGCGGTGTAAGCGTGCCCACCTCCACAAAGCCGAAGCCAATCTGGCCGAATGCGTTCACCGTGTCCGCCTCCTTGTCCATCCCGGCGGCAAGGCCTACCCGGTTGGGGAATTTCATTCCCAGGATTTCCACGGGATCGGAAGGAATATCCCCCGTCAGGAGAGGCAGTACGCGCATCTTTTCTGCCAGGCGCAGCCCCCACAAAGTCACATTGTGGGCGGTCTCCGGATTCATTTGAAACAATACACTTTTAGCGGCGGAATATAAGGCGGGTGACACGATGCGGGGAGTATACTACACCCTCCATTAGGGTCAAGAATGGGAAGCGTCTTGCCGGGATGATTTTATCCGGTACAATTCCCTTCCATGAACAGGAAGGAACGCCTCTCGTCATGCCGCCTGTACGGCATTGTGGATACGGGCTATACTGCTGAAAACCAACTGCTCTCCGTTACGGAAAAATTGCTGGCGGCCGACTTGGAAATTCTCCAGCTCCGGGCGAAAAACTATGCTCCGGAACGTATTGAGGAGCTGGGCAGCCAGCTTGCCCCCCTGTGCCGCAAACACGGCTGTCTTTTCATCATCAACGACTATCCTGAAATAGCCCTGAGTACCGGGGCGGACGGCGTTCATCTGGGGCAGGACGACGGCGCCCTGGCGCCTGTGCGGGCCATGCTGGGGCCGGACGCCATCATCGGGCGTTCCACGCACAGCCCGGAACAGGCCCTGGCAGCATTCCAAGAGGAGGCGGACTACATCGGATTCGGCCCCCTGTTTCCCACGGGCACCAAACCGGGGAGGCCCGCCATAGGCCTGGAAGATATTGCAGGCGTGCGGCGGCGTCTTCCGGAAGAATTCCCGGTCTTCTGCATCGGCGGCGTCAATGGGGACACGCTTCCCTCCGTCCTGAAGGCAGGAGCGGACAGGGTTGTCATCGTCTCCTGGCTGCTTACGCACCCGAACATCACGGAAACGGCAATGGCGCTTAGAAAAACGCTGGGAGAAATATAGGAGGAAACGCCGTGCCTTTACGGACGCACCGTTCCATCTTCACCGCTTCCCCTGTTCTTCCTCCGGAGAAAGGGCGGGACGTGAAATCAGGAGAACCGCCGTATTCACGATCATTTGCAGAACGCGGTCCTGATCCTTCATCCACGGCTCCTTGTCATGAAGTTCCAGCCGGGTGACGTACTTCCCCAGCGTGGCATGGAAAATGGAACTCATGATATGAACGTGCCAGGAGATGGAGAGTTCGTCATCCCACGGACAGAACTGGCGTACCCTCTGGGTCATTTCCCGGATGAGCGGAGCATAGAATTCATCGTAAATCTTTCTCCCCAGATATTCCGGTTCCTGAGGCAGCCGCCACAGCAGCCGGGCGTGATCCGGGCCGCCCAGGCTTTTATCCAGAAGCAGCCGGAAAGCGGGTTCAATGAACGCCCTGGCGTATGCACGCAGGGACGGATGAAGGTCCGCCTCTTTCAGCATCTTCATGCGCGCCTCCATCAGGGGTTCCGCATACTGCCGGAATACGGCAAGGTACAGCCCTTCCTTATTTTCAAAATAATAAACAATGGAGGCCAGGTTCACTCCCGCTTCAGAAGCAATGGCCCTCATGGTCACTCCGTCAAATCCTCTGAGAGCAAAAAGTTTCTGCGCCGCGCGAAGAATCTTGCCGCTGGTTTCAGCAGAACGGTCGGACTGGGATTTGCGGGTGGAGGACATCGTTGCAGAACATCAAAGGTATTTCAGCCTAGCGGGAGGAGCGGCTTGAGCCGATAGCCTTTACCAGTTGTTCCATGTCCTGGGAAGACTGGATGGCCTTGCCGTCCTTGTCCACCAGAATCATTGTGGGAATACCGCGGGGAGCCACTTTTCTGGCCAGCTCCGTCAAATCCTTCTTCAGCAGGACGGGCCACGGCATATTGTTGGCGGCGGCCCATTTCTGGGCGGTTTCCAGGTTCTGGTCCAGATTGCACATGATTACCTCCACATCTGGATTATCCTTCACCGCCTTGTTGTAAGCCTCCACGCTGTGGGGGGCATTCCGGCAGCAGGGGCCGCACCAGCTCGCGCTGAAATACAGGATAAAATGCCGGGAATTCAATTTCCCGTCCTTCTTCTTGAGCTTGCCGTTGTCCAGCATGTAGGTTTTCCCCTTCATTTCCTCAGCCACGGGGCCAGACGGCACGGAGGACCATTCCGAGAGGGGCTTCCCGATCACCTCCTTGTGTTCCTCCAGCCATGCCCGGTCTTCCTCTGAAAGCTTTTCCAACGGCATCGTGATGGGCTTTTTGGCCGTAGTCACCAGCTTGACCGTCTTCATATTGAGGGCGATAGGACGGGCCTCCACCGTGGTTCCCGTGCCTTTATTCGTCCAGGTACGGAGGGAAGGATCCTCCGCCGCATCAGAAGAACCGGCAAAACAGAAGGAGGTTCCCAGCAAGAACGCAGACGCCAGCAGAATACGCAAAGGGGAAAATTTCATGTACACAACGCTGATATACTCTTTCCTATCTTCCATGTCGAGAAGCCGATTCCAGAATTTGCCGGGCCTGGGCATGCCCCGGATCACGGCGCAGGGCTTCTGCTGCTGCTGCCGCCGCGTCACGGTAACGGCCGTTGCGGTAAAGCATCACGGCCAGCGTGAACGGAATATCCGCATTTTCCTTGTCCAGGGAGGAACAATTCTCCAAGTCCTGGAGCGCTTGCTCCAGCCGTCCCACCTTTTCATTAAGCAGGGCGCGGTTGAACAGGGCACGGATGAAAGAGGGCTCTATTTTCAGGGCCGCATTAAAGGATTCCAGAGCTCCCGGCTCATCATTGTTCTCAATCTGTCCCAGCCCCAGCAGATACCACAGGTTGGCATCCTTCGGAGCCAGGCGGACGGCCTCCTTCATCTGCTCCACCGCTTCCCCACTGCGCCCCTGGGAAGCCAGGAAAACGGCATAATCCCGGTGTACCACGGAAGATGTGGCATCCCATTTCAGAGCCTTGGCAAACCATTGTTCCGCGGCCTTCGCATCCTTGCGGCTGATAGCTATCTGGGCCAGCTTCATTGCCCCGGAGGGCTGGTCTGCCTGATGAAGCGCGGCGGCGGTCAGCTCCTTCATGGCCGGGCTGTCCGGCGGCAGGGAATCCCGGAGGGCCCATTCCGCCTGCAGGCGGACAACCTTGAATGGGTCATTGAGCAATTTGCCCGCGGCGGGATTGCCCGCGCGGCCCATTACCTTGGCAGCGGCGGCGCGCGTCAGGGCATCCGGGTCCTTGACCGCCGCAGCGGCCAGTTCCTGAACGGCCGGTTCATGCGCCCAGGCATCCATCAAATCCAGCAGTGTGGCACGCCAGGCGCCCACTTCCTCCCTCTTGAAGCATTCCATCAGCAGCGGCAGCACATCCTCCCGTCCTTCATAAGCGCGCTGCACGGCCCTGGTGCGGTCCCGGTACTGCGCCATCTTGGGATTGGGCCCGTAATATTTTTCCACCGCTTCCGCGGCCCATTCATTGCTCTTTTCCCGGTGGCACATGGTGCAGGCATTGGGGATGCCCAGCTCTACGCTCAGGAGGGGGTCAGGAGAATTGAAGGAGTGGTCCCGGCGGGGGTCGCGGGCCATGTACAGGCTTTCCGGCATATGGCATTCCACACAGCGGGCGCCCATGCTGGACTGGGGGCACGGCGTATGTTTGGATATGTCAATAACAGGGGCTTTCACCCCGTTCACCGCCTCCCCGGTGCCGTGGCACCGCAGGCAGAGCGTGTTGTCTTCCTGCGGAAGCTTCAGCGTTCCCGTATGCGGATCATGGCAATCCAGGCAGGTGACGCCCGCCTTTCCCATGCGGCTCAGGCGCAGGCCGGTTTCACAATAATCCTCATCCCTCTGCATGCCGTTGGGCCAGAAGACACCGGGCTGCACGGGAAGCACGAGCTGGAAATGATTGTCAAAACGGTCTCCTATGGCAAAATCGTGATCGAATTCATCCCGCCGGGCATGGCAGGAAGCGCAGTTGTCGTGAATTTGCTCCGGAGTCAGCTTGTTTTTGGTGGAAATCATGCACCCCGTTCCCGCCTCGGGCTTATCCAGCAGTGGACCGTGGCACTGGATGCAGGTCACGCCGGGTTCCGTCCACGTGGAAGCGTAACGGTCCTTGACCGGATCATAGTTCTTATGGAACAGGGACATGTGGCACCATGCGCACTGCGTGTTCCAGTTCATGCCGCGTCCCGTCCAGTGCCCCCAGTCTCCGGGCTGGCGGGCATCCTTGCCGAAAATGTCAAACCACTCCTTGCGGTTTACATCCCACGCAGCGCTCAGGGTGTGGTAGCCCCCGTCCTTTGCGGGAACCAGATATTGCACCAGTGGAATCCTCCCCGTAGCCCATTCCGCGCGCCAGGCTGTGTTGGACTGCCCGTCATGCACCATACGGCCCTGGGCATCCGTGGAAAATTGAAGAATGCTTCCGTGGGCGTCCAGCTTCATGTTATGAAATGCCTCGGACTCCCACTGGTCCCCCAGCTTGCGGAACGCCCAGGCGTGGTCCGAGCCGGCCCACTGCCGGAATTCCTTTTCATGGCAGGCGCCGCACTGCATGGAGATGGGCACTTCATTCTGGTCCCAGTGCTCACTGCCGCCGGAGAAAACGGCCGGCTGGGCTTCCGCGCCGGAGCGCCGGTCCATCCATGCCTTCATCATCGTCCCCAGCCCGATCAGCGCCCCGAGAACAATAAGGAGAACCACCCATTTTTTCATGGAGGATTTGTTCACGGAAGCATCAGTGGACTCGGGCTGGGACATGGCGGAAATATTCTGCCATATCCTACGCGCTCCACCAAGGAACTTTTACACAAAGCGGACCCGTTCCGGAGGTTTTCCCCGGACTCCCGCAGCTTAATCCTCCTCTTCCAGGGCTTCCTCCCGCATCAGCGGAGTAATCCGGGTCACGGTGCAGCGCTCCACGCCGCCGTTCTCCGTACGGGTCACCCTGAATTCCAGACCCAGGTAACCCACGGTGTCCCCTTCCTCCGCCGGAGCTTCCAGCAAATTGAGAATCAGACCGCCCACGGTGTCAATCTCCTCATTCTGCAAGTCCATGTCCATGGCTTCCCCCAGCTCCTCAATTCGGGCCAGACCGGAAACATCGCAGGAGAAGCCCACGGCGTCCCGGGGCAGCTCCGTCAATACTCTGATGCGGCCGCGGTCCCAGCCCATCACCTCGGAAAACACGTCCGTCAGGGTCAGCAGGCCGGAAGTCCCGCCGTGCTCGTCCAAAATGATGGCAAGGCGCACATTGTCCTTCCTCATGATCTCCACCACATTATCAAACTTGACCGTCTTGGGCACCTTGGGAATGGCGTGGATGTATTCAGGCGTCAAGGCCTTCCCGCGGAACATGATGCGGAACAGGTCGCGGGCATGCACCATGCCGACCACGTGGTCCAGATCACCGCGGTAAACGGGGTAGCGGGTGCGGCGGGTGCGGCGGACAATCTCCCGTATTTTCTCATGCCCCGCTCCTTCCGGAATGGCGTCTATCCGGACGCGCGGAGTCATGACCTGGTGAACGTACAGGTCCTCCAGGTCAAACAGGCCATCCATGATGCGCCCGGATTCCTGCGGCAGGGCGCCGTTTTCATGACTCTCCTCAATGATGTACTGGAGTTCTTCCGCAGAATGGTAGTGAGACTTGGATTCATTCCTGTCCACGCCCAGCAGCCCCAGGAAAAAGTTGCCCAAGGTGTTCATGCCCACCACCAGCGGATACAGGCAGAGCTGGACTACGTACATGGGCATCGTGATGATGAGGCAAAGCTTCGTGGCATACTGGAGGGAAAGCGCCTTAGGCACCATTTCCCCGAGGACAATGTGCAGGTACGTCAGCACCGCCACGGACAGGACGCTGGCCGCGCCGTGCGCCACAAGCCAGGAGGCCCACCCGTACTGGGCGAGCCATTCGTGAAGCCATCCGGCCACGGCATGCTCCCCGTACATGCCCAGCCCCAGACTGGCGAATGTAATGCCGAGCTGGGCCGTGGCAATGTAGCGGTCCTGCAACCGCGGCGTTTTCAAGATATGGGAGACGCGGCGCGCCACCATATTGCCGGACGCCCCCATTTGCTCCAGCGCCGCGCGGGGCGCGCCAAGCAATGCAAATTCCGCGGCCACAAACAGGCCGTTCAGCACAATCAGCAGCAGAATAATAAAAACCGTCATCATGAGTCCACCCCGCTTTCCATGGCAGGTTCATTCTCCTTTTTCTCCGGAGGCAACAGCAGAATGGAGGAGACGCGGTTGTGGTCCATCTTCTCCACCACCAGAACGCGCCCGGCAATAATCAGGCGGTCCCCCTCCTTGGGAATGCAGGACATGTGCTTGATCACGGAGCCCCCCACGGTAGCGGCGCCGTTCATTAGGAAAGGCACCAGGCACTCCGCCTTATGGGCGCGCATCATGCCGGGAATGCGCACGGTACCGTCCGGCAGGGTTTCCACTTTTTCCCCGGAGCGGATGAATTCCTCATCTATGTCCCCCACCATTTCACCCAGCAGGCGTTCCAGCGTCACCAGCCCCACAAACTTGCCGTATTCATCCAGCACAAAAGCTTCCTTGGCCTTGTCCTCCCGGAGCCGGGACACCAGCATCTCCACTGTCTGCATCTCCATCACGCACGGCACCTCCCGCAGCATGGAGCGCAGGGGAGGCAGAACGCCCTTTTCCGCATACGCGGCCACCATGTCCTTGATATGCAGCATGCCGATCACGGACTCACGGTTTCCTTCATACACCGGAATATGAGTATGGGGCTTGTCCGCAATCATATTCAGAATATCCTCCTCCGTAGCGTCCACATCCAGGCAAACCAGCCGGAAACGGGGAATCATGATCTGCTCCACCGTGCGTTCCGCAAAGGAAAGCGCGCTGTGCAGCCGCTCATGCTCATCCTCCTCCAGCAGGCCCCCCTGATGGCTTTCATCCAGCAGCATGTTGATCTCCTGCTGGGTGTGGATGTGCTGGTGGCCTCCCGGCGGCAGGCGGAACAGTTTGAGAAGCAGCAAGCCGCTTCCGTTCAGGAAGTCAATGAACCACGCGAAGAAGGTCAGCGTCCAGCGCATGGGGTAATACGTGTACAAAGCCGCCTGCCGGGGAAATTGCAGCGCCAGGGACTTGGGCATCAATTCCCCCAGAATCACCTGCAGCACCGTCAGACCAACCAGCACCACAATGGCGGCTACGGAATTGGCCATCACGGAATCCATGCCGCCAAACCGTTCAAACAGAGGGAGCAGATAAGCGGACAGTTCCACCTGCCCGTAGGCGCCCAGAATCAGGCTGGAGATGGTAATGCCGAACTGGCAGGCCGCAATGTAGCGGTCCAGCTCCCTGGTATTCTCCAGAATTTTGAGCAAATGCGCCGCCACCTTGCTGCCGCCCTCCGCCATTTCACGAATCATGTTGCGGCGCACGCTCACGGCGGCAAATTCTGCGGCAACGTAAAAGGCGTTGATCAGAATCAGAAAAAGAATAACGAAAATGATAAAAAGAATCATGTATGGAGGGGGTGTCCGTAGAACGCAACGGGCATCCGCATCATAGGAACCAAGAAAATCCTGTCAAGAACGGGAAACAAAAAATCCTGCCATCCGGAAAATCACATTTTCCCATGCGTCCCTTCCGCCATTGCTTCCCCTTCCCTCCCCATGTTATGGTGAGGCCATGCCCGCTATCCGCATCCTGCTGCTCCCCCTGCTTTTTCTGAACTTTTGCATGGCCTCCGTGCCGGAAGACGCGCTGCCTTTCAGCGGCCAGTCCATGGAACGCCTGACAACCCTGCTGGGCATTCCGTCCTCCTCCGGAGCGGAAACCCCTTTCCAGCAATGCTGGCTGAAACACGTGGCGCCCCTGGCGGACAGCTCCGGCACGGACGCGCATCAAAATGCCTGGGCAACATTCCGTAGCCCGGACCCGGACGCTCCCGAATTGTTGATAGACGCCCATGCGGATGAAGTGGGCGTGGTCATTGCAGGCATCACGCCCAACGGGTTCCTGAAGGTGAAGCCTGTCGGGTTCCCGGATTTCCAGTCCATGCTTTCCTGCCCCTACCGCTTTGACGGGGCCCATGGTCCCGTCACCGCCTTTGCGGGCGCAGTGCCCGGCTGGTGGTTGAACCGCGCCCCGCTCCCGGCAGGAAAGGAATACGTCCTGTTTGACGCGGGAGCGTCCAGCGCGGAGGAGGCCCGGAACATGGGCCTGAGCACAGGCCAGCGCGGCGTTCCCGCCACCAGGCCGGAATTGCTGCACGGTTCCCGCCTGATGGCCCACGGCCTGGACTGCCGCCTGAATTCCTTCATGCTGATGGAGCTGGCCTCTTTCCTGTCCCAACATCAAAAAGACCTGAAATACCACGTGACGCTGCTTTCCTCCTCCCAGGAGGAAATAGGCCTCATCGGAGCCACGGCGTATTGTGAGAAGAACCGCCCCCGGCTGGCTATCGTCATTGACTGCACGCTGGATACCGTCCAGCTCGACGACCTTCCATCCCGTGAAGAAAACGGAAGGCTGACCCGCCAGGCCATGGGAAAAGGCCCCGTCATTTTCACCCAGGACAAGATCTTTTACCAGCCCATCACTGAGCAGCTTCTCCAGCTGGCGGAAGAACACGGTATTCCCTTGCAAAAGGACGCCACCTTCCCTCCCGGCATGGCCAATTTTGTCCCCGTCAAGCTTTACGGCGGCCAGGCCGCCTTCCTGGGACCGCCCATCCGCTACATGCACTCCCCGCGGGAACTGGCGGATCTGAAGGATGTAAAAGCCACGCTGGACCTGCTGGGCCGTTTCCTGTGCACCCCTCCCTCCCCGGAAGTGAAAGCCGCATCCGCGCAGGAAAAGAAACAACCGCCACAACCGGAACCCGTGAGCGCAAGATAAAAGCTCCCGTCCAAATTCAAACAGCCCCGTTCCCGGAACAACCGGGAACGGGGCTGGAAGTTTAAGGGTTCAACGGGCAACCGTTATTCCGTAATGCCAGCGGCTTCCGCTTCAGCAGCCTTGGCGTCGCGCAGAGCGGCGCGGACAGACATCTTCACACGGCCCTTGTCGTCAATGCCGATGCACTTGGCAGTCACCACGTCTCCCACGCTCACGACGTCTTCCGTCTTGGCGGTGCGGCCTTCGGCCAGCTCGGAGATGTGAATCAGACCGTCCTTGCCGGGAAGCACTTCCATGAACGCGCCGAAGGTGGTCGTGGAAACGATCTTGCCGGTGTACAGTTCACCAATTTCAATGGTCTTGAACATGCGGGTGACGAGATCCAGCGCGCGGTCCAGGCCTTCCTGCTTGGCGGCGTAGATGTGCACGGTACCGTCTTCCTCAATGTTGATGTCGGCGCCGGATTCAGCCTGGATGGCCTTGATGTTCTTGCCGCCGGGGCCAATCAGCTCGCCGATGCGGTCGGCGGGAATCTTGGTGGTCTCAATGCGGGGAGCATTCGGGCTCATCTGGGCCGGAGCGGCAATGGCGTCATTCATGACCTTCAGCACGTCCGTGCGGCCGGTCTTGGCCACGTGGATGGCTTCTTCCAGAATGGAGAGGGGGATGCCGGGGAGCTTGAGGTCCAGCTGGTAGCCCGTCACGCCTTCAGACGTGCCGCAAAGCTTGAAGTCCATGTCACCGTAGAAGTCTTCGGAACCGATGATGTCCAGAAGGGTCTTGTACGTAGTGATTTCATGCTGGTCATTCTGTTCCGTCACCAGGCCCACGGAAATGCCCGCCACGGGGCGCTTGAGGGGCACGCCGGCCGCCAGAAGGGACATCGTGCCCGCACAGACGGAGGCCATGGAGGTGGAACCGTTGGATTCCATGATTTCAGAAGAAATGCGGATGGCATACGGGAATTCCTGTTCGTCCGGCACTACGGGAGCGATGGAACGTTCCGCCAGGGCGCCATGACCGATTTCACGACGGTTCTGGCCGCCGAAACGGCCGGTATCACCTACGGAGAAGGGAGGGAAGTTGTAGTGCAGGATGAAGCGCTTTTCATTCACGCTGCCCGTGTAGTTGTCCATGTACTGGCGTTCTTCCATCGGAGCGAGCGTCGCCAGGCAGAGGGACATCGTTTCACCGCGGGCAAACATCGCGGAGCCGTGCACCACGGAAGGCAGCACGTTGATTTCCGCGGTCAGGGGGCGCAGTTCCTTGAGGGCGCGGCCATCGGCACGCTTGTCCTTGTCCATGATGGAGATGCGGAAGGCCTTCTTCTGAATGTATTCAAAGACCTGCTCCACGTCAAAATCGGTGGCTTCCGGATGGCGTTCCTTAATGGCGGCTTCCACTTCGTCGCGCAGGGCGCCCACCTTCTTCTGGCGTTCAACCTTGGAGGCGGCATAGATGGCGTCTTCAATGCGGTCACCGGCGATTTCATAGCCGATTTCCAGCAGTTCCGGCTTGGCAAGGCAGAGTTCGTAAGAACGCTTTTCCTTGCCACAGACGGCACGGAGTTCTTCCTGCTTTTCGCAAAGAACCTTCACGTTTTCCTGAGCCAGGCGCAGTGCGGCGATGAAGTCTTCTTCCGGCAGTTCGTTGGCGGAACCTTCAATCATGATTACCTGGTCCTTCGTCCCGGCAAACACCAGGTCAAGCTGGCTGTTTTCACGCTGGGAGTTGGTCGGGTTGATGATGAACTGGCCGTCAACACGGCCCACGCGGACGGCGCCCACGGGTTCGGCAAAGGGGAGGTCGGAAACGACGCAGGCGGCGGAAGCGCCGTTGATGCTCAGAATATCCGGTTCATTTTCACCATCGGCGGAGAGCAGAAGGGTGATCACCTGCGTGTCATAGAAGTAACCCTTGGGGAACATCGGGCGCAGGGGGCGGTCCGTCATGCGGCACGTCAGGATTTCCTTTTCCGTGGGGCGGCCTTCACGCTTGAAGTAGCCGCCGGGGAACATGCCCGCGGCAGCGGCCTTTTCCTTGTATTCCACAGACAGGGGAAAGAAGGTCTGGCCTTCCTTTACTTTGGTGGCGCTCACCACGGTCACGAGAACCACGGTGTCGCCGCTGCGGACGACAACCGCCCCGTCTGCAAGACGGGCCATTTTTCCGGTTTCAATCGTGATGGGATTCGTACCAACGTTGCATTCAACTGAATGTATGCTCATTATATTTCTTGTCTTTCAGTCACCCGCAGCCTCATCAGCCCATTCAGGCCGGCTCCGGGCGGGAAGCCTGAATGGCGTCAGGTACGGGCAGTGCCTCAGGAAGAGTGTTATCCGCAGCAGCTTTTTCCCAAAAATGAAGGGGAACACTGTCTGCGCGGCAGGGCGCACATCCCAGATGGATCAAACGCTCCGGCCCAGTCTTACCGGCTTGACAGCCTGTGAAAATCCGAAAATTTCTCAAGGCATGCCCGACAGAAACGCACCGGGAAACGAATCCCCGAACGTCGGATGCCAGCATAAGCCCTGTCAAGGAGAATGCAAGTAAATAGTTTGATAGCCCGCTGTTCCGGGCTTTTCCACGCCTCCTGCCGGGAGAACCGCCCTTCCCCCCACGGCGCAAAAAAACGACCGCTGCGGAAAACCGCAACGGCCGAATCAAACGGGAATACACTCCGCCGTTTAGCGGCGAAGGCCAAGACGCTGAATCAGGCTCTGATACTGGGCCAGATCTTCACGCTTGACGTAATCAAGAAGCTTGCGGCGCAGAGCCACCATTTTCAACAACCCGCGGCGGGAAGAAACATCGTGCTTGTTCGTGCTCAGGTGGTCGGTCAGGTGGGCGATACGCTGGGTCAGGTGGGCGATCTGGTAGCTGGAGCTACCGGAATCCTTTTCGTGCATCTTGAATTCCTGCAAATTGATTTCGTTACTCATAAGTGTTTTCTTTGAATGTATTTAGCTCGTGGCAGCGGCTAATCGACACTGTGAGGGCGCCAACTATGCACCATCCGTTCCCAAAAGCAATTCAAATTTCATCATGCGGGAGAATTTGACTCCGTTCCTGAGGATGCAGCCTCATCACCTTTTCCCGCCGTACCCCATATCTCGCGGTCCTTTTCCGTCACGGGCCGCATCACGCGGCAGGGGTTTCCTACGGCCACCACGTTGGCGGGAATGTCCTTCGTCACCACGCTTCCCGCGCCTATCACGGAATTCCGGCCGATGCGCACGCCCGGTCCAATGGCCGTATGGCCGCCTATCCATACGCCGTCCTCAATGGTGACGGGCAGCGCAAATTCCAGCCCGTCCCGCCTCAGCCCCGGGTCCACGGGATGCGTGGCGGTGTAAATCCCCACATTGGGGCCTATCAGCACGTCATTGCCGATTGTGACGGCGGCGCAGTCCAGCACCACCAGGTTGAAGTTGGCATATACGCGGTCCCCCAGCAGGATATTCGTTCCATAGTCGCACCGCAGGGGAGGCTCCAGGTAGCAATTGTCCCCCATGCGGCCGAAGAGCTCCCGCGCCACTTCCCGCCGCAGACTTTCCTCCTCCGGAGCGGACTGATTGTAACGGAAGAGAAGCTTGCGCGCCCTCAGGCGCCCGGCAGTCAATTCGGAATCCTGGGCATTATACAAACGCCCGGCCAGCATGTTATTCCAGTCCTTCGAGGCCATTGGTTGAAGAGGGGTTCACGGCATCCGCGCCGGAAGAAGGCAGCGGCATGATCTCCCGTTCTTCAACAGACGGCACGGTCGCGGCATCCTTCCCCACGGATGCCTCCGACTCTACAAGCTCCTTCTTCCCGGAGGAAGAGGAATTTGCGCCAGCCCGGGCAGGGGACGGCCTGTGCACCGTCCTGAAAATGCCGGACGGCTTTTTCTGAAGTTCATGAATGCTCCAGCTCCCGTCCCGGACAATCACGCGGGTTCCCACGGGAGCCACTTCAAACAGGTTCCTTGCAATCAGGTGGGGGATGCGGATGCAGCCATGGGAGGACGGGCGCCCGGGCAGATAACCTTCATGAATGCCCACAGCCCCGTTCACCCTCATGAAATAGGGCATCTTGGCTGCTTCAAACCGTTCTCCGGGACGCGCGGCGTCCTTCCGTATATCCCCGTCCCGCTGCTCTCCGGCGGCATTGATGAAAGCGCCGTAATAGGAATGGTGGTCCGCGTCCTTGGAGGAAATCCGGAAGTAGCCCGCAGGCGTCATGCCCGGGCTCCTGCCGGAACTGATGGGGCCGTACCCAATGCGGTGCGTTCCACGGTACACGTACATCATCTGCTTTTTCTTATCCACCACAACCAGCAGCTTTCCGGGCAGTGAAGGGTCATCCTCCCACTTGAGCAGATGCCCCGGAATGGTTCCCGTTTCCTCAAAATACCCGGTCAGTTCCTCCACCGGAACGCTGGACGAGGAGGACAGGGAGGCATCCCCGCCCGTCGTGCCGCAGGAAGAAAACAGAACGGGCACGCACAGGCAGGGAACCAGCAAATGGAAAAGGGATAACTTCATTTCGGGGAGTCGCATCACTGCGTTAGACAACGGAGGGCCGGAAAAAAGAACCGCTTTTTGACAAAACTGTCAACCATCAATCAAAAAAATTCCTTTTCCCGCTCCGCGTCCCTACCACATCCGGGCTCGTCTGCCGCGCCCGCCGTCATTCCCTGGGCCGTGGAGCAGACCGTGGGACCACGCTTCCGCAAAGGTCCGCGCGGCATCCGCCGTATGGGAATGTCCGTCATGTACGGGGCTTTCCGCCACGGCGCCTCCCGCGCCGGGCGGCCTGGACCGGTACAGCTCCAGATGCTCCACCCCGCCCGGTTCCTCTCCCCCGCGCCCGTTGCGCATCCTTTCCTGGGTGCGGGCATGGAAGAAACTGCGCTCCAGCAGTTCCCGCAGCGTATTGATGCCGCGCCAGACGTCCGTTGTCCTGGGAACGACGCGCACATTAGCCAATCCAAGCCGCGCCATGCTCTCCACGTAGGAAACGCCGTGGGCATCCCTCCGCGCGGCATCATGCGGCAGCAGGTGGGCCGTCACCGTCACGCCGTGCCGCTTCTCCCATTCCCTCATTTTTTCCACGTAATGGGCCAGGGGCTCCTGGCTGGCGGCATAATGGTCCAGCCAGTGGAAACTGTCCCCCAGCACCTGCACCAGCCAAATGGCCGTATGGTCGCTCAGGCCCAGGTCCCACGCCGTGAAGGACGGGGCTTCCGGCTCCGCCTGAAACTCCATCCCCACGCGCCCCTGTTCCCGGAGGGCCATGATGCGGCTGCCGTAAATGCTGCCTTCCTCCCCGGTGGCAAACGCCTCCTGCGGCGTTCCGGGGTACTCCTGCTTCATGGAGGCTCCCATCACGCGGGCCATCCGGGCGTACCATCTTTTCTGCCCCGCGTCCAGCACCACCCCGGTGTCCCGCTCCAGGGAAAGGAAATACTCGTCCAGCTCCCGGCTCCATCTGCCGCGCCCGGGCAAGGTGTATTCCTCCTGGTCAAACCAGCTGAAAAAGAAAAACCGGAAGTCCAGCGGAGACAACTCGCCCTTGCCCATGTTCTCCATGGCTTGGCGCGTCAGCTCGTAATTCACGCCGTACCGCCCCCCTTCATGGGTGCTCTCCTTCAGGATAAAACCGCCGGGGGGCACCGTATTGATCGCCCCCGTACGTATTTCCCTGGCACGCCACGGGGCATGCACGGAAACGTGCGCCAGCTCGGAGACGTGCAGGAACTGCATGGTGCCGCCGCGCAGGTTCGTTCCCACGCGCACATCGCTTCCGTTGGCAAAAGCCAGACGGGTGCGCGCAGACGTACAGGGACGCCATACCCCCTTTTTCTCCACGCCGGAGAGGCTTTTGATTCTCTCTCCCAGCCGGGCCAGGGCCACATCCATCGCGGAAGGATTGGGCGGAACGTAATCCAGATGGTCCCAGGCGAAGTGCAGCTTGGCAAGCTTCTGCTGGGCGTCCGGCAGGCTTTTGTCAATGATGCCGCAGTGGAAATTGGACCGGAACAGGCTCATATCCAGCATCAGCATGGCCACATACGTGGAAATGCCAAGCTGGCGGGCCTTCAGGATGTCGTTCCTGTACCACAGCCGCTCATGAAGCCGCCGCTGCGCCCTGTTCAGGGAAAAACGCTGGAGCTGCCCCGCCTTGTTCTCAATCCAGTACAGGTGTTCCAGCCGCCAGAGCTGGCTGGACAGCACGGACCGCCACGGCAGGCTCCAGGACTCCGTCAGATGATCAGAAGTTTCCATGTTCGTCCACCAGTTCCTTCAGCAGGGCGCCCTCGCCCGTCATTCCCCTCAGGGCCTCCGTCCCCTTGTCCAGGGGCAGGCGGTACGCCAGGGGATCGTTCAGCACGTGGGAGACAAAGCGCAGAGCCTGCACCATGACGGGGTCAAGCAGGTCCAGCCTGCCGCGCAAATAACTTTCCCGCACGCCCAGCTCCTCATACAGCCGGATGACGTCCTCCATGAAGCATCCCACGGCCTGTTCCCTGTTCCACCAGAAGCGTTCCTGCGCATCCGCATCCCCCAGCGTTTCCAGAATCCGGCCCAGGGACCGCGCCCGGCTCTCCCTCGCGGTCTCCGGAGTGGGCTCCTCTCCGGCCCCCGTAAAGCACTCCAGTGGAATATAGGAATCCCGTCCGGCACCCGCGGGCAGACCGTGCCTGTCCAGATAGGCACCGTTCCACGCATGCACCACGTACGGAGCGCGCGCCTGCCGCACGGGGCTCTCCGGAATGCCCGGCATCAGGCGCACGGTATGCCCCGGGTCGTCCGGGTCACGGTAAATCACGCAATTGGCATACATCGCGCGCGCCTCCTCCGGATCAGGCAGGAAGGGGAGCATGCCGCCCCTCACTTCATCCTGCCGATGGTCCAGGACATCAATCAGGGTGGCGGCTTCATCCAGGGGGACCTCCCGGCTCCACCACGCGGGCACCCCCTCGGGAACCGCGGCGGAATCAATGCGGTAAGTTTTGCCCCGCCAGACGATGCCGGACTCCGCTGCTTCCGGGCGGTCCGCAAAGTTGCGCCTCACCTCGTCCAGCGTCTCCACCGCACGGACCACGTCCGGACGGCTGCGCCACGCGGCAGGGGCAGCCACGCCGCGCCTGACGGAAAACTCCTCCTCCACATAGGAGGGAGCATCCAGAACGGGCTCCGGGAGGGGGTCGCCCATCGCGGACAGGGAAACGCCTTTAGCCCGCAGGGTTCCGTGCCCGGCCCGGAACGGGCGCTTCACCAAATGCAGGTACAGGCCGGGATGCTCCGGATCCGCACGCCATGAATTCAACTGGGGAAACTCCCGGAGCGCCCGGGCCAGTTCCGCCATGCGGTGTTCCGCCAGCCGCTCCATCCGGCGCGTTGAGCCGCCGCCGTATCCATCCAGTGCAGCCAGGGCGCGCACCAGGTCTTCCTTCACGTGGTCCGGGGCCGTAGATAAAAGCCTCCCGGTCATCAGGCTGTGGGCATACCTTTCCATCATGGGGAGGCGCACCTCCGCGCCGCCGGCATTCCAGGCGCGTTCCGCCCGTATCCGGTCGTTCATCCCCACGGTTTCATGAAGCATGCCCATGAACTCGGCAGTCTCCGGCCCCTCCTTCAGCGTTTTCTTCAATTCCGCGGCACGGAGCACCAACCCCTCAAGGGGTTCAGGAGCCCTGTCCGGACTTGCGGCCCCGTAACGCGCCCATGAAGCTACCGTTTCCGGAACGGCGTCATGATCCAGATGTGCAAAGAAGTACTCTTTGGAAAGCTGGGACAGTTCTTCAATCAGTTCCGTCTCTCCCGGCAGCTTCCGGCGCCGCGGCACACGGCCCAGGCGCTTCAGCATCTCCCACGCGCCCTCCGGAGAGAGCTGGTCCGTGCGCATCAGCCGGTCCCAGACAACCTCCGCCTTGTCCTCAATCAGGGCCAGGGGGTTGTCCGTGTTATGGAGGCGCAGCCGGTGCATCACCAGCCCCTTGGCCGTGGGAACGGGCATATTGTCCGCATCCACCCCCAGCCGCTGCGCCTCGCCCACATACTTGCCGTGAATGTCCATGCGTTCCTTCAGGGCATCCGGGCTCATCAGCGTTTCAGCGGCTACGCGTCCCCTGCCCGTCACCTCCAGGCGGTCACCGGAGCCCACGGCCCCGCGCACGCCGTAACCGGCTTTCAGCATATCCGCCACCGCCATGGACGACAGGCTGTCGTACAGGCAGGAGAGACGTTCCCCATGCGCGTTTTCCAGCCCTGAAGTCAGCCGCAGGTAGTTGGTATCCCATTCCGGATGCCCGCTGCGGGCATGCCACTCCCAGCTCCGGATCAAATCCTTCTTGGCCGTGCAGGCCGGGGAAAACATCATGGAGACATGGGCCATCAGGTCCGCCCCGGCAGCCTCCCGCGAAGGGTGCCAGTCCGACCACCTGCCGTTGGGGTATTTCACCCTCCACAGCCTTTCTCCTTCCCTGTTTCCGCGCGATGACTGGAACAGGCGCGGCGTCAGGCGCGACAGGTTCTCCACCGCCTTCTCCGTACCCGGATAGACGCGCGGCGCGGCCTGCGCCGGCCCGGCATCCAGACGTGAAGCATCCAGAACGGAGGCATACCGGGCCACATGCTCCGGCTCCACTTCCAGAAAGCGGGACAGCAGCCGGCCATAGCTCTCCACCGGCGTATAGCCGCGCCCCACATGAACGTCAAACTCCTTCATGTTGGGAAGCACCTGGAACAAACTGTTCACGTCCGCCTGGGTTCCCCACACAAAACGGTTCATTTCCCGCAGTTCCGGACTCACCCCGTGGCGCTCCCGGTCCCCCAGGGAAGCCATCATGGAACTCATCCGGGACAGGGCGGACGGAAGCCCGTCCGGTCCGGAAGCCTGTTCCAGCAGCTCCGGAGCGCGCAGCAGGGCGCTGCCTTCCTCCAGCCAGCGGCGCGCCCTGGAGCAAGCCTCCCCGTTACGGCAGAACGACTCCCACAAACGAAGGGCCACATGGGCGGACACCTCCTCATGGGAAGCGCCGTGCACCCGCTCCATCACCCCCTCATAAACATTCGCGCGCGTCCGGCGGTCCATCTCCACCGTAAGAGCATCCCAATCCGTGCCGGAAAAGCCCGCGCCGCGGCCGGCTTCCTCCGGATAAGCCAGCAGCAGCATCCTATACGGACGGTAGGCGCGCCTTTTGAGCCTGTCTTCCACAAACGCCCGGCGCAAGCCGTCCGCATGCACGTCATAATCCGCCGCATTCCTCAAACGCCACGGAATTTCCCGGCCGTTCCTGTTCCGGGCCAGCCCCAGGTCTTCCTCCTCCATACGGCACAGGGCCTCATACCAGGAGGAAAGGGCCTCCTCCACGGAATGGCGGCCCTGCGTCCTCTTCATTTCCACGCCGGGCGCGGGGTCCGCCTCATAAACGCGCCGTCCGTCCGCCCCGGCGGATTCTCCCACGCGCGGCAATCCGGCCCGCAGCAGCCATTTGGTCCTGGCCTCCGCATGGTCCGGGTGCGGAAAAAGCTTCTTCAACACCGCTTCCGCCTCCGGAAAATCCCTCATCTTCCAGGGCTTCGTCCGGACGGGGGAAGGCATTTCCAGAAAATCCCGCACGTCCTGCTCCGTCCTTAAAAAGGGTTCTCCGGCCTCATCCAGCACACGGGACCATTCCATGGCCTTCCGGGAAATGTACAGGGACCCCCACAGGGGGGAATCACGCAGGGACTTTTGGAGCAGCTCCCCGGCGCGGCGTACGTCCTTCTCCCGCAGGATGCGGGCCGCCGCTTCATCCGGAATGCCGAACGCCTTCAGCGGCGCGCCATCACCCAGCAGCGTTCCGGCATGGCGGAAATGGTGGAGGGAAGCCTTCCCGGCTCCAATCAGCAGGAAGGGCATCATCATGGCGGCCTCCCTCAACTGGTCGTCCAAGGATACCTGCCTTTCCCTCCAGCCTTCCCAATCCACGCCGGACTCCTTGCCCGTAGCCGCTCCCACGCCTTCCTGAACCACCATGGGCGTCAGCTCCATCAGCTTGTTCTCCGCCGCCATCTTCACGGCATCAGCCGCCATGGAGCCCGTTCCGGAAAGAACCGCCCCCATGCCGCCGGAGGCGGATCTCACGGCCCGGAAGGCGCGCATTCCCTGCCCCAGCATACGCTGGCCCAGCTTCGTCATCCCGAAGGAAAGCAGGGTATTTATCCCCCCGGACGCCACGGCCCCGCCCATCTGCGCGTCAAACACGCCTTCCGGATTCATGCGGCGCGCATCCGCCATATGACGCCCCGTTTCCCCGGCCATCAGAACGCCCAGCCCCGCCGGGCCGCCAAACGCCAGCGCCGTGGACGCGCCCTGCTGGGCCATGTCCACCAGCAGTTCCCGGAACCAGGGGGCATCCTTTCCTCCGCGCAGGGGGGCGAACTCCATCCTGGCAAAATTCCGCAGCTCCTCAAAGCTTCTGGAATACCTGTCCAGCGTCTCCTTCTCACTTCCTTCCGGGAGGGTCCAGGCCGCACCGTTCACGGCCAGCTGGACCACATTCTCCGCCATCTCCGCCGCGCCGCGCTTCAGCGCCCTTCCCAGGGCATCCCGGAAATCGGGGCGGGAGCGCAGGCTGGAGGCCATCATGCGGTATACCTTCTGCCGGTCCCCCTCCTCCAGCGACGCCAGGCAATCCACGGCACGCACCACATCCGGAACACCGGCGGCTACCTTCCGGTTCACTTGCACGGCGGGGAAATCTCCCGAGGCGGGAGCTTCATTGGCTAGCAGCCCCTCCAGCCCCTTCCGGATCATTCCGGCGGCATCTTCCAGCCGGTTCCTGTCATCCAGGGCATCGGACACGGCCCGGTTCTTCAATTGTTCCGCTACGGCCTGCAAATCCTCCGGCCAGGCGGAAACGGCCTTCCGGAGCCGTTCATCCGGAGCCTCCCTGTTTCCGGCCAGCGTCCGGTCATACTCCTCCTGATACAGTTCAAACAACGTTTCCCGCTGGGAAAGGCGCACCTGGTTGTGCATGGAGACGGCCACAAACAATTCGTCATCAGACTTGCCGGACGCGCCGTACTGCCGCGCCACCTGCTCCCGTATTCCCTTCCAGTCCCGCCGGATGCGTTCACGGGGAATCTCCCCTGAATCCGCCACCCAGGACTGCATCACGCATGCGGCCACCCGCTCCCGGTCAGCCGTTCCCGCCGGATACACGGCTTCCGCCTTGCGCCTCACTTCCAGGGGAATCGTCATCACGTCCCCCGTCAGCACGCTGTTCCAGTATTCTTCACGCGCCGCCGCCTCACGCTCCGGGCTCTCCCGCGTGCCGTAAGCTTCTCCGGAGGGCCCGGTCACTGCCGGAGCGGAACTTTCCTCCCTGTGCACGGGAGCCCTTTCCGGTGCTCCATCTTCCAGCGGCAGGGTTCCTGCCTTTTCCCGATTCATCTCATTTTCCATCATTACTTGCCTTCCTTTCCCTTGTTCATATCCCTGAATCCCACCCAGCCCTCATCCTGAAGCCGGTTTTCCTTTTCAAAAACTTTCTCAAGCTCCGCCTCAGGCTGCTGCGGGGCTCTTCTGACCGCCTCCATCAATTCCATCTGGACGCGTTTCCATTCCTCCACGGCGCGCGCGTCCTCCGATGGCCCCCAGGCTCCGCTGCGGAACAGGGAGGACAAGCGGCGGGAAGCCGCGCGGCGCGTCTCCTGCGGAACCTGCATCATCACCTCCCGCCTCCGGAGGAGCCTTTCCACCTGCGGAGCAGGCAGCCCGGAAGTAGCCACTTCAATCATGGCGTCCGCATCCCCCTCCCCACCGCAATCCTCATCAACCAGGCAGGTCATGCGGCACAACAGTCTATCGTCCTCCGGTACGCTGACGCCGGAAAACTCCGCCTCCCGCCTCCGGTCCCGGGACTCCGTATAACGCCTCAATTGCCCGGAACTGATCAAGCCGTACTTTTCCGCATTCGCCAGCCCTTCATCCCGGAGCAGGCCTCCCCCGGACACCGTGCGCGCCACGGATTCCGCATAACGCCGCTTCAGCTCTCCATACGCCGTAACGGCCTCCTGCGCCACTTTCCTTTCCTCCGGGGTCTGCGGCGGTTTCCCGCCACCGGAAACAAGACGAACCGCCCGGACCGGATCGCGCCGCACCTCCTGCACCGCCTGGTTCAGGGCCACGCGGCTGCGGGCATCCTCCACCATGCGGGCGGCCTCCTCCCCGGTCACAAAAACGCCGCGGCCTTCCTCAATCCTGCGTTCAGCCAGTCCGGCCTCTCCCTGCTCCACGGCGTATTCCACCCCTCCGGTCCAGGCCCGCCGCGCTTCCTCCAACTGCCCCAGGCGGGACATCTTCTGCAAATAAATGCTTCCGGCAGACTCCAGATTCTCCCTCGCCAGCTCCACCCTCTCCCGTACCGGAGCGGACATCCTGCCGGGCAGATAGGAGGGAAGCCGCTCCGCGAGCGCCTTTTTCCATCTTTCCTGAACGTGCTCCGGCTCCCCCCCGGCCTCCAATTCCCGCATCACGTCCTGTTCAAAACGGTACAGGCCGTTGCGGGCCTCCGCCCACTGTCCGGCGTCCCTCACCTCCTGCATCTCCTTCACGGCGGTTCCCGCCGTTCCGGCCAGTTCCATCACGCCCGCAGCCAGGTTCCGCACTCCGGCGGCCTGCGCTTCAAACGCGTTCAACGGAACCACGCCGGACAAATCCGGCGCCACATGCAGCATCCCAAAATCCTGTATTCGTATAGCCATCTTTAATGGCCTCCAAGCTAGGAAGGGGACGGAAGGCCCGGCATCCATTCCAAACCGTTACCGTCCGGCACTTGCCTCTTGCCAAAACCGGACCGTTCCAACACAATCAGCCCCATGCCCCGCATCCGTTTCACCGCCGCGTACGATGGACGCCCGTACCTGGGCTGGCAGAGCCAGCCGGGGGGCCGTACCGTACAGGATGTCCTGGAACGCGCCTTTTCCGCCCTCTTCGGCTCTCCAGTCCGCATCCACGGTTCCGGCAGGACGGATGCCGGCGTGCATGCCCTGGGCCAGGTTTTTCATGTGGACGCGCCGGATACCCACCGCATTCCGGCGGACAAATGGCCCACCGCCCTCAACACCCGCCTTCCCCATACCATCCGGGTCATGCACGCGGAATACGCAGCCCCCGGCTTTCATGCCAGGTTCAGCGCCGCCGGAAAAACCTACCGCTACTGCATCTCCCGCGCGCGCATCCTCAGCCCGTTTGACGCGGGGCTGGCCTGGCACCGTCCGCTAGCCTGGAGCGTGGAAACCCTGGAACAAGCCGTGCTCCTTTTTACGGGAACGCATGACTTCAGGGCCTTCGCGGCCCTTCGCGGCAATGAACCGCGCCCCATCCCGGAAGACCACTTCCGCCGCACGATCACGCGGGCGCAAGTGGAGCAAAAGGGAGACCACGTCTTCATCACCTTCACCGGAACGGGCTTCCTCTACAAGATGGTGCGCCTCATGGCAGGCGCCGCCCATGAAGCGGCCAGGGGGAAAATCACGCTGGACGAGCTGGCGCGCCTCATCAACTCTCCGCGCCCGCAGGATAAAAGCCCGTTCTGCGCTCCGCCGGACGGCCTCACGCTGATGCGGGTCCACTACCCGGCGGAACCCCAGGAAAACCGGCCTAAATAAGCCAAAGACGGCCCGCAGCCCTATCTCCGTTTCACGCCGTACAGACCCTCCCGCCGGATCAGCGCCTCCACCTCCGGATTCAAATGAGGCACCGGACATACGCCCGCGCGCAGGTCATGCCGCACGCGGGTGGAGGAGGAGGGTTCATCCCCCTCAATAAAAACGGCGCGCACCCCCTCCCTGGGGAGAGGCTCGCCGCCGCGGTGGTACACAATAAACGTCACCAGTCCGGCCAGATGCTCCCAGCGGCCCCACTGTTCCAGGGAATCCCACTGGTCCTTTCCCATAAGCCAGAAAAGCTCCGCTCCGGGATAACGCTCCGCAGCGCACTCAGCCACCCTCCACGACCATGAGGGAGGGGGAAGAGTCAAATCCGTACGGTCCAGCACAGCCCAGTCCAGCCCCCGGAGCGCCAGCTCAATCATCCGGCAGCGCTGGTCATCCGTTACGGCGGGAGCCTGCTCCTTCAACGGAGACAAGGAACACGGCATGAACAGAACGCGGTCCAGCCCGCAATAGTCACGGGCATGGGCGGCCACGCGAACATGCCCCTCATGCACGGGATCAAACGAACCGCCGAAAATGCACAATTTCACCGTCCGTCATTCATCAAAAACATCAAAGACCTTCCGTGCCCTTGTAAGGCAGGAACCCGCCGATAGGCACGCGCACCATCCTCTTTTCCAGAGGCAGGCGGCGGAAACGGGTGATAAAATCCGTCAGTCGCCCGTAATTGCGCTCCGTCTTGGGAATCCCCTGCTGGCCGCAATTCACGTCCGGATTGTAATGCAATTCAATGTGAAGGTGGGCCGGATACATCCCGCGGTTCGTGCCGATGGTGCCCACCTGCGTGCCGCGCAACACCAGCTGGCCCAGCACTACGTTAATATCGTTCAAATGGGCGTAAAGCGTCTGGCAGCAGAGCACCTTTCCGGACTTGGGCTCCCGGAAGGCATGGCGGACGATCACCACCTTCCCCCATGCGCCGCGGGCGTCCGCCGCGTAAGTCACCACACCGTGGCCAACGGAATAAACGGGATCGCCCAGATCGGAATTGCCCCCGCTGTTGCCGTTCCAGTCCTCGCCCATGTGGCGGGGGCTTTTCACGCGCAGGCCGCGGGACCGGTAATAGCCGTTGCCGTCAGGCTTGCCTACCGGAAAATCAAAACCGTCGCAAAGGGGGACGAGCGCGAACTTGCTGTCCCGCCGGGCCATGTAGACGGGAGCGCTCTCGCTGATAAACGCGGACCCGGTCAGAAGAACCAGCGCCAGCAGTAAAAAACGGAAATAGGACATAGGAGCAAAAGTCCTCCGTATGCTAAACGGGCGCCAGTCCCGGATCAAGCCGAATTCCCCGTATGTCGAAGTTAGAAGTTACTAACCCCTTCCGCCCCCTTTGCGCGAAACCCTTTCAACTTGACAGCCAGCCCCCCGTATGAAAGAAAGAATGAGTTTTTCCCGTATTTGGCAACACACGTTTTTTTCTGCATGAACAAGCTTACCTCCCTCTTCCTTGGAACAATTCTCTCCTCTTCCATGCTGCCCGGATGGGCCGCGGACCCTCCCAAGCCCTACGGAGCGGTGCCCACCCCCGCACAGGTCAACTGGCAGCGCATGGAATTCTACGGCTTCATCCACTTCGGCCTGAACACCTTCACGGGCAGGGAATGGGGATATGGGGACGAAAATCCGAAAATCTTCAACCCGACGGACTTCAATGCCTCCGACATCGTCTCCACCTTCAAGAAAGGCGGCATGAAGGGGATGATTTATACGGCCAAGCACCATGACGGCTTCTGCGCATGGCCCACCAAGTCCACGGACCACAATATCACCAAGAGCCCGTGGAAAAACGGCAAGGGGGACGTGGTCAAGGAATTCGCCCAGGCCTGCAAGAAAAACGGCATCAAATTCGGCACTTACCTCAGCCCGTGGGACCGCAACAATGCGGACTACGGCAAGGAAGGCTACCTGGACGTTTACTACAAGCAGATCCGCGAACTGCTGACCAATTACGGCCCCGTCTTTGAAATCTGGTTTGACGGAGCCAACGGGGGGGACGGCTACTACGGCGGAGCCAGGGAAAAGCGTAACATCGGCGATGCGGAAAAGTACTACAACTTTGAAAAAATCGTGGAAATGATCCGCAAAATCCAGCCCAACTGCATCATCTGGGGCGCGGGCCACTACGGCGACGCCCGCTGGGGCGGATCTGAAAAAGGCCACGTCAACTATCCCCACTGGAGCACGGTGGGACTGAATGGCGGAGGCGGAGGCACCGGCAGGCGCGGCGGAGAACGCTGGGTGCCGGCGGAAGGGGATACCACCATCAACCATTCCGGCTGGTTCTGGCACCAGGGGCAGGCGTCCCGCGTCAAATCCCCGGAAGAGCTCATGCAGGTGTGGTTTGACTCCGTAGGCCGCGGAGCCAACCTTATCCTGAACGTGGCGGCGGACAAGACCGGCAAGCTGGACCCCGCGGACGTCAAATCCCTGATGGAATTCAAGGAACTGCGCGACAAGCTGTATGCCAGGGACTACGCCCTGGGCGCCACTGTCACGGCCAGCCAGACGCGCGGCAATGACAAGAAATTCGCCCCTTCCAACATGACGGACGGCAACATGGAGACCTACTGGGCCGTGGAGGACGACAACCTGACGCCCACCGCCTTCATTACCCTGCCCAAGCCCGCTACCTTTGACGTCATCCGCCTCCGCGAACAAATCCGCCTGGGCCAGCGTGTAGACTCCTTTAACATTGACGCCTTCATCAACGGCAAATGGGTCTGCATCGACAATGAAGGAAAAACCATCGGCAACCAGGTCATGCGCCGCCTGAACCGCCCCATCACCACCCAGAAGCTGCGCCTGCGCATCACGGGAAGCCAGGCGACGCCCTGCATTTCTGAATTCTCCCTCTTCCGCCAGCCGGCAGGCGCGGTGCGGCCCTCCATCTTCCGCCGTGGAGACAACCTCATCATCCTGGCGGACGGCAAGAACAAGATCCTGTACACGACGGACGGAAGCGAACCCAAGGCAGGTTCCCCCGTCTACAGCCAGGGTGCCAAATTCGAGGAAAGCGGCACCGTCAAGGCACGCTGCCAATTCTCCAATGGCAAGCTGGGTCCCGTCAGCCAGGCCAAGTTCGGCATCAGCAAAACCGGTTGGAAGGTGAAAAACGCCACCTCCGGCAACGCCGCAGCGGCTATTGACGACAACCCGGAAACCTCCTGGTTCGCCAAAGCGGAAACGCCTCAATCCTTTGTTGTGGACATGGGCAAGCCCTACCAGGTCTCCAGCTTCTCCTACCTGCCCAGGCAGGACGGGAAAACGTCCGGAATGACGGACAAGTACCGGTTTGAAGTGAGTCCGGACGGAAAAACCTGGACGAAGGCGGCGGAAGGGGAATTCTCCAACCTCCGCGCCAATCCCATTGAACAATCCGTCAACCTTAAGAACGTCAACGAACCCGTGCGCTATTTCCGCTTCACCGGCACCAATTCTCTGGACGGCAACAGCGCTTCCGCCGCGGAAATCAACGTATTCGGCGCTCCGGCAGGCAAATAAAATCCCGCCTCTTTTCCGCATCAAGGCGTTCCGGTTTTTCAAGGCCGGAACGCCTTTTTCATGATCCTGCCTGTTACGGGCCGTAACCCTGCATTGCCCATGCTTGGGAGAAGGGAGAAACCATGCCGCCCTTCCCGCCCGGATAAAGGGCATGGGAAAAACGGACCGGATAACCGGAACGGAACGATTAATTTCTCCTGCGCCGCATCAGCAGGCAGGCAATGCCAAACGCCCCCAGCATGGCCGAAGAAGGTTCCGGTACGGGTGCCGCCTTCAAGTTGTTGGCCAGACGAAGTTTTTTGGGTTCAAGGGATGGAGCCTCAAGGGCATCTCCCGTGATCAGGGATTCCAGGGAAAGTTCCTTCTCACCGGAATCAACGATGGCGTCATTCTCATCCTGTTCCGGATCAGCGGAAGGACCGGCCCCCGGATTTTTATCCGGAACAGAGGGCTTGCCCTTGTCATCTGACGGTTTGGAACTTACTCCGCTGTCCGGCACCTCAGGCTTGACATGGTCTGCGGCAAATCCACCCGCTATTCTGGGAGGGCCGCCGTAAAAACCGCCCCCGCCGCCACGGGACACCAGTGATCCGGACAGAGGGCCGTACACGGCCTCACGGGCCATGACTTCCTCGCTATGGGGCATATAGGACTTGCCGTAGGAAAACATGGCCGCTATTTCCCGTTCCAGCTTCCAGGAAACATCCTCATTCAGAATCCCCCTGGCCTTCACCTGCACGGGCAAAGCCATTCCCACCCCCTGGAGCGGTTTTCCGTCTACCACGGAGAAGGCTTGCACCACATCCCCGCGGGAAGAAACAAAACGGTAAACGATGTAATAACCGGAGGGAAAGGCGGGGGAAGAAACGGCCAGGGCTCCGCCGTCATTAACCGCCTTCACCATCTCGCGGGAAAGGGGGAGCACGGCATCCATTTTAATAACCGCCTCATCACCGGGAACCGGGGCTCCGGGACTTGAACTGGCAGGCACGGCGGCGTACACCAGCGGCGCGGTCAATGATAACAGGGCAATGGCAATCTTGGTCATGATAAGTGTATTGAAACCGCCGCGGTTCCGTATTGCACAACAGATGACCCATAAATGACACTGGCCCCGAAAGGAAGACCCGGCCCCCAGCCCCGCCGGGAAAGCACGTCCGGAAAAACAAAAAACGAGCCAATCAGCCTCCCGTTAAATCACAAGGTAGAACTCCAACAATATTTCCCCTCCGGGAAACCGCTCCGTATACGCTTTTTTTCTCCTTTTTCCCCTCCCGGCCCTCTCTGTCATACCGCGATTTCCGGCCGTGGGGAGCGGGCCAGTTTACAAATAAAATTCCATTAAAAAGGGCGCATCCCGGAGGATGCGCCCTGTGCAAATCATGCTGGTGGAAAAACTTATTCCTGGCCGCTGAAATCAGGCGTAAGAATCAGGAACTGGTCGCTGACATCCTTGCCCCTTCTCTTGGGGATGAAGGTGTCCTGGAGGTTGTCGTTGTCGTCCAGTTCCAGGGTCTTGGCGCTCTGGGCGGTCGTGAAGATCAGAACCTTGCCGCGGAAGCTTTCCGGGTCAAAGCGGACGGCGTTGCCGGCCACGACAGTGCCGCCGTCTTCACCGGGAAGCACGGAAGTAACCATCAGGGGGTATTCACCCACGGAGCTGCCGATGCCCACCTTCTTGTTGTTGTCACCCTTGCGCATGACGTAGGAAATGCCCACTTCACCGGGGGTCAGGGCCTTGCCGTCATAAATTTCACCGTCGGGGGTGACGGTGGAACCGCCGGAAGGAGTCTGCACCTTGGCGTAGAAGTTGCTTTCGGAAACGGATTCGTTGCCCAGAAGCTGGCGGAAGTAGTCATTGGAGGTGTCTCCCTGGAGAGCGCCCAGGCCCGTCATGTAGTTGTGCTGCGCCACCACGCGGTCTGCGGTGATGTCATCCGGGAAGTTGCCCAGCTTGCTGTTGGACTTGAACTCGTTCATCGCCACGCCCACGTTCTTCATGTTGGTCAGGGCCTGCATCTGGTCGCCCTTGTTGATCTGGTTCAGAATCGGACCATACGCCACGGAAGCCAGCAGGGCGATAATGGCGATAACAACCAAAAGTTCGATCAGGGTGAACCCCCTGCGTAACTGGCGTGTTGCAAAAGATACTTTCATTGTTGGATATGATGGAATGTTTACAGTTTAAGAAAACCGTACGTGGTTATCTATGTTCGTCTCTACTATTAACGTGATTTCCCAGTCAGGACAAGCATATTCTCATAAAAATGTTGGGCCTGGAAAGGCGCCGGACTTCCTCCGCGCGCCCCGTTTTCCGGGGGGGCGGAAAAATCCCGCGCCATGGGAAATCCATGCCTACCTGCCGCTGCCGAAAAAGGCGCTCAGGCCTTCCAGCGCTCCGGCTTCCGGCTTGTCCGCCTCGGCAATGACCTGGCGCTGAAGCTCCGCAATCTCGTCCAGGCCCTTGCGGCCCAGTTCCAGCATCCGGTTCATCTGGTCCGCCGTAAACACGGCCTCCTCCCCGGAACCCTGCACTTCCACAAACTCTCCGTGATCCGTCATCACCAGGTTCATGTCCACCTCCGCGTCCTTGTCCTCCACATAGCAGAGGTCCAGCAGGGCCTCCCCGTCCAGCATGCCCACGGAAACGGCGGAAACCAGCCTCTTCAGGGGGGATTCCGCCAGCTTCCCGGCGGCCATCAGCTTGTTCACGGCAATGGCCAGAGCCACGGAAGCCCCGGTGATGGAAGCGGTGCGGGTGCCGCCGTCAGCCTGCAGCACATCGCAATCCACCCAGATCGTGCGCTGGCCGATCTTGCCCAGATCCACGGCGGCCCTCAGGGAACGGCCGATCAGGCGCTGAATCTCGCTGGAACGCCCGTCCAGCTTCCCTGCCGTAATATCACGGCGCTTGCGGTCAAGCGTGGAATACGGAAGCATGGAATACTCCGCCGTCAGCCACCCGCCCTCCACGCGCTGAACCTTCATCCAGCGGGGCACATCCTCCTCAATCGTAACGGCGCAAATCACCTTGGTGCGGCCGAAGGTCACCAGCACGGAGGCCGTGGCGTTCGGGGCAATGCCCGTTTCAAAGCTGATCGGGCGCAACTGGTCCACAAGTCGTTTATCCTGACGTTCCATGCGCGGAATCATGACGGATGCGGGCGGTTTTTTCAAATGGAAAGTGGAATTCCCGCGCCAAACCGCTAATATCCCCTCCATGAAACTCCCCAGCACCCGCGTGGCCGTCATTGACGTGGTGGCCCTTTCCCGCCAGATGATGGAACACATGCCCAGGCTCACCGCGTGGGCGGAGGGGCGGCGCGTTTCCTCCTTCCCCCCCGCCTTCCCGGCCCTTACCTGCACGGCGCAGAGCACCTATGTAACGGGGCTTTCCCCGCGGGAGCACGCCATTCCCGCCAACGGATGGTACAACCGGAACATGAGTGAAATCCAGTTCTGGAAGCAGTCCAACAAGCTGGTGCAGGGACCGCGCCTCTGGGAAAAACTGCGGGAACGGTACGGCCCCGGCTTCACCTGCGCCAAGCTCTTCTGGTGGTACAACATGTACTCCACGGCAGACTGGACCATCACGCCGCGTCCCATGTACCCGGCGGACGGCCGCAAGGTCTTCGATATTTACACCCAGCCCATGGAACTCCGGGAAACCATTAAAAAGGACCTGGGGGAATTCCCCTTCCCCACCTTCTGGGGGCCGATGGCGGGCATCCAGTCCTCCCGCTGGATAGCGGACTCCGCCCGGTGGGTGGAACGGAAGCACCGCCCCAGCCTCAGCCTCATCTACCTGCCCTACCTGGACTATGACCTTCAGAAATTCGGTCCCTCCTCCATGCAGGCGGCACGGGCGGCGGAGGCCATGGACGGCCTCCTGTGCGACCTGATCGGCTTTCTGGAACAGGAGGGCGTCACCCCCGTTATCCTCAGTGAATACGGGATTTCCGACGTCTCCCGCAGCATTGCCCTCAACCGCCTCTTCCGGGAACGGGGCTGGATCACCGTGAAACCGGAAATGGGTACGGAAATGCTGGACTGCGGCGCCTCCCGCGCCTTTGCCGTGGCGGACCACCAGACGGCCCTGGTTTACATCAACGATCCCTCCGTGAAGGAGGAGGCAAGGGCCCTGCTCTCCGCCGTCCCTGGCGTGGAGGAAATCCGGGAAACGGACTTCTCCGGGCTGAATCCCGCGGCGCAGGAACGCCTGCCGGACTTCACCGCCATCGCGGCGCCGGACGCATGGTTCACCTACTACTACTGGCAGGATGACGCCAAGGCGCCGGACTTCGCCCGCTGCGTGGACATCCACCGCAAACCGGGCTATGACCCCGCGGAAATGTTTTTTGACCCCGCCCTCTCCTTCCCCATGCTTCATGCCGCCGCCTTCCTGTTGAAAAAGAAGCTGGGGTTCCGCGCCCTGATGAAAGTCATCCCGCTCAACGGAGACCTGGTAAAAGGCTCCCACGGCCGGGACAAGGTGCCCGCACACCAGCAGCCCGTATTCATCGGTCCTGCTTCCCTGCCGGAAATCCGTTCCGCGCAGGATGTGCATGAGGCCATTCTCTCCGCCTTCGCGGAAGACTGAACCCGGGCGCGAGCCCGTCAGCGGGCGTCCGGCCTGGGATCGTACTTCAAACCTGGAACCTCCCGGTAATGGATGCCGTCCCACAGGACGGGAATGCAACAGAAAAACCAGCTTCTCTGCCCGCCGTCCCCCTTCCAGTGGCCGAATACGCTGCGTACCAGCACACGGTTCAACCCCTTGCGGAGCTTTACCTTCACGGGAGGGCGGAAAAAATACCCCTCCCAGGTCAGGGGAGCCTCCTCAATGCGCCCCTTGCCCCAATCCGTCCAGGGCAGGCTCTTGAACGGCCACTTGGGGGGATTCACGCGCTTTCCGTTCAGCCACACGTCCCCGCCGGAAAAATCCCAGCTCCCCTGCTCCGGAGCACGCGCGCTGCGGTATCCCCCGGAATGCCCCCACATGCCGTTCAGGCCAACCATCAGCCACACTTCCTGATCCTTCGGGCTGCGGATGGAAGTCAGCGCGTAACAGGTCCCGCCGCTCTTCCCCACATCCCCTGACATCAGCGTAGGCCAGTGCTCCAGCCGGTACTGGTTCCGGTGCATGTTGAACATCGCAAAAAGGTGCCTGATATGCACGGCTCCGCCGTAAACGGGCGTGCTCTTCCACTCCAGCGTCCTGTCCCCGTTCCGGTAGGAAGGAGCAATCTTTCGCTCCGGTTCAAAGGACGTATCATTCTTCCCCCGGTGGTCAAACGGGCCCACCAGGCTCCAGGCCATATCCGCCTGTTTCACATACGCAAAGGGAACGCCCCGGAAAAACCTGTCACGGTGGGAGGCCAGGCGCTGTTCAAACTCCCGAAACTCCGCCCATCCGGCCGTTCCTTTGGGGGGAAGCTGCGCCATGTAATCCTTCCTCTTGGTGGCGCCTCCGCGCCAGACGCGTTCCGCAAACGTCAGCACGCAGGGATAAAGGGGATACTGTTCCAGCACCCTCTTCTCACTGCTCAGATTCCCGTCGCACCACACGGGCAGGATGGCTCCCAACGCCTTTTCATCCCCCCGGGGAACTTCGCACGGCTGCTGGAAAAACACCTGGTATACGCCGGACTGGGAATCCGCCCAGTCAATGTAAAAGCCATTGCTGTCTATGCGCTTCTTTCCCTTGTCCATCCGAGCTCCGGCCTCGCTCTCCCCCCAGCACATCAGCACGGAATCCTTGTCGTGAGGACCGCCCGGCGACCATACAATCACTTCCTTCCCCTTCCCCCGGAGATACTCCGCCATGCGCGGAATAAAATCCTTCATGGTAATATGCACCTCGTCGGACCCCATATGGAAATACCTACCGGGAAAGAGGGGAACAACCTCGTCCAGCACCTCCTTCAATATGGAAACGCCCTTCTCCGTCTGCATCCCCGTCTTCATGGCCTTGGCGAAGGGCTGGCTGTGCCCCGGCATGTCGATCTCCGGAATCACCTGGATATTCAGCCCGGCGCAATAATCCACCAGCTCCTTCAACTGTTCCTGCGTATAAAACTTGCCCGGCAGCCGTGACTTCCAGTGAAAGGCGCGGTCCGTCAAGGCCGGGTACTTCTTCACTTCCAGCCTCCACGCGGGATCATCCGTCAGATGCAGATGAAGCGTATTAATCTTGTAGCGGGAAACCCGGCGCATCAGCTCCTTGATAAACGCGGGAGACATGTAATAACGCCCCACGTCCAGCATCATGCCCCGCAGGGCGAAGGCGGGTTCGTCACTGATCTGCACGGACGGCATGAAAAAACCTTCCTTCTCTTTGGAAACCAGCTGCCGCAGCGTTTGCAGGGCATTGAAAAAACCGCCAAAGCTCCCAGCCCTGACAGTTGCCTTTTCCGGTGCGACGGACAGAGCATATGCTTCCCCCTCAATTCCGGTGTCCAGGCTCAACTCCCATGTCAGGGAACCTTCCTCAACAACATCCTTGCTCACGGAAGCCGGAATGCCGGACATCCTGAACACATCCTTCATTTCCTTCACCAGGTCATCCCTGCGGGGAACATCCCGGCCCAAATGCACATGAACGCTTTTGAAACGCGCCCCACCCGTACCCCTGACGACTTTGGAAGGATATGGAATCAGCGCAGGAGAGGAAAACTCCGGCACAGGCGCAGTTACCACCTCCCCGCCCATCAGCCCCCACGGGGAACAAACCAGCAGGGCGGCAAAAAACCATACAGGAACGCTGAAAACTATGGGCAAAAACATTCCCTTATCTACGGCAGCTCCCTGCACTTCCTGTCAAAACAGGCCTGCCGGAGTTGCCTCCTTCTTCTGGTCTTTTTAACACTGCATGCCGGCTCCTTCACGCCGCTTTTCACCCCCTGAAACGGACGGGAAGGAAAAAATCTTTCCCTTCTTCATACGTCAAACCGCTCCCGCGCTCAGCGCAGGCGTTCCAGAAGGGCGTCAATATCCATGAAATCCTGTCCGTGGATCAGCTCTCCGAGAATGGGCGCATCGGAAAACTCCTCCACCATGCTCCTGTTCGTCACGCAGGCGGTATCCCACTCATCCTTCACGTTATTGAACACAATGCCCAGGCATTCCAGGCCGCGCGCCTTGATCGCATTCAGCGTCAGCAGGGCATGGTTGATGGCTCCCAGCTTGTTGCCGATCACCAGCAGGACGGGCAGCTTGTAATCCGCCGCCAGGTCGCTGAAATTCCGTCCGGGGCCGATCGGGACTTCCCAGCCGCCCACCCCTTCCACCAGCACGCACTCATGAGCGGCGGCCAGGGCGTCATAGCCGCGGCGGATGGCGTCCTCATCCACCGCCGTATTCTCCAGCCGTGCGGCCACATAAGGGCACGTGGCGTTCTTCAGGAAAACGGGATTCAACTGGTCCAGCGTCAGGCCTTCCGGTCCGGCTTCACGCAAAAGGCGCGCGTCCTGCCTGTCTCCGCACGCCACGGGCTTGAACCCTGCGGCATTAATACCCGCTTCTCTCAGGGCCTTGACAATCAGGCAGCTCACGTAAGTCTTGCCTACTTCCGTATCCGTTCCGGTAACAATGAAATTCCTCATATCAATATTCAATTTCAGGGATGGGACCTTCTGATCTCCTCAAGCTGCCCCCGTGTGGACACGCCGTCGGGAGTGGTCACCCAGTGATTGATGAAAGACCAGATGATCACGGCCAGCACCAGGCAGAACAGCTTGGCCGGCCAGTTAAGCAATAGCAGTTTTTTCATTGGAAGAAGAAATATTCAGCAGTTCTTCAAGGCGTCCCTTCAACTGTTCCGGCGTCAGATTGCGTTCCAGCTTGCCGCCCACGGCCAGGGCGATGGCCCCCGTTTCCTCGGACACCACCACCACCACGCAGTCGCTCTCCTCCGACATGCCCACGCCCGCCCGGTGGCGCAGCCCCAGGGTGCGGTCGCTCATCTCCTTCTGGGACACCGGGAACACGCAGGCGGCGGCGGAAATGCGGTCGCCGGAAATCACCACGCCCCCGTCGTGCAGCGCCGTTTTGGTATGGAAAATCGTCAGGGCCAGTTCAGGAGAAAAAATGGCGTCCAGCTTCACGCCGGAATCCTCAATGGGCTTCATGCTGATGCTCCGCTCAAAGGCGAACAGAGCCCCGAACCGAAGGTTGGAAAGCTTGCTCACCGCCTTGCAGAAATTGTCCAGGAAATCCACCCGCTGGAGCTTGGCGAAGGAGGAGAAAAACGGATGGCTGCCCAGCTTCGCCAGCCCCACGCGCAGCTCCGGCTGGAAAATCACCACGAGCGCCAGCGCCAGGCCGGGGGCGAAAATGCGCGTCAGGATCCATGAAATCACGTTCAGCTGGAAGAAAAAGGCCAGCACCACCAGGGCCAGGAAGCAGGCAAACAGGCCCACCATGATGCGCGCGCCGCGCGTCGCGTGGAAAGCGCGGTAAATCTGGTACAGGAATACCCACAGGATGAAAATTTCAACGATCGCCCGGAGCGCATCCTTGATCATAATCCAGTCCCACATGCGCAACAAGCTACACAACAACCCGCATGATTGCAATACCGATCCTTTCGCGTTACGGCCGGGCACCGGAAATTTACCCTCAACCTCCAGCCACTCGAATCCAGAGGCATCGCTGCACGTTCCGAATACAGGCAAGAGCTTTTGAAAAAAATAACGGCTCCTTGAAAAATGAACAATAACAACAGGTGGAAATTGGCTTAAATTAACGATGCGAATCCGCCTTAGGCAAGGTTCTAAAACCGGAAATTCCCTCTGGCTTACGGTACGGACTTGCAACGGAGAACCCGAAAATCCGGACATGAAAAAGAGTAGGAAAATAATAATCGTAAGATGATAACAATTGCACAATTAAAAGGAGTAGGAAAAATATGGCTCGCCCTGGTGAAGCTTCAAGATGAAGATCCTGCTAAAGTCAGTAAAATATTTGAACAGCTTAAAGGAGAACTCACTGTGAAATTAGGAAGAGGCTGGCAAAAATATGATCCCGTAATAAGACAGGGAAGGCCCCAATCATATAAAGCGCTCTTTCAAGAATTGGATAAAAATAGTCAAGAATCTGCATCGGAATTCATAGAATACTGTACAAACGAGATTCCAGAAGATTCTCTTCTCTCGCCAACGATATACCTCATTCTTATCTTATGCGTCTGTGAAGTAGGACGTGGATATGGACAGGCACCGGACAATATGCTGGCTTATGCGCATGATCTTGTTAAAGACCCCGGTCTTACATGGGGAAAACTGTTGGATGAAGCAGGAAGCTCTCCGGATTTCGCATTTCTCTGCAAGGGAGATTCCGATGAAGATTATGAGGAATAATGCATGACCGCCGTCCGTAACCGGATGCGGCTGTAATAATTCCATACGTCACAACTCTCATTACATATTGAAGTTGTCACCACAGGGGAGAATGCTATAAAGGGAGCATGAAACTCCGGGTTTATCTCTCTCTGTTCTCGGTCGCCCTCATCCTCACCATTTCCACGGGCTGCATCATTTCCCACTGCACCACCCCCGCGGACGGCGGCGCTCCCGCCGCTGCCGTCCGCCCGGGGCTGGAGCAGGAGCTGAAAAAGGACGTCCGCTACCTGTCCAAAGACTGCCACCCGCGCCCGGCGGGGTATGAAAAGAACCAGGCCAGGGCGGTCCAATACATCGCCCGGTCCCTGGCGGACTCGGGAGCCACGGTCACGTACCAGCCTTTCACGGCGGACAAGCGCACCTTCGTCAACGTCAGCGCCGTTTTCCCCGGTAAATCCGCCAAAAGAATCATCGTCGGCGCTCATTACGACACCTGCGGGGACACCCCCGGAGCGGACGACAACGCCAGCGGCGTGGCCGGACTGCTGGCCCTGGGGCGCATGCTCAAGGGCGTCTCCCCCCACTGCACCATTGAGCTTATCGCGTATGCCAATGAGGAACCGCCCTACTTCGGCACGGAACAGATGGGCAGCGCACAGCACGCCCGGAAACTCTATACGGAGCAGATAGGGGTGAAAGCCATGATCTGCCTGGAAATGATCGGCTACTTCTCGGACAAGGAAAACAGCCAGTCCTACCCCGCCGCGGGCATGGGCGCCCTGTATCCGGACAAGGGGGACTTCATCGCCATCGTCGGCAACTGGGACAGCGTCAGGCTGGCGCGTACCATCCAGAAAAACATGCAGGCCTTCCTTCCCACCGTCCGCCTGAACCTGCCGGAAATCAAGGGCATGTGCATGGACTTCTCCGATCACCGCAACTTCTGGGCCAAAGACCTGCCCGCCGTCATGATTACGGACACCTCCTTCTTCCGGAACCCGAACTACCACCAGCCCGGAGACCTGCTGGAAACGCTGGACTACGCCTGCATGGCGCAGGTGGTCCGGGGCGTGCACCAAGCCGTGCTGCATCTGGCGCAAGACGGCAAATAAAACGGAGAGATAAAAAACTCCCCGGAACGGACAGCCTCAAACGGCGTTTCCGTCCATGATCGTGATGATGCGGTCTCCCCGGCGGGCCAGGTGCTCGTCATGCGTCACGATCACCAGCGTCTTGCGGGACTCGTCCGCCAGGCCGAACAAAAGGTCCAGCACCTCCGCGCCGTTCTTCCGGTCCAGGTTCCCGGTGGGTTCATCCGCAAAAATGATGGGAGCGTCATTCGCCAGCGCACGGGCGATCGCCACGCGCTGCTGCTCCCCGCCGCTCAGCTCGCTGGGCAGATGGTTCAGGCGGTGGGAGAGGCCCACGCGCTCCATCAGCTTCGTCACGTATTCCACGCGCGGCCTCCTGCCGATGGAGGAGGCCAGGCAAGCGTTTTCCAGCGCCGTCAGCTCCGGCATCAGCAGGTAATTCTGGAAAATGAACCCCATGTTCCGGTTCCGGAACACGGACCGCGCCGTGGCGGACAAGGCGTAAATATCCGTGCCGTCAATCGTCACGGTCCCCTGCTGGGGCGTTTCCAGCCCGGCCAGCGTGTACATCAGCGTGGTCTTTCCGGCTCCGCTGGGGCCGCACAGGAACACCTTTTCCCCGGCGGCGATGTGCAGGTCCACCCCGTGCAGAATCTCAATGGACTTCTTGCCGATAGAATAGCTGCGGTGGAGGTTGGCGGCGGTAATCACGGGCGCAGTATAAGGGAATCCGTACGGGATTAAAGTTCTATGTTGTCAATAAGACGCACGTCGCCGAAATAGACGGCGGCGGCCATCAACGCCGGATCCCGGTTCTCCGCCAGAGGCTGCATGGTCTCCGCATCCACAATCTCCAGATAATCGATGCGCGTGCCGGGCACCGCCTCAATCATGGCGGCGGCATGCTCCTTCACCGCTTGCACATCCGTTCCGGCGCGGAACTCCTCCCGCGCCTGAAGCATGGCCTTCCGTATCACCACGGCCTGTTCCTTCTGCTCCGGCGTCAGCCGGGCGTTCCGGGAGGAGTAGGCCAGGCCGTTCCCGTGCCTCACGATCTCCGCCCCGTGGATGTGCACCGGAAAATCCAGGTCGCGCACCATGCGGCGGATAATCGCCAGCTGCTGGTAATCCTTTTTGCCGAAAATGGCGTCCGTGGGCTGCACCAAGTTGAACAGCTTGGCAAGCACCGTGCAGACGCCGGAAAAATGCCCGGGACGGGAGGCTCCGCACAGGGTGGCGGATAAACAGCCCTCCTCCACGGTGATGCTGCGCTCCCCGGCATACATCTCCTCCGGAGCGGGGGAAAACACGTAATCCACGCCCGCGCCCTCGCACACTTCCAAATCCTTTTCAGGGGTGCGTGGATAGGTCTGGAGGTCGGAGGAATTATTGAACTGGATGGGGTTGACGAAAATGCTGGCCACTACCACGCCGTCTTCTCCCGCCAGCTTGCGGGCCTGTTCCAGCAGGGCGCGGTGCCCGTCGTGGAGGGCTCCCATCGTGGGAACCAGAACCACATGGTCATGCTTGCGGTGGTGCTTCAGCAGGGCGCCCTTTAACTGGGCCTTGGTGGAAAATGTTTGCATGCGCTTAAAGTGGCCCCATGATGACAAAAGTTCAATCCTGAAATATACCTAGAAGATTGACGCATGTTTTTCGGCATGTAAACTGGCAAAGTCAGAAGACGCTAAAAATTATGAGATTCTTCAAAACAGCATTATGTGTATCCGCTGCAATGGCATTGAGCGCCACTGCCAACGCCGAGCTGAAAGTAGCAACGGTGGACGTGCAGAAACTCTTTGCCGATTACTATAAAACCCATGAAGCCCAGGCTGAAGTGGACAAGGCCGCCCAGACCGTGCAGGAAACCAACAACACCCGCGCGGAAACCATCAAGAAGATGGAAGCGGACTTCAATGACATGGTCAAGAAGCTTCAGGACCCCATGCTGAATGAAAAGGACAAGAAGGAACTGGAACAGAAAGCCCAGATCAAGCGTCAGGAAGTCATTGCGCTGGAACAGGAACGCCGCGGCTTCGTGGAACGCCAGCTCAAATCCCTCCAGGAACAGATGAAGGTGCGCTCCACCAAGATCATGGGTGAAATCACCAAGATCACGGAAGGCATCGCCACCAAGGGAAATTATGACCTTGTTCTGGACAAGAGCGCCCAGGCCCTCCGTTCCAACCAGGTCTTCGTCTACACGAAGCCCAGCATGGACATCACCCCCACCGTGATGAAGGAACTCAACAAGGACGCACCCAAGGGCTTTGACCCCACCAAGAAAAAGACCCCGGCCGTTCCCGCCGCTCCCGCGGCCCCGGCCAACTAACCCTTGACATTACCCCCGGGAAGGCGGAATCATACTCCCATGAAGCTTACACTTGAAGCCGTGGCCGCCCTTACCGGGGGAAAAATCCTTTCAGGCGACCCCGAACTGGCTGTGTTCGGGGTCGCTTCCCTTCTCGACGCCACCCGTGAGGAAGCCTCCTTCCTCGGCAATGAGAAATACTTTCAGGACTTCCTGCACACCTCCGCGGGAATCGTCCTGGTGCCTCCGGGTCTGCCCGCATACCCGGAAAACACCGCCTTTGTGGAAGTGGACAACCCTTCCATGGCGTTCAACGCCCTGGTGAAATACTTCATGGCCTCCGCCTACCGGTTCGCCCCCGGCATCCATCCCACGGCCATCATTGACCCCTCCGCCAGCTTCAACCCGGATAAAATCCATGTGGGGGCCTATACCTGCATCGGCGCGCACTGCGTGATCGGAGACGGTACGGACATCGGCAACGGCTGCGACATCGGGGACGGCGTCACGATGGGGGAAAACTGCCGCCTGTACGCCCATGTCACCATCCGTGAACGCTGCAAGCTCGGCAGCCGTGTGACCATCCAGCCCGGAGCCGTCATCGGGTCCGACGGATTCGGCTTCCTGATGGGGGACAATGGCCGCTACGTGGGCATTGACCAAGTGGGCATCGTGGAACTGGGGGATGACGTGGACGTAGGCGCCAACACCACCATTGACCGCGCCAGGTTCGGCCGCACCATCGTGGGGGAAGGCACCAAGATTGACAACCTGATCCAGCTCGGCCACAACGTCGTCGTCGGTAAACACTGCGTCATTGCCGCCCAAACAGGCATCGCGGGCAGCACCAAGGTTGGCGACTATGCCACCATCGCCGCACAGGTCGGCATCTCCGGCCACCTTAAAATCGGTTCAAAATCCGTCATGGGCGCAAAAACGGGAGTCATCGCGGACATTCCGGAAAACGTCACCTACTGGGGCTTCCCGGCATCTCCGTTCAGGGACGCCAGCCGGCAATACGCCTGCCTCAGAAAGCTTCCGGCACTGATCAAGGAATTCAATGCCCTCAAGAAGGGCCTGGAAAACCCCGGCAAGTAACGGACCTGCCGGCGCCGGAAAACCTGCGTGCCTCCCGTCTCTGGAAGGCGCGCCTTTTTACGCCTGCCCCGTCCCCCAGCGGCGGTGCAGGAACCGTTCCAGCGGGGAAAACAGAATCTTGTCAGATAAAAGGCCGATCACCACGATTACGAACATGATGCCCACCACCTGGTTCATCGCGTTCAGCTCACGCCCGTAATGCAGGAGCTGTCCCAGGCCGAACCCGGTCAGAATGGGCACGAAAATTTCCGCCGCCATCAGGGAGCGCCACGCAAAGGCCCAGCCCTGCTTCATGCCGCTCACCACAAAGGGGGCGGAAGCGGGCAGAGTCACGTGAATCAGGCAGTAAAAGGGCCCCGCGCCCATCGTGCGCGCCGCCCGGGCGTAAATGGGCGGCACATTCCGCATGCCGTTGGCCGTCGCCAGAATCACGGACCACAGCGTCCCCATGATCACCACGAACAGCATGGCCCCCTCCGTCTGGCCGAACCACAAGGTAGCCAGCGGAACCCAGCACACGCTGGGAAGGGCCTGAAACCCCAGGGAAACGAGCCCCAGGGTATTTTGAATCAACTGGAAGCGGGAGCACAGCATGCCCAGCGGAATACCCATGACAAGCCCTATTCCGTACCCCATGACCAGCCTCTTCACGGTAATCCAGGAAGACTCTTCCAGAGACCCGTCCATAAAGGAGGAGCGCAAATACTCCCACACCTCAAGCGGAGAGGGAAACAAATAGGGCTTCCACACCTTCTGGTCGCTCAAATACTGCCATACCCAGATCACGAGGATGAAAAATACGAGCGAACATCCATGGGCCGCCCACTTGGACCATTTGTGCCTGTTCATGCCATCGCTCCTTTCAAATCCTGGGTGATGCGGGCGGACAACTGCGCCAGGTCCCGGTTATTAATGTCCCTGGGATGGGGGAGGCCCACAAAATACTCTTCCCGGATGCGGCCGGGATGCGGAGTGAACAGCACCACGCGGTCCCCCAGGCAAACGGCCTCGCGCATATTGTGCGTGACGAAGATGATCGTCATGCCGCAGCGGAAATGAATATCCTGAAGATCCTGGTAAAGCTGTTCGCGGGTCATGGCGTCCAGAGCGGCAAAAGGCTCGTCCATCAGCAGGATGCGCGGGCTGGTAGCCAGGGCGCGGGCAAGCGCCACGCGCTGCTTCATTCCTCCGGAAAGCTCATGAATATGGGAGTGCGAACAATCCTTCAGCCCCACCAGCTCCAGATTCTTCTCCGCAATGGCGAGGCGGTCCCCCCGTGTCAGGCCGGGAGTCAGCTTCAGGCCGAACATCACATTCCCCATCACGTCCAGCCACGGAAAAAGGGCGGACTCCTGGAACATCACGGTGCGGTCCCGGCCCGGCCCCGTCACGGGTTCCCCGTCCAGCTCCACCACCCCGGAAGAGGGGAATTCCAGCCCGGCGATGATATTCAGCAGGGAAGTCTTTCCACACCCGCTGGCCCCCACCAGGCAAACGAACTCGCCGCCCCTGATATTCAGATTGATCCCCTCCAGGGCCACCACCTTTCCACGCCGCCCTTCAAACACCTTGCTCACATCCACAATGCGCAGCTTGCATCCTCCGGGGCCGCAATGTTCTTCACCCATCATCATCTCCCGGCGCCCTCCTTCATCATGGTTAACCGTTCCTCTTCAGCCAGCGGTTCCTCCACCGCCTCCGGAACCACCAGTCCGGCCACGTCCGGCACTTCCTTCATGAACCCCGCGTGATGGGCGTCCTGCACAAACTGCTGGAGTTTGGGAAGGGAAATTCTGTCCTTCATGACGATGCTCTTCCAGGCCTGCGCAATCAGTGCAGCATCTATTTTGGAATGGGTAAGCTCTTCCAGCTCCCTGACCACGATCGCCTGGGCCTCCTCCGGATTCCGGCGTATCCATTCGTTCAGCTCCTGATGCGCCTGCACCAGAGCCTTCACCACCTCCGGCTTGTCCTGGAGAAACTCCGCCCCGCACACCAGCACGGTGGCGATGGACTCCCTTTCATCCACCAGCACCTTCCCCCCCGCCGTCATCACCAGGCGGCTCACCCACGGCTCCACCGTCCATACGCCGTCCAGCCTGCCCTGCCGGAACAGGCTCAACTGCTCCGGATTGGGAGTGGGCAGAATGGTCACGTCCCCGCCCCGCTGCGTCACGTGCAGGCCGCCGCGGGAAAACCAGGCGCGGGCGGAAACATCCTGCGTATTGCCAAGCTGGGGAGTGGCAATCACCTTGCCGCGGAAATCCGCAGGCTCCTTCAGCACGGAATCCTTCGGAACCACTAGGGCGGCGCCCCCCTCCACGGCTCCGGCTATCATGCGTATGTCCTCCCCGCGGGAACGCACAAACGCGTTGATGGCCGGGCTGGGGCCCACGTACGCCAGTTCTATGGACTGGGCGAACACGGCCTCCATGGCGCTGGGCCCCGCATTATAAACGTACCAGTTGATCCTGACGTCCTTCCCCGTGGCCTCCTTCAGGCGTTTCTCAAACCACCCCTTCCCCTCCCGGGAAAAATGGTGGGCCACCAGCCCCTGCACGTGCGTCACATTCGGAAAATGGCCGAAGTTCAATTCAATGACATTAGGATCCTCCTTTCTTTTATCTCCGCAGGAAACAGCCAGCAGGCAGAAAAACAGGGCCGGTAAAATCGTCAGGAATCTGGAATGGGACATGAACAAAAGGAAGGGGTTACTGGGCACAGCCGACTTTCCGCGCCCTTTCAGGCACCGACTATCAAAATGAACCGCCCGCGGCAAGAAGCCGATGGCAACAACTTTGTCACAATGGACACCTGAAATGTCCATTTTGTTGAAAAACAACCCCGCTTTCCGGACCGGAACCGGGCTTTATTGACAAACTCCCACGTTCCCGTTACAAAAGGAGCCGGTTCCCTCCATGCCTTACTCCACCAATCAGCCGCACCCCGGAGCATGGCTGGGCCTCCCTCCGGATGAAGAACGCCCCGTGAGCCGCGCCGTCAGATACCGCTGCATCCTCCTGCTGCTCCTGTACTGGGCCATCCTCTCCGCCATCCCCCAGGGCGCGGACCGCTACGCGGAAACAGGCTCCCTCCTTCCCGCCTGGATGGGCGTGCTGGAGCTGACACCCTTCCTGCTGGTTCCCGCGTTCCTGCTCCTGGCCGTGCGCACGGCCGCCCAATGGAGAGCGCTGATGATTACCGTTTACGCGGGACTGCTCCTGAACCTGCTGATGAACCTGGCGCTTCCCGCGGAAACCATGTGGGGGGACCTCCCCGCCTCCGGCTCTTACGGCACGCTTGTCTGGCCCGGCGCGGACCACCGGGAATGGCTGGTCACGCTGCCGCGCTTCTCCCGGCTCTGGGCCCTCATTATTTACGTCTTCCTCTCCGGGAGCGGCTCTTCCCCCCTTCTGCGCCTGCTGGCCCTGGCATGGTGGTTCCTGCTGTGCCTGGCCCCCGTCAACACGGGCATGGTGGGTTACGGGGACATCCTTGGGCCGCTCGTGATCATTGCCCTCATCCTGGGGTGCATGCACCTGGCGGCCAAACGCGCCTCCTGAACCCGGACCCATAAAAAGACAGGGCGGCCATTCCACGGAGGAAACAGCCGCCCGGCGCCAGCGGGCATCAACCCGCGGGAGGCCGCCATACCCGGCGGCCCGCCCGGGACCAGTTACTTCCAGATCACTTCAAAGATATTGACGGAGCTCCCCTTCTTCCCGGTCAGGCCCAGGGCCTTCACCGGCTTCTTGACGGATTTCAGGCTGAACGTGCTCACCTTCTTCCCCTTGGCCAGGTTGCCCACAGGCACCCAACGCCCGTCGGCCCCGCAAGCCAGCACGGACGCTTCTTTCCCGTCCGACAGGACGATGGCGGCATTCGCACGCGGAGAATCACACGGAATCTCCACCTTCTCCGGAGACAATTCCACCGGGAGGAACGTAGCCAGGTTGAAATCCCCGGCCGCCCCGTTATCCGCGGACTTGCCGCCCTTGTTGGCAAGATTCAGCTTGAACTCTTCCAGGGTCACCTCCTGAGGGGAGGAGCCCGCATTCACCAGCCGGATGCCCTTGATCACGCCGCCGATCTCCGCGGAACCGTCCGCCTTCAGCGGCACCTCCGTCCAGGACTTCCCGTCCATGGAAATGTACATCCTGGCCCACTTCAGGTCCGGAGTCTTCAGGTTGACGGAGGCGGACTCCACGGACGCCCCCGCCGGAATTTGAAGCCCCAGGGACTTCTTCGGCGGCAGGGGATGCACCTCCATGATGCGCTTCAGGGAAATATCCTTGTCCCCGGCTTCCACCACGGCGGTCTTGAACGCCGGCGCGTCCGTCAGCACGGAAGGGGCGGCGGGGGCATTCACCTTGAAATCCCGGATGGCCGTCCACACGTCAGACTTTCCTCCCGGAACGCCCTGCACCGTAGCACGGTAGCGCACAAAGCGGCCTTTCTTGCCGCGGCCCTCGTACTCCACGCGCACCCCGGAGGACTCCGGCATCAGGGGAGACCAGGACTGCCCGTCCATGGACACCTCCAGCTGGCCCTTGTTCACCGCGTCCTTATCGGAATCATTGCGGCCCATCACGATGGAAACGTTGCGAATTTCCCGCGGCGCGCCCAGGTCCACGCCAAAAAAGTCACCCTTCTTCTGAACCTCCTTGCAGTAATAATAGGACTCGGGATCGTCATCCAGCATCTTCTCAATCCCTCCCTTGGACTTGGTGGAAACGTACGGCTTCACGCGGCCCACGGACTGCCCGCTCACGCGGGAAAGCACGGGGGTGGAGCCCATGTCCAGCAGCTCACGCACGGCGGGGGCCATCACCAGTTCAGACGGTTTCACGGCAGTCTGCCACTGGGAGCTCTTTTTGGTCACCTCCGTCACGTGCTTGTTGATGGCCTTGCTGATCTCCTTGCTGTAACGCTGCATCTCTGCAAGCAGGCACGCGGCCTCCATGGCGTAATTCAGCGCTCCGGAGGCATTGCCCGCCTCCGTGGCCTCAATCATCTGCATGCTGTTCACCCCGGCTTTCCCCAGGGACTCAAACTGGACAAGCCACGGCTCCACTTCCGCGATGAAGGCGGCATTATTCGCCTTGGCCCGGATCACGTCCGGCGCCTGCGCCATCCTGGCAAACTCCGTCTTCAGGCGGTCAAAGGCCTTGCTCTCGGACACCTTGCCGCCGCGGCGGCACAGCTCCAGCACCTCTTCCACCACGGGAGCGATCTCCACGGACTCCTCCTTGCGGTAATTGTGCCCGCTCGGCCCCCCGTCGCTGTTATGGTCGGCAAACGTCTGCATGGCGGAGGCGCAGCCGGGAAACAGGATGCGGATGCTGTCCTTCCACGTCTTGTCCGAATCGTACGCCTTGGCATTCCAGGTCATGTTCGCCACGCTGAACAGGGAAATCTTGGAGGCCTCCGGCTTGTCCATCGGATTGGAGGCGAACCCCTGCATGAACGGCATCGCGTCCGCGTCCACGCCATAAGTGCGTCCCAGGAACAGGGCGTGGCGCACGTAATCCGTCACCGGGAAATTCCACCAGATGAACGCGGGCCTCTGGAGATACTTGTTGATCCCTTTCAGCGCCGGCGTCTTGATGTCGCTCACGATTCCGGACCCCGTCCACATAATGCCGATGTCCTTGTCCAGATGTTCCCCCATCACCTCGTGGTAACGTCCCCCGCCGCCGGAATACGCCGTGGGGCACACAATCAGCGGAGTCACGTCCGGCTTCTTGTGAATAAACTCCTTGTTCAGGTAATTCAGGAACTCCACCTGGCCCTCCGGCTTGGCTCCCTCCCCGCCGATGTCGTCAAAAAACACCGCAAAGGAACGGAACCCCAGGTCATACATCATCTCAAACTTCTTCACGGCGGCCTTCCGGTCCGCCTCCCCCCAGTGAATATCCGCGCCGGGGTGCACGGCCCAGACAAAATTCACCTTGTTCTGCCTGGCGACCTTCACCAGCTCTTTCAGGTCCTTGGCCATGTCTGCGGGATACGGTTCGCGCCAGCGCTTGGAAAAACCGTGGAACACGTCGTCCTTCGGGCCGTAGATGTACGTATTCATCTTGTACTTCCCGTAAAACTTGAACTGGCTGATGCGCCCCTCCTGCCCCCAGGGCAGCCCGTAAAATCCTTCAATGGTGCCGCGGAACGGAACGTCCGGCCAGTCCAGGACCTCCACCACAGGCACCGTCACGCCGGAAGGAGTCTTCTCCGCCAGCTGAAGCAGCGTCTGGGCCGCGTAAAACAGGCCTTCATCATCATACCCCGTCATCCGGATGCCCTGGGGGGTTACGCTCAGGGAATAGGCCCCGGCCTTCTGCGGAACATTTCCGGCGGCCTTCTTGCTCCCCTTGATGATGGACATCTGCACGGGCAGCCCGTTCGGGGTGATGGAAAACATGCTCTTCAGCGCATTCACGGTAGGCTCATCCCGCGCGCCCGACAGCTTCAGGGCCGGAACCGTCACGGAACCGCCGCTCCGGGTCATCTTCTGCGGAATGGGATACACCGGCATCCCGGCCGCCTTTTTGGCGCGGGAGGCCGCAGGCGCGGCGGAAGAGGCAGGGGAAGAAGACTGGGCGAACACCGGAAGGGCAAGGCTGGCCCCAAGCGCTGTGACCGCCGCCATGGATCGGAAGGAAATCAGGTTCATATGTGCAAAAGTAAAAAGCCTGTGCAGGACAAGTCCACGAAACTACGGACCAATCGCTTCATTTCTAACAGGGCCCCTCCCGTATGTCAAATTACTTCCCCCGGCTTCTCCCGGCTGATGAATCGTTTGCGCAGGCGGCTGCCCTTCCGGACAGTTCCGGATATCCCGTCCGCCTCTCCCGTTTTTTATGGGGGCTCCGGTTCCGGACAATAAAACCCGCCTCAGGAAAACTCCATTCGTGAGGCGGGGAAAAAGAACCGGAGGCGCTCCGCGGAACGGAAAGGCCGGATAAGGAAATAACGGGAATAATATTATTCTCTTTAATTTTTACTGAAGAAACCGGAAATATCGAAATAGACGACCACTTCCCTGCCTTTTTTCGTCTTGATCGTAATCACGTCAAAGAACTTGCCTTCATGCTCCATGAGCGCCTGCTTGAGCTTCTCATAATCCCTGTATTTTTTCTCAAGCCATTTCCTTTCGGCAGGAACTCCATCCATGGAATTCTTTGCGCCAACAATGACGACGGCCTTTTCAAAGCTGGAGCCGTCTCCTCCTTCATAAGTAATGCGGGCACGGGCCTCTCTTTTTTCCAGCCGCTGTGGCAATTCCGCATCTGCGGCCTGAACAACGGCGCATACACCGGAACACAATGCAATGGATAGGATGGGCAGCAAGGGTTTCATACTGTTTGACCTATAGACGGTATCCGCGCCCATGTAAAGCTTTCTTTCAAGAATGAAGCATGGCCGTAACGCTTTGGGAATAAATACGCGGCCAGCCACGAAAAAAACTGGACGGGCCATCCTTGACGGGTCATGTCCGGAGCAGCCCATCTCCGCCTACAGCCACGCAGCCACTTCATCCAGGGTCTTGACGCGGGCCGTAGCGCCAGTCGGCGCATCCCCGGTGGAAAACAGGAAATTACGGCCCACCCCGGCGAAAAGGGCCGCCTGGATGTCCCGCTCCCGGTCGCCCACGGATACGCAGGCCGCCATATCCAGCCCGTATGCCGCGGCAGCTTTCAAAAACAGGCCGGGATTCGGCTTCCGGTCAGGATGGCCGTCATCCACGCTGGGACAGTGGAACACACCCGCTATCTCCGCCCCGGCGGCGCTGAACGCGCCTTTCATATGCTCCGTCAGCCGGGAGAAATCCTCTTCCGTAAACATGCCGCGGCCTATGCCGGACTGGTTGGTCACCACAATGACCAGATACCCCTTTTCCCGCGCCTTCCGGCAAAGGTCCAGAATGCCGGGAACCAGCTGGAAATCCTCCCTGCGGTGAACGTACCCGCCATCCACGTTCACTACGCCGTCCCGGTCCAGAAACAGAGCTTTAGGCGCCATACATTTCCTGCTCCACCAGCTCGCAAACCAGATGGCCCACGGCAATGTGCATCTCCTGAATGTTGTTCGTGGCGTGGGAGGGAACGGCAATGCAGAAATCCGCACAGGCCTTCATCTCCCCGCCGCCCTGGCCCGTCAGGGCCACGGTCCTGACACCCATGCGGCGCGCCAGCTCCATCGCCAGGACGATGTTCCGGCTGTTGCCGCTCGTGGAAAGCCCCACCAGCAGGTCACCGGAACGGCCCACTCCCTCCAGTTGCCTGGAAAAGACCGTTTCATACCCGTAATCATTCCCCACGGCGGTCAGGATGGAAGTATCCACTGTCAGGGCCAGCGCATTCATGGCGGGACGGTTCAGCTTGTAGCGGCCCACCAGCTCGGCGGCCAGGTGCTGGGAATCCGCCGCGGACCCGCCGTTGCCGCAGAACATGATCTTGTTCCCGGCCTTGAGGGTATCCGCGCAGACGCGGGCGACCTGTTCAATCTCCCCGGCCATGGCGGACAGGGCCTTGAAATTATCCGCTATCCCTAAAATCTGATTCCTGATGTACTCGCTCATTCTGGACTGTTCTTCATGCGGTTGATGATATTGGTGGAGGAAAATCCCTCCAGGCGCGGCAATTCAAGCGCCTGCCCCCCGTAAGACTTCACGTACTGCCCTTCCGGCCAGCGTTCCAGCGGGTAGCCCTCCTTGGCAATCACGTCCGGGCGCAGCTTTTCAATCAGCGGCAGGGCCGTATCCTCGTCAAACGGCACCACGTAATCAATGAAATCCAGGGAAGCCAGCAGCAGGGAACGCATCTCCTCGTTATTGATGGGCCTGTCCTCCCCCTTCAGCCGCTTGATGGAGGCATCCGTATTCAGCCCCACAAAAAGCACGTCGCACGCTTCCCGCGCCTTCATGAAGGAATGCAGGTGCCCCAGATGCAGCAGGTCAAAACAGCCGTTCGTAAAACCCACCACCTTCTTTTCCCGGCGGAAGCGGTCTGCCAGCTCCGCTGCCGCCTCCGGCGTCAGGATATTGTTCCGGTGGTGCCAGGAGGGAGCCTTCCGGGCTTTCTCCTCCAGGGCCTTTTTCAGTTCCGGTCCGGTCACGCTGGCCGTGCCGAACTTGCCCACCACGATTCCGGCGGCCACGTTGGACACCACCAGAGCCTCCGGCACGGTGGCCCCGGCGGCCAGCGCCGCGCCCAGGCTGGCCAGGGAGGTATCCCCCGCTCCGGACACGTCAAACACCTCGCGGGCCTCCGTGGGAATGCAGACAAAATCGGCGGGATGGGAGGAAGGAATGAAAATCATGCCGTGCTCGCTCAGGGTGACGAGCAGGTTCTCAATGCCGAACTCCGTGAACAGCCGCTGCGCTCCTTCCATGGCCGCCTGTTCCCAGCCCGGCACGGAGGGATTCAGCGCCACGCCCGTCGCCTCCTGGAACTCCTTCATATTCGGCTTCACCAGCGTGGCCCCCCTGTAGCGGGAATAATCCGCCCCCTTCGGGTCCACGATCACGGACTTGCCCGCCGCCCGGCACCGGGCAATCACGGCGGGGGTGGTTTCCCCGTCAAACAGGCCCTTCCCGTAATCGGACAAAAGGACAAGGTCCGCCTCCGGCAGGCAGGCGTCCACCCGTTCCAGAAAACGGGCGGCCAGCTCAGGAACCATCCGCAGCGGCTGCTCCTGGTCCGCCCGCAGCAAATGATGCTTGCCCGCCACAAAACGGATCTTCACGGTCGTCTCATACCCCTCGCACTCCACCAGCTCCGGAACGCAGCACGTCTCTTCCAGAAAACGCCGCACCTGCCGTCCGTGGCCGTCATTGCCCACCACGCTGACAAAGGTGGTGCCGCACCCCAGCGCGCACAGGTTGCTCACCACGTTGCCCGCACCGCCCAGCATGCGCGTCTCCCGGTCCATCTTCATGATGGGAACCGGAGCCTCCGGGGAAATCCGGCTGACGCTGCCGTACAGGAATTTGTCCAGCATTACGTCCCCGATGCAGAGAATCCGCACCCGGGGAAATCCGTCAATCAATGTGTGCAGGCGGTTCATGGGAGACGTTCTTTTCTACCATGCCCCATACCGTAAGGCAAGGACAGTTGAAGCCCGTTCCGGAGCAGGAAAACGCATCATGCGGGCGTCCGCCCCCGCTGCGGACGCCGGAACCCTTTCTTCAGAGACAAAAAATGGGTCAGCCATGATAAAAATCTTGACCTGTAAGCAGGAAAGCACTACGTATTGTCTCCCGTTCCCGGACGAATAGAAAAAGGAAAACAAATCATGCGTGAAGTTACCGTAAGAAAAGGTGAACCTATCGACCGCGCTCTCAAGCGCCTTAAAACCAAGCTGGATGTTGAAGGCATTCTGGATGAAATGCGCCGCCGCCGCGCCTTTGAAACCCCGATGGACGAACGCCGCCGCAAGGCCCGTTCCGCCAGCAAGCGCAACAAAGTAAAGTGGCGTTACAGCAACAGGAGCGAAGAAGCAGCTCCCGAAACTACTGAAACTCCCGTTTCCGCTCCTGAAGCTTAAATCAGTATTGGTTCGGGAATAGAACCCATTTCAATGAGGGCAACCCTTTCTCAAGGTTTGCCCTTTTTGCTTCCCTCAGCACATGAATCAGTCCGCCCAGCTTTTCTCCCGCGCGCGCGCCGTCATCCCAGGCGGCGTCAACTCCCCCGTCCGAGCCTTCCGCAATGTGGACGGCGACCCCTTCTTTGTCCAGTCCGCCAAAGGCGCGTACATCACGGACGCGGACGGACGCCAGCTCATTGACTACATCGGCACGTGGGGCCCGGCCATCCTGGGCCACGCCCCGCAGCCCGTCATGGACGCCGTCCATGCCGCCGTGGACAGGGGGCTGGGCTACGGCATTCCCGCTCCGGCGGAAGTGGATATGGCGGAAATGATCACGGAAATGGTGCCCTCCGTGGAAAAAGTGCGCATGGTGAACTCCGGCACGGAAGCCACCATGTCCGCCATCAGGCTGGCGCGCGGCTACACCGGACGCCGCAAAATCATCAAATTCATCGGGTGCTACCACGGCCATGTGGACTCCCTGCTGGTGGCGGCAGGCTCCGGCGCGCTCACCTTCGGGGAGCCGGACAGCGCAGGCGTTCCCAGGGAGATGACCCAGCTCACCATCACCGTCCCCTACAATGACCGGGAAGCAGTGAAGAAAGCCTTTGAGCTCCATGGGAACGACATCGCCGCCGTCATCCTGGAGCCCTTCCCGGCCAACGCCGGGCTTTACTTCCCGCAGAACGGCTTCCTCCACTTCCTGCGGGAAGTCACGCTCCGCTACGACTCCCTGCTCATCTTTGACGAAGTCATGACGGGCTTCCGCGTCGCGCCCGGCGGCGTGCAACAGCTTTACGGCATCACGCCGGACCTCACCTGCATGGGGAAGGTCATCGGCGGTGGCCTCCCTGTGGGAGCCTTCGGCGGCAGGGCGGAAATCATGGACTGCCTCTCCCCGCTCGGCCCGGTGTACCAGGCGGGCACCCTCTCCGGCAACCCGGTCGCCATGGCGGCGGGCCTGGCCCAGCTCCGGGAGCTCCTGAACGGGAACGCGTATGACCGCCTGGAACAGCTCGGCGCGCGCCTGGAGGAAGGCATCAGGGAAGCTCTCCGGAGACACGGAAAAAACTACACCTTCCACCGCGCGGGCTCCATGTTCTGCCTCTTCTTCACGGAAGAGGAGGTCTATGACCTGGACACCGCGCAAAAGGCCTCCAAGGAACTCTTCAAGCCCTTCTTCTGGAACATGCTGGAACAGGGCGTCTACTTCGCCCCCTCCCCGTATGAAACGGGCTTCATCTCCACGGCCCATACGGAGGAAGACATTGACCGTACGGTGGAAGCCGTCCGCGCCAGCCTCTCCAAACTGGGATAATGCCCCTGATTTGAAGTGACAGGCCACTTTCCTTGCCCTATAAGGATGCCATGAGACAAATGACGGGGTCCATGCTGCTTGTATCAGCAGCAGCCATCGCAGCCGCCCCCCTGGCGGAAGCGGAGGAAAGGACCATCCAGCTCACGGAGGCTGAAAAACAGGAAATCAAAACAGGGAGTGAAAGCCTGCTGGGCCTCACCCTCCGTTTCCTGCATGACTCCTGGCCCCTGGAAATCATGTACCCCGGGGAGGCGCAGGAAGAATTCCACTCCATCCTCAACTGCTACCGGATGCTGGAGCAATTCCGGCAGACGGGCAACCTCCTGCTTCAGGCTCCGGACCGCAACACCCCGCTCCATCTCTGCATTGCCTTGGGATTGAACCCATTAGCCATCCGGATGATAGAAGCCGGGGCCCCCGTCAATGCGCAATCCATCTTCATGCATGACGGCATGAAGGAACCGGGGGACACTCCCCTCACCTGGGCATGCCTGTCAGGCCTTTACATGAACTCCACGGCGGAAGACAGACTGCCGCTGGTGAAGGCCCTGCTCAAGCACGGAGCCAACCCGGACCAGCCGGGACCGTGGGGAGTCACCCCGTTCATGTACTCCGCCGCCCTCAATGACTCCGACCCCGGACAGGAAAAAATAGCCCTGGCCCTGCTGGACGCAGGTTCCCCTGACCTCAAGCGCAGGCTGAACGCCCAGGCGCGCGGCGTGGGCTTCCTCAGTCTTTCCCCGGCCATTTATGAACGCCTCATCAAGGCCGGATTCGACGTCAACGAACGTTTCTTTGAAAGCAAGCAGTCTCCCCTGCACCTGGTCTGCACCAAGGAAAAACCGGCGGAACGCCTCATTCCCCTCATTGAACTCCTCATTAAGGCGGGAGCGGACCCCAACCAGCCGGACGTGGACGGCCTGACGCCGCTGATGGCCTGCAATTCTCCGGAAATAGCCGTCTGCCTCATGGACAACGGCGCCAATCCCGCCCTCCGCAACGATGACGGGCAGACAGCCTATGACTTCCACATGAAAAACGGGTATCCCCCCATTGCGGAAGCCATTAAAAACTGGCAGGCCAACCGGAAAAAGGCGGACGGCGCACGCTGACCGCACTATTCACGTCCCGGACCCGCGCCCATTCAAAAGGGAAAACGCCAGTTCCCTTACAACAATAATCCGCCAGGGAAAACGCCGGAGGCCGGCCGCCATCATCCCGGGACATGAAAAAAGCCGCCCCCGGCCATGGGAGGCGGCTTTGAAAAACACGGGAGGCCGTTATTCCTCCGCTTCAATGCCTTCGCCGATCATCTTGAGATCTTCCGGCATCTTGCCTGTCGTGAAGTAGCCTTCAATCTCTTCCAGGGAGCGCCCCTTGGTTTCAGGCAGGAAGAAGGTCACCGTAATGAAGTACAGCACCGTAATGCCGCCCAGCGTGAAGAACACGCCGGAGTAGCCGCAGCTTCCCACCCACGGAAGGAAGGAGCCGGCAATGATCGTGGAAACAAGCTGGTTGATCAGCAGCGCAATCGCCATGCCGTTGGAACGGATGCGGGCGGGCATCAGTTCGGACAGGGCCAGCCAGACGCACACGCCGGGACCGGTAGCGTAAAACGCAATGAAGATAATGAAGAACGCGGTCACGCCCCAGCCCATGGTGGTATCCGGCTTTTCACCCAGTTCCGCCTTCAGGATGGAAACGGGCTTCATGGCATAGCCGTCCTTGCCGTTCACCACCATCTTGTTGGTGGAATCCGGCACGGCCTTGATCAGGGCCAGGGAAGCCTTGTCCTCTTCCTTCTTGATGTCCTTGACATCCTTGGTCAGCTCGGCAAATTCCACCACGGAAAGCTGGGTGGAGGACCCCATCAGGAACTGGTACCAGGCGGGATTGGCTTCCGGCTGGTCATAGGTGATGATGAGCTGCATCCTGTTGATGTCCTTGTCGCCCATGTCGTTCTTGGCGAGCAGGTCCTTGACGAAGGGAGAATCAGGGGTGCGTTCCAGTTGAAGCGTGCGGATGGAACTCACGTCCTTGCCCTGTTCAAACTCCTTCTGGACGGAGGGGCTCTGGGCGGCCAGCAGGGCGGCCACGTCCGTGGTCACGTCCTTGCGGGCTTTTTCCACATTATTGAACAGGAAACCGGTGCCGAGAAGGCCCACCACAATGCCGGCGGTGCCGATCTTGAGCAGGAATTTGCGGCCCTTGCGGTCCACCAGAACCATGGCGACGATGGTCATCAGGCAGTTCACCACCTTGATGGTGAAGTCTGCCCAGTTGGCGGTAGTGCCTTCCAGGCCAGCCTGCTGGAATACCTTCACGGAGTAGTTCAGCACGGAGTTGATACCCGTAGCCTGCGTAAAGGCCAGGACGAGGACTGCCAGAACAAAGGGATAAACATACTTGCGCTGAAGAAGGGATTCACCGGAAGAACTCTGCTTCTTGAGCTCCTCAGCCTTCTGCTTCTCTTCCTCTTCAATATGGACCATCTCATCAAATACCTCCTTGGCGCGCACATCTCCGTAACTGCGCACCAGCACGGCCATGGCTTCATCCTTGCGGCCGCGGCGGAACAGGTAACGGGGGGATTCGCTCAAACGGAAGGAACCGAAGAACAGGAAAAGGCCGGGAACGGCGCAAACCCAGAAAATGGCCTGCCACGCAAAAATCTTGGCGGAAGTCAGCGTTTCTTCGCTCGCGCCGGAATTTTCCACACCGCCCACATAACTGGCGGCAAGCAAGCCGACTACAGCGGCAAACACCAGGCCCACCGTCAGCAGGAACTGGAACATCCCCGTTCCTTTGCCACGGGACTCCGCGCTTAAACACTCTGCCAGGTACAGGGGAACCACCACGCCTACAATACCGGCGCTGGCGCCCTGGAGAATACGGCCCAGCAGCATGATGCCGAACACCTCCTGGGACAGGCAGATCACGGGAATACTCACCGTGAACAGGGCGGCGGCTACGGTAATCAACGCCTTGCGTCCCATCTTGTCGGCCAGGTACCCGGCAAACAGGGAAGAAAGCACGCTGCCGAACAGCACGGCCGCCACCACCTGGGAAAGCTGGGAGGGATTAAAGCCAGCCGTCTGCTCAATGTAGGGGAGCGCCGCAGCAATCACGCCGACGTCCACACCATAAAGAAGGCCGCCCAAACCGGCCATGATAAGGAGGTAGCGCATGTATCGCCTGGCCGCATCCGGAACGGCGGCCTTCATGTTTTCTTGGTCTGTCATGGTCGTTGCATTCTAGTAAATTGGCTTTTCTCCGCAACCAAAAAAGAGACGCTTCCGGGACAAAAACAACTTTCTTCCCGTGAAATGCATTCAAACAGCGGAAATACCACACGGAAAACCGGCGGGCGTGATAAAAAAAGAACGATTATTTAAACCAGTTCCCTTCAAGTTCTTCTTCCTTTTATGGATAAACAGCGGAAAAAACCTTCTTCATCCGCCGCCCATCCGGGGCACACCTAAAAGGCCCGTTTGAGTTTTCCACACACCGGACAGCGCATAAAAAACACGCTGTCCCGTATTCATCCGGAGAACCCCGGCTTCAGGGAGCAGCCCCCCCTATTGGGAGGCCCTGCCGGAAGAATCTATCCCCAGCCGCTTTTCAATCAGGTTCACGGACAATTCCGCGCACAAGCGCAATTCATTATCCGTATCCCTGGTGAAGGCCTTGAGCGCGGAAAGGGAAGCTTCCGAACCGATTTCTCCCAAAATGCGGGCGGCGGAGCGCTTCAGCACAAAATCATCGGACTCATTCATCAGGCGGATGATGTCCGCTTCCCCCGTGGGGCCTGCCGCCTTGCACTCCTCCTCCCACTTCTGCGGGTCCTTTTTCCACTCATCCAGAAGCAGCGCAAAGTTTTTCTTTTCCGGACCGTGCAGCAAAAACCTGACCAGGGAAGCCGGAATATCACAATCCGCCTTCTTCAGCTCCGTGGCTACATAATAAACCACACGCTGGGCCTCCGCATCCTCCGGACGGCCCCACACCACCAGGGCGGAGGCCAGCGCGGTCACATACTCCGCATCACGGCCCCACGGCTCCCGGAGAAGCTCCACCAACTTGGCGGAAACTTCAGGGCGCATCCGGTCAGGCTCCACGGACGCCAGGCGCTTGGCCGCGGCAATGACGCGCCGGATATCCAGGCAGGACAATTCCTTCAAATTAGCCAGCACGAAATACTGGTGGCGTTCATCCTGCAATGCGGCGGAAGCGGGCCGGGCTTCAAACTTGTCCCGGTTCAGCACCACTTCCACAAAAAAGCGTTCCTTGTCCTGCAAGGTCACTTTCCCCATCTTGGAGGCCACATCCACAAACTCCTTGAACGTAATAGGAGTGGGGGTAATTACGAACAACCCGCCCCCCGTTCCCTTGCGGTCGTAAAAAATAGGTTCGTCCTCGGACTGGGTCATCCTCTTCAAATACGCCTTCACCATGTCCCGGTTGGCTCCGTTCACCCCGACCACCCACGCGCCCAGCACTCCCTGGTCTTCCTTGCGGTCAATGGCGGCAAACAACGGTTTCAGGTCCCCTTCCCCATAATTCTGTACGGAAGCGGCCGGACCGGCCGCCTGTTCCCAGCCCATGCCGGTAAAGCCGGAAACATCTTCCTCCTCAGGCTGGGGAACATGTTCTCTGCCGGTACGCAGGGAGGGGTTCAGTTTCACCGGATAAGCGAAAGGCAGGGAAGCGATGCCCCCGGCGACCAGAAAGCCCAGCAGGATGAAAACAATCTTGTGCCTCCGCCCGGCACATGCCATCAGCCCCCCGGCCAGACAGGCGAAAAACAGGGCGAACGCCTTCTGCTGGGGCTGCTGCAGCATGGAAAGGAATGAGGTTCCGTCCATCTCGGAAGACGCATTGTAAAAAAGCCAGAGACAGCCGGCGGCAATGACCAGGGACGCGCAAAGGCACATCAACTGAATCAGCCCCGTCTCCATCAACGCGCTCTGAATAACTTCCCGCCGGTCCTTGGGGGTACTGACGGAAATGGCCTTCTTCGCCTTGGCGAAAGGTTTTTTGGGGATCAGCTTTTCCCTGTCGCAGAGAAACTCATGGCCGCATTTGCTACAATTCACCATCGAACCCTCCGCGGAGGAAGGAACATTGATATGTCGTTTGCACTGTGGACAATTCAGATTCACGTGAGCCAAATATGCACGTTTTTGATTCTTTTGCAATACCTCTCTTCCAAACTTTCCTTTTGCCGGATATTCTGCATAAATTTTCAAGGTTGCTCCATTAAACTCCCTTTCAACAGCTTTCTTCCTCCGCAGGGTTTCCGCCGTTTGCATTCTCCACTTTAAATTTCCTCCATGCCGCTTAAAAACAATATTTTCCATGCGAGCAAACCGGTCCGCCGCATTCTGCAAACACCCCGCGGAACGGGCTTGCGCCTTTTCCTAGCGAAAGACTGGGGATTTTTTATCCATCTTCATGAAAAATGCACATTCCCAAATATACCTGCATGGAAATTATTTAAATTTTATGACCGGAACCCTCCGGCAAAAGATAAAAAACACTTCTTATCCGCCCCGTTCCGCCTCATGTCATTCCGAGTGAACACACTTGCAGAAGATGGATTTTGGTAGTAGAATTTTCGCCATGTCATTGCAGCCTGCCGAACGCCGAGATTTCATCCGCGATATGATTTCTGATGACCTTGCCTCCGGCAAGCATCAGGCACCGGTAACCCGCTTCCCCCCGGAACCCAATGGTTACCTCCATATCGGACATGCCAAATCCATCTGCCTCAACTTCGGCATCGCCCAGGAATTCCCGGGCGCGCGCTGCCACCTGCGCTTTGACGACACCAACCCCAGCAAGGAAGACCAGGAATATGTGGACAGCATCCAGGAAGACATCCGCTGGCTGGGCTTTGACTGGGGGAAGAACCTCTTCTTTGCCAGCAACATGTTCGGCTTCTTCCATGAATGCGCCGTGGCCCTCATCAACAAGGGACTGGCCTACGTGGATGAACAGACGGTAGAGGAAATACGCGCCCAGCGCGGCAACGTGAACGTGCCCGGCGTGGAATCCCCCTACCGCAACCGTTCCGTAGAGGAAAACCTGGAACGCTTCCAGGCCATGAAAAACGGGGAAATTCCGGAAGGAAAGGCCATTCTGCGCGCTAAAATAGACATGGCCTCCAGCAACATGAACATGCGCGACCCCGTGCTGTACCGCATCATGTTTGCGGAACACCACAACACGGGCAACACCTGGTGCATCTACCCCATGTACGACTTTGCGCACCCGCTGGAAGACGCCTACGAGCACATCACGCACTCCCTCTGCACGCTGGAATTTGAAAACCACCGCCCCCTGTACGACTGGGTGATTGAAAACTGCCCCGTGCCGGCGCGTCCGCGCCAGACGGAATTCGCCCGGCTCAACCTCACCTACACCGTGATGAGCAAGCGCAAGCTGCTCCAGCTGGTGCAGGAAGGCCACGTCACCGGCTGGGACGATCCCCGGATGCCCACCGTCTCCGGCATGCGCCGCCGGGGCTACACGCCCGCCGCCATCCGGAACTTCTGCCAGACCATAGGCATCACCAAATTCAACGGCTTCACGGATGTGGCCCTGCTGGAATACAGCGTCAGGGAAGACCTGAACGCCAACGCGCCGCGCCGCATGGCCGTCCTCAACCCCCTCAAGGTCACCATCACCACCCTGCCGGAAGACGCGGAGGAAATGGCGGAAGTGCTGAACAACCCGGAAAAACCGGAAGAAGGCAGCCGCCAGATTCCCCTCACCCGGGAAGTCTGGATTGAACGGGACGACTTCATGCTGGACCCGCCCAAAAAATACTTCCGCCTGGCCCCGGGCCGCACGGTGCGCCTCCGCGGCGGCTACTGCATTACCTGCACGGACTACAGGCAGGATGCGGACGGCAACATCACGGAAATCCTCTGCGAGCACATCCCCGGCACCATCGGCTCCAACCCTCCGGAAGGAATCCAGTGCCGGGCGGCCATCCACTGGGTAAGCACCAGAGACGCCGTGGACGGTGAAATCCGCATCTATGACCGCCTCTTCACGGAGGAAAACCCGGATGCGGCGGAAGAAGGCTTCCTCTCCGTGATGAATCCCGGCTCCCTGACCGTCATCACAAACGCCAAGCTGGAACCCTCCCTGGGCGCTGCGGAGCCGGAATTCCGCTGCCAGTTTGAACGCCTCGGCTACTTTGTGGCGGACCGCAGGGACCACGTGCCCGGCCAGCGCCCCGTCTTCAACCGCACGGTGGCTCTCAAGGACTCCTGGGCCAAAAAGCAAAAATAACCTCCTTTCTATTCCCTCATATGGACAATCAACTTCAATTCTGCACTGTTGACGAAGCCGTGGAAGAAATCCGGCAGGGACGGATGATCATCGTCACGGACGATCCCGGCCGTGAAAACGAAGCGGACCTCATCATTGCCGCCGAGTTCGCCACTCCGGAAGCCATCAACTTCATGGTCACCCACGCCAGGGGCCTTGTCTGCGCCCCGCTTTCCCCGGAACGCGCGGACGCTCTCCAGCTCCCGCTCATGACCTCCGTCAACCGGGAAAACATGTCCACGGCCTTCACCGTCTCCGTAGACGCGGCCCATGACATCACCACGGGCATCAGCGCCGCGGAACGCTCCCTGACCATCCGCACGCTGGCAGACCCCAGGGCCACCGTCAACGACTTCGTGCAGCCCGGCCACACCTTCCCGCTGCGCGCCGTTCCCGGCGGGGTGCTGCGCCGCGCCGGCCACACGGAAGCCACCATTGACCTTGTGCGCATGGCGGGCCTCCAGCCTGCCGGCGTGTGCTGTGAAATCATGAAGGAAGACGGCACCATGGCCCGGACGGGGGACCTGGGCGGCTTCCAGAAAAAACATGGCCTGAAAGCCTGCACCGTAGCCCAGCTCATTGAATACCGCCGGGCCAAGGAAAAGCAGATACGCCTGGTGGAAACCGTCAAAATGCCTACGGACTACGGAGAATTCACCTGCCATCTTTACGAATCCCATCTGGACGGAGCCCTTCACCTGGCCCTGGTGCACGGGGAAATCTCCCCGGACAAGCCCACGCTGGTGCGCGTGCACAGCGAATGCCTTACCGGGGACGTCTTCGGCTCCCGCCGCTGCGACTGCGGCAGCCAGCTCCATACCGCCATGCGCCGCATTGCGCAGGAAGGCGGCGTGCTGCTCTACCTCCGGCAGGAGGGCCGCGGCATCGGCCTGGCGGCAAAACTCCATGCCTACAAACTCCAGGAACAGGGGCTGGACACCGTGGAGGCCAACCTCAAGCTCGGCTATCCGGACGACCTGCGCGACTACGGCATCGGCGCCCAGATCCTGCATGACCTGGGGGCGGACCAGCTCCGCCTGCTGACCAACAACCCCCGGAAAATTGTGGGCCTGGAAGGCTTCGGCATTAAAATAACGGAACAGGTCCCCCTCATTATCCCTCCCAACGAGCAAAACAGCAAATACCTGGCTACCAAAAAATGCAAGCTGGGCCATATTCTGTAACCTTATCCCCGCCCATCCCTTCATGTCCACGGAACTTCCTCCCCGCCAGCGTCCCACAGGCACGCGCGCCAAAATCTGCATCGTCGCTTCGGAATACAATGAGCAATACACCCAGGCCCTGGTAAACAACTGCTCGGAAGAGCTGGAAGCCGTGCTCCCGGCCGTGCGGCTGGAAATCATCCGCGTTCCGGGCGCCTTTGAAATCCCGGTGACCATCAAATCCGTCCTCTCCCGCTCTCCGGAAAAACGCCCTGACGCCGTCGTGGCCCTGGGGGTCATCCTGCGCGGCAGCACGGACCATGCGGACCTCATCGGCTCCACCATCACCCAGGCCCTCATGCAGGTGGCACTGGAATTTACCACCCCCGTCATTCATGAAGTCCTGCTCCTGAATGATGAAAAGCAGGCCTTTGCCCGCTGCATCGCCTCCCAGCTTAACCGCGGGCGGGAAGCGGCGCGCACCGCGGCCCGCATGGCGGAACTCTTCCTCAACTCCCTCTCCCGTCAATAAGGCCCGTTCTCTCCATTCTCTTCTCTACCGCCATGCTCTCACGCAACCAAATCAGACAAGCAGCCATCCAATACCTCTATGCCGCCTCCCAGGCTCCGGAAACGGAGCAGGAACAGGACGAGGGCATCTGGGACATCCTGATGGAACCCTTCCGGGGGGACTACTGCAAACTCAAGGCCAAGGCCGTCTCCGGCCACCTCACCCGGGACTATCCGGACAAACTGCGCCTCTTCGTCACCCGTGCCCGGGAAACGGCAGACAAGCTCCAGCATGACCCCCTCACCCTGCCCGTGCGCGACCAGCTCCAGGACCTTCTGGTCAAGGAAGGGGAATTCAACGCCTCCCTGCTCCAGTTGAAAAAGGCCCTGCATGAAGACCCCTCCAACGACAGGGGCACGCTTTCCGCCGCCTGTGACGCCGCCCAGGAACTTAACACCACCCTCATGCAGATGCGCCGCCGCCTGCTGGACGCCCTCAAGGACTTCCCGGCTTACGGCAGTGTCTGGGGGGCCCTCATTTCCTCCTGCAACAAGCTCCAGGAAATCAACGACCGCATCAACTGCCTCATCCACCCGGACGGCCGCCCCTCCCTGGCGGAAATGAAAAAAGTGGTGGAAGCCGGACAGGATGCGGACGGGCTCTACCGCGAAGCCAAAACCCTGGGAGAGGAAATCCTGCGCCGCCGGGACGAACTGGACGCCGCCATCAACGCCACGCTGGAAAACTACACCCCGGAACGCGTCAGCGCCATTGACCGCGCCATCCTGCGGCTGGGAGCCTACGAACTCCTGCACCGCAAGGACCTTCCGGCGCCCATCGTCATCTCGGAAGCCATCCGGCTGGCGGAACGCTTCTCCTCCGCGGAATCCCCCCGCTTCATCAACGGCGTGCTGGCCGGCATCTCAAAAACGGAACGCCCGGCGTAACCCCACCCCTGCATCATGGCTGGATTCTTCAAAAAACTCTTCACCAAATTCTCCCGCGGCGCCAAGATAGACTGGGACGAACTGGAAGCGGACCTGGTCACAGCGGACATCGGCATCAGGCGCGCCATGACCATTGCGGACCAACTGAGGGAAAGCAAGGGCCTGGATGCGGAAAACCTGGTGGAAGCCACCCGTGAAGTTCTCCGCCAGGCCTTTCCGGCCGCCGCTCCGTCCCTGCCCTCCCCTCCGGAAGGAAGGCCGCTGGTCATCCTGGTAGTGGGCGTCAACGGAACGGGAAAAACCACCTCCGCCGCCAAACTGGCCCACCTGCTCCAAAAACAGGGTTCCCGCGTCCTCCTGGCCGCGGCGGACACCTTCCGCGCCGCCGCCGTGGAACAGCTCCAGAGCTGGGCGGACAAGCTGGGTATTCCCATCTACAAGGGAGCCCACAACCAGGACCCGGCCTCCGTGTGCTATGAAGCCCACACGCAGGCCCTCCGTGAAGGATTCCAATACCTCATCTGCGACACGGCGGGGCGTCTCCACACGCGCCACAACCTCATGGAGGAACTCTCCAAAATCCGCCGTACCCTTGCCAAGCAGGATGCGTCCGCGCCCCACCGCACCCTGCTGGTGGTGGATGCCACCACGGGCGCGAACGCCCTGGCCCAGGCCAGGGAATTCCATAAGGCCACCCCTCTGGACTCCGTCATCATCACCAAGATGGACGGCTCCGGAAAAGGCGGCGTGGCCGTAGCCATCATGGATGAAATGCGCATCTCCCCGGCCTTCCTGGGGACGGGCGAAGGCGCAGAAGATTTTGAACCCTTCAACCGGGACCGCTACGTAGACTCCCTGCTGTAACGGGCCCTCCGCTCCCATGCCCCCGCTCCCCCTCATTACCGCCCAGACGGAGGAAAAGCTGCTCGCGTTCCTGACGGAACACGGCCATACCAAATTCCGCGTCCAGCAGGTCATGGACTGGGTCTGGCGCAAGCGCGTCACCTCCTTTGACGCCATGACCAACCTTTCCCCGGGACTCAGAACCCTGCTGGCGGAAAACTTCCGCTTCCACTCTCCTGAAATCGTGGAAATCCACGGTTCCGCGGACACCACGCGGAAATTCCTCACCAGAATGGAAGACGGCAGCCTGGTGGAATCCGTCATTATCCCCGCCGCCGCTGCGGAAGACGGGGAGCAATCGGACCGCATCACCCTGTGCGTCTCCTCCCAGGTAGGCTGCGCCTTCGGCTGCAAATTCTGCGCCTCCGGCCTGCTGGGGCTTAAACGCAACCTCACTACGGGAGAAATCATCGGCCAGATCCTCTCTGCGGAAACCATCGCCGGGAAACGGGTCAACAACCTCGTCTTCATGGGCATGGGGGAACCGCTCTCCAACTTTGACAACCTGGAGGACGCCCTGGAAATCATCACCTCCCACCGGGGGCTGGAAATAGGAGCGCGCCACATCACCATCTCCACCTCCGGATTCGTTCCCGGACTGAAAAAACTGGCTGCCTATCCCCGGCAAATCCGCCTGGCCGTCTCCCTGCACGGAGCCACGGACGAGGTAAGGGACCAGATCATGCCGGTCAACAAAAAATGGCCCCTCTCCCAGCTCATTCCCGCGCTGGAGGAATGGGGGCGGGACAGGAACCAGATGCCCACGCTGGAATACATCCTCATCAAGGACGTGAACGACTCCCTGAAGGATGCGTCCCAACTTGTCCGCATCGCCAAAAAGCTGCATGCCAAGGTGAACCTCATCCCGTACAACACCGTGGAGGGGCTTCCCTGGGAACGCCCCTCGGAAGGCCGCTGCCGCGCCTTCCGGGACGCCGTCCACAAAGCGCGCATCCCCGTCACCATGCGGTATGAAAAAGGCCATGACATCAACGCCGCCTGCGGCCAGTTGAGACTGAGGAAGGAAAAGGAAAATAACGAAGGCTCCCCCGGCTGCCGCGCCTGAACCTTTCTCCGAATTTCCTGAACTGCGGGCAGTATTTATTTTGCCCGGAGTCTCCGGTTATGCTATTCCTTTCCCGCCGGATGCCACCCATCCCGCCGCCGCATCATGGACACTACGGACACCCTATCCTCCTCCCCACTGGAACTGACCAAGGCCCCCCGCAAAGCCCCGGCCCTGGACCTACGGGACATTCCGCAGGCCCCCGGTCCGGAAAAGGGCGTGCTGGCCCTCATGGCCATGGACCCCGCCACCTACGTAGGGCAGTGCGTCACCATCGGCATGACGGAAGACTACTTCTACCTGCCCGCTCACAAGCTGCTGTGGCGCCTCTTCCAGGGGCGCTACAATAAAAACGAACCCATTGACATCGTCTCCATCACCCAGGCTCTGGAAGACATGCACCAGCTGGAAGCTGTGGGCGGAAGCGCGGGACTGGCGGAAATCTACACCTTCACCACCACTGGAGCGTACTTTGAACACTACCTCAACGTACTGAAGGACAAATTCATCCTCCGCTCCATCATTGACATCGCCACCCAGTCCACCACGCAAGCCTTTGACAATCCGGATGACGTAGCGGAACTGCTGGACTCCGTGGAAACGCACATCTTCCAGATACGGGAGCGGTACAACAGCGCCAAGGACGAACAAAGCCTGGCGAACATCCTCAAGCAAGCCGTCACCAACTTTGAAAAATTCATTGCCAGCAAGGGGCAAATCCAGGGCCTGACCACCGGATTTGAAGAACTGGACAAAAAGAGCAACGGCCTCAAGCCGGGAGACATGTTCATCATCGCCGCCCGCCCCTCCATGGGCAAAACCTCCTTCCTGCTCAACATCGTGGAGCATATCTCACTGAATGAGAAAAAGCCCACGCTGCTCTTCTCCTGTGAAATGCCCGCCGTCCAGATCGTGGAGCGCCTTCTTTTCGCCCGCTCCGGGGTCCGCAGCCGGGAAATCATCAAGAGAGGAAACCTTACCCAGCTGGAAATGAAGCACTTCAAGCAGGCGGTCAAGGAAGTGGGGGCCTCCCAGCTTGTCATTGATGATACGGCGGCCATTTCCATCAACGAGCTCCGGGCCAAGGCCCGCCGCGTCATGCGGGACCAGGGGGGCCTGGCAGCCATCGGCGTGGACTACCTCCAGCTCATGCGCTCCCATTCCAAACAGGCCGCCAACAGCCGTGAACGAGAAGTTGCGGAAATCTCCGCCGGGCTCAAGGCCCTGGCCAAGGAACTCAAGGTACCCGTCATCGTCCTGGCCCAGCTCAACCGCGGCCCGGAAAGCCGTACGGGAGCCAGCCTGGGCGTGCCCCGCATCTCCGACCTTCGTGAATCCGGCTCCATTGAACAAGACGCGGACATGATCGGCCTGCTCTACCGCTCCGCCTACTATGCGGAAGATGAAGAAAAACGCCAGCAGATGGCCGGACGAGCCAACCTTCACCTGGCTAAAAACCGCAACGGCCCCACGGGGGACGTTCCGCTTCACTTTGAAGCGGAACTCATGCGCTTCTCCACGCGCGAAGCGGACGAGCACGACCAGGAAAACGAATAGCCCCCCTCACTCACTTCCGGTTTCTGCGGATTTACAATCCGGAGTCAAGCTGTGATTCTTAGGGAAAATAACTTGCGACGGCGCCCCTTTACCTATGGGGAGCCGTTTATATGAAATGGGAAACCGTCCGGGTTGCCGGACTTCGGCGAGGAATGCCGAAGGCCTCTGCGGCATCTGAATTTGAAAGGGAGCATTAGCAAACTCTCTTTTCTGGAAGCCGGTACGTCCTGACGGACGCATGTATTTCCATTGCCGCATAGGTACGCGGCCCCCTTGGCGAAGAGATGGACATTTTTCCGGTTTCAGCCCGTGACGGATTGTAAATCCGGTAGCTTCATGGTAGCGCCAGCGTCTCTTCTGGGCTTATTGATCAAGTTATTTCTGTTTTAATATGAAAAAAACCTTATCTATCGCCGCCATGCTTTGCGGATTGTGTGTTTGTGCCAATGCCGCCAGCATGGTTACGGAATGGACAGGCGGAGCCGGTCCTACGGAAGGAAACACCTATGAACTGGGCAACGCGGACAACTGGAGCAACGGCGTTCCCAGCCGCGGCAACGGCCAGGGCCCGGATGTCATCTTCAACAATTCTGGAACCGTGAACGTCAACGGCTCCATGGTGGACACCTCCGACGGCGGCGGCATCACCGTTACGGGCAACAGCAACGTTACCGTCGGCGGCACCCGCTACATGGGGAATGTGACGGTTGGCTCCGGTTCCATCCTCAACCTTGGACAAGTGGACTTCAAAAGCAGTGACATCACCCTTGACGGAGCCCTCAACCTCACCGTTTGCGGCATTGATTCCGGCGGCGACGGCGCGCGGCTTGTCTTCGGTATTGGGGGTATCATGAACGTCAACCAGAAAATCTGGGGTGCGTCCAGCTTTTCCGTCTCCGGGCTGCTGGCCACCACGTCCGCAGACCTGACCGTGGGAGAATTCCAGTTCGTCACGCGCACGCTGGTCAATTCCGCCGGCTTTGAGGGAGGGGACATTTCCCTGGGGGAATTCCTGGCAGAGGACGGCAGTTCCCTGACCAAAGCCTCCGCCAAGATGGAAGGAGACGCCGCTGACTACCAGGGCCAGTACTACGTTTACAAGGATGGAAACACCATCAAGGTGCAATACGTGGTGGGAGGCGCCGTTCCGGAACCCGCCACGGCCACGCTCAGCCTGCTGGGGCTGGCTGCGCTGATGCTGCGCCGCAGGCGCGCCTGATTTCTTAATCCTCCCTTACTTCTACAAGGGCTGTGCGTCAAGGCGCACGGCCCTTTTTGCATGCCCGTGTGACGGAAACGTCACAGAAAATATCTTCACGCCATTTTCCGGTGCCGTAGGATGCTTCCGTCACATTCCTTCAGCATCATGGAAGCCCGCGCCAAATCACTCAACGAACGTCTCCGCACGCTCATCTCCCTTTTCTTCGGTCTCGCCATCGGCTGCGCCCTCCTCTTCGGGGAATCCCGCTGGGAAATGTCCCCGCTCATTGAAGAAAGCCTCATGCTGCTGGCCTGCTTCATGGCCGGCATAGGCGCTTTCGGCCGCATCTGGTGCTCCCTGTACATTGCAGGGTATAAAAACAACGTCCTGGTCATTGAAGGCCCGTACTCCATGTGCCGCAATCCTCTGTACTTCTTCAGCTTCATCGGCGGCATAGGCGTGGCCTGCGCCACGGAAACCTTCACCATCCCGCTGCTGACGGCGCTGGCCTTCGGAATCTATTACCCCTCCGTCATTAAAAAGGAACAGGAACGGCTCATCTCCCTGTTTGGAGACGCTTACCGGAACTACTGCCGGAACGTACCTTCCTTCATTCCCTCCCTCTCACGGTTAAAACCGCCCCCCGCCACCTATTCCGTCAATCCCGCGACGTTCACGCACAACATCGTGGACGCCCTGTGGTTCATCTGGTTCATCGGCATCTTTGAATTCATCAGCGGCCTGCATGAGGCGGGAATACTCCCCGTGTGGTTCCTCATTCCGTGACCGTCTCCCTTCTTCTGGCGTCCAGCAGTCCGGCCAGGGCCTTCTGGGAAACCATCTGCCGGAAGGAATCGCGGTCCCGCGGATAAAGCATCATCTCCGTCCGCGTTTCTCCCCCCCGGAAAGCCCAGGCAAGCCAGACGGTGCCCACGGGTTTTTCCGGCGTGCCGCCCCCCGGCCCCGCAATGCCGCTAACGGCCACAGCCACATCCGCCCCGGAACGGTCCAGGGCGCCCTCCGCCATCGCTTTCACCACGGGTTCGCTCACCGCCCCATGGAGTTTCAAAACTTTCTCCGGCACGCCCAGCATCTTTTCCTTCGCCCGGTCGGCATAAGTCACCCAGCCGAATTCAAAAACCCCGGAGGACCCCGGCACGTCCGTAATCCTCTTGGCAATCAGGCCGCCGGTACAGCTCTCCGCCGTGGCCACCTTCAACCCCTGGGCAGCCAGATGGAGCACGACGGCCTTCTCCAGGGAAGCCCCCGCGGGCGTCAGCACATACGCCCCGGCCAGGATGCGCAGGCGCGCCTCCCCCTGCTTCAAAGCCGCCTCATCACCCACCAGGCGCACGTCCACTTCTCCGATGCGCGCGCAATACGCCACCTCCAGCCCCGGCACCTGGTGCAGGGAACCATCCACCAGCTCCTGAAGATCGCTCTCTCCAATGCCCACCAAGCGGAAAACGCGCAAATGGGGAATATCCTTCTCCGCCAAATCTTCCAGCATGGGCATCACGGAATGCTCCACCATCGGCCTTAACTCCCCCGGAGGCCCGGGCAATAAAATAAACATGGGGAGGGAGCCGCCGGCAGGCATCACCAGGCCGGGAGCCGTGCCGTTGGCATTCTCCAGCACCGCGGCTCCGTCCGGAACCATGGCCTGCTTGAAATTGCACTCCGCAATGGAAATCCCCCTGCGTTCAAAATAGCTCTTCAGCCCTTCCGCCACATGCTCGTCACGGTGCATGTCCACGCCGCACACGTCGCACAGGGCCTCCCGGGTCACATCGTCGCTCGTCGGTCCCAGGCCGCCGCTCACGATCACGATGTCCGCGCGCCGGGCGCTCTCCCTCATGGCCTCATTAATGGCATAACCGTCGGGAACCACCGTCTGCCTCTCCACGCGGAACCCTGCTTCAAACAGCCTGTTGCCCAGCCAGGCGGCATTCGTATTCACAACGCTCCCCAGCAAAATCTCCGTACCGGTGTTGATCAATTCAACCCTGATCTGATTCATGCCGCCAGTATGCTCCCCCACCCGCCCCGTGACATGCAACAATCCTGCCATGTACTACAAAAAACTTCATTTGAATGCGCCTTGGGATACAGTATGGGCACTGACAAAGACTATGAGTACACCTTCCCGGCCCCGCGCCACCAAAATCATCTGCACCATTGGACCAGCAACAGACACTTCCGACATGCTGGGCCAGCTTATTGAAGCCGGAGCCAACGTCTTCCGGCTCAACATGAGCCACTCCAAACACGACTGGGTCCGGGAAGTCGTCTTCCGCATCCGCCGGAAAGCCGCTGAACTTCAGGCGAACGTAGCCATCCTCTTTGACCTCCAGGGCCCCTCCATCCGCACCGGCGACCTGGCTGAACCCTATCACCTGAAAAAGGGGGATACGCTGGAAATCCGCCTGAGCACCGCCAAGCCGGAAATTCCCTTCTCCACCACAGTGAACTATGACGGGCTCCTGCAGGACGTCCAGGTGGGACACACCATGGTGGTGGACAACGGCGGCATCCTCATGCGCATTGAGGAAGTGCGCCCGGACAGGCTCATCTGCAAGGTGCTTACGGAAGGCGTTTTCGGCTCCCGCCGCCACATCAACCTCCCCGGCGTGGCGCTGCGCCTTCCGGCCCTTACGGAAAAAGACCTGGCGGACCTGGCCGTAGCCGTGGAATGCGAGACGGACTACGTAGCCATGTCCTTCGTCCGGGATGCCGCCCACATCGCCCAGCTCCGGGAACACATTGACACCCTGGGCGGAAGGGCCCAAATTGTCGCCAAAATAGAAGACCAGCAGGCCATCCGCCACATTGACGACATCATTCTGGCCGCAGACGTCATCATGGTCGCGCGCGGCGACCTGGGCATTGAAGTCAGCATTGAAGAACTTCCGATCATCCAGCGCCGCATCATCCGCCACTGCCACAGGCTGGGGCGCCGCTGCATCGTAGCCACCCACATGCTGGAATCCATGATCACCCAGCCCACTCCCACCCGTGCGGAAGTAACGGACGTATCCAACGCCATCTTTGAACAGGCGGACGCCGTCATGCTCTCCGGCGAAACCTCCGTGGGCAATTATCCCGTGCGCTGCGTGGAAGTGCTGGACTCCATCGCCCACCGCATGGAACGTTCCGGCAATCTCAACTTTGCCGCGTCCGCCATCCTGAGCGGGGACCGCCAGAAAGCCACCAAGGCGGCCATCTCCCTGGCGGACTCCGTGGAAAACGCCTGCATGGTCATCTTTACCCGCCGCGGCCTGGCCGCCACGCAGGCAGCCGTTCTCAGACCGGAACGGGCGGCTATCTTCGCATTCAGCAATGATCCCGTCGTCGTCCGTCAACTGGCGCTGGCCCGCGACGTCACCGCCTTTGAATCCCCCTTCCTGAAAGATCCCGCGCGCATGATCTCCACCGCACTGGACCTGCTGAAGGAAAAAGGGCTGATCATCTCCGGGCAGCCCGTCGTCATCCAGGGGGACAGCCTCCAGGGGGAACTGCTAGCGGACTCCATCATCTTCATGCGTGCGGAATAAGAAGAAAGGTCTTGGCCTTCCTGTCCCTTCAGGAGCCGCAGAAGCCTGCGGCATTCCCTGAAGGATTTCCACTGACCGTGGAAATTGTCCCCCTTCCCGCCTTCCCATGGTCCCCTGCCGGGAAACATCCGGAACTACCTCTCCCTGCGAATTCCATCCAACTGCCCCTTTGATGAAAACATCTCCCCGCTTCCGCGTGGTACAGGAACCAGCCGCGTGGCCCCTTCCTGCTCCCCTGATGGAACTTCTGCTGGATGCTGATCCGGATGAACGCCAGGTGGCGGACCACCTGGCCCACGGCGAACTATACGTTGCACGGGACCGCGGCACTCTCGCCGGAGCCGTCGTCATCCGCCCCACGGCGGATGACACCTGGGAAATCATGAACTGCTCCGTCTCCCCTGAATATAGAAGGCAGGGCTGCGGAACCGCGCTGGTGCTGCACGCTCTGAACGTCATCAGGGACAAGGGAGCCCGTTACGCGGAACTGGGGACGTCCGATGCCTCCCCCGGCCCCATGGCCCTGTATGAAAGCTGCGGTTTCCAGACGGCAGGCGTCATCAAAAACCACTTTACGGAGAGCTATCCGGAACCCGTGTGGGACAACGGCGTGCAGTGCATTGACATGATCCGCATGCGTGCGGAGCTGTCCCTGCCCCCTCCTGCTCAGAAGGAATAAACCAGGCTGACTCCCGTCACCCAGCTATTGCCTTTCACCAGCGTTCTTCCGTATACCCGGTTCACCCCGTGGGCGCCCTTGCCAAGCCAGTGAAGCCCTACAAACGGCTCCACAAAAACGTTCCCGAACAAACGGTAATTCGCCGTCACCCGGACGTACAGGGACTGCCAGCCATTGCCGCTGGAAGGCCAGTAGGAGGCACTCAGCACCGCGCCGAACTTGAACCCCATGTAAAGATTCTCCGTCATCCGGAAATCCGATCCCGTGCACATGTCAAACCACCATCCCGTGATGCCGTAAAAGGAATAAGCCGCGCTGCCCTGCGCATAAAAACCGGGCAGGAAGCCCAGGTCATGGCGCAGAATCAGAGCTGACTCATACGTCGTCCCGCCGTTGCCGAACAGGCGTTCGGCAGCAAACCCCGCCATCCCGCCGTCAATCATGCGCAGGGATAACGCGGCGTAAGTGGCTTTTCCAAACTTCCGCTGGATCCCGAGGTCGGCCACCGTTTCATTCTCCATGTCTACCGCCGGATGGCCCAGGAATATTTCCTCCCTCATAGCCAGAATCAGGGAATACCGGTCATTCAGGTCGCTCCTCCAGTCCAGGCGCACGGGGACCGTTGGATTGCACCCTCCGGGAATCAAGCCGCGGAACTCGTAGTTGGTGGAATAGCCCGCCTTCAAACTGCCGCTCACGGGTCTCAAGGGAGGATCGGAAGGCGTATCCGGAATGCGTGACTCCGCCAGGGAAATTGAAACGGAAACGGCCAGAACCGCCCCAAGAGCAGAAAAAAAGGGAAAATGCATAAACTCGGAACTACGGTGCTGCAACATTCTGAATAAAAATGCTCCCGCTGGCAACAAGCAAAAAAAGAAGCGGGAACATTATTCTCCGCATCAGGAACTTCATCCAGCTAAGAGCCATTCACCCCGGAAGAAATAAACAGGGCCGAACCGGACTGCAACGCCGGAATACCTACAGGATTTGCCTGTATCCTTCCTTGCGGGAACCTGAACGCAGAACAAAAAGAGCGGCGGATTACTCCGCCGCTCCTGAAACATGACTCAATCGTAAGCCGGATGGCTTAGAAGGAATAAACGAGGTTGGCACCAGCCACCACGCCGAAGTTCTTGTAAGGCTTGGAACCAGCGTCCACACCCTTATTAGCCTTCAGAGCGCCGCTGCCGGCCCAGTTGCAGCTGATGAAGGGAACGACGGCCAGGTTCTGCACGCCCAGCTTGATCGGCAATTCAGCCTTCACCCACCAGGCCTGAGCGCCATTGGACATGAAAGCGGACTTGCTGTCAAAGTAACCGGCGGTAGCAGACATGCCACCAGTGATCACGATATCCGTGGCGGGGCAGATGGTAGCCTTCCAGCCAACATACGGCTGGAACCACCATCCGGTCATGCCCTGGAAGCCATAGCTCGTGGTCACACCGGCGAACCAGCTGTTGCACAGGTCATAGTTCAGGTTCAGATAGAATTCCTGAGCTACGGAATGAGCGTGACGCTGGCCAACGGCGCCATTGGCAAGAACGTTGCTGTAGTCATACTTGGCAAAGTTGCCGAGCAGGCCTCCATGAATCAGATTCCAGCCAAGGGTGGTGGACAGATTCTTCAGCAGGCCGTCCTGGTTTTTCCAGCCAAGGTTGAAATTGGTTTCATTGTGGAACGCAATATCCTTGTTGCCAAGCAGCTCGTGACCGGAGGTCAGGGAGGTATAGGAAGCAGCGCCGACAATGGAGTTGGCGTCGCTCAGCTTGTAATTCAGATTTACACCGGCAGGGATAACACTATCCCCTCCCACCAAAGCGTGGGAAGCCACGATGCCGCGGCTGGTGTAATTGGAAGCGTAACCGGCATAGATATCGCCGGACCACGGATTGACAGTCGGCACCGGAGTGGGGGTAACAACCGTAACGGGAGTACCCGCAAAGGCAGCGCCGGCAAAAGATGCCACAGCTGCTGCCACAGTGATGATGTTCTTGGTTTGCATGACTATTACTTGGTTAGGGTATTAATTGTTGATTTGCTAACAAGGAAAGAAAAATGCCTTTTTCCCCCTTGTTAAGGAAAGTGAAACATTTCCGTCACAAAAGTAAAGCCTTTTCTCCCGCATGTTTAGTTATCACCTTTATTACAAGCACTTATATTATTCATCCCGATGACAAAAAGAAAGATTTTCCATATCTTGTCACACTTCCCATTCCATGGTGTGGGAGGATAAAGGCATTCCGCCCCGGCCAGCCGGGCGTCCCCCTTCAGGGAAGGAGACGGATTCACCAGCACGCGCCGCCCGCAGGAAAGCAGCATGGGCATATCCGCGGAACTGTCACTGTAGGCGGCGGCGTTTTGCAGCACACCGCGTTCCGGCAGAACGCCCTGCGCACGCAAACGCTCCACCTTGACATATCCCTTGTTGTTGCCGTTAGGCAGTTCCGGCATCGCCGGCATGCGGCGCTCCAGCAGGACATCCGTTCCCAGAACGCCGTGAAAGCCCAGCAAATCCCCCAGGGGTTCCGCATAAAACGAGGGGGAGGCGGAAACCATGAGGCACAGGTCTCCATTCCTCTGATGTTCTTGCAGCCGTTCCTTCAATTCAGGATAAATCCATTCCTGCGCCAGAAGCCCGAATTCCCTTCCATACTGCGCTACCGTTTCCCCGGGCAGCCCCCACAGGTAAATGAGGTAAGCCCTCTTCATCCGGTTCTCATCCCATATTCCCAGGATGTAAAGGGGGATACAGGCCAGGAAAAGCAATACCAGCAGGCGACGCCATGGATGGCGTCTTACCACGAAACAGGAAAAAACATACTGCGTATCCCACGGCAGCAGCGTTCCGTCCATATCAAAGAGGGCCACGCCCCTCCCGTTCAAATCATCCGTCATGCCGCCCATCCTATACTCTCAACTCTCAACTCTCAACTCTCAACTCTCAACTCTCAACTCTCCCCTTAAACGCCCAAAACCCCGGCCGCCAAAAGGCAACCGGGGTTTTGAAGCAAATCCAGAAGGAGATAAGATTAACGGGAGTAGAATTCCACGATGAGCTGCTCGTTGACGATGGGAGCAATCTCTTCCTTGGAAGGTACGCGGGCAACCTTGCCCGTGAGCTTGTCACGGTCGCATTCCAGCCAGTCCGGAACCACCGTGGCCTGGGTCAGGTCAAGGGAACGGGTGGCAAGCTGCTGGGAGGAGGCCTTGCCTCCAACGGCGATCACGTCGCCGGGGCGGCAGGAGTAGGAAGCAACGTTCGTCTTCTTGCCGTTCACGGTGATATGGCCGTGGGAAACAAGCTGGCGGGCTCCGGCGCGGGTGTTGCTGAAGCCGAGGCGGTACACAACATTGTCCAGACGGAGTTCAAGGAGCTGAAGCAGGATGTCGCCGGTAATGCCACGGCGGCGGGCGGCTTCTGCATAGTACTTGCGGAACTGGCCTTCAAGCACACCGTACTGGAAACGCAGCTTCTGCTTTTCTGCAAGCATCACGCCGTAGTCAGACTTCTTCTTGCGGCCGGCGCGCATGCCATGCTGGCCGGGGGGGAAGGGGCGCTTTTCAAGAGCCTTGGTGGAACCGAAAAGAGCAACGCCGAAACGGCGGGACACTTTATCGCGGGGACCGGTATAACGAGCCATGATATATTAGATCTATAGGTAAAAGGATTCAATTAGACGCGGCGGGCCTTCGGAGGACGGCAGCCGTTGTGGGGAATGGGGGTCACATCCTTGATGGAGGTGATTTCAATGCCAATCGTCTGCACGGCACGCACGGCGGATTCACGACCGGAGCCCGGTCCCTTCACGCGCACTTCAACTTCACGCAGGCCATGGCCCATGGCCTGGCGGCAAGCGTCCTGGCAAACCACCTGGCCGGCGTAAGCCGTGCTCTTGCGGGAGCCCTTGAAGCCCATCTTGCCGGCGGAGGACCAGCCGATCACGTTGCCGCGCTGGTCGGTCACGGTCACGACGGTGTTGTTGAACGTGGAGGAAACATGAACCACGCCGGAGGAAACGTTCTTGCTGCCCTTGGCCTTCAGGATTTTGGGCTTGTCGTCATCGCCGCCAAGACCCAGTTCCGCAAAAATGTCCTTGCGGGGTTCAGGCTTCTTGGGGGTTTCTTCAGGAGCGGAAGCAGCGGCGGCCGGAGCTTCAGCAACCGGGGCGGGAGCGGGAGCTGCCGTTTCCACGGGCTGTTCAGCGGTTTCGTTGGTGATTTCTTCGCTAGCCATAGTAAAGCTATATAGTAAAATTCAGGTTGGCGGATTACTTCTTCTTGGCCTGCGCGCCAACAGTCTTCTTCTTGCCTTTACGGGTGCGGGCATTCGTGCGGGTACGCTGTCCACGGACCGGAAGGCCGCGGCGGTGGCGCTGACCGCGATAGCAGTTGATGGAAGTCAGACGCTTGAGAATGGATTGCTTTTCACGACGAAGGTCACCTTCAATCAGGATGCCGTCGGTGGTGATCACTTGAACAATCTTCGTGAGTTGTTCGTCGGTAAGCTGTCCCGTGCGGATGTCGGGATTGATGCCTGCTTGTTCCAGGATTCTCTTAGAAGTCGAGCTACCGATCCCGTAAATGTACGGAAGGGAAGCCTCGATGCGCTTCTCGTTGGGTATTTCTGTACCGAAAAGGCGTGCCATAATGGATTGGATTTGCTAGCTGTTATTTTTCTCTGCCTCGCGCAGAGCTATTGCTTGGGGCAAGATGGATACCATAAATTGAGGTTTTGACAAGAGCAAAACGTCATTTTTTCTATTTTTAATCTCTTGCACCGCTTGATCCTGCGCCCGGCCCATGGCGGCGGAGGATGCGCTCCACGGCCCAGGAGGCGTGTTCCGCCACCATGGGAGACTCCCCGGAAAGCGCCTTTAAAAAATCAATGTCCTCCGGCGTCCCGGTATTCCCCAGCACAATGCATCCGTTGCGCAGCAGTCCCTCCCTTTTGATTCTTTTCAGGGGGGAATTCCGGAACAGGGCCGCAAAACCATCGGCATCCAGGGAAAGCAGATCGCGCAAGGGTATGGAGGCCAGGCGGCGGGACATGCGGAACCGTTCATCCGCATCCGGCAGGGGCTTTCCGTTCCAGGGGCAGACCGTCACGCAGGTGTCGCATCCGTACAGGCGCGAGCCTATCAGAGGGCGCATTTCCTCCGGAATGGAACCCCGATGTTCGATCGTCCAGTAGGAAAGGCACCTCCCGGCATCCACCAGCCCGTTTTCCATAATCGCGCCCGCAGGACACAGATCCGCGCAGCGGCGGCAGCTTCCGCACCCGTGGGAGACCGGAGCGTCCGGCTCCAGTTCCAGCGTGGTCAGCACGGTGGCGATAAAAAAACGGGAGCCGCCCTTCCTGCGCACGATGAGGCCGCTTCTCCCGCGCCACCCCACTCCGCAAGCCTCCGCATGGTCCCGTTCCATGACCGGGCCCGCGTCCACATACCCTTTGTGCTCTCCGCCGTAAATGGAAAGCAGTTCCAGCAAATCCGCCAGCTTCTCTTCCAGGATGCCGTGGTAATCCTTTCCGTGCGCGTACAGGCAGATGCTTCCCTGCCCCTCCGGCCGCCCCCGGGGGCTGTCGTAATCATAGGACAGGCAAATGACGGAACGGCAGCCGGGAAGCACTTCCGAGGGGTCCGCCCGCCTTTCCGGGGAGCGCGCCATCCATTCCATTCCCGCATGCCACCCGCGTTCCAGCCACTGGAATAATTTTTCCGCGTGAGGGCTCTTTCCGGCCCGGACCACGCGGCAGCCGGAAAACCCCAGCAACCGGGATACGGCGCACAGGGAATCTTTAATCACGGCGGAATCCGGCGTCAGCACCCCCGCATCATGGACAAGAGCGCCCCTTCCACCAAGAATTTTCTTCATCCCGGTGGAAATTGGATTGCCTGCACACTTCCTCCGTCTCATAATAAACCTATATGAACATCCGGATTCTGAGCGATGGGAAACAGGGTCACCTCAACCAGTCCCTGGGGCTGGCCCAGGCCCTGATCGCCAAGGCGGGGGGCACCGTGGAAACGGTGGACCTGCAAGGCCTTTCCCTCCTGGGGAAAATCCGGAAAGCCGTCTCCGGCAGCGACACGCCGCGGCCGGACCTGTTCATCTCCGCCGGGCACGGCACGCACATCCCGCTCATCTGCGCCCGCCACCATTTCAAGACACGGGCCGTCCTGTGCATGAAACCCACGCTTCCCTGCACCTTTTTTGACCTCTGCCTCATTCCGCGCCATGACCTGCGCCCCGGACGCGACTATACGGACACGGGCATCTTCCCCACCCGGGGAGCGCTTCACCCCATGAGGCCGGACCCTTCCATCCCGAAGGACATTACGCTGATCCTCATCGGAGGGCCAAGCAAGGATTTTGACTGGGATGACGAAGCTATGCTCAACCAGCTTTCAGACATCAGCATCCGGACGCCGGGCAACATCGTGCTGACCACCTCGCGCCGGACGCCGGAGGGCTTTGCGGAAAAAATCCAGACGGCCGTTCCTGAAATCACCGTCGTTCCCGTGGAGGAAACGCAGCCGGGCTGGGTGGCGCGGCATCTGGCGCACGCCTCCGCCACCTGGGTCAGCCAAGATAGCGTCTCCATGGTGTATGAAGCGCTGGGCGCAGGCGCCCCCGTAGGCGTCCTGGCTGTTCCGCGCCGCAGCGGCAAACGTAAATCCCGCATCCTGTCCGGTCTGGAAATGCTGGAAAAGGAGGGCCTGGTCACCGGATACCGGGAATGGAAAAAGAACGGCTTCCGCCTGGCAACGCCCGGCGCCCCCCTCCTGGAGGCGGACCGCGCCGCAGACTACATCCTCACCAGATTCTTCCCCCAATACCGCGCCTTATGAAAATAGTGCATCTCGTCCCCTCCATGGAATCCGGAGGCGTGGAACAAGTCGTCATGGAACTGGGCAGCGGCCTCGCCGCGCGGGGCGTGGAAAACATCGTCGTCTCCGCAGGCGGCCGCCTGGTTCCCCAACTGGAAAAGGAAGACTCCCGCCACATCCTGATGCCCATCGGCAAAAAAAGCCTCGCCACCTTCTTCCGCATCGGCGCACTCCGCGCCCTGCTCCAGGCCATCAGGCCGGACATCCTGCATCTCCATTCCCGCGTTCCCGCATGGGTAGGGTACCTGGCGTGGAAAAAACTGCCGCCGGAAGACCGCCCCGGCCTCGTCACCAGCGTGCACGGTTTCTACTCCGTCAACAGGTATTCCGCCATCATGAGCCGCGGGGAACGGGTGATTGCCGTTTCCAACTGCATCCGGGACTATATTCTCACTCACTACCCGTCCACTCCTGAGGACCGTATCAGAATCATCCCCAACGCCATTTCTCCGGAGCAGCACTATCCGGGCTACTCCCCCTCCCGCGAATGGCTCACGGGCTGGTACATGGCTTATCCGGAACTCAAAGGAAAATTTACCCTCTGCCTGCCGGGCCGCATCACGCGTCTGAAAGGCCAGCTGGACCTGATTCCCATCATCAGAAAACTTCTGGAACAGGGGATCCCGGCCCACGCCGTCATCGTGGGAGAAACCAAAAAGGGAAAGGAAGAGTATAAAAACGAGGTTCTCCGGGAAATTGAGCGTGCCGGCGTCTCCCATGCCTTTACGTGGACGGGACACCGCCAGGACCTCCGGGACATCATTTCCGCCTGCTCCGCCACCCTTTCCCTGACCCAGAGCCCGGAGGCCTTCGGCAAATCAACCCTGGAAGCCCTCGCCCTGGGAAAACCCGTAGCCGGATACGCCCACGGCGGCGTCAAGGAACAACTGGACGCCTTTCTGCCGGAAGGGAACATCAGCGTGGGGGACGCCTCCGCCATGGCCGGCCTGCTGGCCCGGTGGCATGCCCAGCCCCCGCCCCTGCCCCGGCAAATCCCCTCCCCTTATAATATAGAGGATATGATTCAGGGTCATCTTGACGTTTACAAGGAACTGGCACCCCATTCATGACGCCGCAGGAAGCCGCCATCGCCCTGAACCTGATCCCGGGGCTGGGCCCTGTCAGGGTCATGCGCCTCATGCAGGTATTCGCATCTCCTGAACTGATTCTGGAGGCCCCCGCCTCCATGCTGGAGGGAATTCCCGGGATTGGGCCGCAACTGGCTCGCCTCATTTCCTCCTGGCGCAGCATGGTCAATCCATACCGGGAACTGGAACTGGCGGACAAAGCGGGAGCCGCGGTCACCACGGTCTTTGACGCCGCCTATCCCTCCGCCCTTCGCGCCCTTCCGGACGCTCCCATTGTCCTTTACTCATGGGGAGCCTGGGCCGGCAAGGACTCGGAGCGTTCCATTGCCGTTGTAGGCTCCCGGATGGCTACCCACTACGGCAGGCTATGCGCCAAAACCATCTCTCATGACCTGGCGGAAGCCGAAGTAACCGTCATCTCCGGCCTGGCGCGCGGCGTGGATACGGAGGCCCATTTGGGCGCCCTGGATGCAGGGGGCCGCACCATCGCCGTCATTGGAGCAGGCCTCAACAGGCTCTATCCCCGGGAAAACGGGAACCTGGCACGGCGCATCGCGGAAGGCCATGGAGCGGTAGTTTCCGAATTCCCCATGGATACGCCCCCCTCCCGCACCACCTTTCCCATGCGCAACCGCATCGTGAGCGGCTGGAGCCGGGCCACGCTGGTGGTGGAGGCCTCCGGACGCAGCGGAGCCCTGATCACGGCACGGATGGCAGGCGAACAGGGGCGGGACGTCTTCTGCATTCCCGGCCCAGTGGACCGCCATTCTTCCGACGGCTGCCATGCCCTCATCCGGGACGGCGCCACGCTGGCCTCCAACGCCTGCGACATCCTGCATGACATGAAATGGACCGTTCCGGAACAGGGCCTGCCCCTTTTCTCCCCGCACCCGCCTTCCCCCGCTACACGTCCGGCCCCTCCCACACCGGAGGAAGAGAAAGTCCTCCATGCCATAAGGCTGGGCTTCAATACCATTGACACCCTCTGCGCCTCCCTGGGGGACCCGGCATGCGCCATCACTCCGCTGCTGGCCAGAATGCAAATTACAGGGCAAATCACGCCGGACGCAGGGGGCTACTTTTCCATCAACCGCAAGGAACGCTAAACAACACGCGGGCCATCCCCCTCCGGAGGCGGCCCGCGTTTAAATAGCCTGAAAACCGTAAGGTTCCCCTACTGCTTGACCTCCTTGCGCACGGCGTCAATCCAGGCGGATACCGTCTCCGCCTGCTCCCACTTGATCGGGGAGGCCACCTTCTTCTTGGACACAGGGTCGGAAACTTCAAAAATCACTCCGTACACAAATTTGATGTCATCCGGATTCCTTTTCTTCTGGAAACGCCCCTCCTGCTGCGCCTTGAAATCTATCTTCTCATAGGACGCCAGGAAAAGCGCCAGCATCAGGCCATCCTCCCCCTTGAGAGGGGAAACCAGTGGCACCACCGGGCATTTCACTTCCTTGCCCCGGATGATGGTCTTGACCAGCCTGGGCTCCGCCTTCTTCAGGATATCAAGCTTCTTGGCAATGTTCTCCTTGGCGAACGCCTTCTCAAAGACAGCCAGGTTACTGTAATTATTCTTGTCCCGGAAGGGAATCATGATATCCATGCTCTCTTTCCCGTCCGCCAGCTTTACCCCCACGCACGTTTCCTTCTGCTCCATGGACAAGGAAGACTTGGCCTTGTCTGCGCATCTCCTGGTATCAAAACACGGCGTACTGAACGGGAGAATTTCAGCGCCGGCCACACAGGCAGCCACCAGAGACAGGAGTAAGACAGAAACTTTCATCATGAAGCGAATTTATGGTAAACAATCATAATCACCCATGTTCCGCAATGACTTTTTTCTTTGGTTCCAGGCTCTTTCCGGCACGGAAAACATTCGGTTCCTGACGCAAAACAAACACCCTTAAACATCGCAAAACAGCCTCCCTGCCTATCCCTAACAATTATTATTCCAGAAATAAAAAGACCAGGAACAAAAGAAGCCGCGCCCTTCCGTACTCTTTTATTCCCCAAAGAGCCAAAATACATATAACATATTTATATTCAAATATAAATAATAAAACATCGGAATGCTTCCTGAAAAAATTACTGTTCCCGGACATATTTTGAACGCCTTTTCACGGGAGAAAGTCTTATCCTTTACAAGATCTATCCGACGGGTGGGAAAAGTAACTCAAAATCCGTCCAGGGTGGTTTTTGGTTCCATAGGTAGTTAATAGAGAGAAAAGGCCGCGGATCAAACAACCCGCGGCCTTTTTTTGCCCAATCCTCCTTTCAAATGCGGAGTTTGGGCTTGATGAATGAAACTTCTTACTGTAGCAACAAGACATGCGTTTGTTCGCCCTTCTCGCAGGATTCACCCTTTGCCTGAGCTCAACGAGCTGCCAATCGTATGGGGATTCAAGTGATTACATTCCCTTGGCAACGCCTGTCCCCCCACAGCTTTCCCAGCCTGTCGCCCACGCTCTTCCCCGCCCCGCCAATTTCCCCACGCGCCCCGTGGCCATCCCGCCCCGCGCCCCGCGCACACCGCGCTGCGCCAGCGCCTGCGTGATGGATGCCCTCACCGGAAAAGTGCTTTTTTCCCACAACGGCCTCCAGCACCGCCAGGTAGCCAGCACCCAGAAACTGGTAACGGCCATGGTCGTACTGGAGCACGGCAGCCTGGACAGCAAAGTGGTCATCCAGCCTTCCGATACCAAGGCGGACCCCACCAAGCTGGGCTTCCGCGCCGGAGAAGTCTATTCACGCCGGGAACTGCTCAATGCCCTGATGGTACGCAGTTTCAATGATGTAGCGGTGGCCCTGGCCCGCGACACGGCCGGTTCCGTCCCGCGTTTTGCCCAGTTGATGAACGCCAAGGCCCGCCAGATGGGCATGTACAATTCCCGCTTCGTCAACCCCAACGGCCTTCCCGCAGACCAGTACTCCACCGCCATTGACATGGCCCGCTGCGCCTATTACGTCTACCGCAATCCGGAACTTCGCAGCATCATCTGCAAACGCCAGTACGCCTTTACCCGCGCCAACGGCAAGACGCTTCTCCTGAGAAATACCAACAAACTGCTCTCCCAGCACCCCTGGGTCACCGGCATGAAAACAGGTTACACAAACGCCGCAGGGCGCTGCCTGGTATCCTCCGCCGGCTTCAATGGGCGCCATGTCATCGTCGTGGTCCTCGGCTGCCATCCGTCCCGCATCTGGACGGAATCGGAAAACCTGCTCAAATGGGCCCTGGGTGACGCCGCATAAGCACCCGGCGGCAATTGGTATTTGACTTTCACAGCGTGACCCGCTATCAGTCCTGCCTATGTTACAGGCAGGTATTGTAGGTCTCCCCAACGTCGGCAAATCCACTCTCTTCAATGCGGTCACCAGGACCCGCAAGGCCCAGGCGGCCAATTACCCCTTCTGCACCATTGACCCGAACGTGGGCATGGTGACCGTGCCGGACGCGCGCCTGCAAGTGCTTTCCAACATGTCCGGCTCTGAAAAGATCATTCCCACACTCATTGAATTTGTAGACATTGCCGGCCTCGTGAAGGGCGCCTCGGAAGGCGCGGGGCTGGGCAACCAGTTCCTGGCGAACATCCGTGAAGTGGATGCCATCGTGCAGGTGGTGCGCTGCTTTGACAATGACGACATCATCCACGAACTCGGCTCCGTGGATCCCCTGCGCGACATTGAAATCATCAACTCGGAACTCATCCTGGCGGACATCGCCACCATGGACAAGAGGCTCTCCTCCCGGGAACGCAAGGCCCGCAGCGGGGACAAGGAGGCCAAGGCGGAAGTAGCCCTCATCACCAAGCTGCTTCCCCACCTGAACGAAGGCAATCCGGCCCTCACCTTTGAAGCGCAGCTGGATGACGACGAACGCAAGCTTCTCCAGACCTTCCAGCTCCTTTCCGGCAAAAAAAGCATTTTCGCCTGCAACGTGAATGAAGACGAACTGGCGGACGCCATCAACAACCCGGACGCGCACCCCTACGTCTCCCAGGTGAAAAAATACGTGGCGGAACACCACAACGCGGAAGCCATCGTCATCTCCGCCAGGATTGAAGAAGAACTTATCGACGTCTCGGAGGAGGAAGCCCATGAATTCCTGGAATCACTCGGCGTGCAGGACTCCGGCGTTTCCGACCTCATCCGCGCCGTGTACCATTTGCTGGGACTGCGCACGTACCTCACCACCGGCGTCAAGGAAACGCGCGCCTGGACGATCCCGGCCGGGGCCAAGGCCCCCCAGGCGGCGGGCGTCATCCACACGGACTTTGAACGCGGCTTCATCGCCGCGGAAGTGGTGCATTACGACGACCTGGTAGCCTGCGGCGGCAAGTCCGGGGCCAGGGAACACGGCAAGCTGCGCATTGAAGGAAAGGAATACGTCGTCAAGGACGGGGACGTGGTCGAATTCCGCTTCAATGTTTAGCCCAAAGCTTTCCCGGAATTCCATTGACTTTTCATCATGCAGAGAGCAGATTGCTCATAACCTTCACATCGCCTCATGACTGATTCCGACGTCAAATCCACACCTTTGGCCGCCAAGCACGTTGAACTGGGTGCCAGAATGGTCCCCTTCGCCGGCTGGAACATGCCGGTTCAATACACCGGCATCCTGGACGAACACAAAGCCGTGCGCGAAGCCTGCGGCATCTTTGACATCTCCCACATGGGACAGTTCACCGTGGCCGGTCCCGCCGCGGCGGCATGGCTGAACTCCATGCTGACCAATGACATCAACAAGCTGGACATCGGCCAGGGGCAATACTCCATCATGCTCAATGAGCAGGCGGGCGTCATTGATGACCTCATCCTGTACCGGATGGAGCCGGAAACCTTCTTCGTGGTGGTGAACGCCTCCAAGATTGATGAAGACTTTGCGTGGCTCTCCGCCCACAAGCCCGCGGAGGTGATCCTGGAAAACCATTCCGACGAGTACGTGGGCCTGGCCGTCCAGGGTCCCAAATGCGGAGAAGTCTTCTCCCGCGTCATTCCCGGCGTGGAACTTCCCCCCCGCAACGGCATCTCCCGCATCACGGTGGACGGAACGGACCTTATCGTCTGCCGCACCGGCTATACCGGGGAAGACGGCTTTGAATTCTTCTGCCCGGCCGGAGAAGGCGTCCAATGGTTTGAAGCCTTTCTTGACGCAGGAGCCAAGCCCTGCGGCCTGGGTGCGCGCGACAGCCTGCGCCTGGAAATGTGCTACCCCCTGAACGGTTCCGACCTCGCCCCGGACAAGACGCCCCTGGAAGCCGGGCTCGGCTTCTTCTGCGCGCTGGATACGGACTTCATCGGCGCCGGCATTCTTCGTGAACAAAAAGCCAATGGCCTCAGCAAGCGCCTGGTGGCCATTGAATACACCGGCAAGGGAGCCCCCCCCCGCGCCCACTACGCTGTTCACGTTCCCGGAGGAGAAGCCATCGGAGAACTTACCAGCGGCGTGCTCTCTCCTTCACTGATGAAGGGCATTGCCCTGGCCTACCTGCCTGTCGCCCATGCCAAGGTCGGCACGGAGCTGGAAATTGACGTAAGGGGAAGAAAATTCCCCGCCGTGGTAGTAAAAAAACCCTTTTATAAGAAAGGCTGACACTACTGCGCAGAAATAAACTGACAAACACCGTATTTTACTACACTCTCATCTCAAACAATTACATCTTATGCACGACGTACCAGAAAACCTGCTGTATTCCAAAGACCATGAATGGGTTGAAATTGACGGAGACATCGGCACCATCGGTATTTCAGACCATGCTCAGGCCGAACTCTCCGATGTAGTCTTTGTAGACCTTCCCGAAGTAGGCGCCACCGTTGCCGCCGGCGACCCCGTCGCCGTTGTGGAATCCGTCAAGGCCGCCAGCGACGTATACACTCCCGTCTCCGGTGAGATTCTGGAAGTGAATGAAGAGCTCTCCAATGATCCTTCCCTCATCAACTCCGATCCCTACGGCGCAGGCTGGCTGTACAAAATCCGCCTGGACGTTCCCACGGAAACGGAAGACATGATGAACGCCACGGACTACGAGGAATACTGCTCCTGACCCATTCCTCCCTCCCCCGCCCCGGTGATTCCATCCCGGGGCATTTTTGATTTAACCCGGCCCTCCGCGGCCGGGTGCATACCTGCCAGACACCACATGAAAACCAACTCAGACTTTGCCAGCCGGCACATCGGTCCCCAGGGGGAAGAACGCCGCGAGATGCTCAACGCCCTCGGGTACCAGACGCTTGACGAACTCATTGCGGACATCGTTCCCGCAGACATCCGGATGCAGGCGCCCCTGGACCTGCCCGCAGCCAAATCGGAAACGGACGCCCTGGCGGAACTCCGTTCCATCCTCCGGAAAAACAAACTGCTGAAAACCTTCATCGGCCAGGGGTACTACGGCACCATCACGCCGTCCGTCATCCTGCGCAATGTTCTGGAAAATCCCGGCTGGTACACGGCCTACACCCCCTATCAGCCGGAAATTGCCCAGGGGCGCCTGGAAATGCTCATGAACTTCCAGACCATGGTTTCCTCCCTGACGGGGCTTCCGGTGGCAAACGCCTCCCTGCTGGATGAAGGCACCGCGGCGGCGGAAGCCGTCACCATGTGCCGGAATGCCCGGCCCAAGGCAAACACCTTCTTTGTGGCGGACACCTGCCATCCCCAAACCATCAGCGTCATCCGCACCCGCGCCGCCTTCCAGGGCGTCAACATCCTGGTGGGGGACTGGACCACCTTTGACCCCGCATCCGTCGGCGCGGACCTGGCCGGGGTGCTTGTCCAATATCCGGACACGCTCGGCCGCATCTGCGACTACACGGACTTTTTTTCCCGCGTGCACGCCGCAGGCGCGCTCTGCGTCGTAGCGGCGGATCTCATGGCCCTCACCGTCATCCGGGAACCCGGCGCCTTCGGCGCTGACATCTGCATCGGCAACACGCAGCGATTCGGCGTTCCGATGGGCTTCGGAGGCCCCCACGCCGCCTACATGTCCTGCACGGATGCCCTGAAGCGCCGCATGCCCGGCCGCCTCATCGGCATGTCCATAGACACCCAGGGACGCCCGGCCTACCGCCTGGCCCTGCAAACGCGGGAACAGCATATCCGCCGTGACAAGGCCACCTCCAACATCTGCACCGCCCAGGTGCTTCTGGCCGTGCTGGCTGCCTTCTACGCCGTATACCACGGGCAGGAAGGCCTCAAGCGCATCGGCACGGAAATCCACCGGAAAACGGAAAGCCTGTACAAAGCCCTGACAGACGCCGGAATCACCATTGAAAGCAGGGACTTCTTTGACACCCTGCTGCTGACGGTCCCCGGACAGGCGGACGCCATGGTCCGGAAGGCCCTGGAAGCGGGCTACAACATCCGCAAGGTGGACGCCGACCACGTGACCATCTCCCTAGATGAAACCGCCACCTGCGCAGACGTGGCGGCACTGGCCTCCGCCCTCACCGGAGCGGAAACCTCCGTCGCCTGCTGCTGCGAAGCCCCCGCATGGGCTCCCGTCCATACGCGTCAAACCCCCTTCTGCACGGAAACGGCTTTCAACTCCTACCACTCCGAGACGGAAATGATGCGCTACATCCACCGTCTGGAATCCCGTGACCTGGCCCTGAATGAGGCCATGATCCCGTTGGGCTCCTGCACGATGAAGCTGAACGCCGCCTCCGAGATGATCCCCATCACGTGGCCGGAAACCAGCTCCCTGCACCCCTTTGTTCCGGCAGACCAGTCGGAAGGCATCCGGGAAATGCTCACCGTCCTGGCTGACCGCCTGGCGAAAATCACATGCTTCGCCGCCGTTTCCCTCCAGCCCAATGCGGGCGCGGCAGGGGAATACGCGGGCCTGCTGGCCATCCGCCGTTACCAGAAACACGCCGGAGAAGGCCACCGGGACGTGTGCCTCATCCCCACCTCCGCCCACGGAACGAACCCCGCTTCCTCCGCCATGGCCGGACTCAAGGTGGTACCCGTCAAATGCGACGAAGGCGGCAATATTGACATGGAAGACCTGAAAACCCAGGCGGAAGCCCACCGGGACAACCTCTCCTGCATCATGGTCACTTACCCCTCCACACACGGGGTGTATGAACAGACCATCAGGGAACTCTGTGACATCATCCATGCCAACGGCGGCCAGGTATACATGGACGGCGCCAACATGAACGCCCAGGTGGGGCTGACCTGTCCCGGCCGCATCGGCGCCGACGTCTGCCACCTGAACCTGCACAAGACCTTTGCCATGCCTCACGGCGGCGGCGGTCCCGGCATCGGCCCCATCGGCGTAGCGGAACACCTCGTGCCCTTCCTGCCGGGCCACCTCACGCTGGGGCATGAAGAAGGAGCCGTAGCCTCCGCGCCATGGGGCAGCGCCTCCATCGCCGCCATCTGCTGGATGTACCTGTCCATGATGGGCCCGGAAGGCCTCAAGGAAGCGACGGAAATGGCCATCCTGAACGCCAACTACATCGCCAGAAAGCTCGGCCACCTCTTCCCGGTCCTCTACTCCGGCAACAAGGGACTCGTGGCGCATGAATGCATTCTGGACCCGCGCCAGCTCACCCATGACGCCGGCCTTACCGTGGATGACATCGCCAAGCGTCTCATGGACTACGGCTTCCACGGCCCCACCATGTCCTTCCCCGTCCCGGGAACCCTGATGGTGGAACCCACGGAATCCGAACCCAAGGAGGAGCTGGACCGCTTCATTGAAGCCATGGAGCGCATCCATGCGGAAATCATGGCCGTCATCAACGGCACGGCGGACAAGGAAGACAACGTCCTGAAAAATTCGCCCCATACCGCGGAAATGGTCTCTGCCGACGAATGGCGGCACCCCTACTCTCGCAGTGAAGCGGCCTACCCTGTATCCGGCCTGTGCATCCACAAATTCTGGCCGTACGTCGGTCGCGTGGACAATGTGTACGGAGACCGCAACCTGGTCTGCACCTGTGACACGGTGGAGGAATTTGCCAAAGCCGTGGAAGCTTAACCTTCCGCAACCTTAACCCGGAAAGGGCTGTTCCATATGAATGGAGCAGCCCTTTTCATTCCCGGAAGCCGGAACGTATGCGTCACAGGCGTACGATCAGTCATCCGTGAATTGCCGGATGACAGCAAGGAAACGCCGGTTAATCAACTCATGCAGTTTTCCCTTCTCACCTAATCCCACTATGGGTGGTCCCTCCGTCCTGACCGCCCCAATCTGGTTGCAAGTGGAAAACTCAGTCTGGGAAAATCCGGTGGTGATCCCTTGAGCAAGAATCCACACCAGTAAAAGTCTGTTTATCCTGATCATGGCGGTAACGGAGTGCAAATACTGTGAATCCCCGGCGGCAGCCCTGCGGATCCTTCAATTCCAGGGAGGATCACCATATTGATTCTCTCCCAGCTGGCTCTCCCCGTAGCGTAAATACCACAGCAGCCACCACCCCAGGACGGGTACTGCCAGCCACACCAGGCACAGGCCGCTCCTCCCCACATCATGCAGGCGCCGTACCATGGTGGCCGCCATGGGAAGAGACAGTACGATAAGAACCACGTAAAACACGGGAGACAACAGATCCACCCATGGAGAGAGGGAAGAGAAAAAGCCGCTTTTCACGAGAGAGGGAAACCCGGCGGCTGCCAGCCATGCGATACCCACGCTGGCATAAACCTCGTGCATCTCCCCCTTTCCGGCACGGCCTTTAAAACTGCACCACGCCTTGATGATGCGCATCCAGTACTTCTTCCTGGTCCAGACAGGCACGGCGCTCGTGAACTCCTCTCCGGGCCCCGGCATCTCAAACGCCTCTCCATCGTCATCCATGACGGTCATGGAGGGAATGAAGGAAGCCAGCGGCTGCCAGCCCCCGCCGGGAAGCTTCCTCACCAGGGTGCGGTTGGACAGGCGTCCATGGTTGCGGGCCTGAATCAGAAGCACCAGGGGAACGGGGCCCTTGGAGGAACCGTCAATCGCCTGGTACTCGTAAAGATCACTCATCGGAGGCTCTTACTTGGCCGCTCCGTCATGGCTGAACGCGGACGCGGGAATCTCCTGCTTGGGCAGGCCGGGGCCTTCCCACTTCAAGACCAGCCTGGAGGCGGGACCGGCATTACCCACGTAGCTGATGCGGATGGGATGCAGCCCGGCCTTCAAATAAACGGGATTCTTCCGGTCGCCCAAATCGGAAGAAATTTCGGTGCCCGGCTCGTAAGTCTTGTCCGCGTCAATCAGTTCCATTCCGTGCAGGCGGACAAACGCCTTGCTCCCCTTGTTCGCGTCCGTGGACAGGTAAAAAGTATACTCTCCGTCAGCCGGAATTTTTACATACCCGGTCAGTTCCACCCCACGCTTCCGGGGACCATTCATCTTGACGGACGGTGACGGAACCACGCCGTGCGCGGCAGGCTGCTTCTTCAGCTGGCGGAAATCCGGAACCCACGGGAACTCACCTTCATAAACGGACCACTTCAAGCCGGGGGAGGCAGCCCCCGTCACCTCCACTGCCGGGACCAGTTCCGTATCAAACACCGTCTTGGCAGGAAGGAAGGCACGGCGGTTGGACAGGGCGGCGGCCTTCATGCGGGCCTGGAGCTCCGGCTTGGAGGAAGCAAGGTCCTTGCTCTCCTGCGGGTCATTCAGGGTATCAAAAATCATGAAATCCTTGTCCGCATCCTTCACGCCCATGCGCAAGCCTTTCAGACCGTCCACAAAGACAATCTGCTGCTGGCCCCGCTCCGCGCCCTTGTGTTCTCCCAGGAAATCCTTGTAGCCAGGCGTCTTGCCGGCAACATTGTATTCTGAGTAAATAACTCCCGGCTTCTGCTGGTCCGCATGGCCTGTCAGCGTCGGCAGCAGGGAAACGCCGTCGCTGCGGGCGGGAACCGGCACTCCGGCGGCATCCGCCAGCGTAGCCAGCCAGTCATGGAACTGGCCGGGGTGCAGGCTGATCTGCCCCTTGGGAATGCGGGCGGGCCAGCGTACCAGCGTGGGAACGCGCATGCCGCCTTCCCAGCAGTCGCGCTTGATGCCGTCCATCATGCCGTAACTCTTGAAAAACTGCGGATTCTGCGCTCCATGCCTGTGCTTGGGATCGGCGCCTCCTTCATTGTGGGGGCCATTGTCGGATGTAAAGACAATCATCGTATCATTGTCGATCTTTAAATCCTTCAGCAAATGAATCAAATCCGCCACAGCGTCATCCACGCGGCGGATCATCGTGGAATGCCGCTTGGCCACGTCATTGGGGAAACGGGCATTGTCCGGATGAATGTAGGTATCTTTGTCTTTTTCAGCCTTGGCGTCAAAAGCAGTATTTACGGACTCCGTTCCGTTCTTCTTCACCCATTGCAGGCCTCCCTTCAAACCGCCTCCGGCAGGATAGGGCGTTCCCGGAACCACCAGGTTGCCATGAGGGGCCGGAAAAGCCAGGTACAGGAAAAACGGCTTGCCGGTCTTGCGGGCGGACTTGCGCTGGTCCACAATCCACTGCTTGGCGCGGGCGGCAAACAAATCCGTGGAATAGGCCGTCTGCGGAACCTGGTCCTTGATATTCTTCCATTCGGGATTGGGGGCGTAACCGTTGTATTCGAAAATATTGCGGGATTCGGAAGGGTAATGGAAATGCCCGGCCAGATGGTCCAGGATTCCGTAAAAGTAATTGAAGCCGCGCTGGTGGGGGCCGCCCGTCACCGGGCCATGGCTTTCCCCGCCGCCGCCCACGCCCCACTTGCCGATGGCGGCGGTATCATAACCGGCATCCCGCATTATGGTGCCCAGCGTATGGGAATCTTCAATGGGATAGTCAAAGCGGTTGTTCCTCACCACGCGGGAATGCCCCTGGTGCACCCCCAGCAGCAGGGAGGCGCGCGCCGGAGCGCAGACCGGAGCGGCGGAATAATGCCGGCGCAGCTGAATCCCCTCCCGGGCCATGGCGGACAGGGCCGGAGTCTTGAACTCATTCTTCCTGTCCACCGTCCGTCCGTTCAGCTTCTGCTGGCTCCAGTTGGCATCCAGGTCCCCCCAGCCCATGTCGTCCACCAGAATGAAAATAACATTGGGCTTTGAATTCTTGACGGCACTGGCAGCGGGCTTCGCAGCCTGCCCGGAAGCGCTCATGCACGGAACCAGGACAGTCAGAAGAACGGATAGGAAAGATACCAATTTCATGATTCAGGTGAAAATAAACTTTAAAGAGAACGTTAAAACAGAGCGTGATCTTACATGAATTTTCCCATCTCTCAAGAGAATTAAACGGAACGGAAATTGACGACTGATTCGTCAGACCTATAGTGAAGAAACTATAGAACTGCCCCATATTCTATTGATTGCATGTGCCCTGCTCCTCCCGTCAGGCACGCTTTACGGGCTGGACGTCCAGATGACAGACCTGAAAAAAGCCGCCGCATAAGCTGAAAAGAGAACAAAAATCTGTTCATCATTTACAAGGAGAGCGCATGGAATCCTGACGCATACGGCGTGCCGGAACGCCTGCTCGCCTCTGATTTATTTAAAAAGGCGGCACAATCCTGCTTTATCCTGGCGGGGGCAGGAATACTCGGCAGACTGTCTCCCGCCGACGTATTTTCCCCCTTTAATATCACAGCCCACGGAACCGCCAAACCGGAAGAACTCCCTGTCAAGTAGTCCGGCGAACTGCCGGAAAAAGCTACTTTATGCGTGCTGGCAACGCCCTCCGGCGTCATTTACCAAGCCTTCGGAACCACACACGCCACAAAAATGCCACGCTGCTCCCTTACGCACTCCAGCCCAGACAACCGGGATACATTGCGGAAACAGTACAAAAATGGCGGCGAGGAAGCGGGAGCCGCCTACCGGAAAGGCATCATCCTGAATCTGAAGCCCATTTCCATGGAGCTAAAACTTCAATAAAGCAGTTGCTCCCATGGCAAGAGCCGTTTCCGGGGCAACGCAAACAACGTGTCCCGAACCGCAGAAACGTCAGAACCGCTTCTTCCTGTCGTCCCTGCGGGGACGGTCGCCCCAGCGCTCACCGCGGTCACTGCGGAATCCCCCGCGGCTGCCTCTGAATCCTCCGCGATCGCCGCGGTCCCGGTCTCCACGGTAACCGCCGCGGAATCCTCCGCTGCGACGGGGCGGACGCGGTCCGTCGGAATATTCCGGCGTGCCCTTGTCCTCGCGCACATTGACCTCATACCCGCAGACAGTGGCGTTAGCCAGGGCTTCCAGAAGCTGGGGGGCCACGGAAGCGTCCACTTCAATGAGAGAATGCTTGGGGAAAATCCTGATGTCCCCTACGGCGCCCTTCTCCATTTCCACCGTATTGTAGAATAGTCCGGCGATGTCCTTGGGCCTCAGGCCGATCATCCGGCCACCGTTCATGAACAGCGTGACCGTATCACCGTTATGCTGCCAGGAATCCCCCTTCTGCGGGCTTTCCGTTTCTTCTCCGGGCTGGGCCACATGGCGGGATTTGCGGGCCGGCTTGTCTTCCGGAATGGGCTGCACTTCCCGGTGGGTGCGCTCCCGGAGCAAATCAAACAGGGCGGCAGCCAGAGATTCCGGGGCAGCCTCCACGTCCTTCAGTTCTTCCGGCAGCACGGCATCCGGCTTGAGGCGTTCCAGAATGTCATCCACCAGGGATTCCGTCCGGAGCTGATCCACCTGCACGGCGGTCAGCACGGGTTCCGGAGTCAGCTTGACGCCGATGAAGCGTTCAATGCGGCTCATCAGGGAAAAATCACGGCGGCCTACAAAGGTGATGGCCTTCCCCTTGCGCCCGGCGCGCGCCGTGCGTCCGATGCGGTGCACGTAATCCTCCGGATCACGGGGCAGTTCAAAGTTAACCACGGCATCCACATCATCCACGTCCAGGCCGCGGGCGGCAATATCCGTGGCTACCAGCAGGCGCAGGCTTCCCTTGCGGAAGGAATCCATCACGCGTTCCCGCATGATTTGCGGCATATCCCCGTGAAGGCGGTCCACGGGATAGCCCCGGGCCGTCAGGCCGTCCACAACGTCATCCACCACTTTCTTGGTGTTGGCGAATACCAGGCCCATCTTGATTTTTCCGGTGTCCAGCAGCCGGCTGAGCACCTCAATCCGGGAAGAGAACAACACCTCGTAATAAGACTGTTCAATGGTGGGCACCGTCAGCGTAGGCCGCTCAATGGTGATCTGGACGGGATCCTTCATGAACCGGCTCACCAGGCGGTTGATTTCCGGGGACATGGTGGCGGAGAAAAACAGGGTCTGCTTCGTTTCAGGCATGGACTCCGCAATGCGCTCAATATCCTCCAGGAACCCCATATCCAGCATCTCGTCCGCTTCATCCAGAATCAGCATGCGGAGATTGTCCAGCTTCAGTGCTCCGGATTCCATCAGGTCCATGACGCGTCCGGGCGTCCCCACCACGAACTGCACGCCGCGGCGCAGGGCGTCAAGCTGGGGGCGGAAGGAGGAGCCTCCGTAAATGGGTACCGCGGAAACGCCGTCCATGAACAGGGCCAGCTTGTCCACCTCCCGGCAAATCTGGACGGCCAGTTCCCGCGTGGGGCACAGGGCCAGCACCTGGACGCTGCGTTCATCCGGATCAATGCATTCCAGGGCCGGGATGGCAAAGGCAAGGGTCTTGCCGGAACCCGTATGGGACAGACCAACGATATCCGACCCTCCGATGGCGGCGGGAATCGCCTGTTCCTGAATGGCGGAAGGAGTATCGAAGCCGAGCACTTCAACGGCTTCCAGAATCTCCGGCGAAATGCCAAGGGTCGAAAAAGAAGATGTTTGAGTCATGGGGGAAAAATGATCTGTCAAAGTCACGGGAGAAGCTGAACATTATTCACACCTGTGTCCAGCCAAAAGAACGGAAGATACCGTGGGATGCCACGATTTCCACAGGGCTTGCCGGCGGAGAAAAAAACGCCTCTCTCCTGCTTCTGGTCTTTACATTCACACACGGGGTTGCAACTTGCGGTGGCATATCCGCGTATGATACAAGTACCTGCCTCCAAATTCATGGACAAGAAGCCAAACACCTCACGTTCCTCATTCCTGGGAATTTTCATCAACATCCTCCTGCCGGTATTGATTCTGGACTATTGCAGCGCGGGTCCGGCCAATCCCCTGGAACGCCCGGAAGGGGAAAGCTTCTGGCACCTCGGGCCCGTATGGGCGCTCGTCATCGCTCTTTCCCTGCCTCTTGTCTACGGAGTCCGCACCCTGATCGTCACCCGGAAATTCGACCTGATGTCCGGCGTGGGCATGGCCGGCGTGCTGCTTACCGGCGTCATCAGCATCTTCGTCATCGGACCGGAAGGCCGCATCCACAGCGCCACGCCCTGGCTGTTCGCCGGAAAGGAAGCCCTCATCCCCCTCATCCTGGCCGCCGCGGTCATCGTCTCCCGTTCCACGGGCTCCCCCCTGCTCAACATGTTCATTTACACGCCGGAGCTGTTTGACGTATCCAGAATAGAGCAGAAGGTGGCTGCCAATGACGCGGAGCAGGCCTACCAGCAGCTGCTGGCCAGCTCGTCCTGGGTGCTGGCGGGCACGCTCGTGGCCTCTTCCATCGGCAACTTTTTCCTGAGCCTCTCCTTCATGTCTTCCGTCATGCGCCAGCCGGAGGCGGAACAGCAGGTGGCTTACAACGTAGCCATCGGCAGCATCACCTGGTGGGGCTTCCTGATCATCGGTGTCCCCATCCTGGCAGCCCTGGTCTTCATCATGCTGCGCCTGATCAAACGCCTCGGCCAGCTCACCGGACTCACCCGGGATGAACTCCTTCTCAGATAATCCGCTCAAACCATGCAACTCCATACTCCATTCATCCTGATTGCCGCAGTCGCCCTGAACGCAGCCTGGGCGGCGGCTCCCCAATTCGACCGAATTTACGGTTCCCACATGGTCCTTCCCCACGGGAAAAACGTGCCCGTCTCCGGAACGGCGGACCCCAACAAGGAGGTATCCGTCACCTTCGGAAGCTCTACCCTGAACACCAGGGCAGACGCCAGGGGCAAGTGGCGCGTCATGCTCCCCCCCATGCAGCCCAACGGCACGGGACAGACGCTGACGGCTACCCAGAATGGAGATTCCTCCAAGCTGGAAGATGTTCTGGTGGGTGAGGTGTGGCTGGCCTCCGGACAATCCAACATGCTGTTCCGCCTGAACCAGACCAATACCGCGAGGGAGGACATAGCGGCCTCCGGGGATGAACAGCTGCGCCTGCTCAACAACGTTCCCCAGGCCCACACCAACAACGCCCCCTATTCGGACAAGGACTTCACCTCCGTCACTACGGATAATTTCTACAAGGGGCAGTGGCAGGTCAGCACCCCTTCCACCTCCGGCCCTATGACGGCGGTAGGCTACTACTTCGGCAAGAAGCTCCGGGAAGGCCTGGACATGCCCGTGGGCATCATCCACTCCTCGCTCGGCGGTTCGGAAATAGCGGCGTGGATACCCCAGCAGGTCATCAACACCAACAAGAGCTTCAGCTCCCTGCGCGGCAACCGCTGGCTGGATTCCCCCCTCATTTCCGACTGGGTGAGGGGCCGCGCCAAAAAGAATATCTCCCCTCGGCTGAACCAGGGTTCCCCCGACCACCCCTACAAACCGGCGTTCCTGTATGAATCCGGCATCGCGTGGATGACGGACCTCCCCATCACGGGCGTCCTCTGGTACCAGGGGGAATCCGACGCGGAGATTATTAACAATGAACAGAACGGAATGCAGCTGAAAACCATGATCGCCTCCTGGAGGAAAGTCTTCCGGAATCCGGACATGCCGTTCGTAATGATTCAGCTCCCCCGCATCAACGATCCTTCCAAAATCCGGGAAGGCTGGCCCGAATTCCGTGAAATGCAGGACATGACGGCAAAAACCGTCCCCCATGCCTACAGCGTCAATACGATTGACCTGGGCTCCACGAACTCCAACGTGCACCCGCCGTTCAAGCGTCCCGTGGGGGAACGGGCGGGCAATACCGCCCTGAACAAGGTCTATGGCAAGAAGGTTCCCTGTGAAGGCCCCGCCTTCAAGGCCTTCAAGCCCTCCGGCTCCGGCCTCCTGGTCCAGATGGAGCATGCCGCCGGACTGGCCACGACGGACGGCAAGGAACCGGCCCAGTTTGAAATTGCCGGAGCGGACGGGGTTTACCATCCCGCCACAGCGGAAATCGTGAACAAAAAAGGGAGCACCGCCGTCATCCGCCTCTCCTCCCCGGAGGTCAAATCCCCCAAGAACGCGCGGTACTGCTGGAACCGCTTCGTGATCCCCAACCTGGTCAACGGAGACCAGCTCCCGGCCCGGCCCTTCCGGACGGATGCGCCCGCTCCTAAAAAATAACTCTCACCACTCCACCATTCCATGAACCTTCGTCTTCTCTTCGCTTCCCTGGCCGCAACCCTATCCCTGGGCATGGCGGCCCAGGCCGCCCCCGCTAAAATAGCCTGCGTGGGGGACAGCATCACCTTCGGCTCCGGGCTCAAACCCGGGGATGCCCGCTATCCCCAGGTGCTTGCCACGCTGATGGGTCCGGACTTTGACGTCAGGGGCTTCGGCAATCCCGGAAAAACGGCCGGAGACTATCCGGGCCAGGTAGGCCGCTGGTACGGCAGCACCAAGGAATTCAAGCAATCCCTGGACTTCAAGGCAGACGTTTACATCTGCAACCTGGGCATCAATGATACGGGCCGCTGGTGGGACCCCAAGCTGTTCTTAAAGGGTTATGACGACCTGTTCACCGCCTGGAAATCCGCCAGCCCCAAGGCCCGGTTCTTCGCCTGGGGCCTGCTGGGCCCCGACTACCGCGGCCCGCTGAACAAAAAGGCATTCCCCGGCAACTGCTACCCGGACGTGCGCAAGTACTCGGGCTCCGACAACGGCTCCGCGGCCAACCGCCCGGAAGCGGAAAAGCTGATCGCCACCGTGGCGCGCAAGCACAAGGCAGGCCTTTTTGACGCGCTTCATCCCCTCTCCGATCATCCGGAATGGTATGTGGACGGCCTGCATCCCACGGAACCGGGAGCCCGCCGTATTGCGGAAATTACCTTCGCCAAGCTGGCAAAAAGCATGAAGCTCAAGCAGCCTGCTCCCAAGCTGGAACCGGGCACCGGAAACGTGATTATCAACAACACGGGAGAATCCGGCATCCTGCTGGACGGCTGGAAGCTGACGGACGGGTCCAGCACGCTCGTCTTTGAAAACGCCACCGTCATTCATCCCGGGGACCGGCTTATCATCACCATCGGCGCGGAAACCCAAAAGGACCCGACCAAGCCCCTGGAGATCAAATCCGCCAAATCCCCCGCCGCCTTCCGCCTGATTCCCCCAAGGAACCGTTAGCGCGGTTTTTGGATTTTCCAATTGAAGATATTAGCTTTCAACATCTTCCATTGGAAATTTCCTCTCCTTTTCCCACCCTGGACGGCGGCGGCAGACAGCCGGCTACGGGACTCCGGAAAGCCTGCCGCTTCCCTTCAGACGGCGTATTCGCCGGACCGTCCAGCCCCCTTCATCCCGGATATTCCAGTTCATCCCATTTTATTTGAGCAATTCCGACGCATGAACGGTCTACAGTGCATGGAACAGAATAAATGCAAATCACCCGCATGCTGCCTGCTTGGCTCTTTCGCCACCAATACCAGCATGGACTTCGGCGTCCTGCTGCTGCGCCTGGGCGTAGGCGCAATGATGCTTGTGCACGGCATTCCCAAGCTGAGCATGCTCATCAGCGGAAACTGGGCAGCTTTCCAGGACCCCCTCGGAATAGGTAACTTCCTGTCCCTGCTCCTGTGCGTGGGCGCGGAATTCGGATGCTCCATCCTGATCTTCCTGGGCCTCTTCACCCGCCTGGCCGCCCTCATCCTGATCATTAACATGTGCGTGGCGCTCTTCCTCGTCCTGGGCCTCTCCGGCTGGGGCGCCCAGGAACTCGCGTCCATCTACCTGCTGATTTACCTGACCCTCTTCTATACGGGCCCGGGCAAATTCTCCCTGGATGCCTGGTGGCTCTGGCGCGACTGCAAAATAGAAGTGGAATAAAAAGGCCTCCTCCCGCCCGGCCTATGGCAAAAATACTTCTTTTTTCACTCGCCGCGGCAGGAGCCTTCCTCTAGGATGCTGGCACACCCAGTCCATCCGTTCAATGTCCGGCAAATTAACCTACAAGCAATCGGGGGTCGATACCAAAGAAGCAGCCGCTTTCGTATCCGACATCAGCTCTCACGTTAAAAGAACGCAAAAGCAGCGCTCCCTGCACCAGGCCTTCGGTCTTTTTGCCGCCGCCTATGATCTCAGCTCCTACAAGGAACCGGTTATCGTCACCGGATGCGACGGCGTAGGCACCAAGACGGAAATCCTGTTTGAACTGGACATGGTGGAAACCGCCGGCAAGGACCTGGTGGCCATGAACGTCAACGACATCCTTACCACGGGCGGGGATCCCCTCCTCTTCCTGGACTACCTGGGCATCTCCAATCTGGAACAGGAACGCACCCGCATCACCCGCCTGGTGGCCGGCATGTGCGACTATCTGGAATCCTGCAACTGCATTCTGGCAGGCGGGGAAACGGCTGAAATGCCCGGCGTGGTTCCGGAATCCATCGTGGAGCTTTCCGGTTTCTGCATCGGCTGCTGTGAAAAAAGCAAGCTGATTGATCCCAAGACCGTCCGGCCCGGGGACGTATTCATCGGCTACAAATCCGACAGCTTCCATGCCAACGGCTGGAGCCTCATCCGCCGCATTCTGGAGGAAAACCCGGACGTGGTGGATGAAGAAGAACTCCGTTCCCTGTTGCAGCCCACCCGCCTGTACCATGACGTGGTGGCGGACATGCGCAGCTCCAACGTCATCCCCAAGGCCTACGCCCACATCACCGGGGGCGGCCTTCCGGAAAACCTGGAACGTTTCCTGGGCGACTACGGCGCGGACCTCACCATCCCCTTCTGGGATAACCCCGCAGCCCAGAAAATCCTGAAGCACGCGGACCCCCAGGACCGCTTCAACACTTTCAACATGGGCATCGGCTGGGTAGCCATCGTGAAGCCGGAGGACGTGGAAGCCGCGTTGAAGGCAGGCCCCGGCGGCACGGTCATCGGCACGCTGAGAGAAGGCCGCGGCATTCATGTCAAGGTACAGGGCGAATAGAGACGAAGCCATTTCCTTGCAGCGGATACACCACACTTCACAGGACAATCTTTTCATCACAATCCCATGAGCGATTTTCTTAAACACGAGTGCGGCGTAGCCGCCATTCGTCTGCTTAAGCCTCTCTCTTATTTTCAGGATAAATACGGCTCCACCCTCTGGGCGTTCAACAAGCTGCTCATCCTGATGGAAAAGCAGTACAACCGCGGGCAGGACGGCGCGGGCATCGGCTGCGTTAAACTGAACATGCCCCTGGGGCAGCCCTACCTGTTCCGCACCAGGGACGCCAGCAAGGACGCCCTGACTACCATCTTCAACGGGCAAATCAAGAAGCTCAACAAAAAAGTCCGCCGTGGCCAGGTCAACCTGAAAGACGCGGAAGACATCAAGAACAACTTTGACTACGGCGGGGAAATCCTGATGGGCCACCTCCGCTACGGCACCTCCGGCCTCTTTGACGAAGGCTCCTGCCATCCCTACCTGCGCCGCACCAACTGGCCGACGCGCACCCTCATGGTGCTGGGGAACTTCAACATGACCAACACGCCGGAGCTGAACCAGCGCATGATTGAGCGCGGGCAGCACCCCGTCTTCGGCACGGACACGCAGACCGTCCTTGAAGAAATAGGCTACCATCTGGATGAAGCCCACACGGACCTTTACCGCGCCCTGCGTGACGGCGGCATGCCCGGACCGGAAATCCCCCACGCCATCTCCTCCCGGCTCAATGTCCAGGAAATCATTCATAACTCCGCCAAACAGTGGGATGGCGGCTACGCCATCATGGGCGCCATCGGCAACGGAGACTACTTCTGCCTGCGGGACCCCCACGGCATCCGCCCCTGCCACTACCTCATCACGGATGAATACATTGCCGTGGCCTCCGAACGCGTTCCGCTGATGACCGTCTTTGAAGCGGAAAGCGAACAGGTGCAGGAACTGCCTCCGGCCCACATGCTCTCCATCAAGGCGGACGGCACGCATAACATCACGGAATTCACCACTCCGCTGAAGCCCACGCCGTGCTCCTTTGAAAAAATCTACTTCTCCCGCGGGAACGATCCCATCGTGTACCGGGAGCGCAAGGCCCTGGGCGCAGCGCTGACCCCGCAAATCGTGGATTCCCTGGAAGACCGCTTTGACAAATCCGCCATCACCTACATCCCCAACACGGCGGAAACCGCCTACTACGGCCTGCTGGAAGGCCTGCGCGTCTATCGCCGCAAGCGCGTGCACGCCCAGCTTCTGGACGCCCTGAGAAACGGGACCCTTGATGAAAAGATGCTGGACAGCGCCATCCTGAAACGGTGGCCGCGCGGTGAAAAAATCGCCCACAAGGACATCAAGATGCGCACCTTCATCACGCAGGAGAAGAGCCGCGCCCAACTGGTCTCCCACGTGTACGACCTCACCTACGGAGCCGTGGGTCCGGAAGACGTGCTCGTCGCCATAGATGACTCCATCGTCCGCGGCACCACGCTGAGAAGGTCCATCCTCCGCATCCTGGGACGCACCAACCCCCGGAAAATCGTCGTCGCCTCCACCGCTCCACAAATCCGGTACCCGGACTGCTACGGCATTGACATGTCCGAGCTGGGGAACTTCATTGCCTTCCAGGCGGCGGTTTCCCTGCTCAAGCAGCACGGACAGGCCCGGCTGCTGGAAGATGTGTACAAAGCATGCAAGGAAGAACTGACCAAGCCCAGGGAAGAACGCCGCAACTGCGTCAAGGCCATTTACGAGGGCCTCACGGAGGCGGAAATCTCCCGTGAAATCACGCGCCTGGTCACTCCGCACGACGCTCCGTGCCCCGTGGAAGTCATTTTCCAGACCATTGAAAACCTGCACGCCTCCATAGAAGGCCCGTGCGGTGACTGGTATTTCACCGGGGACTACCCGACTCCGGGCGGATATACCACAGTTAATGTGGCATACATGCGCTGGTTTGAGGGTAAAGGGGGCCGTGCATACGATTTGCCCTTGTAGCGGGTACCTATTTTTGGGTATTCTGCTGCTAATATGTCGGGACCCATTGCATATACGACCCTGGAGGACACTGAACTGGTCGCCAGGGCGCGGGAAGGAGATTCGCGTGCTTTTGACGAACTAGTCATTCGTCACAGCCGCAAACTCCACGCCACCTTATACCAGATGACGGACAACTATGACGATGCTTACGACATCGCTCAGGAAGCGTTTTCCAAAGCCTACCGGGCCTTGCGCTATTTCAACGGGCAAAGCGCCTTTTACACCTGGCTGCATTCCATCGCCGTCAACCATGCCAGGAACTTCCTGAAAAAGAGAAACCGCAGGATGACCTACAGCCTGGACGACGACGAGTACGGCGACCATACGGAAAAGGACATGAACATGGCTGATGAAACGGATGGGGCGGACCCGGAACGCCGCACCCATTTGAACGAACTTCAGCTCAAGATCAATGAAGCTCTGAAGAAACTTTCCACCAAGCACAGGGAAGTCGTTGTCCTTCATGATGTGAAGGGCCTCAACCATACGGAAATATCCGCCCTGCTGGGTATCTCCGAAGGAACGCTCAGATCACGTCTGCATTATGCCCACAAAGAACTGCAGGGACTGCTGGCAGAATATCTGAGTTAACGGTGAAAAAATATTGAACACCGGTTCCCCGGTCCCTGTCAAAATGCATAGTCCTAGGTTTAGGACTAAAGCCCCAAACCTTTATTACACTTAAAATCAACGACGATGGATAAAAAATCCACAGAACATAATGAGGAAACTCTGGTCGCCATGCTGGCATCTTTTCGCAAGGAAGCCTGTTACCATGACAACTTTGAGGAAGATTTCCTCCGTAATTTTCATTTAAGAAAGGAGACCGATCCGGCTACCCATTCTGCTTGGAAATTGCTACTCGAACGCCTGGACAACTATCTGCAGAACTTTCGTGGTTGGCAGTGGGTCTACGCTTCCATGTCCATCGTGACATTGGCGGCGGTGGGCGTTATCATCGCATCCGGGAATATGGACGAACCTGCTGATTCTTATGCTTCCTCCATCAAGGAGAAGGAAGAGATTCTCTTGAAGGAAAAAGCCGTTCCCGTAAGTAACGAAATTATTGAACAACCTTCAACCGAAGCCGTCTCCGCCGGACAACCTGAGTTCACCACCGGAGCGTCTTCACATGAAACATCGGCCAACGACAATCAGCTGAAACCTGATTCCAATACCGATAAAAAACCGGTATCCCGCGTTCTCATTGAGATGTAACAATCCATGATGAACCTGGCTCCGATATTGGCGGGCATAGCCGTTGCAGGCTTGATTTATCAAGCGGCGGCCGTGCCTGCCCCTTTTAAGGTAGAAGCCATTCCGCAGCAGGCGGAAGGAGTGCCGTACACTGCCATGGCGGCGCAGGTCGGAAAAGACCTGATCGCCTCCCTGATTCCGTACAGGGTTTTTAAAAACGGAGGGGTGACCTACTATCTTGGCGACAAGGACACCCCGCCCCTGCAGGTATGGGCCCAGGAAAAACTCACGGGCCTGACCATCTTCAAGGTGGACGCCGCCCGGATCAGCGGAGATCCCGCCATCCTGGTGCCCGCCGGCACTCTCAGGCGCGGCGCGCGGCTGGCCTTTACCAGCAACCGTAATGAACCCACGCTGGGAATTTATGTGGGCATGGAGCACTCCATAGGAGATACCAGCTTCCCGCTGCGCCTTGTCCGCGCCCAATTCCCCAAGCTGGCGGCTCCGCCCATCGGCCAGCCCTGCTATGACGCTGAAAACCGCCTGGTCGGCATCGTGCTGGGAGTTTCCCGCAGGGGAACGTGCCACCTGCTGCCCGCCCAGGCCATCTCCTTCCTGGCGGACCATCCGAAAGCCAAAAGGGTGCGGCTGGGATGCCTTCTGGACATCAATGCCTCCACCCCCGTCATTGAAGGCCTCATTAGCGGAGGCCCTCTGGCACGGGGAGGCATCCAGACCGGAGACATCCTCATCAGCATCAACGGCTCCCCCATCCGCAACTACGGCGACATGCTGGACGCCACCTATTACCTTACGGGAGACAAGCCCCTGACTGTTGAAGTCATCCGCGGCACCCAGGTGGTAAAAAGCAAGGGCATCATCCCCACACAGGATGCCCGGTGATGCGGAAACCCGCCTCCCGGAGAAATGCCGCGGAACCCGCTCGGCCCGGTTCAAAATCGGTCCGTGGCTTGTTTCAGGCTTGAACTCGGACGCCGGCGCACTTAAAAAAGGGCGTGCTTCAAATCGTCTTCAATAAAATCAGCGCTGCGGAAGTATCCAGCATCCCCACTCTGGAACAACTGGACCTGCTCGGAGACTTCCAGGTTTCTGAATCCACCCTGCAAACCCTGGATGACGCCCGCTTCGGCAAGATGGAAAAGGACGGCAAAATTCTTTACCGTTACGTAGCCAGGGACTACCGTATTTATTTTGAAGTCATTGAGGGCAAGGTAGTCGTCCACCGTGTCCTGCACGCCAACAGCCTGAATGATTTCCTGTTCCGCACCAACATTTCCCCTTCTGCGGGGGAAGACGAAATCCTGAGCCAGTCCAAACACTTCTGGAAACTCATTGACGAAGGCAAAAACGCCTCCAAATCCTGACCATTCCGACCCCATGGCCTGCATCATCCTGGGCATCACCGGCTCCATTGCCGCGTACAAGGCGGCGGACATCGCTTCCGCCCTGGTTAAAGCCGGGCATGAGGTACACTGCGTCTGTACGGCCAAGGCCCTGGAATTCGTCACGGCCCTCACGCTGCACACCATCTCCCGCAACCCTGTTTTCTCCTCCTTTGAGGATGAAAAGGGAGACTGGATTCCTCCCCACATCCGGCTCGCCCAGCGGGCGGACCTCCTGGTGGTGGCTCCCGCCACGGCAAACACCATGGCCAACTTCGCCCGCGGCTTCGCGCCGGACATGCTCAGTTCCCTTTACCTGGCCTGCCAGGCTCCCGTGCTCATCTGCCCGGCCATGAACGTCCACATGTGGGAACACACGGCCACGCAGCAGAATGCGGCCATCCTGAAGCAGCGGAAAGGCCACCATATCCTGGGCCCCTGTGAGTCCGGCATTCTGGCCTGCGGCGCGGAAGGAGCGGGAAAACTGATGTCGGTGGACCGGATTGTTCAAGAAACGCTCTCCCTCCTGCCGTAACGGCTGCGCAAAAATTACCTCCATGCCTGTTTATTGGTTTGCCCCGGGAGAAGTAAATCTTCTATCATGGACATTATGAAAATGCTCCTCTACTTCCTTGGGACTCTCATGCTCTGTTCCTGCGGGCCGGACAGATACCCCGTCAGCTTCCACATGGAGACGGGATCAACGGACAGCAAAAAATTCGCCTTCATGCATGACGGGCATTACTACAGCAAGGCCCCTTTCATCTCCCAGAAAGACATTGAATCCTATTATTCCTTCCCAGCGCAGGACAATACCTACGGCATTGTGGTCAACGTCAAGAAGGGCCTTGAAAGCCGGGTGGAGGGAATGACGGCCCAGAACCTGGGCAGGCAAATTCTTCCCGTAGTCAACGGGCACACCATGCAGCCCCTGCGCCTTTACAACAAGCCCGTTACCTCCGGCAAGCTGGCCGTCATGGGCGGCTTCTCCCCGGCGGACCTGGCCGCCATGGCGGAATTCATCCCCCCGGCAGACCCCAAGAGGGAGGAACCCATCAACAAGCTGGCCCCCGTCACCAAGCCCCTTCTTCCCGCCAAGGACCCCACGCAGGAAAAGAAGGAAGTCAAGGAGCCTGAAGAACATAAGGACCGCACCGTGGTCAGCACCCGCCGGGGACGGATCTGATCCAGCACTCCCTGTATGAGCATGCACGGCAAGTTCTTCCCTTTCCTGATCGGCATTCTCCTGCTCTCCTGGAGCATGCCATTCCTGATGGCGGATACCGTCGTGCGCTTCCCCACGGAAAACACGGCCCTGCTGGACAACCGCCCGCAGGACTTTTACATGTACGTGGACCGGAACTTTGAAGGGGTAAAATCACAGCCCTGGCAGGCGGGAGCCTACGGCTTCACCCGGACCCTCGTCAGAACCCAGGCCGGGCCCGTGGCGGTCAAATTCCATGAAGGCATTGACATCAAGCCTCTCAAACGGGATGCCTCCGGCACACCGCTGGACGATGTGCACCCCGTGGCCGGGGGAACCGTGGTCCACGCCTCCTCCAACCCCACGCACAGCAATTACGGCCGCTACGTGGTCATTGAACACCGTCCGGCGGACGGCCCGTTTTACAGCCTGTACGCCCATCTGGCGTCCGTCTCCTGCAAGGAAGGGGACCAGGTAGGAACGGGAAACGTCATCGGCAGGCTGGGATACTCCGGGGTGGGCCTGAACAAAACACGTGCCCATGTGCATCTGGAACTCTGCCTCAAGCTCCAGGACGATTTTGAAACCTGGTATTCCAGCCTGAAACTGGGCACTCCCAACCGCCACGGCGCCTACAATGGCCTCAACCTGGCCGGGTTTGATCCGGCCCCCGTTCTCATCCAGTGCAAGGACGGTGCGGAATTCTCCCTCTCCCGCCACATCTCCAGCCTGCCCGTCCAGTACATCGTGCGCGTACCATCCACGGGAAGCCCGCCCAACCTTGTCACACGCTACCCCTTCATGTTGAAACCGGGCCCGGCCAACCCCCAATCCTGGGAAATCAGCTTTACGGGAACGGGAGTTCCCGTTTCCGTGACGCCTTCCAGCCAGCCATGCACGGAACCCACCGTCATCCGGGCCGTCCCGCACCCGTTCTCCCAACTGTACAGGACATGCAACCGCGTTTCCGGTTCCAGCAAGGAGCCGAAGCTGACCGCCTCCGGCAAACGCTACATCCGGCTCATCTTCATGGGGCCCGAACCGTAATCCTAACATGATGCCAACCTTTTCCAGCGCCTCCCGTTTTCTTCACGCCGTCCTCGCCTCCTGCACGGTCTTCCTGCTGTCCCCGGGCGCCGGAGCTGCGGCAACTCCCCCCCCTGCGCCTGCCCTTTCACCGGAACGCCAGGCCCTCCTGAAAAATAAAAAATACCAGCAGGGGCTGAAGGCCCTGGAAGACCGCCTCCCCCTGGAGGCCAGCAAGCATTTTCAGGAATGCCTGAATTCCAAAAGCCTCCCGGAAGCCCAGAAAGCCATCATCCGCCCCTTCCTGGCGGAAGCGCTCATCCGCGCCAATAAAACGGAAGAAGGGCTGAAAGCCTGGGAGGAACTGCCGGATTCTCCCATGAAAGCCTACTGGATGGCAACGGGCCTCTTCAACAAGGGCTCCTTCACGAAGGCCCTGGAAAAGCTCTCCGCCATTCCGGAAGACGATCCTCTTTTCATCTACAGTTTCCAGTTGAAAGCCCAGCTGGCGCGCCAGCTTCAGGACCGGCAGCTCCTGGTGGAAGCCCTCTCCCGGCTGGGACAGGCGGATTCGGCCGCCATTTCCCGGACAGCGCAGGTTCTGCTGGCGGATACTCTGGTGAACACGGAACGCTACCCGGAAGCCTCCGCCATTCTGGAAAAGCTAAAGGCGGGAATGGAAGGCAGCGCGGCTAAAGACCTGCCCATGCGTTCGTACGCAGAGCTGGTGGAAGGCAAGCTGGCGGACAAACAGGGAAATCCGGAACAAGCCATGAAGATCTTTGCCTCCGTGATGGATAACAAGGCGTATCCGGAAAAAATCCGGGACCTTGGGCGCCTGGCCCTTGCCAGGGCGGAAATCACCCGGGAGAAAAACAACCCGGAGCAGGCGGAAGAGGAAACGCGCGCCCAGCCCCAGGCAGAGGAAGCGCCGCACACGGCCGGAACGGCGGAGGAGCGCCTGCTGGCGTTCATTGGCGGCAAATCGGAATCCTCCCTGCTGATGGACGCCTTCAATATACTGCTGGAGGAGGGCACCTTCCGCACCAATCCCCAGGCGCTGGAAAAACTCACCGGCTGGGTAAATGCGCGGGACGCCGCGCGCCAGCCGGCCGCCATGTACGCCATGGGCAGCCTGCTTCTGGCAAAGGATGACCTGTCCGGAGCCGTGAAGATTGCGGAGGATGGCCTTTCCAAATACCCACAGAGCCTTCCCGTCCAGACTCTTTGCCTGAATACCATCACGGCCCTGCTGGGCAATAACCGCGTGGAGGATGCGGAACGCCTCATTTCCAAATATCCGGGCACCGCCCCGGACCTTGTCTTCCAGCAGGGCACCCTGGCCTTCCGCAAGGGGGACTACCAGCTCGCGCAGAGCCTGTTCCATGAAGCGGCCCGCCGCGCCCCGGAAAAGACGGCGGAGAACGCCCTGTTTAATGAAAACCTGGCGGCGCTGAATGCCAATGACGCCGCGGGGGCCGCCGCGCTGGCCAAGGAAGCCGCCGGCTCCGCACGGCTCCGGGAGCACATCCTCTTTGAACAGGCCCATTACGCCGCCAAAAGAATGGCTCCCCAGGCGCCCGAACTGCTGGCCCGCTTCGTGGCCCTGGCGGAAGATCCGGCCCTGAAAACCCAGGCCCGGCTGGACCAGGCGGAGGTGGCCCTGAACCTCAATCCTCCGGACCTGGAAACCGTGCAGGCCCTTCTTCCCTTACTGGAAAAGGAACAGCTCACGCCGGACCAGACCATGCAGCTTGCACGGCTGAAAATCCTGGAAGCGGAAAACCGGCAGGAATGGGCCAGCGCCATCCAGGCCTGCCGCCAGGCCATTTCCCTGGATGCGGAAGGCAAACAGGCAGACCTGCTTTATCTCAAGCTGGGGGAACTCCTGTATAAAAACGGGGACTTCCATGAAGCCCAGCTTGTCCTCCAGCCCTTCCCCTCCAAGTACCCGGACAGCCCTCTGCAAGCCGCCGCCCTTTTCCTGGCCGGGAAAGCCGCCCAGCAGAGCAATACCGGGAACACGCTTCAAGCGGCCCTGAATATTTTCAAAACCCTGGGGGAAGGGGACACCCCGTTCGCCCAGCCGGCCAGAATAGAAGAAGCCTCCGTCCTGCTGCGCATGGGAAAGGCGGACCAGAGCATCGCCACCCTGGAAAACCTGCTTTCCACTCCGCTCCCGCGGTACATGCGCCTGCTGGCCCTCTCCATCCAGGCGGACGCATGGGTGACGAAGGAGGACACCAACTCGGACACCCTCCGCAAGGCCATCAACCTGTGCACGGAAATCCTGGACACCCCCAATCTGGGCCTGGCCTGGAAATTCAAGGCCCTTACCCAGCGCGCCCAGTTCCATGAACGGATGAACGAGCAGAAAAAGGCGCTGGATGACTACGCCTCCATCCTGGCCCACACGCCCAGCGGCAGCTCCGCCAACAAACGCCGGGACTGGCACTGGTTCTACAATGCCGGCTTCGCCTCCATCCGCCTGATGGGCCAGCTCCAGGACTGGGACGGCGCGCTGGCGCTGGCTAAAAAACTGGCGCAGACGTCCGGCCCCCGGGCCAGGGAGGCGGCGGCTTATGCGCGCCGCATCCAGTTGGAACACTTCATCTGGCAGGATGATCCGGAAAAAGACGCCCCGGAAGCCGTCAAGCCGGAAACGCCGGAGCAAACAGGCAGGTAAGCCGCTTTCCCTCCCGCCATGGACACTCCCCCCACAGACAAAACCTGGAGAATCAACGCCGCCGCCATCATCATGGACACGGACGGCTACGTACTGCTGGGCAAGGACAGCGGCCGCAACCCATACTGGCATTTCCCGCAGGGGGGCGTCATTAAAAATGAAAGTATTGAACACGCCCTGGCCAGGGAGGTATGGGAGGAAGTGGGCCTGCGCCCCTCTGACTACACCATCGTGAGCAGCCTCTCCGGACTGCGTTACAAATACCCGTCCAGCAACCGGAAAGTCACGCGCTGGGTCGGCCAGGAACAAACCTACTTCCTCGTGCGCTGCAAGACCCGCCGCCCCAAGACGGACCTGCACCGCAGCCCTGAATTTTCCAAAACGAAATGGATTCCGCTCCAGAATATCAAGCTGGAGATGTTCCCCAAATTCAAAAGGAAAGTCATCAAGGGCGCCCTTGAACAATTCTTCGGCCTGGATCCGTCAGCCAAACCCTCCGCCGTGAAAACATCTTCCCCAGCCTCTACCGCCTCTCCAACATTAACTTCGCATACAATGAACCGTTACCTGGTGCCTCCGGGCAAAAAACTGCGTTTAAAGGATTACTCCCCGGATGACAAATCTCTCTTCTCCGGAACCAAGGAGGAATCCCTGATCGAATTCGACAAGCTGAGGGAGGAATTGCAGGAATTGCAGAAAAAACTCTTTGCCCAGCACAAGCACAGGGTCCTGCTTATCCTCCAGGCCATGGACGCGGGCGGCAAGGACGGCTGCGTCAAGCACGTCTTTTCCCGTGTGGACCCGCAGGGGCTGCACGTAGTCCCGTTCAAAAAACCCACCATGGAAGAACTGGACCATGACTTCCTGTGGCGCGTGCACAAGGAGGTGCCGTCCAAGGGGCAGATCGCCGTCTTCAACCGCTCCCATTACGAAGACATCATCGCCGTGCGCGTGAAAAAGATCTTTCCGGACCCCGTCTGGAAGCGCCGCTACAAGCACGTTCTGGATTTTGAATCCATGCTCGCGGAAGAAGGCACCGTCATCATTAAACTGTTCCTGAATATCTCCAAGGCGGAACAGAAAAGAAGACTGGAATCCAGGCTCCAGGACCCGGATAAACTTTGGAAGTTCTGCATGGACGACCTGGATGACCGGAACCGCTGGGAAGAATTCCAGACGGCCTACCAGGATCTCATTGAAAAAACGTCCACTCCGGACGCTCCCTGGTACATCATCCCGGCAGACCGGAAATGGTACCGGAACCTCGTCGTCGCCCGCCTGATGGTGGAAAAACTCCGCCATCTCCAGCTCACGTTCCCTACTCCCAACTTCGATCCGGCCTCCATCACCATTCCCGATTGATAAACTCTGTCATACCGATAACTAGTTTGTGCATCATAAAATTATTTTTGTACATTTCTCGGTATTCAATTGTCCCATCATTACAAAATCGGCATTATTCACAATAACAATCAAAACTTAGAATTTCTAACGCTTGACTGATATAGTGAAAAATTGTTAGAAAACGACTTAACACATAGAATGTGTAAATATTCTACATAGAAAAACAGAACGCAATGTATTTAGCATCCCAACGTAAAGAGTTCATTCTGAAAACCCTGGCCGAGCATGGAGCCGCAAGAACTATCGCCTTGGCCAAACAGATGAAGGTCACGGACGAAACCGTCCGCAATGATTTAATCAACCTTGAAAAACGCGGCTTTCTCAAGCGTGTCCACGGCGGCGCCCTGGCGCTTACCCATAAGTCCCTCCATGAAGACATAGTCACTCAGGACGATGTTTCCATAAGAATTGCAAAAAAAGCGGTACAGAACATCCCCGCTTCCGTGGTCATGTTCATTGACAGCAGCACCATGGGCTACCAGATCTGCAACCATATCAATTCCCGGGATACGCATGTGGTTTCCAACAACCCCACGCTGCTGACCCGGCTTGAAGGCATTCCGAACCTGAGCTTCTACTGCACAGGCGGACGGTTTGACCGCGAAGCCCTGGTCTATGTGGGACAGGAAGCCGCCAAGGCCGCCGGTTCCCTGAGCATTGACATGGTCGTGCTGACGCCGGACTGCTACTCCCCCAAGCATGGAGCCGGATACAAGAACATGCTGCAATCCGAATTCATCAAGAGCGTCATCCCTCCGGATGCCAAGGTGATCATCGCTACGCCTTCCACCAGCGTGGCGAACAACCCGGCATTCTATACCGTTGCGCCCTCCCAGATTTCCATGCTCATCACTGATGAAGCCCTTTCTCCTGAAATGGCTGACCAGATTGAGAAGAGCGGCGTCAAGGTGGAACTTGCCTGACGCTTATCTGCTTCACCGGGGCGGAGGTTCACTGGAACCTCCGCCTTTTTTGTTTCTATTGATTACTTTCTCTTTTCCATTCCATCCGGTACTCCCGGCTTCCTGTCAGCTCATCATCCCTGGAGCCGATCTCCACAAAGCCGCTGCGTTCATAGAACGCGCGGGCACGGGGATTTTCCTCATATACTCCCACCGTCAGCATTCCCTTGCTGTGCTCTTTCACCCAGTCCAGCAGCGCCGTGCCTATTCCCTCACACTGGCGCTCCGGAGCCACAAACAGGGCGGCCAGCTCCCCTTCCCCCACCAGGCAGGCAAATCCGGCCACGCCTCCTCCGTCCCGGCATACCCACGTGCGCGCCCTGGGCAGGTACACCTGTTTCATCTCCTCCACCAGGCCGCACCAGAACCCCACCCCTGCAAAAGCATGGGCTTGCTCGGACGCTTTCATCCAAATATTCAGGACCTCCGTTTCATCCTTGCTCTGGTAATGTTCTATCTTCATACATTTTAAACAGGTGCGCTGCACATTCCTTCGCAGTTTGTACAGGCTAACAAAAGAACCCTACAGATTCAAGAAGGAAAATACTGTCTCCGGACAGAAAAAGAGCCCATGCGGAGCCCCCCGTTCCAGCCGAACGCCCCTTCCGGAGACAGGTACGCATTACGGCTTGTAAACAAGCACCGGGCCCGTCCGGGAAGACTGCACGCCGCGCACCTTCCGGACGGCGGAGGCCACCAGAGCCGCCGCCTGCGCCACTTCCTCCTCCGTGGTCATGAAGGACAGGGAAAAACGCAGGGAGGAGCGTACCGCCGCGTCAGAAAGCCCCATGGCCGTCAGGACGTGGGACGGCATGGGCTGGAGGGTGTGACAGGCGGACCCCGCGGAACAGAGCAGCCCGGCAGGCTCCAGCAAGAGCATCAGCGCTTCCGCCGTACAGCCGTCAAATGCCAGATTGGAGGTATTCGGGATGCGCTCCATCCCGCCGGAGTGCACGGTCACGCCGGGAATCTCCGCCTTCAGGCGGGATTCAAAGGAATCCCGCATCCGGGCCAGACGCCCGGCGTCCGCCTCCAAATGCCGCAACGCCACGCGCGCCGCCGCGCCAAAGCCGATGATCCCCGGAACATTCTCCGTCCCCGACCTTACGCCGTGCTCCTGTCCCCCGCCAAACAGGGAGGGAGCCAGCGGAGAGCCGGAACGCCTGTACAGGCAGCCCGCCCCCTTGGGGCCATGAAACTTGTGAGCGGAGACGGAGGCGTAATCCACCTCCATCCCGTGCAGGTTCACGGGAATTTTCCCCACGCACTGCACCATGTCCAGATGCACGGGAACAGCATGCCGCCGTGCTGCGGAGCACAGGGCCGCCGCATCCTGCAATGCGCCCGTTTCGTTATTGGCCCAGGCAAAGGAGACCCCGGCCGCACCATCCGCGCAAACGGCCTCCCACTCCTCCGGAACGGCGCGGCCTTCCCGGTCTACGGGGCAAACACGGCCATGGCCCAGCGCCAGAGCCGTTTTCAGGGAAGCGTCATGGTCCGTAGAAAGCACGCCTATGCCCCGGCCCCGCTCCCCGGCCATCTGGCGGAAGGCCGCATTGGTGGCCTCCGTGCCGCCGGAGGTGAACACGATTTCCGAGGGAAACGCCCCCAGGAGGGCGGCCACGTCCGCACGGGCCTCTTCCACCGCCTCACGCACCAGCCTGGCGCAGCCGTAACCGGCGGAAGGGTTAAAAAACCGTTCCTTTAAAAACGGCTCCATGGCCGCGTAAACCTCCGGGTCCAGCGGAGTGGTGGCGTTGTTGTCCCAGTAAATCACGCCTTCATAACTCCCCCAATCGCGGGAAGGAGTCAAGCCGGAACATTATGCCCGGCTGCACAACATCACTCTTCACTTTTACCCGTGATTTCGCATAATGCCGCCCATGCGTTTTCTCATCACGGCAGGCCCCACCAGGGAAGCGATTGACCCCGTCAGATACCTCACCAACCGTTCCTCCGGGAAAATGGGGTATTGCCTGGCGGAAGCGGCAGTGCATGAAGGCCACAGCGTCCTGCTGGTTTCCGGCCCCACCTCCCTGGATATTCCGCACGGCGTGGACTTCCTGCCGGTGGAGAGCGCGCAGGAAATGTATGACGCCGTGAAGAACCAGGCGCCCTATGCGGACGCCGCCATTCTCAGCGCCGCCGTGGCGGACTACCGCCCCGTCTTCGTTCCGGACCGCAAGATCAAGAAAACGGGGGAACGCATGGTTCTGGAGCTGGAACGCACCGGAGACATCCTGGGCTCCATGCGCACGGAATTCGGCTTCAGCGGCGTCCTGATAGGCTTTGCGGCGGAAACCCACGACGTGGAGGATTACGCCCGCGGCAAGCTGGAACGCAAACGGTGCGACATGGTTGTAGCTAACGACGTTTCCCGCAGCGACATCGGCTTTGATTCCTCGGAAAATGAAGTCATGCTCGTCTATCCGGACCGGACGGAACTGCTGGAAAAAGCTCCTAAAACACAGATCGCCCTCCGGATCATTGAACGCGCCTCCCGTCTTGCGCAGGAAAAAGGGGCGTCATGCTGACCGGCATACCCGTTCCGTGCTTGAACCGTGCCGGAGTTTTTTCCATGATAAAGCACTAATCGTCTCAGGACGCCCTCACCCCCCTCCCCAGAACCGCAGCTTTACCTTTCATGCCCGTCACTCTTCAGGATTTAGGCTGGAACGACCACTTTCAACGCGCTTTCAACGCTGTCGCCAAGCCCGGCTGGATTCCGGGACGCCTCATCCGGGAAACGAAAATCAATTTTACCGCCCTGCTGGACGGGGGGGAAGACGTGGATGCCGTCGTCAGCGGAAAACTCTGGCATGACGCGGCCACGGATGCGGAACTGCCCGCCGTGGGAGACTGGGTGGCGATTGATCCGGGAGAAGCCGGAGATGAAGCCGTCATACGCGCCATTCTTCCCCGCCAGACCTGTTTTTCCCGTAAAGCGCCGGGAAAAAGCAGCGCAGAACAGGTACTGGGAACAAACGTGGACATTGTGGCCGTGGTGACGGAACCCGGCACGGATTTCAACCCCAGGCGCATGGAGCGCTATTTTACCCTCATCCGGCGCAGCGGCGCCACCCCCCTCATCCTGCTTAACAAGGCGGACCTTTTTTCCAAGGAGGAAGTGAAGGAAGCCATGCAGACCCTCCGGGAGCTGTCCCCGGAATGCACCATCATCAGCATCAGCGCCCTGCACAACAAGGGAATCAAGGAATTCCGCAAATGCCTCTCCAAGGGGCAGACCATCTCCATCGTCGGTTCCTCCGGTGTGGGGAAATCCACGCTGGTCAATACCCTGCTGGGGGATGAATGGCTCTGGACGGGGGAAGTGAACGAGGTAACCGGCAAGGGACGCCACACCACCGTGGCGCGGGAACTGGTGCTGCTCAAGCACGGCGGCCTGCTGATTGACAATCCCGGCATCCGGGAAATCCAGATGTGGACGGATGAACACACCCTCCGGGAAAGCTTTGCGGATCTGACGGAGCTGGCCCATGAGTGCAAATTCGCGGATTGCAGCCATGGCACGGATTCCGGCTGCGCCATCCGGAAAGCCGTGGATGAAGGGCGGCTGGACAAGGAGCGGTATCTCAATTTCCTGAATCTGGAAGATGAAATAGCCCGGCTGGCCAAACGCCAGAAAAAGAGGCAGATGAACGTGGAACGGGCCGGAAAGAGGGACCGGAAGGTGCAGGCCCGCAATTACGAGGACCGCGTGGACCTGGAACGCCGCCACAAGCCCAACCAACGCAGCCATGACTGATTCCAAGTCAAATTGACTTGTCAAACCACAGGGGTTCGCCTACCTGTAAGGGATGCCTCTGCCGCTCCGCATTTTCCGTATTTCCGCCGCCGTCCTGGTGCTTGGCGCGCTCCCTCTTTCCGCAGCGGAACCAGCCGACCCCGCCCAGGCCAAACCCGTGGTTTCCATCACCAGCCTGGCCCCTGTCCGGCTGGCGCGGGACGCCCACAGCAATCTTCTGGTGGCCCAGTGCACCGTGAACGGCGTTCCATGCAGCCTCATTGTAGATACGGCGGCGTCACACACCACCTTTGACGTTAAATTCATCAAGAAGAATTTTCCCGGCCTGCCTCTTCAGAACGCTCAAATCGCCCCCGGCTCCAACGTCAATACCGTCCCCCAGCTGTTTCCCGTGCAGTCTTTCTCCATCGGAGGGCTTCAGATTAAAAACTTCTTCGGCTTCGCCCTGGACCTGACTCCCCTTCAAAAAGACATGCAGGTACAGGTGGACGGCATTCTGGGAATCAATTACCTGGGCTTTTCCCCGTTCCTGCTGTCCGTAAAGGATGCCTCCCTGCAATTCCTGGAACGCTCCAGTTTTCCGGTTCAGCGCATGAAGCCCCTGGACGTGGAACGCCACGCCTCCGGAATTTTCTATGTCCGCTGCTCCCGCGGCGGAGATTCCTTCCTGCTGGCCCTGGACTCCGGCTCCTCCCTTTCCCTGGCCCCGCTGGAACAGTGGCCCGCCAACCCGGACGGAAGCCAGCTTACGGCGAAGGCGTCCGACATCAACGGGCACAGCGGAGACCGCAACGTTATGAAACTTGGCGTTCCCTCCACGCTCCGCATGGGGCCGGACTTCCAGTTGGAAGGCCTCTCCTTTGCTGTGACCGGAACAGGCGGCAGATGCCAGATCGGCGTGGATACCCTCAAGCACTTTGACATCATCATTGACGCTCCGCAGGGGGAAGTCTTCGCCCTGCCTCCCCACTCCAAACCGGAGCCCCGCGGGAAAAAGGCTCCCGCCGTCAAACGGGAATCTTGAGCATGATGCAGATCATGCGGATGGTGCGCGCCGTAGCGCCGAAATGGGCCTTCAGCGCCACCTGGGCGCGCGAGGACTGGGCATGGGCCAGAAGCGGATTGTCCAGCATCTCCTTAAGCACGTCCGCCAGGCGGTCTTCCTCACACCGTGTGATGCCGTCCACGCCTTCAAGCAACTGGACCAGCGCGTCAAAATTCTCCATGTGCGGCCCCGTCAGCACGGGCACGCCGCAGGCCACGGCCTCCGCCGGGTTCTGGCCGCCGTCCGCCAGAAAGCTCTTGCCGATCACGGCCACGTCCGCCAGGGCGGTCCAGTCCCTCAGCTCCCCGGTGGTATCCGCAATGTAGCAAACCTGCTCCTTCAGGGTTTCCGGAAGCTCGCCGTCCGTCCGCAGCACGCACTGCCAGCCATGGGCCTCCAGGTCACGCACCACCGCATGGCGGCGTTCCGCATGCCGGGGGACGATCAGGGGAAAGCCTCCCGCCTTGCGCACCGCCTCCGCAATCAGGATTTCCTCTCCCTCATGGGTACTGGCGGCCAGCACTACGGGCTTGCCGCGCTTCAACTTTTCCAGAATGGCGGAAAACTCCGGGTTGGGTTCCCTCCGGTCCGCCATCTGCTGGTCAAACTTGATGCTGCCCGTCACATGAATGATGGAAGGGGGCACCCCCACGGATTCAAAGCGACGCACATCCCCCTTGTCCTGCACGCCCATGGCGTCCAGCGCGGAGAAGTAATACCGTGATATCCATTTGAAGGCGCGGTAGCGGCTTTCAGACCGCGCGGACATGCGAGCATTAATCATCGCCATGGGAATGCCGCGCACCTTGGCCGCACGGGCAAAGTTGGGCCATAGTTCCGCTTCCACCAGCACGATGGCCTCCGGTTCAAAACGGTCAAAGCACCGCCCCGGCAGCCCCAGCAGGTCAAAGGGCGCATAAATCACGCGCACACCGGGCACCTGAGCGTTCACCGCCGTGTCATGCCCCGTAGCCGTGCTCGTGGCCAGCACGGCGGAACCGCCGCGCTCCCGGAGCCACGCCCGGAGAAACTTGAGGGCCAGCACCACTTCACCCACGCTCACGGCATGGACGTACAGCACTCCCTTGGGCTCCCGGTTGTAGGAGACCCGGTACAGGCCGAAGCGTTCCAGCAGCCCCGTGCCGAATCCGCCGCGCCTTTTCTGCTTGAGCAGGTAGGAGGGGAGCGTCACCAGCCACCCGACGGTGTACAGGACGTTGTAACAGAGAGAGAACAGGAAGGCTTTCATTTTACTTCTTCAGGCAATCGATAGAACAGCAGCATATTTTTCCCGTACCGGCGCGTATCCACCAGTTCCAGGCCGTCAAACTCCGCGGCGCCTTCCCTGCCGGTTCCCCAGCCTTCCTGCACTTCCGCGATAAACAGGCCGCCCTCCTTCAGCAGTCCGGAAATTCCGGCCTGCGCCAGCTCCACAATAAAATCACGGTCCGCCGGGCCCTTGCAGTAGGGGGGGTCCGCAAAAATGACGTCGTACTTCCTGCCAGCCAGCAGTTCCCTTTTCACAAACTGGACGGCGTCCCCCTGGATGACGGTTCCGCCTTCCAGCCCGGTTTTGGCAAGGTTGGCTTTAGCCGTGGCGCAGGAGAGACGGGAAAAGTCCACCATGCGGGAGCTTCTGGCCCCGCGGCTCAGGGCCTCCAGGCCGAACGCCCCGGAACCGGTGAATAAATCCAGCACCTCGGCATGCTCAATCAACGGGTGCAGGATGGAAAAAAGGGCTTCCCTGACCCGGTCGGTCGTGGGCCGTACTTCCCCCTTGGGGACAGACAGGGCTATGCCGCCGGCCTTTCCGCTGATGATACGCATGTTGTTACCGGAAATGAAAGGAACGTCATGCCCTACTGGCGGGCCTTGGCCTTGGCCTTTTCCAGCAGGGGGTCTCCCGTGACGCGGGTGATGGGAACGCGCAGCACGATGGACTGGTTGGCAATGGCAATATTGTCCGGATTCTTCTCGGACATGTTGTAGACGAAATAGGCGTACTTGCCGTCCTTGGTCTTGCCCGCAATGATGGTTTCCGTAAGGGTGGAAAGGATGGTCTTCTTTTCCATGGTCCATTCCTTGCCGCTCCAAGCGCCGTATACATTCAGGTCATCGTAAGACACATCCCCCTTCAGGGTCAGGACGCCGTTGGGGGAAATCCAGGTCTTGTTATTGGAGTCATACTTCAGCGTGCTCATGGGCAGCGGCCCCTGCTGGGCCAGGGCGGCCAGATTCCAGATGCCGCGTTCCCCGGAGGGGAAAACGCCCAGAGCCACCGGGGCGACTTCCTGCACCTGCTTGAGCTTCCAGCATTCCAGGTACTTGGCATATTCATCCTTGGTCCAGCCCAGGCGTTCGTCATAAGGGACGGGCTGTCCGGGAATGATTTGGCTGACCAGTTCTTTTTTGTCCTTGTCTGGCAAAGCGGCAAAAACGCCGTCAATTTTCTCCATGAACGGCTGGAGGCTTTCATCAAGCACAACGCTGACAGCGGAGGCCTCCACCATTTTGCCTACCGGAAGATATTCATCAATAATTTCCGGCTTTTCTGCTGCGTACAGGGAAGAAACCAGAGCGGGGACCATCAGTATTAAAGCCAGATTGCGGAGCGCTTTCATAACGTATATGTGCATTTTACTCAACAAAAGACCCTTGGCAAGAGTCAAAGTGAGTGTTATCCGTATGTACATCATGAATTGGAAGTTACTTTTCACTACCCTGGCCGCCGCTCTGAGCCTTGCTTCCTGCGTGTCCACACCCGCATCCCGCATCCAGAAAAACCCGGTTCTTTTCAATTCCCTGCCATCCTCCCAGAAGACGCTGGTGGAAGCCGGGCAAATTGCTGAAGGCATGTCTCCGCCCGCCGTTTTCCTGGCCTGGGGAGACCCCTCCGCCGTAGCTGAAGGCAACCTTGACGGGAAGCCCGCCACCCGCTGGATTTATTCTTCCCTCCAGCCGGTTTACTCCCCGCCGCCCGCTTTCTGGGCCGGCCCGTACTGGGGCGGCCCCTATTGGGGACCGGGGTTCTACAGCCCCTATTACCCGTATTACAATGACGTCACCTATGTTCCGGTGAATACCGGATACGTGCTGTTCATCAACGGCAAGGTGAAATCCTGGGAACGCAGGCGCTGACCCCGGAAGGGAAATCGGCAAAGCCCTTGCCGGGCACGGAACGGCGGCGCAGCGCACGGGACCGGTCCCGCATGATGCGCCGCTTTTCCCGTTCCATGACACGCTTCCCTCCGCTCCTCCGTTCAGGAAGACCGCCGCCTAATCCCTGCCCTTGGACAGAGGGCGTTCCAGTTCCTTCCGGAACGTGGGGAAGAACTCCTTCAATTCCCCGGGCACCTTCGGATATTCCAGCTTCATTTCCGCCAGGGCTTCCACCATGGCGCACATGCAGACAAGCCGGGAAAACCATTTGTTGTCCGCCGGCACCACATACCACGGGGCTTCCGGGGAGGACGTGTGCCGTATCATTTCCTGGTAAGCCTTCTGGTACTCGTCCCAGAACTCGCGTTCATGGATGTCCCCCTCTGAAAATTTCCAGTTCTTGTCCGGGGTATCCAGCCGCGCCAGCAGGCGCTTTCTCTGCTCCTCCGAGGAAATATGAAGAAATATTTTCACGATCCGCGTCTTGTTGGCAAGCAGGTGGCGCTCCAGGTTGTTGATGGACTTGAATCTCTCCTTCCAGAACGACCGCTTGGCATGGGCGGGATCAAACCCCTCCCCGGCCAGAAATTCCGGATGCACGCGCACGCTCAGCACCTCCTCATAGTAGGAGCGGTTGAAAATGCCGATCATCCCGCGCCGGGGAAGACGGCACACGCACCGCCACAGAAAGTCATGGCCCCGTTCCAGGGTGGTGGGCTGCTTGAAGCTGCTGACTACGCAGCCCTGGGGATTAATACCCCCCATCACATGCTTCACGATGCCGTCCTTGCCCGCGCTGTCCATGGCCTGAAGAACCACCAGCAGCGCATAGGATTCACTGGCATATAACACCTCCTGAAGCTGTTCCAGCAGTTGGATTCCCTTCTCCAGCTTGTCAACGGCCTCTTTCTTGCTGTCCTTGTCCAGCTTGCCGAGGTCGCCCGGATCGTAATGGGACAGCTTGAAGCCCTCCCCGTCCGTCACCCGGTACGGCTCAATGAATTTTTTGCAGCGTTTGACCAGATCAGCGGGAATATTCATCATTCCCGTAATGACACCGTTCTGCGTCAATACGTTGAAACAACCGCAAAAAACTCCGGGCCTTCCTCCCTCCGGGGAAGGCTGTTTCACGCCGTATTACCCGGTCTTTGCGGAACGGAACTTCCACAAAGGCCGGACTTTCCGGTAAAACCGCGGGGCGGACAAACCTTAATTCTCCACGCGCACCTGGTCTGCCGGAGTATTTTCCAGCTTGCAGTCCGCGATGGTCCACGTGCGGGGAGGCTCTACCTTGTTATTCTTTATCAGGATGTTGGCGCACCTCCTGAACTGGAAGGGCTTCTGTCCCCAGCCCTTGAAATCATCATTGTAAATGACTTTGTTATTAATGAATTTCAGATTATCCGTGGAAATGGCGAACAGCAGCGGCACATCGAACGTCTTGAACACGTTGTTTTCTATCAGCACATTACGGTGATAATAATCTTTCTGCCTGTTCAATTGCTTGACTTCCGGGTAAATGGAAATGATGGCGTTCGTGAACTGGTAGCGGGAGGTCAGGTTATTGATGAACGTATTCTTGCGGATCACCACTTCATGGCAGGCACCGCTCTCATACCACCCCTGGGCGTCCCCGGCCAGCAGAATGGCGGCGCCGGAGGAATGGTCAAACAGATTGCCTTCCACCAGCACTCTTTCGGGCGTGGTGAAGAGCGTCCCGCGGGCGCGGTTGTTGCGGACGATGTTGTTGCGGAACACCACGGAGGGATAAAAATCCGCATTCTCAATGGCATCTCCGGCCTTCACGGAATCGGGCAGCGGTTCTTCCAGCGTGATTACCAGTTCCGTCGTGCTCTTTTTCACGGCGTTTTTCACCTTGCCTGTGCTCCCCGGCTCCAGCGTAGGCCCGTTGATGAAGCGCACCGTCTCTCCGGGAAGGAACACTTCAAATCCCACAGCCTGGGGATGCATGTACCTGCATTTGATCGTATGGCTGTCCACCACTTCCGTGATGCCCAGGCAGGTGGAATGCACGTTGATGGCGTCATCCATCATCCCTTCAAACAGGGCCTTTTCCACGATGATTTCACCCCGTGTATTGGAAAAATGGGTGGCATCCGCCCCGGCGGTATGCACCCTCCCCGTGCCTTTCCTGATGAACACGCCGCCGCCCTTCATGAGAAAATCCTCAGACCGCTGAACCAACAGGGCCATGCCGCTGCTCTGGTGCACGGCCACGTCTTCCAGGCGCGTTTTCTGCGCCCGGTACACCACGCACCCCGGATGGGGACGGTGGTAGTTCCGGAGCACCAGCGTATCCCCCGGCTTGATTCCCTTGTTTTTGAGCGCCCATTCCAGGCGCAGTTTATTGCCGCCCATAGGCTGCACGCGGCCGTTCCAGCCTATGTCCGCCGTATTGGCAATGATACGTCCGGTACCCTTTTCAAAAGCCATGCAGCAGGCCATGCCTTCCTCCCAGCCTTCACCCAGGAAAACGAACTTGCCATTCCTGAGTTCATAGGGATAGGATTTCTTGTCGATCTCCACGTCCGTGAACTTGTCGTCCACGCCTGTCACGCGGGCTTCCGTACAGATGGACCGCTCGTAGTCAACCGCCAGCCGGTTGATGGAAACATTCTCGCTGTCCATAATCAGCAGGGGAATCGTCCTTCCGTGGAACAGGAACAGGGAACCGTTCCCTTCAAGGCGGACATTCCGCAAATCGGTCAAGGGCACGCACACCGGATGAATCAGGGGCTGGTCATGGTTGGAAATATTGAAGCTCATGTTCAGGGCGCCCTCCGCATAAAAATGGTATACCCCCCTGGGGATGTTCAAAACGCCCCCTCCCTGCTTCCGCAGCGCGGAGATAGCGGACCGCAGCGCCGGGCCCTGATCTTTCCTGACGCCGGGAACCATGCCGAATTTGGCTGCATTCACCACGGCGCCCTTCGTGCCCGGCTGCTCCGCGCCCGTCTTCCAGGCCAGGTCCACCCAGTCCGCGTGGTCATAGGAATTGTTTTCCACCCGGTCAGCCATCAGGTAAAGATGCCGTATGCCGTTTTCCGCCACCGGAACGGAAAACTTCTTCGCCGGCATGCCCCGCTTCATCACGCCGGAGCTCCACAGGACTCCGGAGCCGCTCATGACGCGGAACTCCACGCTTCCGTCCCCGTCCGTACCGTCGTCAATGCCGCACGCCCCCTCCAGGCTCACCACTCTTGCGCCCTTCCGCTCCGGCACGGGGAGGGGAATCATGGAGGTGGCGTGGGTGCCGATGCCCGTGGCGTATTTTTTACCGCCCACACTCAAATCCTTATTCTTGAAAGACCGGTTCAGCCGGGTTTCACCCGTCTCCTGGCGGGCCATCAGCAGACTGGAGGCAGACACCTCCACGGGCACGGCTCCGGGCTTTCCCGCGCTTTCCTGCCCCCGGGATTGCGCCGGGAATGACCCCGCAACGCATGCTGCGGCCACAAAACTCCATGAAAACATCCGGTTGAACATATCCTCTATTATACCTTTTCTACGTTTTTCTTCTATCAGAAAATTACCAACGCTCCCGAAAGCCTCACGCCAGGGAAAAGAGAGATTGCCTTCTTCCCCGAATTCAGGGAAACTGTTTTCATGCGACCAGCTTTCCTCCTCCTGCCCGGCATCCTGCTGACGCTTTCCGCCTGCGGGCGCGGGGGCGCTACGCTTGAAACGGATAACGTCCAGGCGGAATGGTTCCCCAACGGCAGCCGCACCTCCATCGTCCTGGAGGGCGAAACGGAACCTGCCCCCGCACGGGAAATCCAGCGCGGGGCTTCCGGCATGGCTCTCTTATACCATTCCCTGGGGGACGGCAGGGGAACCCTGTCAGTCAACGGAGCGTTCCCTGAAACGGCAGCCGTGACCAGCCAAAAGGGAAGCTCCGCCGCCGCGCTGCATTTTAAAACTTCCACGCGTGAAATCATCCTCAACGGCGTGCGCCATCTGGACACGGAGGGCAAAACAGCCTCCCTGGACAGCTGGCGCTGCCAGGAACGGAAAACGCCCGTGCCCCGCACCGGGACAGCCGGAACCATGACCACGGAAACTCCCGACCAATGAACTTCATGCAGATGCTGAAACCGGGAAAATGGAAAATAAGGGCAGCCCTCCTGCTGGCCGGAGCGCTGGCCCTGGCATGTGCCCAATGTTCCGTCCGTTCCCTGGTTTACCTGCCTCCGCAGCCCAAGGACAAAACCGCCTATCTGGAAAAACGCGCCGCCTGGGAACCGCACCGGCGCACCTTCCACCATAACGGAGCCAAACTCAGCGGCTGGCTCATTGAAAAGAAGGGGCAGCCCCTGCTGGTATACTACGGGGGGAACGCCATGGACATCTCCATGATGCTGCCGTATCTGGACCGCTTCCCCCACGCCAAGCTCCTGGTCAACTACCGCGGCTACGGGCTCAGCACAGGCTCCCCCACGGAACAGGACATCATGGGGGACTCCCTGGCGATTCTGGATTCCGTGCTGAAGGAAACCGGAAGAACGCCGGATGACGTCATCCTGGTGGGGCAAAGCCTCGGCTCCGGCGTGGCCACCCAGATCGCTTCCGTCCGGAACGTAAAAAAACTGGTCCTGCTGGTTCCCTTTGACAGCCTGCTGGAAGCCGCCCGCGGGCTCTTCCCCTACCTTCCCGTGAAACTTCTTCTGCCGGACCACTTCCGGTCTGACCTGGCGGCGCCCAAGGTCTCCTGTCCCGTGAGCATCCTGGCGGCGGGAGCGGACGAAGTCATTCCCCCGGACCACGCCAAACGGCTCCGGGACTGCTTCTCCACGCCGGTCAACTACCGGGAATTCCCCGGCGCCATGCATAATACCATCTGGCTCAGCCCGGGCTTTGACCAGGCGTTTTCCAAAAGCATCAGCTACTGATCCATTCCATGCGCGGGAGCCAGGGACACCCGGCGCAGGCATTCCCCCTCATGCTCCAGCAGCAGCCAGGAGGTTTCCTCCGGCAGGGCGTCCGGAAACAGGTTGGCCCATTCCACAATGAGCACCGCATCACCGTCCAGGTACTCGTCCCAGCCGATGCCGAGGAGCTCGGACTCATCCCTCAGCCGGTAGAAATCAAAATGGCACGCCCTCAGGCGCCCGTCCGCATGCTCGTGCACCAGGGAAAACGTCGGGCTGGCCGCCGCATCGGAACTTCCCAGCCCCTCCATGACGCCCTGGGTCAGGTGCGTCTTTCCTGCGCCCAGCTCTCCCACCACGCCCAGCACTTCCCCCGGAATTAAAATTTTACCTATCCGGCGCCCCAGTTCCCGCATTTCCTCCGGAGAATGAGTTAAAACGGGGCCATTTTTAAAAATTTTATGCCATTCGCTCATTTTTTCATGAAATTTTGCTTGTCTAAAAGGAGGTGATATGGTTTATTGCGGCTCCCGCATCCGCGGGTGAACCTTAACAGTGATAGCAATGGCATACGCAATTTTCAAAACAGGTGGCAAGCAGTACCGCGTTCAGGCGGGCGACGTGATCGACGTTGAATGCATCAATACCCTCGAAGAGGGTGCTGAAGCAAGCTTTGATCAGGTGCTTATGGTGGAAAATGACGGAAACGTGACCCTCGGCACCCCCACGGTGGCAGGCGCTACGGTTTCCGCCAAGGTCGTCAGCCAATTCCGCGACAAGAAGATCATCGCTTTCAAATTCAAGCGCCGCAAGGGCTTCCACAAGAAGAAAGGTTCCCGCCGCTCCCTGACGAAGCTGGAAATCACCGCTATCAACGCCTAATTTCAACCCTTAATTTTATCTCCATCTTATGGCTCACAAGAAAGGTCAAGGTTCTGTCAAGAACGGTCGCGACTCCCGCAGCAAGCGCCTCGGCGTTAAAAAATTCGGCGGGCAGGAAGTGATCGCGGGCAACATCATCATCCGCCAGCGCGGCACCAAGTGGCACCCCGGCAAGGGCGTGGGCATGGGCCGTGACTACACCATCTTCTCCCTCGTGGACGGCCGCGTATTCTTTGACCGCGAAGGCCGCCGCGTTAACGTGGCTCCGGAAGCTTCCGACGCCGCCAACTAAATTACGGATAAACTCCATCTCCCTGCAGGGGCGGCCATCCACAGGGATGACCGCCCTTCTTTTACCCCTCCCCAGCTACCCAAATAAATAACCGGAATTGTTCTTGCAAAACAATTACCCCTCCCCCACTATCCACGCAGAGCATGAAAAATAAGATATGAATCCCAAAACAGATTCCAAGCAAGCCGTTAGAAGCACCTCCACCCTCCCGGTGATTTCCGGCCTGAGGCTCACCAAGCAAAGGCAGGAAGTATACCAGGTGCTTCTGGAACAGAGGGATCACCCCACGGCAAATGAAGTGTACCACCGGGTGCGCAAAAAGCTGCCCAGCATCTCTCTGGCCACCGTTTACAACTGCCTGGAGGCACTGGTGGAACACGGCCTGGTCAATCAGGTCAACTTTGAACGCAGTTCTTCCCGCTTCTGTCCCAACCTCGTTGATCACGGACACTTTCAGGATACCCGGACCGGCCGCATTTATGACATCACCATCAAGGAGGGCGTGGATCTGAAGGAATTCATCAACCTGCCTGACGACGTATGCGTGGAGGAAGCCCAAATCACCCTGAGAGGCTCCATCATCACGCCGCAGGGCTAATCCCCTTTTTATCATCATGAGCCTGGTCATTAAAAATTTGCACGCCAAGGTGCAAGGCACGGAAATACTTAAAGGCATCAACCTTGAAATCCCCAAGGGGGAGGTGCATGCGATCATGGGGCCCAACGGCTCCGGAAAAAGTACCCTCTCCAAAGTCCTCTGCGGCCATCCGGACTATGAGGTGACGGAAGGGGAAGTCTGGCTGGACGGACAGAACCTGCTGGACATGAGCATTGACGAGCGCAGCCGCGCAGGCCTGTTCCTGGCGTTCCAGTACCCCATGGAGGTTCCCGGCGTGTCCAACGCCAACTTCCTGCGCGCGGCCATGCAGGCCCGCATGCCCCAGGGGGAGGAACTGGATGCGGTCACGTTCTACAAGATGCTGTATGCAAAAATGGACCAGCTCGGCATGTCCCGCAAATTCACCTCCCGCGCGGTGAACGAGGGCTTTTCCGGCGGCGAGAAAAAGCGTAATGAAGTATTGCAAATGCTTCTTTTGGACCCGCTTTACGCCATTCTGGATGAAACGGACTCCGGCCTGGACATAGACGCCCTCCGCATCGTCTCGGAAGGGGTCAACTCCATGCGTTCCCCATTCCGCAGCTTCCTGGTCATCACCCACTACAAGCGCCTGCTGGACTACATCAAGCCGGACGTGGTCCACGTGCTGGCGGACGGCAAAATCGTCCGTACCGGCGGAGGGGAGCTGGTGGATGAACTGGAAAGCAGGGGATACGAATTCCTGAAGGAGACGGAAGAAAAGCAAGAGGCCTAACGCCGCCAGTCCGGCAGTCATCTCATGAGCGATAAACCTGACACGTCAGAAGACGGGAACACACAGAACCTGTTTGACTTTGACCGGAGCAAGGGGGACTTCTCCTTCCCGGAACGCCATAAATTCGACGCCGGCTACGGCCTGACGGAGGCCACCATTGACTATATTTGCGACGTCAAGGACGATCCGGAATGGGTGCGCCGGTTCCGCAAGAACGCCCTTGCCGTTTTTGAAAGCAAGCCCATGCCTACGCACTGGGCTTCTCCGGAAATTGAAAAAATAGACTTTTCCAAGATACGCTACTACCTTTCCGACGGGGAACGGCCCAAGAGAAGCTGGGATGACGTGCCGGAAGACGTAAAGCGCACCTTTGAACGCCTGGGCGTTCCGGAACAGGAACGCCAGTTCCTGGCAGGCGTGGAAGCCCAGTATGATTCCGAGTCCGCCTACTCCAACATGAAGGAGGAACTCCGCAGCCAGGGCGTCATCTTCGTGAACTCCGCGGAAGGCCTGAAGTACCATGAAGACGTCTTCCGCCCGTGGTTCGGAAAGGTCATCCCCACGGGAGACAACAAATTCTCCGCCCTGAACAGCGCCGTGTTTTCCGGCGGTTCCTTTATTTACGTGCCCAAGGGCGTGAAGCTCAAGCACCCGCTCCAGGCGTACTTCCGCATCAACTCGGAAAACTTCGGCCAGTTTGAACGCACCCTCATCATTGCGGATGAAGGGGCTGAACTCATGTACATGGAAGGGTGCACCGCGCCCCAGTTTGAAACGTCCACCCTCCACTCCGCCGTGGTGGAGCTCGTAGCCCTGAAAGGCGCCAAAATCCAGTACGTCACCGTTCAGAACTGGTCCTCCAACGTCTTCAACATGGTCACCAAGCGCGGCCTTGCCATGGAAGATGCGGAAATCCGCTGGATAGACTGCAACATCGGCTCCGGCCTCACCATGAAATACCCGGCGGTGGTGCTCAAGGGCAGGCGCGCCAGGGGAGAGGTCATCTCCATCGCCCTGGCGAACACGGGCCAGCACCAGGATACCGGGGCCAAAATGATTCACGCGGCGGACGACACCACGTCCAACATCGTCTCCAAATCCATCAGCATCGGAGAAGGGCGCGCCAGCTACCGGGGCCAGGTGGTCATGGGGAAAGGCCTCAAGGGCTGCAAGAACAATACGGAATGCGACGCCCTCCTGCTGGCGGCCAACAGCCGCACGGACACCTACCCCGCCATCACGGTAAAGGGGGACAAAAACACGGTGCAGCATGAAGCGTCCGTCTCCCAGGTCTCTGAAGAAATGCTCTTTTACATGCAGCAGCGCGGCATCCCGAAGGCGGCCGCCATGTCCCTGGCCGTCAATGGATTCATTAATGATCTCGTCCAGGAATTCCCCATGGAATATTCCGTGGAGCTGCGCAGGCTCATTGACCTGGAAATGGAAGATAGCATCGGATAAGGAAGGAAATGATGAACCACTTGCTCAACGAAGAACAATTCCCCGCAGGCTTCCTTCCCGCATGGTTTGAAGCCAGGCACCGCCGCGCCCTGGAACAGGCGGACCAGCTCCCGGAACCCTCCCGCCGCATGGAAGCCTGGCGTTTCGGCGCCCCCGGCAACGAATCCCTGGAAGATTTTGAAGCGGCACACCCCGTCGCCCCGGAGGCCCTGGCCTCCATCATCACGGAGCACGCCTCCATGCCGGACGCCATCCGCATCATTTACGCCAACGGACTTCCCGTCTCCATTCCGGAGGAACTGCCGGAAGGGCTCTCCGTGATGGACCTGGAAGACTTCGTGCTGCAATACCCGGACGCCGCCCGCAAACATCTGGAAACAACGCCGGAAACGCTTGGGTCTGAAAAGCTGGCCGCGCTGAATACCGCCCTCCAGCACAACGGGCTGGTCATTATGGCGGAAAAGGAAATCTCCCGGCCGCTGGAAATTTTCCACTTCATCTCCGGGGACAAGGTGGCCGTCTTCCCCGCCACGCTGGTCATTGCGGAAACCGGAAGCCGCCTGCATATTCTGGAACGCCACATCAGCGCGGACCACGGCAGCCAATTCTGCGGGGCGCTGCAACAGCACCATCTTTCCTCCTCTTCCTCCGTCAAATACGCCCTGGTCCAGGAGCTCAACAGCCGTTCCCGCGCGGTGGAACTCTGCCACATCATGGCGGACGATTCCGCGGAAATGGAACACCTGGCCAGCCACCCCGGCGCGGCGTGGGCCAGACAGGAAACGGTCTGCCTCCTGAACGGGGACGGCGCGAACGTACGCCTGCTTTCCGCCAACCACCTGAAAGAAAACAAGGAACTGGACCAGAGAACCTACCAGAAGCACCTCTACCGCGGAGCCTCCAGCAACCTGCTTTACGCCAATGTGCTGGATGACGAATCCACCAGCATTTTCAGCGGCATGATCCTGGTGGCGGAAGGAGCGCACGATACCAGCGCCTACCAGAGCAACCGCAATCTGATCCTCAGTCCCCGCGCGGAAGCCAACTCCATTCCCGGCCTGGAAATCCTGGCGGACAGGGTGCAGTGCTCCCACGGGTCCGCCACCTCCTCCATCTCTCCGGAAGAAATCTTCTACCTGCTTTCACGCGGCATTCCGGAACAGACGGCGCGCAGAATGATTGCGCAGGGCTTCCTGAAGCATGCCCTGGAGCAATTCAGCGACGAGCCCCTCCGCAACGCCGTGGAAGGAATCATCCTGTCCTGACCGGCACCCCATCCGAAAGGTAACGCAGTTTCCCCCCGTTCCATCCGGTTATGAATGGAAAAACGAGGGGAAAACAGGCTTTTTCCACCACCTGTAAAAAAGAATCCTCCCTGCATTTTCCAGCCCGGCGGAAGGTACGGTTCCGGTTGATGAACGGCCTCCGTTCATGATAAAAAACAGCGGATTGCGAATCCGGACGAACGGGTAACGCTTCATGCAGGTCTTGAATCTTGTGTGGAACAGTAATTTACCGGAAAACCTCACTTCCGGATTAAAGATAGCCTCCCTTCCGGGGATAAGTGCGCTTTTCTGCTAACCCATTTGGTTTCAGAAAAACATGTTGACTTCGAATTCGCAATCCGTAATCTTTGGTAAGGTATTCATTTTCCAAAAGGTCTTTCATGATTTCCATTGCCATCATTATCCCCGCCTATAATGAAGAATTAACCATCCGGGAAGTGATGCAGGATTTTCATAACCACTGTCCGGAAGCCGCCATTTATGTCATTGATAATAATTCTTCCGATAAAACTGCGGAAATAGCTAGGAAAACTTATGAAGATTTAGGCTGTTCCGGCGCGCTGCTTCAAGAAAAGCGGAAGGGAAAGGCCATGGCCGTTAAAAAGGCGTTCCGGGAAGTGGATGCGGACGTGTATGTGATGGTGGACGCGGACCTGACCTATCCGGCCGCCGACCTCCACCGCCTGCTGGAACCGGTCCTCCGCGGAGACGCGGACATGGTGTGCGGAGACCGCCATGACGCCGGCATTTACAGCCGTGAAAACAAGCGGCCCATGCACAATACGGGGAACAAGGCCGTCCGCATGCTCATCAACAAGCTGTTCCAGGGCAACCTGCATGACATCCTGACGGGGTACCGCGTCTTCTCCAAACGGTTCGTCAAAAACTTCCCGATTCTTTCCACGGGCTTTGAACTGGAAACGGAAATCAGCATCCACGCCCTGGACAACGGCTATTCCATCGTGGAAGTGCCCACGAACTACATGGACCGTCCGGAAGGGTCCGTTTCCAAGCTTTCCACGGTGTCGGACGGGGTGAAAGTCATCAAGACCATCTTTTCCGTCCTGATGAACCACCGTCCCCTGTTCTTCTTCTCCATCATCAGCGCCATCCTGCTCATCCTCGCCATCCTGGCGGGCCTTCCGGCGGTTCTGGACTATTTCCGGTATGAGTACGTCTTCCATCTTCCCCTTGCCGTCCTGTCCATGGGGCTGTTCACCGTGTCCGCGCTTGCCCTGACCATCGCCTTCATCCTCCACGGCCTGCGCACTTCCCAGCGGTACGACCATGTCCTTTCCCTCATGCACTGGGACGAACGCCACCTTAAGCATGAAAAACACTGACTCCCTCTCCAGGCGCTCTTTCTGGCTCTGCTGCCTTCTCTGGACCGCCATGGTGGCCGCGTTCTTTGCCCCAGCCATCTTCGGGGGGAAGGTGCTGGCCCCCATGGACATCATGGACTGCCTCATCTCCCCGTATGCCACGCAGCCCATGGAAAACGTCCACAACCACTTCACGGTGGACGCCATTTCCCAGTACCTGCCCTACAACTATTCCGTAGCGGAAAGCGTCCGGCAGGACGGCTACATGGGCTGGAATCCATACGCCCATAACGGCACCCCCATTGCGGAGAACACCATGCTGTGCCCCGGAGACTGGCACCACGCCCTTTACTTTTTCCTGCCCTTCTGGACGGCATGGGACACGGGCATCATCCTGCAATTCCTTATCGCGGGCCTGGGCATGATCGTCTTCCTGCGGAACAGGAAGGTTCCGGCCCCCTACTGCCTGCTGGGAGCGGCGGGCTATGGTTTTTACTCCCAATTCGTCATGTGGATCTACCACCGCTGGGTGCTGGGAACCATGTGCTGGGCCCCCTGGATACTCTGGGCGCTGATGCGCAACAGGGAGAAGAGAATCATCGACCTTCCCTCCATCCTCTTCATTGCCCTGGGATTCCGGGGCGGCCACCTCCAGGCGTGCCTGTTCATCGTTCTGCTTACGGGCTGCGTATGGCTGGCGGACTGGTGGTCTTCCCCTTCACGCTGGAGCCTTAAAACCCTCTGGCGCGTTTCCCTGCCCTACCTGGTATCCGGCATCGGAGGGGCCCTGCTCTCCATAGACGTGCTGGCCCAGACCATTCCGCCGCTGATGGCAGGGGTCAAAGAGCTTCCCTTCCTGACGGGCGTCACCCACCTGCCCTCCCTGGTCACCGTCCTGTTCCCCACCCTTCTGGGCGTTCCAGAAACCATTGACCTGTTCAAGCTCATGGGGCAGGACCTCTTTGACCTGAAATTCACCGGCGGTGTCATTTTTGTCCTTTCCGTGCTGGGGCTCTTCAACAGGAAAGCCCCGCTGACGGCCAAATTCCTGATGGTCATCAGCCTGGTTCTGGTCTTCACCCCTCTCATCACCTACTTTTACTCCCGGTCCACCGCGGTTTATGCCCTGGGCGCTTCCTGGCTGGCGGCGTGGCAGCTCCACGCCCTCACGCAGGAACCTGCAAGAACCGTCTGGAAGAAAATCTTCATGGCCCTGGGCGTCCTGACGCTGGGCTGGCTTCTCTGCTCCGTCCTGATTCAAATCTTCCATCAGGACATCCTCTCCATCCTCCAGAGGAACCTGGTTTCCCGCCTTTCCGCCGCTGAAACAGGGAGGGAAAGCTGGTACCTGATCCGGACGGAACGGCTGCTGGAACAAAGCTGCATCTGGTACCCGCGCACGCTTGCCCTGCTGGCGCTGCTGTGGGGCGGACTCTGGGCCGCTTCCCGCATCCATGTCCGCGCACGGCATAAGATGCTGCTGGCCTCACTGGTCATTCTCTGCTCCCTGGGGGAACTGCTTCTGGTGCAGGCCACCTGGGTGCAATATGCGGACAAGCCTGAATCCGCCGGACTTTACAAGGAACCTGAATGGATGCCGCGCCTGAAACAGCAGGTGGGTGACGGTTCCGTCTCCTTTTACTCCGCCCAGGGGGACAAGGATTACCTCCACGCCAACCACCTTTCCACCTTCGGAATCAAGCTGGCTGAGGGTTATGAAACCGTCGCTCCCAGACGGCTTCATTCCCTCCAGGACAACCTGGCCCACCCGGAAGCCGCCGCCAGGGCCGGCATTTCCCATATCATCGTCAATCCGCGCCAAAGCCCGCCGCAGGTTAAGGGCTGGAACCTGGTGGAGAATACCCCCCAGTACATCCTTCTGGCCAATCCCCATTACAAGGGAAGGTACTTTGCCGCGAACCAGGCCACGGGTGAACGCGTCCCCGTGCAGCCCAACCGGATTACGTACAATCAAATGGATTTCACCGTTCCGCCGGGAGCCACGTCCCTGGATGTTCTGGAAAGCTACTCGGACGGCTGGACGGCACGCATCAACGGAGGAAAGCCCGTTCCCGTGGAATGCTCGGAAAACTACGGCATCACCGTTCCGCTGGCCGCCACGGACGCACCCGCTCATGTCTTCCTCCAGTACAGGGACCACCGCCAGAATACCTACTACGGCATCATCCTCGCCACGCTGCTTCTGATCTGCGGCGCGTACCTGTGGCGCCGCATGAAAAAGGAGCCTTCCGCCCCTCATTGAAAACGCGGCGGCACAGGGCGGCGCCCCCCCGCGTTCCGCCGGAATCACGGAATCCGCAGCCTTCATATTCCGTTCCATCTCAGGAAACTTTTCATGAAATGGACGGAAAGCCGTATTCCCTGAAATATTGAAGGAGCGTACCTCGTTTTTATATAGGATGAGATTCTTTAAAAGCGTTTTTTACTGTGTTCTTTACGCGGCCTCCCTGCATGCGGCACAGGCTGCGCCGCCCAATGTGGTTCTGATTAATGCGGATGACCTGGGCTGGGCGGAAGTAGGCTGCTACGGGCAGAAGAAGATCAAAACCCCCAATATCGACAAGCTGGCCTCCGAAGGGCAGCGGTGGATTTATTTCTATTCCGGCGCCCCGGTCTGCTCCCCCTCCCGCAACGTGCTGATGACCGGCAAGCATACAGGCAACTGCGACGTGCAGGACCTGAAGCGCGTGGACGCCGGCGAGAACTGGCGCAACCTCAAGGGAGACTGGCCCATCCGGGAGAAAACCTACACCCTGCCGGAAGCCATGAAAAAGGCCGGTTACGCCACGGCGGTTTTCGGCAAATGGGGCATTGGCGATTTCGGCTCCACCGGAGCGCCCGACAAGCACGGAGTGGACAGGTTCTACGGCTACACGGACCAGAAAGCCTGCCACACCTATTATCCGCCCTGCCTCTGGAACGACGGGAAGAAGGAAATCCTGAACACCTCGCTCACTCCCGCCACCATCGGGCACGGCTCCCAGCCAGAAGGGGAAGTGCTGGCGGATACCTACCGGGCTGAGCAGCACAGTTCCGATCTTATTGCAGATAAAATGCTGGAATTCGTGAAGGAAAAGGCCCGCGGGAAGAAGCCGTTTTTCCTGTATTACGCGCCCCTGGAACCCCACGTGGCCATGCAGCCCCTCCAGGAATGGATTGACCGCTATCCCCGTGAATGGGACAAGCGTCCCTACCGCGGCAACCAGGGTTACCTGCCCCATCCGCGCCCCCGTGCTGCGTATGCCGGCATGATCTCCCAGATGGACTACAACATCGGCCGCCTGCTGGACACGCTGAAAGCCTGCGGCCTGGAAAAGAACACCATCGTCATCTTTACCAGCGACAACGGCACCACGCACGACGCAGGCGGGGTGGACCACAACTTTTTCAATTCCGTAGCCAACCTGAAAGGGCTGAAAGGCCAGCTTTATGAAGGGGGCATCCGCGTGCCCGGCATCATCCGCTGGCCCGGAAAAATCGTTCCGGGGAAAACCATCTCACAGCCGGCCTTTCATGCGGACGTGATGCCCACGCTGTGCGCGCTGACAGGAGCGGACGCCGGATCACCGCTGGGGATTGACCTCTCTCCCGTCCTGCTGGGTAAAAAATCCGCCCTGAAAGATCGGAAACCGCTGGTCTGGGCCGGAGGCGGCTACGGCGGCCAGGTAGCCGTGCGCTTTGACACGAAGAAAGCCATCCGCCGCAACCTGTTCCCCGGCAAAAAGCCGGACAACTGGGAGGTGTACGACATCGTGAAGGACCCTGCGGAGAAAAACGACATCGCCGCCGGAAACCGCGACCTCATTGACAGGGCCATAGCCATCCTGGACACGGAATACAGGCCCGCGCCCGGCTTCCCGGCCCTGCGCTACAAGGCTCCCGAACAGACGGCCAAATAAGGAAAAGCGGATGGAGCCCCCGCGATCCGCGCACCCCGTCATTCTGCCCTTGACGTGAAGCGCGCCGGGGGTAGTCTTTCACGCATGAGTCTGACCTCTTCCCTCCTTTCCAGGGTGCTCCATGGAGCGTCCTGCACCAGAGAAGAACTGATAGCCCTCAGCCGGGAGCCGCTGGAGGAGCTGTGCCAGGCGGCCAACGCCATCCGGGAGCACTTCTGCGGAAATGTCTTCGACCTCTGCACCATCATCAACGGGCGCAGCGGCAAATGTTCGGAAAACTGCAAGTACTGCGCCCAGTCCGCCCACTACTCCACTGCCGTGGAGGAGTACCCCCTTTTAAGCGGCGAAGCCCTGCTGGCGGGAGCCAGGTACAATGATGAACGGGGCATCCTGCGCTATTCCATCGTCACCTCCGGCAAGAGGCTGACGGATGCGGACGTGGACCAGCTTTGCGCCAGCTACAGGCACATTGCGGAACGGTGCGGCATTTCCCTCTGCGCCTCCCACGGGCTTATCTCCAAAAAGCACTGCGAACAGTTGAAGGCCGCGGGCGTCTCCCGCTACCACAACAACCTGGAAACCTCCCGCCGCAACTTCCCGAACGTGTGCACCACCCACACGTACGACGACAAGATACAGACCATCAAGTGGGCCATGGAAGCCGGGCTGGAAGTGTGCAGCGGCGGCATCATGGGACTGGGGGAAACCCTGGAGGACCGGATAGACATGTATATGGACATCGCCGCGCTGGGCATCAAGTCCGCCCCCATCAATTTCCTGACGCCTATCCCCGGCACGCCGTATGCGGACATGGTCCCGCTGGGGGAGGAAGACCAGCTGCGCATCGTGGCCCTGGTGCGGTTCATCATGCCGGACGGCTTCGTCCGCATCGCCGCAGGGCGCAACACCATGAAGGACCACGGCAGGAAAATCTTCATGTCCGGGGCCAATGCGGCCATCTCCGGGGACATGCTCACCACCTCCGGAGTCACCATCCGGGAAGACCTGGCCATGCTTGCGGAGCTGGGCTATGAAGTCCGCATGAAGTAAGGGCCGTCCCGCTTCCGCCGCCTTTCACCATGAATCACTCAGACTGGTCAAAAAAAGATCTGGAATATATCTGGCACCCCTGTTCCCAGATGAAGGATTACGAAACGCTGCCCCCCATCGTGATTGAGCGCGGGCAGGGAATCAACCTGTACGACGTGGACGGGAAACGCTACCTGGACGTGGTCAGCTCCTGGTGGTGCAACCTGCTGGGGCATTCCCACCCCGGAATCAACCAGGCCATCAAGAACCAGCTTGATTCCCTGGAGCACGTCATCTTCGCCAACTTCTCCCACAAGCCTGCCATCACCCTGTGCGAGGAGCTAATGAAGAAGATGCCGCAGGGGCTCTGCAAGTTCAATTTTTCCGACAACGGCTCGGGGGCCATCGAATCCTCCATGAAGATGAGCTTCCAGTACCATTACCAGACCGGAAACCGCCAGAAAGTGCGCTTCATGTCCCTGAGCGACGGCTACCACGGGGAAACCCTGGGCGCCCTTTCCGTGGGAGGGCTGGACCTTTACTCGGAACTTTACAAGCCCCTGCTGCTGGACATCGTGCGCATTCCCGCTCCGGACTGCTACCGCTGCCCCAGGGGGAAAAAACGCGGCTGCTGCCAGGCGGAATGCATTGACGCGGCCCAGGAGGCCTTTGCGCGCCATGGGGACGAATGCGCCGCCCTGCTGGTGGAGCCCCTGCTCCAGGGTTCCGCGGGCATGCGGATGTACCCCCCCGCCTATCTGGCGAAACTCCGCTCCCTGTGCGACGCCTATAACGTGCATCTCATTGCGGATGAAATCGCCACCGGCTTCGGCCGCACGGGCACCATGTTCGCCTGTGACCAGGCCGGCATCTCCCCGGACATCATGTGTCTTTCCAAGGGGCTGACGGGCGGTTACATGCCCATGTCCATCGCCGTCACCACGCAGAAGATTTACGACGCCTTTTATGCGGACTACCGGGAGGGAAAGGCCTTCATGCACAGCCATACCTATTCCGGCAATCCCCTGGGATGCTCCGCCGCCCTGGCCGTGCTGAAGGTGCTGGACGAGGAACAAATTATTCCCCGGGCGCAGGAAAAGGCACCCGTGTTTCACCGGATGATCGCGGACGCCCTGGGGGACCATCCCCACGTGGGGGAAATCCGCAGCCTGGGCCTGGTGAACGCCATTGAACTGGTGGAGGACAGGGAGACCAAAAAGAGTTTCCCGCCCGGACGGCGGCTGGGCTACCAGATTTACAAGGAAGCGCTTAAACAGGGTCTTCTGCTGCGTCCGCTGGGGGACGTCCTGTACTTTAATCCGCCTCTCGTCATCTCCCTGGAGGAAATGCAGGAGGCCGTGGACATCTGCGCGGCCTGCATCCGCAAGGTGCTGGGGTAAACATTTATACCCCCGCAACAATATGTCCGTTCCTTTTTTTGAAGAAAAGCTGCAACTTTTCTTCACGGGAGGGGTTTGTAAAAATACCCTGTAACCTCATACCGTCATGATACATTTAACCCCGTTCCGCAAACGTCCGGCGCTTTCCGCGCTGATGCTCCTCATTCTGGGCTCCGGCTTCTGCCAGGCCCAGGAAATGCTTACCGATTCCGCAAGGAAGGAAGCCTCCGAGTGGCTTAAGGAAGTCAAAGCAGGCTACCTGAACACCAGCTCCGCCCGTATCCAGAAGGCCGTGTCCGCCCTCACCACGGCCATCAGCACGGAAAACGCCGCCATGAAACTTTACGTGGACGCCATGAAGGACCGCTTCCTGAACCCCACCAGCATGATGTCCCACATGCTGAACCGGGGCAGCGGCGGGGGCTTCCGGATGATGCGCATGCCGGGCTCCGGCGGGAGGGGAGGCAGCAACGGCAGCAGCAAGCCTGACAGCCCCAGCACCGCCTTTTCCAACTGGCGCAAGCAGAATACGGGGAACAACGTGGCCCCCGGCTTTAAAAAGGCCCTTCAGATGCAGTGCAAATGGATGCTCCTGTGCCTGAAAAAGGCGGATGCGGAGAAGAACGAACGTGAATTCAACGTTTCCTCCAGCGTCCTGTCCATGCTGGATGAGATGGCCGCCAACGCCAAGGACGTGGGCGAACAGCTCCCCATGGTGGGCGGAGCCAGCGAGGTGATCCGTTCCTATCTGAACATCAGCGACTACCGCTCGGAAACGCTCCCGGACAACATGATGGACCTCAACACCATTTTTGACCGTGTGCTACTGGCTCCCTACAAGGAGAAGAAGGATGTGGAAAACTTCCGGAAGCTCTGGAACAAGCGCATTGGCCTGGAAGCCACCCTGCTGCAGAACAATTCCGCCAGCGACAAGAAAACGGCGGAAGTGGAAAAAAACAATTTCCTGATCAAGAGGCAGTGGGAACGGGAGAAAGCCTGCTTTGAACTTGGCGACCAGGTGGCGGCTCTTGAAAAGATGAAGAGCCTGATTTCCGGCATCAAGGACCCCGCGGAAAAGCAGCGCGCCATCCGTGACCTGGAATTCCTGCTCCTTACCCCGGCGGAACAGGCAAAACTCCGGGAAGAACGCACGAACAACAGGCGCGGCCCGCGTTTTTAACGGAACCTGAATAGCGATGTTCCCTTCCATCCCCGGTGTGCCGTGCGCACCGGGGATGCTGTTTTACGGAACGGCGTGATTGCCGGGAAAAAGGCGGCTCCTACCTGCCGGGCTGGAACCACGTCTTGCGCAGGCGGTAAACCCGCAGTCCATGGATGTTTTCATCCAGATGCCACGCCGTACGTATGCCGTGCTGCTCCCAGATATGGCGGCTGAGCATCCTCATGAACTTGCTGTCCATGTCGGAATCGTCTCCCTGCGGAGTCAGGCAGACGATGTAAACGTTATCCCTGCACAGGTTCAGGGAAGACTGGCCCTCCCAGCCCATTTCCTTCAGCTTCTGCTGCACGGGCTTCAAGGGGAAATTCCAGCCGCCCAGCGTCACGACGTTCTTCCGGGAACAGCTCCATGCCTTGCGGAAGACGGACTGCCCCGGAGCCAGGTCATCAATGGTGCCTCCGGACATCTGGACGCAGAACAGGGAGTCCGGTTCACGGTCCACCCGCTCGCACAGCAAACGCCCTGCATCCGGGGAAAAGGATTCCAGGTTGGCCTCCCATACGGCGGCGCACGCCTGTGACAGGGAGACGGCAAACGCGCAAAACATGGGAACGCCGCCCGCCAGAGCCCCGCGCCCCGTCCACTTGACGCGGATGGGGCGGTACTTCTCAGACCACAGCAGGCACAGCCCCGCAATCAGGAAGGTGGGATACACCACGCGGAAGTACAGGCGGTCTATGCTGGACATGTACATCAGGATCAGCACCAGCAGGCCGCCCACGCACCACCGCAGCGCAGGAGCATCCCCGCGCCGGAAAGAAACGCGGCAGGCCAGGCCGAACAAAATCCAGCACGGAAGGAGGTCCATGATGGAATTCCAGGAAAACAGATGAAGGGCCTTTTCCGCACGGACCCACACCCTGGGCCAGAATTCAGCGCCGTCCCGCGCCAGCAGGAGCCTTTCCAGATAATCCGTATTGAACACCCCCATATCGCAGTTGGTGAACATCCGCACCATTTTAATATCATTGGCAAACACGCCGTACTTCTCGCACTGGTACTCGCTCTCCTGCCTGATGGGGCATGTATCCGAGAGCTGCGCGCGGGCCTGGTTCCATGCCGCCACGTCACACCCCTCCAGCACATTCCGGTGGGCGTACTTGTTATACTCATTCAGCCCGAAGGAGACGGCCAGCACGCAGGCCAGCGCAAGCCAGAGACGCCCGCGGGCAAGCAGCTTCTCCCGGGACGGTTTAAACCCGTCCAGGCTTCCCGCCAGCAGGATGGCCCCCCAGAAGGCGTCGCACACCAGGGCGGCATCCAGCCGGATCATGCTGCCCAGCACGCACAGGAAGCCCCCCAGGCATAGCTTCCTCCATGAGGAGACACCGTATTTCAGGCACATCAGCACCCCGGTGAACCCTACCAAGAAAGCGGCATGGCTGAATTGAAGGGCGGCGTAAAACCCGGGCATGATCAGCAGCCACACCAGCAGCAGGACCAACGTATTGAAATCATACTTGCGCGCCTTGCGGGCATGCGCCGTCAGCATCGTGAAAATGCCCGCGCCGCTGGACAGCGTGGCAAACGCCAAAAACACGGGCCAAACGGACAGGCCGCCCAGCACGGGGGCCGCTTTCAGCAGCAGCCCGGTCAGCAGGGGATTGACGAAAATGACGTGGGCATCCGCGTAGGAAGGATCGCCCCAGCCGTCAAGCACGGACGCAATCACCAGATCATCATTGGATTGGTACGCCACGCCCACAATGCTCCAGGCCAGCACCAGCAGCAGGAGGTTGAACCATACGGGATGGAGCAGCGGAAAAAGCGATGTCCATCTCCAAACCTGTTTCAACATAAGCAAATTCCCTGACTTTGGGGGCTATTCTCCCTGTCCGGGCCCGCATACTAGAAACGGGGAAAATGAAAGTCAAGAGCCGATCCCGGCGCACACGGCGGGAAAGTCAAAAGGCCATTACGCCCGCCTCAGCGGTTCAGACAGATAATGATGCCCGCAATAATCATCAGGTTCCCCCCTATCTTGCGCCAGGTAATCGGTTTGCCGAAAAAAATCCGGTCAAAGAAAAGGATGTACACGTACGCGGAACACTCCAGCACGTTCACCGTAATCATCGGCAGGTGGGACAGGCAGTAAAACGTCAGCAGGCAGCAGCCCAGGAAAATGGAATAGGCCGTCACGGTAGCCGGATTCACGAAGTAGGAAATGCCCGTCAGCCGTTCGTTCATGGCGGATTTTTTCAGAATCACCTGCGTGCACGACGCCAGGAAAACGGAAAACAGGTTCAGGCCTATGTAGAATTCCTCATTCATGCGCATCTTCCTCCGTGGAAACCAGAATAATGCCGCCGATGATGAGCACCGCCCCTGCCGCCAGCGTCCAGGAGAGGGCTTCCCCCAGGCAGAGCCACGCCAGCAGGATGCCCCAGAGAACGACGGCGGAACGGTTGGCGTAAGCCACGCCCAGATTGAATTTTTTCAGCATCACCTGCCACCCCGCCGCATAAATGCCCAGCAGGAAAAGCACGCCGGCCAGAAAAGCGTACTTGCGCCAGTCCGTCCAGCCATAGGGGGCCGCCATGCGCCCCAGGACGGTATTCAGGGCGTAAACGACGAACAGAAGGTGAAGGACAAGGTAGTTGATCATAGGGGAAAAGAGCCGGGAGAAACTCACTCATAACGGCGCGCCACTACCACGGCGGGCCTGTGCTTGGTTTCATTGTAAATCTTGGAGATATAAATGCCGATGACCCCCAGGCACATCAGGATCAACCCGCCCACCAGCCAGATGGAGGCCACGGAGGAGGCCCACCCCGGGGGGGCCACATTATAAAGGAGCTGACGGACAAGCACCCACGCGACGTACAGCATGGCCACCAGCGTCACCCCCATGCCGAAGTACGAAATGTACACCAGCGGCCTGGCGCTGTAGGAGACCACGGAATTCACCGCCAGCGCCATCTTCTTGCGGAACGTATACGTGGTGGGGGAGGTGGAGGCCTTCTTCACCATGCACGGCACCTGCCGGAAGCCGGCGGAAACGCACAGGCCGAAAAAGAAAGGTTCCCGGTCCTGGAACTTCAGCATTTCCCGCAGGAAACGCGCGCTCATCAGCCGCGCCGTAACCATGTTCTTTGTAATCTGCTGGTCGGAAAGCAGGTTGAACACCGTATAAAACAACTCTCCGGAGACGGCTTCAAACAAACCGCCCTTCCTCTTCTCCTGCACGCCGTACACCACGTCCGCCCCGGAGCCGTCCATCTGCCGGGAAAAATCCCCCAGCCATTCGGGAGCTTCCTCCAAATCACTGTCAATCAGGAACACGCGTTCTCCGCGCGCTTCCTCGCACGCCACGTACATGGCCAGATGGTGGCCGAAGTTGCGGGACAGGTCCACCACGCGTACGCGGCTATCCTTCTCCCGTTCCTTCAGGGCTTCTTCCAGTCCTCCCCGCGGGCAGCCGTCATTGACCAGCACTACCTCCGTGCGGGAGGGATCGTAACCCGCCTCAAGCGCGGCGGCGAAGCTGCGGGAACAGAACTCCGCCAGATAGGAGCCCGTGCAGTACACGGTAGCCACGATGGACAGTTGAACCTGTGGATCAGTCATAACGTTTTTACGTACATCAGAACGCGTTTTTTCTCCCCGTTTTTCCAGCATTCCCCGTCCTCTTCCGGGGCATGGGCAAACCCCATGCGCTCATGAAAACGGATGGACGCGGCGTTGTCATCCAGAATCCGGGCGCACAGCTTTTCCAGCCCCAGTTCCTCCGCGGCCAGCTCCATCATCCGCGCATACGCGGCGGAGGCCGGGCGCAGTTCCCTGAATCCCCGGTCATACAGGTAAATGCCTATCTCCCCACGGCGCGCGGCGCGGTCAAACCACGGCAGGTACACCAGCCCCAGCGGGATCCGGTCCGCGTAAATCACGCAGGCAAGGGCATCCTCCCCGCGGATATTCCTTTCCAGCCATGCCTGGTGCTGGTCCTCCGTCACCTGGTCCAGCAGAAAAAAAGGGCTGACCGCGTCGGAATTGCGCCACATGCGGAGCTGCATGCGCATGGACTCGTCCACATCGGACACGTTAACCAGGTGAATCTTCATCATGCTTCAATCTCTTCCAGGCCAAACCCGGCCCGCAACACTTCCCGGCAGCCCTCTTCCCCCAGGTCATAATACAGGGGAAGCCTCAGCAGCGTTTCACTGGTGCGATCCGTATGCGGCATGGGTCCGACACAACGCCCGAACCTCACCCCGGCGGGGGAGGAATGAAGGGGAATGTAATGGAACACGGCCTTGATTCCGCATTCCGCCAGCTTGCCAATCAGGCTGGTGCGCTCCTCCAGAGAATTGAGCAGGATGTAATACATGTGCGCGTTGTGCGAGCAGTGTTCCGGAACGCACGGACGCCGCAGGACGCCCCGTTTTTCCAGAGGTTCCAGCGCGCGGTGGTACATGTTCCACCACTTCAGCCTTTCCCCGTTGATCTCCTGCCCGTGTTCAAGCTGGGCATACAGATAGGCGGCCGTCATTTCCCCGGGAAGATAGGAAGAGCCTACGTCCACCCAGGTGTACTTGTCCACCTGCCCACGGAAAAACTTGGCCCGGTTGGTCCCTTTTTCCCGGATAATCTCCGCACGTTCCATCAATTCCGGATCATTCACCAGCAGGGCGCCGCCTTCACCTGAAATAACATTCTTGGTCTCATGGAAGCTGTAGCACCCCAAATGGCCGATGGAACCGAGCCTGCGCCCCTTATAGCAGGAACCTACGCCCTGGGCCGCATCTTCAATCACGTACAGGCGGTGCCGCCGGGCTATATCCATGACGGCGTCCATATCGCACGCCACTCCCGCGTAATGAACCACACAGATGGCGCGGGTGCGGTCCGTAATGGCCGCTTCAATCAGTGTCTCATCAATGTTCTGGGTATCCGGCCTGATGTCCACGAAAACGGGAACGGCGCCGCGCAGGACGAACGCGTTCGCCGTGGAAACGAACGTGTAGGAAGGCATGATAATCTCGTCCCCCGGCTGGCAGCCGATTAGCAGGGCGGCCATTTCCAGAGCCGCGGTTCCGGAATGGACCAGCAGGGCCTTCCCGGCCCCGGTGCGCTCCACGAGCAGTTCATGGCATTTTTTCGTATAATAGCCGTCTCCGCATAAATGGGCACGCTGGATGGCGTCCCGGATGTAATCCAGTTCGGGACCGTGTTTGTGAGGTTGGTTGAAGGGAATCTCCATGGCTTCCAGAAAGGACCGGCTCATGATGAACGCCCGGCGCGGGCATGCCAGTCCTGCGGAGAACGTTTCCGCAGCAACGCCGTCCGCATGCGAAAGACCCTACTATGAACGGAGTGCTGAAAACAAGCCTAGACCTTGATGAAGGTCCGGTTTTTGTACATGTAATACAGCACGCCCCAAATCAGGGCGTAATTGCACAAATAAAAGACAAACCGGTTCGCATCCCCGAAGCACTCGCTGAACCCGGTGAACAGCACGCGGGAGAAATTGCGCGTGGGGGGGCACAACTCCGCCCACATGTAGACGAAAATGGCGTTGCTCCCGATCACGGAGAAAAAGAACGTCAGCCAGTTCAGCTTCAGCACGTCCGTCAGCAGATAGAACAGGGCCAGCAGGAAATAGCACCAGCCCGCCGCCCACAGCACCATGGAGCTGGTGAACAGATGCTTGATGATCGGAAAATCCAGGCTCCAGACATATCCCAGAACCAGGCACCCCGCGCCTGAACCCAGAAGCCAGAGCAGTTTTTTCCCGTGCCCCTCCACCCGTTTCAATATCTGACCGCCCAGCAGCCCGAGCATGGTCATGGCCCCAAAGCCGAACTGGGCCAGTATCCACGCATAATTCGTTCCATCCTGCCAGTTCCCCATCAGGTACTTGTCCAGCAGCAGGGCCAGGTTACGCCCCGGTTCCAGCATCCCCGCCGGACATGAACCCACTACGGGGTCGGAAAAGGGAACAAACTTCATGACCAGCCAGTAAACGGCCAGCAGCAGCCCCGTGACCACCACCTGCCACCGGATGGACAGATGAAGCAGGCAGACGGCCGCTATCAGGTAGCCGGAGGCGATGGCCTGGAGCGTATTGCAGTACAAGGATATTTTGGACGGCTCAAAACTCAGCAGGTTGCCCTGCACCACCATGCCCAGCAAAAACAGCACCACCACCCGCTTGGCCACCTTCAGGTAAATCTTCCACATGGGTTCCGTGCCAATGCGCCTGGAAAAGGAAAACGGCATGGCCGTACCCACAATAAACAGGAAGAGAGGCATCACCAGGTCCCAGGCCGCAAACCCTTCCCAATTCACGTGCGTGCTGTGCTTCACCAGCCATGCGGGGCTCTGGTCATAAAAAAGATTAATGCCGGCCACTACCAGGGCCAGCCCTCCCGTCAGGAAAAACATGTCAAACCCCCGCAGGGCGTCAATGGCCGCAATCCTCTGCGGCTTGGTACCGGAAGCTGAACTCATGGCGATATCCCCTATTACGGAGCCCTGCCCTTCAACCTTTCCACACGCCTTCTTTTTCCACGATCCTGCAAAGAAAAACGGCTGTTTCCGTAAAAAACCATACCCTCCGCGGCAACTCCGTCATGATGTCCTTCTCCGTATTTCCTTCCCCGCGTTCCGTGCTATGCTTCCCCCGCAGCATGACCATCGGGAATCTCCAATCCGGCAACCGCGACAGCTTCCGGGACATTGAAATCTACGCCCGGCTGAAAATGGATGAACTGGGCCTCCCGGACTGGAAATTCGGCTGGGACCGTGCCCGCAGGCGGCTGGGCGTATGCCGCCTTCTGGAAAAAAGCATCTCCCTCTCCGTCCACTTTGTCCGCGCCAATCTGGAAGCTCCCCATGAAATCCGTGACACCATCCTGCATGAAATAGCCCATGCCTTGGCCTGGACACGCCACGGAGAACGCACCCATGGCGCGCAGTGGAAACAAATCTGCCGGGAAATAGGGGCCGTCCCGTGCGCCGCCGCCAAACCGGACACCATCCGCGTCACCACGTACAAGTACCTTCTGCGCCTGAAAACAACGGGCGAAGTAGTCGGCAAATACCACCGCCGCCCCGCCTTCGCTAAACATCTCAAGCGCATGGCCCTGAAAGGCCGCCCCGAGACGCTGGGACAGCTGGAATTGATTCTCTATGAGACGCAAAGTCCGCCAGCGTTATAACGAAAGGGCTTACTGCATTCAAATTCAGTAATTTTCATAGATAACTCTCATATTTCCATCCTTATTGAGAAGGCGTAGCTTAAAAGAATATACAACCACCAAAATTATTTAATAATAATCTACAAAAACAAGCCCTCCGGAATCTGCAACTTTCCGGAGGGTTTGCTTTTGCTAAACCTTATAACGTTTGTTCAAAATGGTTTTGTTCAAGCGCATTCAGAATAGATTAATTTAAGTAACATATCGTGAATTAAGGATATTATTAAAATAGTAACAAACTCTTAAAGGAATGGAAAAATTAATGAGAATATTGAAAATATAACAAAAAAGTAAAACATAGAAACAGCAAAAAATATCAATGGGGTTTTCCTATTTAAAAAGAAAGAGTACACCCAACAAAACAAAAAAACCACAATAACAAAAATTAAATAGAAGGCCAAATATCCCAATTGCGTGTCACTATTTTTATTATAAAATTGTTGTAGAACATACGTAACGCATATGTTAACGACAAACAAAATAATGGGAATGACCCAAGTTATAACATTTTTTGTATTCATCTTGTCTACACATTCAACAATAGGCGCAATATTTTTGCCCTCTATGATTTACAATCCCGAAAGCTGATTCGCCCAATTTGTAATTAAGCTCTGTGGAACCATAATGCCAAACATATGGATTATAGCGTGCTGGTAAGCCACTAAATGCGGTAATCACCTCCAGGTTCTAAATCCCAGTCTGCAATAAAGTCTTCCAATCCATCCGTATCTCCGTACCAACCTTGAAGATAGTGTTTTGAATTTGATAAGTGACATCAGTTTTGGGTTGAAATGTATACCTTTAATCCATTTTAATATTTCCATAGCTTCTAACAATACAGCCTGTGTTAGTGATCCCATGTATCGTTTTCTTCTACCAAGCATTAGTAGTCATTTTCCCCTGTAGCCTCCAGTAATTGCTTGGCTGTTTTTCCGTCAGTATTTTTCAATTTCTGGTTAGCTCCTCGTTTAATCAGGAATCGTAGGCAACTATTTGTCCTGTCCGTGCGGCATAATGTAAGGCAGTTTCTTTGTAGGGAAAGGTCATAGAGGGTAGCTTCATTTCATTTGAAGTAACATTAATATCAGCCTTAAATTCGAGTAATTTCCTCATGGTATCAATATCCCCGACAGTTGCCGCCAGCATAAGAGCCGTTTCGCTTCCATTCCATTTTTTATCATATGGATTAAGATTTGGTTGTGGAGTCATGTTCGACGACAAATCCAGGTATGATTTTAATGAATTTTTGATCATATCTTTTCCTAAAATATAGGCAGGGGTATTGTAATGTAGGTAGTAAGGAGGAATATAGGAGTTCCCTGTTTCTTCTTTTTTGGGGATATGAATGTACAGGATCCTAATAAGTTTAACGCCAAAATAACCGAAGGAAATATAATATTAGTTTTCATGTTAAAAAACCTATAAAAAATTACAATCTTTTAGATTTACTTAATTTTTAATATTAATAGAATAGATAAATTTATTTTGTTAACATTAATACGTATAATTCCTATGGGAAGAACCAGAACCATATAGATCAAAGTATGTTGAGTTGAAATCTGGCTCAACATGCTTTGATCTTCGTAAAAGTCTATGGAAAGTATCTTGCTTCCCATATAGAATCAAACAGAAAAATCATATTCTGCGGGGGGCTGAATGAAGAAAGACCTTAGAAATTGTGAGTAGTAGTGGTTTGAACCTGAGATATAGCGCTCTTCCCACCTATTTGAAATTGATTCAACAGATTATCACTACCCTTATCTAACAAATTTATCTTGTCGTTGTTCTATCTACAGATGTCTTGGTAGAGAAGGAAGCAATAAATATAAAATACCTATACCACATATGGGTAGTAAATAAATTATGATAAACAGGAAAATTGATTTATTCAAACAATAATACCAATTAAAAAATGATAAAACATATGAAATTTCAATTGATAAAACAAACAACAATGTTTGTATATTTATTCCTATTTTATTTGGAAAAGTTAGGAGATATACCATGAAGAATAGATAAATAAAAAGAATATAACTAAATATAGAACTACTTTTTTTAAATTTATTTTCTTGGAAAAATATATCAAATATAATGATTTTTTTTATCCATTTCATAATATGAATTAATGAACAGTCACATCTCTTCCATACCATATAGCTTTATAAGCCCAATCAGCACAATTATTCCTTAATATGTTGTAAGGAGGAGGGGATTTAATATCCTGTTGTATTGCTCTAAGCATATTGATATCTTCTATGGGAGAAGACGGTATTGTTTCGGGATTTTTTAAATTAAGGCCTTGTGAAGATTTTATATAACCCTTCCCTAAAACAAGGGCTCCATATATAATATTCCCAATTATCAAACCTCCAAATTGTATTAATGTGGATGAATCATGCGTTCTAGCCCATTCCCTTGCTAGTCTAGCCGTATCTCTATCTGTTGGATTCAAAGAATAATCAAAAGTTCTAATTCCTATTTTACACCAAATCCCCTGATCATTTTTTTCCCATATATCTACGGCAACACCTATGTGAAGAGTAACGTCACCTTTAAAAACATTTTCTGGGTTATGTGGTAAAATATTAGATATATACCTATCATTTCCTAATAAATCAAAATAAAGTATGGAATTGTTAACAAACCT
>NZ_JABDHQ010000020.1 GCF_018709685.1 Akkermansia muciniphila
TTGGTAGATACTTCATACATGATATTCAACATTTCCGGCGGGTTGAAGGCAGAAAAAACGGTGCAATACGACAATAATGAAATAAAACACCAACCCGCAAAAACAACACGAGAGCAGGCTCAAGAGCCAAAAACATTTCCGACGCCTCTTTTTCCGGAAAAAACTTATCTTGCCACTACGTGGTTGTGGTGGAAATCCACAAAGCTCCGGTATGTTTCCTCATCCAGCAAGTCCTCATGCGTCATCAGCAGGAGTGGGAAAGGCGTGCCTTCATCCGTATAGGGGGGATGGATGTAATCAAACTGGGGGTTGGGAACGAAGCCGTGGCGCTGGTAAAAGCCCAGGCGGCGGCGGGAGATTTCATCCTCCGGCGGGTCAATCTCCAGAATGACCTTGCGGGGGAAAGCGTCCCTCAGCTCCTCCAGAATCCTCTGTCCGGCGCCCTGGCCGCGCAGGGAGGCATCCACGGCAAAATATTCCAGATACACGAACTTCTCCCGCCGCCAGCTCACCAGCATGGCAACAACCCGTCCTTTCCCGTTTAAGAACACTTCATAACAAAAGCCCGGGTCTTGAAACGCCAGCGGAAAATCCTGAACGCGCCGCTGTTCATGCACCGGAAAACTTGTCCGGTAAATATCCAGGGAGTCCAGGAACAGGGGATCATCCACCCCCGTTACGCAGTGCTTGGTCAACGCTTCAGGCTTCATGCCCCGTATCCAACCACACCCGCACTCCTTCGGCAAGGCTCCCGGAAAGACTTCTCCAGTCATGCGGCAGGCTGTTCCGGTTTAACACGTTCACTCCCAGAATGATGCACATTTTTCAACACATTATGCAAACCGTTGGCAATAAATAAAATAAGAAGATACGCCGATCAGCGTGCAGAAATAGTAGATTCCCCTCCATATTCCATCCGTTTGAAGTTCCATTCCGGAAACATCAGGGTTAAATTCAACTCATGATGCCGGGCATAAAATTTTTCCTGCCGCTGTTTTTTACCTGGGCAGTTTTTCCCTGTTCCCTCCGGGCGCAGGAAGAGCCGCATGGAGAGGGCCCCTGGCCCCGCTGCGCCCCCGCACGGCCCGGAAGCCGCATTCTTTTTCTGGGAAACAGCTATACGTTTTTCAACTGCATGCCCGCCATGGTGAAGGCGATGGCAGATTCCCGGGGACTGAGGCCGGACGTGCACATGCACGCGGCTCCGGCAGCTTCCTTCCAGTCCCACTGGCATGACGGGGGCGCACGCAAGAAGCTGGAAGGGACGGCTTGGGACTTCGTCATTCTCCAGGACCAGAGCGCCACTCCCGTCGTGGCTCCGGAGCGGACCATGGAATTCGGCGGCAAATGGTGCTCCTGCATCCGGAGCGCCCACGGCACGCCCGTCCTGTTTCTGACGTGGGGGAGGAAGAGCGCTTCCGGCGTTCCGGAGCCGCAGGAGCAAAAAGCCCTCCTTGAGGCGTATTTGAAACTTGCGCGCCGGGAAAAAGCTGCCGTAGCCCCGGTAGGCATCGCCTGGGAGAATTGCCTCAAGCGCCATCCCGGCATCCCCCTGTACCAGGCGGACGGTCAGCACCCTACGGCAGAAGGCAGCTATCTGGCGGCCTGCGTGTTGTACTGTACCCTGTTCGGCAAGTCTCCCGCAGGCCTGCCGGGAAAACTGTCCCTGAAAGGAGTGACCCTGTGCAGCATTTCCGCAGACAGGGCCAGGAAGCTGCAAACCGTCGCCATGGACACGTGCCGGCAGCTCTTCGTGCCGCCCGCAAAGAACCGTTCCGGAGCTGCCGGACAGTGACCCGCCGCATAGCGCAGAATCTACTGGCAAAACGGATGTTCCCCCTTTACCATTGCGGCGATCACTTACACGTATTATGAGCGAACAAGTCATTATCATCGGCGCAGGATGCGCGGGCTACACGGCGGCCATTTACACCGCCCGGGCCAATCTCTCCCCCCTCCTTATTACGGGCTCCCAGATCGGCGGCCAATTAACCACCACCACGGAAGTGGAAAACTTCCCCGGCTTTCCGGACGGCGTGATGGGCCCGGACCTGATGTTCCTGATGCAGCAGCAGGCGGAAAAGTTCGGCACCCGGTTTGCGTATGAGGACGTCAAGAGCGTGGTCAGGGATGAAGCCACCGGGCTGTTTACCGTGAAAACCAGCGGACAGGATTACGAAGCCCGCAGCATCATTGTGGCTACGGGCGCTTCCGCCCGCTATCTGGGCATTCCCGGAGAAGAAGGCCTCATCGGCCACGGCCTTACCGCCTGCGCCACCTGTGACGGAGCCTTTTACCGCGACGTGCCCGTGTGCGTGGTGGGCGGCGGAGACAGCGCCTGTGAAGAGGCCATGTTCCTGACCCGCTTTGCCTCCCGGGTTTACCTGATCCACCGCCGGGACACGCTCCGCGCGTCCAGAATCATGGCGGAGCGCACACTGTCCAATGAAAAGATTTTCCCCATGTGGAATTCCACCATCGTGAGCTACAAGACGGACGACAAGGGGGAACTGGAAGCCGTCATGCTGAAGGACCTGGTGGAAGGGGATGAAACGGAACTGCCCGTCAAGTGCGTCTTCATGGCGATCGGCCACACGCCGAACACCTCTTTCCTGGGAGACCTGGTGGACCGGGACGCCGCCGGCTACATCATCCGGGAAGCCGGGCTGATGGCAACCAGGACGCCGGGCCTGTTCGCCGCCGGAGACGTGGCGGACCCCCACTACCGCCAGGCCATTTCCTCCGCCGGCATGGGCTGCGGCGCCGCCATTGAGGCGGAACGCTACCTGCTGGGCCTGTAAGCCCGTCTTTCGGAACGGGCCGGAGTTCCCGCGGGAATTCCGGCCCTGTTCCACCACAGGAAAACGGACATGCACCATTACAGCATTTTTGAGCTTTTCAGCATCGGGATAGGTCCTTCCTCCTCCCATACCGTAGGCCCCATGCGGGCGGCGCACCGTTTTCTGGAACAGATACGCCATTCCCCCCGGCTGCCGGAAATTACGGGCATCCGTTGTGAATGCTACGGCTCCCTGGCAGCCACCGGGCACGGGCACGGCACGGACACGGCCATCATGCTGGGCCTGCTGGGGGAAGAACCCCATACGGTGGAGCCGCGCAGCATTCCCGGAAAAATCGGCCGCCTGCACCAGCAGGAGACGCTCCCCGTCACGGAAGAAAAGTCCGTCCGTTTCTCCCCCACCCGGGACCTGGACCTTTCCCACTACCAGCCTCTGCGCCTGCATCCCAACGGGATGCTGTTCACCGCCGTCAACCAGGCCGGGGAACCGGTGGAGGACGCCGTGTTTTATTCCACCGGAGGCGGCTTTGTCGCTTCCGAGCAGGAACTCCTGCATCCGGAGGAACCGGACAGGGAACCGTTCCCCCTCCCCTATGAATCCGCGGAAGAACTGCTGCGCATGGCGGATGAACGGGATTGCCCCCTTTCCTCCATTGTCATGGCCAATGAATGCGCCCTGCTCCCGGAACGGGAAGTCCGTGAGAAGCTGGACCTGATCTGGGCCACCATGAAGCAGTCCATTTCCAACGGCATGAGCGCGCGCGGCAACCTGCCGGGCGTCCTGCAAGTGCCGCGCCGGGCCAAGACCTTGCGGAAATCCCTTCTGGTGCACGGGGAATCAGCCCTGAAGGACCCTCTTTCCATCATGGACTGGATCAACCTGTACGCCATTGCCGTGAGTGAGGAGAACGCCGCAGGCGGCCGCATCGTCACCGCTCCCACCAACGGAGCGGCGGGCATTGTTCCGGCCGTGCTCAATTACGCCACCAAATTCTGTTTTTCCCCGCACCCGGACGCCGTTCACCGTTTCCTGCTCACCGCGGGAGGAATCGCCATCCTGTACAAGAAGAACGCTTCCATTTCCGGCGCGGACGTAGGGTGCCAGGGGGAAGTGGGCGTAGCCTGCTCCATGGCTGCGGCGGCTCTTGCGGAGTACCTGGGCGGAACGCCCCATCAGGTGGAAAACGCCGCGGAAATAGGCATGGAACACAACCTGGGCCTCACCTGCGACCCGATCGCGGGGCTCGTCCAGATTCCCTGCATTGAACGCAACGCCATTGCCGCCATCAAGGCCATCAACGCCGCCCGCATTGCCATGGGCGGCACGGGCGCCCACTTCGTTCCGCTGGACAAGGTCATCCGCACCATGCTGGATACCGGCAGGGACATGCAGTCCAAGTACAAGGAGACCGCCCAGGGCGGACTGGCCGTGAATGTGGTGAATTGCTAAAGGGAAACGGAAATCATCCCACGGGATTCCATATGTGTCTGTTCCCTTAAAAAACGCTGCGGCGGGTTGACAGATACGGGGAGCAAAGGTAGGGTGCGGGCATGTTTTCACGCCTTTTTCTCGCTCTGGCCCTGCTGCTGGGCGGCACGGGACTGTCCCAGGCCGTCCACGTCGTCATGTGCGGCGGCCCCGCCCTCAGACAATGGGAGGGGCTCAGAATCCAGCCTGACAGGCATGACAACTGGTGGGCCAACTTTGTAAGGGCTTCCACCATCCGCATCGCCCAGATCCAGCAGAAAGACCCCTCCGCCAGAATCACCTGGATCGTTTACCGTCCGGGTTACGCGACCCGCGGACGGGAGGACGGCAAGCCCTATACCCGCTGGATTGCGGACCTGGCTTCCAAGTACAGGATCAAGCTCGTCTGGGTGGACAGCGCGGACCAGGCCATCCGCGCTCTGAACTCCTCTCCCCGCTTCCGGGGGGACACGGTGGAATCCTTTTACTACTTCGGCCATTCCAATTGCTTTGCGTGGATGCTGGACTACGGCAACAACATCATGGCCATCTCCACGGAATGGATTCATGAAACGGACCTGAACCGGATACGCCGGGATATTTTCACCCCGCGGTCCGACTGCTGGAGCTTCGGATGCTATACCGGAGCCAGCATGTCCCGCTGGTGGAGGCGCATCGTGGGCGTGCCCCTCTGGGGCAATATGGAATCCACCCGCTACGGCCCCGTCTCCGACGGCAGGCTGCCGGAAGGCGTGGGGAAGTGGGTTAAATAAGCATGTAACAGTTAACAGTGAATAGTTAATACTGCTTATAGCTTTCATATTAACCTGCGCTGTTCATCTGCTGCCGATCCCGTATTGCTTTTCTTGGAAAAAACCTTTATCATCATGCCCATGCGGACTGAATTCCGCCATTTTCTGACACAATCATGAACCAAGCACCCCATGTTGCCATCGTCGGCGCCACCGGAGCGGTGGGCGTTGAGATCCTGTCCTGCCTGGAAACCCGCAACTTTCCCGTAGGCTCCCTGAAGCTTCTGGCCTCCGCACGGTCCGCCGGAAAACAGGTCGCCTTCCGGGGAGAAATGCTGACTGTGGAAGAATTGACGGAGAAATCCTTTGAAGGCGTGGACATTGCCCTGTTCAGCGCAGGCGGCGGCATTTCCCTGAAGTTCGCCCCCATTGCCGCAGCCGCGGGCTGCGTGGTGATTGATAATTCCTCCGCCTTCCGCCAGGACCCGGACGTGCCCCTGGTGGTGCCGGAAATCAATCCGGAGGCGGCGTTCAACCACCCCCGCAACATCATCGCGAACCCGAACTGCACCACCATCATTACGCTGATGGCGCTCTTCCCCCTGCACCAGCGCTTCGGCCTGAAAACCGTCATTGCCTCCAGCTACCAGGCGGTTTCCGGCAGCGGGCAGCACGGTATTACGGAACTGGAATCACAGGTGCGCGCCGTGGTGGACGGCCATCCCGTAGTGAAAAACGTTTATCCGCACCAGATCGCCTTTAACCTTCTTCCCCAGATAGACTCCTTCACGGAAAGCGGCTATACGAAGGAAGAGCTTAAAATGCTTAACGAAGGCCGCAAAATCCTTTCCCTGCCGGAGCTCAAGGTAACGTGCACTTGCGTGCGCGTGCCCGTGTACCGCTCCCACTCCATCTCCGTGACCGCCCAGTTTGAGCAGCCCGTGGACGTGGAAGCGGCCCGCGGCGCCTACGAAGGAAAGCCCGGCGTAGCCCTGATGGACAACCCTGCGGAAGGCGTTTGGCCCACCCCGCTGGACAGCACCAACGGGGACACCTGCTATGTGGGGCGCATCCGCCCGGACATGGCCATTGACAATGCCCTGGCCCTCTGGGTCGTGGGAGACCAGGTGCGCAAGGGAGCAGCCCTGAACGCCGTACAGATCGCGGAACTTCTGGTCAGCCGCTGAACCATATCATCCACTATCCCCGCACCCATTCCTTAACGTCATGTGTGAAGAACAATCCCTGAACGATTACATTACAGAACAGTGCGCCCTGATTGACGCCGCGCTGGACAGGCTCCTGCCTGCTGAGGACGAGAGACCTGAAACCATCCACAAGGCCATGCGCTACAGCATGTTCGCGGGCGGCAAGAGAATGCGCCCCGTGCTCTGCCTGGCGGCGGCGGAAGCCTGCGGCGGCCTGGCGGTGAACGCCCTGGTGCCCGCCTGCGCCGTGGAAATGATGCACACGTATTCCCTGATTCATGACGACCTGCCGGCCATGGACAATGACGACCTGCGCCGCGGGAAGCCCACCAGCCACAAGGCCTTCGGGGAAGGAGTAGCCATTCTGGCCGGGGACGCCCTGCTGACGGAAGCCTTCGCCGTGATCGCCCAGGCGGATGATACGGAACGTTATACGGTCCGGGATTACGTCAAGGAACTGGCGGCCACCGGAGGCAGCACCATGCTGATCGGCGGCCAGATACTGGACCTGGAAGGGGAGCACAAGCAGCTTTCCGAGCCGGAAGTGCGCGCCGTGTACGAGGGGAAGACGGCCGCCCTCCTGACCACGGCCCTCCGCTTCGGCGCCATGTCCGCAAACGCCACGGAAGCCCAGCTGGAAGCCATCACGGACTTCGGCTACAACCTCGGCCTGGCCTTCCAGGTGATTGACGACATCCTGGACCTGACCGCCTCCACGGAAAAGCTCGGCAAGACCGCCGGCAAGGACGTGAACGCGCAGAAATCCACCTGCCCGGCCCTGATCGGCATGGACGGAGCCCGTTCCGAGGCGAAATGCCGCACCCAGGCAGCCCTGGACGCCCTGATGATCTTCCCTGAAGAACGCCGCACCCGCCTGGTGGAACTGGCCAATTACCTTCTCAACCGCGAATATTAAGCCGCATTTTTCATTCATGCCCGCAGAAACCGTATCCGACAACGTGGAAACCCTGATCAACCTGGCGTTGGCCGAAGACTTCGGCTCCGGGGACGTCACCTCCACCTACTTCGTCCCGGAACACCTGACCGCCAGAGCCATCCTGACGCCCCGCAAGAAAGGCGTTCTTTCCGGCGTCAACGTGGCGGCGGAGGTCTTCCGCAAGGTGGACCCCACCCTGAAGGTGGAAGTGTACCTGCACGACGGGGAAGCCGTGGCGCCCGGCGCCGTGGTGATGCTCATTGAAGGCTCCGCCCGCTCCATCCTGGGAGCGGAACGCACCGCGCTCAATTTCATCCAGCGCCTTTCCGGCGTAGCCACGCTTACCCGGAAATACGTGAAGGCCGTCTCCCACACCAGCGCCCGCATCCTGGACACCCGCAAGACCACGCCCGGCTACCGCCTGCTGGAGAAAGCGGCCGTGGCCCACGGCGGGGGCACCAACCACCGCATGGGCCTGTATGACCGCGCCATGGTGAAGGACAACCACCTGATGACGGACGGCAATACGGAACACCTCCAACAGTGCATCAACACCCTCCGCGCGGAGAAGCCCGGCGTGGAAATCCAGTTGGAGGCGGACACCTTGGAACAGGTGGAGTCCTTCCTCAAGCTGGAAGGGGTGGACCACATCCTGCTGGACAACATGACGCCGGAAATGCTGAAGCAGGCCGTCGCCATGCGCGGCGACCGCGCCACGCCCCTGATGGAAGCGAGCGGCGGCGTCAATCTGGATACGGTGGCCGCCATTGCGGAATCCGGCGTGGACTTCGTCTCCGTGGGCTACGTCACCCACTCCGCCCCTTCCCTGGACCTGGGGCTGGACTTCAGCGTGGAATAACATTTATCCTTCAACCCATCATGGACCTGTCCAATTTCAGAGAAGAATACCTCAAGGGCCAGCTGCACAGAAAAGACCTGGCGGAGAACCCCTTTGAACAATTTCAAACCTGGTTTGAGCAGGCCCTGAAGGCGGGCATTCCGGAACCGAACGCCTTCTCCCTGGCTACGGTGAACGCGCAGGGAAGGCCGTCCCTGCGCACGGTGCTGCTCAAGTACTTTGACCAGACGGGCTTTGTCTTTTTCACGAACTACGGCAGCCACAAGGCCCATGACATTGCGGAAAACCCGCAGGTCTGCATGATGCTGCCCTGGGTGATGCTGGAACGCCAGGTCATCATTTACGGAAAAGCCGTCAAGGTTTCCCGCGCGGAATCCCTGAAATACTTCCTCACCCGTCCCAAGGAATCCCAGCTCGGCGCGTGGGTCTCCCAGCAAAGCTCCGTCATTTCCGGAAGAAAACTGCTGGAAATGAAGCTCATGGAGCTGAAAAACAAATTCTCCAAGGGAGAAATCCCCCTGCCCTCCTTCTGGGGCGGCTACCGGATCATTCCGGACACCTTTGAATTCTGGCAGGGCGGCCCCGGCCGCGTTCACGACCGCTTCATGTACAAGCTCCAGGAAGACGGCTCCTGGACGATCGAACGCCTCCAGCCATGATTACCCCGCGCGCAACAGACCAGGGAATCACTTTCCTGGACGTGGAAACACCGCTCTGTACCGCCACGCTGTGCCTTCAGGGCGCGCACCTCACCTCATGGAAGCCGGAAGGACAGGAGGAATGCCTCTTCCTTTCCCCCCATGCGGTCTTTGCTCCCGGCAAGGCCATCCGCGGCGGTATTCCCATCTGCTGGCCGTGGTTCGGACCGCGGAAAGACGCCCCGTCCCACGGCGTGGCGCGCATCTCCGAATGGCGCCTCCACCACCAGGAGACGGACAAGGAGGGGAACGTCCTGCTTTCCCTGGCCTTCTATCCGGAAGACGAGGCTTTCCCCGCCGCCATCCTGCGCCTGGCCCTGGGCCGCACGCTGGCCATGAAGCTGGAAACCACCGCGCGCACGCAACCCTGCAAGCTCACGGAAGCCTTCCACAACTACTTTGCCGTGGGCAACCTGACCAAATGCCGCGTTCACGGACTGGACGGCATCCCGTTCCGGGAAGAAGCGGCCCGGCCCATGAAGCACGGAGAACGCCCGCTGGCGCCCCTGGGGTGCCTGGACCGCGTTTACGACTGCCCCGCCTGCTCGGGAAAAACAGTGCTGGAGGACCTCGTGCTGAACCGCGCCATCACGGTGGAACGGAGCCACGCCTCTTCCGTCATCGTCTGGAACCCGGGACAGCAGGGTGCCAAAAACATGGCGGACCTGGGCGCGGCATCCTGGAACAAATTCCTGTGCGTGGAAGTGGGGAATGCCGGGTCGCGCTGTATTCCCCTCGCCTCCGGACAGACTCATACCATGTGCCAGAAAATCACGGTAGGGCCGTTGAAATAGCGGGTATTCCCCTCCCTTTCATCTGCGGATCAAGGCAATCCCGGACGGGAGCCCCTTCCGGGAGAAAAGGCCGCCGGAACAATTCCGCGCCATTTCTCCGTACAGGGGGGAGCGTGAAAGGCAGCCTCCCCCCACAAGGCGGAAATTGGGCGCACCCGGAACTTTTGTTCCCTGAAACGCCGCTACTCCAGCCTCTGCGGCAGGATTCGGCTTGCAAAAAACCCCCTTTTAAGGTTTGGTAGATTCCGAGCCTTTTGGCGCGTTCCCTACCAAGATGCATACAAACCCACCTTCCGATGTTGGCGACGCCGCAACTTTTATTGCGGAAATTTACGGTCAGGATGTCTTCAATATGGAGACCATGCGCGATTACCTGCCGCGTCCCGTTTACAAGAAACTGCTGGCAACCATCCGCAAGGACGAGAAGCTGGACCCGGACATTGCCAATGAAGTGGCCCAGGCCATGATGACGTGGGCCCTGGAAAAGGGCGCCAGCCACTACACCCACTGGTTCCAGCCCCTGAACGGAAGCACGGCGGAAAAGCATGACTCCTTCGTGGACGTGGACCCGGAAGGAAACCTGGAGCTCAAGTTCTCCGGAAAGAGCCTGGTGCAGGGAGAGCCGGACGCCTCCAGCTTCCCCTCCGGCGGCCTGCGCGCCACCTTTGAAGCGCGCGGCTACACCGCGTGGGACCCAACCAGCCCCGCCTTCATCAAGCGCACGGAAAACGGCGCCACCCTTTGCATCCCCACCGCCTTCTGCTCCTACAAGGGACAGGCGCTGGATAAAAAGACCCCCCTCCTGCGGTCCATGACCGCCGTCACCCGCCAGGCCAAACGGCTGCTCGCCTGCTTCGGAGGGCCGGAAAACATCCACGTCAGCGCGGATCTGGGCGCGGAACAGGAATACTTCCTGGTGGACAAGCAGCTTTACGCCCTGCGCCCAGACCTGATGATGTGCGGCCGCACCCTCTTCGGCAATGTTCCCCCCAAGCACCAGCAGATGGAAGACCACTACTTCGGCTCCATCAAGGACCGCGTGCTGGAATTCATGGTGGACGTGGACGAAGCCCTCTGGAAGCTCGGCATTCCGGCCAAAACACGCCACAATGAAGTGGCGCCGGGCCAGTTTGAAATCGCGCCCATTTTTGAAAGCCAGAACCTGGCCGTGGACCACAACATGCTGGTCATGGAAGTGCTCCGGAAAACCGCCAACAAACATGACATGGTCTGCCTGCTGCATGAAAAGCCCTTCTCCGGCATGAACGGCTCCGGCAAGCATAACAACTGGTCCCTTTCCGCGCCCGGTTACGGCAGCCTGCTGAATCCCGGTTCCAGCCCGCAGGAAAACGCCATCTTCCTCACCCTGCTCTGCGCCACCATCAAGGCCGTGGACGAACACGCCGACCTGCTGCGCGCCTCCGTAGCCAAATCCGGCAACGAGCACCGCCTGGGCGCCCACGAAGCGCCTCCCGCCATCATCTCCATTTTCCTGGGGGACCTGCTGGATGAAATCATTGAGCAGATTGAAAAGGGCGGCACCAAAAAGGCGCGCACGCTGAAGACCATCAACATCGGCGTGGACACCCTGCCCATGTTCCCGCTGGACGCCTCCGACCGCAACCGCACGAGCCCCTTCGCCTTCACGGGCAACAAATTCGAGTTCCGCGCCGTAGGTTCCTCCCAGACCTGCGCATGGCCCATGACGGTGCTCAACACCATCGTGGCGGAAAGCCTGGATGAAATCTGCACCCTTCTGGAACCCGTCAAGGACAATCCGGAGGAATTCCACGCCACGCTGAACAAGCACCTCCAGGGCATCATCAAGAAGCACAAGCGCATCCTCTTCAGCGGAGACGGCTACGGCGAGGCCTGGATTGAAGAGGCGGAACGCCGCAAGCTTCCCAACGTCCCCGGCACCATTGAAGCCCTGGCCGCCCTGGAAACGCCCAAGGCCAAGGCCCTCTTTGAAAAATACAAGGTGGTCAGCCCCGTGGAGCTCCACGCCCGCCATGAAATCCAGACGGAAATATTCTACAAGGAAATCAGCATTGAAGCGGAAACTGCCCTGCTGATGGTGGAAACCCTGTACATTCCCGCCGTGACGGAGCAGCTCACGCAGCTCACCACCGCCATCGCCCAGATGAAAGCCGCCGGAATCAAGGCAGGCATGAAATCCACCGTGGACCGCGCCAACCAGATCGGCACGCTGCTGGACCTCCTCCCCACCCAGGTGAAGGAACTCCGCCAGGCCGTGGACCGCGCCAGCACAAAGGACATTCAGTCCGGCATGGACAATCTGAGAAGCACGATCGACATGCTGGAAGGCCTGACGGACGCAGACCTGTGGCCCGTTCCCACGTATGCGGAACTGCTCTTTCTGTAAAACAACAGCCTTTCCTCAAAAGAGAAAATTATTGACTATCAATCATAAATATCACTAAATCCAGTTCCACCAACAAGAAAAACGGCAAATTAATCGCCTGACGGATTGACAAAACAGCCAAAATAGTTATCCTTTCCGTCCGGTTGTGCATAGGCCGCTTAGACGGACGGCACTGAATCTAGTAATTCACAAGAAGCATCTTTCAACATCATGAGCAAGAGGACTTATCAACCATCCAAGCGTTGCCGCAAGCGTCAGTTCGGATTCCGTGCACGCATGGCTACCAAGAACGGAGCAGACATCATCCGCCGCCGCCGCGCCAAAGGCCGCAAGCGCCTGCTTCCCAAGGGAGCCGAAATCCAGTACAAGCGCCACACCATCCAGCACGGCCGTTAATTCAGCCGCCAGGACTCGGTTAACGCCTCCTTGGAACTTCTTTTCACGGGCCGACCCGCGGGAGATGCGTCTTACTCGTCAACAAAGCATGACCAGGGCATTTCAATTTGCCCGGGTACGCAACGAGGGACCATCCGTAGCAGGTCGGCTTATTGTTTTAAGTGCCGCCCCGCTGGAACATCCGGAAGACCCTTCCAAATTCGGCATCATCTGCACCAAGAAAATCGGCTGCGCCGTCGTCCGCAACAAACTGCGGCGGCGCGTGCGGGAAATCCTGAGGGAGCACGGCGCCCCCTTTGAAAACGGCGTGCACCTGGTGTGCGTCCTCCGCTGGCGGGCCGTGGAAGCCAGCTATGCCGATCTGGAGCGGGACTGGCAGAAAGCCGCCCGCAAGCTCAAACTGCAACTTCTTTCCCGGGAAAAAGACAACGCATGATGAAATGGCTGCTCATTGCCCTGGTACGGGGCTATCAAACCTTCATCAGCGCTCCCCTGCATGCACTGGGGGGCCCCGGCAGCGGCTGCCGCTACACTCCCACCTGCTCCCAATACTTCATTCAGGCTGTCCGGCTTCACGGGGCATGGCGCGGCCTTCTTCTTGGAACATGGCGCATTTTAAGATGCAACCCGTGGGGCGGCTCAGGGTATGATCCCGTGCCTCCGGCCCGCACGCCGCGTTAAATTACCTTTCTCTCCCCTCCCTACCTGCCAACTTCAATCAAGCTATATCACATTATGGATCGCACAGCATGGATCATCATAGGCGTTTGCGCCGCCCTTCTGGGCCTGAACATTTACATGGGCAACAATAAAAAGGAAGAGCCCGTTCCCGCAGCCCCCGTCCCCGCCCAGCAAACCGCCGCCGCTCCCGCCGGCGCCCCGGCTCCCGGCGCTGAAACGCCCGCCTCCCCCGCCGCGCCGGAACAGACTTCCGCCGCCAAGGCCCTGGAAGAAGACAAAACCAGCCCGATTACGCTGACGGCCACGCAGGAAGCGGACGGCAGGCAGGAGCCCTTCATCACCTACACCTTCAACCGCATCGGCGGCTCCATCGGCGCCGTCACCCTCCACAACGACATTGTGGACTCCCAGAAGGTCGCGGACCATAACATCACGATCAACGAAGCCCAGCAGAGGGGAATCGGCGAGCTCGTCTTCAACATGGACGCCACGCAGGACCCTTCCTATGACAACACGGTATACCGGGAAGTCAAGCGCACGGCGGACTCCGTCACTCTGGAAGGCTATGACGCCGCCCGGCAACTTTTCATCTCCAAGACCTATACCCTGCACCCCGTCAAGAATCTGGAAGGAAACGTACTGCCCGGCAGCAAGTACCTTATCCGCCTGACCGTCTCCCTGCTCAACAAATCCCCCAATGTCCAGGACCTGCGCTACATGGGCATCTTCGGCGGCAGCGCCTATCCCATCGCCAAAAGCGAACCCAAGGACACCTACACCCACTTCTTCTACCATGCGGACGGCTCCCTGGAGCAGGAAGTTCCCTCCTACTTCACGGGCGGCATTTTCAGCACAGCGAAGGCCCGCGTTCTGGAAGGCCCCCTTCAGGACCTGACCTATGCCGGCGTAATGAGCCAGTATTACGCCACCATCCTTCTTCCCCAGGACAAGTCCAACGGTTCCACCGTGTACGCCACCCGCCAGGAATTCCCGCTGGCCCATGAAAACAACACGCTGGTGCCCGGCGTTACCGTAGCCATGGGAATTCCCAACCTGACGATGGCGCCCAACGAGATCAAGACGCTCACGTACGACATTTACACGGGACCCAAGTTCAACGCCTACCTGCGCGACCTGAACCTCACCTACCCCGCCATCAGCGACATCATGGCCTACGGCTGGCTCGTCTTCCTGAGCGTGCCGATGAACTGGCTGCTCAACCTCTTCCACGGCTGGTTCGGCAACTGGGGCGTGGCCATCATCTGCATGACCATCGTCGTCCGCGCCCTCATCTGGCCGCTGCACAAAAAGTCCTACATGGCCATGAAGCGCATGTCCCTGATTCAGCCGGAAATGGCCAAGCTCAAGGAAAAATATCCGGACGAGCCCCAGAAGGTGAACATGGAAATGATGAAGCTGTACCAGAAATACGGCATCAACCCGGCCAGCGGCTGCGTGCCCATGCTCATCCAGATCCCCATCTTCTTCGCCTTCTACCGCGTTCTCCAGTACTCCGCGGAACTGAGGGGCCAGCCCTTCTGCCTGTGGATGACGGACCTGTCCCTGCCTGACACCGTGGGCCACCTGTTCGGCATTCCGATCAACATCCTGCCGCTCATCATGGCGGTGACCATGATCATCCAGATGCGGATGACCCCGCAGGCGGGGGAACGCTCCCAGCGCATCATCATGAACCTGATGCCCGTCATGTTCTTCCTGTTCTGTTATAACTTCGCTTCCGCCCTGGCCCTGTACTGGACCACGCAGAACCTTATTTCCATCGGCCAGACGGCTTTGATCCGCCGCCTTCCCATGCCCGTGCTCACCGCCGCCAAAAAGAAGAAGCCCGGCTTCTTCCAGCGGATGATGGACCAGCAGCGCGTGGCCCTGGAGGAACAGCAGCGCAAGGGCAAAGGCCACAACATGCGCAACATTACGCCTAAAAAGAAATAAGGGGCGCACCTTCAGCACTCTTTTTCCCTGCAAATGCGGCCGTTCACGCGGCCGCATTTTTTATGGGGAAACGAGGGAAACCGCACCGTGCTACAGGAGCGCCGGAAGAAAAGCAGAGCCCGCGCCCCTCGCCCCCCTGATGAAAAAACCGGACTTCCCCACACGGAGAAGCCCGGTTTTTCTCGTCATATATCTTTGTGTAGCTAATTGGAGCGGCCTGGCAGAAAATGCCAAAACACCCACTGAAACTACCTTAGCGGATTATGAATCCGTTGCAGCAGGAGGCAAGGGAAATGCCCCTCCGCTTCGCTCTGGAAAAAATTTTAAGTGCGAAGGCCGGGAAACCGGGCACGCCCGGTTGGACGGAATGCGAAGCTTGAAGCCCGCAGGGTGAGTGAATCTGAAAGATGAACGAATCAAACCTCCGCTACCAGTTGGCCGTGATCCGTTCAAACCGCTGGCATGATGCTGTCCTCTCACCGTGTTCTTGATGGCCGCGCTGCTGGGAACAAGGGCCTCCCGGCCCTTGCAGTTCTCGTCAAAAACTCCCCCGAAGTTGTTTCAGAAAAACTGTTTGAAATCCTGTATTCCAATGGATGCAACACCCGGAAATGCCGGGGTAAATTCGCATTAAGGGATTTTCAATCAAATTTGTGTGTTGACCCCGGATTCATAATCCGTATGAAGTTCTACAGACTGACCCGCAGCCCATGGCACAAAAAGCCACGCTCCCCTTCTGCTTGAAGGGTTCCAAAAATATGGCGGTGATGCCTTATGGCGTGGGTAAATCTTCCGGCATCAAGATGGCCGCCACGGCAAAGGCGGCTATGCCTTCCCGGCGGCCCAGGGCGCCGAGCTGCTCATTGGTGGTGGCTTTCACTCCCACGCGCGCCGGAGAAATGCCCAGGGCGCTTCCCAGGGCTTCCTTCATCTGTTCCAGATAGGGAGAGATGCGGGGAGCTTCCGCAATCAGGGAGGAGTCCACATTCACCACGCGGCCGCCGCGCTCACGGATCAGGGAAACGGCCTTCGCCACGATTTCCAGAGAAGGGATGTCCTTGCAGGAGGGGTCTCCCGGCGGGAACCAGTACCCGATGTCCGGCAGTCCGGCCGCGCCGAGCAATGCGTCCGCAACGGCATGGCACAGGACGTCCGCATCGGAATGGCCGTCCAGCCCGCGGGCGGAAGGAATGTGCACGCCCCCCAGCATCAGGGGCCGCGGGGCTTCCACAAAGCGGTGGATATCATATCCCAGCCCGGTCAGGGCAATCATGTCTTTCATATTGCGGCAGGGTTGTTCAGGTTATTCGTTCAGCGCCTCCACAATCGGGATGCGGCCGTTCCAGGCGATGATGGCAAATTGTTCCGGATTATCCTCCCGGGGTTCCAGAATTACTTTCCCTCCGGCGGCCTCCACCAGCAGAACGCCGGCGGCGATGTCCCAGATGGAAATAACGCTCTCCACATAGGCGTCAAACCTGCCGCAGGCAATGTAAGCCAGAGCCAGCGCGGCGGAGCCGTTGTTGCGCACCTTGCGCACCTGCCAGGCTATTTTGGCAAAACGTTCAATCCCCTTTTCCTTGGAACCGTCCGTCTTGCCGTGCCCCACAAACACTACGGCCTCCGCCATGCGCTCCCGGCGGCTGCAATGCATGGGGTGGTCATTCATGTACGGAATTCCTCCCTTTTCCACATGCCAGCATTCGTCCATCATGGGATCGTAAATCACGCCCAGCACCACTTCCCCGCGGCGGCGCAGGGCGATGGAGACGCAGAACCAGGGAATGGTGTAAAAGTAATTCACCGTCCCGTCAATGGGGTCCACAATCCATTCGTATTCACTGTCGCGGTTCCCGGTATACCCTTCCTCGCCCAGAACGGCATGAGTGGGGAACACGGAGAGGATTTCCTCCGTAATCAGTTTCTGGGAAAGCTTGTCCAGCTCCAGCTTGATATCATTCTGGCTGGCTTCATCCACCTTCTTGCTGTCATAAAAATGCTTTTTCAGGAAGGCTCCGGCGGATTTGGCGGCCAGAATGGCCGTGGTCATTTCAGGTGAGTGGTTCATGATATGGTCTATTGTAGAAAATTTGCTTCCGTCAGGAATCCTGCTCCGCGGGGGCTTCCTTCTCCTTCCGTTCCTGAACGGCTTTCCTCCGGTTTTCTTCCGCCCGGTCATATACTTCCCCGGCCAGCGCGGCAGTGGTTTTTGCCAGCGCGGCGGCTACCCCCTTCTTTTTATAAACGGCCTCCTCCGGGGAGTCAAAGCCCACCCAGACGAACACCGTGAAATAACGCCCCATGACGGCGGAGAAATTCCCTGTGTTCTCCGGCAGCCTGACATTGACGAATGTCTTCCTGGAGCGCTCGTCATAACGGAAGGGAGGCAGCGCAGCCACCAGATGGGCTGATTCACGCGGCAGGATTTCACGGCGGCTTTCCTCCGGAGAGGGCGCATTCACCATCACCAGGTTCTTCTTGGTGGTGCCTACCTGCCGGACGGAGGATATCTGCACGTTGCGCCCGTCGCTGCCGATCAGGTACAGCGCATTGACGGCTTGCGCCAGAGGGGCGCGGAACCTCCCGGCATACAGGTCAGGGGAACGGGGAAGGTCCCCCTTGTATCCGGCTTTTTGCGCCGTTTCTATCACCGTATTGAACCCTACCCCGCGCCCGGTGACTTCCGGACTGCTGCGGATGACGGTTCTGCGCTGGTCCACAGCGCATACGTTGACAATGGGAGTGAAGAGATCCCCGGGCATCACCATGGCCTGCCACCGGTCCACGCCGTCCAGGGCGGAGCGTCCGCCCGTCACGGCCAGCAGGTCCCCCTTGCGGGTATCCACGCACAGCACGGCCGCCTGCACGCAGTTCTTGAGCTGGTTGTCCACCCTCCTGGGCAGTCCGGCCCACACGGGGGAATGTTCCAGCTCCGCCAGCAGGGGTTCGCTTATTTCCTCCACCATGCGCTGGACTTCCAGATCCAGCGTGGTCATTACAAAAATGCTGGACGTCCCCTCCTGCTCGTCGCAGCAGTCCATGTCCCTCAATTCACGGGAAATGACCAGGATGGGGTAGGAGCCGGGCCGGGCCTCCTTCTCTCCCGCTACCGTCATCGGCTCACGGGATGCCTGCCATAATTGCTCCTGGGTGATGAAATTGCATTCCAGCATCCTTTCCAGCGTAGCGTTGCGCACCTTCACGGCCGCGTCCGGGCTGTAAACGGGGTTGTAAATGGACGGCCCGCGCACCAGCCCGGCCAGCGTGGCGCACTCCGCCAGCGTGAGATCCGCCACTTTTTTGCCGAAGTACAGGTCAGCCGCCTGGGCGATGCCATAGCACTGCTGGCCAAAGTAAATGCGGTTCAGGTAGGCCGTCAGAATTTCATCCTTGGAATACTTGCCCTCAATGCGGCGCGCCACGGCCATTTCCAGAATCTTGCGGTCCAGGGTCTTTCCACCCAGTTCATAACAGTTCCGCGCCAGTTGCATCGTGATGGTGGACGCTCCCTGCGCATAGGACAGCGTGGTGAGGTTCCGGCAGATGGAGCGGATGATGGAGGAGTACACGATGCCGCCGTGATCGAAAAAGGCTTCATCCTCCCGGGCAATGAAGGCATTCACCAGATTGTCCGGCAATTCATTGCGGGCCACGTACACCCGGTCGTGGTCCGTCAGGGTGCCTATCCACTGGCCGTTGCGGTCATAAGCGGCGCAATTTTCCAGCGGGGCCAGCACTTCGTCCAGTTCATACTGGTCCGCCCTCCAGGCGTACACGAGCAGGACGATGACGAACGCAATGGGAATGAGCCCCAGCCACAGCAGCATGCGTCCCAGATTGCGCGGGAGCAATCCGAACAGATCATACCATCTTTTGCGCCTGTTTTCCATTCCGGTTCCAATGATCCGGACGCCTAGCGGGCGTCCGGCGGCAGTGAATCTTCATCCTGCTTCCAATCCGGGAACTCCTTTTGCAGGCGCGCCCGGTACTGGGAAGCCTCCGACTTGCGGCCGGCCTTGTCCAGCGCTTCCGCCGCCTTGAACAGGGCCTTGGGCTTCAGTTCGGCGTCATTGACAAACAATTCAGCCGTGACGCCATAATACTTGGCCGCTTCATCAAACTTTTTCTCCGCATAGGATATGTCTCCCAGAACGATTTTCAGGGAGGCCATCAGGGGGCCTTCCACTCCCAGCGCCAGCGCCTCCTCCGCCGTCTTCCGGGCGTCCGCATACCTGCCAAGCCCCAGTTGGATGGAAGCCTTGTCCAGCAAGCCGTCCGCCCGGCGGTAGGGCTGGTCTTCATCTTTCAGGAAGTTGTTGGAGGCCACCAGGGCGCGGTCATACTTCTTGAGCGCCAGGCGCACCTTCGCCAGATTACGCCAGATCACCTTCTTCACATTCTGGAGCTGGTCGTTCTGGGTGGCCCAGGTCATGTACTTGTCCGCCGTTTCCAGATCCTTCATGCCATAGGCCTGAAGGCCCAGCCACGCGGGAATGACGTCCGGCACGCGGGCTACGGCTGAGGGGTTCTCCTTCTGGAGGGTTTCCAGGGCTTCCTTCAATTTTTTCACGTCCTGGAGCTTGTGGTAGGACAGGACGGAAAGCACGTTCACCTGTTCTCCGTATTTCTGGGGGTCCAGCGTCTTGGCTTCCGCCATGTGGCTGATGGAGGATTTGAAATCCCCCTGGTCAAACGCCGCGCGGCCCAGCAGGAAGTGGGCTTCCGCCAGCGCGGCGGGGGACGCCTTCGGGAAGTTCTGGATCAGGCCTTCATAGTACTTCGCCATGTTCACCATGTCCTGGCGTCCCGCGTAAATCTGGGCCGCACGCTGCCATGCGGCGGCGGCAGATTCCTCCTTGGGCCAGCGCGCGATCACCCGGTCAAAGTCCATCAGGGCTTCCGCCTCCTTCCTGGTCTTGGCATACATGTCTCCGCGCAGAGTCAACGCCTCGCAAATGCGGGGGTCCTGCGGGTACTTGCTGATGAAATCCGTCAACAGCGTGGCGGCCGCTTCCCGGTTCCCGGCCTGGGCGATGGCCCAGGCGCTCTTGTACAGGATGTCCGCACGCATCTTGGGGGGCAGCTTGTCAAAATCAATGCTGGCGTAAAACCGGGCGGCATCCGCCGGACTGCTGTTAAACAGGTTCTCCGCGGCCATCAGGCGCACGAGGTCATGCAGCTCACTGGTCGGAAAAGCCTTGGCATAATGGTTCAGGAAACTCTGCGCGCGCTGCGGAAGGTCTTTCTGCTTGAGTTCATTATAGCACATCAGGCGGTAAAAGGAGGCCTGCATGGCTTCCTGCGTGTAGGGAACGGCCTTTTCCGCTTCCAGGAAGAAATCCGCCGCCTTCTGGTACTCCTTCAGCTTGTAGGCCGACTGGCCCAGCAGCATCAGGAGGCGTACTTCTCCTTCCTTGGTCGGCATCTTCATGTCCTTCTGCTGCGCGTACTGGGACAGGATCTCCTTGTACTTGCCCATGTCGTACAGTCCCAGGAGCAGCCCCATGCGGGCCTCCGGAGCCATTTCCTTCAGGGACTCGTCCTTCAAAAGCCGTTCGTATAGGCCCTGGGCTTCCGCGGTCTTCTTCAGCTTGGTAGCCAGCATGGCGGCCTGCAGGGTGGCAATGCCCCGGTTACGGTCATCCACGCCGGGCGTCTCCAGCACCTTGCGGTATTCGGAATAGGCCTCGCCCAGGCGGCCCGTATCCGCGCACAGGGCGGCATACCCCATCCGGGACACCAGCACGAATTTTCCGTCAGCCTGCGGGTTGCCCATCACCGCGCAGAACATGGTGGCGGCGGCCTCCGGATTCCCGCTGGAGAGGAAGAGGCGCCCCAGGCGGTACTGCGCGTCCACCTTCAAATCATTCTGTTCCGCATTGCGGACCACGAGCTGGTAATACTGGATGGCCTTTTCCGTTTCCCCGGCAGCGGAAGCGTCCGTAGCCAGCCGGTAAGCGGAAGCGGCGACCAAAGCCGGGGTGCCCGTCTGAGTAAGCCTGCGGAACAGGGCGTGCGCGTCCGCCTTCCTTCCAAGCTCCGTGAGGCACATGGCGGCGCGGTACTCCGCCAGGGGGGCCTGGGCGGACTGTGGGAAACGCTGGGCAAATTCCAGATACTTGCGCAGGCTCAGATCAAGCAGGCGGGCGTGTTCCTGGGGATTCCCCTTCATGGCAGGCTCCTGGGCCTGCTTGTACAGCATGTCCGCCATGTCCAGGGTATCCTGCTCCGGATTGGCGACCAGCGGGCCGTCCGGTACGGGAGCGGCATCCGGGATGTTCTCCTGTGCGGCGGCAAACGCGGCCAGGGCCATTAAACCTGCATTGACGAAAAGGAACGCTTTCATGAAGCTTGGGGGTTGGAAACATTGACGGAAGACGGAGCCGGGGGCCGCGTGGAGAAGGAAACGTTGTTCAGGCCGGCCTTCAGGCAGGCGTCCATCACATGCACCACCACGCCGGATTCCGCCTTTTCATCCACGCGGATGCGGACGAGCATGGTTTTATCCAGCCGGGCGACGGAAAGAAGCTTGTCTTCCAGCTGCGGCATGGTGTACGGCTGGCGGTTGATGACCACCGTGCCATCCTTCCGGATATTCACGGTGATTTCATTGGAAACGCTTTCACCGGGCTTGGGAGTCTCCGCGGAGGGGAGGTTGATGGAAAGGTCCGGCTCGTCGTCCTCAAACGTCTGGGTCACGATGAAAAACACCAGCAGCAGAAAAACAATATCCAGCATGGGAGCCAGCTGGAACCCGATGGGATTGGGCATTTTATAATGGAATTTCATACGTTGTTCCGGTGTTGGGAGCGGAGCCGCTTCCTGTTAAAGCCCGCGCACGTCGCGCAGGGAGGTGGGGTCCACGGGCACCCTGGGGAGCTCCTCCTCATGGAACGCCCCGGCACGCGGCTTCTGGAGCTGGGTGGCGACTACGGAAACGCTGTGCGTTACCGCGGCTTCCAGGTCCCCCACGCGCTTGTGCACCCGGCTGCGGAAGTATACATACGCCAGGATGGCTGGAATGCCCAGCATCAGGCCGCCCGCCGTGGTGATCAGGGCTTCCGCCACGCCGCCCGCCATGTCAATGCGCTGCTTTCCGCCGGAGAAATCACCGTTGGCGATCTCAAAGAAGGTTTTCATCATCCCGACCACGGTCCCCAGCAGCCCGAGCATGGGGGCCAGCGCGCCGATGTCCGAGAGCCAGGATATCTGGCGGCTCAGGAAGCCCGCCTGCCGCCCGCCTTCCGCAGCGGCTATTTCCCTCACCTCTTCAAACTGGGCGGAAGGGTTGCGCAGCATGAAACTGGCCACCGTCAGCATCACGCGCGCGTAGCAGGAGTCTCCATCCTTGCAGAGGATGGACAGCCCCGTGTAATCCCTCTTGCGGATGAAGGATTCCGCCTGCTCCACCAGCTTGGTGGGCAGAACGGCGGAGGCGCGGGTGGAAAAACAGCACATGACCAGCACCACCACTCCGGCGATGGACAACAGGAGCAGCGGCCACATGATGAAGCCGCCCTTCATAAACAGCTCGGAGAGGGGATAGTTTCTATCTCCCACCACAAAGTCCATGGCGGCAGCCAGCGTGGTAAACGGTACAGGATTCATACAAAAGACGTAGGGGATTATACAGAAGATGTCTTCCTAGGCAAGCCAAGTAGCCGTAATGCAGTACGTTTCCGCAGTTTCATTTCTTGCCGCATATGGCATAATAACGCCCGTGGCAGATCGTGAAAAACCATCCCTGAAGGAACTCTGGAGGGAAACCCCGCATAAACCCGGCGTTTACATCATGAAAGACGCCCTGGGGAATACCATTTACGTAGGCAAGGCGAAGGATCTCCACCGCCGCCTGGGCAACTACTTTTCCCCTACGGGAGCCACCCTCTCCAACCACAAGACACGGGCGCTCATCAATGCTATTGCGTCATTCGACTACTTTGAAACCAGGAACGACCAGGAGGCTTTTCTGCTGGAAAGCAAGCTCATCAAGCAGTACCGCCCGCATTACAACATCCAGATGAAGGATGACAAGCGCTACCCCCTGCTGAAGATACCCAAGGGGGAGAAACTGCCGCGCTTCCAGCTGGCGAGGGTGAGGAAGGATGACGGCGCGCGCTACTTCGGCCCCTTTGTCCATTCCCAGGCGCTGTACGCCACGCAGGAATGGCTTAACAGGCACTTCCGGCTGCGTACCTGCAAGGTCAAGAATCCCGGCCTCAACGATTTCAGGCACTGCCATGCGGACGTAATACGCAACTGCTCCGCTCCGTGTGTAGGCCGCATTTCCCTCAGCGACTACAACCGGAACTTCGACCAGGCGGTGCGCCTGCTGGAAGGAACGGGCAAAAAAAGCACCCTGGACGAATTGACCCGGGAGATGATGCAGGCCTCCGACGAGCTGGATTTTGAACGCGCCGCCTACCTGCGGGACATCCGGGACAACCTGGTCAAGGTTCTGGAGCCCGCGCGGAGGTTCCAGAAGGGGACGCCCAACCTGCCCGGCACCGTGCGCCCGGTGGAGGACATGAAGGAACTGGGCCTGGCCCTGGGACTGGAAGACCCCCCCGCCATTATGGAATGCTTTGACATTTCCAACGTCTCCTCCAACCACATCGTAGCCTCCATGGTGCGGTTCACCAACGGCAGGCCGGACAACAAGGCCTACCGCCGCTACCGCATCCGCACCGTAGACGGCCAGAACGACTTTGCCTCCATGTCGGAAGTCATCCGGCGGCGCTATTCCCGCATTCTGGCGGAAAGCGACGCCGTAGCGTCACGGCCCGCAGGCATGAGCCTGTACCGGTGGCTCAAGAAACTCAGCGCGGAAGGGAAAGCCCCCATCAAGGTTCCGGACCTGGTGGTGGTGGACGGCGGCAAGGGCCAGCTTTCCTCCGCCCTGGCGGACCTGGAGGCCATCGGCCTGGGGGACATGCCCATCGTGGGCCTGGCCAAGCAGCGGGAGGAAATCTTCTTCCCCCACCAGTCACAGCCCCTGTGCCTGCCGCACAGTACCGGAGCCCTCAAGCTCATGCAGCGCATCCGCGACGAAGCCCACCGGTTTGCCAACGGGTACAACGAGCTGCTTTACCGGAAACGCATGAGGGAAAGCGCCCTGGACGACGCCCCGGGCATGAGCGCGTCCAAAAAAAGCCTGCTGCTGGAAAAATTCAAATCCGTGGCCGCCATCAGAAAGGCGGACCCCGCCTCCATTGCCGCCATCCGCGGCATCTCGGAAACCTGGGCCCGCAATTTGCTGGACTATCTCAACTCATCACCCAACGCCTGACCTCATATGCAATTCCTGATTCTGGCCGCAGGCAAGCCGGCCCTGAACTACGCCCGGGAAGGCGTGGAACTTTATCTCAACCGCCTCAAGCCGTTCGGCAAGGCGGAACTCAAACTCGTCAGGGACGGAAGCTCCAGGGACGTTTCCGAACGCCTGCTGGCCGCCAGCGAGGGGTGCCTGCGCATTGCCATGGACGAACGCGGAGAGCTCTGGACCACGGAAAAGCTGGTCAAGCTGGCGAGGGACTGGCAGATGCGTTCCGTGCGCCGCATCGCGTTCCTCATCGGCGCGTCGGACGGCCACACGGAGGAACTGCGCTCACGGTGTGACCATATCCTGGCGTTGAGCAAATTCACCCTCCAGCATGAGCTGGCGCTTGTCGTGCTGCTGGAGCAGCTCTACCGCTGCCACACCATCCTAGCGGGGACGCCTTACCACCGGTAAGATTCAATATTCCGTCACTCCCGGTCAATCAAGGCCTTCACCATGACGATGATGGCCACGACTACAGCCAGCCCCCATGCCGTAGAGTCACCCACGATTCCCGTGGAAAACGCGGGGAAAGGATTGAACGCCACTGCCAGGGAGCCAAACACCCAGCCCCAGCCGGAAAGGCCTTTTTTAAAAGCTGCGTAAGCAAGGTAGAAATACAGGGCCACACCTGCAAACTGAAAAAAAGCAAAACCCGGTCCGTATTTGACCACCTTGGGAGCGTTAAAACCGGCGTAATGGGAATGCCTCAAAAGGGAGCCCAGCAACAGCAGGAGCGGCGCCCCCAGCAAGGGGACAAGCGGGAAAAGAAACCTTGTTGTTTTTCCTTCTTCCGGGGAAGGTTCCGTAACAGCGTCTTCCTGAGGCTCTGGCGTCATGATGCTCCTTCATAACAGCAAGCAGCCTCCCCTGCAACGAAAAAGGAGTACTCCGCAGGGAGCACTCCTTTTCCGAGAAAGAAATGGTAAAGCCAGTTCCTTCGCAGCCAGCCAAGCTTAGCGCTTGGAGAACTGGTAACGCTTGCGGGCGCCGGGGCGGCCGGGCTTTTTACGTTCCTTCATGCGGGAATCACGGGTCAGGAGACCGAATTCACGCAGCTGGGCGCGGGAGGCTTCATCAACCTGGACCAAGGCGCGGGCGATCGCCATGCGGATGGCGCCCACCTGGCCGTGAATGCCGCCGCCCTTGGTGACGACGTTCACGTCAAATTTGTTCATGGTGTTGGTCACCTGGAAGGGTTGGAGAACGGCGTTCTGCAACTGGACGGTGGGAAGGTATTCTTCAAAACCGCGACGGTTGATCGTGATGCGGCCGGTACCTTCAGTAAGCCAAGCGTGTGCAATGGCGGTCTTGCGGCGGCCGGTGGCGTTGAATGGGGTTGTCTGACTCATGTCTGGAAAAATCGGTTAGAGAGTGATGGCGGTGGGCTGCTGGGCTTCATGCGGATGGCCGGCGCCGGCGTAAACCTTCAGCTTGGACATTTGCTGACGGCCCAGGCGGGTGTGGGGCACCATGCCCTTGACGGCCAGTTCCAGAAGAAGTTCGGGGCGGCGGGCGCGGATTTTCCGGGGGGTATCCACCTGCTTGCCGCCGACGTAGCCGGAGAAACGGGTGTAAATCTTGGCGTTTTCCTTGTTGCCGGTCAGCACCACCTTGTCCGCGTTTACGATAATGACAAAGTCGCCACAATCAACGTGGGGGGTGAAAATTGTCTTGTTCTTGCCACGCAAAATGTTAGCCGCTTCAACGGCAACACGGCCGAGCACCTTGTCGGCAGCGTCAATAACATACCATTTGCGCTCTACTTCTTGCGGTTTGGCTGAGAAGGTCTTCATGGTTCAATTCTTCGTTCTCGGTTTTCGGCATCCTGCCGTAATCTTCCAATTCGGGGGCGCATTCCTAATGATTATTCACGTAAATGTCAAATACTTTTTCTCTATTACTCCCCTTTTAAAGGCTTTTTTCCCCTCTCCCCGGGGAATCGCGGCTTAATTGCGGCGTTTTCACATTCGGGGCTTGCCCTCGTGAAAATATGGCCTATTATTCGCCTGCGCGAAAATTCGTACACGCGCGTTCATTTTAACCTTACAAGGAGAATCCTATCAGCCCGAATCCAAGACCCAGCAACCGCCCCAGCGGCGGCCAGAATTCCCGCCCCGGCCCCAGGCCGGCAGGCAGCAGCACAAGACCGGCCGGCAACGGCAGCCGTCCCGGACAGCCCCGGCCCGCAGGGAGCGGCACCGGCCCGGCACGCCCGGCCGGACAGTCCGCAGGTCCGGGAGGAGCCAGAACAGGCGGGGGACCGCGCCCCGGAGGCGGACCGAACCGCCCGCGCCCGCAGGGAGGCGGACGCCACAAGGGCAGAAGGCACTTCAGCAAATCAGCGCCCAAGGAGGAAAACTCCGAAAGTGAAATTGAAGTGGAAGGCACCATCTGCGCCGTGCTGGCAGGCACCATGTTCAAGGTGCGCCTGCCCAACGGGCACGAAGTGCTGGCCCATATCTCCGGCAAGATGCGCAAGCGTTTCATCAAAATCGTGGTAGGCGACAAGGTCCGCATGGAAATGTCTCCCTATGACATGACCAAGGCGCGCATCACCTTCCGCATCGGTTAACCGTTCCGGATTCACTCCTTTTGCGAAAAACCTTCTCCGGCTTGCCGGAGAAGGTTTTTTAGCGTAAAGTGCGGACTGACTCCACCAACGCGCCATGAAAGTTTGCTCCACGGAAAATATGCAGATTGCGGAACGCGAGCTGATTGTCAGCGGAACGCCGGCCAGAACCCTCATGAAACAGGCCTCCGCCGGCATTGCGGAAGCCGTGATGCAGTTCTTTCCCATTCCCGGTCTTTGCGTAGCCTATGTAGGAAAAGGCAACAATGCCGGGGACGCCCTCACCGTCCTCAATATCCTGAAACAGCACGGCTGGGAAATTGGACTCCGGGCAGCCTATCCGCGTTCCGAATGGGGGGAACTGCCCGTCCGCCAACTGGCGGAAATCTCCCCTCCGCCCCCGGAGTACCAGGAAGCCCCCCTTCCCCGCACGGGAAAGCCCATGATCCTGCTGGACGGGCTGCTGGGTATTGGCGCCAGGGGACTACTCCGCCAGGAAATCTCCGCCCTCTGTGCGGAAATGAATTACCTGCGGAACCGCTGCGGAGCCGTGCGCACCGTGGCAATCGACATCCCCACGGGAATTGACCCGGATACGGGAATGCCCCAGGAAAATGCCGTGGAGGCGGATTTCACCATGTGCATAGGAGCCGTCAAGCAAGGGTTGCTGGATGATGACGCCACCCTGCACGCGGGGCGCCTGGCCTGCATTGACCTTCCCGGACTCCATGTGCAGGCTCTGCCCGCCACGGAGCTCATCACCTCTTCCCGGCTTACCAAATTCCTCTCTGCAAGGCCTTATACGGACTATAAGAACAAACGCGGGCACATTGGCGTCATTGCCGGCTCGGAAGGGATGCTGGGAGCCGCCAGGCTGTGCTGTGAAGCCGCCCTCCGTGCCGGAGCCGGGCTGGTGACGCTGCACGTCCACCGTAATGCCTATCCCCTCATTGCGCCGTCCATGCCGCCGGAAATCATGGTCAGGCCCGTGGACAGCTATGCGGACGTCTCCCTCCGGACATTCAGCGCCTTTCTCATCGGTCCCGGCATCGGCTCCGTATCGGAGGAAGACGCGGAAGCCATCCGCCTCATTCTGGAAACCGGCACTCCCGCCGTTCTGGATGCGGACGGCCTGAACCTGGCGGCGGCCATGCAATGGAAACTGGGAGAACACATTCTGGCTACGCCGCACCATGGAGAGATACGCCGCCTTCTGCCGGACGCGGACAGCTGCGCCATCCGGGCGGACATTGCGGACTGCTTCCTGGAGGAGCATGAAGCGGCCCTGATCTACAAGGGAGCGCGCACCATCGTCACCCAGCGGGGAAAACCCCACTTTTACAACATCACCGGAGGCCCCGGCATGGCTACCGCCGGCCAGGGAGACGTGCTGGCGGGCGTCTGCGGCGGCTTTCTGGCCCAGGGAGAATCCCTGCTGGTCTCTGCCGTCCTGGGAACGTACCTGTGCGGCCGTGCTTCCGAGATAGCCATCTCCTCCGGGAACTCCACCCAGCAAACCCTGACGGCAGGAGATACGCTGCACCATCTGGCCGCCGCCATCCTATCCACCGCACGCCTCTGCTACTGACATGGCCTACCGCAAACTCCAGGACCTCCCTTCCCAATCCCTGCCGAGGGAGAAACTGCTGCGCCAGGGAAGGCACAGCCTCAGCAATGCGGAACTGCTGGCGATCTTCCTGCGGATGGGCATCAAGGGGAAAAACGTGCTGGACATGTCCTCGGACCTGATCCAGTCCGCAGGTTCCCTGGATGCCCTGGCCCACATGGACGCCGCGGAAATAGCGGACATCTGCAAGGGAATAGGCATGGCGAAAGCGGCCACGCTGAGCGCCGCCTTTGAACTGGGCGCGCGGGCCCTTCGGGAAACGATGATGCGGCGCCCCATCCAAACGCCTGAAGATGTTTATGACTATCTGACCACCGCGATGCGCTGGAGGGACAGGGAAACCGTGCTCGTTCTGCTGCTGGATACTAAATGCAGCCTCATCAAGCCTGTGGAAATCTCCAGCGGCACCCTGAACGAATCCATTGCCCACCCGCGCGACATCCTGCGCCCCTCCGTCATCCATAACGCCTACGGCTTCATCCTGGCGCACAACCACCCCAGCGGGAATCCCGCTCCCAGCCGCACGGACGACCTCCTGACAGAACGCGTCCGGGAATGCTCCAAGCTTCTCGGCGTCCGTTTCCTGGACCATATCATCATCGGGAAACCCACTGAGATGGCATCCAGGAACTACTACAGCTACAATCATCCCAACGGGGAACGGCTCAAGGAAGCCGTCAAAGGACGCCCCCTCTATCATTGAATAACCTTCCTCCGTATTTCCCGGGTGGATGCTCCCGCACCGAGGAACAAAAAAGCCCGTCTCAAGGACGGGCTTCCGTTAAAAAAGTGGCGGAGAGAGTGGGATTCGAACCCACGGTAGGTTGCCCTACGTTCGATTTCGAGTCGAGTGCCTTAGACCAGCTCAGCCATCTCTCCGCTTGGAAACCGGGGAGCGTTGTATCCGGTTTGCCGGACGCTGTAAAGAACAGAATCCCAGCCAACCGTCATTTGAACGCTTTTAGCGTCGTGGAGAAGCCAGCGGTCCGAGGGTGGCTTCCGCCTCGAATTTCTGAGTCTTGTTGTGGGGGAGAGCGCTCTTTGTCTCTCCGGGGGGCGGCTGCGGAATGCGTTCGTGTTCCTTCGGCTCCATCAGCCAGGAGCAGGAAGAGACAAGAAGAAGGGAGAAGGACGCAAGCAAAAGAGAACCTGTGAATCGTTTCATCATTTCCTTTTAAAAAGTTGAACCCCACTATGCCGGAAGGCACAGCGGGGTTCAAGGAAAATACGCGGCAGAACCTTATTTGGCGGACTGTACGGGGCGCAGGAGCTGCACCATGTCGCCGGGCTGGATGCTCATGCCGGCAGGCACGGTATCCTTGACGATGTCAGCCACCGTCTGGTTCTTTTCCAGGGAAGTCACCTTCAATTTGCCGATGCTGCGGCCGTCACGGGTGACAAGCAGGATCGTGTTCGGGTCAATGTTGCTGCCCTGTCCGGCGCCAATCACTACAAAGCCCCACTGCGGGTCCACGGACAGAACGGGATATTCATCCCCATTCTTGGCGAGGGCGGCGCGGTATTCAGCCTGTTCCTTCTGGCGTCCGGCCAGTTCGGTAGCCTGTTCGGCGCGCTTCTTGGCGGCCACTTCCGTGGCGCTCTTGATCTGGTCAATGTCTTCCTGAAGCTTTTTGTTGGAGGCTTCCATGGATTCCATCTTCGCCTGGATTTCCTGCACGCTGGAAACGCCAAAGTCGTTCAGCTTGGCCTTAAGTTCATCCATCTGCTTGTTGATCTTGGACAGGTCCGCATTCAGCTGGACTTCCTCTTCCTTCAGTTCCGTTTCCTTGGAGAGCTGTTCGTCACGCTGCTGCGTCACGGAAGCCTTGGTGGAGGTCAGGCTCAGGTTTTCTTCCGCAGCCAGACCGCGGTTCTTGATCATGTCATTGCGCAATCCCGTCCAATTCCGGATTTCCTTGTCCAGAACCTTGCGGTACGTGATCATTTCCTTGAAGTCCTGGTACTGGCCATTGATGCCGAAGAGGCCGCTGAGACCGGAGAACCAGGCGCCCGCACCTGCTGCAAGAATCAATAAAACTACTAAGACAGTTTTCATTGTGTGTGTATGTGAGAGTGTATGGAGTGTATTGAACCGGGAAAGGACTACGGGCGGACGGATACTACGATGTCTCCGGCTTCAACACGTTCGCCGGCGGTTACCGTGGTGGGGAGGATGGTAGCCGTGGAAACACGGGATTCAACAGCGTTCACGTCAAGCTCGGCAATTTTGTTGCCGTCCCTCATCACGGCCAGCTTGGAACCGGGCACCACGCCCAGGTCGGCAGCACCGCCGTCAATTACCACTACATTAAAGTCATCAATCACCTGGGAAACCCGCGTTTTCAGGTTGGGCGGGGAAAGGTGCGCATCCTGGTCAGCCTTGAGCTGGCGGAGGGCCGCATTGTTCACGACAAGCTGTTCCGTTTCCGCCACAATAGCGTCATGCTTGCCCTGTTCGGCCTGCTTGACCACTTCCAGCTGCTTGGATTCTTCTTCCAGTCCCTTGATTTTGTCGGCAATGGCCTGGATGCTTTCCATATCCTTGCTCTTGGACTGGAGTTCCGCCAGGGCGGTTTGCTGCGCCTGGAGGTCCGTCTTCTTGGCCTCATTGGCGGCGGCCAGCTCCTGGTTCTTGGCTTCCAGCTCGTCCTTCTGCTTGGTTAAGGCATTGATATCGTTCGTCAAACCTTCATTCTTCACCAGGAAGTCGACATATTTTGTCTTTTCTTCCGTAAACTCACCGCGAAGACCGTTCAGGTTTTTATAGCGAGAGACGCATTCCTTACGCTCCTTGGTTAGAGCTTCCTCGTTATCAAGATAATACATGGCTCCGCCGAGAAGAGCTATGACCAAGGCTGCAATTGATACTTTGACCCACATAGGAAATAATAGAGATGAGAAGGTTCCTGTTACTTTTGTGAGATTGGCATGAACATTTTCACATTTCAACATCAAAATGACATCCTCATTGTTTTCTTGATATTTTTTTCAGGAAGGTTCCGTAACGGGATGCCGCAAAGTTTCTCTTATCAACATTTTAAAACAATTACGCTCTATTTTCTTTTCAAACAGGGACTCATCTTCTAGTCTTTCTGAACCGTGAGTTACCAGGTCTTTGCCAGAAAATATCGTCCTCTGACATTCAATGACGTCCTCGGACAGGATCATGTCGTCCAGACGTTGAAAAACGCCATTGAGCACAATCGCCTCGCGCATGCCTACCTTTTTGTAGGACCGCGCGGGACGGGAAAAACATCCACTGCCAGAATTTTCGCAAAAGCCCTGAATTGCAGCGGCGGCCCGAAAGTGGATTTTGACCCGCATGAAGACATCTGTGAAGAGATCGCGGAGGGACGGAGCCTGGATGTTCTGGAAATAGACGGCGCATCCAACCGCGGCATCGACCACATCCGCGACCTCCGGGACAATGTGCGCTTTGCTCCCAGCCGGGGGAATTTCCGCATTGTCTATATAGATGAAGTGCACATGCTCACCAAGGAGTCCTTCAACGCCCTGCTGAAAACGCTGGAGGAACCGCCCCCCCACGTCAAATTCATTTTCGCGACGACGGAACCCCACAAGATTCTGCCGACCATCCTGTCACGCTGCCAGCGTTTTGACCTGCGCCCCATTCCTTCCGAAATCATTGCGGAACACCTGCTCCACATCGCTTCTGCGGAAGGAGTGAATCTGAGCCGTGAAGCGGCCTTTGCCGTAGCCAAGGTGGCGGACGGCGGCATGCGGGATGCCCAGTCCATGCTGGACCAGCTGGTTTCCTTCTGCGGGAACCAGATTGAAGAGGAACAGGTGCTCCACATCTTTGGCATGACTTCCCGGGAAACCGTGGCGCATGCCCTGGCACTCATTCTGAACAAGGAGCTCCCCTCCCTGCTTCACCTTCTGCATGAGCAGGCGGAGGCGGGAAGAGACATGGGCCAGTTCCTTTCTGAAATCATTTCCGCCGTGCGTGAAATCCTGGTTTCCAAGGTGGATCCGGAAGCCAGCTTTGATTCCCTCCCGGAAGCCTCCAAGGAGGAACTCGCCGGACTAGTCAAACGCACCCAGACGGACAAGATTCTGCGCCTGGTGGAAGTCCTGGCGGAAACGGAAGACAAGATGCGCTGGTCCACTAATAAAAGGCTGCATCTGGAAATGGGCCTGATCAAGGCCGTCCACGCCCTGGCGGAAGCCAGCATCAGCGATATTATCATGGCTCTGGAAGGCGCGCCGCTGGCCGCCTCCACACAGGCTCCCGCTGACCGCCAGGAACAGAAGGCGCCTGCGGCCGCCGCTACAGCCCCTGCCCCGGAACCTCCGGCAACTGTCCAGGCGCCCATTCCTGCGGAAAAGCCGGAACCCGCTCCGGAAGCGCACCTGATGGACCCGGTTCCGGATTTTTCTCCGGCCAAGCCGTCCCCCGCTGCCGCCATGCAGAAGAGTGAACCCGCCAGTGTTCCGGCGGCGCCCGTTCCAACGGAGGCCCCCGAACCGCAACCGCAGGTTCCGCCTGCCGCCGTGGAGGAAGAGCCTCCCCCCTCCCTTCCGGAGGAAGAGCCTCTTCACTCCGCGCCTGAACCTCAGCAAGAACCCGTTCCTGAAATCCCGGCTGAAACCCAGCGCCCCGCCTCCGTCATCTCGGATGCTCCGGTGTCTCCTCCGGATTCTCCGGAACCCACCTTCATGGACCCTGAGGAAAGCCTGCCTCCGGAAAGGAGAACCAGCAGTTTCTTTGACAATCTGTTTGACACGGCAAGCGCCTCTTCACGCACCTCTGCTCCCACGGTAAAAGAGGGGCCGCAGGCCCCCGTTCCTCAATCCGGAAGAACCATCACGGAGGAAGACTGGAAAGCGGCGCTGGAACAGGCCGCCGCCAAATTCCCCCTGCAGGCGGACTTTCTGGCAAACAGCGTCTTTTCCGGCCATGACGGAGCATTCGTAGCCGTTTCTTTCCATCCCTCCGACCATCAGGGAATGGACAGCCTGGGCTCCGGTCCCCTCCGCGCCGCCCTGGAAGCGGATCTCTCCAAACGCGGCGGAGTTCCCGTTACCATCTCCATCCTTCAGGATGCTTCCATACCGGAGCCAGTCCAGGAAGAACTGGCCCCGCTGCCGGCACCCCCGCCCCCCGCGGCGGCCGCTCCAGCCCCCAAACCCCAGGCTCCCCGGGAAAAAACCGCTGCGCCCGTCCGGGAACCCGCCAAAGAGGAAAATGAAGATAACTCCTACTATACGGACCCCCTGATTGACGCCGCCATGGAAATATTCCGCGCCCGTATCATTTCCCAATAATACATCAACCCACATCTCCAAATACAACAGCCATGAATATGATGAAAATGATGAAGCAGGTCCAGCAGATGCAGGCCGGACTTGCCGCCGCCCAGGAAAAACTGGCCTCCCAGACCGTTACTCTGGAAGGCGCGGGCGGCAAGCTGAAAGTCACCGCCACCTGTGACGGAAATCTCACGGAGCTGGTTATTGATCCCTCCATCATTGACCCGTCCGACTCCGAATTTCTCCAAGACCTCCTCTTGCAAACCATTAACGCCACCATCGCCAAAGGCAAGGAAACCGCAGCCGCGGAAATGAAAAAGCTGACGGGCGGGCTGGACCTGCCCCCCGGCATGGGCTTTTAACCTACCATTACCGTGCACAGGCTCAGAAGGCGCAAACATCTGGCAGAACCACTGCCTGCGTTATCCGGTGTCAACCACCTGGGGATAGCGCTGGGTTGCGTCTCTCTGTGCCTGTGGGTTATCGTCGTCACCATTTTCTGGACCGGATCGGACACGATGGCCTTCATGACTTCACTGCCCATCTGGGCGTGCTGTCTTATCTTCTCCTTCCCGGCGCTTCTGGCATGGCTGATTTTCGGTTCCCGGATCGGGCTGCTTGGCGTCATTGTCTGGTTTGCATACGGCATCGTCGTCACGGATTTCATCCCTCCCATCGCCAGAACGGGAATGGAATATTACAAAATGCCCCCGGCGCCGGACTCCCGCCAAATCAGAGTCCTTACCCTGTACGGGGGCTGCGTGGAAAACCCGCCCATTGAACAGATATCCAAACTCCGGGCGGACGTCATCTTCATCCAGGGATGCAGCAACCACAACCGAACGCTCAAATTTGCCTACAGCATCTTCGGACGCACCTCCTACATCAAGCAAATTGGAAGCTGCGCCATCATTGTGCGCCACGGCCAGATAGGTCCGGCGCAAAGCATCACGGATACCTCAGGCCTGATCGTGGACTGGATACCGGAAAACTCTTCTTTGGCAATACGGCTCATCAACATCAGCCTGGAGCCCTTTGAGCACCGCTTTGACCTTTATTCCCCCGCCTGCTGGAAATACTTCCACACACTCCGGTTCATTCACCGCAAACAGCTCCAGTATCTGTTTGATACCCTGAAGGAGGTAGGAAGCCAGCACGGTGAACTGCCTATCATCCTGGCCGGGAACTTCAGCGCCGCTCCTCAATCCCCCATCTTCTCCAAACTCAGCAGCGACTTTCAGGATTGCTTCAAGCTTAAAGGCGCCGGATACGGGGCCACCTGTCCCGTCAACTTCCCGCTGCTACGCCTGGACCGGGTCTTCTGCACACCGCCGCTCAAACCTGAACGCGCCAGCACCGTGCTGGTACCGGATACCATCCGCCGCTCCATCCTGGCGGACATTTCCATGCCCTGATCCCCTCCTGCGCCACTGCTCCAGGCTATTTCCGTATAACAATTCCTCCGGACATCCCGGGAACGGAACAACCTTACGTAAAACGCGGAAAAGAATTTTCCCCGTCACATCTACAGGGTTTTCAATGCACGGGAAATAGCCGGGAAAAGCTGCTTCTTGCGGCTGACCACATCAGCGGCGGAAAACAGATTGGGTCCCAGCCGTTCGTACTCAATGTGCTCCAGCACCTCTTCATCCCCCACGGCCAGAAGCATGGAATCATGCGTGACAATGTCCGTAACCAGAAGGCACGCCAGTTTCAACCCTTCTTCCTCCACCAATTTCTGAAGCTCCTTCACCAGGTCGTCCTGAACTTCCTGAAGGCCGAAGATGCCGATCTCCTCAATCTGGGAGATGCTGATCTTGTGCCCGTACTCCGTAAAGGTTTTCCTGTCCGCCTGGATGATCGCGGAAGGCGCCGTTTTGGAGCGCAGCAGGGAACCGGTAGCGAAAAACTCCTCCGTAAACTTCTTGGCGTCTATCTTGGCAATGCCGGTCAGCCATTCCAGCATCTCCCTGTCCGCCCGCGCCGTGGTGGGGGACGTCAGGTTCAGCGTATCGGAAAGAATACCCGCGCACAGGCAAATCGCCACGGCCTGGGAAGGCTCCGCATCACGGTGGTAAAACCTGCGTGCCACCAGGGTGGAAGTGGAGCCCACAGGCTCATTCAAAAATCGGATCGGGTCCCGGGTGGAAATCTGGGTGCCCAGGCGGTGGTGGTCCATGACCTCCACGATCTCCGCTTCCTCCACCCCCTTGACGGCCTGTGAAAACTCATTATGGTCCACCAGGGCTACGCGCATGCGGGGCGGGTCCACCAGGTCCGTCTTGCTCAACACGCCAATCATCTTGTTGGTCCTGATGCTCATCACGGGAAACAGCGCCTGCTTGCTCTTCACAGCGGCCTGCCTCAATTCAGGCAGCGGCATATTCTCCGGAAAAACCGTATAATCCTTGTGCACCTGTTCCATCACCTTCCGGGAGCAACGGATCAACTGGCCCACACTGGCCGTATCCCACGGGGTGCTTAAAATGCATGTGCCTGTCGTCTGGGCCGTCTCAACAATATCCAGGGACGGGAACGCCCCGGAGGTGGTTACCAGGGCGCGCACTCCGTGCTCCACGGCATAAAGCTGCACGTTCGGACGGTCCCCGCAAATAACGATCAGGTCCTGCACAATGCCCTTTCTTTTGTAATTGGCAAGCCTCGTCCGGACGCTTGGCTCGCTGGAAGCCCCCACCAGAATGATATTCTGCGTTTCTTCCTCGCTCAGGGTCTCCCCCGTCAGGCACTTGCCGTCAATGGTGGTGGCAATGTTGCTCAGGCTGGAAAAAACGGAGCGCACATTCATCTCCGTCATGTTCAGGGGCATCAGCAGGCTCAGCAAATCAAAATAACGCAGCAGCCCATGAAGATTGTGGTCCGCGTCAACCACTGGAATGGTCTGAAGGGAGTTCTCCGTCATCCTGCGGTACGCCGTCAGGAACGTATCGTCCGGACTTACGCTGATCACATCACGGCGGCAGATTGTTCCCGCAGTGGGTGTTACGTCATAAACGAGAAGCGGCTCCGGCAGTCCGGCCTTTTCCAGCACCCAGGACGTTCTCAGCGTCATCTCCCCGCATCTGGCGGCAATGGCGTCAGGTTCGCCATGGGCTCTTAAAAACTCCGCATTACCTATGGCGGAACAAATGGCATCCGTATCCGGATTCTGGTGGCCGATCACGTATATGGGCCTTTTTTCTGTCTTCTCCGGAAGCATCTTTCTTATTTCCTGCACAGGTTAATCTATATTCAACCTGACGGGCACCACTACCTTGGAAGCAATGGGCACGCCGTCCTTTTCTGCCGGGTAGAAAGTCCAATTCTCTTTCACCCAGCGCATGAAAAGACGGTCCAGTTCCGCATTCCCCGTTGACTGAATAAGATTGACGGATGAAGGTTCGCCACGGGGATTTACCCCCACCGCAACTTTCACCACGGCATTCACCTTCCCGACTTTAGAAGAATTGACGGAATTGGGCAAGGATGGAGCATGTTTATAACGCACCTTTTTATCCGGAGTCACATTTTCATCCGGCGCCGGAGGTCCCGGCCGAGATACCGCAGGAGTTTTTGCGGGGCGCCTGGGTTTCACCTCTTTCATGGAAATCCGCATGCTGGCAAGCTCTTCCGGCAAAAACTCCGTCTGAGGCTCCTCCTGAAGAAAATCCTTCATCTCGGAACAATCCTCGTTTTCCGGCAGCTTCATCGCAAGCAGGTCCTCATCCGCGGTAATTTCCGGAATGGAGCTGACCGTAGGAGGAGCCGCCGCGGGGTCCGCCGGCACGGGCCGAACCTCCTCCAGCTCCTGGAGAATCTCCTCGGAAGGGGCCACAAACTCCATTTCTACCTCCCCGCTCTGGACGGAAGGGAGCCACAACTCCTGAAAATGGATGGCTACGAGCACGGCGCATAAAGCCACCTGGACGCACAAAGCCACCCCCACCGCAATAAACATGGCGGACTTGGAGGTTGAACGGGGCGTGAATCTTACAATTCCGGGCTTTTCATCCATAAAAACGGGCGGGAAGAGGGGAGAAGTGCCCGTTCACTATATCAGCGCCCTTCCCCTTGACAAGCGCCCGCACTGCCATGTGCGGCCCGTTACCGTTTTGTTATCCTGCCGGAAACCGTATGAGGATCAATAACCCAGCGCCTCCCGTATCCGCAGGGAAAACCTCTCCGCCTTCTCCGCAAAGCTTAATTCCGGATTCTGGTACATGATGCCGCGGGAAACGTTGATCAACGGGGGAGCCACGTGGCCGGACCCGCTCAGGCTGGAAAGGTCGCCTCCCTGGGCTCCCAAGCCGGGAACCAGCAGGGGAGCGTCCGGAATACGCGCCAGAATGCTGGAATCCGCATTGGTCAGCCCCACCACCATGCCCACGGACGTCTTGCGCCCTTCCTGCACGGAGCGGCGCACCATATCCCCCACCAGTTCATACACCTTGCGGCCGTCGGCCAGCTCCTGGCGCTCCACATCCGCGGAACCCGGATTGGAAGTGACCGCCAGCAGATAGATGCCCTTGCCTTCATAATCCAAAAAAGGTTCCAGCGTATCATAACCCATGAAAGGGCTTAATGTGACGGCATCCACTCCCAGACGTTCAAAATACGCCTGGGCATAATACTTCTGGGTTTCTCCGATGTCCCCGCGCTTGGCGTCCAGCACCACGGGCACATCCCCCGGCATATCCGGAAGCAATTCTTCAAGCATCTCCAGGCCGCGCAGGCCCATGGCCTCAAAATACGCGATATTCGGCTTGAACGCCGCCGCATACGGAGCGGTTTCTTCCACGACCTTCCGCAACAGGGCGGGAACCGACTGCAAATCATCCATGACGGGGCGCGGGTCCAGCCCCACGCACAGGGCGGAACCGGTCTTTCTGATGCGGGCGGCAAGTTTATCCGTAAAAGATGGGCTCATGCCGTTCATTAAACCACGGCCGCCACGGGCAGGCAAGCCCCAAGCAGGAGGCGTTCCGGAGGAAAGGAAAGACAGATACGGCTTTTCCACCGCTCCCGCACATGCTATGTTCCGGCCCGTATGGCACCTACGGAATCCCAGTCCTCCCCCGCTCCTCTCTCCTGCCTGGAAAAGCCGCTTCCCCTGGACGGCTTCCAGGGGACGCCGGATGAAATCGAACAACAATGGTATGACCGGGTCTACCTGGGCTCCGGCGACAGAATGAAGCAGCTCACCTGGAGAGCCGTCATCGTAGGCATGCTCCTGGGCTCCATCCTCTCCCTCACCAACCTTTATGCCAACCTTAAAATGGGACCTCATGTTTGTGGGCGCAGGCGCGCTGGTGGGCATGAAAACCTCCCTCAGCCTCTTCATCGGGGGAACGGTCTGCTGGGCTCTCTACGTACCGTGGCTGGAAAACCAGGGGCTGCTTCCCGCGGGCGCCGGCTACCGGGATGCCGTGGGCTGGACCCTGTGGGGGGGAACCGCCTGCATGGTTGTCGCCAGCATTGTGGCCTTCCTGTTCCAGTGGAAAAGTATCGTCCGCTCCTTCTCCTCCCTGGGCGCCATGTTCTCCCTGACTAAAAGGCGGGAGCTGACGGATGTGGAAAAAATAGAAACGCCCATGAGCTGGTTCCTGGCCGGGCAGCTCGTCTCCCTGGCAGCCCTCGGCTATCTGGCGCATGCCACCTTTGACGTTCCGTACTGGATGAGCTGCATTGCAGTAATCATCTCCTTCTTCCTGGCGCTGGTCGTCTGCCGGATCACCGGGGAGGCCAACATCACGCCCACCGGAGCCATGGGGAAAGTCACGCAGCTCATCTTCGGCGGGATTGCGCCGGGACACGTGACGGCCAACCTGATGGCGGCCAACATCACCTCCGGAGCGTCCAGTTCCTCGGCAGACCTGCTCGTGGACCTCAAGGTGGGCTACCTGCTGGGAGCCAATCCCCGCAAGCAATTCATCGCCCAGTTCTCCGGAATCTTCCTGGGAACCCTCGTCTCCGTGCTCGCCTTCCGCTCCATGGTCCCGGACGTGGACTCCCTCCAGGCCTTCAACGCGCCGGGGGCCAGAACATGGGCGGCCACGGCGGAAGCGCTGGGCATGGGCTTCAGCCACCTGCACAGCATCAAGGTTCTCTCCATCATCGCGGGCGGCATCCTCGGCCTCATTCTAGTGCTTGTCCCCCGCTACCTTCCCGCCGCAGGAAAATGGCTCCCCACTCCCATCGGCTTCGGGCTGGCGTGGGCCATCCAGTGGAATGACTCCTTCCTCTTCTTTGCCGGGGCCGTGCTCGGCTGGGCTGCGGACCGCTTCTTCCGCGCCAAATCCAGGGAATACAAAATCCCCACCGCTTCCGGCATCATTGCCGGCGCGGCCCTGACGGGCATGGCCATCCTGATGTTCAGCATTTACCAGGCGGCACGCTAAATCCGTGACCGGGCGCCGGGCCTGCGGAAAAGGATATTCCGAAGGTCCGGACCTGGCCCGGCGGCATGTCAACGGGCTTCCTTCTTCAACGTCATTTCCCCTTTGGAAGCTCCTTCGGAAACGCCGCTTACCTCCGCCTTCAAGGTATAGGAGTCAAGGTTGGTGCGGTACTTCTTTAAATCGAGCCTGTAGGCATTATCCTTATTCTCCACGCCGGTCCAGCCTTCATGGGTATCCGCGGCCACCTCCCTGTTCCCCTCATACAACTTGACGGAATGAATTTTCAGGGCGCTGGGGCCGTTCTTCCACTGGAAGGTGGCGGTATACGTGCCCGGCCCGGTCACCTGGTCCGTCACGTTAAATTGCAGCGGAGACCCCTGCTGGAGATCCCACGGCGTTCCCGCGGAATACCTTTCTTCCGCGCTCAGGGCATCCAGCATTTCCCGGTGGGCGCCCATCACGCGATTGGCGACGGTCAACGTATCCCCGGCCGGCCTGGTAGGATACACCTTTCCATTTCCCGCAAAAGCCAGCTCCTCACGAACCGTTTTATCCATGAAAGCGGCATGGGCGGCGGCACGGTCCTTCTTTCCGGTCAGCACATCCAGCTGGGATTCAAAAAAATTCTTCCAGCGGGGCAGATAAAAATCGGAAACAAGCCCGGCCCATTGGCGGTTGGAATAATCATTCAGCGCCCGGGGAGCCTGGTCAATCCATGTGGTAATAAGCATTTTGGCGGACTTGTCCATCAAGGCCTTCTCCTGCCGGGTGCCTCCCCAATCCAGCGCCTTCTTCTGCCAGGTACCCAGCAGGAACTGCCTGTCCGTCGCCAGAAGGGCGTCCATATCCGAAACCAGGGACAGGAACAATTTCACCTGCTTCCTGTATGCCGCGGCATCCCTGGAATCAAAAGCGCTCCTGACCCGCTGAAGCTGGTAAAAAGCGGCGTCTGCAAGCGCTTGGCGGACGACATCCACCAAATCATAGCGGAAGGTCTCCTCCTTTACCAGGGACGGCTGGGCATTGGCCGCCTTCAAATAGCCGCGAGCCGCTTTAACGATGTCGCCCAGATGATAGTACCTTTCCCCGCTGGACCACGTGGAGGCCTTGCGGACATCCCAGGACGGGCGGGCGCAGATAATGGACTCCGTACACCCCTCCTGGGACCGGGCGGGATTGTAAATGGAGGAAGACAGGACTTCCAAAGCCTGCACAACCGCTTCCGGAGCAGCGCCGTAACGCTGGCGGGCATACTTCCTGAGCCAATCCCGGACAGGAATATCCTCTTGCGTCCATAAACGGTCACAGAACAGGGCGTAATGAAGGGGATTCGTTTCCAGCCCTTCGGACAAGGTGCCCATTCCCGTCAGCCCTTTGTCCCTGTATCCGGCCAAATCACTCCCAAGCCGGGACAGAAGGGGAACTCCACCGTACAGCCCCGTATTGCCGCCGAAGTTGGCCAGCTCACACCAGACCCAGGGAATGCCGTCAAAGGTTCTTAAATTCTTTCCGCCGTCAGCCATATCCTTGGTAAGCTGCAATACGAGGGCATGCTTTGGGTCCGTTCCGGCCAGCAGCTCGCGGGAAGGATTGCCTCCCCACGCCTGAATCACCCAGGAAGAACCCGGAGAAGCCTTTTGCATGGCGCCCTGCACCGCCTGCGCCGCGCACGTTACATCAATGTCTCCCTTGCTGCCGCCCTCATGGAACAAATCCCCCCCGAACATCTTTCCGGAAATACCGTATACCTTGCGGAGAGCCTTGTACCAGTCTGCTGCCAGCTTTGGAAAAGCCTCGCAAGTGGGGTCCACCACCCATGGCCTCTTGAAATTGACCCATTCCCCCTGCGGAATAAGTTTCAGGCCTTTCATGTACACGTTCTCCGCAAAATCCGCAGGAACAAACCCCACATACCCCTGAAGCACGGGCGTCATACCCAGCTGCTCCATGCGGGATACGATGCGCCGCCCCAACTGCGCCATCCTGTCAATCTGCTGCTGGGTCAACGGTCCTCCGTGCCCTTCCAGGTTGCCCATGTTCCACCAGGCGGCAAAGGCTGGATTGGGGATGAAGCGGAGAGCCCTTTCCCGGGGATACCCCAGGCCGATGAGAAAATCCTCCCAGGTTTTCTCCAGGCCTGCCGTTACCAGCGCGTGCGTAAACCCGCTCAGGGCCAGGAAATCAATCTCGCGCTGCCAGCGGTTCCAGTCCCAAAAAGCCGCCGTATAAGACAGGGTACAGTAGTTATACGCAAAAACGGTATTCCACGGAGATTCAATCGTGACGGGACTGGAAGGAGCGGGCAGCGGAGAGGGAAGAGTCAGACGGTCTCCGTTCCAGGAAAAATGCACCTTGGCGATATTCTTCAAATACCATCCATACCCCGCTACGAGGCGGCGGACGTCAGATGCCTCCACGCGGATGCCTCCGGGAGCGCCCGAAATCGTAATCTTGTTGCCCAGAGCCGGATTCAAGCTGAATGACACGGCGCCCTTCGCTGATGGGGTCACGCGCGCCACCACGCTTTCAGCGGCCGCTACGGGAGATACTTCCGCCGCAGAGACGCAAACAAGCGGGGACATGACCGTTCCCAGAACCGAACCGACAGCAAAAGCATGTGAAAGCATAGCACCAACTATACATGCAAAATCTGCGGTGTCTTTCAAGGAGGATTGCCATTCTTCCCCAAGGAATGCATGATCTAACTATCCTGGTTGTCAGTTCTCCTATGCGTTCCAGTTCTGCAGTTCACCCCCGATTGGCAGCTATTGAATGATTGCGGTCAATGTGTGCTGGCTTGCTTGTGTTGTGGATTA
>NZ_JABDHQ010000021.1 GCF_018709685.1 Akkermansia muciniphila
GGGCCCCAGCTCACACTGGAGCTGGCCCAGAGCCACTTCCAGGGAAAACCTGGCTAGGGATTTGGCCTCCGCGGCAAAAAGATGTTTTTCGGAGAGTCTGGTCTGAGAGGATGCAATGGTAAGAAGGCCAACGCTGAGGAGGGCCAGAAGCATCATCAGGGTGATGGTGGCAATCAGGGCAAAACCCTTGCTCATATGTCTGGGTTTTGGATTCTGAGGAATTGTTCTTTTCATTAAAATTTTTATCTAAAAATTATTGAAATCTATTAAAAATGAGAGATGTAAAGCCGCTGTCAGTAGGTTGGCCAGCATTTCATACCAACATACAAAATAGTTTTTTTCCAGCAAGAAAAATAGTTCTCAGTTTGCAAGTAAAAACGTATCTCTAAAAAGAAAAGACCAAGCGTATTCCTGAGGCCGCCCTCATTTGGTTTTATAGTCAGTTAAAAATTAACGGATTCTAAATCCGCTGCATGATTTTCTTTTTCTCAAAAAGCCACCTTAAGAAATTGTCACAAACTCGTAGTAGCCATGGAGGGCCGGATTTGGGATACCATGCGGGTAACGGCGCAAGATGCGCTTTTGAACGAAGATGACCCCACACCCAGCAGCAGCCGGACAGACCGCCGTAGAAGTGGATTCCCTGGATTTTTGTTATGGGAACAAGCAGTCTCTATTTCATGTCACCATGAGAATTCCAAGAAACCGGGTGACGGCGTTTATAGGCCCTTCCGGCTGCGGAAAGTCCACGCTGCTGCGCTGCATCAACCGGATGAACGACCGTATTCCGGAGGCCCGCGTCACGGGCGGCTCCATCCGCATTGACGGGGTGGACGTGACTTCCCCCACGCTGGACCCCATTCATCTGCGCCGGGAAGTGGGCATGGTGTTCCAGAAGTCCAATCCCTTCCCGATGAGCATTTATGAGAACGTTTCCTACGGGTTGAAGCTGGCCGGGGTGAAAAACCGCGGTCTTCTGGATGAGGCGGTGGAGGAAAGCCTGCGCCACGCCGCTTTATGGGATGAAGTGAAGGACCGCCTCCATGTCTCCGCCAACGGCCTTTCCGGCGGCCAGCAGCAGCGCCTGTGCATTGCCCGCTCCATTGCCGTGAAGCCGCGCATTCTGCTGATGGATGAACCCTGCTCCGCCCTGGACCCCATCGCCACGGTGCGGGTGGAGGAGCTGATGCACAGGCTCAAGGAGGAGTTCACCATCATTGTAGTCACCCATAACATGCAGCAGGCTACGCGCGTTTCAGACCTGACGGGATTTTTCATGCTGGGCCGGCTGGTGGAATTTGATTCCACGGAGAAAGTTTTTTCCAATCCCTCCATGAAGGAAACGGAGGATTACATTACGGGAAGATTCAGTTGACAGAAAGTTGATTATGGTTTTATCAAAATTTACTTCCAGGGGCGGAGCGGGCCGTTTTTCCTCTTCCTCCGGCGTTGTCCGGAGGAAGTCTTCATCCGCCGCCAGCAAGGACAGCCGGCGCAGGCAGCATCTTTTTTATCATGCGGGCAGAACCGCCGCCCGCCAGCAAGCCAATATTCCGAATCATGAATCACGACGCACATGCCCTGAGGGAGTTTGACGCCGCCCTTTCCTCCCTGAATACGCATTTAATGCAGATGGCCTACAAGGCGCAGAGCGCCCTTGACCTGGCCGCCGCAGGACTTTTGCAGCAGAATGAATCCGCCGCCAACCAGGCGATTGCCGATGACGAGGAGCTGGACGAGCTGGAAATGACGGTGGACCGGGAAGGGCTGCACCTGCTGGCTTTTTACAGCCCGGTGGCCTCCGATCTCAAGGTGGTGCTGGCTTCCATACGCATGTCTTCCATGTATGAGCGGATTGGGGATGAGGCCGTCACGGTCGCCAAGAGGGCCAACAAGCTCAACAAGCGCCCCCGCATCCGGGAGACTGCCCAGGCGGACCCCGTGTACCGGGAGATGGCGGAGCACTTCAGGGCTGTGAACAAGGCCGTTTCCACCTGGAACGGGAAGGCTCTGGAGGAGCTGGCGCCTGCGTTGGAGACGCTGGCGGAGCATGCGGCGTCCCTTACCGGCATGTTTACCCGTCTGCCGGAACGGTATCAGGACAATCTGGTGGCCGTGGCGGATCTGATTTTTGTGGGCCGTTCCATGGAACGCATGGCGGAAGGCCTGCAAAAGGTGGTGGCAGAAGCCCTGTATGCGGCGGTGTAGCGGCGCAGGGGACGTTCAGATGGCTCCTCCCTGCTTCCTACCTGACGGTCCAGGTGATATTGCGCGTGGCGGACTGGCCGGGGCGCAGGATGACGCTGGGGAAATGGGGCGTGTTGACGGCGTTGGGAAAGCCCTGGGCTTCCAGCGCGATTCCCTGGCGGGCCCGGGGCAGGTATTCCCCGGTATAAACCTGGAGGCCCGGCGCGTCCGTTGCCACCATCAGGCGGTGTCCGGATTCCGGGTCAAGAAGGATGGCGGCAATCTTGTCGCCGGGTTCTGAATCCAGCACGTAGTTGTGGTCCAGTCCGGCGGCTGTGTCCGGATGGGCGGCGGAATTGCGCTCGCCCAGCAGGGCTGCCTTCCGCAGGTCAAAGTCCGTACCTTCCACGGGCAGGATGCGCCCGTCCGGGATATTGGTTGAGTCCACCGGGGTGTAGGCGGATGCCCGCACCTCCAGCGTCATGGAGTCAATGGTGGGCTTGCTGGAGAGGTTCCAGTAGGCGTGGTTGGTAAGATTGACGATGGTGGCCGCGTCCGCGTACGCTTCCAGGCGCAGGTGGAGGGTTTCCTCCACCACGGTGTAGGTGGCCACCACTTCCAGGTTGCCCGGGTAGTTTTCCTCCCCGTCTGCGGAGTGCAGGGTGAGCACCAGGGCGCTGCGCGTGGCTTCCTGAACCTGCCAGATTTTGCTGTCAAAGCCCTGGATGCCGCCGTGCAGGTGGTTGGGGCCGTTGTTGACGGCCACGGAGCGGGAGTCTCCGTCAATGGAGAACCTGCCTTTTGCGATGCGATTCGCGACACGGCCGCAAATCGCACCGCAATAACAGGTGTCTTTCAGCATGTCTTCAAAGTGCTTGGGCCCAACGATCATGTCCATGCCGTCCTTGACGACGGAGATGATGCGCCCTCCGTAGTTGCTGATGCGTACCGTCAACTTGTCGGAAGACAGTTCAAACAATTCTACTGGAGCGCCGCCGGGTAAGGTGCCGAAGATCATGCCGGTATGTAGCTGGTCAGGGAATGACGGCCAGTTAATAGGCCAGGACGCGGGAACCGTTGTTGCCGATGATCACGCGTACGCGCTGCCCAACATAGATCGGGTTGTTCTTGCTGGCCACCTGGACGACCGTGTAGCTACGGGTGCCGTTTCTCTTCTGGTCCAGGCGCACGGTGATGCGCTGGCCGGTCGTGTTGTTCACGGCCTTGTCAATCTGGTTGCCGGCAATGCCGCCCAGAATGGCGCCGCCCGCCGCGGTGGCGTACTTGGCGTTGCCGCCGCCGAACATGGCGCCGGTGAGGCCGCCTGCCACGGCGCCGATGCCGGTACCGGCATTGGCGTTATTGGCCTGGATTTTGACGTTTTCCACGCTGGTGACCGTACCGGTGTAGGTTTCCTGGGCGCCGCCGATTTCGTTCATGTTGTAAGTGTTCGGGGAACCGAAGTTGGTGCAGGCGGTCATGGACAGAGCGATGGCTGCACAGCCGATGGTAAGAATGGAGGTTGTTTTCATGATGACAATTTATAAAATGGGTTGAAGGTTAAGATCAAGTAATTTCATGGTCAACGGGATGGATGTTTTACTTCCTCCCGGTGGAGAAAACCCTTGCCGGAAGGTTCCGGCAAGGGCTGGTGTTCATTGTAATGGTTTCCGTGGGGTTAGGCCTTGGGAGCTTCTTCCTTTTTGGGGCAGTCGCAGGGCTTTTCACCCTTGCTGCAGGGCTTATCGCACTTTTTGCCGCACTTGCCTTCCTTATCGCATTTCTTGTCGCACTTTTTGTCTTTCTTGCAGCACTTCTGGGCGGCGGGAGCGGAGGAGTCGGCCGGGGCGGCGGCTTCCTGGGCATAGCCGTTGACACTGAAGGCGAAAGCAAAGGCTGCTACAGCGAGGATCTTTTTCATGTTATTGATGTATGAGGTTGGTGGTGTTGATAGGGAACGGCATATGAACTGCCGTTCTACGACTGATAGAGTAACAGAGTTTAAGATTTGTTCAAAAAAATGTGTAGTCATCATGTTTTTTTGAGGAAGGTTTTTGGTTCAATTGCGTTTTTGAAACCGGAGTAAGTCTGACAGTGCCGCGGCGCGTACGGAGCGGCGGCTTGCATGGCCTCCCTTCTTGAGGCACGGTAAGTAACATGAGTTCAGCCAAGGAACCTGTGATGCGCCGTTTTGGAAACGGTTTGACGGTTTTGATCAAGGAGGACAAGTCCCATCCCGTAGTGTCCCTCCAGTACTGGGTGGGCACGGGCTCCATGAATGAGGGGCATTGGCAGGGAAGCGGCCTTTCCCATTTACTGGAACACCTGGTGTTCAAGGGAACGGAGAATTACTCCGGCCCGGACCTGGCCCGCAAGGTGCAGGAGCGCGGGGGCCACTGGAATGCGTATACCAGCGTGAACCGCACTGTTTATTATATAGACGGCCCGGCGGAGTCCTGGCAGATTTTCCTGAATCTCCTGACGGAGCTGGTGTTTTCCCCCACGTTCCCGGAAGAAGATATGGAACGGGAGAAGGAAGTGGTGCGCCGGGAGATGGCCATGTATGCGGATGATCCGGATTCCGTGGCCTACCAGCTTCTGATGCAGACGCTGTACCTGAAGCACCCGCGCCGCTGGCCCGTGCTGGGGGAACCGGCTTCCTTTGACGCGCTGACGCGCCAGGACGTGCTGGATTACCATGGCAGCCGCTATGTTCCGAACAACGTGGTGCTTTCCATCGCCGGAGATGTGGACGCCGCGGAGATTCTTTCCCACCTGGAACTGCTGGTGGAGGATTTGAAGTCCCGCCCGCTGAACCGGGAGCTTATCCCCCATGAACCGCACCAGTTCGGCTCCCGCAGGGTGCGGAAGGAATTTGCCGTGCCTTACTCCAAGCTGAATCTTGCGTGGCGGCTGCCCTGTTCCGGCCATCCGGATACGCCGGCTCTTTCCGCCCTGGCCAGTATTCTGGGCGGGGGGCGTTCCGCGCGTTTTTATGAAAAATTCCATGACCGGCTGGGCCTGGTGTATAGCATTGAGGTGCATTCCAACCAGTCCGAGTCTGACGAAGGGGCGTTCACCATCAGCATTGACGTGGACCGGGCCCAGCGCGACAAGGTGCGGGACCTGGTGCTTCAGGAGCTCCGGGATCTGGCGCAGGAGGATTTTACGGAGGACCTGAAGAGGGTCTGCAAGCAGACGCGGGTCAGCCGTCTGCGCCGCAGGAGTTCCGCCGCCGGGGTAGCCTCGGAAATGGGGGCTGACTGGTTCGGCGCGCGCAATTTGAACCTGTCTTCCGAATGGCAGGAGGCCATTGAACGGGTGACGACGGAAGACCTGCACCGCGTGTGCTCCACCTGGCTGTCTTCCCCGAATGTGACGGAAGTCAGCCTGGACCCCCTGGGCAGCAACGCCGAGGATGAAGACGGCTCCGCCGCCGGGGCGGAAACGGCCCTGAGCGAGCACGTGCTGGGCAATGGCATGAAGGTAGTGATCCGTGAAGACCACCGCCTCCCGCTGGCGTATGCCTGCCTGGCCTTCAAGGCCGGCTGCCGTGCGGAGAATGAACGGGACGCCGGAGTGACGGATTTGATGTCCGAGTGTCTGCTGAAAGGCACCGCCACGCGTTCCGCGGCGGACATCGCCCGTTTTCTGGAAGACATAGGAGGGGCCATCAATACTTCCACCGGCAATAATTCCCTGAGCGTGGGCTGCCAGATTCTGGCGGAAGACCTGGACGCCGGTCTGGAACTGATGGCGGATGTGGTGATGAACCCCTCTTTCCCGGAAGACGCCTTCCTGCGGGAAAAGGAATCTTTTGTGGCGGATGCGGAGGAGGATATGGAAGACCCTCTTTCCGTGGCCTTCAGGCAGGAGCGTAAGGTGGCCTATGGGCCCGTATCCTACGGGAATTCCCCGTCCGGCACGCCGGAGAGCCTTTCTTCATTAACGGTCCAGGACGTGAAGAGCCAGTATGAACGCATCATTTGCGCTTCCAATGCCGTGATCTGCATTTCCGGAGATGTCAGGAAGGAAGAGGTTCTTCCTCTTCTGGAAAAGCGTCTGGGGGGAATGCGGAAGGGAACGCCTCCTGTTCTGACTCCCACTCCTGCGCTGCAAGCCGGACGGGAAGTGGCCGTTCTGGACAAGCAGCAGGCCGTTCTGGTGGTGGGATTGCCCGGTGTGGACGTAGCTTCTCCGGAAATGGCCCAGGCGCTGGTCTTCCAGGCTTGGTGCAGCGACATGGCCGGGCCCGTGTTCACCAGCATCCGGGAGGAGGCCGGGCTGGCCTATTATGCCAGTTCCAGCCTGTTCATCGGCATGGATGCCGGGGGCATCTGCTTCTACCTGGGGACCTCCCCGGAGCAATTGGAGGAAGCCGGAGAGCGCCTGGAAAAAACGCTGGAAATGATTCATGAACGCGGCATGACGGAAGAGGAGCTGGAGCGTACCAAGGCCTCCGCCCTGTCTTCCCGCCTGCTGGCCATGCAGTCCAACGGAGCCCTGTGCCAGATGCTGGCGCTGGATATCCTGTTCGGGCTGCCCCTGGATGCGTTTGAACGGCAGACGGACGCCATCAGGGGCATGACGCTGGACCAGGTGAACGCCTTTATCAAGAAGGTGCTGGACCCCGCGCAGCCCCGGTCCGTGTCCATCGTCCGTCCGCCGCTTCCCTGAGGAAGCGCGCGGGGCGGTGGTTTCCGCCCTGCCTGCCGGAGTTTGTCGCGCAGGCAGATGAATTCCGCCGGAGTTTGTTCCTGTACTGTACCGCGCACATGGGCATAGACGCCCGGCTGGGAGTGAAGGTTTCCCAGCCCTTGCAAAGTACGGCGGTGAAAGGAAGGAAATCTCCTGTGTGCTCCGTACGATCATGAAGGCGAAAGGAGGGAGCCTTCCTCTCCCGGCTGGATGTCTAGCGTTGTTACCTGCCTTTCCGGCGGGGAATTCCGTGCTGTACGCGGACGCAAAAAAGCCGTTCCCTTTTTGAGGAACGGCTTGGTAAAAATGGAGCGTTTTTTTCTTAACCGATTTCCGTGCGGCCCAGCAGGTGGGCACCTTCTTCCATGGCGAGACTGCGGGTCTTCATGTCTCCCACGACGCGGGCCTGCTGCTTGAGCTCGCAGCGGTCAGAGGTGACTTTGCCTTCTACATTGCCGTAAATGCGCACGTCTCCGGCGGTGATGTCACCCTTGATCTGGGCGGTTTCTCCGATGGTGACCTTTCCCTTGTCGGAAATGATTTCACCTTCAATCTTGCCGTCGATGTGCATGTCGTTCTGGAAACGGATGGTTCCCTTGATTTCAATGCCGGAGGCGAGGAAGTTTGTTACGTTGTCTGTCATTGTCGTAAAATGGTTGGGGATGGAGGGGTCTGGCTTAGATGGTCATGATGTCCTTTTCCTTGGCGGCCACCAGCTCGTCAATCTCCTTGACGTATTTGTCCGTGAGCTTCTGGATTTGCGTTTCCAGGTCGCGCTGGCCGTCTTCCGTGACAAGGTTGTCTGCCTTGAGCTTTTTGGCGGAGTCAATGGCTGCCTTGCGGACGCCGCGGACGCGGACGCGGGCTTCTTCCGCCTGGGATTTTACCAGCTTCACCAGGTCCTTGCGGCGTTCTTCCGTGAGGGCGGGAATGGGCAGGCGGATGGAGCGGCCTTCCACAAGCGGGTTGAGGTTCAGCTTGCTTTCATTGATGGCGCGGCCGATGTCATGAACGGTGCTGGGGTCAAACGGCTGGATGAGGATCAGGCGCGGTTCAGGTGTGCTGATCACGGCCAGGCCCTTCAGTTTCATGACGGAGCCGTAGCTGGAGACGTGCACGTCCAGGTTTTCCACGAGGCCGGGGGAGGCTTTTCCCGTGCGTACGCCGGAGAATTCCTGTTTGGCGAAGTCCACGGCCTTGAGCATGGATTCCTCCGTTTCCAATAATAATGTTTCTGCGTCCATGATGATGGTGGGTGCTAAGTGTTTTTGTAGGTTGGAAAAGGGTTTGCGGGCGTTCAGCTGATGGTGGTGCCGATGGGCTCCCCGAGCAGGGCGCGCGTGATGTTGCCCGGCTCGTGCATATCGAATACGATGATGGGCTTCTTGTTGTCCATGCACAGGGTGAATGCGGTGGAGTCCATCACCTTGAGCTGGCGTTCCAGGCATTCCTGGTAGGAGATGGTGTCAAAGCGCTTGGCGCCGGAAACTTTCTTGGGGTCCGCATCGTACACGCCGTCCACGGAGGTGGCCTTCATCACCACTTCCGCGTTGATCTCGCTGGCGCGCAGGGCCGCCGTGGTGTCCGTGGAAAAGAACGGATTGCCCGTGCCCGCGGCAAAGATGACGATTTTATTGTTGTCCAGGTAGGAACGGGCCGTCAGGCGGATGAAGGGTTCCGCTACGTTTTTCATTTCAATGGCGGACTGGACCACGCAGGGGGCTCCCGCGCGTTCCAGCGCGCTCTGGAGGGCCAGGGCGTTCATCACCGTGGCGAGCATGCCGACGTAATCCGCCGTGGCGCGGTCCATGCCGCGCACGCTGGCTTTCGCCCCGCGCCAGAAGTTGCCGCCGCCCACGACGAGGCCGAGCTGCACGCCTGCGCGGTGAGCCTGGGCGATTTCTTCAGCAATGCGGGCGACGATTTCCGGGGAAATATTGTCCATGCTGCCGGGGCTGCGCAGGGCTTCTCCGCTGAGTTTCAGGAGGATTCTTTGATAGGCGGGTGCGGATGTGTCAGACATAGTGCGGATTTTACGCAGACAAGATTGAAATTTCACGGGGCAAAAAGAAAGCAAAAAGAGAGCCCCTACTGATTTTTCTCCGGCGTACCGGAGATTTCCACCTTGATGGGGGTTCTGCTCTCCAGGCTGCGGGTGGGGAAGGGGAAAGAAATTCCCTCTGCCGCGAAGCGGTGCTTGATGTCATGGGCAAGCGTTTTCTGGCAGTCCAGGAAGTTGTCCTTCAGGCACCAGGCGCCTATCTTGAACCCCAGGGAGGAGTCCTGGAATCCCGTGAACATGATGACGGGCGCCGGATCGTCCAGGCAGAGCCTGTTTTGTTTGACCACTTCCCCAAGCACGGCCACCACGTGCTCAATATCGCAATTGTAGTCCACCCCCAGGTCCAGGTCACAGCGGCGCGTGGAGAAGCGGGTGATGTTGCTCACCGGGTTTTTAATGATCATTTCATTGGGGATGCGGACCATGGTGTTGTTCGCCAGCCGGAGCTGGACGGACATGAGGTTGATGGAGTCCACATTGCCGGTGATGCCCCCCACTTCAATCATGTCCCCCAGGTTGATCTGCTTTTCCCCTACCAGGAAGAGGCCGCTGATGATGTTGGACAGGGAGGTCTGGGAGGCGAAGCCCACCGCCACGCCGATGATGCTGGCCGCGCCCAGCAGGGTAAGGATGTCAAAGCCCATCAGGGCGAAGGCTTCCACGCCGATGATGATGTACCCTGCGTTTTTAACGATTTTTACCGTCAGGCGGGATGCCTGCGGCGACATTTTCAGGCTGGTTATTTTCCGGAGCACCTGGCAGAGGAGCTTCAGAAGAATCCAGCTTACTACCAGCCAGATGACCACGTGAAGGATTTTAGCGCCCACGGACTGCACCATTTCCAGCTTGAGCCAGTCCGGCATGTTCAGAAAATCCATGGTTCTTGTCCAGATATCTTCCCTGGATGCTGCGGCTGCCATGAAATCCATATTCATGCCAAGGATGTAGCAAACACCCATGTACGGCTCAAGGGGCGTGCGCGTATTCCTCCGGATTTATGACAGTTCCGGCCATTTGGCGGGGGGAGAAGCGCTTCCGTTTTCGCGTGATGCCGTGCAGCGTTTTTTACCGTCACATTGCCGTGAGAGACAAATGCCGCTGGTTAAAACGCTTCCAGAGAGAATAGATTGCTGAACAACCATGAATAAAAATAATGTTGTCCTGTGGTGTATGGGAATATCCTCCCTGGTTTTTCCGGCGGAAGCCGGAACTGGCCGCACGCTGGAAACCGGGCGTGCCGCCGGGTATTATACCCATTCCGGGAAAGGGGAGAGAAGCGCCAAAGAACGCTTTGAACGTTTCAAGTCGCGCCGCGCCCCTGCCGTCGTCAGGGATACTGTTTCCGTGGTTGGAGAAGATGGAAAAAGCTATGAGGCGGAAGTAGAACTCGTAGATCCCGAGGCCAGGGCCAGGGCTGCGCGGGAAGCGTGGGAGAAGAGGCAGGGGGCCAAGGCCAGAACCTTTGTCAACCAGGCGGAGCAGGAGGCACGGTCCAAAATAGCTTCACGGGAGGAAGAGAAGAAAGCGCTGGCCTCTTCCATGCAGAGGCTGAGAGCTGCCGTGCAGGTTGGAACGGTGGACAAGCTTCTGGCGGAAAAATTGGTGGACGTGTTGTCCCGGCGGGTGCGGGAGGGGATGATGAACAGACTGGAGGCGGCGAAGGCGATTAATTATCTGATTGCCAATAACAAGGTGAATGTGGCAATGGATTAGCAATTTCCGGGGATGAAGCACCCTGCCGGCAGGGGAGAGCTTTTTCCGCCGGGCATCGTGAATTGGCAGGCACGGAAGGATTTTTTAGTACCGGGAATGTGCGCCTTGAAGAGATGTCAGCTTCCGGATACGCGCGTTAAAACAGAGAAAAAGCGGGAGGGTCTGTTCGGAATGAGGTATACTTTTTCCCCGGCGGAAAAGAAAATGACTTCCATGCCCTTCTCGGTCCCCCGGTCTGCACGCGCCATTTTCCATTCTCCTCCGGGGCTGGAGGACGTGTAGACCAAATAAAATTTCAGGGAGCCGTCCGGGTTTTTCTTGGCCGCTTTTGACTTGTTGGAGAAGTCATACAGCTCGCCGCCCTGGTTCTTCCAGATTCCTTTTAATACCTGGTCCACCGGGCTATCGTCAGAGCGAAAGGGCTTCATATAGTTGTGGATGGCGATCGCCTCCTCCATGTTTCCCTGCTGGGCCAGCTGCTTCTGCCTTTTTTCCACAGCGGCCAGATATTTCTGGGTCAATGGCTGGCACGCTTTGGAATATTCCGTCCGGAATTCCTGGTGCAGATTGTTCAAGTCCGGTTCCGGTGATTTGATGATGCCCTGCCTGCCGTCTTGGAGCGTGAGCCAGTCAATGCCGGAGTCCTTATGGATTTGAATGATGGTGGAGTCATCCTTTTTAACCCAGATGCGCAGGGGCTCCTCCCTGAAGACAACTATTTCCCGGGAGGATTTGCCGGGGTCTGCCCACTGGTTCTGGGGCTGGAATGCCGTTTGCTTCACGTCTTTTGAGAACCGCCTCAGGCTGGAATCCAGGAACTGCGTGAATTCACTGCTGTCCCCATTCTTTTTCCAGGCCTTTCCTATGAAAAACGGGTCAATGGTAGTTGCAGGAGGCGGAGAGAGGATATCTTTTTTGATGTTTTGAAGAACGGATTGAATCAGCCTGGCTTTTTCAAAGTCGGATTGGTTGACTGCCTGCTGCTGAAGAGAGAGAAGTTTTTTTGAAAATGCCGGAAGAAGAGACTCTCCGCGCCGGAAACAAAATTTTTGGTAGGCCGTTTCAAGGTCCCTGATGCTTTCTGGCGCCTGGGCGTTTGCGGCGCAGGCGGAACCTGCAAAGGCAGAAATTAATAGGAAAGCTGGAATGAAGTAGTTCATTCATAGTAAAGTAAATCGGAAGGTTTCGCGGGTCAATATTTATATGTTAGAAAAAGCGACAAAAAAGGCCGTTTCCCGGCGTGGGAAACGGCCATGAAATGTTGCCGGGGGCAGCTTACTTGCTGAGGTAGGAGGCCACGCCTTCGTGGGACGGGGTCATGGCTGCGTCACCCTTGTGCCAGCCAAGGGGGCATACTTCTCCGTACAGTTCAAAGTGCTGGAGGGCGTCTACCACGCGGATGGCTTCATCAATGGAACGTCCCAGCGGGAAGTCGTTGATGAGTTGGTGGCGGACGATGCCGTCCTTGTCAATCAGGAAGAGGCCGCGGTAGGCGATCAGTTCCCCGTTGACTTCCACGTTGCCGTCTTCATCAATTTCCTCGTCTCCGGCCAGCACGCCGTAGTCGGCGGAAATGGTCTTGTTGATGTCGGAAACGATGGGGTAGGTCACGCCCTGGATGCCGCCCTGGTCGCGGGGGGTGTTCACCCAGGCCCAGTGGGAGAATTCGCTGTCCGTGGAGCAGCCGATGACGGCTACGTCACGCTTGTCGAATTCGCCCAGGGCTTCCTGGAAGCCGATCAGTTCCGTGGGGCATACGAACGTGAAGTCCTTCGGGTAGAAGAACAGGATTACGTACTTTTTGCCCTTGAACTGGTCAAGACTGAAATCCGGTACGATGGTACCGTTTACAACTGCGTTTGCACTAAAATGAGGTGCCGGTTTTCCAATGAGGAGCATGGTCGGTTTTTTGGTTTAGTTCTAAAAGAATGATTCCAAAAAACAAGAGGAAGTCAAGAGGCAATGATGCCTTCTTCATGAGAAAGGAGCCTGTTTTCTCTTGAAAGGGAGGCTTTTTTTGTCAGTATGGCCTGCATGTCATCCCCAAAGCCTCAACAAGACGAGTGGTCCGGAAAAATCGGCGTGATTCTTGCTGTGGCCGGAAGCGCCGTGGGGCTGGGTAATTTTCTGCGCTTTCCGGGGCTGGCGGCCCAGTATGGCGGGGGAGCCTTCATGGTGGCATACGGCATCATGCTGGTGCTGGTGGGCCTGCCCGTGGCCTGGGCGGAATGGTCCATCGGGCGCCGCGGCGGCCAGTTGGGCGCCCACTGCGCCCCCGGCGTGTTCTGGTACCTGACCAAGGGGTCCAGGCTGTGGAAGTTCCTGGGAGTGCTGGCGGTTCTGGGGCCTTCCTCCGTGGCGTTTTACTACATGGTGGTGGAGGCGTGGTGCTGCGGCTATTTCTGGAAGATGCTGACCCAGCCGGAAGTGTTCTCCACGGCTGAGGGGACGGCGCATACCTTCTTCAGCTTCACGGGCATGTACGGAGACGGAAGCGCCCTCCTGTCTGACAACGGGCTGCTCTGGATCGTCATAGGGGTCATCCTGCTGAACCTGGGAATCATTTACCGGGGAATCAGCAAGGGAATTGAGATGTTTTCACGCTGGTTCATGCCGTTGCTTCTCCTGATTTCCCTGGTGCTGCTGGTGCGCATTTTATGCATTGGCACGCCGGACCCGTCCCAGCCGGACCGCAGCATTGAGCAGGGGCTGGGTTACATGTGGAATCCCAGCAAGGTACTGGTGGAAGAGCAGGACCCGCACAGCGGAGAGTGGAAGACGGTCTCCATGGTATCCGCCTCCCATGAGGGGGCCATGGATGAAGCCGTGCGGCAGGTGGAAATGTCCGCAGGAGCCCGGAGGCTTACCAGGGTGACCTTGTGGGACGGGCTGAAAAACATTGAACTCTGGGTGGCCGCGGCCGGGCAGGTGTTCCTAAGTCTTTCCGTGGGAACGGGGCTGATTCTGACGTATGCCAGCTATGTCAGGAAGAAGGAGGACATTGCGCTGAGCGGCCTTTCCGCCGCCGCGTCCAATGAAGTGTGCGAGGTAGGCATTGCCGGCATGATGACGGTTCCCGCCGCCGTGGCGTTCCTGGGCGTGGCCGGAGCCGCCGGGCAGGGAACCTTTGCGCTGGGTTTCATGGTGCTTCCCCAGGCTTTTGCCAAGATGGGGTCCAGCGTGGTCTTCGGCAGCCTGTTTTTCCTGCTTCTGACCGTGGCGGCGGTGACCAGCTCCATCTCCATGATGCAGGTGGGCCTGTCCTTCATTGAGGAATTCATGGGGCTGAAACGCAAGATGGCCGTGGTGGTGCAGGGTTTTTTCACGGCCACGGGCACCCTGATTGTCGCCTGGTACAGCGGGAACCTGCTGGCGATGGATACGTATGACTTCTTTCTGGGCACCCTGTGCTTCTTTGTAAGCGCCATGGTCATGATGATTCTGTTTTCCTGGAAGCTGGGGGTGGACAAGGGGCTGACGGACCTGGAGGACGGCTCCGTGATCCGGATTCCCAGGATTTACCGCTTTATCATGAAGTTTGTGACGCCCACGCTCCTGCTGGCCATTTTCCTGACCTGGCTGGCACAGAATATCTGGGTGAAGCAGGCCGCTCCCATCCAGGCGCTGGGGCGCGGAGAGCATGGGGCCGTGATTCCGGTAGGCTTTCTGGCGGCATATACCCTGTTCCTGCTCTTCATCACCATGGCGTCCGGAAGGCACAAGGTGTACCACGGGCCGCGGTAGGCAGGGGAAAACTGCGGGAATGCCCGTTTATCCGTGGCTTGCGGCAGTCGGGGGCCTCATCCGTAGGCTTGACCCCCGGCGGATTTGATATAGGCTGGTACCATGTCCAGAATGAGGAGGATACGCCGCAAAAAGCCCCGCACCGGAGGCGTTTGGAAAAAGCTGCTGCTGTGGAGCGTCCTGGGGGCGCTTGTGCTGGCCGTGGCGGCTGTAACCGGCTCCTACCTGTATGTGCGGGCTTACTTGAAGAGCGATGATTTTTTAACCATGCTGGGTCAGTCCGCGGTGGACGACATGAATGTGGATACCGCCAGAATAGCCCCCTTGGACTGGGACGGCTCCGGAATCCGGTGCGACAGCGTGACGATGGAGGGGCATGAATTCCTGACCTCCCTCCAGGCAAAATCCATTGAGACGGAATTCAACCGCTGGGATTTGCTGAAACGCGCCTTTGTCATCACCTCCGTGAACATTGCGGAAGTAAAGCTTCAACTGGCCCCGGTGCCCTTCCACTTTAAGGAAAGGGAGGAAGAGCCCAAGAGCTGGGTGGAAAAGAATATTCTGCCGGATACGTTCCGCCTGGAAAAGGGAAGCATTGATTCCCTGTCCGTATCCTACGGGGTTCCCGGCAGGATGTATGCCCTGAACGGAGCCCGCATGGAAAGCACCCATGACGCCGGATCCAGCCAGTACAGGTTTGACATTCAGGGGGGCAGGCTGCTGATCCCCTTCAAGGGCTGTCCGGAATTTTCCCTGATGTCCGGCACGGCGCAGTTCAATCATTCCAGCAGGAGGGTGAACGTGCCCTCCTGCCGCCTGACGACGGATGCGGGAGGCTATCTGGACATCAAGGGGGACTGGGACGGCCTTTCCTCCTCCTGGACGGCGAATATGGTGGTCAACAGCATTCCCGCCGCCTCCATTCTGGAAAATGACTGGAAAAAGCATGTCCGGGGGAGCGTGAGCGGCGGGGTGGACCTGCGCGGAGGCCGGGACGGACTGACCCATGTGGCGGGCCTGGTGAGGTTGCAGGACGGCATGCTGACCGGGCTTCCCGTTCTGGACAGGCTGGCCCTGTTCTGCGGTTCCCCCAGATTCCGCCAGCTGCCCCTGCACAAGGCATCCGCCCAGTTCCGCTACAGCGGGAACGCCTGGCATATTTCCGACATTCTGGTGGAAAGTGAAAATCTGGTGAGGGTGGAAGGCTGGCTGGAGGTCGGCAAGGGGGGCGAACTGAACGGAAGGCTCCAGGTGGGGCTGCGGGCGGATGGCCTGTGGAGCGCGCTGCCGGGATTTTCCGACGTATTTTCCGCTTCCCGCCAGGGAGTGGGCGGCAATCTGGTGTGGGCTAATGTGAACATTGGCGGCACGCTGGACAATCCGTCGGAAGACTTGTCCGCCCGGCTCATCAAGGCGGCGGGAGACCGTTTGACGCAGATAGGAATGGGGAAGGTGGCGGAAGTGGCGGACGTAGCGTCCCGCCTGCTGAACAAAGGGGCTGGAGAGGGCAGGGATAAAGACGAGAAAGGTGATGGCGATTTCAAGATACCGGCCGCGGACAAGGTTCCCGTTCCCGTGATGCCCAATCTTCAGGATGCCGCGGAAAAGGGGCTCAAGACCGGAAGTGACCTGATGAACGGGCTGATGAATTTGTAACCTGATTTTTCCAGATGAAACTTTACCCCTACCAGATGGTGCAGGCGGTGGCCGTGATTGTGGAGCGCATCGCGGAAACGGCCTTCCGGGCTACTCTGCCGAATGGCAAGACCACCGTGGCTTTTGTGGAAAAAAAGAATGCCCCGCTGAGAGATGTGCTTAAGCCGGGCGACCGGGTGAACGTGACGATTTGCCCGGCGGATTTTGACCGCGCCCGCGTGGACGGCCTGGCGGAATGAGAGATTGGGAGAGAAGCTGCTCCTCTTTTTCCTCGTCGTGTAGAGAAGAAGAGGGTACCCCTTGCAACCTCTGCACAGAAAAGGTAGGAAGAATTCTTCTCTTCTGCGTTCCGGAAAAGATTCAGGCAGGAAGACCGGGCTGCTTCCGCTCCCGGTGGAGGCAGAAGACGGCCACGGCATCGGGGGAAGTTGGCGTTTTGGCCGGTGGCGCTCCGGCTTGTAGTCGCATGATCAGAGCTGCGTGCGGCCTTCCAGGGCCTTCATCAGCGTCAGCGTGTCTGCATGGCTGAGGCCGGAGCCGGCAGGCAGTCCCTGGGCCGGGCGGGAGATCTTGCAGTCCAGGTCTTTGAGCAGGTGGTGCAGGTAGGTGGCTGTGGCTTCCCCTTCCACATCGGACCCGGTTGCCAGAATGACTTCACATCCCGGCTGGCGGGTGACGCGTTCTACCAGGGCGTGGATATTGAGGTCTTCCGGTTCCACATCGTCCAGCGGGGAGAGCTTGCCTCCCAGGCAGTGGTACAACCCGCGGTAGGCGCTGCTGCGTTCAATGGGAATGACGTCCGTAGCCTGTTCCACCACGCAGATGAGCGAGCTGTCCCGCTCTTCATCCCGGCAGGCGGCGCAGGGTTCGCCGGCGGTGCTGAAAAAGCCGCATACGGGGCACGGGGTGACGTGTTCAGCCGCCTGGCCGATGGTGCGGGCAATGGATTCCGCCTCTCCCATGTGGCCCTGGAGCATCCACAGGGCCATGCGCTCCGCGCCGCGGGTGCCGATGCCCGGAAGCTGTTTCAGGGCGGCTACCAGTTCAAGTACGGGAAGGGGATAGTCCAGATTATTCATGAGCGGGGGGTGGTTCGGAAATGGGCTGGTCCGGTGGCGGCTGGGGCCACAGGATGGCGAGAATGCCCGCGCACCCTGCGGAGAGCAGGCATGGAACGGGATTGAAGAAAACGCCCCACAGCCCCAGCACGGGAGTGAAGCAGGCCAGCAGAAGAAGGAAGGCAGCCAGAACGGCGGTTTTACGGAGAGCCCCGCGGATCAGCAGCAGATCGTAGACCAGGGCCAGAGTCAGGATGATGCACAGCAGGAAGCCCGTGCCGGGAGAAAGGGCGGGTGTTTCCGGTCCCAGCAGGAACGGAGCGGGAGCCAGGGCTTCCTTCAAGTCCTGCGCCCAGGCCGGAGTGACGCCCACGGAATACAGCACCACGATCAGGATGATCCCCGTGACGGAGAACAGGGCCCAGCGCATGAGCAGAATGTCCTGATGTTTGTGGGAAAGCATGGCTGTAAATGAAGAAAGCGGAAGCGTGATGGCTGCGGTGGACACAAACATCAGCGCTTCCGCCGGGAAGAGGGTGCCTGAAGGGATCAGGAGAATCTCTTGACGATGACGGAGGAGTTATGCCCGCCGAAGCCGAAGGAGTTGCTCAGGGCGGCGTCCACCTTGGCCTTCCGGGCCGTGTTGGGCACGCAGTCCAGATCGCATTCCGGGTCCTGGTTGTCCACGTTGATGGTGGGCGGAATGATGCCGTCCTGCATGGCCATGATGCAGGCTGCCAGTTCCACGCCGCCGGCAGCGCCCAGAAGGTGGCCCGTCATGGATTTGGTGGAGCTGATGAGCAGACCGTTTTTGGCGTGGTCGCCAAAGACGGCCTTGATGGCCTTCGTTTCACAGATGTCGCCCAGCGGGGTGGAGGTGCCGTGGGTGTTGATGTAGTCAATGTCTTCCGGCTTCATTCCGGCGTGTTCCAGGGCCATCTGCATGCAGCGGGCGGCTCCGCGGCCTTCCGGATCCGGAGCGGTCAGGTGGTAGGCGTCTGCGGAGATGCCGTAGCCCACGAGTTCCGCATAGATTTTCGCGCCGCGTTTTTGGGCGTGTTCCAGCGTTTCCAGAATGACGACGCCGGCGCCTTCACCCATGACGAAGCCGTCGCGGTCCACATCATACGGGCGGGAGGCGCGCTGGGGCTCGTCATTGCGGGAGCTGAGGGCTTTCATGTTGCTGAAGCCGGATACGCCCGTGGGCAAGATGGTGGCTTCCGCCCCGCCGCAGACCATGACGTCCGCATCACCGAACTTCATGATGCGCCAGGCTTCCCCGATGTTGTGGTTGGAGGTGGCACAGGCCGTGACGATGGACATGTTCGGTCCGCCGAGGCCGTATTCCATGGAGATGAGGCCGGAGGCGATGTTGCTGATCATGTACGGAATCATGAAGGGGGATACGCGGGTCGGTCCCTTGGAGAGAAGCGTGGCGTGCTGGGTTTCCAGCGTGCCGAGGCCGCCGATGCCGCTGCCCACCATGACGCCGATGCGGGTTTTGTCTTCCGCGTCCAGGTCCATGCCGGAATCCTTGAGAGCCATTCCGGCGGCGCCCATGGCAAAGTGCGTGAAGCGGTCCACGCGGCGCGCGTCCTTGGGCGTCTTGAAGTAGGGGGACGGATCGAAATCCTTGACTTCACCGGCGATTTTCGTGGAGTAGTCGGTGACATCCATGGACTTGATGGTGTCAATGCCGCTGCGGCCAGCCTTCATGGCTTCCCAGGTGGATGCAAGATCATTGCCCAAGGGGCTGATCACTCCGATGCCGGTGATAACAATTCTGCGGTCGGTCATAATAAGTGTGAGTGGTTGCAAATAATGCTTGAGCCAGAATAGGCGTCATTGCAGGAAAGTCAAGCTAATCCCCTTGTCCCCCAGTGCGGCGGGAATGCGGCGCCGGAACCGGGGCTATCTTGAGGCGCGCGGTTCCGGTCCCGTCGCAGGGGTTCCGGTTTTACGGACGGATTCCAGGATAAAATCCACTATGGGCGCCGGGTCCGGGAGGCTGTGGGGATGGTGGCCCGCCCCCGGTTTATGGATCACCCGGATGCTGCCGCCCATGGCGCGGTATTTCCGTTCCACGACGGCCATGTTTTCTTCCAGGGGCACCACGTCATCCGCATCCCCCACTACGGCGAGGATCGGTATGCGGCTCTTGGCCAGCGGAGCCAGCTTGTTGACGGGACTCAGTTTTCCGGACACGGCTTCCTGTTCCGTCACGCCCCAGGCGGCCAGCAGGCGCTGCCAGTCCTCCGGGGAGCCTTTGCCCTTTCCCTTGCCGCCGGGCCAGCTTGCGACGTCGCAAACGGGGGCGTCCACATACATGGCCGCTACCCGGTCCGGGTGCAGGGCTGCCCAGTTAAAGGAAAACAGCCCTCCGCGGCTGAACCCTTCCAGAACCGTTTTAGGGGAAAGGCCGTAGTCCCTGACCAGGGTGTTATAAAACTGATCCATGATTTTCATGGCCGCGGGTGAGCCATACATATTCTGCACATCCACATAAGCCACGTGAAAGCCTTTCTTAAGCAGGGCCACGTCCGCCTGGGGCTCATGGCCAAAGAATTCCTGCCGCCATATCCAGGGCCTGTTTTCCGCCGGTGTTCCGGGAAGAACAAGGGTGGCGTTTCTGCCCGCTACTTTGAACCGCAGGGAAGGGAAGCCCTGCCATTCCGAGACGCTTACTCCCTCCCGGAGGCAGGGAAGCACGGAAACGGGAACTCCCTTAGGGATGCCGGGACGCCGGTGGCCCGTTTCCGCCAGCCACGCCAGTTTGTAAAGGTTGTGCCGGTCCAGGACTTTTCTGAAATCATCCCCTTCCGGAAAACGGACGCGGGAGGGCAGGCGGAGGATGGAGGCGAGCGGCGGCCAGACGGCCCCGGCAATCATGAAGTGGCCTTCCGTGCCCGGGTGGACACCGTCCCCGGCATAAATGAATTTGGGGTTCTTTTTCTTCGCTTCGCGGATTTGCCTGGCAAGTTCCGGGCGCATATCCACTACCTTCCAGCCCGCTTTTTTCCGGCTGACCAGCCATGCGGCATAGGTATCCAGCACCTGGTTGTAACGCGCCGCATCCTTTTCCGGGGTATCCGCCATGTACAGGGGCGGCGTGATGACGATGAATTGGCCCCCGGCCCCTTCCACCCGCTGCTTCAGCCGCTCCATGCCTTTTTTAAAGGCCTGGAAAGCGGCTTCTGAAAAAGGCTTCATCATGCCGTCATTCATGCCGTAGCAGGCAATGACGAGAGTGGGCCTGTATTTGGAGAGAATGGAATCCAGGCGGTCATGGAGGCAGGGGCGCGGAAAGGCACCCCCGGCGTGGCCCGGTTCCGATAGGCCGGAGACTGTTTCACTGGGGAGGGCCATGCTGACGATTTCCGCATCCCGGTAAGCCGGAGTCTGCCGCAGGGCTGATTCCACCAGGGCAGGCCATTGACCCGAATACGGGATGCTGTCCCCCAGAAGGGCGATTCTGGGTTCCGCGCCCATGGCGTGCGCCAGGAGCAGGGCCAGCAGTACCGGGATGATGCGCAGTGCGTTCATTCTCATGATACCACATTACGCGGGCACGGGAATGAATGTTTCAGCAAGGCATTGTTCCCGGAAAATTCTGTTTTCCGGGAGGTTTTGTCCGGTTGGCGGCTGGTCCTTTTTCGTGTTGCCCGCCTCAAGGGGAGCTGTGCGCCATGGCGGGCTGCGGCTCCGCCTGGAATTCCAGGGAGAGGGAATTGACGCAGTAGCGGGTATCCTTCAGCGTCAGGTGTTCCCCCATGAAGATATGGCCCAGATGTGCGCCGCAATGGGCGCATGTGACCTCCGTGCGCCGTCCGGAACCTGAGTGGATGCTTCTGACGGCATCCGGCAGGGAGTCGTCAAAGCAGGGCCAGCCGCATCCGGCGTCAAATTTGTCTTCCGACCGGAAGAGGGCTTCCCCGCACTTGCGGCAGGAATAGGTTCCCTGCTCAAAGCAGTTGACGAACTCCCCGGAAAAGGGCGGTTCCGTGCCCTGGTGCTCGATGATGCGCTTTTCCGTTTCCGTGAGGGGACGGCGCGTCCGGGAAGGGCCGGGATCAGGCACGTCCTGGGAGGCGGGAATCCCCCCGTCCACGGCCATGACGCCTGCCACTCCTTCAGCGATCGTTCCTATCCATGATCTCCAGTGTCTCCGTTCTTCCTGATTCATACGTACCTATGACCAGGTAAGGGCGGATTTCGCTCATTCATACGCCAATATCTTGTGGATAAGGTTGATTTTAAGGGAAGAAGCCTAAAAATATGGGAGTCTGTGGGAGGATTAGTATTCCAGGTCCAGCCAAAGCTGTTCCCAGATTCCCCCGGCTTGCTCTTCCCTGGGATGGGAAACGGACAGGCCCAGCAGGCGGAAGGTACGGTCTCCGGAATCCAGGTCTTCCATCAGGGTACGTGCCAGGGGCAGGATGTCCTCCGTCTCCGTCAGGCAATCCGGAACGGTCATGCTCCGGGACTTCTGGACGAAGTCCGGGAATTTGACTTTCAGCGTCAGCGTATTGCCCTGGAATCCGGAGCGCGCCAGGCGTCCCGCGAGCTCTTCCGACAGGAGGGGAAGGTGCGTTTTCAGGGCTTCCGCCTTGGTGGCGTCTTCCCGGTAGGTTTCTTCACAGCCCACGGATTTGCGAATGCGGGAAGGTTCCACGGGACGATCGTCCAAACCGCGGGCGAAGTTGTAGAAGACTCCTCCTATCTTGCCGAAATGGCGGAGCAGGAAATCCAGGCTCCGTTCCCGGAGCTGCGCCCCGTTGGTGATGGAGAGGGCGCGCATGCGTTCCGCGGTGGCATGGCCTACCCCCCAGAAGGCCTCAATGGGAAGCCGCGCAATAAATTCTTCCGCGCGGGAGGGGTGAATGGTGAACAGGCCGTCCGGCTTGCGGTAGTCTGAGGCGATCTTAGCCAGGAATTTATTGTAGGAAACGCCTGCGGAGGCCGTCAAATGAAGCTCCTGCCGGATTTCCCTCTTGATGCGCCGTGCAATATCTACAGCCAGCGGAATGCCCGGCTTGTTCTCCGTGACGTCCAGAAAAGCCTCATCCAGGGAAAGAGGTTCCACCAGGTCCGTATAACGGTGGAATATGGAACGTATCTGCGCTGAAACGGATTTGTACACGTCCATGCGGTTGCTGGTGAAAATCAGCTTGGGGCAGAGTTTCATCGCCTTCATGGAAGGCATGGCGGAACGCACGCCGAAGCGGCGCGCCTCATAGCTGGCCGCCGCCACCACGCCGCGCATCTCCGGCCTGCCTACGGCAATGGGCTTGCCGCGGTATTCCGGATGGTCGCGCTGTTCAATGGATGCGTAAAAGGCATCCATATCCACATGGATGATTTTTCTCTGTTTCATGGGTGCGCTTCATGATCCCTGGTGAAGGGAAAATCATGAGAAAAGGGGCGCCGCCATCATAACGCAATTTTCCTGCCAAGTCCAGTTGGACAGGGTAAAGAAAGACTTGAATATGAAAGAAAGGGAGGTTTCTGGAAAACGCGGCGATTTTGAATGAAACGGTTTGCAGGAAGGTGGTTGAACACCGGAATTTCCAGGGGAAAATGGAGTGCCGCCAGCCTGGGCGCGAATATAAGGGATATGTTTCTTTTTCCGGCCGCGCCATGCATGAGGGAAATGGGGAGGCGGAAAAACAACAGGCCGTTTCCCTTCTGCACGGGGGAAACGGCCTTGCTGGTGTTGGGGCATGGAAAGGGGACAGGATGCCTTTTCTATTGATGGCAGTGCGAATTTCGCCACTGTTTAGGGGCGGAGAGAGACGGGGAACCGGAGGGGAGGGACCCGGTTCATCCCCATCTCTAACTGTTATAACGGCGGACTGCTGCCATCGTCCGAAAGAAGAGTGAGTTTTTTCCTAAAGAAAAAACTGCCGGGCCGGAACCAGTGGAGAAATGTCCCCTTATAATAAAAATCTGAGATCAGGGAATGGCAATGCTTCCTCTTTTTTGATGAAGTTTGTTCACAAGACGCCAGACTGTTTTATCGGAAGAGGAGTGATGACCGTTTGACGGAGATATGAGGAAACATGAATTTTTTGACCGGAGGAAAAGACAGCGGCTTTTCTCCGGAACTATTCGGGACGGGTTGCGCAAAGGGTTGCGCGTTACTGGAGCATCAGTTCCATCTGGATATTCACCCGTTCATAGGATGGGTGGTAAATCTCAACTTCCTTGAACCCCGCCTTTCTGTACAGCTGGATGGCCGGGCGGAGCAGGGTATTGCTTTCCAGGAAGATTTTTTTACAGCCCAGTTCTTTTGCCTTGGCGATGACGGTCCGGCACAGCAGCATGCCGATGCCTTTGCCCTGCGTGTTGGGGCTGACGGCAAGTTTGGCCAGCTCATACTGATGAACGGGGTCATCCTTTTTGCACAGGGCGCACACGCCGACCGGCTCCTCCTTATAAAGCGCCACGAAAATGTGGCCGCCCTTGTCCAGAATGTGCTCCTGCGGGTGGTCCAGCGCGTGATGGTCCGGTTCTTCCATCTGCCAGTGCGCCGTAATCCATTCTTCATTGAGCATCTTGAAAGCGGTCTGGTAGCGGGGCTCGTAGGGAACAATGGCCACGTCCCGGCCTTCCCGTTCCCTTTTTGCTTCCTTCACCCGTTCCAGCAGCGTTTTTTCAGCCAGCAGGCCTTCCCATTCTTCAATCGCGCGCCACAGATCGTTCCGGGTTTGGCGGGAAATTTGCTCCACGGCGGCTTCCACGTCGGGATATTGTTCCGCCATGATATCGGACATTTTCTTTCCCTTGGCGGACAGCATGATGAGGTTTCTCCGCCCGTCCGTTTTGTCCTTTTTTTCTTTTACCAGCCCCCTGGCCCCCATTTCCTTGACGATGTTGCTGACCGACGGGTGGGAGTGCCCTATTTCCCTGGCAATGGAGGTGATGGTTTTGGCCTCTCCCCGTGACAGGACAAAGAATACGGGAAACCATTTGGGGCGGATGTCCACACCGTACATCCTGAAGATCAGGGCGGCGTCATTCGTTATTTTATCCGTCAGCATCCTCAGTCTGCTTCCAATGGCCATTTTCCCTGTCTGGTTGAAGAAATCCATGTTCCCTTCTCCTTTTGTGTTGTTAAAAACGTAACTGATTACGTAATTAGTTATATAATTGTTTGCCCGATGTCAAAATAATTTTTTTGAATGCATGTCCGAAAATGGCGGTAATTATTTCCGCAGTTTGCTATAGTGAGTCTCAAACGTGGAGTTTGCCAAAACCATGAAAGGAAATGAAAAGGCCTGGTATGCCGCATTTAAATCCAAGGATGCCCGGTTTGACGGCCATTTCTTCGTGGGGGTTGTGTCTGCGGGGCATTTATTGCCGGCCCATATGCCGGGCAAAGTTTCCCAGGCCCGGGAATTGCACCTATTACGCCACGGCGGCGGAAGCGGAACGGGCCGGATTCCGGCCTTGCCTGGGCTGGAGGCCGTGGGGAAGCATGCCGCCGTTAATTTATGGCATTCACTGAAACACTGAAAATATGATGTATTACTTAACACACTATTCGTCACCCCTTGGGCCGCTCACGCTGGCGGGCGACGGGGAACATCTCACAGGCCTGTGGCTGGAAGGCCAGAAGTATTTTGGAGGAACCGTCAACGGGAATATGGAGGAAAAAGATGGTCTGCCTGTGTTTGCCGCAGCAAAAGACTGGCTGGACAGGTATTTTGCAGGAGGGAAGCCCCGGACAGGCGAATTGCCCCTGGCCCCTGTGGGCGGAGAGTTCCGCCGGGCCGTATGGAGGATTCTTTGTGAAATTCCCTATGGAGAAGTAACTACTTACGGGGAAATTGCCCGGAAGATAGCCAGGAACGGAAATAAAAAGGGGATGTCTGCACAGGCGGTGGGGGGAGCGGTGGGGCATAATCCCATTTCCATCATCATCCCGTGCCACCGGGTGGTGGGCACGGGCGGCAGCCTGACGGGCTATGCGGGCGGAATCCCTGCAAAAATCCGGCTTCTGGAGCTTGAAGGAGCCGATTTGACTCGTCTTTTCACGCCGAAAAAGGGGACGGCCCTTTAAGGGAGGCAGTAATGTCTTGGGGTGAATGTTCCGGGGGGCTGGCAGGATGGCCAGCACTGGCGGAACGTTCCACCAGACGGTACGAGGAGACTCCAAAAACCGTTCTGATGTCTTGCAGTTCAAGAAACAAAAATCGCCAGCGCTGATAAATAATAACTTGCGGCATGAAAAAGTGGTAGGCCCGGTAGGAATCGAACCTACATCGTCGGTACCGGAAACCGATGTCCTATCCATTGAACGACGAGCCCATGTTCTCAAGGAGAACGAAGGAGATAGAATAGAAAAACCGGGCCGGATGCAAGTATTTTTATGCGGGTGACGGGATTGGCGTGATGAAAATGTTCAAGACGAAAGATTAAGGGCAAAAGGGCGCCGGGATGTTCCGGGGGCCGGGAAGGGAGAGTTTCCGTGGAGTTTTCCGTCAGGAGATTTTGTGATGGAAGGAGAAGATGGCGGCAAACACGGAGACAGCCGTTACAATGAGAATGGCTCCGAAGAGAGGCCAGAGGTCCAGGAATCCGGCTCCTTCCAGGAAGATGCGCTGGATGAGTTCCAGTCCGTACCTCATGGGGTTGAGCAGGGTGAGGTCCTGGAAGATGTCCGGCATGCTGGAGATGGGCGTGGCGAAGCCGGAGAGCATGACCATGGGCACCAGGAGCAGGAAGGTTCCCACAATGGCCTGCTGGAGGGATTGGGCGAAGGAGGAGATGCACAGCCCGATGGCCGCCGCGGTGATGATGAAGAGCAGAATGGCCGCGGCAAGCAGCCAGATGGAGCCCTGGAAGGGGATGCGGAACCAGAACATGGCCACCAGCACCACGAAGACGGCCTGCATGGAACCGGTGATGACCGTGGCGATGCCTTTGCCCAGCAGGATTTCCCCCGGGTTGTACGGGGCTACCAGAAGCTGGTCAAAGGTGCCTTCCTCCCGTTCCCGGGCGATGGAGAGCGCGCCGGATAGGATAGAGTTGATCAGGGCGAGGACGGCAATGAGGCCGGGCACGATGAACCAGCGCGTGATGAGGTTGGGGTTGAACCAGGAGCGGGCTTCTATTTCCACCGGGGTGGCAGCGCCGTTTTTGACGGCCAGGTCCGCGCCGAAGCCGGAGGCGATTTGCTGGGCGTAGCCAAGGGCGATAGCTGCCGTGTTTGCGTTGCGCCCGTCCGCGATGAGCTGGAGGGAGGCGGGGCGGCCCGTCTGGAGGTTGCGGGAGAAGTCCGGCGGAATGGTGAGCCCTACGACGATGTCCCGGTTGTCGATCATGCGGTCGATGTCCTTTTCCGTGGTTGCCGTGGCCTGCCGCCGGAAGATGCCGGTGCCTTCCAGGTCCGCGATGTACTGGGCGGCCGCTTCCCCGCCGTCCTTGTCCAGCACGGCGTAGGGCACGCGCGTGACGTTCATGGTAGCCGCGTATCCGAAGATGCAGATCTGGACGACGGGCGGGATGATGAGGGCCATGCGGCTTTTTTTGTCCCGGAGCACGGCCAGCAGTTCCTTTTTGACGAGGGAGGCTATTCTGACGAAGAAGTCCATGGCGTTATTCTAGGGATTTGGGGGCTTTCAGGCGGGCGATGCCCATGAGGATGACGGCGAAGACGCCCAGCGTGATGCAGCACGGGATGATGACGGAGGGGATGTCCCCGGCCAGGAAGAGGGTCTGGAGCAGGGTGACGTAGTAGCGCGCCGGGATCATGTAAGTAAGGGCGCGCACGGCGGGCGGCATGTTCAGGATGTCATACAGGAAGCCGGAGAGCATGAGGGCCGGCATGAAGGTGCCCATGATGGCGAACTGGCAGGCCAGGAACTGGTTTTTCGTGGCGGTGGAGATGACGAGGCCCAGCCCCAGGGCCACGATCAGGAAGAGGGCGGAGACCGCCAGCAGCAGGGTGAGGGAACCGCGGATGGGGATGTCAAAGACGAAGGCGGCGAAGACCATGGAGATGGCCAGGCTGACCATGCCCAGCAGGAAGTTGGTGGCCGCCTTGGCGGTGAGGATTTCCCCGCTGCCCACGGGGGTGACGAAGAGGCTTTCCAGCGTGCCCCGTTCATATTCCCTTGCCATGACCAGGGAGGTGAGGAGCGCTCCGATCATGGTCATGATGGTGACGATGACGCCGGGAACCAGGTAGTAGTGGCTGTCGTTGGCTTCATTGAAGCGGGTACGCGTCTGCACGTCCAGCACGGGGGCGGACTGTCCGTCCAGGGAGGCCGCCCAGGAGCCCACAACGGCCTGGAGGTAGTTGCGGATGAGGGTGGCCTGGTTGGCGTTAACTCCGTTGACGACGATCTGGACTTTCGTGACGCCGCCGTTGAGCGTGTCCGGGGCGTCGCTTTGCAGGGCGATGAAGGCGTCCGCCTGATGGGTGCGCAGCTTTTCTTCCGCCTCGCGGGAGGAGAAGACGCGGGTGGTCTGGAAGTATTTGGAGAGGGTGAGGCGCGTTTCCAGGTTGGTGGATTCGCTGGAGGCCGGAACGGCCAGGTACGCGATGCGCACGTTTTTGATGTCCATGCTCATGCCGTAGCCGAAGAGGAGCAGGAGCACGGCCGGGAGAATGACGGCGATGCCAATGTTGCCGGGGTCCCTCACCACCTGGTGGAGTTCCTTGACGATGAGGGCGCCGATGCGTTTGAGGGAGGCCGTCATGATTCTTCCCCTCCTTTCCGCATGTGTTCCTCCGTGATGGCCAGGAAGGCGTCTTCCAGGGAGGCCGGGGCGCCGTCCTTGCGGGGCGGGGCATAGTTGCGTATTTCATCCGGAGAGCCCTCCGCCAGCGTGGTTCCGTCCATCATGATGAGCATGTTGTCGCAGAATTCCGCTTCCCCCAGAAAGTGGGTGGTGATGATGATGGTGACGCCTTTTTCCGCCAGGGAGTTGATGCGCAGCCAGAAGTCGCGCCGGGCCAGGGGGTCCGCGCCTGAGGTGGGTTCGTCCAGGAAGAGGATGTCCGGGGAGTGGAGCAGGCCGCACGCCATGCTCAGGCGCTGCTTGTAGCCGCCGGGCAGGTGGGCCGCGGGGGCATTCATGTACGGGGTGAGGTGGAATTCTTCTTCCATGGAGCGGATAGCGTCCCGCCGTTCCTTTCCGGCCATGCCATAGGCTCCAGCAAAGAATTCCAGGTTCTGCCGCGTGGTGAGCATGCCGTACATGGAGAATTTCTGGGCCACGTACCCCACTCTTCTCCGCGCGCGGGCGGCGGCGGTTCTCAGGTCCGCTCCGGCCACGTTAAGGGTGCCTCCGGTTGCGGGCAGGAGGCCGCAAAGCATGCGGAACGTGGTGCTTTTTCCGGCTCCGTTCGGTCCCAGCAGGCCAAAGACCTGCCCCCGGCTGACGGAGAAGCTGACGTGGTTGACAGCGGTGAAGCTGCCGAATTTGCGTACAAGGTCCGTTACCTGGATGATGGTTTCTCCGCCGGTTCCCTGGTCGGGAGGAGGTGTTTCCGCGGGAGCGGGGATGTCCTGCGGGGTGAGGTCCGTCTGTCCGGCCAGCAGGGTCATGAAGCCGTCGGAAAAATCCGGCAGCCCCGGCTGCGGGTGGTATTCCTCCAGCTTCTGCCGCGTGGGGTGGTCACGCGGCAGGATGATGCGCACGGTGCCTCCCTGGGGAGTGGCGTTGATGATTCCGGGCAGGGCGGCCAGCCTGCTCTGGAACTGGCGCGCGTGGATGCCTTCCGGCGTGCGCACGGTGATGCACATGCCCTCCGCGCGGGCGATGACGTCCGCGGGCGGAGCATCCATCAGCAGGCCCCCCTTGTACATGATGAGGGTGCGGTTGCAGTAGGCGGATTCATCCATATAGGAGGTGCTGACCAGCACGCCCACGCCTTCCTCACGGGAGAACTGCCCCAGGATGTTCCAGAGTTCCCGGCGGGAGAGCGGGTCAACCCCCACGGTGGGTTCATCCAGCAGGATCAGGGGCGGGGAGGAGACCAGGGAACAGCACAGCCCCAGCTTCTGCTTCATGCCGCCGGAGAGCTTGCCCGCCAGGCGCGTGGTGAAGCGCTCCAGGCTGGTCATGGAGAGCAGGCTGCGGAAGCGTTTTTCCCGGTCCTGGCCGGAGACGCCGTGCATGCGGGCGTAAAGCTCCATGTTTTCCCTCACGGTAAGGTCCTCGTAAAGGCCGAATTTCTGAGGCATGTACCCGATGGAGGCCTGAATGGCCCGCGCTTTTTTGACGGAGTCCAGATTCAGGACGGAAATGGAGCCTTCATGCGGCTTCATCAGCCCGGTGATGAGGCGGATGAGGGTGGTTTTTCCCGCGCCGTCCGGCCCCAGCAGGCCCACGATTTCCCCGGGGGAAAGGCGGAAGGAGACGCCGTCCACCGCCGCAAAGGGAACGCCCGCCGGGTCCGGAAACATTTTACGGACGTTCCGGCAGTCAATCAGGGGCTGGGAGTCCGCGGTCATGGCCTGGGCTGTTCCGGAGCCCGCTGCCCGGCGCCCTGGTCCAGCGGGATGGTGACCGTGGCGGGGGCGCCCAGCCGCAGCCGGTTGTCCGGGTCATCCACGATGATGCGCACTTCATACACCAGGGCGGTGCGGAGGTCCGGCGTTTCCACGTTCTTGGGCGTGAATTCCGCCACGGAGGAGATGAAGCCCACCGTTCCCTTGAAGTCCGTATCCGGGAAGCTGTCGTTATGGACGGTGGCGGAAAAGCCGGGTTTTACCTTTCCCAGCTGGGATTCGGTCAGATAGGCCCTGACCCATTTGGTGTGGTTCAGGGAGAGGTTGTACACGGGTTTCTGCGGGGAGGCCATGTCCCCCTTTTCCAGAATCCGGTTGCGCACCACGGCGTTGCTTGGAGCGTAAAGCACGGCGTCCTTCAGGTTCTGTTCCCTGATGACCAGGTTGGCCTTCGCCTGGTTGTACTGGGCCAGGGACTGGGCAATATCTTCCGCGCGGGAGCCCGCCAGCAGCAGTTCCAGCTGTTTTCTGGCTACGTCCAGGTTGGCCGCCGCCACTTGCTGAGAGGCTACGGCGTCGTCCGCCTCCTGCCGGGAGATGGATTTGGTGTCAGCCAGCGCCACCAGTCTCTTGCTGCGCACTGCGGCGTTGTTCAGCGTGGCTTCCGCCGCCTCCACGTTTGACCGCGCCTGGGCTATTTCCTCCGCGCGCGGGCCGTTTTTAACGCGCAGGTAGTTCTGGCGCGCGGCCTCCGTCGTCTGGCGCGCTTCATCCACAGCCTGCTGCAGGCGCACCGTTTCCAGCGTGGCGAGTTTCTGCCCGGGGACCACGGTGTCTCCCTCGTCCACCAGCACGGAGTCAATCCGTTCGGAGATCAGGAAGGCCAGGTCCACCTGGCGCAGGTCCACGTTGCCGTAAAGGACGGCTTTATCCTCAGGCCCGGACGGAGCTTCCCGGTAGATGAACCAGGCTGCCGCTCCTGCCGCCGCAAGAAGAATCAGGAGGATCACCAGTTTTTTCATGTCTCTATTTATACAAGTGTATAATTTTTTACAAGTAAAAATACGTCCGGCATGACGGAGAAGGAATTAGCGGTTTACTAACGGGGGCGGAACAGGCATAATCCGGCGACTTTTACTTTTCCTATTATTGATATGATGACCGCCACCGAGATACGCCAAAGCTTTCTGGACTTTTTCCGCGAGAAACAGCACACGGTCGTGCCCTCTGCTTCTTTGATGCCCCAGAGCCCCGGATTGTTGTTCACTAATGCCGGCATGAACCAGTTTGTTCCGTATTTCCTGGGGGTATGGACCCCGCCGTGGACGCCTGCCCGCGCCACGGACACCCAGAAGTGCATCCGCGCCGGTGGCAAGCACAACGACTTGGAGGATGTGGGTTATGATTCCTACCACCATACGTTTTTTGAAATGCTGGGGAACTGGTCCTTTGGGGATTATTTCAAGAAGGAGGCCATCCAGTGGGCCTGGGAGCTGGTGGTGGAACGGTGGGGGTTCCCGGCGGAACGGCTGTACGCCACCGTATACGCGCCGGACAAGAGCAAGGGCGATCCCGGAGAGTTTGACCAGGAGGCCTGGGATTACTGGGCTGAGCTGTTCCGTTCCCGCGGTTTGGACCCGGACGTTCAGATCGTGCACGGGAACGTGAAGGATAATTTCTGGATGATGGGTGAAACCGGCCCCTGCGGCCCCTGTTCCGAGCTGCACGTGGACCTGACCCCGGAGGGGGATACGAAGGGGAGCCTGGTGAACAAGGATTCCGACCAGTGCATAGAAATCTGGAACCTGGTGTTCATCCAGTATAATGCGGAGAGCAACGGTTCCATGCGCAATCTTCCGGCGTGCCATGTGGATACGGGCATGGGCTTTGAACGCGCGTGCTCCATCATGCAGTGCACGGACGGGTTCAAGGATTTTTCCCGCAAGCCGTCCAATTACGCCACGGACGTGTTCCGCCCGCTGTTTGACCGTCTGGAGGTTTTAAGCGGACGCAAGTATGCGGACGTGTATCCGGCGCCCGGTTCCAAGAAGGTGGGCGCGCAGGATGATTCTCTTCAGGAGGCGATTGCCTTCCGCGTGATTGCGGACCATCTGCGCACGCTCAGTTTTTCCATAGCGGACGGCATTTTGCCGGGCAACAACGGCCGTAATTACGTGCTGCGCCGCATTCTGCGCCGTGCCGTGCGCTACGGCCGCCGCCTGGGCTTCACCCAGCCGTTCCTGGCGGAACTGGTGGATACGCTGGTGGAATCCTTCGGCCAGGTGTTCCCTGAGCTTGCCGCCCGCGCCGCCACCGTGAAGGAGGTGCTGAACCGTGAAGAGGCCAGCTTTAATGAAACGCTGGACCGCGGCCTGGAATTGTTTGATGCGGAAACGGCTTCCGCCGGAAAGGTGAGCGGGGAGTTTGCGTTCAAGCTGTATGATACGTACGGTTTCCCGATTGACCTGACGGCCCTGCTTGCGGAAGAACGCGGGCTGGAAATTGACATGGACGGGTTCAACAGGCTGATGAATGAGCAGCGGGAACGCGCCCGCGCCGCCCGCAAGAGCGAGGTGGTCCGCGCCCTGGATTTGAAGACGGATGCCGTGACGGAGTTCACGGGGTATGATGTGGACGAATGCGCCGCCACGGTGCTGGAAGTGAGCCGCCAGGGGGATTCCCTGTTCATCATTACGGACAAGACTCCGTTTTACGCGGAGATGGGCGGCCAGGTTTCTGATGCCGGGTTGATTGAAATAGGCGGAGACAGCTACCATGTGATGGCCGTCCAGCAGATCGGGAATGCCCGCGCCCATGTGGTGGAAGCCCGCGAGGGACTGGCCGTGAAGCCGGGGGACCGCGTGCATCTGAGCATTGACGCGGAACGCCGCCGCCGTGTGGAGGCGCACCATACCGCCACCCACCTTCTTCACTGCGCCCTGCACCAGGTGGTGAGCCCGGATGCGGCCCAGCAGGGCTCCTACGTTTCGGAAGACCGCCTGCGCTTTGACTTTAACAGCGGTGCCGTCACGCCGGACCAGCTCCGCCGGATTGAAGAGAAGGTGAACGGCTGGATTGAGGAGGCCCTGCCGGTTCACTGCACGGAACGCGCCTATGCGGACGTGAAGGGAAATTCCGCGATTGCCCAGTTCTTTGGCGACAAGTACGGGGACGTGGTGCGCGTGGTCCAGGTGGGTGGCTGCCGGAATGAACTGGACGGCGTTTCCATGGAGTTCTGCGGCGGTACGCACATTGCCAATACGAAGGATATAGGCCTGTTCAAGATCAAGAGCGAGGGGGCCATCGCCTCCGGCGTGCGCCGCATTGAGGCCATGACGGGAGACGCGGCTCTGGAAATGATCCGCCAGCACGTCGTCGCCAAAAGCCTGGAAATCGCCAGGGCGGTGGAGAAAATCAAGGAGGTGAATGGCGAACTGGCGGACATGGGGCTGGAACAGGTCCCGGTCCCCACGATTGAAGGCAAGCCGGGGCTGTCCGCCCTGGGCGCTTCCGACATCCGGACGGTGAATGATTCCCTGGCGCGTTTTGCCGCCTCCGTGGAGCATTTCAAGCAGACGGCCCTGGAGGCGGAAAAGAAGCTTAAGAAGGCCCGCGCCGGGCAGTCCGCCGCCCGGGCTGACGCCCTGCTGAATGAATGGCTTTCCGATGACCCCGCCTCTCTGATCCAGGTGGCGGAGGGCGCCGGGGAATTGCTCCAGGAATTGCTGAACGGTCTGAAAAAGCGCCAGTATGCGGGCGCCGCCTTCCTGCTGTGCGTGGACAGTTCTTCCTTGCTCCTGGGCGCTTATTGTGGCAAAGATGCCATTGCGGACGGATTGTCCGCCGGGGATATGATCCGCGAGGTTTCCGCTCTTGTCGGAGGCAAGGGAGGCGGCCGTCCGGACCAGGCCCGCGGTTCCGCCCCGCAGGATGCAGATCCCCAGGCTCTGGCTGCGGCGGCCCGCAATATTATTAATGATTAGCCCCGTACAGGGGCGCCCCACAGGACACTGATCATGGACAAGAAGATTTTTCCGGACGAACCTGAGATTCCCATTCTGCCGAACCTGTTTACGGCAGGGAACCTGGTGTGCGGGTTTTTCGCCATTCTGACGATTTTTGAAGGGATCAACCAGGCGGACAGCGACGCCGTGGCGGCCTTTTCCTATTACCAGAATGCCACGTTCCTGATTTTCGCGGCGTGCCTGTTTGATTTGTTTGACGGCCGCATCGCGCGCATGCGCGGGCAGGACGGCCCGTTTGGACGGGAGTTTGACTCCCTGGCGGACATCGTCTCCTTCGGCATCGCCCCGGCGCTGCTGGTGGCCAAGGCCGTCCTGTTCCAGCTTTCTCCGCCGGAGGTGGGCTGGGGCATCGGCATCTTGTACCTGCTGTGCGCCGCCCTGCGCCTGGCGCGGTTCAACTGCATGGCGGCCGCTCCCCGGAAGGAGGGGCAGAGCAGCGATTTTGTGGGCCTTCCCGTTCCGATGGCGGCGGGAGCCGTGGTTTCCACCATGTACCTGGTGATGTACCTGGCGGGCAGGGCTCCGGACGGGGCCATGGACCTGGGCGTGTTCAAGTACGTGATTGCGCTGGCAATGGCGGGAGTGTCCGTCCTGATGATGAGCCGGGTGGTTTATCCCAGCTTCAAGCATATCAACATGCGTACGCGGGGAACGATGTACGCGATCGTGCTCATTGTGCTGGCGGTCATCTGTATTTTCAAGTTCCCGTGGGTGATGCCCGCGGTCATTTTCTCCATTTACCTGCTTTACGGGCTGGTGCGTCCCTGGGTGGCCCGCCGCTGGCGGAACAGGCTGGAGGCCAGCGACGAGGAATAAGACACCCCGCTCTGTTGACAGGACGTTCCTGAATCCGCCCCCGTTTCCGGTACAGGACGGATTGAGGCGGTTGACGCGGGGAGCCGTGTTTTAGCCTTGAACAGGGCATTCGTGCACGTTCCTCCCTGGTTGGAAGAGGTGTGTATCCTTCCGGCCTGCTTCACGCGGCATGAAGGGTAAAACCGGACGGGCATCACGGGGATGAGGCCGGTTGAAAGGTGGCGGGGTGGAACAGTTTTCCCCGGTCTTCTGGAGCCTACTTGTTCTTCTTTTCAAAGTCGGCGGCAAAGGGGTCCTTTTCCGGAGCGGTTTCCTTGCCGTATTTCTCCACGTTTTTGTTGTCTTTAACCAAGGTGATGCACACGGGCTTGCTGCGGTTGCCCATGGCGTCATACCTGTAAAGGAAGCGGCGCACGAGTTCCTTGGTCTTGGAGTCGAACATCCGTTCTTCCACCAGCTCTGCGTTCTGGTTGTAGCCGTAGCTTACGTAGAACAGCTCGTTTTTCTGCCCGTCGAAGATGAGGCAGGAGAGAAGCTGGTTGTATTTGCCCCGGGTGTAAAGCGTTACGGAAACCAGCACGTTATGGGTATTGTAAGTCGTTTTTTTCATCCCCTTGCCTTCGTTGGTCTTTTCAAAATAGCTGCGTGATCCGTCTTCATGCTTGACCAGCCGGGAGGAGGAGGTCTGGACATTGAAATCGTCCTGGCTGGCAGCCAGGGCTCCAGATGTCATGGCCAGGGGAACGATGAGAAGCAGGGGCGATATTTTCATGATGAAAAAAGTGTTTCTGACTTATTAAAGTGATGTATAGTGCCTTTGACAAGAACGTAATTAGATGAACTGGCTTGTAAGGCGAGACCTATTGAATGTGGAGCGCGGAGGCGTGCTGATGGGAATAGTGAATGTGACTCCGGATTCCTTTTCCGACGGAGGGCGGTTCCATACGCTGGAACGCGCCGTCTCCCATGCGAAGGAGCTTGAACGGCAGGGCGCTCTGATTCTGGATATAGGCGGAGAGTCCACCAGGCCGGGGGCCGCGGAGGTTTCCGTGGAGGAGGAACTGGACCGGGTGCTTCCCGTGGTGCGGGAATTGCGCCCGTGCACGGAGGCCGTGATTTCCGTGGATACCCGCCATGCAGCCGTGGCAGAAGCCGTGCTGGAAGCCGGGGCGGACGTGATCAATGATATTTCCGGATTGCAGGAGGAGGGAATGGCGGAGCTGTGCGCCGCGGCGCGCTGCGGCGTGGTGGTGATGCACATGCAGGGAACGCCGGAGACGATGCAGGAGGCGCCTTCCTATGGTGACGTGGTGGGGGAGGTGCGCGGCTATTTTGAGGAACGTTATGATTTTCTGCTGGCGCGCGGTCTTGTTCCAGAACAGATTTGCTGGGATCCCGGCATCGGCTTCGGCAAGACGGTGGAACACAATCTGGCCCTGCTGTCCAATATGGACAAGCTTCAGGTGGCGGGGCGCCCGGTGCTGCTGGGCCTTTCCCGCAAGCGCATGCTGGGCGCCATTCTGGGAAGTGTGGAGCAGGGGCGCGCCCCGCTGGGTACCGCCGTGATGACGGTGTGGGGCCATCTGCACGGCGCCCGTATCCACCGTGTCCATGACGTGGAGGAGTGCGCCCGCGCCCTGAAACTGGTGCAGGCCGCTGAACCTTTTGTCCGCTGACCGCTCCCATGGAACCCGCTTCATCCCGTCCGGTATTGACGTCTCTGGCCTCCATGGCGTTTGCCCTGGCGGCGCTGTGCCTGTTTCTGGCCGTGCGGGGTATTTGGCCGCTTGGAGGCCATTTTCTGGAATACATGGATAACGGGCAGCTCGTTTATCCCACCTTGAAGTATTACGCGTCCGCCCTGATGAGCGGCATGTGTGACGGGTCCTTTTTTTATGATGTCAATTCCGGTGCGGGCATTCGCGTGAGCCCCACGCTGCCGCACCAGCTGCTGGTTCCCTCCACCTGGATTGCCGTAGCCATGGGGGACTCCTTCCTGTTGAAGGACATGGTCTGGGTGATGCTGGCGGATGTGATGTGCATCTGCCTGACGGCCTCCTGGTTCCTGAGGCGCGTGTTTCCCTCCCTGTCCGTGTGCTGGACCGTGCTCCTGACGGCGGGATATGCGCTGGGGGGATTTTTCCAGACCAAGTACGGATTCATGCAGTTTCTGGACCATGCGGCCATGTTCCCCCTGTTTGCCCTGGGCCTTTACCGGCTGGTAAACGGGGGAAAGGGGTGGCTGTACGCCGTGGGGCTTTTTCTGCTGGCCACTTCCCTGTACAGCGCGTTCATGGCCGTCGTGCTGGGCTGGCTGTTCGCCTGGGCCTATACGCTGCCCCTGAAAGGAACGGAGGAACGCCGCGTGCGCCTGGCCCGCGTGTTCTGGTACACGGCGGCGGTGACGATGGCTACCTGCTATTACTGGCTGCCGATGATGGACATGAGCCGGGATTCCATGCGCTCCCTGTTCATGACTGCGCCCACGTTTTTTGAACTGACGTGGCCGTTTGATCCCCCCAAATTCCTGGAACGCCTGTATGCGTGCCTGCCGGGAATGGCCTGCGCTTCCCTGGCGGCCGCCTATCTGGCCTATGGGAGGAAAGAGGCCCCTTCATCGGACCGGGGGAGGCGGTTGTTCCTTCTCCTGCTGGGCGCGTCCGTGCTTCCCGCATTCATTGAGCCCCTTCACCGGGCCGCCCACCTGTGGAGCTATGTGGATTTTCCCGTCCGGTTCGGGTTCATCCCCAATCTGGTGGCAGTCTCCTTCTGCGCCTGGATTTTGTCCGGCGGCAGGCTGCCGGAACCGGCGGGGCGCAACTGGGGCTGGGGGCTGTGCCTGGGCCTTCCCGCGGCGGCTTTTGCCATTTCCCTGCTTGTCCTTTCCGTGACAGATGCGGATTTGGCGGTGCGCCTGCTGCCATTGCTGTTTTTTGTGTGTGCATGGCTGTGCTGGCGGCATGCGGAAGGCGGGAAGCTGGCATGGTCCATCGCCGCCGTGATGTTGCTGGGGCTGCCCGTGGGGGCTGCCGCATTCTGGAAGCGGGGAGAAGAGGAAAAAGCCGCTGTCCAGACCCTCAACGCCGAGTGGCTGACGCGCCGCATGGGCGGATGTGCCGGGCTGCTGCGCGTGAAGGACAGGGACCGCCTGCTGGTGGACAATTCCGCCTGTCTGGGTCCGGTGCCCAGCATCAGCAATTTCCGGCATACCACGAGCATTGCTCATTTCCGTTTTCTGAAAAACCTGGGGTACCGGGATGAATTCACGCGCACGTACGGACAAGGGGGAACCCTGTTCTCAGATTTGCTGCTGGGGAATGGATTTATGCTGGCGTCCCGTCCCGTGGAAGGAATGGAAAGGGTGCTTTCCGGGCACGGGATGCACTTGTACAGGCTTCCGGGCGCCCGGTGGGGGCTGGTGGTTCCCCAAAACGCTCTGGGACTGAGGCTTGATGCGGAGGCTGATGTATTTACCAATCTCAATGCCCTGCATGCCGCTCTTTGTCCATCTGGGGAAGGGGCCCTGTACGTTCCCGTGGAAGTGCAGACAGAGAAGGATGGTGATGGATACAGGGGGAGGATTGCGGAATGTTCCGGCGCTGTGTACGGATTTCCGCAGACGGATATTGATGACTTCCGGGTCAATGGACTGGCTGTCCCAGTGATGGCAGTGGCGCAGGAGAAGCCGGGCTGGACGGGGCGCACTTATAACGGAGTTTTGGAATTGAAGCAGGCGGGCAGAGCCGGGGAAACCGTAGTGGAGGGAATTCTGCGCCGTCCGGTGGAGTCTCCTCTTCTGGCGGCTGAGGCGCGCGTGCCGGAGCAGGAAGTGCCGGTGCTGGGCAGGGAACAGGATAAGTACGGGCTGGAGGCACGGGGATGGGGAGGACATGTGGAGGCCGTTCTGTCCGCTGGAAAGGGAGAGGCGTTAATGATTCCAGTGGTTTACGACCGGGGATGGAAAGCCGAACGCAACGGCGTGGAAGCGCCCATTGAAAAAGTGGGGGAATTGATGGCGGTGCGTCTGGACGAGGGGCGTAACCGGGTGGTGTTTGATTATTACCCCCCCTTGTTAAAGGCTGCCCTGCTCGTGTCTGCGGGGGCGGCTGCGTTCTTTTTACTATGTGCGTGGCGGGTGCGGCGGCATCCGGAATCTCCCTTGAGAAGGCTGGCTGTGGCCGCCGGATACCGTTTGTTCCTGTGCTGTTCCGCGCTTGTCCTGGGGGCGGTGTATATAGGGGCCGTTGTTTTGTTTATCGTGCAGTCCCTGGGAATGTGAGAAAAGCTTTCCCCTGACGGAATACTTCCGGACGGGAAGAAGGCATTCAGCGTATGCACCACCGGTTTTTCCGCTTTTACCGGGCGTGGTGAAGAGATGTTCTGTTTTGAAGGATGGTTGACAGCGCGGCGCGGCGCGGTAGAGTGGTTGCATGCAGTCTTCCTATTGTCCGAGTCCTTATCGATATACGCGCCGCGTGACCCGGGAGGTCATGGTGGGGAATGTGGGGGTGGGCGGGTCCAATCCCATCCGGGTCCAGTCCATGCTGACGTCTGATACGCGGGATACGGACGCCTGCGTGAAGGAGGCTCTGGAACTGGCCGCCGCCGGGTGCGAGATTATCCGCCTGACGGCCCAGACCAAGGCGTATGCCGCCAATCTGGAAAACATATCCCGTGAATTGCGCTCCGCGGGCTGTCATGTACCGCTGGTGGCTGATATTCATTTCAAGCCGGATGCCGCGATGGAGGCCGCCAAATGGGTGGAGAAGATACGCATTAATCCCGGCAATTTCATCGACAAGAAGAAGTTTGAGGTGCGGGAGTATTCGGACACGGAATATAACGAGGAGCTGGAACGCCTGCGGGAGGAGTTTACTCCCCTGGTGCTGTTTTGCCGGGAACATGGGCGGGCCATGCGCATCGGGTCCAATCACGGTTCCCTGTCCGACCGCATTTTGAACCGTTTTGGAGATACCCCGGAGGGGATGGTGGAGAGCGCGATTGAGTTTGCCCGGATTGCCCGCGACCTGGATTACCATTCCCTGGTGTTTTCCATGAAGGCCTCCAACGTGAAGGTGATGGTGGCCGCCTACCGCCTGCTGGTGGAGCGCCTGAATGCGCTGGGCCCGGACTGGAATTATCCCATTCATCTGGGGGTGACGGAAGCCGGAGGGGGCGAGGATGGACGCATCAAGAGCGCCGTGGGCATCGGTTCCCTGCTGATGGACGGCATTGGGGATACCCTGCGCGTCTCCCTGACGGAGGACGCCGTGCAGGAAGTGCCGGTGGCCTACCGCCTGTCCAATCCGTTCCAGCCGTCGGAACGTTTCGATGATCCTCCTTCTTCCTTTCCTGAACCTGAACTGGGGTACGATTCCCTGAAGTTTTCCAAAAGGCAGGGGGGATTGGCGATGTGCTACGGCGTGCGCCTGGGTTGGGACCAGCCCGTGCGGGTGGTTGTGCCGGATGCCGGGTTTTACGCCCTTCAGACGGAACGGGAGGCGATGGGGGACATGATGCCGGAACTGGCTTATGGCCAGTTGGATGTCATTGAGGTAGACCCCCGGCGCGACGATGAACTTGAGCCGCTGAAAGAATTGGCGGAGCCGTCCATTGTCACCGTGAAGAACGGCCTGGACATGGAACCCGTTTATGCCTTCCGCCTGCTGGCGGCCCGCATTGAAGACAGGCACCTGGTTCTGCTGAAGGATACGCTGGTTCCCGGTTCCGTTTCCGATGAAGACGTGCCGCTGGTGGCTGCGCGCAATATCGGCTCCCTGCTGAGCGACGGCATTGGGGATGCGCTGCTGATTCAGGGAGAGTCCGATCCGCGGCTGGCTTCCTTCCTGGGATTCAATATTTTACAGGCCACCGGAACGCGCCTGACCCGGGCGGATTATGTTTCCTGCCCGTCCTGCGGGCGCACCCTCTACAATATTCAGGAGGCTACCGCCCGCATCCGGAAAGCCACGGAGCATTTGAAGGGCGTGAAGATTGCCGTGATGGGGTGCATTGTGAACGGGCCCGGTGAAATGGCGGATGCCGATTTCGGCTATGTGGGCGGCGCTCCGAACAAGATCAACCTGTACGTGAAGCATACCCCCGTCAAGTTCAACATTCCCCAGGAGGAGGCCGTGGAGCGGCTGGTGGACCTGATCAAGGAATACGGGCGGTGGGTGGACCCCAAGTGAGGCTCTGATGGTTCTGGAAAGATTCCGGTATGGGAAGGTTGTTCATCAGCGGCGGTCACGGCGGTTTGGCGCGGGCCGCCGTGGAATGTTTTACCGCTGCCGGCTGGGAGGCGGATGCGCCGTCCCATACGGAGCTGGATGTGGAGGACCGCTCCGCCGTGCGCCGCTGGTTTGACGGGCATCCCGCCTATGATCTGGCGGTCTGCGCCGCCGGAATCACCAGGGACAGGCCATTCCTGAAACAGACGGAGAAGGAATGGGACAAGGTGATGGACGTGAATGTGACAGGAGCCGCCTGGTGCGCCCGCTGTGCCGCCGCCGCTATGATACGGGAGAAACGGGAAGGGCAGGTGGTGATGATCGGTTCCTATGCGGCGCTTCGCCCGTCGCCCTCTCAGACGGCTTATGCCGCTTCCAAGTCCGCCCTGGAAGGGTTGGTGAAGAGCCTGGCGCGGGAATGGGGAAGGGAAGGAGTCCGCGTGAACCTGGTGCTGCCGGGTTTCATGCTGACGGAGATGACCGCGGGGCTGAGGGAGAGTGTGAAGGAGGCGGCTTTATCCAGGCATGTGCTGGGCAGGTTTAATACGCCGGAAAAGGCCGCAGCGTTCCTGCTGTTTTTGCAGGAAATTCTCACGGCGGCTTCCGGCCAGGCGTTTGATCTGGACAGCCGGATTGTCTGATGATGAGTT